>NZ_JBVJUC010000002.1:93644-248862 GCF_055605065.1 Streptomyces sp. NPDC037203
GCCCCGCCCCCTCCCCCCCCCCTCCCCTCCCCCCCCCCCCCCCCCCCCCCCCCCCCCCCCCCCCCCCCCCCCCCCCCCCCCCCCCCCCCCCCCCCCCGGCGGGCCAGCAGGCGTACACCCTGACGCGAGGCGAACTGGAGACCGGGGCGTGCGGGGCGGCCGCGCCGCTGCTGGGGGTGACCGGAGTGGAGGGCAGCGTGGGCGTCGTGATGCTCGCGGACTCCGTCCCGGAACGCGTCGGGCCCAGGGTGGTGGAGGCGGCTCGGGAAGTGGCGGAGGCGCTGCGCTGAGCCACGGGGCCGCGGTGCGCGCCGGAGCCGACGGCTGTTGCCGCGCCCCGTGAGGGTGTCGGCGACCCCGCCGCGGGGCACGACCGGCCCGCCACCCGGCGGTGGCCGGAAACGGTTGTCGCGCGGGTGTCCGCGTCGACGGCGGCCGCGCTCCTCCGCGGCAGCAGCGCGGTGACGAGGGAGACCGTGATGATGCCGTGCGGTACGACCCGCAGGGCGTGGGCGCCGGTGTAGGCGCTGTAGCCGGGGCCCCGGTGCAGGCCCGTCCGTGGCGAGCCGGGTCGCGACGGCGTAGGCGGCCTGGTTGGCGAGGACCAGCAGCACCAGCCAGCCAGCCGACCGATCGCAGCGGGCGGGGCAGTCCGCTGCCCCGCCAGTCGAAGCGGGGCCGCCAGCGGAAGCCGGCTCCGCGCAGCACCGGGACCAGCACCGCCGTCTGCGCGGCGGCCCCTGCCTTGGTGCCCCACCCGAGCAGCGTGATCCCGGTCCGCCCGGTCACCGGTCGGTCACCGCCGGGCCGCCGGACGGCACCCGTCACGTAAATTGAACCCGTGCTCTCACGTCTCACGCGCCCCCAGGCCCTCGCCCTGTGCGCGCTTCCCGTCGTCGCGCTGATCGCCACCGCGCTGTTCGCGCCGCTGCCGTTCTCCGTGGCGCAGCCCGGCCTGACGGCGAACGTGCTGGGCGCGAACCGGGGTGCGCAGGTGATCACCGTCAAGGGAACCGACACCCGCCGGACGAGCGGGCAGCTGAGGATGGTCACCATCGAGGCGACCGGCCCGGACGCCCGGCTCACCTTCTCCGACCTCGCCGGTGACTGGTTCCGCACCGACCGGGCCGTGATGCCGCGCGACGCGGTGTACCCGAGCGGCAACACGCTCAAGGAGATCGAGCAGCACAACACGGCACAGATGCGGCAGTCGCAGGACGCGGCGACCAGCGCGGCGCTGACGTATCTGGACCTGAGCCCCGAGAAGGTCAAGGTCACGCTGAAGCTGGCCGACGTGGGCGGTCCGAGCGCGGGCCTGCTGTTCACATTGGGGATCATCGACAAGCTGCGCGGCGACGGCCACGGCGGCGATCTGACCGGGGGCCGCACCATCGCCGGTACGGGCACGATCGACGCGGCGGGCCGGGTCGGCGCGGTCGGCGGCGTGGGCCTCAAGACGCAGGCGGCCCGCCGGGACGGTGCCACGGTCTTCCTGGTCCCGAAGGCCGAGTGCGCCGATGCCCGCGGCGGTCTGCCCAAGGGCCTGCGCCTGGTGCCGGTGACCACCCTGAAGGGCACGGTCGACGCGCTGCGCGCCCTGGAGACCGGGAAGGGCTCGGTACCGAGCTGCTAGGTCCTGTCCGACGACTCCCGTCGTCATGCGCTCTGCGCTCGCTCAGTCCTCGAGCTCTGCTGATTCCGTCCAGTTGATGTTGCCGGTGAGCCAAGCCGTCTGCGCCCTGTAGTGCGATGTGTTCAGTGGCATGTCCGCTCCACCGCACTGGTTCAGGGCGCCGCCGAGCGGGAGACCGGCGAGGTTGCTGTCGAGGGCTCCGGTCTCGTGCGTCGTGCGGCCATGGGCCTGGGCGCCGGTATGCAGGTTGGCGCACGAGGTGCCGAAGGCGGGTGAAAGGAAGTCGCCGATGCCTCCGGCCGATGCGGGCGCTGCGGAGGTGATGCCTGATCCGAGTGCCAGGCCCGCAAGTCCGACCTTTGCGGCAGTGGTGCGAAGCGTGATCACGCCGGTTGAACGACCGGGTGCGTGCGGCGGTCACGCCAGGAGGGCCGGCGTTCGAGCGCCTCCAAGCCCGCGTGCGTGGCTTCGCGCGGCAGCCCTAGCCCGCGAGCGCCACGGTCCGGCGGGGGCCGGCCGCGAGGCGCAGGCCCAGTCCGATCAGGGTCCAGCCGACACGGGTCCGCAGCTCCGTCGGCGGCTTCACCGCGGCGGCGAGGCGGTCGGCGGCGGCTCCCGTGTGGAGGTCCGCACGGTGCTGCCGGGCGAGCTGGGCGTTGATGTCCATGACGTGGCCTCTCATGTCGGTTCGGTGCACCGCGAGTCGGTTCACCGCGGTGTGGGTCACTGCGATTCGATCGGGAACAGGTGCGTGTGGACGCGCACTTGCTCGGCTCCGGGTGTCCGCGCGCCGGCCCTGTTGCGGTAGTCGTCCACCAAGTCGTGCATCTTCTCGATGAGTTCGCTCGCGAGCTCGGGCGTGAGCCGCAGCGTCATGTCGCTCATGTCGGTGGACCGGGACCACTCCGCGGACCACTGGTCGCGGGTGCCGATCCAGGTGGCCAGCTCGCGGGCGTGCCGTGCCGCGCTCTCCTGGAAGAACATCTCCGTCAGCCCCCGCACCTCGGGACTCGCGTCCTCGAAGTCCGCGCTGTCGAACGCCAGTCCCTGGTCCACCGCCCGCCACCAGCGCTCCCGGCCCTTGCCGCGCTCCGGGGCGTCCTCGACGAAGCCGTGCTCGGCGAGCTGGCGCAGGTGATAGCTGGTCGCGCCGCTGGACTCGCCGAGGCGCTCGCCCAGCTGGGACGCGGTGGCGGGGCCGTGCCGCCGCAGAGTGTCCAGCAGCTGCATCCGCAGGGGGTGGGCGAGCCCGCGCAGCGAGCGGGCGTCCAGCCTGCGCGGTTTGTAGTCCTCGTGCTCCGTCATGCATACAAAGATAGCTATGCAAAGCCTTCTTTGCAACGCCTCTTTTGCATCAACTCCTTTGCATACGGGTCATGGTGACGGCCTGTCGGTGCCGAAGCCGGCGCCACCGGGGCCGGTCACTCCTCCGCCGCCTGCTCCACCAGCGGAATCACCCGCAGCGGCACCGGGTTCTCCATCACGATCGCCGTGGACGCCCGCACGATGCCCTCGAAGCCGACGACCCGGTCGATCACCCGCTGCAGATCGGCGTTCGAGCGGGCCACGAGACGGCACAGCATGTCCCCGCTGCCGGTCGTGGTCAGCAGCTCCAGCACCTCCGGCACCGTCGCCAGATAGGCGCGTACGTCCGCCCCCTGGCCTTGCCGGATCTGGAGCGTGGCGAAGGCGGTGACCGGGTATCCGAGGGCCGCCGGGTCCACCTGGGGGCCGAAGCCGCGGATCACGCCGTTCGACTGGAGCCGGTCGAGCCGCGCCTGCACCGTGCCCCGCGCGACCCCGAGCCGCCGGGACATCTCCAGGACGCCGATGCGCGGCTCGCGTGCCAGCAGCACGATGATCCGCCCGTCCAGATGATCGATCGCCACAGTCCCTCCTGGGATGGTCATCCTGTACAGAAAGTCCGGCCACTGGGCCTTATCACCTAACAAATTGCCCAGTGAATACGCGAACTATTGCGCACCTTGCAGAGTCCGGTCACCCTTCGGCTATGACGCAGACCACACAGCACACTCCCGACGCGACCGCCCGGCAGGCCGACCCCTTCCCGGTCAAGGGAATGGACGCGGTCGTCTTCGCCGTGGGCAACGCCAAGCAGGCGGCGCACTACTACTCCTCCGCCTTCGGCATGAAGCTGGTCGCCTACTCCGGACCGGAGAACGGCAGCCGCGAGACCGCCAGTTACGTCCTGGAGAACGGCTCGGCCCGGTTCGTCTTCACCTCGGTGATCAAGCAGTCCAGCGACTGGGGCCGGTTCATCGAGCAGCACGTCGCCGAGCACGGTGACGGCGTCATCGACCTGGCCATCGAGGTCCCGGACGCCCGCGCCGCGTACGAGTACGCCGTCGCGCAGGGCGCCCGCTCGATCGACGAGCCGTACGAGGTCAAGGACGAGCACGGCACCGTCGTCCTCGCGGCCATCGCCACCTACGGCGAGACCCGCCACACCCTGGTGGAGCGCTCCGGTTACGAGGGCCCCTACCTCCCCGGCTTCGTGGCCACCGAGCCGATGGTCGCGCAGCCCGAGCACCGCACCTTCCAGGCGATCGACCACTGCGTCGGCAACGTCGAACTCGGCAAGATGGACGAGTGGGTCGGGTTCTACAACAAGGTCATGGGCTTCACGAACATGAAGGAGTTCGTGGGCGACGACATCGCCACCGAGTACAGCGCGCTGATGTCGAAGGTCGTCGCGGACGGCACCCTGAAGGTGAAGTTCCCGCTCAACGAGCCGGCCATCGCCAAGAAGAAGTCCCAGATCGACGAGTACCTGGAGTTCTACGGCGGTCCCGGCGTCCAGCACATCGCGCTGAACACCAACGACATCGTGCAGACCGTGCGCACCATGCGCGCGGCCGGCGTCGAGTTCCTCAACACCCCGGACTCGTACTACGAGACCCTCGGCGAGTGGGCCGGCGAGACGCGGGTGCCCGTGGAGACGCTGCGCGAGCTGAAGATCCTCGTCGACCGGGACGAGGACGGCTACCTGCTGCAGATCTTCACCAAGCCCGTCCAGGACCGGCCGACGGTGTTCTTCGAACTCATCGAGCGGCACGGCTCCATGGGCTTCGGCAAGGGCAACTTCAAGGCCCTGTTCGAGGCGATCGAGCGCGAGCAGGCCAAGCGCGGCAACCTCTAGACGCGGCAACCTCTGGAGAGGCTGCCCTCCGAAGAGAGCGACTGCCGCCCCCGTGACGGGGACCGGCCGGTGCCGTACCACCGGCCGGTCCCCGTCGCGCGTCCGCCCGGACGCCTCACCCCGGCACCGCCACGTCCGGCGGGTTCCCCAGCGCCGCGAGGGCCGACCTCGCCTCGCGCGACCACAGGGGGGAGAAGACCGGACTGATCTGGAGGGACTCCTGGAGGCTGCGGCGGGCGGGGCCGTCCAGTTCCAGCGCGGATTCGATCGCGCCCCGGTGGTAGGCGTACAGCGCGCTGCGCACCCCGCCGCCCTTCGTGCCGTCCGTGGCCGTCGTGGCGTACTCCAGGGCCTCGTCGTCCTCCCCGACCCGGTGCAGCGCCCAGCCGAGCGCGTCGGCCACCTCGATTCCGGGCTGGCGGTCGTACTCGGCGCGCAGCCGCTCCACGGCCTGCTGGGCGTCCCCGTGGTCGGCCTCCAGCCGGCCGAGCACCAGCTCGTCGTCCACCCCGTCCGACGCCTCCCGCCGTGCCAGCTCCCGCACCCGGTCGTAGCTCTCGCGGGCCTGCTTGGCCATGCCCAGCGACTCGTACAGCTCGCCCAGGTCGAGCGCGTCGCGCGGGTCCGGCCGGCGGGCCAGCGCGCTGCGGTACGCGGTGACCGCCTCCGTCGTGCGGCCCAGCGCCGCCAGCACCCGCGCCCGCCCCGCCGGTGCCGCCGGCTGGTCGGCGTCCTGGCGCAGCGCCGCGTCGTAGTGGCGCAGCGCGTCCGGCAAGTCCCCGCGCTCGAAGGCCAGTTGACCGAGCTGGGTGAGATAGGCGGCCTGTTCGGCCGGGGTGCGGGCGGCGGCGGCCGCGTCGGAGAGCTGGGCCACCGCGTCCTCGCGCCAGCCCCGGTTCCGGTACACCGCGGCCGCCTGCGCCATCACCGCGGGCCGCTCGGCCGCCCCCGGCTTGAGCGCCATCAGCTTCTCCAGGGACTTGCCGACCGCCTCGTAGTCGCCGAGCCCGGTGTCCGCGTCGATCAGCCGGGCGTACGACGACCACCGCGCCGGCGCCAGCTCCTGCGCCTCCTCGGCGTAACGTTTCGCCTCGGTGAAGTCGCGGCGCGCCAGGGACAGCGCGGCCATGCCGTCCAGCGCCGGGAGGTTCTGCTCCTCGTCCACCACCTGGAGCGAGGTCTCCAGCGCCCGCTCGGCCCGCGGGAAGTCCGCCGCCGCGGCCGCGGCGCGCCCCCGCTCGACGTACGCCGTCCCCAGCACCGCCCACGCCTTCGCGTCCCGCGGCTGGGCCCGCACCCGCTGCTCCTGCTGCCCGATCAGCGCCGTCAGGGCGGGCAGCGTCGCCGGCATCCCGGTGGTCACCGCGGTCAGCGCCTGCGCCGCCTGCGCGGGGGCGCGCAGCTGCGCCCGGTGGGCCCGCGGCCCCGGCGCGGGCGGACTCGCGGCCCCGGTTCTCAGCCCCGGCCAGATGGCAAGGACCGCGCCCGCGACCACACCGCCGCTCAGCGCGGTGACCAGTACCCGCCGCAGCAGCCGCGCGGAACGGCGCGGCGCGGGCGGCCCGCTGGGCAGGGACGTTCCCGGCTCGCTCACTCTGTAGTCCATGGCGCTCACTGTGCGTCAATACGACAAGAAGATCGCGCCGAGTGTGGCGAGAGGCTGACGGGGTTCACACCGGTGGCCGTGAGTGCGAACCTGTGATCATGAGCCGCATCGAAGCACGTCGCGATGAAGCCACCGCAGCAGCCGGCAACCTCACCGACCGGCTCCTGGCCGGCCTGCCCCCCGAGGCCGTGCTGACCGACCCCGATGTCACGGCCGCCTACGCCCACGACATGGCGAGCTTCTGCCCCGCCGGAGCCCCCGCCGTCGTGGTCCTGCCGCGCACCGTGGAACAGGTGCAGCACGTCATGCGCACCGCCACCGAACTGCGCGTCCCCGTCGTCCCCCAGGGCGCCCGCAGCGGCCTGTCCGGCGCGGCCAACGCGTCGGACGGCTGCATCGTGCTGTCCCTCACCAAGATGAACCGCATCCTGGAGATCAGCCCCGTCGACCGGGTCGCCGTGGTCGAACCGGGCGTGATCAACGCGGATCTCTCCCGCGCCGTCGAGGAACACGGCCTGTACTACCCGCCGGACCCCTCCAGCTGGGAGATGTGCACCATCGGCGGCAACATCGGCACCGGCTCCGGCGGGCTGTGCTGTGTGAAGTACGGCGTGACCGCCGAGTACGTCCTCGGTCTGGACGTCGTCCTCGCCGACGGCCGCCTGATGACCACCGGACGGCGTACCGCCAAGGGCGTCGCGGGCTACGACCTCACCCGCCTCTTCGTCGGCTCCGAGGGCTCCCTCGGCATCGTCGTACGCGCGGTGCTCGCCCTGAAGCCCAAGCCGCCCGCGCAGCTGGTGCTGGCCGCCGAGTTCCCCTCCGCCGCGAGCGCCTGCGACGCCGTCTGCCGGATCATGGCGGGCGGTCACCTCCCGTCGCTCCTCGAACTGATGGACCATACGACCGTCAAGGCGGTCAACGACATGGCCCACATGGGCCTGCCGGAGACCACCGAGGCGCTGCTGCTCGCCGCCTTCGACACCCCGGACCCGGCCGCCGACCTCGCCGCCCTCGGCGCGCTGTGCGAGGCCGCCGGTGCCACCGAGGTCGTCCCGGCGGAGGACGCGGCCGAGTCCGAGCTGCTCCTCAAGGCCCGGCGGCTCTCGCTGACCGCGCTGGAGGCGGTCAAGGGCACGACGATGATCGACGACGTGTGCGTACCCCGCTCCAAGCTGGGCGCCATGCTGGAGGGCGTCGAGGCGATCGCCGCCAAGTACGGCCTGACGATCGGCGTCTGCGCCCACGCGGGCGACGGCAACACCCATCCGACCGTCTGTTTCGACGCCGGGGACGAGGACGAGTCCCGCCGGGCCCGCGAGTCCTTCGACGAGATCATGGCCCTCGGCCTGGAACTGGGCGGCACCATCACCGGCGAACACGGCGTCGGAGTACTGAAGAAGGAGTGGCTGGCACGGGAGATCGGGCCGGTGGGGGTGGAGATGCAGCGGTCGGTGAAGCAGGTCTTCGACCCGCTCGGCATCCTCAATCCGGGCAAGGTCCTCTGAGGCCACCGGGCCCGGCGCACCGGGCGGGTTCACCGGGCGAGGAGCTGGTCGAGGGCGTCGTCGATGCCGAGCCGGCCGCCCTCCGCGCCCGGCGGGACCGCGCGCAGGGTCCGCTCCAGCCAGGCGGAGACCTGCGGGACCGGCGCCTCCAGGAGCGCGTCGCCGTCGGGTGAGCTGAGCGCCATCAGGACGACCCTGCGCCCCTGCGACTTCGTCGGCCACACCCGCACGTCCCCGTGCCCGCACGGCCGGAACACGCCCTCCACCAGCAGATCGCGGGCGAAGGTCCAGTGCACCGGGAACTCGGAGTCGATGTGGAAGACGACGTGGACGGCGTAGGGGTCGTCGGAGCGGTAGGCGAGCCGGGCCGGGACCGGGATGCTCCGCTCGGGCGACAGGATCAGCTTGAGTTCGATCTCCCGCTCCACCACGGTGTGCTGCATGACCTGGACTTCCTTTCGGGCCGGGGACCGCTCGGTGCGGGCCCGTACCGGAGGAGAGCGGGTGGCGGGCCGGGCATTACGCGGGTCGGGAGAAATTTTTTTCGGATCGGACCGGGGAGCGGACACGGCATTGCCCGGATGGGGTGGGACCCGCGGGAGTGGCGGTGGCGCGTGCCCGCGTCTGATAGATGTGGGTGGCCCCATCCCACCCACGAGCAGATACGGGACGACGGACATGAGCGCCCCAACCCCGGCCCCCGGTGACGACCGGCCCCGCGAGGGCTACTACCCGGACCCGTCCATCCCCGGCTACGTCCGGTACTGGAACGGCGCCGCCTGGGTGCCCGGCACCAGCCGCCCGGCGCCGAAGGACGGCGAATCGCTCGCCCCACCCCCCGGCGCCACCCCGGCCGTGGAGGAGACGGGTCCGCACTTCTTCGACGAGGAACCCGACGGGCCGGCGGCCTCCGGACCGGCGGTCACGGGCAACTCCGCCCCCGCGGCGGGCGGTTCGGGGGCGGCCGGGCAGTGGCCCCCGGCGGACGGGGCCGGTGCTCCGGGCCGGGCGGGCGTGCCCGGTCAAGGGGGCCAGGCGGGTGCTTTCGGCGGACAGGCGGGGGCGGACCGGCCGGGGCGGTCCGGACCGGCGGGCGCGGGCGTACCCGGCCAACAGGAAGGCCCGGCAGGCCAGTCGGGCCACCCCTCGGGTGCGCCGGGCGGGCCGGGCCGTCCGGGACCGGGCGGTTCATGGGACCAGCGGGCCTCCTCCGGACAGCAGGGCGCGCCCCGCAGCGGGCACCCCGATCCGCGCCAGGCAGCGGTGCCCGCGCAATCCGGTGCCCCCTGGGTATCCGACCCCCGGCTGCCCGCCGAGGGTTCCGCGCAGCCCGAGGGGCGGGCGGAGCGCGGCGACGGCACCGCGACGATCCCGCCGGCCGGGCACGACGCCCCCGACCCCGGCACCTTCGTCTTCCGGCGGCCGGTCACCGGTCGTACGGACGACGGCACGATGACCATCCGCCCGGTGCCGCCGAAGCAGACCGACGTGCCCGGCCTCGGCACCCAGGGCCCGGTCGCCGCGCCCACCCCCGCGACGCCCCCGGCGCCCGCCGCCCCCGCGGTCCCCTCCTCCCCGCAGCCCGGCTTCGGCGCCGTGCAGCCGCCGCAGAACCGGCAGCCCGCGCCCGCCGCCCCGCAGGTGCCGCAGCAGGGCGGCCCCGCAGGGGGGTCCTGGGCGCAGCAGGTGCACCAGCTGGCCGGGGGAGCGGCACAGGAGCAGCCCGTCGCGCCGTGGAAGCCGCCGGTGGAGGACCCCTTCCAGGCGGCGGCGCGCAGACAGGCCGCCGCCCGCCCCGCCGGACTGGGCAAGCGGCTCGCGGCCCGGCTGATCGACACCGTGGTGGTGGGCGCCGTGACCGCAGTCGCGGCCGTCCCGCTCGGCATCCGGGCCGCCGACCACATCCAGCAGAAGGTCGACGCGGCCCGGCAGTCGGGGCACGAGGTCACCGTCTGGCTGCTCGACGGCACCACCGGCACCAGCCTCGGCATCGTCCTCGCCGTGCTGCTCCTCCTCGGCGTGGGCTACGAGGTGCTGCCCACCGTCAAGTGGGGCCGCACCCTCGGCAAGAAGCTGTGCGGCCTCGACGTGCGCGACATCGAGGGCCACGAACCCCCGGCCTTCGCCCCCGCACTGCGCCGCTGGCTGGTGTACAGCGTTCCGGGGGTGCTCGGCATCGGGATCGTGGGCGTGCTGTGGTGCCTGTTCGACCGGCCCTGGCACCAGTGCCTGCACGACAAGGCGGCGCACACCTTCGTGGCGGGCTGACCGGCAGGAGCGGACCCGCCGGTGCTCCGGACGGCCGTACCCCGGTCGGCCGTCCGCCGGGTGCGGAGCCGGGGCGTTCGCGATCCACTCGGGCCATGAGCAGCGCACCGCCCCCCGGCTCCGGAGAGCAGCCACCCGAGGACGACCCGTTCAGGAAGCCGCCCCCGCCGCAGCAGGGGCAGGGCTCGCCGTACGACTCCCCGCCGCCGGGCGGCGAGCAGCCCCCTTACGGGGGTCAGCAGCCGCCCCCTTACGGAGGCCCGCAGCCCCCGCCCTCCGGCGGCCCGTACGGGGGCGGGCCCTACGGGGGCGACCAGCCCCCGCCCGGCGGCGGCCCGTACGGCGGCGGCCCCTACGGGGGCGGTCCGCACGGCGCCGGCGGCTACCCCGCCGACCCCCTCGCCGGCATGCCCCCGCTCGCCGACAGTGCCAAGCGGACCCTCGCCCGCATCATCGACATGATCCTGGTCGGCATCGTCGTCTACCTGCTCACCTGGGCGTTCAACGTGCGCGAGTACGACGTGAACGGCGACCAGATCAACGCCGCGCGCTCCCTGGGACAGTCCGTCATCGCCGCCGTGCTCTACATCGCCTACGACACCTTCTTCATCCACAGGACGGGCCAGACCCTCGGCAAGAAGTGGCTGGGCATGCGGGTGGCCAACCTCTCCGACGGGGCCACCCCCAGCGCCCAGACCTCGCTCCTCCGCGCCCTCGTGCTGTGGCTGCCGTTCGCCTTCTGCTGCGCCTGCGTGTGGACCGTGATCTGCGGCGGCTGGAGCTTCTTCGACAAGCCCTACAAGCAGGGCCTGCACGACAAGGCCGCCAAGACGGTCGTGGTCAGCACCGGGACCGAACCGCGCCGCTGACCGGACGACCTCACATGGCAGTCGGGACGCGCTCCCCCTCCGGGGCCGTCCCGGCGGCCTCCTGCGGTGTGCCGCGGGGCCCGGCCGGCACCGTCATCGCGACCAGCAGTCCGAGTGCGAGCGCCGCGAGGGCGATGACGGCGATCCCGACCCCCGAACCCGTCTGCGACAGCAGCAGCATGGCGATGGTCGAGAAGATCACGGTGCTCGCGCCGTAGGCGAGCTGGGCGACGGTCGGACGAGGCATGGCAATCGTGTCCTCGGAGGTCTTCGGGTGTCGGGGTGGCCGTTCGACGCTCTCCCCGCCTGCATGCCCGAACGTGCGTCCAGGTAAGCGTGACCTCACCCACGCCGCCGAAGCATGGGGGGCGCACAGGAAGCACGCCGTGCCTAAAGCGGGCGTCAACTCCGCATAGTGCACCAGACCTTACCGAGTCAAGATCTGTCTTTTCTTCTAAACCTCTAGTCAAATTACGTCACTTGAACACGCGCTTGTCATGCGCGCACGGACTTCCGATCACGGGAACCCCCTGTCCGCGCGCGGGGCGCGGGGGAGGAACTCAAGTGACCAGCAGATCCTGGACGTTCAGAGCGGCCGCGATCGGTGTGACGCTCGCGGCGGCCTCCGCCACGTTCGCCACCTTCGCCGTGGCGGAGGCGAGCACCCAGCGAGGCCCGGCCGGTGCCGTACACCGGCACGACCCGGCCCCGGTGCGGCAGAAGACGCACGACCTCGACGGCCCGCTGAGCAAGACCCGCAAGGCCCAGCGCGAAGAGGCACTCAACCAGCTCATCGCGGGCAAGACGAGCCCGCAGAAGCGCGACGGCTCCCAGGTCGTCAAGCTCAAGAGCGGCAAGGGCAAGAGCAAGTACGTCGAGCTCAGCCGCGAGAAGACCGACAAGATCTTCACCATCCTGGTGGAGTTCGGCGACAAGACCGACCCCAAGTACGGCGGGACCCCCGGCCCGCTGCACAACCAGATCGCCGCGCCGGACCGCGCGAAGGACAACTCCACGGCCTGGCAGAAGGACTACGACCAGAAGCACTTCCAGAACCTCTACTTCGGCACCGGCAAGAAGACCGAGTCGCTGAAGAAGTACTACGAGAAGCAGTCCTCGGGCCGCTACTCCGTGGACGGCGAGGTCTCCGACTGGGTCAAGGTCCCCTACAACGAGGCCCGCTACGGCAACAACGCGTGCGGCTCGACCAACTGCACCAGCGTCTGGAACGTCGTCCGCGACGGCCTGAACGCCTGGGTCGCCCAGCAGAAGGCGGCCGGCAAGTCCGAGGCCGACATCAAGAAGGACCTCGCCAAGTACGACCAGTGGGACCGCTACGACTACGACGGCGACGGCGACTTCAACGAGCCCGACGGCTACATAGACCACTTCCAGCTGGTGCACGCCGGTGAGGACGAGTCCGCGGGCGGCGGCGCCCAGGGCACGGACGCCATCTGGGCCCACCGCTGGTACGCCTTCGGCACCGACACCGGCTCCACCGGCCCCGCCACCAACAAGCTCGGCGGCGCGCAGATCGGCGACACCGGGATCTGGGTCGGCGACTACACCATCCAGCCGGAGAACGGCGGACTCGGCGTCTTCGCCCACGAGTACGGCCACGACCTCGGCCTGCCGGACGAGTACGACACCGACGGCGGCGACAACTCCACCGGCTTCTGGACCCTGATGTCCTCCGGCTCCTGGCTGGGCACCGGCAAGGAGGCCATCGGCGACCTGCCCGGCGACATGAACGCCTGGGACAAGCTCCAGCTGGGCTGGCTGAACTACGACACCGCCAAGGCCGGCACCAAGTCCTCGCACAAGCTGGGCGTCGCCGAGTACAACACCAGGAACAAGCAGGCCCTGGTGGTCAGCCTGCCCGACAAGGCGGTCACCACCACCATCACCGAGCCGGCGCAGGGCGCCAGCCAGTGGTGGAGCGGCAGCGGCAACGACCTGAAGAACACGCTGACCCGGTCCGTCGACCTCACCGGCAAGTCCTCGGCCACGCTGAGCCTGGACGGCTGGTGGGCGATCGAGAACAACTACGACTTCCTCTACACCGAGGTGTCCACCGACGGCGGCGCGAACTGGACCGCCCTGGACGGCACCGCGGACGGTCAGCCCATCCCGCGGGACGGCGGCGGCAAGCCCGCGCTGACCGGCTTCTCGGAGACGAACAAGAAGCTGTCGTACTCCCTGGACGCCTACGCGGGACAGAAGATCCAGCTGCGCTTCCGCTACCTCACGGACGGCGGCGTCGCGGAGAACGGCTTCACCGCGGACGAGATCACGGTGACCGCCGACGGCGCGCCCGTCTTCTCGGACAACGCCGAGTCGGCGGACAACGCGTGGACCTCCAGCGGCTTCTCCCGCATCGGGGCGTCCTTCACCAAGGACTACAAGCAGTACTACATCGCCGAGAACCGGCAGTACGTGTCGTACGACACCACGCTCAAGACCGGCCCGTACAACTTCGGTTCGGCGGCGCGGCCCGACTGGGTGGAGCACTACCCGTACCAGAACGGCCTGTTGATCTGGAAGTGGGACCTGTCCCAGGCGGACAACAACACCAACGCCAAGGACCATCCTGGTGCCGGCCAGATCCTGCCGATCGACTCGCACCCGACCGCGCTGCGCTGGAGCGACGGCACGCTGATGCGCAACCGGATGCAGGCGTACGACTCCCCGTTCAGCCTGTACCGCACGGACGGCATCACGCTGCACAAGGCGGACGTCGCCACGAAGATCAAGTCCTCGCGGGGTGTCCCGGTCTTCAACGACCACACCAGCGACTACTACGACCCGGCGAACCCGTCCGGCGCCGTGAAGGTAACTGACACCAACACCAAGATCTCGATCACGCACGAGGCCAAGGACGGCTCGACGATCTCGGTCAAGGTCGGGCCCGCGGTGAAGTAGCTCGCATCCTCGCAGGTCAGACGCGTATCGGCGGCAACCCCTTGGCGGGTCGCCGCCGATCGTGTTTAGGTGCGTCCTGTGACTCGCTTATTGACACCGACCGGAACGGGGATGTGACCGCATGGCCGCTGGAGGCTTCTGCAAACTGCCGAACGGCATGGTCGTCGTCGCGCTGAACCTGCCGTACGACGCCGCCGGCGTGCGCGTCCTGGTGCACGCCCGCAACCGCGCCCGCGCGCTGACCCGGCTGCGCAACCTGGGACTGCGGGCGATCTACCTGCGGGGCAACACCGCGCCTCCGACACCGGACGAGATCACGGCGGTCCTGCACCATCCAGACGGCCTCATATGGCGGACGGCGCCCGCGGACAACGGTGTCCTGCCGCCGGAGCTGTGGCATCCGATCCGGGCCCTTCTGCGCAGGACGGCCGTGGCGCAGTAGCGGATCAGCCGCTCAGGACCGGCTTTCCCGCCAGCTCCACGCCCGCTTCCCTCAGCTCCTCCAGGGCCCTCTCCGTCGTCTCCGGGGAGACGCCCGCCGTCAGGTCCAGCAGGACCTGGGTGCGGAAGCCTTCCCGGACGGCGTCCAGGGCGGTCGCGCGGACGCAGTGGTCGGTGGCGATGCCCACCACGTCCACCTCGTCGATCTCGCGGACGCGCAGCCAGTCGGCGAGCGGGGTGTCGTTCTCGTCGGTGCCCTCGAAGCCGCTGTAGGCGGCGGAGTAGGCGCCCTTGTCGAAGACGGCGTCGATCGCGCCGGAGGCGACCGCGGGGGCGAAGTTGGGGTGGAAGCCGACCCCCTCCGTGCCGGCGACGCAGTGCGCCGGCCAGGAGCGCACGTAGTCCGGGTCGTCCGCGAAGTGGCCGCCGGGCGCGATATGGCAGTCCCGTGTGGCCACCACATGGCGGTACCCGGTGCCGCCTGCCTGCCCGATCAGCTCGGTGATCGCGGCGGCCACGTCCGCGCCCCCGGCCACCGCGAGGCTGCCGCCCTCGCAGAAGTCGTTCTGCACATCCACGACGATCAAGGCGCGACGCATGATGGTGTCCTTCTCCTGGTGGTGAAGTACCCGAGCCTAGAGAATTCCGGGCCTTTAGGGGAGGGGGCGGGCAACGGTCCCGCTCTAGCTACCCGAGCGTTCGTGCACGTACTCCGTCGGGAGCACCGGTTCGCCCCGCGACAGCTGCGTCGCGGACAGCGGGAGGTTCGCCCGCGCGGCGATGTGCCGCGCGCGCGGCACGTCCAGCGGCTCGCGCGCCACGACCCGGCCGTCCTCCACCAGCCGGACCAGCAGCTGCCGGTCCGCGAGGTCCGCCGGCACCGGTCCGGTGCCCACGACCTCCGCCTCGGCCACCCCGTCCGCGTCCAGCCGCCGCGCCGCCCACTTGCGGCCGCCGACGGACGCCTTGCCGCCGCTGGACTTCTTCGCGACCGGCACCAGCGGCGCCCGCGGGTCCGCGGTCTCGGCCCGCGCGACCAGCTTGTAGACCATGGAGGCGGTCGGATGCCCGGAGCCGGTGACCAGCTGGGTGCCCACGCCGTACGCGTCCACGGGGGCCGCGGCCAGCGAGGCGATGGCGTACTCGTCCAGGTCGGAGGTGACCACGATTTTGGTCTCGGTCGCGCCCAGCTCGTCGAGCTGCTGGCGGACCCGGTGCGCGACCAGGAGCAGGTCGCCGGAGTCGATGCGCACCGCGCCCAGCTCGGGCCCGGCCACCTCGACCGCCGCACGGACCGCCTCGGCGACGTCGTACGTGTCCACCAGCAGCGTGGTGCCGGGGCCCAGGCTGTCCACCTGGGCCTGGAAGGCGTCCCGCTCGCGGTCGTGCAGCAGGGTGAAGGCGTGCGCCGAGGTGCCGACGGTCGGGATGCCGTAGCGGAAGCCGGCCGCGAGGTCGGAGGTGGTGGCGAAACCGCCCACGTAGGCGGCGCGGGCGGCGGCGACGGCCGCCAGCTCGTGGGTGCGGCGGGCGCCCATCTCGATCAGCGGGCGGTCCCCCGCGGCGGAGGCCATCCGGGAGGCGGCGGCCGCGATCGCCGAGTCGTGGTTGAGGATGGAGAGGATCACCGTCTCCAGCAGCACGCACTCGGCGAAGCTGCCCTCCACCCGCAGGATCGGGGAGCCGGGGAAGTACACCTCGCCCTCGGGGTAGCCCCAGATGTCCCCGGTGAACCGGTATCCGGCCAGCCACTCCAGCGTCTCCTCGTCGACGATCCGCTGCTCGCGCAGGAAGCCGAGGAGGTCCTCGTCGAAGCGGAAGTTCTCCACCGCGTCCAGGACGCGCCCGGTGCCCGCGACCACGCCGTAGCGCCGGCCCTCCGGCAGCCGCCGGGTGAAGACCTCGAACACGCTGCGCCGCTCGGCCGTACCGGCCTTCAGCGCGGCCTGCAACATCGTCAGCTCGTACTGGTCCGTGAAGAGTGCCGTCGAGGGAACATCCACCGGCAGCCGAAGGTCCGCTGTGTCCATGGCGAGAATGGTAACCCCTATTCGTCAGTGTGACGATTTCCGGGGCCCGTGGCAGCATGGGCACTGTGACGTCACCCGCGCCCGTAGAGATCGAACGCACCGAGTCGGCGGAGGAGGTCTTCGCCGTACCCGAGCCCGACGTCCCCTGGGTCACCATCGTGCACAACGACCCGGTCAACCTCATGAGCTACGTGACGTACGTCTTCCAGACGTACTTCGGCTACTCCAAGGACAAGGCCACCAAGCTCATGCTCGACGTCCACCACAAGGGCCGGGCGGTCGTCTCCAGCGGAAGCCGCGAGGAGATGGAGCGCGACGTGCAGGCGATGCACGGCTACGGTCTGTGGGCCACCCTCCAGCAGGACCGGAAGTAGCGACCCGATCACATGCCCGGACACTTCGAACCGCTCCCCGGCGGCGGCGCGGCCGTCGCACTCGACGACGTCGAGATCTCCATCATCCGCTCGCTCGCCGTCCAGCTCCTGGAGCTGATCGGACCGGGCCCCGGCGCGGACGCCCCCAGCGACCCGCTCGCCGAGCTGTTCGCACAGGGGCCGAGCGAGCCGCCCGCCGACCCGGTGCTGCGCCGCCTCTTCCCGGACGCCTACTGCGACCCGGAGCAGGCCCCGGACTCGCCCGCCCGCGCCGAGGAGCGGCGCGCGCACTCCGCCGAGTTCCGCCGCTTCACGGAGAACGACCTGAGGGCCGGCAAGCGGGAGAACGCGCTCGCGGTGATCCGCAGCCTGGACGCCCTCGCCCCGGTGGACGAGGGCGGCGCCGTGCTGAAGCTGTCCCCCGAGGAGTCCCGGCGCTGGCTCGGCTCGCTGAACGATCTGCGCCTCGCGATCGGCTCCCGGCTGGAGATCGCGGACGACGACGACACCGAGCTGCTCTACCGGCTCCCCGACGAGGACCCGCGCAAGCCGATGGTGATGGCCTATCTGTGGCTCGGCGGCCTCCAGGAGACCCTGGTGTCGACCCTTATGCCGTGATTCCGGCGACTTCGGGGATTTGGGCGTTCGCTCAGCGGACGCTCAAATCCGGATAACGATCCCGTCACCGTTGCGGCCTGATTTGCCGTATTCACTCGCTCTTTGTCCGCTTTTCCCTGTGAAGCGCGCCACATTCCCACCCCGCGATCAATATTGCGGTCGTGATAAATCTTCACGACCGCCCGGCGAACACCACCCTTGTTCGGCCGGGTGCGCCACCGAGCCGACGACCGTCGGCCAGGCAACGACTCCATCAATCCGGGGGGATTCGAAACCCGGTCCGCGGCCGACGAAAGGCCGGGACCGGAATGGAGAAAGGCGCACCACCATGACCTCAGCGCAGGTCGACCAGCGTTCCGACGGCACCGAGTCCGCGCGGGCGGAGGGCGGCGAGGGCGAGGGTTATCAGCGCGGGCTCGGCTCCCGCCAGATCCAGATGATCGCCATCGGCGGTGCCATCGGCACCGGTCTGTTCCTCGGCGCGGGCAAGGGCATTTCCAAGGCGGGACCCAGCCTGATCCTGGCGTACGCCATCGCGGGCCTCGTCATCTTCTTCATCATGCGCGCGCTCGGCGAACTGCTGATGTACCGCCCGGTCTCCGGCTCCTTCTCGGAGTACGCGCGCGAGTTCATCGGTCCCTTCGCGGGCTTTGTCACCGGCTGGACGTACTGGCTGTTCTGGGTGGTCACCGGCATCACCGAGGTCACGGCCGCGGCCGCCTACATGACGTACTGGTTCAGCATCCCGCAATGGGCCTCGGCGCTGATCTTCACGATCGTGCTCTACACCGCCAACCTGATCTCCGTGAAGCTTTTCGGCGAACTGGAGTTCTGGTTCTCCATGGTCAAGGTGACCGCGATCATCGGCATGATCCTGATCTGCGCGGGCATCCTGACGATCGGCTTCTCCGACGCCGGCGACACCGCCTCGGTGAGCCACCTGTGGAACGAGGGCGGCTTCTTCCCGCACGGCGTCGGCGGCACCCTGATGACGCTCCAGATGGTCATGTTCGCCTTCCTCGCCGTCGAACTGGTCGGGGTGACCGCGGGCGAGTCCAAGGACCCCAAGAAGGTGCTGCCCAAGGCGATCAACACCGTGCCGTGGCGGATCGCCGTCTTCTACGTCGGCGCGCTGATCATGATCCTGTCGGTGGTGCCGTGGACCGAGTTCCACGCCGGGGTGAGCCCCTTCGTGGCCGCCTTCCAGAAGATGGGCCTGTCGGTCGGTGCCGGCATCGTCAACTTCGTGGTCCTGACGGCCGCGCTGTCCTCCTGCAACTCGGGCATGTACTCCACCGGCCGGATGCTGCGTGACCTGGCGCTCAACAGCCAGGGCCCCAAGCTGTTCACCAAGCTGACGCCGAGCGGAACCCCCCTCGTCGGCACCACGTTCTCCGCCGCGCTGATGCTCGTCGGCGTCTGGATCAACTACCAGTGGCCGGGCAAGGCGTTCGACTACGTGGTCTCCTTCGCGACCATCTCCGGCATGTGGGCGTGGATCGTCATCCTCATCTGCCACATCCGCTACCGCAGGGCGTCCGACCGCGGGCTGCTGCCCCGCTCGGAGTTCCGGGCCCCCGGCGCCCCGTACGCCAGCGTCCTCGCGCTGCTGTTCATCGGCATGGTGATCGTGCTGATGGGCATCGACAAGGACGCCAGGGTCTCGCTGTACTGCGCGCCGCTGTGGGGCGCGATCCTCGGTGTCTCGTACGCGGTGCTCAAGCGCCGCAACCCGCAGGCCGCGGCCTTCGCCAAGCGCTGACGCCACCGCCGGACCCCCACCGGGACGTCCGGCCGCCGGGAGCACTCGTGGCGCCCCCGGCGGCCGCCGCTCAGGACGTCCAGCATGCGGGCCGTCTCGTACCATCCCTCGGTACGAGACGGCCCTCTGTCTATCCTGGCCACCATGCTGACCATCACCCGCGCCCTCTACGACCAGATCGTCGCCCATGCCCGCAAGGACCACCCCGACGAGGCGTGCGGCGTCGTCGCGGGGCCGGCCGGCGCGGACCGCCCCGAGCGGTTCGTCGCGATGCTGAACGCGGCCATGTCGCCGACCTTCTACGAGTTCGACTCCGGCGATCTGCTCAAGCTCTACCGGGAACTGGACGACCGCGACGAGGAGCCGGTGGTCATCTACCACTCGCACACCGCGACCGAGGCGTACCCCTCCCGCACGGACATCTCGTACGCCAACGAGCCCGGCGCCCACTACGTCCTGGTCTCCACCGCGGACACCGACGGCCTCGGCGAGTTCCAGTTCCGGTCCTTCCGGATCGTGGACGGAGAGGTCACCGAGGAGGAGGTCAGGGTCGTCGAAACCTACTGATCTCAGAATGCGAGCGAGATTCGTCCGCCAGATGGGATCACATTCGGGTCCAGTGACCGGGAATCGATACGATGAGCCCATGGTTACGACTGTGGTGCGCGCCCTCGGCCTCTGAGGAGGTGCGCTCCTCGGCTGGCGTACCGAGCCCGCAGCCCCGAAGACCCTTCCGACAGGAGCCCGCAACCATGGCCATCGAGGTCCGCATCCCGACCATCCTCCGCACGTACACCGACGGCCAGAAGGCCGTGGAGGGCAGCGGGAACACCCTCGCCGAGCTGTTCACCGACCTGGAGAGCCGGTACCCGGGCATCCAGGCCCGCATCGTGGACGGCGACCAGCTGCGCCGGTTCGTCAACGTCTACCTGAACGACGAGGACGTCCGCTTCCTGGACGGCATCAACACCAAGCTGTCCGACGGCGACAACGTCACGATCCTGCCGGCCGTCGCCGGCGGGATGCGCTGATCGGCCGCTGAGCAGCATGCGCTACGACTCCCCGCTGGCCGCGGTGGGCAACACCCCTCTGGTGCGCCTGCCGCGGCTGTCGCCGTCCCCCGAGGTCCGCATCTGGGCGAAGCTGGAGGACCGCAACCCCACCGGCTCGGTCAAGGACCGGCCGGCGCTGCACATGATCGAGCAGGCGGAGAAGGACGGCCGGCTCACCCCCGGCTGCACCATCCTGGAGCCGACCTCCGGCAACACCGGCATCTCGCTGGCCATGGCGGCCAAGCTCAAGGGGTACCGGATGGTGTGCGTGATGCCGGAGAACACCTCCCAGGAGCGCCGGGACCTGCTCGGCATGTGGGGCGCCGAGATCATCTCCTCGCCGGCCGCGGGCGGCTCGAACACCGCGGTACGGGTGGCCAAGGAGCTGTCGGCCGAGCACCCCGACTGGGTGATGCTCTATCAGTACGGCAACCCGGACAACGCGGGCGCGCACTACGCCACCACCGGCCCGGAGATCCTCGCCGACCTGCCCTCGGTCACCCACTTCGTCGCGGGCCTCGGCACCACCGGCACCCTGATGGGCGTCGGCCGCTATCTGCGCGAGCACAAGCCGGACGTGCGTATCGTGGCTGCCGAGCCGCGCTACGACGACCTGGTCTACGGCCTGCGCAATCTGGACGAGGGCTTCGTCCCCGAGCTGTACGACGCCTCCGTGCTCACCACCCGCTTCTCCGTGGGCTCCGCCGACGCGGTCACCCGCACCCGTGAACTCCTCCAGCAGGAGGGCATCTTCGCGGGCATCTCCACCGGCGCCGCCCTGCACGCGGCCATCGGCGTCGGCCGCAAGGCGGTCAAGGCGGGCGAGTGCGCCGACATCGTCTTCGTCGTGGCCGACGGCGGCTGGAAGTACCTCTCCACCGGCGTCTACACGGCCGCCACCACGGAGGCGGCCATCGACACCCTCCAGGGCCAGCTCTGGGCCTGAGTTCCGGCCGGATTACGTCTCAAGCGCTCACCAGCCCCCTCTCACGAGGGGGCTAAGCCGTTCCTATGGACGAGCAAAGAATTCCGTCCGGTACTGCCCGGTAGTCGGCAGCCGGGGCTAGGTTCCTCCCGCACCCTGTCATGTCACGTTCAGCGGACACGGCGAGTGTCTGAGGTGTCATGCTCATGACTGCGTGGTCGCCGCTACGCGCGTCACGGGCTGCCAACCAGTGCGAGAAACCCCACTTCCCGATGGAGGCAGTACCCACATGCGTGAGTCACGCCCGAGCGGGCGCACCCGAAGTGCGCGAAGACTTCTGGCCGTCGCCTTTCCCGCTCTCTCCCTGACCGTCGCCGGATTCGCCGCCGCGCCGACGGCCGGCGCGGCCCAGCCCGCCGTCGCGGCCCACCCGGCGACCAGCAAGGTCACCACGAACAACCAGGCGCTGACCGCCCCCCAGCGGCAGACCTTCCACTCGACCGGCAAGGCCGGGCAGAAGGTCCCCACGACCCATCTGTGCGCCGCGGACCACACGCCGGGCCACGTGTCCTGCTTCGCCCAGCGCCGCACGGACATCAAGCAGAAGCTGGCCGCGGCGATCACGCCGAACGCCACGCCGTCCGGCCTCTCCCCGGCCAACCTGCACAGCGCCTACAACCTGCCCACCACGGCCGGTTCGGGCATGACCGTGGGCATCGTCGACGCCTTCAACGACCCCAACGCCGAGTCGGACCTGGCCACTTACCGGTCCCAGTACGGCCTCTCCGCCTGCACCAAGGCCAACGGCTGCTTCAAGCAGGTCAGCCAGACCGGCTCCACCACCTCGCTGCCGACCAACGACAGCGGCTGGGCCGGCGAAGAGATGCTCGACATCGACATGGTCAGCGCGGTCTGCCCGAACTGCAACATCGTCCTCGTGGAGGCCAACTCGGCCACCGACGCGGACCTGGGCGCGGCCGAGAACGAGGCCGTCGCGCTGGGCGCCAAGTTCGTCTCCAACAGCTGGGGCGGCTCCGAGAGCTCCTCGCAGACCAGCGAGGACAGCCAGTACTTCAAGCATCCCGGCGTCGCGATCACCGTCTCCGCGGGTGACTCCGGCTACGGTGCCGAGTACCCGGCGACCTCCCAGTACGTGACCGCCGTGGGCGGCACCGCCCTCAGCACCGCCTCCAACTCCCGTGGCTGGAGCGAGTCGGTGTGGAACACCAGCTCCACCGAGGGCACCGGCTCCGGCTGCTCGGCGTACGACCCGAAGCCGAGCTGGCAGACCGACTCCGGCTGCTCCAAGCGCATGGAGTCCGACGTCTCCGCGGTCGCCGACCCGGCCACCGGTGTGGCGGTCTACGACACCTACGGCGGCAGCGGCTGGGCGGTCTACGGCGGCACCAGCGCCTCCTCGCCGATCATCGCCAGCGTCTACGCGCTCGCGGGCACGCCGGGCTCCGGCGACTACCCGGCGAAGTACCCCTACAGCCACACCGGCAACCTGAACGACGTGACGAGCGGCTCCAACGGCTCCTGCTCCACGGCGTACTACTGCAAGGCGCAGACCGGCTACGACGGCCCGACCGGCTGGGGCACCCCGAACGGCACCACCGCCTTCACCGCGGGCGGCAGCACCGGCGGCAACACCGTCTCCGTCACCAATCCGGGCAACCAGTCGACCACGACCGGCAGCTCCGTCAGCCTCTCGATCAAGGCGTCGGACAGCGCCGGCGCGGCCCTGACCTACAGCGCCTCCGGCCTGCCGGCCGGCCTGTCGATCAACAGCTCCACCGGCGTGATCTCCGGCACCGCGTCCACCGCGGGCACCTACCAGGTCACCGTCACGGCGACCGACTCCACCGGCGCCACCGGCTCCACCTCCTTCACCTGGACGGTGAGCACCAGCGGTGGCGGCGGCTGCTCCTCGACGCAGCTTCTGGCGAACCCCGGCTTCGAGTCGGGCAACACCGGCTGGACCGCCTCCAGCGGCGTCATCACCAACGACAGCGGTGAGGCGGCCCACGGCGGTTCGTACAAGGCATGGCTGGACGGCTACGGCACCTCGCACACCGACTCCGTGTCCCAGTCGGTGACGATCCCCGCGGGCTGCAAGGCCACCCTGTCCTTCTACCTGCACGTCGACACCGCGGAGACCAGCACCAGCACCGCGTACGACAAGCTGACGGTCACCGCCGGTTCGACCACCCTGGCCTCGTACTCGAACCTGAACGCGTCCACGGGCTACGTGCAGAAGACCTTCGACCTGTCCTCGCTGGCGGGCCAGACGGTCACCCTGAAGTTCAACGGCGTGGAGGACTCCTCGCTGCAGACCAGCTTCGTCGTGGACGACACGTCCCTGACCACCAGCTGATCACCCGCGCCGCTCAGGCCACCTGAACCACCTGGACCACCCTGCGATCCCGCACGCGGAATTCCGCGTGCGGGATCCGTTCGTCGGCCGGTTCTTCGCCCGGCGGCGGGATCCGTCCGGGGCCGCGGTACGTCCCATCCGTACCAGGCGGGCCGACCGGCGGCCCCGCGGAAAGGCGGTCCCCCATGCGCCGTACGACACTTCTCGCCCTCGCGGCCACCCCGCTGCTCCTCGCGGGCTGCGGCACCCACACCGCTTCCACCGGCAGTGCGAAGGTCACCCCGGTCCCCGGCGGCCCGGTCTGCCGCGACCAGGTGCGGCTGACGGCCGCCGACAGCGGCCGTACCCTCTGCGTGGCCAAGGGCGGAGAGATACGGCTCAGCCTCGGCGGCACCAAGGAGCGCCCCTGGAAGCCGGTCACCGTCACCGGCGGCGCCCTCAAGGCGGTCAACTCCGGCCTCGTCATCCGGCCCGGCGACGCCGAGGCCGCCTACCAGGCGAGCGCGCCCGGCACCGGAAAGCTCACGTCCTCCCGCCCGATGTGCGCCACCGACCCCGGCCGGATGTCCTGCAAGGGCATCCAGGAGTGGACGGTCACCGTGACGGTGAAAAGCAACTGACGCGCCGCCAGGGCCTCTCGTGCGGATCATGCCGGGCCCGACATGATCCACGCGGAAGGCCCTAGCGGGCGAGGTGGCGCACCTGGTCCCACAGGACCGGGTCGACCACTCCCACCCGGCGGCGGAAGTCGCCCACCGGTACCTCGCGCAGCTCGTCGGTCTGGAGGAAGCTCGGGCGGCCCCGCGCGTCGCCCACCGCGCCGGGCGGCAGCGGGATCACCCCGGCGCGCTCGTCGTGGTACTTGGTGGTGATCTTCGCGACCGTGGCCCGGTCCCCGCGCACCGCCAGCACCAGGCAGGGCCGGTCCTTGACCTCCGCGCGGCCCTCGTACGGCACGTTCGCCCACCAGATGTCACCGGGGGAGGGAAGCCTGCCGTGCGCCGGCGGCGCGTGCCGCTCCCTGGTGCCGGCCCGGCCTGGCGGCCGCAGCCGCCGGCCGCCGGGCCGGCGCCCGCGGCCCCAGCCGTCGATGACCGTGGCCACCAGCGCGAGCAGCACCACCGCGGCGAGCGCCAGCCACCAGGACGTGTCCATACGACGACGTTACCGGCGCGCGGCCCGAGACGCGCGCCCTTGTCCGGATCCCGTGCGCCCCCAGGCCAGCCGAACCGGTGACAGCACAGGTGAGTTCGCCCACAACGGCCCCTGGCGAAGGAGCGACCCGCCTCCGGGCGCCGTACGCTCGACGGACCGCACGACCCCCGTCAGCCCTTTCGGGGTTCCCTGTCTCCGGGGACCCTCGGCCCACCTGTCCTCGCCTACGGAGGTTTCTGCTTCATGAAGCTCACCGTCGTCGGCTGCTCGGGGTCGTTCCCGTCCGCGGAATCGGCCTGTTCGAGCTACCTCGTCGAGGCCGACGGCTTCCGGCTGCTTCTCGACATGGGCAACGGCGCCCTGGGCGAGCTGCAGCGCCACTGCGGTCTCTACGACCTCGACGCGATCTTCCTCAGCCATCTGCACGCCGATCACTGCATCGACATGCTCGGGTACTTCGTGGCGCGCTACTACCGCCACGACGGTGGCCGCTGCCCCGCGCTGCCGGTCTACGGACCCGAGCGCACCGAGCACCGTCTGACCACGGCGCACGGCGACACGCCCGCCGCCTCCTCGATGGGCGAGGTCTTCGACTTCCGCACCGTCAAGCCGGCCACGTTCGAGATCGGCCCCTTCACGGTGCACACCGACCGGGTCCGCCACCCCGTGGAAGCGTTCGGCATCCGCATCGAGCACGGGGGCAGGTCCCTCACGTACTCCGGGGACACCGGGGTCACCCCCGTACTGGACGAGCTGGCCCGCGACGCCGACCTGTTCCTGTGCGAGGCGGCGTTCACGTACGGCAAGGAGGACATCCCCGATCTCCATCTCAACGGCCGCGAGGCCGGCGAGACCGCCACCCGCGCCGGCGCCCGCCGCCTGGTCCTGACCCACATCGCCCCCTGGACCGACGCGGAGGTCAACCTCCGCGACGCCCGCGAGGCCTTCGCCGGTCCGGTGGAACTGGCGGTACAGGGCGCGGTGTACGAGGTCTGAGGGACGGTACGCGCACGAAGGCCCCGGAACCTCGATGGTTCCGGGGCCCTCGTCCTGCGCGGGTACTACTTGGCCTCGGCCTTCTGGAGTTCGGCGAGTTCCTCGTCGGACTCACGGCCCGGAGTGGGCAGGTTGAACTTGGTGATGGCGAAGCGGAAGACGACGTAGTACACGGCGCCGAAGCACACGCCGACCAGGGCCAGGCCCCACGGGTTGCTCGCGATGCCCAGGTTCAGCAGGAAGTCGATCGCGCCGGCGGAGAAGCCGAAGCCGTCCTTCATGCCCAGCGCCCAGGTCAGCGCCAGCGAGACACCGGTGAGCACCGCGTGGATCGCGTACAGGGCCGGTGCGATGAACATGAACGTGAACTCGATGGGCTCCGTGACACCGGTGACGAAGGACGTCAGCGCGAGCGAGAGCATCATGCCGCCGACGACCTTGCGGCGCTCGGGGCGGGCGCAGTGCACGATGGCGAGGCAGGCGGCCGGCAGGCCGAACATCATGATCGGGAAGAAGCCGGTCATGAACTGGCCCGCGGTCGGGTCACCGGCCAGGAAGCGGGCGATGTCGCCGCTCTTGCCGTGGTACTCGCCGGCCTGCAGCCAGGGGAAGGAGTTCAGCAGGTGGTGCATGCCGATCGGGAGCAGCGCGCGGTTGGCGACACCGAAGATGCCCGCGCCGACCGCGCCCGAGCCGACCAGCCACTCGCCGAAGTTGTGCAGACCCGTGCCGAGGATCGGCCATATGTAGCCGAAGACGATGCCGAGCACCAGCCCGGCGAAGGCCGAGAGGATCGGGACGAGCCGGCGACCGCCGAAGAAGCCCGCCCAGTCGGGCAGCTTGGTGCGGTAGAACCGCTGGTAGATCAGGGCGACGACGAGGCCCATCACCACGCCGCCGAGGACCTTGGCGTCCGCCGCGGCGTTGACCATGACGACCTTGCCGTCGACGGCGGTGGCCACCTTCGGCAGGCTCTTGTCGGTGAACGTGCCCAGGACGTTCTTGAAGACCAGGTAGCCGACGACCGCGGCGAGCCCCGTCGAGCCGTCCGACTTCTTCGCGAAGCCGATCGCGATGCCGACCGCGAACAGCAGCGGCATGTTGTCGAGGATGGCGTTGCCGCCCGCGGCCATGAAGGACGCGATCTTCGTCAGGAACGCCGGGAAGTCCGGGCGGCCCAGCATGTCGGTGTTGCCGAGGCGGACCAGGAGGGCGGCGGCCGGCAGTACCGCCACCGGCAGCATCAGGCTGCGGCCGATGCGCTGCAGCACGGCCATCACGCCGGCGCCCTTCTTCTTCTCGGCCGCCGGAGCGGTGGTCGCCGTGGTCACGTGTTCCTCCAGTAGGCAAGGCGCCGCCCGGGAACCATGGAAGGGGACGGCAGCGTCTCTGGTCTACACCACTTACTGGTGTAGACCTGTTGTAGCACGATGAAGGTGCCGTAAGGAACCGCGAATTCCGCGACGGGAACGCTACGCGCGGTGGCCGCCGGGCGGGCGGCCGGGCGGTGTCAGAGTTCCGCCGCGTCCTCGGCCTCGGCCTCCGGCTCACGGCCCGGCGTCCTGAGGTCGAACCGGGTGATCGCGAAGCGGAAGACGGCGTAGTAGACCACCGCGAAGCACAGGCCGATCGGGATGATCAGCCAGGGCCTGGTCGCCAGGTGCCAGTTGATGACGTATTCGATCAGCCCCGCCGAGAAGCTGAAGCCGTCGTGCACCCCGAGCGCCCACGTCACCGCCATGGACACCCCGGTGAGCACCGCGTGGACCGCGTACAGGGCCGGCGCGATGAACATGAACGAGTACTCGATCGGCTCGGTGATCCCCGTGACGAACGACGTCAGCGCCACCGACAGCATCAGCCCGCCCACCTCCTTTCGGCGGTGCGGCTTCGCGCAGTGCGTGATCGCCAGCGCCGCGGCCGGCAGCGCGAACATCATGATCGGGAAGAACCCGGAGGTGAACTGGCCCGCGTGCGGATCGCCCGCCAGGAACATGCTGATGTCACCGTGCACCACCGTCCCGTCCGGCTGCCGGTAACTGCCGAACTGGAACCAGATGGGCACGTTCAGGAACTGGTGCAGGCCCACCACCAGCAGCGCCCGGTTGGTGACGCCGAACAGCCCGGCCCCCCACGCCCCGGCCGCGTGCAGCCAGCGGCTGAAGCTCTCCAGCCCCGCGCCGATCGGCGGCCACACCCACAGGCACAGCGCCGCGAACAGGATGGCCGCGAACGCCATGAGGATCGGGACCAGGCGGCGCCCGTTGAAGAAGCCGAGCCAGTCCACCAGCCGCGTCCGGTGGAACCGCGCCCACAGGAACGCGGCCAGCAGACCCAGCACGATCCCGCCGAAGACCCCCGGATTCTGGAAGGTGAACGCCGCCACCGTCCCGTCCCCGGCCCGGCAGCCGATCCCCGGCAGCTCCCTCGAACCGGCCGGGCAGTCCGCCGGGAACTGGTGCAGCACCCCGTAGTAGACGAGGAAGCCCGCGACCGCCGCGAGCGCCGTGGAGCCGTCCGACTTCTTCGCCATGCCGATCGCCACGCCCACGCAGAACAGCAGCGGCAGCCCCAGCGAACCGTCCAGCAGCGCCCCGCCCGCTCCCCGCATCACCTGCGCGACCGTCGTCCAGCCCAGCCCGTCCGCGCCGACCACACCCGGCTGCCCGAGCCCGATCAGCAGACCCGCGGCCGGCAGCACCGCGATCGGCAGCTGAAGACTGCGCCCCATCTTCTGCATGCCCTGGAACAGCCGGCCCCAGCGCTCCCGCGCCACGCTCCCCTCGCTCATGGGCGTCCTCCGGCCGCTCGACGGCCACTCGACTCGGCGCGGTTTGGCGACCGTCCCTCCGCTGGTGTAGACCAGTTGCCCGGACGGTTCCGCTGTCGTGATCGCCATCCTTCGGCACGGACGGCATGACCGCTCGCGAAGATGGGCCAACTGTGGGTTACTGCGACTAAGCGGTTCGGATCAGGGAGAAGCAACATGGCCAGCAAGGCTGAGAAGATCGTCGCCGGCCTCGGCGGGATCGACAACATCGAGGAGATCGAGGGCTGCATCACCCGGCTGCGCACCGAGGTGTCCGACCCCTCGCTGGTGGACGACGCCGCCCTGAAGGCCGCCGGCGCCCACGGCGTCGTCAAGATGGGTACCGCCGTCCAGGTCGTCATCGGCACCGACGCCGACCCGATCGCCGCGGAGATCGAAGACATGATGTGAGACCCGGACCGGGCCGGGATTCACCGGTGAGGGGCTCCTTCCGACGCGGGAGGAGCCCCTTCCGCATCTACGGCTAGGCTCCATGCCATGTCTCGCATCGACGGCCGTACCCCCGATCAGCTCCGCCCGGTCACCATCGAACGCGGATGGAGCAAGCACGCCGAGGGCTCCGTCCTCGTCTCCTTCGGCGACACCAGGGTCTTCTGCACCGCCTCCGTCACCGAGGGCGTCCCGCGCTGGCGCAAGGGCAGCGGTGAGGGCTGGGTCACCGCGGAATACTCCATGCTGCCCCGCGCCACCAACACCCGCGGCGACCGCGAGTCGGTCAAGGGCCGCATCGGCGGCCGCACCCACGAGATCTCCCGGCTCATCGGCCGCTCGCTGCGCGCCGTCATCGACTACAAGGCGCTCGGCGAGAACACCATCGTCCTCGACTGCGACGTCCTCCAGGCCGACGGCGGCACCCGCACGGCGGCCATCACCGGCGCGTACGTCGCCCTCGCCGACGCCGTCACCTGGGCACGCGGCAAGAAGCTGATCAAGGCCGGCCGGCAGCCGCTGACCGGCACGGTGAGCGCGGTCTCCGTCGGCATCGTCGGCGGCGTCCCCCTCCTCGACCTGTGCTACGAGGAGGACGTGCGCGCCGAGACCGACATGAACGTCGTCTGCACCGGCGACGGCCGCTTCGTCGAGGTCCAGGGCACGGCGGAGGCGGAGCCGTTCGCCCGCGACGAGCTGAACGCGCTGCTCGACCTCGCGGTCGGCGGCTGCGACGCGCTGGCCGCGCACCAGCGGGCGGCGCTGGCGGCCACGCTCGCGTAACGGGCAACCCGGTGGCCCCTCCCCGCGTCCTACCTCTACGCAGCGCAGCGACATCCCTGGGGAGGGGAACATCATCATGGCCGCCAGCCGAGGCCGTCTCGCCGTCATCGCGGTGACCGCCGTACTCGCCGCCCCTCTCGTCGGCGGCTGCGACACCGCGCACCAGGCGATGGACTGCGTGCACACCGCCGACACCATCGCCGACGGCGTGACGCGTCTGCAGCAGGCGGTGGAGAACGCCGCGCACGATCCGAAGCAGGCCGATTCCGCGCTCGACGCGATCGAGAGGAACGTGCGCAAGATCGGGGACAAGACGGCCGACGCCGACGTCGACAAGGCCGTGGACGATCTCGACAAGGCGGTGGGCCGGGTGCGCACGGCCATCCGCAACGGGGACCGGACACCGGATGTGGGGCCGGTGACGGATGCGGCGGGAGAGCTGACGAAGGGGTGCGCGAAGTAATCGGGTGCGGGTGCGTGGCTAGTCGCGCACTTCTCCGCGTCTCCTCGGGGCGCGTTTGCGCTCCACCCCCACACCGCCCCAGAACGCGAAGCCCCCGATGACCACCCTCGGGGCGCCCGGCTCCGGTGGGCCGTCGTCGTCCGGCTGCTCGAACGCGCCCATGATCCCGAGGCCCCGTACGACGACCTCGACGCCCGGCGGCACGGTCACCTGGACACCGCCCATGACCGCCACGATGTCGATCTCCACCTCACCCGCGGCGAAGTTCGCGTCCCGCAGGTCGAGTTCGGCGCCGCCCAGGAACGCCAGGCACTTGAAACGCCTGGGCACGGTCCAGCGGCCCTTGCGCTCGAAGCCGGACAGGATGGCGACGCCGCCCGAGGAGGTGCCCTCGCCGCCGACGATGCGGGAGGCCCAACTGCCGCCGGCCACCGGCTGCTTGGTGAAGGAGACCGGCGCCGCGGCCGCGCTCGCGGGCAGATCGCGGGTGAGCGGGGCCAGCTCGCCGTACGTACGCGCCCGGTACGCCGCCTCCAGCCGTTCCTCGAACTCGCCCATGTCAAGGCGCCCTTCGGCGAGGGCGTCGCGCAGCACCCCGGCGACCCGATCCCGGTCGGCGTCGGAGGCGCGGAGTTCCGGACGTGCGTCGTCGGTCATGGCAGCAGCCTACGAGACCGCCTTCTCCGCGTACATCTTGGCGATGACGGCCTCGATGTCCGGCTCCCGCACCGACAGGTCCACCAGCGGATAGCGCGCCGCGAGATCGGCGACCAGCGGCGCCGCCGACCGCCCCGCCGGGAACGCCAGCCACTGCCGGGGCCCCTCCACCCGCACCACCCGCGCCGACGGCACATCCACCGGCGGCAGCTCCCGCTCCAGGTCCACCACCAGGGTCCGCTCGCTCTCCCCGGCCTCGTGCAGCCCGGTGAGCGGACCGTCGTACATCAGCCGGCCGTGGTCGATCACCATCACCCGTGAGCACAGCTGCTCGATGTCCTGGAGGTCGTGCGTGGTCAGCAGCACGGTCGTACCGCTCGCGGCGTTCAGCTCCCGCAGGAAGCCCCGCACCTTGGCCTTGGAGACGACGTCCAGGCCGATCGTCGGCTCGTCCAGGTACAGCACCTCCGGGTCGTGCAGCAGTGCCGCCGCGATGTCCCCGCGCATCCGCTGCCCCAGCGAGAGCTGGCGCACCGGGGTGTCCAACAGGGTGCGCAGCTCCAGGAGTTCGACCAGCCGGTCCAGGTTCTCCCGGTAGCGGGCGTCCGGGATGCGGTACATGCGGTGCGCGAGCCGGTAGGAATCGAGCAGCGGCAGGTCCCACCACAGCGTGGTGCGCTGCCCGAACACCACCCCGATCCGGTGCGCGAGCCGGCGGCGCTCGCGCGAGGGGTCGATACCCGCGACCCGCAGCCGGCCCCCGCTCGGCGTCAGGATGCCGGTCAGCATCTTGATCGTGGTCGACTTGCCCGCGCCGTTCGGCCCGATATAGCCCACCATCTCCCCGCGCGCCACGGTGAACGACAGCGAGTCCACCGCCCGCACCTCGTGCCGCTCCCGCTGGAGGAAACCGGTCTTGCGGCGCACCGAGAAGACCTTCTCCACCCCCTCCAGCGCGATGAAGTCGTCCATGACGTCCATGAGGTCCTAGCTCCCTGTGCTCCGGTACGAACGAAGTCCCGCCCGCCAGGCCAGCCCGGCCAGCGCGCAGCAGCCCGCCGACACCAGCGGGGTCGTCCAGGCCAGCCAGCCCGGCAGGTCCAGCGGATAGGGCCGCCCGAGGATGTAGCTCGCGGGCAGCCAGTTGACGAAGGCCAGCGGCAGCACGAACGTCACCCCGCGCACCAGGTCCTTCCCGAACACCGTCGGCGGGTACTGGAGCAGCGTCGTCCCGCCGTACGTGAAGGCGTTCTGCACCTCGGCCGCGTCCTGCGCCACGAACTGGAAGGCCGCCCCCGCCACGAACACCGCGCAGAAGATCCCGCAGCCGGCGAGCACCGCCAGCGGCATCAGCAGCACCCGGTCCGCGCTCCAGTCGACGTCCAGCCGGGTCAGCGCCCAGCCCAGCACCAGCGAGCCCTGGGCCAGCCGGCCCAGGCGCCGCAGCGCGAACCGGTCCGCCGCCACCTGCGCCAGTATCGGCGCGGGCCGCACCAGCAGCGCGTCCAGCGTGCCGTCCCGCAGCCGCCGCCCCAGCCGGTCCATCGAGCCGATCACCAGGTCCGCCAGGCCGAAGGAGACCGCCGACAGGCCGTACAGGAACGCCACCTCCGGCAGCGACCAGCCGCCGAGGGCACGCACCCGCGAGAACATCAGCATGATCGCGACGAAATCGAAGAAGGTCGCCGCGAAACTCCCGAACGTGGTCATCGCGAACGACGCCCGGTACGCCATCGTGGACCGGATCCACATCCCGGCGATCAGCCCGTACGCCCGCGCGCCCTCCGTGAGCCGCCCGCGCTCAGCCACCCTGCACCACCACCCGCCGCGTCGCCACCGACTGGAGCAGCCGCCCGGCACCGAGCAGCACCACGGCCCACGCCCCCTGGAACAGATAGGTGCGCGCCGGGTCCCCGTGCCCGAGCAGGATGTCCGCCGGCGCCTGGAGGAGCGAGGACCAGGGCAGGGCGCGTACGACGGTGCCGAGCGCCCCCGGAAACACGTTCAGCGGCAGCAGCATCCCCGAGCAGAAGTAGCCGAGCAGCCACGTCATCTGGCCCACCCCCGTGCCGTCCAGCAGCCAGAACGCGCTCAGCGCCACCAGATAGCGCAGGCCGAAGCCGACCAGCATCGCCAGCAGTACGGCCAGCAGGAACGCGGCCCAGGTGCCCGGATCCCGCGGCAGGTACGCGGGGAAGACCAGCGTGCCGAAGACGAACGGCACCACGCCCCGCCCCAGTAGCTGGAAGAACGCCCGGCCGAGGTCGGCGGCCAGCCACCACAGCTGGAGGTCGGCCGGCCGGTACAGATCGATCGCCACGTCCCCCGTGCGGATGCGTTCCATCAGTTCGTCCTCGACGCCCCCGCCGCTGATCGCGAGCGTCGACAGGAAGGCCTGCCCCAGCCACACATAGGTGACGGCCTGCGCCTGGTCGTATCCCCCCAGATGCGGTTTCAGGTCCCACAGGGCCTTGTAGGTGTAGACGAGAATGAGCCCGAAGACCGTATTGGTGAAGACCCCTGCCGCAGTGGCGGCCCGATACGTCGCGTACCGTCTGAATCCCCCTAACGCCACGGCCGCGTACAACCGTCCCGCGCCCACGTCAGTCGACCTCCTCGGACCGCTCGACACCGAAGCGCAGGAGCCTAGTCCGGAGGCCCGGCGGCCTGCCACGCATTTTGTGGCCGAAGCGTGCCGGAATCCGGGAACGGAACGCCAGGTGCGAGAGTCTTCAAACTGGGGGGCCGCAGAAGGCGTACGGGAACGTACGACGCGAAACAGGAGTCCGTGCACGAATGAGCGACGAGCCACAGCCGCAGCAGCCGAAGGAAGGCGTGGCACCGGATAAGCCGCTGCCGGCTGCGAGGCCCGGCAGCCCGACGCCGGGATCCCCCGCCACCCCTTCGGAGGGGGCCGGACGAGTGAAGGACACCGAGGAGCCGGAGACGCCCGAGGAGTCCGGGAAGACCGGGCAGGCCGAGGGGGCCGCGAGGACCGGAAGGTCCGGGGGGCGGGCCGGGGGTGCCCGCGAGACCGGGGGCGCCGGCAAGGCCGGGGCCGCCGGGAAGGCGCAGGGCGCCGGCGAGTCCCGAGGCGCGGGCAGGAGCCAGGGCGTGGCCGCGGGTGAGGACACGCCCGCCGGTGACCGCGGGGCCGCCCGCGACGCGGAAGCAGCGGCGTCCGACACGGCGCGGCGTTCCGTGCCCGCGCCCCAGGACCGTACGGCCTCCATCGCCCGTGCCCGGCAGGCGGCGCAGGACGCCCGCACCGACAAGGGCGGGGCCACGGCCGCCGGGGGCGAGGACACCGCCGGGCGCGGCGACTCCGGCAAGCCGTCCGGCACCGGCAAACCGTCTGGCACCGGCAAGCCGCAGGTGCCCGGCGCCCGTACGCCCGAGCAGCCGGCCGAGAGCACCCAGGTGCTGCGCCGCGTCACGCCCCCGCGGGCGCCCCGGGACGCCGGAAAGGGCTCCGCGAAGGACTCCGGCAAGCCCGGCAAGCCCGGTCAGCCCGGCACGTCCGGCCAGGACGCGCCGGCGCCCGAGACCACCCAGGTGCTCCGCCGCGTCAGCGCCCCGCGCAAGGGCGAACCGGGCGGCCCCGCCACGGCGGCTACGGCCGCGACCGGCGCCACCTCCCACACGACCGGTTCCCGGCCGGGCGGCGCCCGCGCGGCAGGCGCGGCCGCCGCCGGTGCCGCAGCCGCCGCCGGCACCGCCAAGGCGGCGGGCGCGGCGGGCACGGCCGGAGCCGCGGGCGCCGCGGGCTTCGCCGGTGCCGCGAACTCCGCGACCACCGCCGACGCCGCCGCCTCCGGCCCCCGTACCGGAACCGGCTCCGGCCCGACGCCCCCCGCCGCCGCGGACACCACCACCGCCACCGGCGCGGACGACGGCAAGGGCAAGAAGAAGGCCAAGAAACCCAAGCGCACCGGCTGGCGACGCCTCCTGCCGACCTGGAAGATGGTGCTCGGCGGCTTCGTCTTCGTCGTGCTCGCGGTCATCGGGCTGTTCCTCGTGGGCTACTCCCTCGTCGACATCCCGCCCGCCAACGCCCTCGCCACCAAGCAGGCGAACGTCTACCTCTACGCCGACGGCTCCCAGATCGCCCGCGACACCCGCGACAGCCAGGTCAACCGGGAGAAGGTCACCCTCTCCGAGGTCTCCAAGGACGCCCAGCACGCCGTACTGGCCGCCGAGGACCGCGACTTCTACACCGAGTCCGCCGTCGACCCCAAGGCGATGCTCCGCGCCGCCTGGAACACCGCGACCGGCAAGGGCAAGCAGTCCGGCTCCACGATCACCCAGCAGTACGTGAAGAACTACTACCTGGGCCAGGAGCAGACGGTCACCCGCAAGGCCAAGGAATTCTTCATCTCGATCAAGCTCGACCGGAACAAGTCCAAGGACGAGATCCTGGAGGGCTACCTCAACACCAGCTACTTCGGCCGCAACGCCTACGGCATCCAGGCCGCCGCCCAGGCCTACTACGGCCGCGACGCCAAGGACCTCGACCCGGCCCGCGCCGCCTACCTCGCCGCGCTCGTCAACGCGCCCAGCGAGTACGACGTCGTCGCGCACCCGGAGAACAAGTCCGCGGCCGTGGCCCGCTGGAACTACGTCCTGGACGGCATGGTCAAGCAGGGCTGGCTCAGCCAGTCCAAGCGCGCCGGGATGAAGTTCCCGATGCCGAAGGAGCAGACGCTGTCCACCGGCATGTCCGGCCAGCGCGGCTACCTCGTGGACGCCGTCAAGCACTACCTGATCGCCAACCACATCCTCGACTCCGACCAGTTGGAGGCCGGCGGCTACCGCATCACCACCACCATCCAGAAGGACAAGCAGGACGCCTTCGTCAAGGCGGTGGACGACCAGCTCGTCTCCAAGCTGGACAGGAAGAACAACAAGGTCGACAGCTACGTCCGGGCCGGCGGCGCCTCCGTCGACCCGAAGACCGGCCAGGTCGTCGCGATGTACGGCGGCATCGACTACGTGAAGCAGTACACCAACGGCGCGACCCGCGGTGACTTCCAGGTCGGCTCCACCTTCAAGCCGTTCGTCTTCACCTCCGCGGTGGAGAACGGGTCCACCACCCAGGACGGCCGCCGCATCACCCCGAACACCCAGTACGACGGCACCAACGAGCGCCCCGTCCAGGGCTGGAACGGCGGCGCCTACGCCCCGCAGAACGAGGACCAGAAGTCGTACGGCCAGATCACCGTCACCAAGGCCACCGACCTGTCGGTGAACGCGGTGTACGCGCAGATGGCGGTCGACGTCGGCCCGTCCAAGGTCAAGCAGACCGCGATCGACCTGGGCATCCCCGCGGACACCCCGGACCTCCAGCCGTACCCGTCCATCGCGCTCGGCCCCGCCACCGCCAGCGTCCTGGACATGGCGGAGGGGTACGCCACGCTCGCCAACCACGGCAAGCACGGCACGTACACCATGGTCAAGAAGATCACCCGCAACGGCACCGACGAGGTCAAGCTGCCCGACGCGCCCGTCAAGCAGGCCGTCAGCCGCAGCGCCGCCGACACCACCACCAGCATGCTCAAGAGCGTGGTCCAGGGCGGCACCGCCACCGCCGCGCAGGCCGCGGGCCGTCCGGCGGCCGGCAAGACCGGTACCGCGGAGAACGACACCGCCGCCTGGTTCGCCGGCTACACCCCCGACCTCGCCACGGTGGTCTCCGTGATGGGCCAGGACCCGGTGACCGCCAAGCACATGCCGCTGTACGGCGCGCTCGGCCAGGCCCGGATGAACGGTGGCGGCCCGCCCACCCAGATCTGGGCCCAGTACACCCACGACGCGCTGAAGAACACCCCGGCCTCGTCCTTCGACCTCCAGCTCCAGGAGGGCGCCGACCAGACGCAGCCGCCCGCTCCCGGCGACCCCAGCGCCTCCGCCACCACGGGCGGCGACACCGGCGCCTCCACCCAGCCGGGCGACAGCACGACCGGGGGTCCCACCGACGGCGGCACCACCGGTACCACCACCGACGGCGGCGCGACGACCGGCGGTGACACCACCGGCGGCACCACGGGCGGCGCCGGCACGGGCGGCGGCACGACCGGCCCCGACCCGGCCACCGTCGGCGGCGGCACGGGCGGCGATCCCACCACGGGCGGCGGCGGTACCGCGGCGGGCGGCGCACCCGGCGGCGGTACGGCCACCGGTGGCGGCGGTACGGCCACGGGCGGCGGCCCCGGCACCGCCGCCGGGGGCGGCCCCGGCGGGGGCCCCGGCACCTGACCCTCCGGTCCGCGCTAGCTGCTGGTCGCCTTCAGCCCCACGACGGCGACCAGCAGCAGACACACGAAGAAGATCCGGGCGGCGGTGACCGGCTCACCGAGCACCACCATGCCGAGCACCGCCGCCCCGGCCGCGCCGATACCGACCCACACCCCGTAGGCGGTACCGATGGGCAGAGAGCGGGCGGCGCAGGACAGCAGCAGCATGCTGGCGACGATCCCGGCACCGGTGAGCACACTGGGCAGCGGCCGGGTGAAACCCTCGCTGTACTTCATCCCGATCGACCAGCCCACTTCCAGCAGACCGGCCACGACAAGCAGAACCCAGGCCACGACGGCACCTCCGAGATGTGGGTTGTCTCTCTTGGGGGGTTTTGTTTTTGCCTGCATCTGGGGAGGGTGTTTCTTGTGGGGCTAGCTTGAAACCCGAGAAAACCCCCGGGGGGGGGGGGGGGGGGCCCCCCCCCCCCCCCCCCCCTCCGCGTTTTCCGGGTTTTCCGCGTTTTCGGGCCCGCTACGGCCTCACAGATACAGCCCGGTCGAGTCTTCGGACCCCTCGAAGCGGTCCGCGGCCACGGCGTGCAGGTCGCGCTCGCGCATCAGGACGTACGCCACGCCCCGCACCTCGACCTCGGCCCGGTCCTCCGGGTCGAACAGGACGCGGTCGCCGGGCTCCACGGTCCGTACGTTCTGGCCGACCGCGACGACCTCGGCCCAGGCCAGCCGGCGTCCAACCGCCGCGGTGGCCGGAATCAGAATGCCGCCGCCCGACCGCCGCTCGCCCTCACCGGTCTCCTGCTTGACCAGCACCCGGTCGTGCAGCATCCGGATGGGCAGCTTGTCGTGCTGCGGGGTGCTCTGCTCGTGTCTCTTGGCGCTCACGCCTCGAACCTACCTGCCTTCGACGCGTCCGTGACCCGCTGGGTGGCCGTCCTGCCCGGTGCTTCCGGCTCAGCGCCCGCGCTTGCGGGACAGGGCGACGAGGCCCACCACCCCGACCACCAGGAGCGCGACCGGCACGACCCGCTCCGCGCGGGGCCGGCCGTATTCGTCCGTGAACTGCGCCCTGACCTCGCTCACCACCCGGTTGACCTGCACATACGCACGTCCCACGGTGTGATCGATGTTCGCTGCGGCCTTGGCCTTCACGTCTCCGACGATCGTCTTCGGGTGCACCCGCACCCCGATCTCGTCGAGCGTCTCGGCCAGCACTTCGCGGCGGCGCCTGATGTCCGCCTCGATCTGCGCCGGGGTTCTGGTGTCCGCCGTGTCCGCCACCGTACGGCCTCCGAAGTCTGCCGAAATCTGCTGTCCTGTTCCGGACAGTCTGTCAGCTCCGGCCCGAGCCGCACCGCAAGGGGCCCCGGTTACGCTGGTCCGATGAGCGAGCGACTCCAGCCGGGGGACGTGGCCCCCGCCTTCACCCTCCCGGACGCCGACGGTAACGAGGTCTCCCTCGCGGACCACAAGGGCCGCAAGGTCATCGTGTACTTCTACCCCGCGGCGCTTACCCCCGGCTGCACCAAGCAGGCCTGCGACTTCACCGACAACCTCGACCTGCTGGCCGGCGCCGGCTACGACGTCATCGGCATCTCCCCGGACGCCCCGGAGAAACTGGCCGCGTTCCGCGAGAAGGAGTCCCTCAGGGTCACCCTCGTCGCCGACCCCGACAAGAAGGTCGCCGAGTCCTACGCCGCCTACGGCGAGAAGAAGAACTACGGCAAGACCTACCTGGGCATCATCCGCTCCACGATCGTGGTCGACGAGGACGGCAAGGTCTCCCACGCCTTCTACAACGTCCGCGCCACCGGCCATGTAGCGAAGATCATCAAGGATCTGGGCATCTGATCCCCGCACCATCCGCCGGCGGCCCGCACAGGTTGTTCCTGTGCGGGCCACTCCTTTTTTTGCCCTGCGTGACCGTCCGCCATTCGGGTCGTTAGTCCGTCCGGGGTGCGAACACGTGCCCGGACCGGAGGGGCTCGATGGGAGCCAGCGCGTACACCGAGGAGCGGCTGCAAGAGGCGGCCCGCGGGGCACGGACGTTGTCGGAGGCGTTGGAGAGGCTGGGGGTGGATCCGAGGAGCTCGACGCGTCGGTACCTCCTGGGGCGGATGAAGAAGCTCGGGGTGGATGTCTCCCACTTCGACCGGGAGGGAGTGAAGTGGACGAAGGAGCTGCTCGAGAAAGCCGTGTCCGCCTCTACGAACATGTGCGAGGTGCTGCGTCACCTCGGTCTGGAGGTCGTCGGCGGCCACCACACCCACATCAGCCGCAGGATCAAGGCGTACGGCATTGATACCGCGCACTTCCGGGTGTCCACACAGCAGGGGCGGACCGTGCGCGCCCGTACTCCGGAGTCCCTGCTCGTCGAGCAGCCTGCGGGCCGGGCCCGGCGCATCCCCGGCGACCGACTCAAGCGAGCGATGACGGGCCTGGGCGTACCGGAACGCTGCGCCCGCTGCGGCACGGAGCCGGTGTGGCGGGGTCGCCCGTTGCCGCTGGAGGTGGACCACATCGACGGCAACTGGCGGAACAACCGCATCGGGAACCTCCGGTTCCTCTGCCCCAACTGCCATTCGGTAACAGACAATTACCGCGGACGTGGCAAGAGACGGTGCCATACGCCGCCGAGCGCCCGATGAGCAGCGGCATGCGGTACACGCGTGAGCGGTTGACGGAAGCCGCCGAGCAGTGCGCGAACTTGGACGAAGTGATGGCCTTCTTCGGCACCCGGCCGTATGCCAATGCGGGCCGTCACCTCGCCAAGCGATTCGCTCACTTCGGCATCGACATCTCGCACTTCGACCACTGCGGCGCCCCGACCGGGCGCAAAGGCCGCCCTGCCGCCTCGGAACTGCGCGCCGCGGTGGCCGAGTCGACGTCCATCGCGGGAACGCTGCGCCGTCTTCAGCGCCCCGACACCAGCTCACAGCGCGCGCTGCTGCGCAGGTGGATCGCCGATGCGGACATCTCCACCGCACACTTCCTGGGGCGGGCGCACCACCGGGGCAAGACCGGCACGATCCGAGCGAAGCGCCCCGAGGACATCCTGGTCCGGCACGACGGCCGATACCGGACCCGAACCCGTCTGCTACGCCGCGCGCTGCGCGAGACGGGCGTACCGGAGCGATGCGCCGAATGCGGCGTCAGTTCCGAGTGGCTGGGAGATCCCATGACACTGGAGGTGGACCACATCGACGGTGACTGGAGCGACGATCGGCGGGAGAACCTGCGGTTGCTGTGCCCCAATTGCCACGCAACGACCAGCACCTGGTGCAGAGGGGGCGGACGCCGAACGGCCTAGCACAGTAGAGTGGGGCCCGACTCAAGCGCCCGTACGCCAACGGCCGAGCGGCGATCTTTAGGTGGTCGTGTTTGTCGGTTCGAATCCGACCGGGCGCACAGGCAGAGGCGGCCCCGCACCTTCATTCCAAAGGTGCGGGGCCGCCGCGTGAGATCAGCCGACCAGCTCCCGCACCGCCGGTACCAGCGCGCGGAACGCCTTGCCGCGGTGGCTGATGGCGTTCTTCTCGGCGGCGGTCAGTTCGGCGCAGGTGCGGGTGTCGCCCTCGGGCTGGAGGATCGGGTCGTAGCCGAAGCCGTTCGTGCCGGCGGGCTCGTGCCGCAGGGTGCCGCGCAGTCGGCCCTCCACCACGCGCTCCGTGCCGTCCGGCAGGGCCAGGGCGGCGGCGCAGGCGAAGTGGGCCGCGCGGTGTTCGGCGGCGATGTCGGAGAGCTGGGCGAGGAGCAGATCGAGGTTGGCCTTGTCGTCGCCGTGCCGGCCGGCCCAGCGGGCGGAGAAGATGCCGGGCGCGCCGTTCAGGACGTCGACGCACAGGCCGGAGTCGTCGGCGACCGCGGGCAGCCCGGTGGCCTGTGCCAGGGCGTGCGCCTTGAGCAGGGCGTTCTCGGCGAAGGTGACGCCGGTCTCCTTGACGTCGGGGATCTCGGGGTAGGCGTCGGCGCCGACCAGTTCATGGGGCAGCCCGGCGTCGGCCAGGATGGCCCTCAGCTCGGTGATCTTTCCGGCGTTGCGGGTGGCGAGGATCAGGCGGGTCATGCCGCCCAGTATTCCTCCCGGCCACCTCGCACCGCCGCCGGCCTCCCCGCACCGCCGCGGGCCGCCCGTCACGGACACCTTCCTCCGGCCGCCGGGCACCGACGCCCGCCGTGCCCGCCCCTCACAGCTCCGTCTGCCCGCCGCCCTTCAGGGCGCGCAGGTCGAAGACCCCGGCCATCGTGGCGAAGCCGAGGTCGCTGGGGTGCAGATGGTCGCCGGAGTCGTAGTCGGGGCGCAGGCGGCGGGGGTCGTACGGGTCGCGCAGGGCCTTGTCGAAGTCGGCCACCGCGTCGTACACCCGGCCCGCGCGGATCTGCGCGTTGATCTGCTGCCGTACGGCCTCCCGCGCGGGCGTCCAGCCCCGGTGGCCCCGGAAGGGCGTCAGGGTCGCCCCGACGACCTTCAGCCCGCGCGCGTGCGCCTCGCGGACCAGGGTGCGCAGGCCGGTGAGGATGCGGTCGGGGCCGTCGAGGTGCGGGTCGCGCAGGATGTCGTTGATGCCGAGGTCGATGACGACCACCCGGACGCCGGGCCGGGAGAGCGCGTCGCGCCCGAAGCGGCCGAGCCCGCTCTGGTTCTCCGCGGGGCGGCCGAGCCCGTCGGCGAGGACCTGGTTGCCGCTGATGCCCTCGTTGACGACGCTGTAGCGCGGCAGCCGCTCCCCGCCGGCGAGCGCCGAGCGCAGCCGGTCGCCGAGGACGTCGGGCCAGCGGCGGTTGGCGTCGACGGTGGAGGTGATGCCGTCGGTGATGGAGTCGCCGAAGACGACGACCGTGCCGTCCGCCTCGTCGCCGAGCACGTCCAGCGCGGTCAGATACCGCCAGTACGGCGTCTGCCGGGTGTAGGGGGCACCGGTGGAGTCCTCGGTGCGGTCCCCGGTGGCGAGGTACGAGGTCTGCTGCGCGTGCGGGTGGTAGGTGACCGGCCCGGACGGGGTGGGGGAGTAGGTGGTGACGAGGACGTCCGTGTCGTGTTGTACGACCAGGCGCACCGCGTCGCTGACGACCTGTTCGCCCGCGGGTATGACGACGCCGGTGGCGCCGCCGAAGGTGAGCCGCCGCATGGTGTCCGCGTCGGCCGCCGCGGTGGCGTCCCCCGCGGACAGCGCGATCGTGGCGTGGGTGATGTCCAGCGGTGTCTGGCCGTAGAGGTTGGACAGCGTGATGCGGGCACTCGTACCCCCGGCGTCCGCGTGGACGACGTTGCGCACGGAGCGGCCCGCGAGGCCGGCCGTCTCGGTGCCCGGCTCGCCGCCGACGGGGGCGCTCGCCCAGGAACCGACCCAGGTGCCGGCGGAGACGGGCGCGGCCGAGCCGTGGTGCGGGCGGTCGTCGGCGAGGGTGCCGTCGGCGCCGCGGTCGCCGGCCGCGGCGGTGACGTAGATCCCGGCGCTGACGGCCACCACCAGCGCGACGAGTCCGCCGAGCAGGGCGAGGTACGTCGCGCGGTGCGGGCGCGGTGCGCTGGGGGGCGGTGTGCTGGGATGCGGTGCGCGGGGCTTTTCGGGGCTCCCGTCCTGCCGGCTGCTCACGCTGGTGCCGTTCTCCTCGGGCGAGGGAGCTCCGGGCTCCGGTCTTGATGAGTCCATGATGCTTCATGGGCCGGGCCGGGCACCCCCGGCCATCCGGGCGTGAGCCCCCGCCGGAACAGACGCCGGGAACTCCTGTTCCGTTCCGGGAGTCGGTCAGGAGAGGACAATTGTGCGCGGGATCACCGAACGGGTGGAGCTGATGGAACAGACCGAGACCGAGACCGAGACCGAGACCGCCGGGCCGGCCGCGTCGTACCGGACGATGACGGCCTTCACCCCGGCCGACGAGGAGCGCCGGCGCGGGGTGCGGCGCATGAAGCTCACCGCGACGGGCCTGCTGCTGTTCGTGGCCGTGGTCTACGTCCTGTCCAAGCTGGCCGGGAACGCGGGCGCCGGGGCCTGGGCGGACTACGTCTCCGCGGCGGCGGAGGCCGGCATGGTGGGCGCGCTGGCGGACTGGTTCGCGGTCACCGCACTCTTCCGGCACCCCCTCGGGCTGCCGATCCCGCACACCGCGATCATCCCGACCAAGAAGGACCAGTTGGGCGTCTCGCTGGGCGAGTTCGTGGGCGAGAACTTCCTCTCCCAGGACGTCGTACGGCAGCGGCTGCGCGCGGTCGGCATCGGCGCCCGGCTCGGCGCGTGGCTGGCCGAGCCGGAGCACGCGGACCGGGTGACGGCGGAGCTGGCGACCGCGCTGCGCGGGGCACTCACGGTGCTGCGGGACTCGGATGTGCAGGCGGTGGTGGGGGAGGCGGTCACCCGGCGGGCCGGGGCGCGGGAGATCGCGCCGGGGCTCGGCAAGATGCTGGAGAAGGTCGTCGCGGACGGCGGACACAAGCGGGCCGTGGACCTGGTGGTCTCGCGGGCCCACGACTGGCTGGTGCTGCACGGCGACAACGTGATGGGCGCCGTGCAGGGCGGGGCGCCCGGCTGGACCCCGCGGTTCGTGGACCGCAAGGTCGGCGAGCGGGTCTACAAGGAACTGCTGCGCTTCTGCGCGGAAATGCGGGACATGCCGTCCCATCCGGCGCGCGGTGCGCTGGACCGTTTCCTCACCGACTTCGCCTCCGATCTCCAGTCGGACACGGAGACCCGTGCGCGGGTGGAGCGGCTCAAGGGAGAGGTGCTGGGCCGCGGGGAGGTGCAGGATCTGATCGCGTCCGCGTGGACGGCCGTACGGTCGATGATCGTCGCGGCGGCGGAGGACGAGCGCAGCGAGCTGCGCACGCGGCTGCGGTCGGCGCTGCTGTCCCTGGGCACGCGGATGGCGAACGAGCCGAAGATGCAGGAGAAGGTGGACAGCTGGCTGGAGGGCGCGGCGGTGCACGTCGTGACGACCTACCGGGCGGAGATCACCTCGCTGATCACGGACACGGTGGCGGGCTGGGACGCCGAGCACACCACCCGGAAGATCGAGGCGCACATCGGGCGTGATCTGCAGTTCATCCGGATCAATGGCACGGTGGTGGGATCACTGGCGGGACTGCTGATCTTCACCGTGTCGCGGGCGGTGGGCGGCTGACGCGGCGCCGTCCGGCGCCTGGAACCGCGGCGCGGGGGTATCCGTCGTCCTGCCGTCCCTCCGCTTCGGGGGGCGTCCTCGACGAGGAGGGAGCCGATGACAGGAGCCGAGAAGGCGTCGCGGGGACTCGGTGAGCCGGGTGGGACCGGCCGGACGGGTGACGGTGGCGTTCCGGCGGGCGAGGGTGGCCGGTCGGGTACCGGCGGCGTTCCGGCGGGTGACCGCGGCCGAGTGGGTGGCGGTGACCAGGCGGGTGGCGGTGACCGGGCGGGTGGCGGTGGCCGGACCATCAGCACCGACATCCCGGCCCGCCTCGACCGCCTTCCCTGGTCCCGCTGGCACTGGACGATCGTGATCGGCCTGGGCACCGTATGGATCCTGGACGGTCTGGAGGTCACGGTCGTCGGCAACATCGCCAGCCGTCTGGCCGAGCCGGGCAGTGGCCTGCCGATCACCTCCGGCCAGATCACCGGCGTGGCCGCCGCGCTGTACGTCGCGGGCGCGTGCCTGGGCGCCCTGTTCTGGGGCCGGCTGACCGACCGTTACGGCCGCAAGAAGCTGTTCATGATCACCCTCGGGGTGTACCTGGTGGCGACGGCCCTGACCGCCGTCTCCTGGGAAGCCTGGTGGTTCTTCCTCTTCCGCTTCCTGACCGGCTTCGGCATCGGCGGCGAGTACGCGGCGATCAACTCCGCGATCGACGAGCTGATCCCGGCCCACTACCGCGGCCGCGTCGACCTGGTCATCAACGGCAGCTTCTGGCTGGGCGCGGTGGGCGGCTCGCTGCTGTCCGTCGTCGTGCTGAACACCGGCCTGCTGCCGGCGAACGTGGGCTGGCGGCTGACCTTCGCGCTGGGCGCCGTACTCGCGCTGGTGATCCTGCTCGTACGCCGGCACGTCCCGGAGAGCCCGAGGTGGCTGCTGATCCACGGCCGGGACGAGGAGGCGGAGGAAATCGTCGCCGGCATCGAACAGCAGGTGGAGGCGGAGAAGGGCACCCGGCTGCCGACGGTGGACGCGCACCTGAGCATCCACCAGCGCAAGAGCGTCACCTTCGGGGAGATCGCCCGCACGGTCTTCGGCCAGTACCGCAAGCGCGCGGTGCTCGGCTTCTCCCTCTTCATCGGGCAGGCGTTCCTGTACAACGCGATCACCTTCGGCTTCGGCGCGATCCTGACGAAGTTCTTCGGGGTGCCGACGGACCGTACGGGCTACTACTTCGCGGTCATCGCCGTCGGAAACTTCTTCGGCCCGCTGCTGCTGGGCAAGCTGTTCGACACGGTCGGCCGCCGGGTGATGATCTCCTCGACCTACCTGCTGTCGGGCCTGCTGCTGTTCGGCACGGCATGGCTGTTCGGCCGGGGCGCGCTCGACGCGACGACGCTGACGGCGTGCTGGTGCGTGGTCCTCTTCTTCGCCTCGGCGGGCGCGTCCAGCGCGTACCTGACGGTCTCGGAGATCTTCCCGATGGAGACGCGGGCGATGTCCATCGCCTTCTTCTACGCCCTGGGCACGGCGGCCGGCGGCATCAGCGGCCCGCTGCTGTTCGCCGATCTCACCGGCACCGGCAGGGTCGGCGACACGGTCCTGGCCTTCTCCATCGGAGCGGCGCTGATGTGCGCGGCCGGGCTGGTGGCGGCGGCGCTGGCGGTACGGGCGGAGCGGCGGTCGCTGGAGGACGTGGCGACGCCGCTGACGGCGGTGGAGGGGTGAACTTGGGGGAGTGACGGTGGGGGCGGGGTGACGGCGGAGGGGCCGGGCGCTGGGAAGGGCAGAGGGGCTGCGCCTACGGCCCCGTCCCCCGGCTCAGGCGTTGCGGTCGGCGACGGCCCAGGAGGCGAGGGCGACGGCACCGGCGACGCCGAGGACGGAGGGCCAGGCGCCGACCTTCTTCGCGAGCGGGTGGGAGCCGGCGAAGGCGCCGACGTAGGCGGCGGTGAGCGCGCCGGCGGCGGCGTTCCCGGCCTGCTTGCGCCACTGCTGCGCGGCGGCGGCACCGGCGACGGCGAGCACGGCCCCGCCGAGCGGCCGCCTCTTCGTCCACCGGGCGACTCCGTACCCGCCGACGAGTCCGCTCGCGGCGACGACAGCGCTGGGGATCCTGGCCATGCATGCCTCCGAATGTCGTAGAGGGTGCCGAGGCTAACGCGCAGGCGGAGACGCTTACCTAACCTGAGTCGAGGGTTGTCAACTTTCCGTCTCCGAGCTATATAAATAGCCATAGGGCATCGCACCCAGCACCTGAAAGAAGGGAGTGACCCGTGATGCTCATGCGCACCGACCCGTTCCGCGAATTCGACCGACTCGCGCAGCAGGTCCTCGGCAGCACCGCCCGTCCGTCCGCGATGCCGATGGACGCCTACCGTGCCGGTGACGACTTCCTGGTCCACTTCGACCTCCCCGGCGTCGATCCGGAGACCATCGAGCTGGACGTCGAGCGCAACGTCCTCAATGTCCGCGCCGAGCGCCGCAGTCCCGCCCCGGAGAACGCGGAGACGCTGGTCGCGGAGCGGCCGACAGGTACCTTCACCCGCCAGCTTTTCCTCGGTGACACCCTCGACACGGACCGCATCGACGCCTCCTACGAGTCCGGCGTCCTGACACTGCGCATCCCGGTCGCCGAGCAGGCGAAGCCGCGCCGTATCCAGATCACCGGCGGGTCCCCCTCCCGCAAGCAGATCGCCGGCTGACCCCCCCCGACGCGGGGCGGGACCCGGACCTCCGGAACCCCGGAGGCCCGGACGTCCCGCCCCGCGCCGGGCCGTCCGGCCCGGAATCCTGCCCACCCGTCCCGGCCTGCCCGCCCCGCGACGGGGTACCGAACCTCTGGATCAACCGGACACCCGGCACCCGTCCGACGTGTCCCCGAGAAGGAGCCTTGACGATGACCACCACGGCGACCACCGCGGCGCCCGAGCAGGCGACGAACGCGACGCACAAGACGGCGGCGATCGCGACACCGAAGACGGCGACGCATACGACGACCAAGATGGCGGCCACGACGGTGATATCGGCGACCTCCCCGGCGACGCCGGCCCCGGCAGGGGCCACGGCGGTGCCCCTGCCGAAGCCTCACCCGAGCCCGGACGACGCGGCGCTCTGGGAGGACCTGACCGAGGCCGTCCGCGAGGCGGGCCGCTACCCGACCCGAGCGGAGGCCGAACGCATCACCCGCATCGTCCTGTCCGCCCTCGGCAGCCACGTCACCGGTGACGAACGCGTCGCCCTGGCCCAGTCCCTGCCCTCCGAGGCCGGCCGCCTGATCGCCGCTCAGATCCCGGTCCCCCACCCCCTGACGGCCCGCGAGTTCGTGGACTCGGTGTCCACCCGGATCCCCGACTCGACCCCGGCAACCGCCCGCTGGGACGTCAGCTCGGTCCTGACCACCCTCTCCACCCACCTCACCCCCGACCTGACCGACCGCATCCTCTCCCAACTCCCGCCCGGCTACGCGCTGCTGTTCGGCAGGGCGGAACTGGCGCCTATGGCGTGACCCGGACACATCCCCTGCGCCGCAACCCCGCTCATGGAACGGGTGCCGAATGAAGGTGCTCAGCGGTCAGGGGCGAAGCGGATCGCCCTGTGCCCGGCGTGCCGTCACCAAGGCGAGCACGCGGGCGGCGGCCTCGGCCGGGTCTTCGTGCTCCCAGACTCGTACGGGCAGCCAGCCGGCCGATGTCAGGCGTTGATCCGTGTCCCGGTCCCGCCGACGGTTGGTCTCGATCTTCGTGCGCCAGAAGTCGGAGTTGTTCTTCGGCCAGGTCGCGTGCACCGGGCAGCCGTGCCAGAAGCACCCGTCCACGAAGACGGCGACCTTCGCCGGCCCGAACACCACGTCGGCCTCGCGGCGCACGCCCTTCAAGGGTCGGCGATGTACCCGGTATCGCAGACCCGCGGCGAACAGGGCCCGGCGCAGGGCGATTTCCACCTGCGTGTTCCGGCTTTTCTGCCGGCTCATCCGGGCGCGGGTCTCAGGTGTGGTGTCCACCGTCCGTCGTGTCTTTCCGTCGTATCGGGAACGTCGCCGTGGGTCCTTCGCCCCTCACGAGCCGTGGCAGGCGTCGTACACCCGGCCCGAGGCGCACCAGCACTCCGCCCCACCCCCCGGCGGCCACGCCGTCGCGCGGCCCCTTGCGGCGAGGGTGGTGGCGTATTGGGGGAGGAGGGCCGGGTCGTCCGGGGTGGTTGCTTCGGAGGCGGCGAAGGCTTCGTAGGAGGGGACCGTGCCGGTGACGATGCCGAGGTTGTCGGTGCCGGAGGTGGAGAGTTCGCGGAGGGAGGACTCTATGGTCGCGAGGTGGGCGGCGTGCGAGGGGTACTCCGCGGCGAGGGCCGGGTAGGCCGAGAGGAGTTCGGCCAGTTCCGGGGCCGGCCAGTGGAGGACGGCGACCGGGAAGGGGCGGGAGAGGGCCTCGCGGTAGGCGCCCAGTTCCGTGCGCAGGCGGGAGATCTCGGCCTCCAGCTCGGCCGGGTTGTCCGAGCCGAGGGACCAGACGCGCTTGGGGTCGTGCAGCTCGTCCAGGGTGACCGGCGCGGTGTGCAGGGTGTCGGCCAGGGTGTCCCAGTCGTCGTGCGGCAGGCCCCGCATGCGGCGGACGCGGTGGCGGCCGTAGAGGAGCGGGTGGAGGGGGGCCGGGGGTTCCGCGGTGTCCGGGAGCAGCAGGCGTGCCGCCTCCGTGAACGTCTCCTCCGCCGACTCCAGCTCGTCGTGGGACTCCAGGGACTCCGCGATGATCACCCAGGGGCCGGGCTCGCGCGGGGCCGTCGTACGGATGCCCTCGATGATCGCCCGTGCCTCGGCCTCGTGGCCGTACTCCCAGAGGTTGGCCGCCTTCAGGGCCCGTACCAGCGACGGGTCCTCCAGGGTGGCCGGGGTGGACAGCAGGCGGTCGTAGAGGGTGGTGGCGGCGGGGCGGTCGCCGGACAGCTCCAGGTGGGCCGCCGCCCGCAGGAGCAGGGCCTCGGCGTCCTCCGGGTACAGGCCGGCGGTCCGCTCCAGGCGTGCCGCTTCGGCGGTGTGGTCGACGTTCTCGGCAGGCGTGTCGGGGCGCATGGGGGACACCGTACTGCCGGGCGCCGACAAACGTCAGGGCGGTCCGGTGGGGGTGATGCTTGAGGGGGACACCTCGCATATACCGGGCCCTGGAGGGATATACGGGTCCGTCGGGCCCCCGCCCCCGCCCCAAGGGACCACTCACCCCCTGTCGCACAGGACCGCTCGCTATCTTCTGTGCCTGCAGCGAGGCCGGAGCGAGTGCGCTGCCCCGGCGGCCCCTGCTCGCGGTGCCGGTGGCCGGGGTGGCCGGGATGGCGCTGCCCGGCTGCGAGTTCGCGCCGCTGGCGGCCGGCTCGCCGCTGCCGATGACCCTGTCCGACTTCACCAGCCGGGTCCGGCAGGACCGCTCGCGGGCCGTCAGGGGGCGCACCGTCCTGATGACCGGCATCGTCACGCCGCACCGGAACGGCGGCTGGGATCTCACCCGGATCATCATCAACTTCTGCGCGGCGGACGCCCAGTCGGTGAAGGTACGGGTCTACGGCGGGCCCGCGCTGGCCGCCGACACCTGGGTCACCGTCACCGGGACCTGGCACCCCGGCGGCACGCTCGGCACCGCTTCCGCGGCGGTCGCGCTGGACGCCCGTACCGTCGAGAAGGTGCCCCGGCCCGTCAACGGCTACCAGGACGCCCTCCCGCTGCCCACCACGCGCACTCCCTGAAAGCCGGGGAGGCGTCACTCTGGGCGAGTCGCTCCGGCCCTCCCGCCGGACTGCTTCCCCTCCCGCAGCGCCAGCACCCCGATCGCGGCCGTCGTCGCCAGGCCCGCCGAGACCAGCAGGGCGAGGTTCATGCCGTGGGCGAGGTGGCCGCCGGAGGTGGCGAGGGCGATGGTGAGGGCGACGCCGACGCTGGAGCCGATGTAGCGCAGGGTCTGCTGCGCGCCGGAGCCCATGGCGGCGCGGGCGCGGGGGACGGAGTCGACGGCGAGGAGCGGGAGGGCGCCGTTGAGGAGGCCGCTGCCCAGCCCGCCGATGATCAGACCGGGGAGCAGCCGGGTCCAGGAGCCGGAGCCGATGGCACCGAGCATGGTCAGGGCGCCGGCGGCGTGCAGGGCGAAGCCCAGGGCGAGTTGGCCGCGCGGGGGGACGGGCAGGCGCTTGACCTGGAAGGCGACCGCGCAGCTCAGACCGGACCAGAGCAGCAGCAGACCGGCCGTGGCGAGCGGGGAGAGGCGCATCGTCTGCTGGGCCACCGCGGGCAGATAGCTGAAGACGCCGATGACCGCGAGGCCCGTGAACAGGCCGCCCGCCGAAGAGGCCAGGAAACGGGCGTGGCGCAGCAGGCCCAGGTCGATCATCGGGGTACGGGAGCGCCGTTCGACGGCGACGAAGAGGGCCAGCAGCGCCACGGCCGCCGCCAGGAGCAGCCCCACCGGTGCCCGCAGCCAGCCGTCCCGGCCCAGCGTCAGCGCCGCCACCAGGGCGATGAGGGCGAGGCCGAAGGTCAGCGCGCCGGGTATGTCCGGGCGGCCGGCGCGGGGGGCGCGGGACTCGGCGAGGGTGCGGGTGCCGAGCGCGGCCAGCAGCAGGGCCCCGGCGCCGAGGACGCCGTAGCCGGCGCGCCAGTCGGGCAGTGAGGCCGCGACCAGGGGGCCCGCCGCGATGCCGCCGCTGACGAACGCGCCCCACACCCCGGCCGCGTGCAGCCGGCCGCGCGGACTGGGGAAGGCGTGCACGATCAGGCCGAGGGCGCTGGCCAGCACGGCCGCGCCGGCCGCGCCCTGGGCGATGCGGGCCAGGGTGAACTGCCAGGTCGACGTGGTCAGCGCGCCGAGGGCGGTGGTCAGGCCGAGGGCCAGGGTGCCGGCGAGGAAGACCCGGCGCCGGCCGTAGTCGTCGGCGAGGCTGCCGGCCACCAGGAGCAGGGCGGCGAGGCCCAGCGGGGTGCCGTTCAGGAGCCATGCCTGGCCCGAGAGCGGGGTGTGCAGGGCGGCCGCCGTCTGCGGGAGGGTGACCATCGGGGCCGTGTAGTTCATCAGGGTCACGGCGGTCGCCGCGCTGACGAGGGCGAGGGTGGCGCGGGAGCGGGCGGGTGGGGGTGCGGGGGAGCCGGCTTCCGGGGGCGGTGCCCCGCCGGTGCGCGCCGCGCGTGACCCGCGGGGGTCGTTCGCCCCCGGCGCCTCGCGGGCCCCGCGCACCATCTCTCGCGCTCCCTGCGTCTCTCGCGCCTCGCCCACGGCGGCGGAATCGGGCCCGGTCATGGCACGTCCTCAGTTCGGTCAATGAACCTAGCTGTCCCGGCCACCGTAACACCGTCGGTTCGGTGAATGAACCGAGCGTCGGAAAGTGGCTACAGTGGGGGGCATGGCACTGGGCAAGGACTACGCGGCACAGGAGTGCGCCATCGCCCGCGCGCTGGAGGTCGTCGGCGAGCGCTGGACGCTGCTCGTCGTCCGGGACGCGCTCTACGGCGTACGGCGCTACAACGACTTCCTCGTCCACCTCGGCATCCCGCGCGCCGTCCTCGCCGCCCGGCTCCAGACGCTGACCGCGGAGGGCATCCTGGAGAAGCGCCGGTACCAGGAGTCGCCGCCGCGGGACGAGTACGTGCTCACCGAGCGCGGCATCGCCCTGTGGCCCACCCTGCGCGCCCTCGCCGCCTGGGGCCGCGAGCATGTCGTCGGCGTCCGGCTGCGCTCCTTCCGGCATGCCGGGTGCGGCGCCGAGATCGGGCCGTACGGCGAATGCGTCCGGTGCGGAACCATCGTGCCGGCCGGCGACGTCGTCATGGAGCCGGGCCCCGGACTCGATCCGGACCCGGCGGACCCGGTCAGCCGCGCCCTGCTCAAGCCGAAGCGGCTGCTGGAGCCCATGGAGATCGGACCGGCGTAGAACGGGCGCGCGGCGAACAGGCATAATCGAGCCGGTACCGCCGAATGCGGGACAAGCGCCGAGCAGGGAGGGGGGATGACGATGAGCCGGCCCATGAGCCGCGGAACCGGCCGTGCCGTCGCGTTCCTGCTGGCCCCCCTGCTCTTTCTGCTCCCCCTCGCTTTCCTCGACACCGGCGGCCTGACCACCGCCGTCGCCCTCGCCGCGACCGCCGCCGCCGGTTCCGCGCTCGCCCTGTGCACCCTGCTCGCCGCCGGCTGCGCCCCCGCCGTACCGCCCACCCGGATCCGTACGGCGATACGCGACCGCGACCGGCGCACGGCCTTCCTGCCCCAGCGTGATCCCGACGCGCGCGGCCGCCGCAGGCCGCGGGCGCCCGGACGGGCCCTTCCGGCGACCGCCGCGTAGGGCCGAACCCCCGTAGTTCCCGGCCCCGCGCGGGTCGTCCTGCCGCAATCTCCTTCTCCCGGCACGACGAGACCCCCGGAGGGCTCACCCATGTCCGTCTTCTCCGTTTTCGCACACCTGGTCGAGCGGCTCGCCGACCTGCTCGCACCGCTCTGCCACGGCTCCGCGACCGCCGCCGCGATCGTCCTGTTCACCGCACTCGTACGACTCCTCGTCCACCCCCTCTCCCGCGCCGCCGCGCGCGGGCAGCGGGCCCGCGCCGCGCTCCAGCCGAAGATCGCGGAGCTGCGGAAGCGGCACGCGAAGGACCCCGAGCGGCTGCGGTCGGCGATCCTGGAGCTGCACACGGCGGAACAGGTGTCGCCGCTGTCCGGCATCCTGCCGAGCCTGCTCCAGCTCCCCGCGTTCTTCCTCCTCTACCACCTCTTCTCCAGCACCTCCGGCAACGCGCTGCTCGACCACCGGCTGTTCGCGGCGCCGCTCGGCGGACGCTGGGCCGACGCGCTCGCCGGGGGCGGGGTGTTCGGTGGTGCCGGGCTGGTCTACCTGGGCCTCTTCGCCCTGGTCGCGGGCGTCGCCACGGCCAACTACCTGCGGACGAAGCGGCAGATGGCGCAGAACCCGGTCATGGCCGCCGCCGCTGGCGGGGAGCAGGTGCCGGGGCTCGGGGCGGTCGGCAAGGTGATGCCGTTCCTGTCCTTCCTCACGCTGGTCAGCGTGGCGGTCGTACCGCTCGCCGCCGCGTTGTACGTCGTCACCAGTACGACGTGGAGCGCGGTGGAGCGGGCCGCGCTGTACCGGCAGTCGTAGCCCGGCGACCCGGAGTTACGGTCCAGTACGTGAACAGGGTCTTGCCGGGTGGACGGGGTGATTGGAGGATCGTCCAGCCCTGTCGACGGCCGCATCCGTCCGCCGGGCGCCCGCGATCGAGGGAGATGGTGACCATGAAGCTGCTGCGAGTCGGTGCGGCGGGGGCCGAGCGGCCCGCGCTGCTCGCCGCCGACGGAACCCTGCGCGACCTGTCCCCGCTCGTGAGCGACATCGACGGGGCGCTGCTCGCCGACGCCGCCGCGCTCGGGCGGGTGCGGGACGCGGCCGCCGCCGGTGAACTGCCCGTCCTGGACGCGGCGGGGCTCCGGATCGGGCCGCCGCTCGGGCGGATCGGGAAGATCGTGTGCATCGGGCTGAACTACCACGACCACGCACGCGAGACCGGCGCCGAGCCGCCCGCCGAGCCGGTCGTCTTCTTCAAGGCGCCGGACACGGTGGTCGGGCCCGACGACACCGTGCTGGTGCCGCGCGGCTCCGCCAAGACCGACTGGGAGGTGGAACTGGCCGTCGTCATCGGGCGCACGGCGCGCTATCTGGAGTCGGCCGAGGAGGGCCTCGCGCACGTCGCCGGATACGCGGTCGCGCACGACGTCTCCGAGCGGGAGTTCCAGATCGAGCGGGGCGGGACCTGGGACAAGGGCAAGAACTGCGAGACGTTCAACCCGCTCGGGCCGTGGCTGGTGACCGCGGACGAGGTACCCGATCCGCAGCGGCTTTCGCTGCGGCTGTGGGTCAACGGGGAGCTGAAGCAGGACGGCACGACGGCGGAGCAGATCTTTCCGGTGGGCGAAGTGGTGCGCTACGTCAGCCACTTCATGACGCTCTACCCCGGCGATGTGATCAACACGGGGACGCCGGCCGGAGTGGCGATGGGGCATCCCGAGCCGAAGCCGTACCTGCGCGCCGGGGACGTGGTGGAACTGGAGGTCGAGGGACTCGGGCGGCAGCGCCAGGAGTTCAAGAACGCGTAGGCGCTCCGCTGGGATGGCCGGGGGGCTCGCTCTGCCGGGACGGTTGGTGGGGCGCGGCTTCGTTCGGGGTGGCCGGGGGGCTGCCGGGACGGCGGGGGGGTCCGCCGGGATGGTCCGGGGACGTGGCTTCGTCGGGACGGTCGGAGGAGCGCGGTTTCGTTCGGGCCGGTCGAGGGGGATTGGGCTTCGTCCGGGACGGTCGGGGGGGCTCCGCCGGGATGGCCGGGGGATGGGGCTTTGGCCGGGGCGGCCGGGGGGCTCTGCCGGGACGGCGGGGGATGTGGCTTCGTCGTCCGGGGCGGTCGATGGGCGTGGATCTGCCGGGGTGGCCGGGGAAGTGGCTTCGTCGGGACGGCTCCGCTGGCACGGCGGGCGATGCGGCTTCGGCGGGATGGCCGGGGGATGTGGCTCTGCCGGGACGGGCCGGAGGGACGCGGCTTCCTCCGGGACGGCCGGGGGGTGTGGCTCCGCCGGGGTGGCCGGGGACGCGGCTTCGTCGGGACGGTCGGAGGGGTGTGGCTCCGGCGGGACGGAGGGCGATGCGGCTCCGCCAGGATGGCCGCGGACGCGGCTTCGCCGGGGCGGTCGGGGGATGCGGCTTCGGCGCCGGGTGGGGGTGGGTGACGTGGGCGGTCGCGTTCGTGCGGGGCAGTCGTACGTCGAGACGGCCCCGCCTCCGGGGCGGGCGGGGCCGGTCGAGTGTGCTGCCGGGCCGCCCGCCCGGACGTCTTGCCGGAGGCGGGGGCGCGGGTGGGTCACCTCAGCAGGAGGGCCAGCCTGCGCCACTGCTCCCTCGGGATGGTCTGGCCGGTGGTCTCCGTGACCACCTGGAGGGCCACGTGGTCGGCGCCCGCCTCGTGGAAGGCGTGCACGCGGCGGCGGATCCGGTCGTCGTCGCCCCAGGCGAAGACCGCGTCGATGAGCCGGTCGCTGCCGCCGTCCGCGACATCGGACTCGGTGAAGCCGAGGCGGAGGAAGTTGTTGGTGTAGTTGGGGAGTTCGAGGTACCGGGACAGATAGGCGCGGGCGATGTCGCGGGCCCGGCTCGGGTCCTGCTCCAGGACGACCTTGAACTCCGGGGCCAGCAGCGGGCCCTGGCCGAGGATCTCGCGGGCCTTCGCGGTGTGCTCGGGGGTGACCAGGTAGGGGATGGCGCCGGCCGCGCGGTCGCCGGCCAGCTTGAGCATCTTGGGGCCGAGCGAGGCGAGCACGCGGCGGCCGGCCGGGACACCTGCCTTGTCCAGCTCGTCCAGGTAGCCGGTCATCGCCGAGTAGGGGCGGTGGTAGCCCTCGACGCGGGGGCCGTGGCTGACGCCGAGGCCCAGGATGAAGCGGCCGGGGTGGGACGACTCCAGCCGGGCGAAGTCGGCCGCGGTCGTGGCGGCGTCCTGCTGCCAGACGCTCTGGATGCTGGTGCCGACGGTGATGTGGTGGGTGGCCTCGATGAGCGGGGTGGCGTTCGCGGCGGTGCTGTTGCCGCCCAGCCAGATCGCACCGAAGTCGAGTTCCTCCAGCTCGGCGGCGGCGTCCTCCTGCTCGCCGCGGCGGGCGGGGTCCTCCGCGCGCAGCGCGATGTCCCAGACGCCGTGCCGGCCGATGCGCTGTTTCAGTGGTCCTGTCGTCTCACTCATGCGGGCGATCCCTCCGGAGGGTGGGGCGGTGCTGGCGTGATCATCAGTCTGTGCCCACTGCCAACCGGAGGGGGTTCCCGCTGATTCCCGACTTCCCTCGGTCCGACCGCCGGGTTCCCTCAGTCGGCCGAAGAGGCGAGGGGCTCCTGCGGGCGGCCGAGGAACTGCTCCAGCGCCGCCACCACCAGCCGGTGGTCGTCCACCTGGGGCAGGCCGGAGACGGTCACGGCGCCGATGACACCCGCGTGCTCCAGCCGGATCGGGAAGGAGCCGCCGTGGGCCGCGTAGGCGTCCGGGTCCAGGCGGGAGGAGTTCTCGAAGGTGGTGCCCTTGGCCCGGAAGCGGCAGCCGACCAGGTAGGAGGAGGAGGCGTAGCGCTCGGCCACCCGGCGCTTGCGGACGATCCAGACATCGTTGTCCGGGGTGGAGCCGGGCAGGGCCGCGTGGAACAGCTGCTGCCCGCCGCGGTGGATGTCGATCGCGACCGGCGCCCGGTGCTCGCGGGCCAGCCCGACCAGCAGGGAGCCGAGCTCCCAGGCGTCGTCGTACGTGAACCGGTCGAACACCAGGCGCCGCTCCTGGTCCTCCAACTCCTCGATGGAGGGCGCGATCTGCTGCTGCTGCGTGGTCACAGGGTCACCGTCACCTTCTCCTGGGCGGACCTGCGGGCCGCCTCCAGTACGTCGAGGGCGGCGGCCGCCTCCAGGGCGGTCACCGGGTTGGGGCCGGCGCCGGCGAGGGCGGCGGCGACGGCCGTGTAGTAGGCGGGATAGTCGCCGGGCAGGGTCTTCACCGGGGTGCCGCCGCCGGTCAGCGGGGATTCCCCGGCGCCGATCCGGCCGTACAGCTCCTCGGGCTCCGCACCCCACCGGGGTCCGGGGCGCAGGCCCTCGCGCAGGGCGGCCTCCTGGGGGTCGAGACCGTACTTCACATAGCCCGCCTCGGAGCCGAGGACCCGGAAGCGGGGGCCGAGCTGGGGGGTGGTCGCGGAGACATGGAGGTGGGAGCGGACGCCGCTCTCGTGGGTGAGCGCGATGAAGGTGTCGTCGTCGGCCTCGGCACCCGGACGGCGCACGTCCGCCTCCGCGTACACCTCGGCGGCCGGGCCGAACAGCACCAGGGCCTGGTCGACGACGTGGCTGCCGAGGTCGTAGAGCAGGCCGCCGATCTCCGCCGGGTCCCCGGACTCGCGCCAGCCGCCCTTGGGCTTCGGGCGCCAGCGCTCGAAACGGGACTCGAAGCGGCGCACCTCGCCGAGCGCGCCGTCCGCGAGCAGGGCGCGCAGGGTGAGGAAGTCGTTGTCCCAGCGGCGGTTCTGGAACACGGACAGCAGCAGGCCGCGGTCCTCGGCGAGGGCGGCGAGCGTCCGGGCCTCGGCGGCGGTGCCGGCGACCGGCTTGTCCACCACCACGGGCAGGCCCGCCGTCAGCGCCGCAGTGGCGAGCGGGACGTGCGTCTTGTTCGGGGAGGCGATGACGACCAGGTCCAACTCGCCTGCGCGGGCTAGGAGTTCCTCGGGGCTCGCGGCGAGCGTCAGGTCCGGGAAGGCGTCGCGGGCCTGGCGCTGCCGCTCCGGGTTCGAGGTGACGACCGTGTCGAGGACCAGGCCCTCGGTGGCGGCGATCAGGGGGGCGTGGAAGACGGAGCCGGCGAGGCCGTAGCCGATCAGGCCGACGCGGAGGGGAGTGCTCATGCCCTCCACTTTCGCAACGCTGTTGCCAAAGTGCAAGCGGCGGGGAGAATGGGTGAGTGAGCGAGGACAGGGTGGACAGCGGGGCAGGGGTGCGGCGCGAGCCGGCCGCCGGTCGGGCGGGAGCGAACCTGGAGGCGGTGCGGTCGCACAACAGCGCGCTCGTGCTCGGTCTGCTGCGCGGGGCCGGGGCGGAGGGCATCAGCCGGCTGGAACTGGCCGAGCGCACCGGTCTGACCCCGCAGGCCGTCAGCAAGATCACCGCGCGGCTGCGGGAGGCGGGCCTCGCGGCGGAGGCGGGCCGGCGGGCGTCCACGGGGGGCAAGCCGCGCACGGTGCTGCGGCTGGTGCCGGAGGCGGGGCACGCGGTGGGGGTGCAGCTGGACCGGGACGCGCTGCGGGTGGTGCTCGTACGGCTGGACGGGGCCGTGGTGGGGGAGCGGTGCGGCGGACTGGACCTCGGGGCGGGCGCGGAGGCCGTGCTCGGAGTGGTCGTCGAGGCGGTCACGGGACTGGTCCGCTCCTGCCTCGGGGCCTTTGGGGGGCCGGCCGGAGCCGGGTCGCTGCTGGGGGTGGGGGTGGCCCTGCCGGGGCCGCTCGACCATGCGCGGGGGGTGCTGCACCGGGTGACCGGGTTTCCGGGCTGGGACGGGTTTCCGCTGCGGGACGCGCTGCACGGGCGGCTGGGGGTGCCGGTGGTCGTGGACAAGGACACCAACGCGGCGGCGGTGGGGCTGGCGGCCGGCGGCGAGGGCGGGTCGTTCGCGTACCTGCACCTCGGTACGGGCCTCGGGGCGGGACTCGTGATCGGCGGGCGGGTGCACCGGGGGGCGCGGACCGGGGCCGGGGAGTTCGGGCACCAGGTCGTCCAGCTCGACGGTCCGCGCTGCGCGTGCGGGGACCGGGGGTGTCTGGAGGCGCTGTGCCTGTCCGCGGTGGCGCGGGGAGAGGTGGCGGCGGCGGCGCGGGCACTCGGGGTGGGGGCCGGGAACCTGGTGGGACTGCTGGACATCGACCGGGTGCTGCTCGGGGGGCGCACGGTGCTGGCGGACCCGGAGCCGTTCGTGCGCGGAGTATCGGCGGTACTGGAGGCGCGGGCCCGGCGGGAGGGGCTCGGTGCGGGCGCCGCGGTGGCGGTCGTACGGCAGGGGGAGCGGGTCGTGGCGGAAGGAGCGGCGGAGATGGTGCTGGGGGCGGGAGTGTTCGGGAGGGGGGAGGGGTGACGGGCAGCGCGGGCTACGGGGGTGGGGTCGGCGGTACCGGCGGGGCGCGGGGGCTGGTGGGGGCCGGGGGCCCGGTCGCTCACCGGCGCCGGCCGGGTGCCTGCCGCGGCCGCGCCCGGCTCGCTCGCGCCGGGATAAACCCATCGGCGAGGGGGCCCGCCGGGCAGTCGTCTCCGGGCGCGCCGCGCGAGCGCCGGACGCGGATGTGGGTACTCATGCGGTGGGGGTTGCTCGTGGGACGGAGGTGTCCGATGAGATCGGTGAGAACCAGAGTGGCCGTCGGGGCGATCGGGCTTTGCCTGCTCTGCGTGTCGGGCGGCGGCACGGCCGTCGCGGCGCAGGACGCGGGCACGCGGTACTGCGGAGCCGATCCCGCCTCGGGGCTCGGCGTCCTCGCGAGCAAGCCGGTGACCTGCGGCGCGGCCCTCCAGGTCGCGGCGGCCTACACGAAGGTCTGGCACGGCGCGGCGGCCGGGGCGCAGGTGCGGGCGGCCGGGGCGCGGTGGGCGTGCGGGGAGCGGCAGGGGGATCCCAACCCGTACCAGGCCTGTGTGGAGGTCCGGGACAGCGGGCGCGTGGTCATGCTGTTCTCCTGACTCCCGGTCACCATCCGTACACATGCCCAGCATCCATCACAGCGGAGGTTCCCATGAGGTCGACACGACCGTTCGCGGCCGGAGCCCTGGCGCTGCTCGCGCTCTCCGCCGCCGCGCCCGCGGCCCACGCCGCTCCCCCGACCAACTGCGACAAGGCCCTGGCCGCCGCCCAGAAGGCGGAGCGGTCCTACGACGACATGAAGGCGGACCTGCTGCGCAGCATCGCCGACGGCGGACACCCCGACGCCTCCCAGCGGCGGGCGCTGCAACAGGCCGAGAGCCTCCGTAACTCGACGGCCACCGAGGCCGAACACGTCTGCGCCGGCGCCTCCTGACCCGTCGGCCCGCCCCGGCGTCTGCGGGTCCGGCGGACGTCTGGGGGCTTTCTGATTCGGCGGGTTGCGCCGGTGTCTGTCGGTTTGGCCGACTCCCTGGCGACTCCTGACCCGGCGGCCCGTCTCCGCGCCCCTGCTGGTTCGGCCCCTTTCCCGGCGCCGCCTGCCTCCGGCGGCCCGCCTCGGTGTCTGCCGGTCTGGCGGACGTCTGTGGGCTTTGTGGTGTGGCGGGCCGCGCCGATGTCTGGCGGCCCGGCAGCGGCTGCCATGGCGTTTTCTGATTCGGCGGGTTGCCCCGGTGCGTCTGGGGGTTCGGTCGGTTTCCGGGGGCTTTCTGATCCGTGGTCTGCGCCGGTGTCTGCCGGTTTGGCCGACTTCCCGGCGCCTCCTGAACCGGCGGTCCGCCCCGGCGCGTCTGCTGGTTCGGCCCCTTTCACAGGCGCTCGGTGATGCGGCGGGCCGCCCCGGTGTCTGCCGGTCCGGCGGATTTCCCGACGCGTGCTGGTCCGGCCGGGCGCCCCGGCGTCTCATCGAGGTCGGCGCTGCCTAGTCGGGGCGGACGTCTCCGCCGATCGAGGGGCATCCGGGGCTGCCCCGGAGTGGCGGTCCGGTCCGGTGCCCCCAACCCGGCATGGTCATGTGTTCATGCGACTGCGCACGTCCCCGTCCCCCGGCCGCATCTCCCGCCACCCCCTCACCCTCGCCGCGGCCGCCGCCCTCACCCCCTTCCCGGCGTCGGCCCTCGCAGGTCCCCTCCCGACCGCCGCCCCCGCGCCCTCCTGTGCCGCGCCCGGCGAGCACGCCTTTCCCCTGGCCACCCGGATCCGCGGCGGCCCCACCGAGTACCAGCCCGGCGCCGGCGCCGTCACCTGGTCCATCGACCTCACCAACACCACCCGCCGCTCCTGCGCGGGCATCCACCCGGTCGTCGTCCTCGTCGACGACCGGCACGAACTGAAGGCCGGCCAGGCACGGCTGGACTTCGACGACGGCTCCCGCGTCCGCCCGGTGACGTTCGAGAGCACCGACGAGAAGGAGTTGGTCGGCGTGCTGGACGCACCCGGATTCAGCGGTTTCACGGTGGCCCCCGGCAAGACCGTCAGCGTGCGGGTCCGCCTCGCGCTCACCCGTGAGGCCGCCGTACCCGACCAGGTCACCGCCAACGCCGCCGCCGTGCAGCGGCGCGGCCAGGACGGGGAGTGGGTCGGCGAGTCCAACGCCTACCGGTTCGGGGTCGGCACCCCGATGTCCCCGGCTCCCGAGCCGTCCGGAGACCAGGACGGCACGCCGGTCGCACAGGACCTCACGGGCGCGGGCACGGGCATGGCTACGGCTACGGCTCCGGAGCAAACACAGGGCACCGGCGGCCCCGTCACCGGCACCCCCGCACCCGGCACCCCCGACCCCGCCTCCTCCGCCGCCCCCTCCCTCCCCTTCGCCCAGGACGCGCGGGAAGCCGGGAAGCGCGCCCGCGAACTCGCCCGCACCGGCCCCGCCCTCACCCACGGCCTGCTCGCCGCCGCCGGTGCCCTGCTCTGCGTGGCCGGCGCCGCGTTCCTGCTGGCCCGCGGGCGCCGCTGAGCTGTTCGTCCAGCCCTTCGGGCTCAGGGCGCGCGGCACGGCGAGGAACGAGTCGCGCCAACGGGTCGGTCGGATAGTGGGGATGACCGGCATGGCCGGCTACGCCCGCCGTCATCCGCGCGAGTTGTCCGGCGGGCGAGGACGTCAGGGCCACGGACGCCATCGCCATCGCCCTCACCGAGCTGACGGACGGACGGCGTCCGGTTCTTCGGGTCCGACTGGATCGAGATCGGCGAGGACCTGACCGCGTACGTCGAGGACCGGAAGCCGGAGACGGGCGGCTGACCGCCGGGACACGGATCGGCCGCGGCTGACTACGCTGGGGGCGTCGGTACGCCGTGGTTCCGGCGCCCCCGCCCCGTAGACCTCACGCATGCCAGGAGACGCACAACATGGCAGACCGCAAGCCGATCGCATCGTGGCTCACCGACATGGACGGCGTCCTGATCCACGAGGGCGTGCCGATCCCCGGTGCCGAGGACTTCCTGAAGAAGCTGCGCGACTCGGGCCGCCCTTTCCTGGTCCTCACCAACAACTCCATCTACACCGCCCGCGATCTGCACGCCCGGCTGCGCCGGATGGGCCTGGACGTGCCGGCCGGGAACATCTGGACCTCGGCGCTCGCCACCGCCCAGTTCCTGAACGACCAGCGGCCCGGCGGCAGCGCCTACGTCATCGGCGAGGCCGGCCTGACCACCGCGCTGCACGACATCGGTTACGTCCTCACCGATCACGAGCCCGACTTCGTGATCCTCGGCGAGACCCGCACCTACTCCTTCGAGGCCATGACCAAGGCCGTCCGGCTGATCAACGACGGAGCCCGGTTCATCGCCACCAACCCCGACAACGTCGGCCCCTCCACCGAGGGCGCGCTGCCCGCCACCGGCTCGGTCGCCGCCCTGATCACCGCCGCGACCGGCCGCAAGCCCTACTTCGTCGGCAAGCCCAACCCGCTGATGATGCGCGCGGGCCTGAACGCGATCGGCGCCCACTCCGAGACCTCCGCGATGATCGGCGACCGCATGGACACCGATGTGCTGGCGGGCCTGGAGGCCGGGATGCGCACCTTCCTGGTGCTCAGCGGGGTGACCCGGACGGAGGAAGTGGACGGGTACCCGTTCCGGCCCTCCCAGGTCGTGGACTCCATCGCGGACCTCGTCGACCTCATCTGACTTCCGGCCCGCGAAATCCGGCGTCCGGCCCGCGAACCCGGTCTCACCCGGATGGAGCAGCGGGGCGCCCCCTCGGGATGCGGGGGCGCCCCGGCCGGGAGAGCCTCCTTACGTGTCTGGAGGTTCACGATGGGCTCACTACCCCTCACTGTGTGCGGCGGTCTGCTGGCCGTAGCCGCACTCGGCCCGGCGGCCCAGACCGCGCACGCGGCCGACGGCGGCACCCTCGCCGCGGCGCCCGCAGCCCCCGCGCCGGGGGCCGAGGTGACCCTGCGGGTCAGCGGCTGCACCGGGAGGCAGGCGACCGCCGCCTCGCGCGCCTTCACCGCCGACGTCCGCCTCACCGGCACCCGCAACACCCTCTCGGGCCGGGCCCGCGTCGGCTCCACGGCCGGGCCGGGCGCCTACGAGGTCCGGGTCACCTGCGCCGACCGGGTGGTGGACGGCAGGATCACGGTCGTGGCCGGGGACGGCGGCCCCCGAGTCTCCGCCGCTCCCGTCGACGCCACCGCGCACTTCGCCACCGTGGCCACCAGCGGCTCCGGACCCGACACCGCGCAGGCCCTGACCGGTCTCGCGCTGGCCTCGGTCGCCGCCGTCGCCGTGGGTCTGCGCACCCGCCGCGGCCGCCGCCCCCGCTGAATCCGCAGCGTCGGCCGGAGTCGGCTCACCCGGACAGGCGTGTCCGCACGTGCCCGAAGTGCTCCCTCATGGCGCGCTCCGCCTGCGGGAAGTCCCCGGAGCGTGGCGTGGAAGGCGCGGTCGGTGTCCGCGAGAGAAGCCCCCCGAGCCGCCTGCTGTTCCATGCGGTCGACCAGTGCGTCCAGCTCGGCCAGGTCCGCCTCGGGCAGCCGCCCGGCGAGCCGGGAGACGAGGCCGGTCTCCACGGCCTCGCGCAGTTCGAGGAGCTGGAGCAGCGAGTCCTCGCCCCGGAGGTGGCCGACGACCGTCCGAAAGGCCAGGCCCTCGATCGAGGAGCTCCGTCAGCTCCGGCTCGGTGGGCAGCGGGGCTCCGGGGGCAGTCGCCGGTCCACGATCAGCTTCTTGATCCGTGCCTGAAGGTCCCGCGCCGAGGCCCCCGTTGTGCGTGGCGAAGCCGCCCGAAACAGAGATGGCGACCCGAGTCCGCGTTGTCTGCGGACAAGGATCGCCATCGTCATCGTGCGCCGCCAGGGACTCGAACCCCGGACCCGCTGATTAAGAGTCAGCTGCTCTAACCAACTGAGCTAGCGGCGCCTGCTGACAGAGAGAACTCTACCTGACCTGGGAGGGTGCTCCGGACCACCGGGAGGGGGCTGCGAAGGGGGCCGTCCATCGTTCGGACCGTCAAAGTGCGCGTTCCGTGGAGAGTTGGGAAACTGATCAACGTGCACACAAGCGGACAAAAACACCATGAATGTGAGGCAGATCGCATGACCGCTTCGGCGTTCGAGGAGTTCGAACCCGCGCGCGACTGCGACTGTCCCGGCTGTGTCCACCGGCGCCGCACCCGTCGCCGCCAGCTGCCCGGCCGTCTCGCCCAGCTCCCCGCGAGGCGCGGGATGGCCGTCGTGGCCGCCGTGTCCGCCGCCCTCGGCGCGGTGACCCCGGCGGCCGCTCTCCCCGCCGTCCTCCCCGCCGACCACCTCCCGCACCGCCAGGCCGTCCCCGGCGACGGCGAGCAGGCGACCCCCCAGGGCCGCCAGTCCCCGCTGCACGGCCGGGGCACCGTCCGCCCCGGCGCCGCCCGCACCCCGCGCACCACCCGCAGCGCCATCATCCAGCGGGCCAAGTCCTGGGTGACCGCGAAGGTGCCGTACAGCATGGGCAGCTACTGGACCGACGGCTACCGGCAGGACTGCTCGGGGTACGTCTCCATGGCCTGGGGCCTCGACAGCAACCAGTGGACCGGCAGCCTCGCCCAGTACGGCGTGAAGATCACCAAGTCCCAGCTCCAGCCCGGCGACATCCTGCTCTACCACAACACCGCCAACCCCCAGAACGGCTCCCACGTGGTGATCTTCGGCGGCTGGACGGACTCCGCCCGCACCCACTACAAGGCCTACGAGCAGACACCCCCGCACACCCGCAGCCGGACCACGCCCTACCCCTACTGGAGCAACACCGGCAAGTACGTCCCCTACCGCTACAAGGGCCTGTCCGCCGGCAGCGAGGGCGCCGAGGCGGCGGACGGCAAGACCTCCCCGGACTTTCCGGGCGCGGACGCCTTCGGGACCGGCGCGGTCAACGAGTACGTCACCCAGCTGGGCCAGATGCTGGTGGCGCGGGGCGCGGGACCGTACTACCCCGAGGGTCCGGGCCCGGTGTGGAGCGAGGCGGACCGGCGGGCCACCGAGGCGTTCCAGCGGGCCCAGGGCTGGCAGGACGCGCAGGCCGACGGGCTGCCGGGCCCGCGCACCTGGGAACTGCTCACCTCCGGCCGGGGCCGGGACATCACCCCGGAGACGCCGGAGCCCGCCTCCAACGGGGTGCCCGGCTACCCCGGCAAGGCCTATTTCCGCGCGGGGCAGAGCAACGAGTACGTCACCCGGCTCAGGGGCCGGCTGACCCGCAAGGGGTTCGGCCGGTTCCACGACGAGGGTGCCGGTCCCCGGTGGGGCGAGGCGGACCGGCAGGCCGTGGCGGCCTTCCAGCGCAGCCAGGGCTGGCGGGGCGGGGCGGCCGACGGCTCGATGGGCCCGGAGACCTGGCGCCGCCTGTTCTCCTGAGCCCGCCCCGATCGCCGTACGCATCCCATCAGTTCCCGTTCATGACGCATCTGGCGCGGAGGCTGGAGGCACCCATGAGTACGACCGTCTCGCACACACCGTCCGGTTCCGAGGGGCATCCCTGGACGGCCACGGCCACCGGCACCCGCCCGGCCCGGCTGATCCGCAACGAGTCCACCACCGAGATCCCCGTCCATCTGCTGTTCCGCGACGACCCCGGCGGCCGGGACGGGCGCGGCGACGACCGCGATCCGGTGGGGCCGCCGCCCGCGCCCGCCGTGGTGGGGCGCCGCAAGGGCACCGGTGAACTGCCGCGCGCGAGCCGCCCGGCGCCGGCGCGGCGGCACCCGCTGCCCCGGATCGACCCCGAGCTGACGGAGCGTCCGGCGCGGGTGCTGCCCGGTGCGGCCGGAGTGCTCGCCGGGGCCTGCGGGGTCACCGGCTGCCTGGCCGCCTCCTGGTGGGCCGGGGTGCTGCCGCCGCTCGCTGCCCAGGCGCTGCGCCTGCCGGAGCCCGCGGGCGCGGGGCTCGGACCGGCGCAGTGGGCGGCGTACGCCGGGGCCGGGCTGCTCGGCGCGGCAGGGTTCGGCGGGCTGGCCCGCGGGCGCACCGGACGGGCCTGGGTGGTGGGCCTGTTCGGGCGCTACCAGGGAACGGTGCGGCGCACCGGGCTGCTCTGGGTCAACCCGCTGCTGCGGCGCCGGCGGGTCGACGTACGGCTGCGGCACTGGCGCAGCGAGGCGATCCCCGCGGCCGATCCGGGCGGCACGCCGCTGCGGGTCGTGGTGCTGGTGATGTGGCGGGTACGGGACACCGCGCGGGCGGTGCTGGGCCTGGAGGACCACGAGCGGTACCTGCGCGAGTGCGTGGAGGCGGCGCTCGCACGGGTGCCGGTGGAGCCGGCGGGCGGCGCGGGCGGCGGGCCCGCGGCGGCGGGGGAGCGGCTGACCCGGTTGGTGACGGCCCAGACCGCGCCGGCCGGTCTGGAGGTGTTCTCCGTGCAGCCCCTGCGGGTGGAGTACGCCCCGGAGGTGGCGGCCGCGATGGAGCGCCGCCGGATCGCCGCACTGGACGCCCGGCAGCGGGCCAGCGTGTTCAGCTCGGTGGTGGACTCCGTGGAGGACACGGTGACCCGGCTGACGACGCGCGGCCTGGTCGAGCTGGACGACGACGAGCGCAAGGTGCTGGTGCGCGACCTCACGGTGGCGTTCTGCGCGGGGCGCGGGGAGCAGGTGTAGCCGGGAGCAGGTGCGGACGCCGATGGTATGGACATGACCAAGTGGCGCCCATAACCTGTGACTTGGTCTAGACCTTCCTCCTTGGCGCCTCCCTGAACTCCCCACGTTCTCCAGGAGCGGCAGTATGCGAACCAAGACCAGAATGTCCGCAGTCGTGCTCGGTGTGGTGACCGCCGGGGCGTTCGCGCTCTCGACCGGCGGCGCCAGCGGGCACGGCTACACCGACCTGCCCATCAGCAGGCAGAAGCTCTGCGCCAACGGCACGGTCAAGGGCTGCGGTGACATCCAGTACGAGCCGCAGAGCGTCGAGGGCCCCAAGGGCTTCCCGGCCGCCGGGCCCGCCGACGGCCAGCTCTGCAACGGCGGCGTGGACCGGTTCGCCCAGCTCAGCTCGCCGACCACGCCGTCCGGCGCCGCCTGGCCCACCACGCCGGTGACCGGCGGGCAGTCGTACACCTTCCGCTGGCAGTTCACGGCCCGGCACGCCACGACGGACTTCAAGTACTACGTCACCAAGCAGGGCTGGAACCAGAACCATCCGCTGTCCCGCTCGGACCTCAACCTCACGCCGTTCCTGACCGTGCCCTACAACGGCCAGCAGCCGCCGGCGACGCTCAGCCACAGCGGCGTCCTGCCGACGGGCCTGTCCGGCCACCATGTGATCCTCGCGGTCTGGACGATCGCCGACACGGGCAACGCGTTCTACGCCTGCTCGGACGTCACGTTCTAGGCATGCGAAAGGCCCCCCACCGAGGTGAGGGGCCTTTCCGCTGTGCGCCGCCAGGGACTCGAACCCCGGACCCGCTGATTAAGAGTCAGCTGCTCTAACCAACTGAGCTAGCGGCGCATGACTCTCGCCTTCCGCTTCCCGCGGCCGGCGACGAAGAAAATACTACCTGGTCCTCAGGGGTGCTCGTGACCACCCGGACGAGAGGCCTAGGCCGTTTCCTTCGGATCACCTCGCCGACCAGATGAAGATGGCGGCGATGTGGAGTCCGGCGAGGTAGACGGTGGCGGTCTTGTCGTAGCGAGTGGCCAGGCCGCGCCACTGCTTGAGCTTGTTGATGCACCGCTCGACGGTGTTCCGCTGCTTGTAGGCCTCGCGGTCGAAGGCCGGCGGGCGGCCACCTCGGCGCCCGAGCCGCTTGCGGTTGGCGGCCTGGTCGGCGGGCTGCGGGATCACTGACCGGATGCCGCGTCGTCGCAGATGGCGGCGGATCGCCCGCGACGAGTAGGCCTTGTCGGCCAAGACCACGTCCGGCGTGGTTCTGGCGCGGCCGATCCGCCGGGGCACTCGTAAGCGGGTCATGACCTGCTCGAATGCGGGTGCGTCACCGGCCTGGCCGGGCGTGATGACGAACGCCAGTGGCCGGCAGCGACTGTCGGAAGCGAGGTGGATCTTGGTGGTCAGTCCGCCGCGGGAGCGTCCGAGGGCATGGTCGGCCGGCTCGCCGGCCGGGGCCCCTTTTGGCGGGCCCCGGCGGCGTGCTGATGAGCCCGCACGATCGTGGAGTCGACCGCGACGACCCAGTCGAGGTCGCCTTCGGCGTCGGCCTGCGCGAGCAGGGCCGTGAAGACCTTCTCCCAGGTGCCGTCGGCCGCCCACTTCCGCAGCCGGTTGTGGGCGCCCTTCCACGACCCGAAGCGCTCGGGCAGATCCATCCACGGCGTACCCGTGCGGTACTTGAACGCAATGGCGTTGATCACCTGCCGGTGATCGCGCCACCGTCCGCCCCGCTTCGGCGTCCGGTCCGGCAGCAACGGTTCGATGCGGGCCCACTGGGCGTCAGTCAACGACACGCCAGACCAACGATCCGATGATCTGAAGGAAACGGCCTAGATCGCCAGCGAGAGCAGCACCGGTGCCGCGCTCCGGTTCAGCGTGTCCGCGGCCTGCTTCAGCCGGTGCGCGTGCTCCACCGGGAGGGACACGGCCAGGCAGCCCACCGAGGCGCCCGCGGTGATCGGAACCGCCGCGCAGACCGTGCCCACCGCGTACTCCTGGAGGTCGAGCACCGGCACCGTCGGCGGCTGGGACTCCAGGCGGGAGAGCAGCAGCTTGTCGCTGGTGATGGTGCGCGAGGTGAGGCGGGCCATCTTGTGCCGGGCGAGGTGGTCGCGGCGCGCGTTGTGGTCCAGCTGGGTCAGCAGGCTCTTGCCGACCGCCGTGGCGTGGGCCGAGTAGCGGAAGTCCACCCACTCGTTGACCGCGGGGGCGGAGGGCCCGGCGGCGTACTGGGTGACCTTGACCTCGCCGTCGACGTACCGGCTGATGTAGACCGCCGCGCCGACCGAGTCGCGCAGCCGGTCCAGCATGCGCTGGAGCTTCTCGGCGAGGGCCCGCTCGCGGTCCCGTGCCGAGGTGAGGCGGTGCAGGGTGTCGCCGGTGGTGTACGCCCCGCCGCCGATCTGCTCCACATACCCTTCCCGGCGCAGCATCCGCAGCAGCAGGGTGAGCCGCTCGGGGCCGAGGCCGGTGTGCCGGGCCACCTCGGTCTCGGTGACCCCGGCGGCGGTGCGCGCCACGGCCTCCAGCACGCGCAGCGCGTCCTGGGCGGAGTGGTACGGGGCGGTCGGCTCGTGCATCAGCGCCACGGTGGGTCCCCCCTGCGCTCGCTTACTGGGCCGTGGATGTCCGGACGGTGCGGCGCTACCACGATAACGGGGGAACGGCCGCCGGGGAGGGGGCGTTGACAAGTTCCCGGCCCGTCGTTCTCGTTCCGGCGGCTGCCTCAACTGCGGAGATGACCCGCTGGCATATGTCATTGGCATGCCCCAATGGCAGCACCGCGAGCCGGTCGAGCCGGTCGAGCCGTTCGCCGCCGGGCCGGCCCGCGCCGCTCGCCCGATCAGTGGCCGGGTACATAGCCGCGTGACTTGTCGACCACGTTCGGCAGGGGCCTGCCCGCTGCCCAGCGCTCGTACAACTCCAGGAACTGGCGCCCCAGTTCGTCCCGCCAGCCCACCGTGTCGCCGCTCATGTGCGGGGAGACGATCAGCCCCTCCAGCTCCCACAGCGGGCTGTCGGCAGGCAGCGGTTCGGTGGCGAACACGTCCAGCGCGGCGCCCGCGATCCAGCGCCGGGTCAGGGCGCGGGCGAGCGCGTCCTCGTCCACGAGGGCACCGCGCCCCACGTTGACGAAGAACGCCGAGGGCTGCATCACGCCGAAGACGTGGGCGTCGAACATGCGGTACGTCGCCCCCGTCAGCGGCGCCGCCGCGATCACCCAGTCCGCGCGGGAGACCAGCCGGTCCAGGTCGTCCGGGCCGTACACCCCCGTCCGCGGCACCCGCCCGACCAGCGCCGTCGTCACCCCGAGCGCCTTCAGCAGCCGGACGATCGCCCGCCCGACCGGCCCCGAGCCGACCACACAGGCACGCGTGCCCGCCACCCGTCTGCTCTCCCGGTGCCGCCACACCCGCTCCCGCTGCTGCTCCAGGGTGCGCGGCAGATCCTTGGCCACCGCCAGCACCAGCGCCGCCACGTACTCGGCGATCGGCTGGTCGAAGATCCCGCGCGCGTTGGTGACCACCGTGTCGGACGCCGCCAGCTCCGGGCACAGCAGGTGGTCCACGCCCGCGCTCGCCGTGTGCACCCAGCGCGGCCGGGGCCCGGCACCGGGCCATGCCTCGCGCACCGCCGTCGAGGTGAAGTCCCAGACCAGCAGCGCGTCCGCGTGCGGCAGCCGCTCGGCCAGGTGCGCCGCGTCGGTGTGCACGATCCGGGCCCGCCCGGTCAGCCGGCCGAGTCGGGGCGGCGGCTCGGCGTCCAGCACCAGCAGGGTGGGAACGCTCGCCGTGCCGGACGGCTCCCGGCGTCCGGCGGGACGGCTCCCGGCGTCCGACATGCGCGGCTCCCGCGGTCCGTGGCGGGTGCTGGCCCGGACGCCCCGGAGGTCCCTCCGACCGCCCGGACAGCACGGGTCGCCCACGCTCGCACCCCGGTCCACCGCCGTCAACACGGTCGGCCGGTCATTGTGTGGGGGGCGCCCCCGAGGCTGGGTACCCGAGCCGTGAGAGCGCACCGGGCGCCGCCGCGCGAGGCGGCGCGCGGGCGTTGCGTACCGCCCGAACGCACGCAGGAAGGCTGGACATGACCGCACTCGGAGTCCTCTATCCGGGCCACTTCGCCGAGGACGACTATCCGCGCATCGAGCAGCTCCTGGGCAGCGACATCCGGGTGGACCTGGTGCACGCCGAGGACGGCGAGGACGCGCGCCGGGTCGAGGAGCTGCGCGCGACGGGTTCCGCGGAGCGGCTCGGCGCGGGCATGGAGCGGCTGCGGCTCGCCGGTGCCGAGACCGTGGTGTGGGCATCCACCAGCGGCGGCTTCGTGCACGGCTGGCAGGGCGCGCAGGACCAGGTGCGCACGCTGGCCCGGCTGGCCGGGATGCCGGCCTCCTCGACCTCCTTCGGCTTCGTGCACGCGGCCCGTGAGCTGGGGGTACGACGGGTCGCCGTCGGCGCCACCTACCCCGAGGAGATCACCGCGCTGTTCGCGGAGTTCCTGCGGACCGGGGGCCTGGAGGTGACCGGGACGCACTCCGCGGGGATCGGCTCGGCCGCCGAGGCCGCCCGCTGGGGCGAGGAGGACGTGCTGGCGCTGGCGCGGGCCGCGGACGACGCGGGCGCGGAGGCAGTGCTGCTGCCGGACACCGCCCTGCACACGGCCGCCCACCTCGGCCTGCTGGAGAAGTCCCTGTCCAAGCCGGTCCTCACCGCGAACCAGGTCACCGTGTGGGAGGGCCTGCGGCTCGCCGACCGGCGGGTGAACGCGCCCGAGCTGGGCGCGCTGTTCACCAGGGAGCCGCTCGTCCAGGCCTGAGGGCCGCCGCCGGCGGGCGGAATAAGCGGGGAGGGCCACCTGTTACGACACTCCGGCACAGCTCACGCCGGAACCAGGAGGCCCCTACCGTGTCCGCAGACGAGGCAGCTCAGGCACGCGAGAACCACGCGGTGGCACACGAGGACCGCACGGTCGCGGACGGCATCCGGGGTACGGCGCACGGCACCGCACCCGTCCCGCTCTCCGTCCTGGACCTGGTGACGGTCGGCGCGGGCCGCACCGCCACCGACGCGCTGCGCACCAGCGTCGAGCTGTCCCGCCTCGCCGAGGCCCGCGGCTTCCACCGGTACTGGGTGGCCGAACACCACTCCATGCCGGGTGTCGCCTCCTCCTCGCCGGCCGTGATCCTCGCCCACCTCGCCGCCCACACCGAGCGCATCCGGCTCGGCTCCGGCGGCGTGATGCTGCCCAACCACGCCCCGCTGGTGATCGCCGAGCAGTTCGGCACGCTGGAGGCGCTGGCCCCGCGCCGGATCGACCTCGGCCTCGGCCGCGCCCCCGGCACCGACGGCGCCACGGCCGCCGCCCTGCGCCGCAGCGACACCCTGAACGAGGGCGCCGACGACTTCCCCGAGCAGCTCGCCGAGCTGATCCGCTTCCTGGACGACGACTTCCCCGACGGCCACCCCTACCGGCGCATCCACGCGATCCCCGGCCCGGTGCAGGGCAGCACCGAGGGCGGGGTCCAGTCCCCGCACCGCCCGCCGGTCTGGCTGCTCGGCTCCTCCGGGTTCAGCGCCCAGCTGGCCGGAATGCTCGGTCTGCCGTTCGCCTTCGCGCACCACTTCTCCGCGCAGAACACCATCCCCGCGCTCGACCTGTACCGGCAGACCTTCCGCCCCTCCCCGGTGCTCGCCGAGCCGTACGCCCTCATCGGCGTCTCCGCCCTCGCCACCGACGAGGAGCGCGAGGCCCGCCGCCAGACCCGCGCGATGGCCCTCAACATGCTCCGCCTGCGCATGGGCCGCCCCGGCCTCTTCCCCGACCCGGCTCAGGCCGAGGACCAGGAACTCGGCGCCATGGAGGAGGAGTTCATCGCCTCCTGGTCGGCCAACGTGGTGCACGGCACCGCCGACGAGGTGCGCTCCGGCCTGAACGACCTCCACAAGCGCACCGGCGCCGACGAGTTGATGATCACCACGCACGCCCACCGCGGCGAGGTGCGGGTGCGGTCGTACGAACTCATCGCGGACGCCTACGGATTGCCGACGGCCGACTAGGGCCTTTCTTCCGGATCTTGCCGGGGTCGCGGGGCCTGGTACGCACATCTGCGGCGTTGTCGTCGGTCGTCGACGCTCCGCGTCGACTCCCTCCTCCGCCTTGCATCTGCACGCACCAGCCCCCGCTCGGCTCGGCCGTAAGGCACCGCCAACTCAAGCCGACCTGATCCGGAAGAAAGGCCCTAGTTCCCGCGACACCGGACGTGCCGCTCCCGCGCGATGGCGGCGCGGCCGTCCTCAGGTGGTGGCGGCGCGGCCGTCCTCACGTGGTGGCGGTGTACGCCCGCGCTCCCAGCAGCTCGGAGATGCGGTCCGGCGGCACCGGGCGGGAGTACAGCCAGCCCTGGCCGGTGTCGCAGCCGATGCGGCGCAGCCGGGTGGCCTGGGCGGAGGTCTCCACGCACTCGGCGGTCACCGTGAGGCCCAGCCGGTGGGCCAGCTGGATCATCGCCTCCACGATCACCTCGTCGGCGGGGTTGGGTGCCACCCCCTTGGGCGGCTCCTCGTACTGGAAGCCGCGGACGAAGGAGCCGTCCAGCTTCAGCGCCGAGACCGGGAGCCGGCTGAGGTAGGCGAGGTTGGAGTAGCCGGTGCCGAAGTCGTCGATGGCGATGCGCACCCCCATGTCGCTCAGGGCCTGCAACGCCTGGAGCGGACGGCCCGCCGAGCCCATCACCGCGGACTCGGTCAGCTCCAGCTGGAGCAGATGCGGGGCCAGCCCGGTGTCCGCCAGGGTCTCCGCCACGTCCGCCACCAGGTCGGAGTCCCACACCTGGCGCACGGCCACGTTCACGCTGACGAAGATCGGCGGTTCGCCGGGGTGGGCCTGCTGCCAGCGGCGGGCCTGCCGGCAGGCGGTGACGAGCGCCCAGCGGCCGAGCTGCACGATCGAGCCGTCCTCCTCGGCCAGCCCGATGAACCGATTCGGCGTCAGCGTGCCGAACTGCGGATGGTGCCAGCGCACCAGCGCCTCCACCCCGGTCAGCCGGCCGTCCTCCATGCCCACCAACGGCTGGTATTCGAGGGCGAACTCACCGCGCTCGATGGCGGGCCGCAGGGTGGAGGACAGCGCCTGCCGGGTCATCCGGTGCGCGTTGCGCTCGGGGTCGAACAGCGTCCAGCGGCCCTTGCCGTCGGCCTTCGCCCAGTAGAGCGTCGTATCCGCCGCCTGCATCAGACCGGTCGCCGTGGTGCCCGCCGCATGGCGTTCCACGACCCCGATGGACGCCGTCAGCGACAGCCGCTGCCCGGCCAGGTCGAAGGGCTCCTGGAGGGCCGCGAGCGCGGACTCGGCGAGGTCGGCGAGCTGTTCGGTGCCGGTGGAGTCCTCCACCAGCAGCGCGAACTCGTCCCCGCCGAGCCGGGCCACCAGGGGGGTGGCGGCACGGGCGTACCCGGCGTCGTCGGCGACCCTGGTCAGCCGCTCGGCCGCGGCGGCGAGCAGCCGGTCCCCGACCCGGTGGCCGAGGGTGTCGTTGACCGCCTTGAACCCGTCGAGGTCCAGGTAGCACAGCCCGATCCGGCCGGTGCCGCCGCGCTCGTACGACTCCGCCTCCAGCGCGGCCGTCAGGCGCTCGAAGAACAGGGTGCGGTTGGGCAGCCGGGTCACCGGGTCGTGCATCTGCAAGTGCCGCAGCCGCGCCTGGAGTTCACGGCGGGCGCTGATGTCGGCGGCGGTCAGCAGCACGCCCGCCCCGCCGTCGGTCAGCGGGACCACGGTCAGCTGCACCCACACCGTGCTCCCGGCGGGACGCTTCAGCCTGCGGGTGCAGCGCAGTCTGGCCTGCCGCCCGCTCAGCACCTCCCGGTAGGCGTGCCAGGAACGGGCATCGGCGGCCAGGTCCACCAGTTCCGCGGCGGACCGGCCGGTGAGGGTGTCGCAGTCGGTGCCGAGCAGCTCGCCGAAGGCCGGGTTCGCGCGCAGGACGAATCCCCCGCGGTCCACGACGGCCATGGCGAGCGGCGCCGCTCCGAAGACACGGTCGTAGGTGATGTGATCACTGTCTGTGACGGCTGACCGGTCGAGGTCTGCCGCGGGCGTCGGCCCTTCGGACGTTCCGCTCACCGCTCGCTCCCGCAGTGCACTCGATCTCTGTCCGTGCCGGAAAGTGTGCCGATCATAGAGGCTGGCCCCAGGCCCTTCCAGCCATCATCCAGTGTCCCGGACCGGACGGACTTTCTGACAGATCGTTTCTGCCCGCACCTGGACGGGTTATTGAGCCCGTCGACCAGTTGTGACGTTCCGTGAGTGAATCAGGGATGACGAGCGCCGTAGTGCGCCGGGCGCCCAAATGGGGAGCGCTCACCCTTCTGGTGCAGACAAACAGGGCATCGAGTGGCGAAACCGAGCAACCTGGGTGCGGGTCTGTCGAACCGCGTCCGGAGGTCATGTCCGTGCCCCTGCTGCGCAGCACCGCCGCCGTGTGCACCACGTTGTCGGCGGTGGCCGCGACCTCGATCTTCACCGGCCCGTCGGTCGCCGAGCCCTTCTCCACCGCCCCCTGTGCCCTGCACCGCACCGAGGCCCACCACTCCGAGGGCGTCGACACCTGGGACTCCGACTACACCCGCCCCACCCGGACGCTGGACGCGGTGATGGTCTTCCTGTCCTTTCCGGACGGCACTCCGCGCACCACCCCGGCGGAGCTGACGGCCGACCACTTCCCGGAGACCAGCCGCTATTTCGAGCAGGCTTCCTACGGCAGGTTCACCCTGCGCCCGCATCCGCTGACGCACTGGCTGCGTATGCCCCGTCCCTCGACGGCGTACGCCATGCGGCGGGACTGGGCCGCCGAGGACCGGGCCGCCTATCTGAACGACGCCTTCAAAGTGGCCGACAAAGTCGTCGACTTCTCCCGCTACCAGGTGGTGTATCTGGTGGCCGACCCGGACGCGCCCGGCGTGGACTCCGACGCCACCAAGGTCGTCAACCTCGACACCCCCCTGCATGTGGACGGCACGGATGTCCGGCGCGTCGTCACGGTGTTCGAGAAGCATCCGCCGGACCGGCTGGTTCTCGCCCATGAGACCGGCCATGTCTTCGATCTGCCCGACCTCTACCACCGCCCGGCCGACGGCAAGGGCGACTGGGACACGCACGTCGGCGACTGGGACCTGATGGGCAGCCAGTTCGGCCTCTCGCCGGATCTGTTCGCCTGGCACAAGTGGCGGCTCGGGTGGCTGGACCCGCGTCAGGTGATGTGCGTGCGCGGTACCGGGCCGACCCGGATCACCCTGGAACCCCTCGCCGCGGGGCCCGGCATCCCGGTGCAGGGCACCGGCGGGGCGCCCGCGTTCGGGCTCGGCGGCGGGGTGAAGCTGGCCGTGGTGCGCACCGGGGCCGACAGCGCCCTCGCCTTCGAGGCCCGCACCGCCGCCGGCAACGACCGCGCCACCTGCCGCGAGGGCATCCTCGTCTACCGGGTGCGCAGCGGTGCGGCATCCGGCGGCGGCCCCGTCGAGGTCGTCGACGCCCATCCGCACACCTCGGCCTGCCCCGACGACTCCGTCTACCCGCCCCTGGCGGACGCTCCGGTGGCCCTGGGCGAGAGCTTCACCGTGCCGGGGCAGGGCGTGAAGGTCGAGGTGGAGGACAGGACGGCGTCGGGGGCGTGGACGGTGAAGATCACGCAGAGGATCAGGGGCTGACCTCCCGGCCGGTGTCCACCAGGTCGCCCTGAAGGGGGGTGTGGGGCTTCGCCACCCACACCGCGCGGCGGAAGCCGTACGAAAACAGCGATGGCGAGCTCGGACCGCGCTTCTTGCGGTCGAACTCGCCATCGCCATCGCGTGCGCCGCCAGGGACTCGAACCCCGGACCCGCTGATTAAGAGTCAGCTGCTCTAACCAACTGAGCTAGCGGCGCCTGCTGACGTCGTAGACCTTAGCATCCTGGTCGGCGGGAGGAAAAATCGATATCCGCACCGCCGACCGGGCCGCCCGTACCGCCGCCCACAGCAGCACCTCCGGGCCCGGCAGCCAGGGGTGACGCGCGTCCGGGGCGACCAGCCAGCGGGGGTCGGCCGAGGCGTCGCCGTCGGGTGCCGGGACGGTCACCGCGTCGCCCGTGCCGTGGCAGAGCAGGGGCGGTACGGCGGCGGCCCGGTGCGAGCCCCACTCCTCCCAGGCCAGCAGCGAGGGCAGCCGGTGGGCGGTGCCGGGGGCGCAGAACAGCAGCATCCGGCCACGGGACATCGCGACCGGGCCCGAGCCGGGGCCGTCGTCCCAGAGTCGGTCCAGCATCCGGCGGCCGAAGACGGCCGGGGCGCTGACCACGTCGAAGACGGTGCCGCAGGGCAGCACGGCCGGGGCGGGCGTGCGCTGCGGGTAGGTCCCGGCCGAGGCGAGCCAGGCGGCGCCGTCGGAGGTGACGCGGGTGACGTTCGGTGTACCGCTCATGCCGTACAGATCTACCGGCGGTGAGCAACCGGTTCTGCTGAGTTGCGGAAAACTGGGACAGGTGACGGTGGAGAGGAGTATCTTGCCCGCTTGGCATATGCCAGACGAGGATCACGTCGGCTTATCACACGGCGGATCGCCCGCGGGGTCACACGGGATCGGCGGTGGTCCGGCCCTCGCTGTTCCCGCGCATCAGGTCCCGGCCGAACTCGACCATGCGCTTGGCATAGTCCTCGGTCCACTCCGCGCGCTCGGCGATGTCGGCGGTGGTCAGCCGGTCGAACCGGCGCGGGTCGGCGAGCTGGGCCGCGGCGATGGCCTGGAACTCCACGGCACGGTCGGCGGCCGCGCGGAACGCCTGGGTCAGCTCCGTCGCGCGGGACAGCAGCGCCCGCGGATCCTCGATGGACTCCAGCTGGAAGAAATGCTCGGGATCGGCGGCCGCTTCCGCGGGCTCGAAGATCAGGGGCGCGGGGCGTAGCCGCGGTTCGTTCCGACGCGGCGTGGGCTCCGCCATGTCTTCATCTCCTCCTCGTACGGCCTTCCTGCCGGACCGGCGGGCTGCCGGACCACCGTCCATTGTCCCGCGTGCGCGCAAGGGCGCTTCCACGGTGAGGCCGCGGCCCCGGAGAGGGCTCACGGCCGCCAGGTCACCCGGTGTTCCGACAGGTGGGCCAGGACCGCGTGGTTCGCCTCCCAGCCGTCCGGGCTGTAGCCATCGGCCGCCTCCGGCGGCGTGCCGGACTCCGTCCGGCGAGCGAGGGGGTGGTGCTGGGCTGGGTGTCGGCCGCCGGGTGCCCGGTGCGTCGGTCATGGCCGCCAGGTCACCCGGTGTTCCGACAGGTGGGCCAGGACCGCGTGGTTCGCCTCCCAGCCGTCCGGGAACTTGACCAGCGTGCCCAGTTGGACCGGTTCGGTGGAGGGGTAGTCGTCCAGCAGGTCGGTGACGCCCTCGCGGCAGACCACGATGCAGGCGTGGCGGTGCCGGGAGGCCAGGACGCACAGGCGGCCGGTCTCCAGGTGGAAGGCGGTGGCGTCGGGGCGCCCGGAGAGCGGGTGCAGGACGACCGTGACGTCGTACTCGCGGCCCTGGAGCCGGTTCGCCGTGTCGACCGTCACGTCGCGGACGCCCAGCTCCGCCAGCGCGGAGCGCACCGCGGCCGCCTGGTCGCGGTGGGCGGTGCCGACGGCGATCCGGGCGGCGGTCAGCGGCACCGGTTCGGATGAGCCCTCGGAGAGCGCCGCGCCGCCCCGGTCCAGCAGGCGCCGGACCACCGCCGCGACCGCCCGCACCGCCTCCGGGTCGGTGCGCGGGGTGTGCCGGGCGGGCAGCTCCAGCAGGCCCCAGCCAAAGGCGGCCGCCTCGTCGATCACCCGGTCCGGGCCCGAGCCGTCGGAGGGCACCGCGAAGCCGAGCCGGCGGTCACCGGGCCCGGTGCCGCTGCGGAACGGGGTGTACGGGTAGAACGCGTCCGAGACCAGGGGCGCCGCGGAGGCCGGCAGCCGCCAGGAGACCGGCAGCCGGTGCTGCGGCAGCGTGGGGTTGTGGGCCAGCAGCGTGGTGACGGCGGAGGCCGAGGGGTCGTACGACAGCCCCGCCCACTGCTCGCTGCCGACGATCGCGAACGGGTCCAGCTGGCCGGGGTCGCCCACGAACAGCGCCCGCTCGAACAGGCCGGCGACCGCGAGCAGGGAATCCGAGCGCATCTGGTACGCCTCGTCCACGATCGCGTGCCGCCAGGGCTCGTCCACCTTCACATGCGCCCACTTCGCCGCCGTGGACAGCACCACCGGCAGCCCGGCGAGATCGGCCGCCTTCGCCGACGTACGCACCTGGGGCAGCTCGTCCAGCGCCTTGTCGTACGCGTCCGCGTCACTGCTGTGCAGTCGCCCCACCGGCAGCTGCGGGTTCTTCCCGGCGAGGCGCAGCACCAGGTCGTCCACCTGGGCGTTGGTCTGCGCCACCACCATCAACGGGCGCCCCGCGTCCGCGAGTTCCAGCGCCGCCCGCACCACCAGCGTGGACTTGCCCGCGCCGGGCGGCGAGTCGACCACCACGCCGCGCTCGGTACCGTGCAGCGTGTCGTGGAGGATCGCGTCCGTGGCGCGGGCGGCGGCGGCTTGGGGGTCCGCCTCGACGGTCGTCACAGCACGTCCTCCTCGGTGATCGGATCGGCGGCCTCCGCCACGGCCTCGCCGGGCGGTCCGCCGTGCGTCCACGGGGTCTCCTCCGGGTCGGGCAGCTTCGCCCCGCCGCGCTGCTCGTGCTCGAAGAGGGTGAAGCAGACCCGCTCGCCCTTCTCCGGCACCGAGCCCGGCTCCGGCTCCCTGCCGCGCCCCATCTTGTCGAGGACGCGCAGCACGACCGCGTCCTCGGCGGCCCGCTCCACGAACTCCGCCGACTGCGGCCGGCCGCCCAGCGACCGGTACACCTTGACGCGCTCCGCGAGCTGCGGCCGGTCGTCGGTGCGGACCGTCACCAGCGGGCGCGGGCTCGGCCGCTTGCCCTCGCTGTACGCCATGACGACCTCGGTGACCTCGCCCGCGAACGCCTCCCCGGCCAGCCGCCGCCCCGCCATCACCAGCGGATCGTCCAGCGCCTCCTGCGCCTCCAGCCGGGCCTGCTCCCGCTCGCGGGCGGCCAGTTTGTTCGCCGCCGTCACCGCGTCGTCCCGGCGCGGCTGCGGGGGCTCCCCGGCCAGCACCCGGTCCCGGTGCCCGGTGAACGACCAGCGGTCCCGCACCCAGCGCTCCCCGGCATGCCCGCCCTCCGGCAGCGCCCGCAGCAGGTCCAGGCCCCGCCACACCGCCTCCCAGGTGGGCCGGGTCTGGCCCTCGATCAGCTCGCGGATCTCCCGCTCGGCGCGGGTGAGCGCGGCGAGCCGGTCGTCGGCCTCCAGCGGGTCCTCGGCGGCGGCGAGGGCGGTGCGCGCCCGGTCGTACCGCTCGATCGCCGGGGCCAGCCGCTTGTTGTCGAACGCGGGGTCGGTGGCGGGACCGGCCGGCGGGCACCGCAGCTGCCCGGCCTCGTCGCGCGCCAGCTCCGCCGCCCGCGCGGCCTCGGCGCCGCTCATCCCCTCCGGGGGGTCGATCCAGGCCAGCAGCGCCCCCAGGTGCTGGTCCTCCAGGCCCGACTGGCCGGTCGCCCAGTGCCGGGAGAGCACATCGGTGAGGGCGAGCAGCAGCGCGGAGCCCGGCACGCGGGCCCGCTCCCCGTAGTGGGTGAGCCAGCGCCCGAGCAGCGGCACCCGCGGCGGCGCCGGATAGGGCGCCTCCGGGTCCTGTTCCGCGGTGCGGCGAAAGCGCATGGAGCGGCCGAGCAGCCGTACGAACTCCAGGCCGGCGCGGCTCGGCACGATCAGCTGGGGGGCGTCCGCGCACAGCTCCGTCTCCACCTTGACCCGCTTGCCGGTCTCCGGGTCGGTCTCGGTGCGCTCGGCGGCCTCCACCTCGGTGGCGTAGGAGTCGATGTACGGCAGGATCACGTCGGCCAGCTCGGCGAGGAACGCGAACCGCAGCTCGCGGTCGCGGGGCTGCGGTACGACCAGCAGCCGGGGCGCGTCCCGCTCGGTGCCGACCAGTGCGCCGAGCGGGGCGCCGGCCTCGCCCGCGGTGGTGAGCGGCACGAACACCAGCGGACGGCCGGACAGATGCCGGTGCCGCACGGTCGCGGCGGCCAGGGCCCGCCCGCTGCCGACGGCCTCCAGGCGGGCGAGGGTGTCGATCAGCGACATACGGCGGCCACCTCCCGGTTCCTGGCCTCCTGGAGGGCCTCGGCGCGCAGGGCCGCCGCCCGGCGCAGGGCCGCGACCGCCGGATCGTCCGGGTCGCCCAGCTCGCCGTGGGCCGCCGCGAGGACGTCTCCGACCGTGGTCAGGCCGCCCAGTTCGGCGCGCAGCGGCCGGCCGAGCGGGGTGACCGCGCCGGCCGCGCGGGCCCGCTCGCGGCAGTGGAAGGCCAGTTCGCAGGCGGACAGGCACTCGGGCGCGTAGGTCGCCGGGACCGCCGCCACCGCGGCCGTCAGCTCCTCGGGCTCCCGGTCGGGCGCGAAGCAGGTGCTCTCGGGCAGGGAGCCGGCGATCTCCTCGATCCGGGTGAGCCGGGCGAGCTGCCGCGCGGTGACCGCCCGCTGCTTGCGCACGTCCACGGCGGATCCGGCCGGCAGGTTCGAGAAGTCCTTGGGGCACACCAGCAGCACCCGGTGGCGCACCCGCGGGGCGGGGTCGAGCCGGGCGGCCACGTCCTCCAGGGCGAGCACGTACACCGCGGCCTGCCGGGCGGCGGCGCCCACCTTCGCCGGGTCCGCGGAACCGTCCAGCATCGGGAAGGACTTGATCTCCACCACGGACCAGCTTCCGTCCGGGTGCACCACCACCGCGTCCGGCTCCAGGAACGCGAGCGAGCCCGCCACGTCCAGGGCGAGCATCGGGTGGTCCAGCAGTGTCCAGCCGCCCGCGCGGGTGGCCTCGCGCAGCGCGAGGGCCGTACGCGCCGTACGGCCCTCGGGGCCGTGGGCGGTCAGGTCCGGCACCGCGGCGGACGCGGGAGCCTCGGCGGCCGGGTCGAGGCGGGAGTGCGCGAGGCGCAGCAGCTCGGCGCCGCCGTCGGCCTTCACCTTCGCCTCGAACGCGTTGCCGCGGGTCAGCGCGAACTGCGATTGGCCGAAGCCGGAGGGCGCCCCGAGCGCGCTCGCCAGCCTGGCCTTGTCCACCCCGGCGCCGTCCAGGATCGCCCGTCTGCGGCAGCCGGGGTTGGCGGCCAGCGCCGCGAGGGCGCGGGCGTCCAGGGCCTTCGCCGGTACGCCGGGGCCGCGCAGCTCAGCGAGCCGGTGCCGGAGCCCCGTCGCCCGCGTCCGTGGGGGAGGGGTCCGGCTCGGCTCCGGCGCCGGGCCGCGACTCGCGCTGCCGTGGAATTCGCTCACCCGCGGAAGTCTGGCATCCGCCACTGACAATCGCGGAACTTCCGGCCGCGGAGCCCTTGGACAGCCGGGCGCGGACCAGGTCGACGGCCCGCAGCACGCGCGGCGCGAGCAGGTGGCCGACGCCCATCACGGCGACGCCGGCGAGCGCGTCCAGCAGGTAGTGGTTGGCGGTGCCCATGACGACCAGCGCGGTGCCCAGCGGATAGAGCACGCCCAGGACCTTGGTGAGCCGGTTGCCGCCGTGCCGCCACAGCATCAGCCCGCACCACAGCGCCCAGCCGACGTGCAGGCTCGGCATCGCCGCGTACTGGTTGGTCATGCCGCCCAGACCGCGCGGGGCGCTGGCGTCGCCGCCCCACCAGCCGTACGCGCTGTAGTGGGCCATGGTGTCCACGAAGCCCTGGTCGGCGGCGAGCAGCCGGGGCGGGCAGGTCGGCACCAGGGTGAAGCCGATCAGTCCGATGAACGTGGACGTCATCAGCCAGGCGCGGGCCCGCCGGTAGTGCTCGGCGCGGTTGCGGAACAGCCAGACGAGGATCGCGGGCGTGACCAGGTAGTGCAGCGAGGCGTACCAGAAGTCCGCGGGTATCCCGAGCCAGGGCTCGCGGGTGAACAGGCGGTTGAGGGGGTGCTCGGCGTTCAGGTGGAGCAGCTTCTCGGCGCGCAGCAGGGCCAGGCCGTGGTCCACGGCGTCGTCGACGTCGCCGCGCACCAACAGGCGGCCGGCCGAGTAGCAGCCGTAGACCAGGACGAGCAGCGGCAGCTCGGTCCACCAGCGCAACCGGGTGCGGGGCGCCACCTCGGTGCCCGGTATCTCGGTCTGCGGCATCCGATCGCCCTCCCCCTTCTGCGGTACGGCCACCCGGCGGGCGACCGTGCCACTTTACGGTGTCCTTCCGCGGCCCACGCGGGTGCTCCGGGGTCGTCCGGCGGTGGGCGGCCCCGGCCCACAAAGACGCCGGGACCGGGGGCGGGGTTGCCCCACCGGGGTGAGCGATGATGGAGGGGCCGACTCTTGTCGTTCCCGTGGCGTCTTCTGGGCGTCCGTCTCCCGGAAAGGTCCCCCATGGCACCGCGCATCCTGCTGGCCCGGCACGGACAGACGGCGTGGTCGCTGTCCGGCAAGCACACCGGCAGGACCGATGTGCCGCTCCTGGAGGAGGGCCGGCACGGCGCGAAGCTGCTCGGCGAACGCCTGCACCGGGCGCCGCTGGACGGGCTGCCCGGTGTGGCGGTGCGCACCAGCCCGCTCGCGCGCGCGGCGGAGACCTGCGCGCTGGCCGGGTTCGGGGAGCGGGCCGAGACCTGGGACGCGCTGATGGAGTGGGACTACGGCGCGTACGAGGGCCTGACCCCGGCGGAGATCCAGGCCGTCCGCCCCGGCTGGCTGATCTGGCGCGACGGCGTCCCCGAAGGAGAGAGCGTCGCCGAGGTCACCGCCCGCGCGGACGAGGTCGTCGGCTGGGCGCGCTCCGCCGACCGGGACGTCCTCCTCTTCGCCCACGGCCACATCCTGCGCTCCCTGGCCGCCCGCTGGCTCGGCTTCCCGCTCGACTTCGCCGCCCGTATCCGCCTCAACCCGACGTCCCTGTCGATCCTGGGCTGGGCGTACGGCGAACCCGCGCTGGAGAGCTGGAACGACGTGGGCCATCTGGCGGGCTGACAGGGTCGTCCGGCGGGCCGGGGAGCAACACTCCTCCGGCCAGCCCCCGGCCCCTCGCTCAGGCTCCCGCCACTCTCGGATACGCCTTGTGCCGGTCGAGGAAATCCGAGACCCCGGCCGCCCGCCGGTGCGGCAGCAGCACCCGTGCCGTGCCCGCCAGCATCGTCTGGATGCGTGACGACTGCACCTGGTGCAGCAGCGACAGCACCCGCATCCCCGCCTCCGCCGCCTCGTCCGGCCGCCCCTCGCGCGCGAGGTCGTCCGCGAGCTCCGCCGTATACAGGGCGATGTTCCGGGTGAAGTGGGGGTCCTGGAGGTCCGCCGCCCGCCGGGCGTGCCGGGACGCGCGCGGCCAGTCGCCCAGCATGGACCAGCACTGCGCCTCCAGCCCCTCCAGTTCGGCCTCACCGTAGAAGCTCATCCACTCGGGGTCCGCGTCGGAGCGCCCCCGCGCGAACAGCGCCTGCGCCCGCGCGAGCGCCCGCGCGCAGCCGGTGCGGTCGGTCAGCCCCGCCCAGCCTCCCGCCTCCCGCAGCGCCAGCAGCGAGTTCAGCCGGTCGGAACCGAGCGACCGGGCCGCCCGCTGCGCGGCCTGCGCGGCGCGCACCGCCTCCCGTGGCCGGCCCGCGTCCCGCGCGAGGAACGCGGTGTTGCAGAAGGCGTGCGCCTCCAGCCCCTCGTCCCCGGTCATCCGGGCCGTGGCCAGCGCCTCCGCGTAGTGCGAGCGCGCGTCGTCGAAGCGGCCGGAGTCGTGCGCCAGCCAGCCCACGGAGATGGCGAGTTCACCCGCGCCCGCGTGCAGCCGCTCGACGGTGGCCTGCCGGGTCGCCCCGGCGTCCAGCAGCGCGTAGGCCGCGCGCAGGGGAGCCGCCGCGCCCCGGTAGAGGCCGTCCGCGCCGTGCCGGTCGTCCAGCAGCCGGATCCGGCGGACCGCCTCCTCCAGGGCCGTCGCCTCGGAGCCGCCGGGCCGGTGCGAGCGGCGGGGCGCGGGCACGGCGTCCGGGGCCAGCCGCAGGGGGCCCAGCGCGGCGGCGGCCACGGTGGCGCCCCCGCCGGTCATGAATGCGCGACGCAGCACGTCGCTCTCCTCGTGGTTCGGATGGTCGTACGGGTACGGCCCCTGGGGGCCGTACGCCTCGTGCGGGTCATACGGGTCGTGCTGGTCCGGCGGCTCCGACACGCCGCCGCTCGCCACGGCGGCGGCCCCCCGCACGGCGGGAGACGGCGTGGCCGTACGCGCCGCGCGGCCGCGGACGGTCGAGCGGGGCGCGAAACCGAGGTCGGCGAGCGTACGACCGGGGAACATGTGCAGGAACACCCGCTCGTAGGCGTAGTTCGGGCAGCGGATCTCACCTGCCTCGACCCGCCCGACGTAGCGCGCGTCACAGCTCACCCGCTCACCGATCTCCCGCGCGGCCCGCCGCACCAGCGCCGCGAACTCGGCCGGTGAGCGCCGGCCGCGCAGCCGCCGGAAGGCGAGGTTCGGCCGGGGTGGCCGTTCGGGCTGTGACGAGGTCACGGTAGACGACGCCATGGCCGGGTCCTCTCGTGCGAACCGTCGAACCATGCCGGTGCCGGGGCGGATTCGGGACATGGCGCCCGAGTGGTGCCCTGGTTCCGGCGAGCAAGAACGTACCGGCTGTGAGGGTCCCGCCACGCTGGGTTTGGCCACAAAAGCGGATATCTCATCCGTGATCTGCCATGAAGTGCCATCCTTTGCGGCGCACTTGTGCCGTAGCCGTTGACAGGATGGCGCGTTGAACGTGTTGACCGCGACAGTGCTGTGTGGTGGAGGCGGGCATGGAGACCAGCCAGAGCAAGAAACCGTGTACCCCGCCGCTGTCGCCCGCCTCGGGCGACACGGTGTGCGACCTGGTGACCGTACCGGCCCGGCAGGGCCTCGAAGCGGTCGACATCCTGCGGCGCGGTGCCGCGGACGCGGTCGGACCGGTGCTGCATGACGACGACCGCGACACCCTCGGCTTCCTGGTGCCCGCCGGCACGGCGGCCGGCTGGGACGTGCCGGGCAGCACCTGCACCGAGACCAACGGGCGCGGGCTGCGGCTCGCCCCCGAGCCCCCGGTCGCGGGCGCCGACTGGCTCCTGCCCCCCGGCGACGACGCCGACCTCGCCACCGACCCGGCCGTGCTGCGCGAGGCCCTCGGGGAGGCGGCGCGCCTGATCGAGGCCGCCGACAACTGCCGCTGACACGCATACCGCGGAGACCTGCGAAAATGGCCGGATGGGCAGGTCCAGGAACCCCCGGCGCGCAGCCGCCGCCGTCGCCGCCGTCGAGGAAGCCGTCGACGGCGGTCTCGCGCGGCTCGTCCCCGACCCGGACCGGGGCCGTGCCTGGACGCTGCTGATCGACGGGGCGCCCCAGTCGCACGTCGACCTGGACGACCCGGCGTATCTCTCCTTCGAGTACCAGCGCCGCCTCGGCCACGTCATCGACCTCGCCGCCCCGCCCGGCAAGCCGGTGCACGCCGTCCACCTGGGCGGCGGCGCCTTCACCCTCGCCCGCTACGTCGCCGCCACCCGGCCGCGCTCCACCCAGCAGGTCGTGGAGCGCGACGCGCGCCTGGTGCAACTGGTCCGCCGCGAGCTGCCGCTGGACGCCGGCGCCCGGATCCGGGTGCGCTCCACGGACGCCCGCGCGGGACTCGGCAAGGTGCCCGACGGCTGGGCCGATCTGATCATCGCCGACGTCTTCAGCGGCGCCCGCACCCCCGCCCACCTCACCTCCACCGAGTTCCTGGACGAGGTCCGCCGCGCCCTGAAACCCTCCGGGATCTACGCCGCCAACCTCGCCGACGGCCCGCCGCTCGCCCATCTGCGCGGCCAGATCGCCACCGCCGCCGCCCGGTTCGGCGAACTCGCGCTGATCGCCGACCCCGCCGTGCTGCGCGGCAAACGCTTCGGCAACGCGGTGCTGGTCGCCGCCGACCTGCCGCTGCCGCTCGCCGAACTCACCCGGCGCGCCGCCTCCGACCCGCACACCGCCCGCGTCGAACACGGCCGCGCGCTCACCGACTTCACCGGCGGCGCGCCGCCCGTCACGGACGCGGCGGCCGTGGACTCCCCGGCGCCGCCGCCCTCCGTGTTCCGCTGAGCGTTCCGCTGAGCCCCGGCCGGCCGTCTCAGTAGGTGCCGATGTCCACGTGCGGCGGGCCGTCGTGCCAGGCGCAGAACACCGACACCCGGTCCGTGCCCCGGCTGAACTCCACCCGGATCCACGTCTGCGTCTTCCACACCTGCATCGACCAGCCGGCCCCCGGCGTCGCCGAGACGAGCGTGGCATCGGCCGCGCCCAGCTCGAACACCGCACGGCCACCGTCGGTGTCGTACGCCTTGACCGTGCCGGAGGCGGTGGAAGGGGTGGGGGAGGGGCCGGGCCGGGAGCCGGGACCCCGCGAGGAGTGGCCGGTCGCCCCGGCGGAGCGGGACGGCGGCGGAGGCGCGGAGTGCGAGCGGGACGGCCGCGGGCCCGGAGCCGTGGCCGACGTCGCCATCGTCGTCGGGGCGACGGCTCCCCCGACCGGCAGCGCGCGCGGCGGGGCGGGCGCCGTCCCGGCCATCACCGTATGCACGCCCCACCACGACAGCGTGACCGCCGCGCCCGTCGCGAGCAGCCAGGCCAGTACGTGTACGAGTCCTCTGCGCATCGCGGTCCATCCTGCCCCACCGGTCGTGCGGGACCACCGGCCGGCGCCGGTTGTCCACAGCCGGGGAGTTGTCCACAGGCCCGCACCGGGTTCCCGCGCATGGCGTACGGTGCGGCGCATGGCAAGTCTGCTCGTGGTCGAGGACGACCAGTTCGTACGCTCCGCGCTCATCCGGCAGTTGACCGACGCCTCGCACACCGTGCGCTCGGTCGGTACGGCGCTGGAGGCGCTGCGCGAGGTCGCCCACCACCGTTTCGACGTGGTCGTCCTGGACCTCGGGCTGCCCGACCTGGACGGCTCCGAGGCCCTGAAGATGCTGCGCGGCATCACCGACGTGCCGGTCATCATCGCCACCGCGCGCGACGACGAGGCGGAGATAGTCCGGCTGTTGAACGCGGGCGCGGACGATTATCTGACCAAGCCGTTCTCCGTCGGCCACCTGTGCGCCCGGATCTCGGCGGTGCTGCGCCGCGCCCGCGCCACCGGCGGCGAGGACGCGCCCTCCCGCGTGCTGCGGGTCGGCGGCCTGACCGTGGACCCGCTGCGCCGCCAGGCCGAGCTGGACGGCACCCGGCTCGACCTCACCCGCCGCGAGTTCGATCTGCTCGCCTTCCTCGCCGCACGCCCCGGCGTCGTCGTCCCGCGCAGAGAACTGCTCGCCGAGGTCTGGCAGCAGTCGTACGGCGACGACCAGACCATCGACGTCCATCTGTCCTGGCTGCGCCGGAAACTGGGTGAGACGGCGGCCCGGCCGCGCTATCTGCACACGCTCCGCGGCGTCGGCGTGAAGCTGGAGCCCCCGGCGGACCCGGAGCCGCCGCGATGAGGTGGGCCCTGGTCAAGGTCTGCCTGGCGGTCACCACCATGGTCGTCGTCGCCTTCGCCGTGCCGCTCGGCCTGGTGGTCCGGGAGATGGCCCGCGACCGTGCCTTCGCGAGCGCCGAGCGGGAGGCCGCCGCCGTGGCGCCCGCGCTGTCGATCACCACCGACCGGGACGAACTGGAGCGCGTGGTGGCCGCCGCCGGCGCCGACTCCCACCTGGCCGTCCACCTGCCCGCCGAGGGCACCCGCGCCGCCCTCGACACCGGCGCCTCCCACGCCACCGGCCGCGACATCCGGGCGGTACGACGCCTCGGCCGGGCCTCCACCGCCACCGTCACCGGCGGCTTCGCCCTGTTGCAGCCGGTGGCGCTCGGCTCCGGCGCGATCGCCGTGGTCGAGGTGTACGTCCCGGAGTCCGAGGTGACCCACGGCGTCGGCACCGCCTGGGCGGTGCTGGCCGGCGTCGGCCTCGCGCTGATCGTCGGCTCGGTCGCCGTCGCCGACCGGCTCGGGGTACGCATGGTGCGGCCCGCGCGCCGGCTGGTCGAGGGCGCGCGGGAACTGGGCGAGGGCGAGCTGGGCGCACGGGTGCCGGAGGAGGGCCCGACCGAACTGAGGCTCGCGGCCGTCGCGTTCAACTCCATGGCCGACCAGGTCGTCCGGCTCCTCGCGAGCGAGCGGGAGCTGGCCGCCGACCTCTCCCACCGGCTGCGCACCCCGCTCACCGTCCTGCGGCTGAACGCCGCCTCGCTGGGCGCCGGACCGGCCGCCGAGCAGACCCGCGCGGCCGTCACCCAGCTGGAGCGGGAGGTGGACACCATCATCCGCACGGCGCGGGAGGCCAAGCCCCAGACGGCCGCGCCCGGTTCCGGCGCCGGGTGCGACGCGGCCGAAGTGGTGGGCGAGCGGATGGAGTTCTGGTCCGCGCTCGCGGAGGACGAGGGCCGCGCCTGGCGGGTGGCCGGGGTGGACCGCCCGGTGCGGATACCCGTGGCCCGCGCCGACCTGGCCGCGGCGCTCGACGCCCTGCTCGGCAACGTCTTCCGGCACACCCCGGAGGGCACCGCCTTCGCGGTGGACGTGCACCAGGGCGAGGACGCGGTGATCGTGCTGATCTCCGACGCGGGCCCCGGCATACCCGACCCCGAGGCGGCGCTGGCCCGCGGCCGGGGCTCGGGGACCACGGGCTCCACAGGGCTCGGCCTCGACATCGTGCGCCGGCTCGCCGAGTCCACCGGCGGCGACGTCCGCATCGGCGCCTCGGTGCTGGGCGGCAGCGAGATACGCATCCGCTTCCAGCGGGACGCGCGCGGGCCGCGGCGCCGGGGACACCGGGGTGCCGTGCGCCGGCGCGGGGCACGCCGGCTGGTCTCCACCTTTAACCGGCCCCGATCCCTTCCTTAAGCGAAGCCTAAGGACCGCAACGGCCGTCCGCATCAGACCGTTTGCCCGATTCCGGCTCGCTAGCGTGCTGCCGCACCACACACCCCCACACCCCCGCGACGAACGAAGGCAGGCACGCGCATGAGCACGCACCGGCGCAGCATCAGTGGCAGGAACAAGGCGATAGGCGGCCTCGTCGCCGCGGCCGTGGTCGGCGGCGCAGCGCTCCTGTTCACGGGCACGGCGAACGCGGCGGGGGTGAACGCCGCGTACACCAGGACCAGCGACTGGTCCACCGGCTACACCGGCCAGTACGTCGTCACCAACACCAGCACGCAGCAGGAGAAGAACTGGACCCTGGAGTTCGACCTGCCGGCCGGGGCGAGGCTGTCCTCGCTGTGGAACGGCACCTCCAGCGTCAGCGGAAGCCATGTCACGGTCCGCCCCGCGAGCTGGGACACCACCGGTCTCGCCCCCGGCAAGTCGGTGACCGTCGGCTTCGTGGTCGAGGGCAGCGGCGCCCCGACGGGCTGTCGTATCGACGGCAGCTCCTGTTCCACCGACGACGGCCCGGCCCCCGAGCCGAGCGGCCGACCCACGGAAACCGGGACCCCCACCCCGGCCCCCACGCCCACCAAGACCACCAGCCCCGCCCCCACGCCCACCACGAGCACCGGTTCCGGCACCACCGCGTCCGCCGGGTTCGCCCCCTACGTGGACACCTCCCTCTACCCGGCCTTCGACCTCCTCGGCGCCGCCGACGCCACCGGGGTGAAGAACTACAACCTGGCCTTCATCACCGACGGCGGCGGCTGCACCCCCAAGTGGGGCGGCGTCACCGATGTCACGGGCGACGCCGTGGCCGCGCAGATCGGCGCCCTGCGCGCCAAGGGCGGCGATGTCCGGGTCTCCTTCGGCGGCGCCAGCGGCTCCGAGCTGGCCACCACCTGCTCCTCCGCGGACGCGCTCGCGGCGGCGTACGGCAAGGTGATCGACGCGTTCAAGCTGACCAAGGTCGACTTCGACGTGGAGGGCGGCGCGCTGCCGAACACGGCCGCCAACACCCGCCGCGCCCAGGCCATCGCCAAGCTCCAGGCCCAGCACCCCGGCCTGGACGTCTCCTTCACCCTCCCGGTGATGCCCGAGGGCCTCACCCAGGACGGCGTCAACCTGCTGTCCAACGCCAAGGCGAACGGCGTGCGGACCGGCACCGTCAACATCATGGCGATGGACTACGGCGCCTCGTACAGCGGCGACATGGGCGGCTACGCCGAGCAGGCCGCGACCGCCACCCAGGCCCAGGTCAAGAGCGTGCTCGGGCTCTCCGACGCGGCCGCTTGGAAGACCGTCGCCGTCACCCCGATGATCGGGGTCAACGACGTGTCCACCGAGACCTTCACGGTCGCCGACGCCACCCGGCTCGCGGGCTTCGCCACCGCCAAGGGCCTCGGCGGACTGTCCATGTGGTCCGGCGCCCGCGACCAGCAGTGCCCCGGCGGCCCCAAGCCCTCCGCCGACCCCACGTGCAGCTCCGTCGCCCAGGACAAGTGGGCGTTCTCGAAGGCGTTCGCCGCCTTCAAGTGAGACACGGCAGGACCGCGGACACGAGCCAGGGGCGCGGCGGCACTCCGCCGCGCCCCTGGCTCAGGCGGTCAGCTCACGCCGCGTCCACCGGCGGCAGCTGCCCCGTCCGTGCCGCCCGGCTGTACCAGTGGGCGCTCGACTTCGGGATGCGCTCCAGGGTCGTGTAGTCGACGTACACCGCGCCGAACCGCTTGCCGTAGCCGTACGCCCACTCGAAGTTGTCCATCAGGGACCACAGGTAGTAGCCGCGCACATCGGCCCCGTCCGCGATGGCGCGCTCCACCTCGGCGAGGTGGGCGCGCAGGTACGCGATGCGCTCGGGGTCGTGCACCCGGCCCTCGGCGTCCGGCTTGTCGTCGTAGGCCGCGCCGTTCTCCGTGATGTACAGCCGCAGCCCCGGCGCCTCCCGCGAGTAGCGCATGATCAGCTCGTACAGGCCGCTCGGGTCGATGGTCCAGCCCATCTCGGTGCGCTCGCCCGGCGTCTGGTGGAACAGCACGTCGTCGGCGCCCGGCCAGGGGGAGTGCTCGCTGGCGCCGTGGCCGTCCGCGCGCGGGCCCGCGACCTTGCCGGGGGCGGCCGAGACCAGCGCGGGGGTGTAGTAGTTCAGGCCCAGCGCGTCCAGCGGCGCCCTGGCCGCGGCCAGATCGCCGTCCCGCACGAACGACCAGTCGGTGATCCGGGCGGTCGCCTCCAGCAGCGAGGCGGGATACGCCCCGTGCAGCATCGGTCCGTGGAAGACGCCGTTGGCCAGGTCGTCGATGCGCCGCACCGCGGCCAGGTCGGCCGGGTCCGGCGTGAGCGGCCGTACCACCGAGGAGTTGAGGCTGACCGCGATCTGGTTGCGGGCCGGCATCACCGAGCGCAGCGCCGAGGCGGCGAGGCCGTGGCCGAGGTTGAGGTGGTGCGCGGCGCGCAGCGAGGCCACCGGGTCGGTACGGCCGGGGGCGTGCACCCCGGAGCCGTAGCCCAGGAAGGCGCTGCACCAGGGCTCGTTGAGGGTGATCCACTGCTCCACCCGGTCGCCCAGCGCCTCCCCGACGAGCTGGGCGTACTCCGCGAACCGCAGCGCGGTCTCCCGCTCCGGCCAGCCGCCCGCGTCCTCCAGCTCCTGCGGCAGGTCCCAGTGGTAGAGGGTGACGGCGGGCCGGATGCCGTGCTCCAGCAGGTCGTCCACGAGCCGGCGGTAGAAGTCCAGGCCCACCTGGACCGCGGGGCCCCGGCCGGTCGGCTGCACCCGCGACCAGGAGACGGAGAACCGGTAGGCGTTCAGGCCGAGGCCGGCCATGAGCGCGACGTCCTCCCGGTAGCGGTGGTAGTGGTCGACGGCGATGTCACCGTGGTCACCGCCCGCCGTTCTGCCCGGCGTATGGCTGAACGTGTCCCAGATCGAGGGGGTGCGGCCGCCCTCCCGCACCGCTCCCTCGATCTGGTACGCCGAGGTCGCACAGCCCCAGAGGAAGTCGGTCGGGAAGGTGGCGGGGGTGAGTGGTTCGGACATGGAAGCGCTCCCGTGAGAGTTGGAGGGACCGGAGGTGGCGGGCGTGCCGGACGGGCGGCCCGCGGGGGAGGGGCGGGCGCGGGGCGTCCCGCCGGGCGGAGCGGGCGGATGAGGGGGCCGGGCGGTCAGGGCCCGGCCCCGCGCGGGCTGAGCGGTTCGCCGGGCTCAACCCTTGATCGCGCCCTGCATGATCCCGCCCACGATCTGCTTGCCGAACAGCAGGAAGGCGATCAGCAGCGGCAGGGTGCCCAGCAGCGCGCCCGCCATGATCACCGACTGGTCCGGGACGTAGCCGGTGCCGAGCGCGTTCAGGGCCACCTGCACGGTCGGGTTCTGCTGGTTCAGGGCGATGATCGGCCACAGGAAGTCGTTCCAGGCGAACACGAAGGTCAGCAGGCCGAGCACCGCCATCGCGGGCCGCGCGGCCGGGAAGACCACGTGCCAGACGATCCGCAGACTGCTCGCCCCGTCCACCCGCGCCGCCTCCACCAGCTCCGAGGGCAGCGCCTGGATCAGGTACTGCCGCATGAAGAAGGTGCCGAAGGCGGTCACCAGGCTCGGCAGGATCACCGTCTGGAGCTGGTTGGACCAGCCGAGGTCCGCCATCCACAGATACAGCGGTACGACGGCGAGCTGCGGCGGGATCATCATGGTGCCGACGGTCAGCAGCAACAGCAGCCCGGAGAAGCGGAACCGGAGCTTGGCGAAGGCGAACCCGGCCAGTGTCGCGAACAGCACCGTACTGACCGTGATGGTGCCCGCCACGAACACCGAGTTGACCATCGCGGTGCCGAGCCCGGCCTGGTCCCAGGCCGCCTGGAGGTTGCTGAACAGGTTGCCGCCGAACCACAGCGGCGGCGGGGTCTGCGCCAGCCGCCGGTCGGTGCGGGAGGCCGCGACCGCCGTCCACACCAGCGGGGCGAGCGAGACCAGCGCGAAGACGGTCAGGACGACGTACGTCATCGGTCCCGCGTGCAGTTGCTTGCCGGCGCCCAGCACCCGGCGCCGGGTGCGCGGGGTGCGCGCCTTCGGCGGCAGCGTCAGTTCACTGGTGGTCATTGGGACTTCCTCAGCCGTCGGGTGAGCAGCAGGTTGACCGCGGCGATGATCAGCAGGATCAGGAACATCGACCAGGCGATCGCGGACGCCTTGCCGAGGTTGCCGACGATCCACCCCTGGTCGTACATGTACAGACCGAGCGTCTGGTACTGGTGCTCGGAGCCGCCCTTGGACCCGCTGACCCCGCCGAACAGCAGAGGCTCACCGAAGAGTTGGGTCGCGCCGATGGTGGAGACCACGACCGTGAACAGGATCGTCGGCCGCAGCTGCGGGACGGTCACATGCCGGAACTGCTGCCAGCGGTTGGCGCCGTCGATCGCCGCCGACTCGTACAGGTCGGCCGGGATCGCCTGCATGGCGGCGAGATAGATCAGCGCGTTGTAGCCGGTCCACCGCCAGATCACGATGGACGACACCGCGAACTGCGAACCCCAGTCGGACTCGCGCCAGTTGACCGGTCCCACCCCGGCGAAGTGCAGCAGCCAGTTGACCATGCCGCCGTCCCACGAGTACAGCAGCGTGAACACCAGGGTCGCCGCGGCCACCGAGGTCGCGTACGGCGTCAGCATCACCACCCGCCACACGGTCGAGCCGCGCAGCCGGTAGTTCAGCAGGTGGGCGAGCCCGAGCGCGGCCAGCAGCTGCGGCACCGTCGAGAGCACACCGATGGTGAAGGTGTTCTTCAGGGCGTTCCAGAAGAAGTCCGAGGACAGCAGGTTCCGGTAGTTGTCCAGGCCCGTCCAGGTCTGGTGGTCCAGCGAGGACAGCTGGACGTCGTGCAGCGAGTACCAGGCCGTGTAGAGCAGCGGCACCAGGGTAAAGGCCCCGAAGAGGATGAAGAAGGGGGCGACGAACGCGTATGGCGACCCCTTCATGTCCCAGCGGTACAGCCGGCTGCGCCAGGAGCCGGCGGCGGCCGGCCCGGCCGGGCGGCGAGCGCTCCGGGCCGCGCCCGGCGGGGTGCCGGGCGCGGCCTCGGCGCTCGACGCGGAGTGCGCGAGAGCCTCGTCGGAGCTGGTCACTGGCCGAGCACGTCCTTGATCTCCTTGGACGCCGCGTCCCAGCCCTGAGCCGGCGTCTTGCCCTTCTGCTCGACCTGGAGGATGCCGACGTCCGTGACGGCGGTGTTCATCGGCTGGTCCTTGGCGCCGAAGATCTGCGTCGGGATGGTCTTCGCCGAGTCGGAGAAGATCTGGGTGATCGGCGCGTTCGAGAAGTAGGCGGTGGTGTCCGCGGCCGGCTTCAGGGCCGGGTAGGCGGCCGGGGTCGAGGGGAAGCTCGCCTGCTTGGCGAAGACCTTCTCCTGCTGGGCGGGCGCGGTCAGCCACTTGGCCAGCGCGATGGCCTCCTTCTGGTGCTTGCCCGCGGTCGGCACACCGATCCAGGAGCCGCCCCAGTTGGAGGCGGTGGGCGCCGCCGCCACGTCCCAGTTGCCCTTGCCGGAGTCACCGGACTTCTGCTCGATGTAGCCCATCATCCAGGCCGGGCAGGCGACGGTGGCGAAGGAGGCGTTGGCGTAGCCCTGGTCCCAGGTCGGGTCGAACTGCTTGAGCTTCGCCGACATGTCGCTGGTGGCGACGGTCATCGCCACGTCCCAGGCCTTCTTCACCCCCTGCGACTTGTCCCAGATGACATTGCCGTCCTTGTCGTAGTAGCGGTCCGTGGCGCCGCCGAGGGCGGCGTTGTAGACGGAGGCCGCCGAGTCCACGAACTTGGTGCCCTTGGGCGCCTTCTTCATGTACTCCTTGCCGACGTCGACGTACTTGGCCCAGTCGCCCTTCCACATCTGGGCGAGCTTGGTCCGGTCGGTGGGCAGGCCCGCCTTCTGGAACAGGTCCTTGCGGTAGCAGATCGCCATCGGGCCGATGTCGGTGCCGAGCCCGATCAGCTTGCCGTCCTTGGTCGTGGCCTGGGCGTTCTTCCAGTCCAGCCACTGGGACTTGTCGACGTACTTGCTCATGTCGACGAACTTGTCCGCCTGCGTCTGCACGGCCTCGGTGATGTTGCCGATCTCGATGGCCTGAATGTCATCGGTGCCGGAGCCGGCCTGGAGGCGGGTGAGCACCTTCGGCCAGTAGACGTCGGTGCGGGTGGTGACGTTCTCCTTGATGTTGATGTCCGGGTGGAGCTTCATGTACTCGTCGAAGAGACCGGCCTGCTTGTAGCCGAAGACGCCGTAGGTCCCGACGGTCAGCGTGATCTTCCCCTTGCCGTTGCCGCCGTCCGCGTCGTCCGAGGAGCCGTCCTTGGCGTCCTTGGCGCAGCCGGCCAGCAAACCCGTGGTCAGCGCGGCGACGGCCGCGAGGGCCATCATCCGCCTGGACCCGCGGAAGTTCGTGCGCATTGCGTCCTCCTGTTGCCTGACGTGCCGACCCCCCGGCCGACTGCATGGAATCGGGCCCGTTCGTCACGCGCTGCGGCTCGGGCGGGGAACGTGCGGGTTGTGTAGGTGTCAGGTACTGTGGGAGCGCTCCCACAAGTGATGGCTTGAAGAGTCGTCGGTTCCGAGCGGGGTGTCAAGGGACCGGACACGGGGGCCTAGTTCAGTTATCGGAGCGTTAACTGGCCCGTGCGGGCGGGGCGTTCGGGGCGCCTGGGGCATACGGAGCCGTCTGGGGGCGGGCCGGGACTGTTAGATTCCAGCCAACCGGAGGATGCGAGGGAGGCGGAGCGCATGGCGAGCCATGGAGTGCGGGGCCGGAGCGGGGGCCGGCCCACGCTTGAGCAGGTCGCCGCGCGGGCGGGGGTCGGCCGGGGCACGGCCTCGCGCGTGATCAACGGCTCGCCCCGAGTGAGCGACGCGACCCGCGCCGCGGTGGAGGCGGCCGTCGCCGAGCTGGGCTATGTCCCCAATACGGCGGCCCGCGCGCTGGCCGCCAACCGCACCGACGCCATCGCGCTGGTCGTCCCCGAGCCGGAGACCCGGTTCTTCGCGGAGCCGTACTTCTCCGACATGCTGCGCGGGGTCGGCGCCGAACTGGCCGACACCGAGATGCAGTTGCTGCTGATCTTCGCGGGCAACGACCGGGAGCGGCAGCGCCTCGCCGAGTACCTGGCGGCGCACCGGGTCGACGGCGTCCTGCTGGTCTCGGTGCACGCCGACGACCCGCTGCCCGAACTGCTGTCCCAGCTGGAGATCCCGGCCGTGGTCAGCGGCCCGCGCTCGGCCGCGGAGACGCTCACCTCGGTGGACTCGGACAACTACGGCGGCGCCCGCGCGGCCGTGGAGCACCTGCTGGCCCGCGGCCGCACCCGTATCGCCCACATCACCGGCCGCCTGGACGTCTACGGCGCCCGCCGCCGCGTCGACGGCTACCGCGACGCCCTGCGTGCCGCCGGTCACGAGGTGGACGAACTCCTGGTGGAACCGGGCGACTTCACCGAGGAGGGCGGCCGCAAGGCCATGTCCGCCCTGCTGGCCCGCAGCCCCGGCCTGGATGCCGTCTTCGCCGGCTCCGACGTCACGGCGGCCGGCGCCCGCCAGGTCCTGCGCGAGTCCGGGCTGCGCATCCCGGACGACGTCGCCCTCGTCGGCTACGACGACTCCGCCATCGCCCGCCACATGGACCCGCCCCTGACCAGCGTCCGCCAGCCCATCGACCACATGGGCCGCGCCATGATCGACCTCCTGCTGGCAGAGATATCCGACCGGCGCCCCTCGGGTTCCCGGCGGGGCGAGCGGCGGCACGCGGTGCTGCCGACGGAGCTGGTGGTGCGGGCGTCCTCGTAGGCGGGGGCGGCGCGGATGCCGGGCGCCGCTTGCGGGAAACGAGAAACAGCCGGTGAACCGTCTTGCGACGGGTCACCGGCTGTTCACACAGGGTGAGTGACGGGACTCGAACCCGCGGCATCCTGGACCACAACCAGGTGCTCTACCAGCTGAGCTACACCCACCATGACCGGCGCTTGGAAACTTGTCGTTTCCCCGACCGGCCGAGAAGAAGTCTACAGGGTCCGAGGGGGTGCTCGCGCACAGGTTTTCGCGCGACTCCCCGACGCGCCCCCGCGGGCCCCCGGACAGGATCCGGGGGCCGGCTTCGCCGGCTACTGCGCCGCGGGCAGCACGTGCTTCGCCGCGATCGTCCGCGCCGTCTCCGAGTCCGGGCCGGGCTGCGGCACGAAGATGGCCTCGCGGTAGTAGCGCAGCTCGGCGATGGACTCGCGGATGTCGGCGAGCGCCCGGTGGTTGCCGTTCTTCTCCGGGCTGTTGAAGTACGCCCTCGGGTACCAGCGGCGGGCCAGCTCCTTGACCGAGGAGACGTCCACGATCCGGTAGTGCAGCCAGTCCTCCAGCGTCGGCATGTCGCGCAGCAGGAAGCCGCGGTCGGTGCCGACGGAGTTGCCGCACAGCGGAGCCTTGCCCGGCTCCTTCACGTGCTCCTTGATGTACGCGAGGACCTGCTCCTCGGCGTCCTGGAGCGTCGTGCCGTTCGGGAGCTCGGCGAGCAGCCCGGACGCGGTGTGCATCTGACGCACCACCTCCGGCATCGTCTCCAGCGCCCGCTCCGGCGGGCGGATGACGATGTCCACCCCCTCGCCGAGTACGTTCAGCTCGGAGTCGGTGACGAGGGCGGCCACCTCGATGAGAGCGTCGTCGGACAGCGAGAGGCCGGTCATCTCGCAGTCGATCCACACCATGCGATCGTTCATGCGACCACCCTAAGGCGGACCTCGCCCTTTGGATGCCCCGCGGACGAAGAGAGGGGGCGCGGAGCCGGACTCCGCACCCCCTCGCCGGTCTTCCGGTCAGCTCCCGGAACGCGGTCCGGGAAGCAGGCTCACCGCCCCGGCCGCGGTGCGCCTGCTCTGCATCGGCACCCCGTTGTCCCGCTCGGTGTGCAGCACGGGCATGCCGCTCAGCGGTCCCGGACCCGCCGGACCCACCGGGGGCAACGGCTGCCCGGCGCCCTGCTGGAGCGCCGCCTCCGCCTCACCCGGCTTGTCGCCACCGGGCCGCCGGGCCCGGTACGCGGCCCGGTACGCGGCGGGCGAGGAACCGAGCTGGCGGCGGAAGTGCCCGCGCAGCGCGACCGGCGAGCGGAACCCGCACCGGCCCGCCACCTCGTCCACCGAGTAGTCCGACGTCTCCAGCAGCCGCTGAGCCTGGAGCACCCGCTGGGTGATCAGCCACTGCAGCGGCGCGCTCCCGGTGAGCGAACGGAACCTGCGGTCGAACGTACGACGGCTCATGTACGCGCGTGCCGCCAGCGTCTCCACGTCGAACTGCTCGTGGAGGTGCTCCAGCGCCCAGGCGACGACCTCGGCGAGCGGGTCGGCGCCGATCTCCTCGGGTAAAGACCGGTCGAGGTAGCGCTCCTGACCGCCCGAGCGGCGCGGCGGGACCACCAGCCGGCGGGCCAGCGCACCGGCCGCCTCGTTGCCGTGGTCCGTCCGCACGATGTGCAGACAGAGATCGATTCCGGCCGCCGTCCCCGCGGAGGTCAGCACGTCGCCGTCGTCGACGAACAGTTCCCGCGGGTCGACGTGCACCGACGGATAGCGCTTGGCCAGCGTCGGCGCGTACATCCAGTGGGTGGTCGCCGGGCGGCCGTCGAGCAGCCCGGCGGCCGCGAGCACGAACGCGCCGGTGCACAGCCCTACGATGCGGGCGCCCTCTTCGTGTGCCCGGCGCAGTGCGTCGAGCGCCTCCTCGGGCGGTGGCGCGGTGATCGAGCGCCAGGCCGGTACGACGACCGTACCGGCGCGGGCGATCGCCTCCAGCCCATGCGGGGCGGTGAGTTCGAGACCGCCGGTGGTCCGCAGCGGACCCTCCTCGCCGCCGCACACCAGCAGTCGGTAGCGCGGCACCCCGGCGTCCTGGCGGTCGATGCCGAACACCGACAGCGGTATGGAACTCTCGAAGATGGGGCCGCCGCTGAACAGCAGCACCGCGACGATCTCCTTGCGGCGACGCCCGGACAGTTTCCGGACAGCGGCTTCCGGCGCGGCAGTGGAGTCGTGGCTCATACTGCTAAGCCCCCCTCGGTGGTCGCGGCTCCTCGGTTGTGTCGCTCCTGCACGTTTCCCCTCGGTCCTGCACGAGTCCCCCGCCGTAAAGACAGTCAAGATCGAATCTACTGGGTCCCGCAAACGCACGGTGACCAGTTCCAAATGCGGCACATTGTCGACATGACAACTTGGCGTGAAGCATTCGATCACGAAGCGTTGCACTCGTGGGCCGTGCAGGGAAGTGCGCCTCCGGGCAGTGGCCAAACCGCGTAGGGTGCGCAGCGCCCCCTGGACCCTTTCCGTGCAGGTGGAACGGGGGTTGAGGGGTGGTGGGGACCCCACTTGGGCGATATCAAGAAGTTGGCTGAAAAGGAGCGCTTGGAAGCACGGAAACCGGTCAGTCGACCGGTGTCCGCTGCCGCGTGTGACGTCCGCCTCTTTGCATCTCGCAACGCCCGCCGTGGCGCCCGCCGTTCCGGCCCCCGCCCCGGCCGGCGTCCCGCCCGGCACCCCGCGTCCCGCCGCGCCGTGATCCGCGCCCCCGGCCCCGGCCCGCACTCCGGCGCGCGCCGTGCCGCGCCGCGTGCTCCGAACGCCGGAGCAGCAGCCGGCAGGCGGCCGTGACGGCGGCAAGCCCCAGGGCGGTGCCGGTGGCGCCGGCGAGCGAGGTGCCGTACCAGAGCAGGACCACCGGGACGAGGACGCAGGTGAAGGCGGCCCAGCGGATCAGCTCACCGGTGCTGTCCTGCGGGCCGGGCTCCTCGGGGCGGGACCGGTGTCCGGACATCTCGTACTCCCTGTGGCGAGCTGGGTCGGCCGCCGGCGCACGATGGCGCCCGGTGGCTCCCCGTGGTGGTGGCTCACCCCCTTCAACGCCTGGCGGAGCGGTCGGTCACCGGCCGTGCGTCCGCGAATCCCGTGCAAAGCGCCTGTACGGGGCAGCAAGCATTGCGTAACGGGCGCGGCTCGTGCATGCTCCGGTGAACCCCTACGGATGTCGGGGGACCGCTTACGGAGCGTGCAAGGGATCTGGGCTCGGGAGGCGTGCCGCCGTACCCTTGGGGGTATGGGGTGGGGAAGATGAATCCCGGACACAGGTCCGCCGCACACTGTCGTTCCGTCCCATAAAGGATCACAACGCCGAGACAGCCATGGCCGGTCACGAATTCTTCGAACCCGCGGACCGCAAGCGACCGGTCGCCGATCCTACGGCGGCCGATCCCCAGGCGGCCGAAGAGGCACGTCCTTCCTGCGACCCCGCCTTCCGGCACGGTGTCGTCGTCGGCTTCGACGGCTCCACCTCCAGCGAGCGCGCCCTCGCGTACGCGATCGGCATGGCGCACCGCTCCCGCTCCGGTCTGATCATCGTGCATGTGGCCAACCGGCTGCCCACCACGGTGTGGGCGGGCTGCGAGCCCCCGGTCTTCGTGGACGTGCCGGATCACCGTACGGAGGTGCTCGGCCTCGAACTCGCCTGCGCGGACTACCTCTCCGAGGTGCCCTGGATCCTCGTCGAGCGCGGCGGTGACATCTGCCACGAACTCGAGGAGGTGGGGCGGGAGTACGAGGCGGACGCGATCGTCGTCGGCTCCACGCACGGGATCGTGGGCCGGATCTTCGGCTCGGTCGCGGGGCGGCTCGCGCGGCGCGCCCGGCGGCCGGTGATCGTGATCCCCTGAGACGGAAGAACCCCCCGTGCGGCGCATGGGGGGTTCGTTCGGTCGGCTGCGCCGGTCCCTACTCGACCGTCACCGACTTCGCCAGGTTCCGCGGCTTGTCGATGTCGCGGCCCAGGGCCTTCGCCGTGTGGTAGGCGAGGAGCTGGAGGGGGATCCCCATCAGGATCGGGTCGAGCTCGTCCTCGTTCTTGGGGACGACGATCGTCTGGTCGGCCTTCTCCTGGTGCCGGTGGGCCACGGCGAGGATCTTGCCCGAGCGGGCCTTGATCTCCTCCAGGGCGGCGCGGTTCTTCTCCAGCAGGTCGTCGTCCGGGATGATCGCGACCGTCGGCAGGGCGGGCTCGATCAGGGCCAGCGGGCCGTGCTTCAGCTCGGAGGCGGGGTAGGCCTCGGCGTGGATGTACGAGACCTCCTTGAGCTTGAGGGAGGCCTCGCGGGCGACCGGGTAGCCGCGGACCCGGCCGATGAACAGCATCGAGCGGGCGCCGGCGTACAGCTCGGCCAGCTCCTTGATCTGCTCCTCCTGCTTGAGGATCTCGGTGATCTGGTCGGGCAGCCTGCGCAGGCCCTCGATGATCCGCTTGCCGTCGCGCACCGAGAGGTCGCGGGTGCGGCCCAGGTGCAGCGCGAGCAGCGCGAAGGCGACCGTGGTGTTGGTGAAGCACTTGGTCGAGACGACACAGACCTCGGGGCCTGCGTGCACATAGATCCCGGCGTCCGCCTCACGGGCGATCGCGGAGCCCACCACGTTGACGACGCCGAAGACCCGCGCGCCCTTGCGCTTGAGCTCCTGCACGGCGGCGAGCACGTCGTACGTCTCGCCGGACTGGGAGACCGCGACGTACAGCGTGTCGGGGTCCACGACCGCGTTGCGGTAGCGGAACTCGGAGGCCGGCTCGGCGTCCGCGGGGATGCGGGCCAGCTCCTCGATCATCTGGGCGCCGATGAGCCCCGCGTGGTACGAGGTGCCGCAGCCGAGGATCTTCACCCGGCGGATCCGCCGGGCCTCGCGGGCGTCCAGGTTGAGCCCGCCGAGGTGCACGGTGGAGAAGCGGTCGTCGATCCGGCCGCGCAGCACGCGGTCCACCGCGTCGGCCTGCTCGAAGATCTCCTTGTGCATGTAGGTGTCGTGGCCGCCCATGTCGTACGACTCGGCCTCCCACTCCACCGTGGTGGGCTCGGCGGTGGTGCGCGTGCCCTCGGTGGTGTAGGTGCGGAAGTCGTCGGCCTTGAGGGTGGCCATCTCGCCGTCGTCCAGCGTCACTATCTGCCGGGTGTGCATGACCAGCGCGGCGATGTCCGAGGCGACGAACATCTCCTTCTCGCCGATGCCGAGCACGACCGGGGAGCCGTTGCGGGCCACCACGATCCGGTCCGGGAAGTCGGCGTGCAGCACGGCGATGCCGTACGTGCCCTCGATCAGCCGGACCGCCTGGCGGACCTTGTCCTCCAGCTTCTCGGCGCCGGCGCGGGCGATGAGGTGGGTGAGGACCTCGGTGTCGGTCTCGGAGAGGAACTCGACGCCCTCCGCCTCCAGCTTGCGGCGCAGGTCGGCGGCGTTGTCGATGATGCCGTTGTGCACGACGGCGACCTTGTTGTCGGCCGACATGTGCGGGTGGGCGTTCACGTCGGAGGGGGCGCCGTGGGTGGCCCAGCGGGTGTGGGCGATGCCGGTGGTGCCCTTGAAGCGCGCCGGGACCTTGGCCTCCAGGTCGCGCACCCGGCCCTTGGCCTTGACCATCTTCAGGCCGGGCGCCTTCGGGGAGGTGACCACGATGCCCGCGGAGTCGTACCCGCGGTATTCCAGCCGCTGGAGGCCCTCCAGGAGGAGGGGGGCGACGTCACGCTTCCCGATGTAACCGACAATTCCGCACATATACAGATATTCCTAGCCGTAGACGATGCGGCGCAGCTGCCTGAGCGTCAGCTCGGGCGGTGCCACCGCTCGATATCTGAGGTCCGCCCCGATCCGTTCGAAGATCTCCGCGTTCACCAGGCCACGGGCCTGGAGTTCGCGGTGGCGGCGACGGACGAAATCCTCCGTCGACTCGTCGAAATAGGCGAGCACGTCCTGGATCACCCGCAACGCCTCGCCCCTGCCGAGGGGCGTGGACCGCGTCAGATGATCTACGAGTTCGTCGTGCACCCGTAGATCCTCGGGTACCGGCGTCGGTTTCGCAAGAATCCTGCCCGATATCGGGCACTGAGCTGCCGGGTGGTGTGCTGAACTCCCGTTCGTCCACTGTGTCCTACGTCACTCCTCACCTCCCGGCGCCCCCGGTGGGAGAGTGGTCCCGACCAGTTCCGAAGGGAGCGCATGTGACACGGAATGACCGTACGACTCCCCGAACCGCCCGCGTCCTCGGTTCGCTGCTGCTCGTCGCGGCGGCCGGTGCCTTCACCCTCGGCGCCGCCCCCGCCCCGCCCGAGGCCCGCGTCACGCCGCTGGACCAGGTGGTCCCGGCCCCCGCCTCCGTCACCCCCGGCGGCGCCCCGTACCGCATCACCCGCGCCACCGCCCTCCGCGTGGACGGCCCGGCGGGAGTCCGCCGCGTCGGCGCCTACCTGGCCGGCATCCTGCGGCCCTCCACCGGCTACCCGCTGCCGCTCACCGAGCACGGCAGCGGCGGCATCCGGCTGCGCCTGGACAAGGGCGGCTACGGCGCCGAAGGCTACCGGCTGCGCAGCGGCCCCTCCGGTGTCACGCTCACCGCGAGCGCCCCGGCCGGACTCTTCCACGGCGTGCAGACGCTGCGCCAACTCCTCCCGGCCGCCGTCGAGAAGAAGACCGTCCAGCGCGCGAGCTGGCGGATCGCCGGCGGCACCATCGAGGACCAGCCCCGCTACGCCTACCGCGGCGCCATGCTGGACGTCTCCCGGCACTTCTTCACCGTCGCCCAGGTGAAGCGGTACATCGACGAACTCGCCCTGTACAAGGTCAACGAGCTGCATCTGCACCTCAGCGACGACCAGGGCTGGCGCATCGCCATCGACTCCTGGCCCCGGCTCGCCCGTTACGGCGGCACCACCGAGGTCGGCGGCGGCAAGGGCGGCTTCTACACGAAGGCGGAGTACCGGCAGCTCATCTCCTACGCCGCCTCCCGCTATATGGAGGTCGTGCCGGAGATCGACATGCCCGGCCACACCAACGCGGCCCTCGCCTCCTACGCCAAGCTGAACTGCGACGGCGTGGCGCCTCCGCGCTACACCGGTACCGAGGTCGGCTTCAGCTCGCTGTGCGTGTCCAAGGACGTCACCTACACCTTCGTGAACGACGTCGTCAGGGAGCTGGCCGCGCTCACGCCGGGCCGCTATCTGCACATCGGCGGTGACGAGGCGCACTCCACCAGCCACGCCGACTACGTGACCTTCATGGACCGCGTGCAGCCGATCGTCGCGAAGTACGGCAAGAAGGTCATCGGCTGGCACCAGCTCACCGGCGCCCACCCGGCCAAGGGGGCGCTCGCCCAGTACTGGGGGCTGGACAGCACCAGCGCGGCCGAGAAGGAGCAGGTCGCCGCGGCCGCGCGGAACGGCACGGGGCTGATCCTGTCCCCGGCCGACCGGGTCTACCTCGACATGAAGTACACCAAGGACACCAGGCTGGGGCTGACCTGGGCCGGACTGGTCGAGGTGCGGCGGTCGTACGACTGGGATCCGGGCGCCTATCTGCCGGGCGCTCCCGCGTCGGCGGTCAAGGGGGTGGAGGCGCCGCTGTGGTCGGAGACGCTGAAGACGTCGGCCGACATCGACTACATGGCGTTCCCGCGGCTGCCGGGCGCGGCCGAGCTGGGCTGGTCGCCCGCCGCCACCCACGACTGGGACACCTACAAGGTACGGCTGGCCGCGCAGGCCCCGCGCTGGGACGCCCTCGGCATCGGGTACTACCGGTCGCCGCAGGTGCCCTGGACCGACGGCCGAGCGTGAGCCGAACGGGCGCCCCGGAGGACCGTACTCCGGGGCGCCCGCCCGCCCGTCCGTGCCCGGCACCGGCGCCGAGCACCGGTGCCGCGCGTCAGCGGCCGGCCAGCGGGTTGCGCAGCGTGCCCACCAGCTGGAGCGCCGCCGACGGGTCCGCGAGGTCCACCATCTGCCGGTTGTCGCGGAGCTGGAGCCGGTTGAGGCAGGACAGCGCGAACTCGGGGGCGAACAGGTCGTACTGCCGGAACCGGTCGGCGAGTTGCGGATTCGCCTCCTGGTACGCGCGGGAGACCTCCGCGACCGTGCGCCAGAACTCGTCCTCGGTGAGGACTCCTTCGGCGGCGAGGTTCCCGGAGAGGAAGCGGAAGAAGCAGTCGAAGACGTCGGTGAAGATCGACAGCAGCTTCTGGTCCTCGGGGATGTCGGCGCGGATCCGGGTGACCTCCGGCGGCAGCACGGCGTCCGGGTCCATCACCACGATCTCCTCGGCGATGTCCTTGTAGACGGCCCGCTGCACGACCCCGTCCCGCAGCACCAGGATGGTGTTCTCGCCGTGCGGCATGAACGCCAGGTCGTAGGCGTAGAGGCTGTGCAGCAGCGGGACGTAGTACGCCCGCAGGTACCGGCGCAGCCATGCGGCGGGATCGAGTCCGGACCGCTCGATCAGGGCGCCCGCGAAGGACGCGCCCTCGTGGTCGACGTGCAGCAGGGAGGCCATGGTGGCGAGCGTCTCGCCGTCCTGGAGGGAGGGCACCGGGCTCTCCCGCCACAGCGCGGCGAGCATCTTGCGGTAGGGGGAGTAGCGGTCGGTGGCCCGCTCGTACTCCAGGTGCCGGTAGCCGACGGCGGCCCGCTCGCGGATGATCGTCAGGCCGCTGCCCTTGAGCACCGGGTCGCCCTCGATCAGCTGGGCGAGCCAGTCGTTGATCGCGGGGGTGGCCTCCATGTAGGCGGCCGAGAGCCCGCGCATGAAGCCCATGTTGAGGACGGACAGGGCCGTCTTCACATAGTGCTTGTGCGGGGCGCTGGTGTTGAAGAAGGTCCGGATGGACTGCTGGGCGAGGTACTCGTCGTCGCCCTCGCCGAGCGGGACGAGGTGCCGGCGGGCCACCTCCGCCGCGAAGGTGACGGACAGCTTGTTCCACCACTGCCAGGGGTGGACCGGGATGAGGAGGTAGTCGGCCGGGTCGAGGCCCTGCCCGGTCAGCGTCCGCCGGAACCGCTCGACGGTCTCCGCGCCCAACTCGGCCCGGATGAAGCCCTCGTACTCGATCCCGGCGCCCGCCGTGAACGCGGCGCGGGAGCGGTGCGCGGCCAGCCACAGCAGCCGGACGGGGTGCGCGGTCTCCGGGGCGTACGCCAGGTACTCGTGGACCCCGAAGCCGAGCCGCCCGTTGTTCGCGACGAAGCAGGGGTGGCCCTCGGTCATCCCGGTCTCGATCGCCTGGAAGCCGCTCGCCACCAGTTCGGCGGAGGCGAGCCGGTCCTTGGCGAGCTTGTAGCAGGTGCCGGAGAGGGTGGAGGAGATCTCCTCCAGGTAGACGGGCAGAATGGCGTCGCTCAGGCCCAGGGAGTCCTTCAGCTCGATGAAGAAGTCCAGTGCGGAGAGAGGAAGTTCGGCGCCGTCACGCTGCCGGGTGATCGAGCCGGCGTCGACCTCCCAGTGGTCGAGGGCGCGCCGCACGGCGGTGAACCGGTAGGCGGTGAGGCCGTCGTCGCTGCGGACGACATAGCCCTCGCCGTCCTCCTCGGGGGTGATCAGGCGCTCGTGCGCGAACTCGGCGAGCGCCTTGCGGAGCAGCAGCCGCTCGGCCCGCGCCCAGCGCTCGGGGGACAGGTGGGCCACGGACTCGGCGGGCGTCAGCACGCGGACACCGCCTTCGTGAACTGCTCGCGGGTGCAGAAGCTCAGCAGGGCCGTCTTCTCCGGCTTCTGTATCTCGCGCTCGGCCACGAACCCGACGGCCGCGTTCAGCGCGTGCACCGCCTTGTTGCGCACGTCCGGTTCCACGACCACGCGCTCGGTGGCCGGGTCCGCGAAGAGATGTGCCATGACGGCGGTGATGACGGCCTTGGTGAACCCGTGCTCGGGGGTGTCGGTCGCGGGGGTCAGGAAGTGCATCCCGACATCGCCCGGCCGCGGCTCGTAGAGGCCGACCAGTTCCCGGTGGGCGGGGTCGTACTTCTCCATGAGGAAGGCGGGGGCGCCGTCCCGGAGCCCGAGCAGCGCGTGCTGGTGCTCGTCGGCGGCTATCTCCATGTACGCCCGCTCCACGTCCTCCAGTCTCGCCTCCTGCATCATCCAGAAGGCGGCCTTCGGGTGGGTGACCCAGGAGTGCAGCAACTGGGCGTCCCGGAGCGGATCGACGGGCCGGAAGGTGAAGGTCGGGGCGGTCATACGGCGAACTCCTGGAAGGCGATGGACTTCTCGACCGGGTAGTACTCGCTGCCGAGCACCTCGCGGATGATGCACGCGTTGCGGTACGGGCCCATGCCCAGGTCGGGGCTGGTGATGCTGTGGGTGTGGACGCCGGCGTTCTGGAGGAAGACGCCGCGCCCGGTGACGTCGATGGCGTAGTTGCGGGCCACGTCGAAGCGGCCGTGGCCGTCGTAGCGCAGCCGTTCGCGCAGCGGGGCGAGGAAGGCCGGGGGCGCGTAGTGGTAGCCGGTGGCCAGCACCAGGCCCTCGGTGCGGATCTCGAAGTCCTTGCCCTGCTCGTCCTGGCGGAAGCCGAGGGTGTACGCCTCGCCGTCGTAACCGGCGCATTTCAGCGTGGAGTTGGTGAGCAGCCGGGTCGGCACCGGCCGGTCTCCGCTCGCCACGTTCTTCTGGTACAGCAGGTCGAAGATCGCGTCGATGAGCTCCGAGTTGATGCCCTTGAACAGGCCCTTCTGCTGCTTCTCCAGCCGGTAGCGGGTCTCCTCGGGCAGCGCGCGGAAGTAGTCGATGTAGTCCGGGGAGGTCATCTCCAGGGTCAGCTTGGTGTACTCCAGCGGGAAGAACCGGGGGGAGCGGGTGACCCAGTTCAGCTGGTAGCCGTGGACGTCGATCTCGGACAGCAGCTCGTAGTAGATCTCGGCGGCGCTCTGCCCGCTGCCGACGACCGTGACGGACCTCTTCTGCCGCAACTCCGCCTTGCGGTGCATGTACTGGGAGGTGTGCAGCAGGTCCCCGCCGAGGTCCCGACAGGCTTCGGGAAGGTAGGGCACCGTGCCCGTGCCGAGCACGAGGTGCCGGGCGCGGACGGTGTCGCCGGCCTCGGTCCGTACGGCGTAGAGGCCGTCCTCGTACGACACCTCGGTGACCGTCGTGCCGAAGCGGACGCTGCTCAGCTTGCCGGCGGCCCAGCGGCAGTAGTCGTCGTACTCCACCCGCAGCGGATAGAAGTTCTCGCGGATGTAGAAGGAGTACAGCCGGCCCTTCTCCTTCAGGTAGTTGAGGAAGGAGTACGGCGAGGTGGGGTCGGCGAGGGTGACCAGGTCCGACATGAACGGGGTCTGGAGGTGGGCGCCGTCCAGGAACATCCCGGCGTGCCACTCGAAGCCGGGCTTCGACTCCAGGAAGACGGCGTCCAGTTCGGCGATCGGCTCGGTCAGGCAGGCGAGGCCGAGGTTGAAGGGGCCGAGTCCGATCCCCACGAGGTCGTGGACGCGGGTGGATTCAGGAAGCGCGGTCAAGGGACTCTCCCAGGTACTGCTCGGCGTGGCCGGCGATGAGATCGAGGACGGCGGCGATGTCGGACACCGTCGTCTCGGGGTTGAGCAGGGTGAACTTCAGGTAGTGGCGGCCGCCCACCTTGGTGCCCGCGACCACCGCGTCGCCGGAGGCGAACAGCGCCTTGCGGGCATGGAGGTTGGCGCGGTCGATCTCCGCCGGGTCGGTGACGGCGGCCGGGACGTAGCGGAAGACGAGGGTGGACAGGGACGGCTCGACCACCACGTCGTAGCGCGGGTCGGCGGCGAGCAGGTGCCAGCCCTGTACGGCCAGGTCGCAGACCTCGTCGAAGAGTTCGCCGATGCCGTCGGCACCCATCACGCGCAGCGTCAGCCACAGCTTGAGGGCGTCGAAGCGGCGGGTGGTCTGGAGGGACTTGTCGACCTGGTTGGGGATGCGCTCGCGCACCGCGCGGCGCGGGTTGAGGTACTCGGCGTGGTAGGTGGCGTGCCGCAGGGTGGCGCCGTCGCGCACCAGCACGGCGGATGAACTCACGGGCTGGAAAAAGGACTTGTGGTAGTCGACGGTCACCGAGTCGGCGCGCTCGATGCCGTCGAGGCGGTGCCGGTACTTGCGCGAGGCGAGCAGCCCGCAGCCGTAGGCCGCGTCCACGTGCAGCCACGCGCCGTGGCGGTCGCACAGCTCGGCGATCTCGGGCAGCGGGTCGATGGAGCCGAAGTCGGTGGTGCCGGCGGTGGCGACGACCGCCATGGGCACCAGGCCTCGGGCGTGGCAGCGCTCCAGCTCGCGGGCCAGGGCGACGGTCTGCATCCGCTTGTCGCGGTCGACGGGGACGGTGACGACCGCGTCGGGGCCGAGCCCGAGCAGTTTCGCCGACTTCTGCACGCTGAAGTGGCCGGCCTCGGAGGCGAAGATACGCAGTTTCGCGAGGTCGCCGCTCTTGGCCTCCTCGCGGGCCAGCAGCAGCGCCTGGAGGTTGGACTGGCTGCCGCCGGAGGTGAACACGCCGTCCGCGGCGGGCCCGAGGCCGGTCCGCGCGGTCGTCCAGTCGATCAGCTTGCGCTCGATGAGCGTGCCGCCGGCCGACTGGTCCCAGGTGTCCAGCGAGGAGTTGACCGCGGAGAGCACGGCCTCACCGAGCACGGCCGGGATGACGACCGGGCAGTTGAGGTGGGCGAGGTAGCGGGGGTGGTGGAAGTAGACCGCGTCCTTCAGGTAGACGTCCTCCAGCTCGTCGAGGACGGCGGCGGTGTCGCCGAGCGGGCGGTCGAGGTCGATGGCGTCGACGCGGGGGGACAGTTCGTCCACGGTGACGCCGGTGAACGGGCGCTCGGTGGCGGCGAGTTTGGCCGCCACCCGCTCTACTCCTTCGGTCACGGAGCGGCGGTAGTGCTCCGCCGTGAGGCCATTGAGCAGGTGGGAGCGCATGGGGGGTCCTCCGGGGGGAAGTCCGTGGGGATTAACTTAGGTTAGCCTAACCTAAGTTCTTTGGATCAAGGCACACGTGTGCGGGGAACGCCTGCGAAACGGGGCGGGGCGGCTGTGCGGCGCCGCCCGCACCTACTCGCCCGCCGCGCGGAGCTGCTCCTCGGTCAGTCCGCGCCGCCAGTACCCGACGAAGGTGACCCGGCGCCGGTCGACCCCGCGCTCCTGGACGAAGTGCCGCCGCAGGGCCTTCACATGACCGGACTCGCCGGCGATCCACACGTACGGGCGTGCGGTGGGCGGGAGTTGGGCGCCGCGCACGGCGTCGAGAGGGTCCGGGTCGCCCTCGCCCCGCACCAGCCAGGTGATCTCCGCGTCGGCGTCCGTGCGCACGTCCTGGATGTCACCGGGGTGCGGTACCTGGAGCCAGGCGCGTACGCGGGTGCCCGCCGGGAGGGACTCCAGGGTCGCGGTCGCGGCGGGCACGGCGGTCTCGTCGCCCCACATCACCACCAGATCGGTGTCCTCGGGCGGGCGGAACCGGATGGCCCGGTTGTCGGCGAGCACGGGCCCGAGCACCAGCACCCGGTCGCCGGGGACGGCCCGCGCGGCCCACCGGGAGGCGGGTCCCGCGGCGGTGGCGGCGCCGGGACCGACCCCGTGCAGGGCGAAGTCGATGTCGACCTCGTCCGGATCGCGGCGCAGCTCCCGCAGGGTGTACGAGCGCATCACGGCCCGTACGTCGTCCGGCAGTTCCCGCCATGCCTGCCACCACCCGTCCCCGAGGTCGAGCGGTACGACGGGCTCGGTCTGGCCGGGGTGCGGCAGGAACAGCGAGAGGGACTGGTCGCGTCCCTCGGAACGGAAGTCGCACAGCTCGCTCCCGCCGAAGGTGACCCGGACGAGGGACGGCCCGAGCCGCCGCGTCCGTACGACCTGGAGGGAGAAGAACCGGTAAGGGGCGGCAACGGCCGTGGTCATGAGGGCTCCTGGGGGGAAGCGGGGGGACTGCGGCGAACCTCGGGGCGCCCCGGCCACGGCGCACGCGGCCGGGCGGCCCCGCGATCGGGGGGTGCCTAGCTGACCTTCTTCGCCTTCTCCAGTGCCTCGGCGAGCGTCGTCAGCAGCGGTACGCACTTGTCGTACGACAGGATCGGCTCGGGCGACCGCGCGATGACCTGGCCCGCCTTCACCGCCGGCAGCTTCCGCCAGGTCGGCTTGGTGATGTCCGCGGGCTGGATGGCGGAGGACCGGTCGTCCATCATGATGATGTCGGCCTGGTACTTGTCGACGTTCTCCCAGCTCAGCGACTCGTACCAGCCGCCGCCCTGCTTCTTCGCGCTCTCCGGCGGCTCCACGAAGTTCACGCCGAGGGCCTTGAAGTACTCCAGGTCGATGGACAGACGCGTGCCCGAGACGTAGAACAGCTGGTCGCTGGCGCTGCCGACCATCACCTTGATGTGCGGCTTGGCCTTGGCGGCGGCCCGCAGCCGGGCGGCGGCCGCCTCGAACCGCTTCTTCGCGTCGGTGACCTTGGCGGCCTTCATGTCGCCGCCGAGCGACTCGGCGAGGTCCCACATCCGCTGGAGCGGCTGGGTGAGCTGGCGGTCGTAGACGGAGATGCCGACGCTGGGCGCGAGTTCGGCTATCTGCTTGGCGGACTGCTCCGGGACGTACCAGAGGGTGCCGGCGCCGTCGAACATCGTGGTGATCAGCACGTCGGGGGAGAGGGCGGCGTACTTCTCGACGTTGAACTGGCCCCAGGTGTTGCCGAGGACGGTCACCTTGCTGACGTCCATGTCGCCGGCCTGGACGTCGGGCTTGCCGCCCTTGGTCGTGGTGGGGCCGAAGACGCCCTTGACCTGGACACCGTAGTCGTAGAGCGCGGCGCCGACGCCGGTGAAGGCGACGATGTCCGCCGGCACCTTGTCGAGCTTCACGGTCGTGCCGCGGTCGTCCTTGAACGTCCAGGGTCCCGGCTTCGCCGCGGTCGACCCGCTGCCGGCGCCCTCGGCTTTGCCCTTGTCGTCCCCGCAGGCCGCGAGCGCGGCGCCGAGCCCTACGGCGCCGCCCGCGGCGAGCAGGCCGCGGCGGGAGAGGTGGATGGCACGGGCATGGGACATGGATCTGACCGCTTTCGAACGGGGCGCGACGCCCGCCGGACAAGTGCGATGCTTAGGTTAGCCTAACCTTCTTGTCTGTCCCAGGGTGCGGTGCGGTTTCCCGCGCCGGGGCCGCCCGCCGCGCGGAATGCCTTTGCCTCCGCCTGCTCGACCGCGTTGACTGTGAAACTCGCTCAGGAGAGGCGGGGTTCATGGGGGTGGCCGGGTGCGGGAGGCTCTACGCGTACCGGGTACGCGGGGCCGGGCGCAGTGGTGTGGTGCTGTGGGCCGGGGGGCGCGGGGACGAGCCCGACCGGGTGCTGACGGTGACGGAGGGCGGGAGCCGCCGGGTGCCGGTGTTCGTGACGGGGCGGCAGGCGCGGCTGTTCGCGGGGCGGCGGGGGTGGCGCCTCGCGGCCTCCGGGGTGGACACGCTGGAACTCGTCCGGGTGGAGCGCTGGCTGGCGGACCCGGTGCGCCGGCGGGTGCCCGCGGGGGTCGTGCTGGAGGCGTGGAACTTCTTCGAGGACCTGGCCCGCGGGCTCGGTGAGGACCGCCGGCCGCCCCGGCGGGGCGCGGTGCACGAGGGCGCGTACGGGAAGCTGTGCGCGGACGAGTGCGACGACTGGACCCCCGGCGAGCGGGCCGCCGTGCTGGAACTGCTCGCTGCCGGGATGGAGCTGTGGGGGTCCGCGCCCTGACGGCAGGCCCGCCTGCGACCCTTGCCTCCATGAGCACACCCCCCGGCGGCCTCCCCGCCTACCGCGTCCTCACCGGCCCCGACGACGCCGCCTTCTGCCACCGGGTCAGCGAGGCACTGGCCCTCGGCTACGAACTCCACCAGGGCCCCGCCGTCACCTTCGACGGCGAACGGGTCATCGTGGCGCAGGCGTTGCTCTGGCCTACGCGCTGAGCCGGTACTACCGCCGACCGGATCCGTCCGCGTACCGCATCACGTCGTAGCCCCCCGGCGCAGGAAAGGCGAGGGGGCGCGTCCACGTGGACGCGCCCCCCTCGGTCCGAGCTTCCGCGGGCTCAGCCCGCCAGTCCCAGTTCCCGTGAGATCAGCATGCGCTGCACCTCGCTCGTGCCCTCGCCGATTTCGAGGATCTTGGAGTCGCGCCACATGCGGGCCACCGGGTACTCGTTCATGAAGCCGTAGCCGCCGTGGATCTGGGTGGCCTCGCGGGCGTTGTCGACCGCGATGGTGGAGGAGTACAGCTTGGCCATGGCCGCCTCCTTCTTGAAGGGTTCGCCGGCGACCAGGCGGTAGGCGGCGTCGCGCCAGGCGAGGCGTGCCGTGTGGGCCTTCGTCTCCATGTCGGCGATCTTGAACTGGATCGCCTGGTTGGCGCCGATCGGCCGGCCGAAGGCGTGCCGCTCCTTGGCGTACTTCACCGACTCGTCCACACAGCCCTGCGCCAGACCCGTCGCGAGGGCGGCGATGGCGATGCGGCCCTCGTCCAGGATGCGCAGGAACTGGGCGTAGCCGCGGCCCTCCTGGCCGAGCAGGTTGGCCGCGGGGACGCGGACGTCCGCGAAGGACAGCTCGCGGGTGTCCGAGGCGTTCCAGCCGACCTTGGAGTACGGCGCCGCGACGGTGAAGCCCGGCGTGCCGGACGGCACGATGATCGCGGAGATCAGCGGCTTGCCGTCGGGCTTGCGGCCGGTGACCGCGGTGACCGTGACCAGCCCGGTGATGTCCGTACCGGAGTTGGTGATGAAGCACTTGGTGCCGTTGATCACCCACTCGTCGGTGTCGGGGTCGAGGCGGGCCGTCGTGCGGGTCCCGCCCGCGTCCGAGCCGCAGTCCGGCTCGGTCAGGCCGAAGCCGCCGAGGATCTCGCCCGCGCACAGTCGGGGCAGCCACTCGCGCTTCTGCTCCTCGGTGCCGAAGAGGTGGATCGGCATCGCGCCCAGCGAGACACCGGCCTCCAGGGTGATCGCCACCGAGGAGTCCACCCGCGCCAGTTCCTCCAGGGCGATGCCGAGCGCCAGGTAGTCGCCGCCCATGCCGCCGTACTCCTCCGGGAACGGCAGCCCGAACAGGCCCATGCGGCCCATCTCGCGGACGATCTCGTACGGGAACTCGTGCCGCTCGTAGAAGTCGCCGATCTTCGGCGCCACGACGTCGTGCGCGAACTCCTCGACCGTACGGCGGAGTTCCTCCAGCTCGGGGCTGAGGCGGTGGTCCATGCTGATCACTGGTCCTTGTGGGAGAGAGCGCGGACGGTACGGGAAGGGCTGGGCCGGTCCAGGTGGGCGGCCATCCACACGCTGGTGGCGGTCAGCCGGTCGAGGTCGACGCCGGTCTCGATGCCGAGGCCGTGCAGCATCCAGACCAGGTCCTCGGTGGCGAGGTTGCCGGTGGCGGACTTGGCGTACGGGCAGCCGCCCAGCCCGCCGGCGGACGCGTCGACCGTCGTCACGCCGTGCTCCAGGGCCGCGTAGGTGTTCGCGAGGGCCTGGCCGTACGTGTCGTGGAAGTGCACGCCGATCTCGTCGGTCGGCACGCCCTCCTCGTTGAGGAGGTTCAGGAGTTCCTGGACGTGTCCGGGGGTGGCCACGCCGATCGTGTCGCCGAGGCTCAGTTCGTCGCAGCCCATGTTCCGCAGGGCGGTGCAGACGCGGGCCACCTGGTGCAGCGGCACCGCGCCCTCCCACGGGTCGCCGAAGCACATGGAGACGTAGCCGCGCACCCGCGCGTCCGCGTCCTTGGCCTGGCGCACCACCGGCTCGAACACCGCGAGGGACTCGTCCAGCGTGCGGTTGAGGTTGGCCTTGGCGAAGGACTCGGTGGCGCTGGCGAACACCGCGATCCGGTCGGCGCCGAGGGCCAGCGCCCGGTCCAGGCCGCGCTGGTTGGGGACCAGGACGGGAAGCTCCACGCCGGGCAGGTCGCGCACCCGCGGGAACAGCTCCTCCGCGTCGGCGAGCTGGGGCACCCACTTGGGGTGCACGAAGCTGGTGGCCTCGATGGTGGTGAGGCCCGCCTCGGCCAGGCGGCGGATGAAGTCCGCCTTCACCTCGGTCGGTACGGCGCCCTTCTCGTTCTGCAGCCCGTCGCGCGCGCCGACCTCGTAGATCCGCACCCGTGCGGGCAGGTCCGACGCCGGTACGACCATGGGCAGCCGATCGGTGCTCACTCCGCCTCCTCCTTCGGCGCGATGACGGCCAGCACCTGGTCCATGGCGACCGTGGTGCCCGGTGTCACGTCCAGCTCGGCGACGGTGCCCGCGTGCGGGGCGGAGACGACGTGCTCCATCTTCATCGCCTCCACCACCAGCAGGCTCTGCCCGGCGACCACGTCGTCCCCGACGGCGACCTTGACGACGGTCACCGTGCCGGGCATCGGCGCGGTCAGCGAGTCGGCGCCCGCGTGGGCCGTCCGGGACAGCGAGTCGGCCACCGGGTCGTGGTCGCGCACCTGCCAGGCGTCGCCGTCCCGGCCGATCCAGTCACCGGCGCGGCGGAAGGTGTGCCGCAGCCCGTCGAGGGTGACGGCCACCGTGTCGCCGGTGACGGTGGCGGTGCCGCGCGGGGTGTACGTCACCGGGTCCTGGACCCGCAGAGGGAAGGCGGGCGGTTTCGGGGTGCCGCCGAGCCGCCAGCCGCTCGGCACCGAGAAGGGGTCGGTCCAGCCCTCGCCGGAGGGCTTCAGCGCCTCCAGGCGTACGGCCGCCGCCGCCTCGTACACCTCCTCGGGCACCTCCGCCGGGACCAGGTCGGCCACGACCCGCTCCACCAGACCGGTGTCCAACTCGCCCGCCACCACGTCCGGATGGGCGAGGAGGCGGCGCAGGAAGCCCGCGTTCGTCTGCACGCCCAGCGTGACCGTCCCGGCCAGTGCCGCCCGGAGCCTGCGCAGCGCGGTCCCGCGGTCGGGACCGTACGCGATCACCTTGGAGAGCATCGGGTCGTACAGGCTGCCGACCTCGGTGCCCTCGCTGAGCCCGGAGTCGGTGCGCACGCCGTCGCCCTCCGGTTCGTCCAGCAGCAGGACCGTGCCGCCGGAGGGGAGGAAGCCGCGGGCGGGGTCCTCGGCGCAGATGCGGGCCTCGATCGCGTGCCCGGTCAGCGTCACGTCCTCCTGGACGAAGCCCAGCGGCTCGCCGGCGGCCACCCGCAGCTGCCACTCCACGAGGTCGAGTCCGGTCACCAACTCCGTGACAGGGTGCTCGACTTGGAGGCGGGTGTTCATCTCCATGAAGTAGTACTGGGAGGGGTCGCTGCCCGGCACGATGAACTCCACCGTGCCCGCGCCCCGGTAGCCGCAGGAGCGGGCCGCCTGCACGGCCGCCTCGCCCATCGCCGCGCGCGTGGCCTCGTCCAGGAGGACGCTGGGCGCCTCCTCGATGATCTTCTGGTGGCGCCGCTGGAGCGAGCACTCGCGCTCGCCGAGGTGCACCACCTGGCCGTGGCCGTCGGCCAGCACCTGGATCTCGATGTGCCGGGGGCGGTCGATCCACCGCTCCACCAGCAGGGTGTCGTCGCCGAAGGAGGCGCGGGCCTCGCGGCGGGCGGCGGCGATCTCCTCGTCCAGGACGGACAGGTCCCGCACCAGGCGCATGCCCTTGCCGCCACCGCCGGCCGAGGGCTTCAGGAGCACGGGCGCGCCCAGCGCGCGGGCGGCTTCGGCCAGGTCGGGGTCGCGTCCGCCGGGGACCACCGGCACCCCGGCGGCCGCCACCGTCTCCTTGGCGCGGATCTTGTCGCCCATCAGCGCGATGGCGTCGGCCGGGGGGCCGATGAAGACGAGGCCCGCCTCCTCGCAGGCCCGCGCGAACGCGGCGTTCTCGGCGAGGAAGCCGTAGCCGGGGTGGACGGCCTGCGCGCCGGTGCGGGCGGCGGCCTCCAGCAGGCGTTCCACCGAGAGGTAGCTCTCGGACGCCGGGGCCGGACCGATCCGGACCGCCGTGTCGGCCTCCCGGACGTGCCGCGCGCCCGCGTCGGCGTCGGAGAAGACCGCCACCGAGCGCACGCCCAGCTCGCGGAGCGTACGGATGACGCGTACGGCGATCTCGCCCCGGTTGGCGACCAGCACTGTGTCGAACACGGTTCCCTCCCTCACATCCGGAAGACGCCGAACTGGGGCTCTCCCAGCGGCGCGTTGGCGCAGGCCGTCAGGGCGAGTCCGAGCACCTGGCGGGTCTCCATCGGGTCGATCACGCCGTCGTCCCACAGCCGGGCCGTCGCGTAGTAGGCGTTGCCCTGGGTCTCGTACTGCGCGCGGATCGGCGCCTTGAAGGTCTCCTCGTCCTCGGCGGACCAGGTCTCGCCGCGACCCTCCAGCTGGTCGCGCTTGACCGTGGCGAGGACGCTGGCGGCCTGCTCGCCGCCCATCACGGAGATCTTGGCGTTGGGCCACATCCACAGGAAGCGGGGGGAGTAGGCCCGGCCGCACATCGAGTAGTTGCCCGCGCCGTACGAACCGCCCACCACGACGGTCAGCTTGGGCACGCGGGTGCAGGCCACCGCGGTGACCATCTTGGCGCCGTGCTTGGCGATGCCGCCCGCCTCGTAGTCCTTGCCGACCATGAAGCCGGAGATGTTCTGGAGGAACACCAGCGGGATGCCGCGCTGGTCGCACAGCTCGATGAAGTGCGCGCCCTTCTGGGCGGACTCGGAGAAGAGGATGCCGTTGTTGGCGACGATCCCGACCGGGTGCCCGTGGATCCGGGCGAAACCGGTGACGAGCGTCTGGCCGTACTCGCTCTTGAACTCGGCGAACCGGGAGCCGTCGACGACGCGCGCGATGATCTCCCGGACGTCGTACGGGGTGCGGGAGTCGACCGGCACCGCGCCGTACAGCCCGGCCGGGTCCACCTTCGGTTCGACGGCCGGGGCGACCTCCCAGGGCGGCGACTGCCGGGCCGGAAGGGTGGCGACGATGTTCCGGACGATCCGCAGCGCGTGCGCGTCGTCCTCCGCGAGGTGGTCGGTGACGCCGGAGATCCGGGAGTGGACCTCGCCGCCGCCCAGCTCCTCCGCCGTGACCACCTCGCCGGTGGCCGCCTTCACCAGCGGGGGGCCGCCCAGGAAGATGGTGCCCTGGCCGCGGACGATGACCGCTTCGTCGCTCATCGCCGGGACGTACGCGCCGCCCGCGGTGCAGGAGCCGAGGACGGCCGCGATCTGCGGGATGCCGGCGCCGGACATCCGGGCCTGGTTGTAGAAGATCCGCCCGAAGTGCTCGCGGTCCGGGAAGACCTCGTCCTGCATCGGCAGGAAGGCGCCGCCGGAGTCGACCAGGTAGACGCAGGGCAGCCGGTTGTCGAGGGCCACCTCCTGGGCGCGCAGATGCTTCTTGACCGTCATCGGGTAGTACGTGCCGCCCTTGACGGTCGCGTCGTTGGCGACGATCACGCACTCGCGCCCGCTGACCCGGCCGATCCCGGCGATCACACCGGCGGCCGGCGCCTGCCCGTCGTACAGCCCGTCGGCCGCGAGCGGGGCGAGCTCCAGGAACGGCGAGCCCGGATCGAGCAGGGTGTCGACCCTGTCCCTCGGCAGCAGCTTGCCGCGCGCGGTGTGCCGGGCGCGCGCCCGCTCCCCGCCGCCGAGCGCCGCCGCGGCGAGCTTGTCGCGCAGCTCCCCGACCAGCGCCAGATGGGCCTGTTCATTGGCCCGCCAGGCATCCGACGCGGGCTCGGCCGTGCTCCGGAGTTCCGGTGCCTCCTGCATCCTGCGGTCCCCTCACCCGGTGCTCGAACCGGTTAATGAGCGTTAACCATTTCCTTCAGGTTAACGACCGCTAACCTCGCTGTCTAGAATTGTCTTCATGGCCAGAACCGACGCCCCCACCCGCCGCGAACAGATCCTCAAGGAGGCCGCCCGCCTCTTCGCCGAGCGCGGCTTCCACGGCGTCGGCGTGGACGAGATAGGGGCGGCGGTCGGCATCAGCGGTCCCGGCCTGTACCGGCACTTCCCCGGCAAGGACGCGATGCTCGCCGAACTACTCGTCGGCATCAGCGGCCAGCTGCTCACCGGGGCCCGGCGGCGGCTCGCGGAGGCCGACGGGGACGGGCACGCCACTGCGGTCCTGGACTCCCTGATCGAGGGCCACATCGACTTCGCGCTGGACGACCGGCCGCTGATCACCCTGCACGACCGCGAGCTGGACCGGCTGCGCGACAGCGACCGCAAGCTGGTGCGCCAGCTCCAGCGGCAGTACGTGGAGCTGTGGGTGGGTGTGGTCCGCGAGGTCCACCCGCCGCTCACCGAGCCCGCCGCGCGCTCCGCCGTCCACTCCGTCTTCGGCCTGCTCAACTCCACCCCCCACCTGGGCCGCGCCGGCACGCTTCCCGGCCGGGGGGCGACGGCGGAACTGCTGCACCGGATGGCACGGGCGGCGTTCGAGGCGGCGGGGGGCGCGTAGCGGGCACCGCGGCCCTGGGGGCGCCGTGGGGCACGTCGCGCAGCTGCCGCACGGAGCGACCCGCGCCCCGCCCCGGCCTGCCGTTCCCGGCCGCACGCCCCCGCCCCCGACCGGCCGTCTCTGCGCGCATCCCGGCCCCGGTCGGTCGTCCCGGCGTCTGCCCCTGCCCCCAGTCGGCCGTTCCGGCAGGCGGCCCTGCCTCCGGTCGGTCGTCCCGGTGTCCGCCCCTGCCTTCGGTCGGTCGTTCCGGCGTCTGCTCCTGCCCCCAGTCGGCCGTTCCGGCAGGCGGCCCTGCCTCCGGCCTGCCGTCCCGGCGTCTGCCCCTGCCTCCCGGCCTGCCGTCCCGGCGTCTGCCCCTGCCTCCGGCCTGCCGTCCCGGCGTCTGCCCCTGCCTCCGGCCTGCCGCCCCGCCCCCACCCGGCCGCTCCGGCGTACATCCCCGCCCCCGGTCGGCCCTCCCAAGCGCACGCCCCGCCCCCGTCTCGTCCCCGGCGTGACGAGCGTTACGGCCTTCCGCCCCTGGACGCCCTCCCTACCCGCCGGTACGCTCGGGTGAGCAAGCGCTTAGACATGCCCCTTGCCGGCATGCCCGAGGTACGTGGAGGTGGACGGCGTGCGCCGTACGGTGTTCAACGAGGATCACGAGGCGTTCCGGGAGACCCTGCGCGCCTTCATCGAGGCCGAGGTCGTACCGGTGTACGACGAGTGGTTCGCGGCTGGCCAGGCGCCCCGCGACTTCTACTACAAGCTCGGCGAGCTGGGCATCTTCGGCATCAACGTGCCCGAGGAGTTCGGCGGCGCGGGCATGGACAGCCACAAGTTCGAGGCCGTCCTCTACGAGGAGACCGCCCGCGCGGGCGTCCAGTTCGGCGGCTCCGGCGTGCACGTGCTGCTCGCTCTGCCGTACATCAAGATGCTGGCCACCGACGAGCAGAAGAAGCGCTACCTGCCGAAGTTCGTCACCGGCGAGGAGATGTGGGCCATCGCGATGACGGAGCCGGGCACCGGTTCCGACCTCGCGGGCATGAAGTCCACCGCCCGGCTCAGCGAGGACGGCACCCACTACGTCCTCAACGGCGCCAAGACCTTCATCACCGGCGGCGTGCACGCCGACCGCGTGATCGTGTGCGCCCGCACCGCCGCGCCCACCGCCGAGGACCGCCGCCACGGCATCTCCCTGTTCGCGGTGGACACCAAGTCCGAGGGCTACTCCGTCGGCCGCAAGCTGGACAAGCTCGGTCTGAAGACCTCCGACACCGCCGAGCTGGCCTTCGTGGACGTCAAGGTCCCCGTCGAGGACCTGCTGGGCGAGGAGAACAAGGGCTTCTACTACCTCGGCCACAACCTGGCCTCCGAGCGCTGGGGCATCGCCTTCGGCGCCTACGCGCAGGCCAAGGCCGCCGTCCGGTTCGCCAAGCAGTACGTGCAGGAGCGCACCGTCTTCGGCAAGCCGGTCGCCCACTTCCAGAACACCAAGTTCGAGCTGGCCGCCTGCCAGGCCGAGGTGGACGCCGCCGAGGCCGTCGCCGACCGCGCCACCGAGGCCCTGGACGCCGGCGAGCTGACCCCCGCAGAGGCCGCCTCCGCCAAGCTGTTCTGCACCGAGGTCGCCCACCGCGTCATCGACCGCTGCCTCCAGCTGCACGGCGGCTACGGGTACATGAACGAGTACCCGATCGCCCGCCTGTACGCGGACAACCGCGTCAACCGCATCTACGGCGGCACCAGCGAGATCATGAAGACGATCATCGCCAAGGACATGGGCCTGTAAGGTCCCGCGATCACTGGCCGGTACAGACCCGTCATGAGCCAGGCACTCCAGGACCTCCTCGATCTGCTCGACCTCGAACAGATCGAGGAGGACATCTACCGCGGCCGGTCCCGCTCCGCCGTCGTACCCCGCGTCTTCGGCGGGCAGGTCGCGGCGCAGGCCATGGTCGCCGCCGGGCGCACGGTCCCCGCGGACCGCCCCGCCCACTCCCTGCACGCCTACTTCCTGCGCCCCGGCGACCCCGGCGCGCCCATCGTCTACACCGTCGACCGCATCCGCGACGGCCGGTCCTTCACCACCCGCCGCGTGGTCGCCGTCCAGCACGGCAAGCCGATCTTCCACCTCTCGGCGTCCTTCCAGACGTACGAGGAGGGCCTCGACCACCAGGTGCCGATGCCCCCCGCGCCCGACCCGGCGACCCTGCCCACCTCCCAGGAGCGGCTGCACGGCTACGCCCATCTCGCGCCCGAGGTGGTGGCACGCTTCCTGGAGGCGCGCGAGGCGGTCGACCTCAGATACGTGGACGAGCCGCCGTACGGCCGCTTCGGCGAGCCGCGCGAGCCGCACAGCCAAGTGTGGTTCCGGACCAACGGCAAGGTGGACGACGACCCCGCCCCGGACTCCGTCTGGGGCGACCCCCAGCTGCACGTCGTCCTCGCCACCTATGTCTCCGACATGACCCTGCTCGACTCCGTGCTGCTCGCGCACGGCCGCGGCGGCTGGGCGGTCGGCGACGTGGTGGGGGCCTCCCTGGACCACGCGATGTGGTTCCACCGCCCCTTCCGCGCCGACGAATGGCTGCTGTACGACCAGGAGTCGCCGTCCGCGCACGGCGGCCGCGGCCTCGGCCAGGCCCGCATATACACCCGTGACGGGCGGCTCGCCATCACCGTCATCCAGGAGGGCGTCGTCCGCGTCCCGCGCCCACCGGATGGCAACCCGGTTTGCTGAGGTGCCAAGCGGCGGGTGCGGTACTAGGCTCAATGAGTGAAAGCCGCGAGTGCACGGTAGGAGCGGCCGACGAGGTTGCGGGACACCTCCGACCTCAGCCGCGGTACCTGATGACGCGCCAGCGTCCGGGTGGGCCGCAGGCGTCGACCGTGCAGACGTGCCGTGTACGCACGATCTCTCGCGGTGATATCCGAAGACCGTGCCGCGCGTCCCTCCGCGCGGCGGCGGCCATCCGCCTCGTGTGTCCCTCCGGGGGCCGCGAGAGACGATGGAAGGTAATTCCCATGCGAGCAACACGCACGCGGCGCCTTGTTGCGCTGTCCGCCACCGGCCTGCTGCTGGCAGGCGGGGCCGCGATCGGCGTGGCGGGCACCGCCTCGGCGAGCCCGTCCAACGTTCACAGCTCCTACAGCAGCGACTGGGGCGGCGGCCACGGAGACCACGGCCGCGGCGGATACGGCGGCTGGTGGGGCAACGACGACGGCGACTGGGGCTACGGCGGCTACGGCGGCTACGGCCACGGTGGCTATGGCGGCTATGGCGGCTACGGAGGCGACCACGGTGGTGGCGGCTACGGAGGCGACCACGGTGGCGGAGGCTACGGAGGCGGCCACGGTGGCGGAGGCTACGGAGGCGGCCACGGTGGCGGAGGCCACGGCGGCGGCGGAGGCCACGGTGGTGGCGGAGGCCACGGTGGTGGCGGTCGCTGAGCCAGGTCCCGATTCGATGTGACAGTATGTGCGGCCCCGCGTGCGGGGCCGCACATACTGTCGTCTCCGGGCCGGTTCGCCCCTGACGAACCCTATTGGTCCAGATCGGCCAGACCGGCGCCGGCCAGCAGATACGCGGTCATCGGATCGTAGTGGCGCGGGCTGACCACGTGGTCGTCCAGCGGCACGGCGACCTGGAGGGTGCCCTCGGACTCGGCGAGGAACAGCGCGGGGTCGTTGCAGTCGGCGTAGCCGACCGCGTCCAGGCCGTGCTGCGCGGCGTACCCGGCCCAGCCGTGGTCGGCGACCACCAGGTCGGGCAGCGGCCGCCCGCTCTGCTCAAGTCCCGTGAGAATGGCCCGCATGGGCGCCCCGGAGTGGGTGTGCCAGAGCGTCGCCCCGTGCTCCAGGACGGCCACGTCCGCGAACTGCATGACGTACCCCTCGTCCGTCCGCAGCCCGTCCGGGACGACGACGATCTCGCAGCCGGCGGCGCGCAGCGCGGCGGCCGTGGCCCGGTGCACATCCAGCAGCCCGCCCGGATGCCCGGTCGCGAACAGCACCCGCTCACGCCCCTCGGCCGCCTTGCGCAGCCGCGCCGCGAGCCGGTCCAGGGCGTCCACGGTCAGTTCCGGGTCGATGGTGTCCTGGCCGTACCGGTACTCCGGGTCGTCGTTGACCCCCACCCGCTCGGCCATCACCGCGAGCACGTCCTGCTCGTCCGCCCAGCGCTCGCCCAGCTCCAGACCGAGCCAGAAGTTGCGGTCCCCGTTGGCCAGCAGGCGGTAGTGGGAGAGGTTGTTCTCGCGGGGCGTGGCGACGTCCCCCGCGATACGGGTCCTCACCAGGTGGTCGACGAGCTGGGCGCGGCTGGGTGTCCCGGATATCGGCATGGCATCCATTGTGGGGCAGCCCGGCGCGGGCGGCCCCGTGGTTCCGCCCGCTGGGACGGGCGTCACGCTCCTGCACAGGCGGCGGCCGGCGGCGTCAGGCGTGCCGCAGCGCGAACCACAACTCCATGCGGACGTCCGGGTCGTCCAGGTCGGCGCCGAGCAGCAGGGCGGCGCGGGCGACGCGTTGACGCACGGTGTTGCGGTGTACTCCCAGGGCCACCGCGGTGCGGTCCCAACTGCCGTGCAGCGACAGCCAGGTACGCAGGGTGTCCACGAGGGCGGGTCCCGCGGCCAGCGGCGCGAGCAGTGCCTCGGCGCGGGCCCGCGCCTCCGCCTCGGGCACCAGCTCGGACAGCCCGTGCCGGGCACCGCGCCCGGTGCCGTGCCGGACCAGCGGGACGCGGGTCGCGCGGGCGCGGGCCAGCGCGCGGGCCGCCCGGGCGTCGGCGGCCGGCCAGCCGGCGGGGCCCGCGGGCGCGCTGACCCCGAGCGTCCAGCCGGGCACCGGGGCGGGTTCCCGGTGGGCGGGCACGAGGACCCGTACGAACTCCCCGTCCGTGTCGACCAGGGGGGAGCCCAGGGCGGTGCCGAGGGCGGCGGCGGCCACGGCGTCCGGCGCCCCCCGCTCGGGCCGGGCGTGTACGACGATCCGCTCGCCGTCCCCCGTCTCGCCCCCGGTGCCCTCGCCCGCGCCATCGCCGGTGCCGAGCAGCGGCGCGACCTCCTCCGGCGTCGCCCCGAGCAGCAGCCGTACCAGCGCGGAGGACCGGGCGGCCCCGGCGCCGCTGTGGTGCTCCCCGGTCAGCAGCGACAGCAGCACCGCCCCGACGGAGGCGATGGTGTGGTCCCCGCCCTCGCGGCGCCCGGCGGCGACGCCGAGCACGAAGCCCTCGCCGGAGCCGAGGGCGTAGGCGGACAGATGGGCGCCGCCGGCGGTGTCGGTGGCGGAAGCGGGCCGGGGCGGGCCGCCGGGGGAGGGCGCGGTGGGGCCGGCCGGGTGGGTGGGCGCGCGGGTCCGTCCGGTCGGGCGTACCACTGCGGCCAGCTCGCGCAGCGCCTTCCCGGCGGCGGGCGCGGGTGCCCGGCCCGCCGACGCGATGGCGGTGCCGTCGGGGCCGTAGAGCACCGCGTGCCCGCCGAGCCGCTGGGCCAGCCGGCGCAGCACGGACGGCACCGGGTCGGGGTGGGCCGCGGCCGCGGCGAGGCTCTGCTGGGCCTCGGTGACCCGGCGCAGTTCGGCGAGCCGGGCCTGCGCCATCAGCTGCCACACCGCACGGGCCACGCCCGAGAAGGTGGTCCCCGGCGGGACCTCCAGCAGCGGCAGCCCGTGGGTGTCGCAGGCGGCCACCAGGGCGTCCGGCACCCTGTCGTGCACCGGGGCGAGCCCGAAGCCGAGGGCGGCGCCGCCCGCGGCGACGACGCGGGCGACGTAGGCGTCGAAGAAGGCGTCCGGCGACGGGGCGTCGGGGAACTGGACCCCCGCCGTCAGGAGCAGTTCGCCGCCGAGGAGATAGGGGAGGGGGTCCGCCATCTCGGAGGTGTGCGCCCAGTGGACGACGACGTCCGGGCCGGTCGGACCGGCGAGCTGGCGCAGGGCGAGGTCGTCGCGGGCGAGGAGAGCGGAGAGGGGGACGGGTGGGGTGGGCGGGACGGGGGTGGCGGCAGGGGAAGCGGCCGGGGCGGGGGCGGCCGGGGTGCCCGGAGCGGCCGGGGCCGTGCGGCTCGTATCCCCCCTGGTGTCGGCCATGGTGTGCACTTCCTCCACTCCATATCCCCTGTATGGATAAAACGTACACTTCGTCGTGGCTGCCCGGCCACCTAGTGTCGATCCCAGGCAGTCAGGAAGCAGGAAAGAAGGCACACCCATGAGCAGCAACGAGACGCCCCGCGGCCCCGTCGACTCCTCCCGCGTCCCCCGGTACGCCGGCCCCGCGACCTTCGCCCGGCTGCCCCGCCTGGACGAGGTCGGCAGCGCCGATGTCGCCGTGGTGGGCGTGCCCTTCGACTCCGGCGTCTCCTACCGGCCCGGCGCCCGCTTCGGCGGCAACGCGATCCGCGAGGCGTCCCGGCTGCTGCGCCCCTACAACCCCGCGCAGGACGCCTCCCCCTTCGCGCTCGCGCAGGTCGCGGACGGCGGCGACATCGCGGTGAACCCGTTCAACATCAACGAGGCCGTCGAGACGATCGAGGCCGCGGCGGACGACCTGCTGGGCACCGGCGCCCGCCTGATGACCCTGGGCGGCGACCACACCATCGCGCTGCCGCTGCTGCGCTCGGTGGCGAAGAAGCACGGCCCGGTCGCGCTGCTGCACTTCGACGCCCACCTGGACACCTGGGACACGTACTTCGGCGCCGAGTACACGCACGGCACGCCGTTCCGCCGCGCGGTGGAGGAGGGCATCCTCGACACCTCCGCCCTCTCGCACGTGGGCACGCGCGGCCCGCTGTACGGCAAGCAGGACCTCACCGACGACGAGAAGATGGGCTTCGGCATCGTCACCTCGGCGGACGTCTACCGCCGGGGCGCCGACGAGGTGGCCGACCAGCTCCGCCAGCGCATCGGAGACCGCCCGCTGTACATCTCCATCGACATCGACTGCCTTGACCCGGCGCACGCCCCCGGCACGGGCACGCCGGAGGCGGGCGGCATGACCTCGCGCGAGCTGCTGGAGATCCTGCGCGGCCTGGCGTCCTGCAACCTGGTCTCGGCGGACGTGGTGGAGGTCGCCCCGGCCTACGACCACGCCGAGATCACGTCCGTGGCGGCCTCCCACACGGCGTACGAACTGACCACCATCATGTCCCGCCAGATCGCGGCGGCCCGGAAGGACGCGTAACCGACGTGACGCACGACCACGACCTGGTACTCCGCCCGACCGCCGCCCAGCGGGAGGCCGCGCTGAACCCGCCCGCCGGACGCGTCGGCGGAGACCTGGTCGTGGAGACCCTGGCCGGGCTCGGCGCGACGACCGTCTTCGGCCTGCCCGGCCAGCACGCGCTGGGGATGTTCGACGCCCTGCGCAGGTCCTCCCTCCGGTATGTGGGCCTGCGGGTGGAGAACAACGCGGGCTTCGCGGCGGACGCGTACGGCCGGATCACCGGCGAGGCCGCGCCGCTGCTCCTGTCCACCGGTCCCGGCGCGCTGACCTCGCTGGCCGCGCTCCAGGAAGCGGCCTCCGCCTCCGCGCCGGTCCTCGCGATCAGCAGCCAGATCCCGTCGGCCGGCCTGGGCGGTGGCCGCCACGGCTATCTCCATGAACTCCCCGACCAGGCCGCGTCGTTCCGGGGTGTGGTCAAGTCGGTGCACACGGTCCGCTCCCAGTCCCAGATCCCCTCGGCGATCGCCGCGGCCTGGAAGTCCGCGCTGACGGCCCCGCACGGCCCGGTGTGGGTGGAGATCCCCCAGGACATGCTGGCCGCGCCGGCGTCGCTGCCGGTGGTGACGGCGATGGACGCGACCCCGGACGACCTGGCTCCGCGCCCCGAACTGACCGCCGTGGCAGCCGAGTTGCTGTCCCACGCCGTCCGCCCGGCGATCATCGCGGGCGGCGGCGTCGTACGCTCCGACGCCTCGGGCAAGCTGCGGCGGCTCGCGGAGCTGCTGGACGCCCCGGTGGTGACGACGTACGGCGGCAAGGGCGCGTTCCCCTGGGAGCACCCGCTGTCCCTCCAGTCCTGGATGGAAGACCGCCATACGACCGACTTCCTGGAAGACGCCGACGTCCTCCTGGTCGTGGGCTCGGGTCTGGGTGAACTCTCCTCGAACTACCACACGTTCAGGCCCCGCGGCCGGGTGATCCAGATCGAGGCGGACCTCGGCAAACTGGAGTCGAACCACCCCGCGCTCGGCATCCACGCGGACGCCCGCCTGGCACTCCAGGCCCTCCTGGAAACGGCGGCGGAACGCCACGACCCGGAGGCACCGGAGCGCGTCCGCTCCCTCCTGTCCCGCGTCTCGGACCGCATCGCGGCCCAGGAACTGACCCTGGAGCAGTCGCTGTTGACCGCCGTCCGCCGGGCACTGCCGGCCCGCGCCCCGTCCTTCTGGGACATGACGATCCTGTCCTACTGGGCGTGGTGCGCCTTCGACCCCCGCGGCACGAACCTGATGCACTCGGCCCAGGGCTCGGGCGGCCTCGGCTACGCCTTCCCGGCGGCCCTGGGCGCGGCGGTCGCCGACCCCACCCACCCGGTCCTCGCGGTCTCCGGCGACGGCGGCGCCCTCTACTCCCTCGCCGAACTGGCCACGGCCCGCCAGCACGACCTCCCCGTCACCTGGCTGATCGTCGACGACGGCGGCTACGGCATCCTGCGCGAGTACATGACGGATGCCTTCGGCGAGCCGACGGCCACGGACCTGTCCCGCCCCGACTACGCGGCCCTCGCGGAATCCTTCGGCGTCCCGGCGGTACGCACGACCCCGGAGACCCTGGAAAGCGACCTGGCGAAGGCACTCGGCACGCCGGGCCCGTCGGTGGTGGTGCTGCCGGCGGTACTGCGAATGTTCGCGCCGACGCACTTGGGCCAGCCGGAAGGGCGGTAGTTCGGCCCAGCCGTCCTTGCCGCTGCTATACGGGCGAGGAAACCGGCCCCGACGCTCGGCGAGCGCGTCGACGACGACGAGACCGCGCCCGCGTTCGTCGTCAACCGTTGCCGTTCTCGGTCGGGGCGCCGCAAGATTGGCGTCGGCGACCTCGACTCGCAGCCGCCCGTCGTATTGCGCGACACGCACGCCGATCTGTCGGCCGAGCGGATTCCGCGCGTGCTGGATCCGCCAATTCTCCTCGGCCATGCCGGGAATGACGGGGGGCTGGGGTGAGCTGCGATCCGACACGAGTACCTCCGGGGTGTTCGCCGCCAGTAGGGACCCTCACGACTGCACATCTCTAGAGATGTAACTCTTCCGTGTGAGTGCCGGTGCCGTCGCCGCTCCTAGGATGTCCAGGGATCCTCAGGAGGAGAGGTCTGGATGAGCGGCCGGGAGACGGGGCGGCAGCCCACGTACCCAGCGCATCGCGGCTGAGCTGCGGGCCGCCGTCGAGGCCGGGCGGTACGGTCCCGGAGACCGGCTGCCCGGTGAGAACGACCTGATGGCCGAACACGGCGTCGCCCGTATGACGGCCTGCCAGGCACTCGGTCTGCTCCAGGCGGAGGGCATCGCCGAAGCCCGCAAGAGCGCCGGTGTGTTCGTGCGGGACTTCCGGCCGATCCGGCGTCGTGGCATCGAGCGGCTCGCGCGGGCGGGGTGGGGCGAGGGGCGGTCCGTCTGGGCGGCGGATGCCGAAGGGCGGGAACTCACCGTCGATTCCGTCGAGGTGACGCACGAGGTCGCGGCGGACTCCGTTGCCGCGGTCATGGGGCTGGACGAGGCCGCGCGTCTCTGCGTCCGCCGCCGTCGCTTCGTCCTCGACGGCAAGCCGGTGCTGCTGTCCACCTCCTGCCTGCCGGCCGACCTCGTCACGGGCACCCCGATCACCCGGCCGGACACCGGCCCCGGCGGCGTCTACGCCCGCCTGGCCGACCTCGGCCACGCGCCCGTCCGCTTCCGCGAGGAACTCCGCTCCCGCATGCCCGACCAGCACGAGGCCGCCCGCCTGTCCCTGCCACCCGGCATCCCCGTGATCCACCTCGCCCGCACGGCCTTCGACGCGGAGGAGCGGGTCGTCGAGGTCAACGAGATGATCCTCGACTCCGCCGCGTATGTGCTGGAGTACGACTTCGAGGCGTGAGCCGTCAGTCGCCGAGTTGGCGGTTCACACGAGCGAGACGCTCCTCACGCGCCCACCGCCTGATCCGCGGCCGATCCGCCGGCCCACCGAGCCACCGGGCCGCCCGGTCACCTCGGCAGGTCGGGGAACTTCTTCCGGAAGACGGACAGTTCGCCTGAGAGGGACGCGTTCTGCTCCGGCATGAGCGGAGTATCGCCACCTCTTGGTCGGTTGGAACACCCGCCCTGGGAACATGTGTGCAACTTCCGACCACCCCTGCGAGTCAAAGGGCCGTACGCGCCCACCAGGGGTGCGCACACACGTCGTTCCCAGGGGGACCCCGATATGACCCACCGCTTCAGCCGGCGCAAGGCGTCGGTCGCGGCGCTCGGTGCCGCGCTGCTCATACCCGCCGTCGCCGCCGCCACCCCGGCCGCCGCGACCACGCCCGCCGTGAGCTGCACGTCGGGCAAGGCCGGTCTCGCCGCCAAGCTCACCAAGGACATCACCGCGGCGCTCGCGAACCGCAAGAGCACCGTCGCCCTCGGCCTGTACGACCGCGGCACCAAGACCACCTGCACCCTGCGCGGCACCACCGCCTACGACTCGGCCAGCACCGTCAAGGTCACCGTGCTCGCCACCCTGCTGTGGGACGCCAAGAAGCACAACCGGTACCTGACGAGCACCGAGACCTCGCTCGCCACCCGCATGATCACCCAGTCGGACAACGACGCCACCAGCAAGCTGTGGAAGCAGCTGGGCCTCACCAAGATCAAGGGCTTCCTGGCCGCCGCCAAGATGACCAAGACCGTGCCGGGCACGGGCGGTTACTGGGGCCTGACCCAGGAGAACGCCGCCGACGAGCAGAAGCTGCTCCAGCTCGTCACCGCCAAGAACAGCGTGCTCAGCGACAACTCGCGTGCCTACATTCAGCAGTTGATGGGGAAGGTCGTCTCCGACCAGCGGTGGGGTACGCCCGCCGGCGCCCCGTCCACCGTCTCCGTGCACGTCAAGAACGGCTGGCTCCAGCGCTCCACGCACGGCTGGCGCGTGCACAGCCTCGGCACCTTCAACGGCGCCGGGCACGACTACATGATGTCCGTGCTGACCCAGGACAACAGCACCATGGACTACGGCGTCACCACCATCCAGAACGTCGCCAAGGCCATCCACAAGGACCTCGTGCCGACCACCGCCAAGACGGCGCGCTACGTCCCCACCAGCAGGCCGAGCGAGGCGTTCGTCGCCACGCCCGGACAGTAACCGCAGCGAGGCCGGTCCAAAGCCGGTTGCGCCTGGTCGGCTCGCCGCTACGGTGATCGACCATGCGCCTGAGACATGTCATCGCCACCGTCACCGCCGGCCTGGCGGCCGTCACCACGCTGACCGCCGCCGGGCCCGCCGCGGCCCGGCCCGCCGGCTCCGGATCCAACCGGGCGGCGGGCCACGCCTGTTCGGCACGGGTCCTGATCGACCGCTTCTCCGACGCGCTCGACAAGACGACGTACGACGGCACCTTCGTCGGCAACTTCTCCGCCCTCGCCGTGGACCGCGACGGCTCGCTCGCCGCCCTGGCGGACCGGTCCTCCCTCTTCGACCTGGACGCGAGGACCCTCGCGCCCCGCTCCGCCGTCCACCTCGCCGACGAGAACGGCGCCGACCTCGACTCCGAGGGCCTCGTCATCGACACCGACGGCACCCGTCTCGTCACCTCCGAGACCGAGCCCTCCATCCGCCGCTACTCCCGCGACGGCCGGATCCTCGACCGGCTCCCCGTGCCGGCCCCCCTCCTCGTCGCCCCCGCCGGCCGCGCCACCGCCAACCAGACCTTCGAGGGCCTGACCCTGCTGCCCGGCGGCCACACCCTCCTCGCGTCCATGGAGGAGCCGATAGCGGGCGACGACCCCGGCCTCGTCCGCTTCCAGACCTGGGCCCGGACGAAGGGCGACCACTTCCGGCTCGGCGCGCAGTACGCGTACCGGATCGACCCCGGACTCGGCGTCCCCGAGGTGCAGGCCACGCCCGACGGCCGGCTCCTCGTCCTGGAGCGCGGCTTCACCGCGGGCGTCGGCAACACCGTCCGCCTCTACCTGGCCGACCCGCGCCACGCCACCGACACCAGCGGCATCGGGAACCTCACCGGGCAGCGCGGCGTCCGGCCGCTCGGGAAGACGCTGCTCGCCGACCTCGCCGACTGCCCCTCCCTCGGCGCCACCGCCAGGCAGCCGCAGCCCAACCCGCTCCTCGACAACATCGAGGGGATGACCATCACCGGCCGCGACCGCACCGGCCGCCTCAAGGTCCTCCTGGTCAGCGACGACAACCAGAACCCGGCCCAGACCACACGCTTCTACTCCCTGCGGGTGCGCGCCTGACGGCCGATTGTTACGGCGGGATGAAATCACCGCCCGCCCGCGTTGGTGCCTTCCGGACGAGTACGACGATCGGGAGGCACCGCGTGGGACCGCAACGGGGATGGGCACGACGGCTCGCGGGCTACGCCTGGCGCTATCCGAAGGACGTCGTCCTGGCCCTCGGCTCCTCGCTCGCCGGCATGGCCGTCACCGCCGTCGTGCCGCTGATCACCAAGGTGATCATCGACGACGTGATCGGGGCCCACACCCGCTCCATGGCCCCCTGGGCCGGCGCCCTCGTCGCCGCTGCCGTCCTCGTCTACGCCGCCACCTACGTCCGCCGCTTCTACGGCGGCCGGCTCGCCCTCGACGTCCAGCACGACCTGCGGACGGAGATGTACGACACGATCACCCGTCTCGACGGCCGCCGCCAGGACGAGCTGTCCACGGGGCAGGTCGTGGGCCGCGCCACCAGCGACCTCCAGCTGATCCAGGGCCTGCTGTTCATGCTCCCGATGACCATCGGGAACGTCCTGCTGTTCCTGGTCTCCCTGGTGATCATGGCGTGGCTGTCGCTGCCGCTGACCCTCGTCGCCCTCGCCGTCGCCCCCGCGCTCGGCTGGATCGCCCGGCGCAGCCGCACCAAGCTGCACCCCGCCACCTGGTACGCCCAGGCCCAGGCCGCCGCCGTCGCCGGTGTGGTCGACGGCGCGGTGAGCGGCGTACGCGTGGTCAAGGGCTTCGGGCAGGAGGCGCAGGAGACCCGCAAGCTGCGCGAGGTCGGCCGCAAGCTGTTCGCGGGACGGCTGCGCACCATCCGCCTGAACAGCAAGTACACCCCCGCCCTCCAGGCCGTGCCGGCGCTCGGCCAGGTCGCCATGCTCGCCCTCGGCGGCTGGCTCGCGGTGCGCGGGCACATCACGCTCGGCACCTTCGTCGCCTTCTCCACCTACCTCGCCCAGCTGGTCGGCCCGGTCCGCATGCTCGCGATGGTCCTCACCGTCGGCCAGCAGGCCCGCGCCGGCACCGAGCGCGTCCTGGAGCTGATCGACACCGAGCCGACCATGAAGGACGGCACCCTGGAGCTGCCCGCGGACGCGCCCGCGACCGTCGAGTTCGACGGCGTGTCCTTCGGGTACGCCGAGGACGCCAAGGTCCTGGACGGGCTCAGCTTCGAGATACGCCAGGGTGAGACGCTGGCCGTCGTCGGCTCCTCCGGCTCCGGCAAGTCCACCCTCTCCCTGCTCCTGCCGCGCTTCTACGACGTCACCCACGGCGCCGTCCTCATCGGCGGCCACGACGTCCGCGAGCTGACCCTCTCCTCGCTGCGCGCAGCCATCGGACTGGTCCCGGAGGACTCGTTCCTCTTCTCCGACACCGTCCGCGCCAACATCGCGTACGGCCGCCCGGACGCCACTCAGGACGAGATCGAGGCCGCCGCCCGCGCCGCCCAGGCCGACCGCTTCATCCGGGAGCTGCCCGAGGGCTACGACACCAAGGTCGGCGAGCACGGCCTCACCCTCTCCGGCGGCCAGCGCCAGCGCGTCGCGCTCGCCCGCGCCCTGCTCACCGACCCCCGCCTGCTGGTCCTGGACGACGCGACCTCCGCCGTGGACGCGCGCGTCGAACACGAGATCCACGAGGCCCTCAAGGAGGTCATGCGGGGCCGCACCACCTTGCTGATCGCCCACCGCCGCTCCACCCTGAACCTCGCCGACCGCATCGCCGTACTCGACCGCGGCCGGCTCGCCGACCTCGGCACCCACGAGGAACTCCAGCGGCGCTCCGCCCTGTACCGCAGGCTGCTGACCGACCCGGACGAACTGGGCGGCGTCTCGCCCGGCCACACGCCGCCGGACGGCGAGCCGGCCGAGGACGACGCGGGCCTGCGCGCCGAGCTGGACGCCGAGTACGACGCCGAGCGCGGTGTCACCCCCCGCCTGTGGACCGGCGACCGCGCGCCGAAGGACATGGCGCTGGCCGGCACCCCCGCCACCCCCGAGCTCCTCGACCGGGTGGCCGCCCTGCCCCCGGCCACCGACACCCCCGGCGTCGACGAGGAGAAGGCGGTACGTCCCGAGGACTCCTACGGACTGCGCCGCCTGCTGCACGGCTTCGGGCTGCCCCTGCTGATCAGCCTCGCGCTGGTCGCCGTCGACGCGGGCGCGAGCCTGCTCCTGCCCGTGCTGATCCGGCACGGCATCGACGCGGGCGTCACCAAGCTGGCCATCGGCGCCGTCTGGTCGGCCTCGCTGCTCGCCCTGCTGGTGGTCCTGGTGCAGTGGGCGGCGCAGATCGGCGAGACCCGGATGACCGGCCGTACCGGCGAACGCGTCCTCTACACGCTCCGGCTCAAGATCTTCGCGCACCTCCAGCGGCTCGGCCTCGACTACTACGAGCGCGAGCTGACCGGCCGGGTGATGACCCGCATGACCACCGACGTGGACGCGCTGAGCACCTTCCTGCAGACCGGGCTGGTCACCGCGTTCGTCTCGGTCGTCACCTTCTTCGGCATCATGGTCGCCCTGCTGGTGCTCGACATCCAGCTCGCGCTGGTCGTGTTCACCACGCTGCCCCCGCTGGTCATCGCCACCTTCTTCTTCCGCCGGGCGAGCGTGAAGGCGTACGAACTCGCCCGCGAGCGCGTCTCGGCGGTCAACGCCGACCTCCAGGAGTCCGTGTCCGGGCTGCGGATCGTGCAGGCGTTCCGCCGCGAGCGGGACGGCGGGCGGCGGTTCGCCGAGCGCAGCGACGGCTACCGCGCCGCCCGGCTGCGCGGTCAGTGGCTGATATCGGTCTACTTCCCGTTCGTGCAGCTGCTGTCCTCCGTCGCCGCGGCCGCCGTGCTGATCGTGGGCGCGGACCGGGTCGAGGCCGCCACTCTCACCACCGGCGCCCTGGTCGCCTACCTCCTCTACATCGACCTCTTCTTCGCCCCCGTCCAGCAGCTCTCCCAGGTCTTCGACGGCTACCAGCAGGCCACCGTCTCCCTCGGCCGCATCCAGGAACTGCTGCGCGAGCCCACCTCCACCGAGGCGGCGCAGCGGCCGCGGGACGTCACCTCGCTGCGCGGCGACATCGCCTTCGAGCATGTGCACTTCGCGTACGGCGACGACGAGGCGGCCCTCGCGGACGTCGACCTGAGGATCCCCGCGGGCCAGACCGTCGCCTTCGTCGGCGAGACCGGCGCCGGGAAGTCCACGCTGGTCAAGCTGGTGGCCCGGTTCTACGACCCGACGGCCGGGCGGGTCACGGTCGACGGCATCGACCTGCGCGACCTGGACCTGACCGCGTACCGGCACCGGCTCGGCGTGGTGCCGCAGGAGGCGTACCTGTTTCCGGGCACCGTCCGGGACGCCATCGCCTACGGCCGCCCCGACGCCACCGACGCCGAGGTGGAGGCGGCCGCGCGGGCGGTCGGCGCGCACGACATGATCGCCACCCTCGACGGCGGCTATCTGCACGAGGTCGCCGAGCGCGGACGCAACCTCTCCGCGGGCCAGCGCCAGCTGATCGCGCTCGCCCGCGCCGAACTGGTCGATCCGGACATCCTGCTCCTGGACGAGGCCACCGCCGCCCTCGACCTCGCGACGGAAGCCCAGGTCAACCAGGCCACCGACCGCCTGGCGGGCCGCCGCATGGCGGGCCCCTCGTCCGATGACCACTCCTCGGCGAGCGTTCACGCGCGCACCACCTTGGTGGTGGCCCACCGGCTGACCACCGCCGCGCGCGCCGACCGGGTGGTGGTCATGGACCGCGGCCGGGTCGCCGAGGACGGCACCCACGAGGAACTGCTCGCCCTCGGCGGCCGGTACGCCGAACTGTGGCGGACCTTCACCGGGAGCTCCGAGCCGGAGGAGCCGGTGGGCGCGGTCCGCTGAGCCGCCGGCGACCGGCCGGACCCGCCGGTTCGCGCCGGTGACGGCCGTGCAACCATCCGACACACCCCCTGCGTCGTACAGGCGTACGGCTGCCGGGGGACGGCCTGGACACGCTACGGGGAGGACGAAGACGTGGAAAAGGGTGCGATCCGTCGGCGACTCACGCTCGGCCCGGCCCTGCTGGCCGCGGCCGGGCTGCTGGCCCTCGCGGCTTCCGGCACCGCACAGGCCGCGCCCAGCACCTGCTCGGGCCAGCAGGTCAGAACCTTCTCCTTCGCCCTGGGTGTCACCCGCGTCTACCGCAGCGGCGACTACGTCTGCGCCATGACCGTCGCCCGCGTCCCCGGCACCGTCCGCGCGATGTCGGTCAGCGTCCAGGCCCGCGGCAGCCTCCCGGCCAAGGACACCGGCCACTACCTCAGCCACGCCGGTCCGGTGACCGTGCACGCCGGGCACCGCTGCGTCTGGGTCCGCGGCGCGGTCGGCCGGAACAGCGTCAGTTCGGGCTGGATCCTCTGCTGAGCCGCCGGGCCCACCGACACGCTGGCTCCCGCGCTTTCCCTTGACGGAAAGAAACTTCCCGGATATTCGTGACTCCTTGGAAGTTTCCTTCAGCAGTTCTCCTCTGGGAAGGAGCGCACGTGCCCGACACCAGCACGGGAAGCGACACCAGCAAGAGAGGCACAGGAAACACCGGGGGCGGTGACGGCGGCGCCCGGCTGTCCCGGCGTACCGTCCTCGCCGCGGGTGCCGGGATCACCGCCGCGCTCACCGTCCCCGCCACCGCCCGCGCCGCCACCCCCGACGAGCGCCGGCTCAAGGCCCTGATCTCCGGGATGTCCCTCGAGGAGAAGGTCGGCCAGCTGTTCGTGTCGCGGGTCTACGGCGCCTCCGCCACCGCCCCCGACCAGGCCGACATCGACGCCAACCTCAGCGAGCTCGGGGTGCGCACCGCGGCCGAGCTGATCCGGAAGTACCGGGTCGGCGGGATCATCTACTTCACCTGGACCCACAACACCCGGAGCCCGCACCAGATCGCGGACCTGTCCAACGGCATCCAGAAGGCGTCCCTGGAGCAGCCGCGGGGCCTGCCGATGCTGATCGCCACCGACCAGGAGCACGGCGCGGTGTGCCGGGTGGGCGAGCCCGCGACCCTGTTCCCCGGCGCCATGGCGATCGGGGCGGGAGCGAAAGGGCGCGAAGCGCTTCCCCGCGAGGGCGAGGGCGAGGGCGAGGGCGGGGGCGGGGCGGACGGTCCGGCCGCCGACGCGCGCACCCTGGGCCGTATCTCGGGCACCGAACTGCGCGCCCTCGGCATCAACCAGGACTACTCGCCCGACGCGGATGTGAACGTCAACCCGGCCAACCCGGTGATCGGGGTGCGCTCCTTCGGCGCCGACCCGGCGGCGGTCGCGGAGCTGGTCGCGGCCGAGGTGAAGGGCTACCAGTCGGCCCGAGTCGCCGCCACCGCCAAGCACTTTCCGGGCCACGGGGACACTTCCGTGGACAGCCACTACGGCTTCCCGGTCATCACGCACAGCCGGGAGCTGTGGGAGAAGCTGGACGCGGTGCCGTTCCGGTCGGCGATCGCCGCGGGCATCGACTCGATCATGACCGCGCACATCCAGTTCCCGGCCCTGGACGACTCCGGCGACCCGGCCACCCTCTCCGAGCCGATCCTCACCGGCATCCTGCGCGGTGAGCTCGGCTACGAGGGCGTGGTGGTCACCGACTCCCTCGGCATGCAGGGCGTGCGCACCAAGTACGGCGACGACCGGGTGCCGGTGCTCGCGCTGAAGGCCGGCGTGGACCAGCTGCTCGACCCGCCGTCCATCGACCTGGCCTGGAACGCGGTCCTGAAGGCCGTCCAGGACGGCGAGCTGACCGAGTCCCGCCTCGACGAATCGATCCTGCGCATCCTGCGGCTCAAATCCCGGCTCGGTCTGTTCGGCGACCCGTACGCGGACCGGGCGGGCGTGGACCGGGTGGTGGGCACCGCGTCCCACCTGGCCGCGGCCGAGCGCATCGCCGACCGTACGACGACCCTGCTGGTCAACGAGGACGCGATCCTGCCCCTCGACCGGCACCGGGAACCCCGCCTGCTGGTGGTCGGCGCCGACCCGGACTCCCCGTCCGGTACGACGGGCCCGCCGACCGGCGTGCTGGCCGCCGCCCTCACCGAGGCGGGCTTCACCGCGACCGCGCTGTCCACTGGTACCAGCCCGTCCGCCGCGACCATCGACAAGGCGGTGGCCGCCGCCCGGAACGCCGACGCGGTGGTGGTCGGCACCTACAACGTGACGGCGGGCAGCTCCCAACGCACCCTGGTGGAGCGGCTGCTGGCGACCGGCAAGCCCGTGGTGGCGCTCGCCCTGCGCAATCCGTACGACATCGCCCAGCTCCCCTCGGTCCGGGCCTGCCTGGCGTCGTACTGCTGGACCGACGTCGAACTCCGCGCCGCCGCACGGGTGATCGCCGGCCGGGTCAAGCCGCGCGGCAGGCTGCCGGTACCCGTGCAGCGGGCCGACGACCCGACCCGGATCCTGTACCCGATCGGCCACGGCCTGACCTACTGAGGCGGCCGGGGGCACCGGGCTACGCCGCCTCGCCGAGCAGCCGTACGAGGTGATCGCGGCCCGCGGCGAGCAGGCCGGGCAGCGGGGCGGCCCGCTCGTACCACCGCTTCTCGTACTCCCAGCACAGCCAGCCGTCCCAGCCGCCCCGGCTGAGCACCTCCACGCACTCGGTGAGCGGCAGCACGCCCGCGCCGAGCGGCAGCGGGGTGCTGTCCTCGGCCGAGGCGATGTCCTTGACCTGCACGTAGCCCAGGTGGGGGGCGAGCGCCGCGTACGTCTGCGCGGGCTGCTCGCCGCCCAGCCAGGTGTGCATCACGTCCCACAGCGCCCCCACCTGCCGGTGCCCCACCGGGCCCAGCACCCGGATGGCGCCGGCGCCGGTGCGGTGCGAGTCATGGGTCTCCAGCAGGATCCGCACCCCGAGCGCGGACGCGTCCTCGGCGGCGGTCCCGAGCCGCCGGGCCGCGATCGCGTCGGCTTCCTCCCGAGGCCCCTCCCCGCCGGGGAAGACCCGGACGAAGGGCGCGCCGAGATCGTGCGCGAGCCGGAGCAGCCCGCGCAGCTCGCCGAGTACCGCCGCGTCGTCACCGGGCGCGGCGACCCGCGCGTACCCGGCCACGCACAGCGGTTCGATGCCCGCACTCCTGAACAGGACGGCCGTGTCGGCGCGTTCGGCGGGGGAGAGGCCGGGGTGGACCGGTTCCTCGGGGTGGGCGCGCAGTTCGACACCGTGGTAGCCGTGCTCGGACGCGAGCGCCAGGACGTCCGGGACGGGCAGGCCGGGGACACCGAGAGTGGAGAACGCCAGCTTCATGCACAACGAGCCTACTCGCCCGCCGCATGCGCCACCGGCGCGCCGCAATGTCACGACTTCTCCAAGAAGAACCCAGGTATTGCCGCTTTTTCGCCGACAACCGATGTCACCCGATCTGCCGGGGTAGGGATCGACCGCTCATCCGGTCCGCAAAGACCCACAAGAAGGTCGATACATGGCAGAGTTGACTCGACGCAGACTCCTGGGCTCGGGCGCCGGAGCGCTGGGCGGCGCGGCGGCCCTCTCCCTGCTCCCGCCGAGCGTCCAGAAGGCGGTCGCCGCCGACGCGCCCAGGCGCAGCTCGCTGCACGACATCGAGCACGTCGTCCTGCTGATGCAGGAGAACCGGTCCTTCGACCACTACTTCGGCACACTCTCCGGCGTACGCGGCTTCGCCGACCCGCGCGCGCGACGGCTCGACACCGGGCGCAGCGTCTTCTACCAGCCGGACGCCGAGAACCCGAAGGGCTATCTGCTGCCCTTCCACCTCGACACCCGCAAGTCCAGCGCCCAGGCGATCCCGTCCACCAGCCACGCCTGGTCGGTGCAGCACCAGGCGTGGAACAACGGCAAGATGGACCGGTGGCTGCCCGCCCATCGCGCGGCCGACGGTGCCAACGGCCCCTACGTCATGGGGTATTACACGCGCGAGGACATCCCGTTCCAGTTCGCGCTCGCGGAGACCTTCACCGTCTGCGACAACTACTTCTGCTCGGTCCTCGGGCCCACCTGGCCCAACCGCCTGATGTGGATGACGGGTTCGATCGATCCGGGCGGCACCAGGGGCGGCCCGGTCATCAGCAACGAGGCGCCGGCGCCGTACCGCTGGACGACGTACGCCGAACGGCTCCAGGCGGCCGGGGTCAGCTGGCAGGTGTACCGGCAGGACGACGACTACGGCTGCAACATGCTGGAGCAGTTCGCCGCGTTCCAGAAGGCCAAGCCGGGCTCCGCCCTCCATGAGCGCGGGGTGCGCCCGCGGCCCGCGGGCGCCTTCGAGGACGACGCCCGCAACGACCGGCTGCCGGCGGTGAGCTGGCTCATGCCGACCAGCCACCAGTCGGAGCACCCCGACTATCTGCCGGCCGCGGGAGCGGACTTCGTGGCGTCGAAGATCGAGGCCATCGCCGCCAATCCGAAGGTGTGGCGCAAGACGGCCTTCATCCTCGCCTACGACGAGAACGACGGCCTCTTCGACCATGTCGCCCCGCCCACCCCGCCCGCCGGGACCAGGGACGAGTTCGTCGGCGGCCTCCCCATCGGCGGCGGATTCCGGGTCCCGGCGATCATCATCTCGCCCTGGACCGTGGGCGGCTGGGTCGCCACCGAAGCCTTCGACCACACCTCGGCCCTCCGGCTCCTGGAGCGCTTCACCGGGGTCGAGGAGCCGAACGTCAGCGCGTGGCGGCGGCGCACCTTCGGCGACCTCACCAGCGCCTTCCGCTTCTCCCGGAGCGCCACGCGCGCGCCCCGGCTGCCCGTGGACACGGCGGCGCGGCTGAAGAAGGCGAAGGAGGAGGTGGCGACGCTGCCCGCACCGCGCCTGCCCGCCGCCGACCAGACCTACCCGCACCAGGAAAAGGGCCACCGGCCGCAGGTGTGAGGGAGGGCTGCCGCAGGTGTGAGGGCGGCGGCCCCACCGGGCGAGGCGGCACGGCCCACCGGGGCGACTCCCATCGGGACGAAACGCGACCGCACGGAAGACGGCCGGCCGCGCCCCGGTGGGAGCCCTTCGCGTCGGGGGGAGAGACCGACCGCGTAGACGACGACGGTCGACCACGGGCGCGTCGGCACGGGGGCGTGGGCCGGCCGGCCGCATGGCGTACGGGGGTGCGGGGCCGCCGGGATCGTCCGTACGGGGGCGCGTGTCGGCTGGCCGCGTGGTGCGTGGGAAGGCGGCCGGATCGGGTGCGTCCGTATGGCAACGCGGACCGGCCGGGCGCGTGGCGTAGGGGAAGCGGGCGTGGCGCACGGGGACGCGGGGCCGCCGGTTGCCTGGCGTACAGGGGGCGGGAGTCGGCTGGCCGCGTGGTGCACGTCCCGCCGCGGTCGCGCGCTGCCCCGCCGACGGCGACGCGCCGGTGCGCGTCTTGGTGGCCGCGGGGGACGCGAGCGATCCGGCCACCGGACCCGTCGGCCCGTGCACGCCGGCGCCGGGTGCCCGCTCAGCCCCCGGCCGCCACCGGCCCGCCCCGCTCAGCCCCGTGGCGCCCCCGTCGACCCCCTGACCACCAGTTCCCCCGGCACCTCGGCCGTCCCCCAGGCCGGCGCCTCCTCCCGGCCCATGGCGATGCGCCCGGCCCGCGCGCCCGCCTCGGCCAGCGGCAGGCGGACCGTCGTCAGGCCGGGTACGACGTCCACGGCCACCGGGAGATCGTCGAACCCGGTGACGGACACGTCCTGCGGGACGCGCAGCCCGGAATCCCGCAGGGCGGCGCACGCCCCCGCCGCGACGGAGTCGTTCGCGGCGACCACGGCCGTCAACGACGGGTCCCGGCGCAGCAGTTCCCGCGCGCCCTCGTACCCCGAGCGCCGGTCGAACCGCCCGTGCACGGTCCATCGCGGATCCTCCCCGATCCCCGCCGCGGCCAGCGCGGCGCGATGTCCGTCGAGCCGGTGCCGCGTGGTCGAGCGCTCCTCGGGCCCGGCGATGTACCCGAGCCGCCGGTGCCCGAGGCCCACCAGATGCCCGGTCACCGCCCGCGCCCCGCCGAGGTTGCCGAAGCTGAGGGCGACCGCCCCCGCGTCCGGAACCGGGGGCCGGCCGCACAGCACCACTCGCGTGCCGCCCTCCCCGAGCTTGCGCAGCTTCGCCGCCACGGCCGCCGCGTGCGGCGCGTCCAGGACCGCGCCGCCGGTCAGTACGACCGCGGCCGCCCGCTGCCGTTGCAGCAGCGTCAGGTACTTCAGCTCCTGCTCCGGCGAGCCGCCCGTGTTGCAGACGACCGCGAGCCGCTCGCCGCCCGCCCGGCCCCCGGTGCCCCCGATCTCCGCCTGGATCGCGCTCGCCATGATCCCGAAGAAGGGGTCGGCGATGTCGTTGACGAGGATGCCGACCAGGTCGGACGTGGCGGCGGCCAGCGCGCTCGCGGGTCCGTTGAGGACGTAGTCCAGCTCGTCCACCGCGCGCAGCACCCGCTCGCGGGTCGACGCCGCCACCGGGTAGTTGCCGTTCAGCACACGCGACACCGTCGCGGGGGAGACCTGGGCGCGCGCGGCCACGTCCGCCAGGGTCACGGTCATTCTCGTCGTCCTCCGGGTCGCGCCGATCGTCGTCTCGTCAGGGCAGGTAGACGGCCTGAGCAGGACTTCGGTTCCCGCGCCCTGCCGACGCCCCTCCCGCTGGAAAGGGGCCCCGGAACCCGGACGGGCCTTGTGCCGACCGCCGTCCCGAGGCTAGCTTCCCTCTCGGCGGAAAGCGCTTGCTATGACGATTGTCGCAGTGGACGGCAGGCCGCTCGGCGCCACGCAAGAGGGCTCGGCGAGGCCCCGCCGGGGCCCGTGGAGGGGAGAGGCATGACCCGTAGGACGACGGTGCGCATCGCCATGAACGGCGTGACCGGGCGCATGGGCTACCGCCAGCACCTGCTGCGCTCGATCCTCGCCCTGCGCGACGAGGGCGGACTCGATCTCGGCGACGGCACCGTGCTGTGGCCGGAGCCGGTCCTGCTCGGCCGACGCGAACACGCGCTCCGCGTGATCGCCGGCCGGCACGGACTGGAGCACGTCTCCACCGACCTGGACGCGGTGCTCGCCGACCCGTCCGTCGACGTCTACTTCGACGCGCAGGTCACCGCCGCCCGCGAGGGCGCACTCCGGAAGGCGATCGCCGCGGGCAAGCACGTCTACACCGAGAAGCCCACCGCCACCGGCCTCGACGGCGCTCTCGGACTCGCCCGCCTGGCGCGGGAGAAGGGCGTGAGGCACGGCGTCGTCCAGGACAAGCTGTTCCTGCCGGGCCTGCGGAAGCTGAAGCGGCTGATCGACGGCGGCTTCTTCGGCCGGATCCTGTCCGTGCGCGGCGAGTTCGGCTACTGGGTCTTCGAGGGCGACTGGCAGGACGCCCAGCGCCCCTCCTGGAACTACCGCGCCGAGGACGGCGGCGGCATCGTCGTGGACATGTTCCCGCACTGGGAGTACGTGCTGCACGAACTGTTCGGCCGCGTCACGTCCGTCCAGGCCCTGACCGCCACCCACATCCCGCGCCGCTGGGACGAGCACGGCAAGCCGTACGACGCGACGGCCGACGACGCCGCGTACGGCGTCTTCGAGCTGGAGGGCGGTGCGATCGCGCAGATCAACTCCTCCTGGGCGGTGCGCGTCCACCGCGACGAACTGGTCGAGTTCCAGGTCGACGGCACGGAGGCCTCGGCGGTGGCCGGCCTGCGGAACTGCCGCGTCCAGCACCGCGCTACGACCCCCAGGCCGGTCTGGAACCCGGACGTCCCCGCCACCGAGGCGTTCCGCGAGCAGTGGCAGGAGGTCCCGGACAACGGGGAGTTCGGCAACGGCTTCAAGGCGCAGTGGGAGCTGTTCCTCAGGCATGTGTACGCCGGCACCCCGTACCACTGGGACCTGCTGGCCGGGGCGCGGGGCGTGCAACTGGCCGAACTGGGCCTGAGGTCGGCGGCGGAGGGCCGCCGCCTCGCGGTGCCGGAGATCGCCCTGTGACCATCGGACTCCCCCGCGCCGACGGCACCGTGCGGACGTACGAGCCGCGCCCCGAGCCCCTCCGGACCGCCCCCGGTGCGGCCTTCACCTCCCGTACGGTCTTCTCCGCGGCCCATGTCGTCGCCGACCCGTACGCGGACGTCTCGCCCGGCTCGCCCGCCGCCGTCGACTGGGACGCCACCCTCGCCTTCCGCCGCCATCTGTGGGCGCACGGCCTCGGGGTCGCCGAGGCGATGGACACCGCTCAGCGCGGGATGGGCCTGGACTGGCCGGGGGCCGCCGAGCTGATCCGGCGCAGCGCGGCCGAGGCGAAGGCAGTCGGCGGGCGCATCGCCTGCGGCGCCGGCACCGACCAGCTCACCGGCGGGAGCCTCGCGGAGATCCGCGCGGCCTACGAGGAACAGCTCGCGGTCGTGGAGGAGTCCGGCGGCCAGGCGATCCTGATGGCCTCTCGCGCCCTGGCCGCGACGGCCACCGGCCCCGAGGACTACCAGGAGGTCTACGGCCACCTGCTCCGCCAGTCCGCCGAGCCGGTCGTGCTGCACTGGCTCGGCCCGATGTTCGACCCGGCGTTGGAGGGCTACTGGGGTTCGGCCGACCTGGACACCGCCACCGAGGTGTTCCTCGCCGTGATCGCGGCCCACCCGGACAAGGTCGACGGCGTCAAGATCTCCCTCCTGGACGCGGGGCGGGAGATCGCTCTGCGCCGCCGTCTCCCGGAGGGCGTGCGCTGCTACACCGGCGACGACTTCCACTACCCCGAGCTGATCGCGGGCGACGCGCGGGGCTTCAGCCACGCCCTGCTCGGCGTCTTCGACCCGCTCGCCCCGCTGGTGGCACCGGCGGTACGCCACCTCGACGCCGGGGACGCCGCCGCGTTCCGCGAACTCCTCGACCCGACCCTGGAGTTGGCCCGTCACCTGTTCCAGCCCCCCACCCGCTTCTACAAGACCGGCGTCGTCCTGCTCGCCTGGCTGGCCGGCCACCAGTCGCACTTCACGATGGTGGGCGGCCTCCAGTCGGCCCGCTCACTCCCGCACCTGGCCCGCGCCTACGAACTCGCCGACGGACTCGGCCTGTTCCCGGACCCCCGCCTCGCCGAGGACCGCATGAAAACCCTTCTCGCCCTGTACGGAGTCCGGCAGTGACCGGCGACCTCGCCCGCCTCTCCGTCAACCAGATGACGGTGAAACAGCTGTCCTTGCCCGAACTGACGCAAGTCTGCGGCGAGTTCGGCATCGGCAAGGTGGGCCTTTGGCGCGAGCCGGTGCGGGCGTACGGCGTCACGGAGACGGCTGCGCTGGTCCGGTCGGCGGGGCTGGTGGTGACGACGCTGTGCCGGGGCGGCTTCCTCACCGCGATCGACCCCGGCGAGCGGGCCGCCGCCCTGGCCGACAACCGCCGCGCGGTGGACGAGGCGGCGGCGCTCGGCACCGACACGCTGGTCCTGGTCTCCGGCGGTCTCCCGGCGGGCGGCAAGGACCTGGGCGGAGCCCGCGAACGCATCGCCGACGCCCTCGCCGAACTGGCCCCCTACGCCGAGTCCCACGGCGTCCGCCTCGCCATCGAGCCGCTGCACCCGATGTTCGCCGCCGACCGCTGCGTGGTGTCGACCCTGGCCCAGGCGCTGGACCTCGCGGAACGCTTCCCCGCGCACCAGGTGGGAGTGACCGTGGACACGTACCACGTCTGGTGGGACGACCAGGCCCCGGCGGGGATCGCTCGGGCGGGCACGGCGGGCCGTATCCACGCCTTCCAACTGGCCGACTGGACCACACCGCTGCCCGCGGGGGTGCTGAACGGCCGGGGGCAGCTCGGAGACGGCTCGATCGACCTGCGCGAGTGGCGCGGGCACGTCGAGGCGGCGGGCTACTCCGGCCCGGTCGAGGTGGAGCTGTTCAACGAGGAGTTGTGGGCGCGGGACGGCCGGGAGGTGCTGCGGGAGACGGCGGCGCGCTATCTGGAGCACGCCGCCTGAGTCCGGCTCCGGGTCAGTAGGTGATCCGGTCGAGCAGCCAGACGCCCAGTTCCTCGGTGACGGCGGTGTGCGTGGTGGTCGTCGACGAGCAGATGAAGTCGTCCAGGTCGCTCTCCTCCGGCGGGAGATCGTTCACCTGCACGTAGAGGTCGTCCTGCCGGCCGATGTCGCGGACGGACACCGCGCTGATCGTGGGCACGAAGCAGATGTCGGGGTGCCGCAGGTCCACCGTGCCGCCGGCCTTCTCCAGCGCGTTGGCGAGGATGCGGTACGTGTTGAGCGTGCCGCCGGGCGCGCCGTCGAGTTCCGGGAAGCCGTCGGTGGTGATCGTCTTCTCGGCCTTCGGGAAGCGGCGGTTGAGGTAGGCGGCGGTCACGTCGTCGCCCTGTGCCTGGGTGTAGAAGGTGGTGCCGGGGTAGATCCGCTCGACGCGCAGCGCGGTCTCGCCGGGCCGCACCTCGGGCAGTCCCACACCGTCCCCGCGCCCGCTCGCGACGCCGAGCAGCCGGGGGATGCGGGGCCAGCCGCCCAACCGCGCCAGCTCCGCCAGCAGGTCCTGGCGCTCCTTGGCCACCCCGATCTTGCCGGTGTCCTTGTCGTAGTGCCGCCACAGCATCTGGCGGGCGGCCGGGCTGTTCATCTGCCGGGCGAAGTCGTTGCCCGGTAACGGGATGAAGTACGAGAACGCCTGGACGCCGACCGGGATGGTGGCGCCGCGATGCGGGGTGTCGAACGAGAAGTAGGTGCCGGTCTGGTGGTCGATGCGCTGGTTCTCCAGCCGGGTGAGGGCGTACCGGGTGACCAGTCCGCCCATGCTGAACCCGCCGACGACCAGCCGCTCGCCGCCCAGCCGTTCGGCGGCGGCCCGCAGGATCGCCGCCGTGGCCGCCTGGGCGTTGGCCTGGATCGCGGCGGTGCGCTCGTTGTAGCCGAGCAGGATGACGTCCTTGCCGCGCCGGCGCAGTTCGCTGATGAGGGGGAAGTCGCTCTCCAGGAACTGGTAGAGCTTGTCGAGTTCGCTCCGGCCGAGGCTGAAGCCGTCGGAGATGATCACGGGCCGGGTGATGCCCCGGTTCCCCTCCCCGTGGAAGACCCACGCGAAGCCTTCCGGCAGGCTCCACTCGTTGTCCGGGGACGGTACGTCGACCGGGTTGTGCACCCGCTGGTCGAGCGGATCGCTGATGGTCAGTCCGGCGAGTTCCGGTTCGGCCGAGTCCTGAGGCGACATGGTGGTGCTCCTAGGTGTCGTCGCGAAGGGCGGACACCGCCATGGTGGGGCCGGGTCCGGGCGATGCCGGGCGTGTCGTCCTGCGGGTTCATCACATGGGATGGAACCCGCGGGGGGACCGTTTGCCCCGCCCCGCGGGTGCGTGCGCGCAAACCGGCGGGCGCGCGGCCGGCCGGGACGGCCACGCGGCCGATCGTGGAAACTTGACCGGATGATCACCATATCGACCCGCCGCCGCGCCACCGCGCTCGTGATCCCGCTGCTGCTCGGCGCCGCCCTGACCGGCTGTGCCGCCAAGCGAACGGACTACTTGCAGGACTACGCGGACCACCCGCACCTGCGCGTCACCGGCTACCCGGTCGCCGACAGCCTGGAAGTCGTCCAGAAGCTTCTGTGGCGGCTGGCCGACGGTGACGTCGACGGCGTCGCCGCCCTGGACACCGAGGACGGCGACGCGAGGCCCGCGGCCCGCGGGTGGATCAAGGAGTACGGCAGGGCGGCGGCCCGCGACGAGGTCACCGCCGACTTCGCAGAGGGCTTCGCCGTACGGCAGCCCGTCGTCCTGCACTTCACCCGCCCCGGCCGCACCGAGGAGATCACGGTGCGGCCCGGCCCGCACGACACCTGGGGGATCGTGCTGGTGAATCCCGAGCCGAAGGATGCCGAGAAGTCCGGCGCCGCTGCGACCACCCGGTGAAGGGCTCAGCGGCCGGACACGCCCCGGTACGCCCGGCCCCGCACGAAGAGGACGACGAAGGTGATCGCCGCGATCGCGCACACCATCATGCCGACGGCCAGGAGGGTGATCCCCGTGTCGCTGATGCCCTGTGCGTCGGTCACCGTGGCCGGGCCGAGGGCGGTCTGCTCCCGGTGCACACGATCGGGGTGGTCCGTGATGTAGAGGACCTGGCCCACGATCGCCAGCACACAGAGCGCCGCCCCGGCCAGCAGCCGTCCGCCCGCCCTCGCCCACCACGGGACCCGCGGGCGCAGGGCGATGTCCGGGCAGCGGGCCAGCAGCACGCGCCCCAGGTCCGCGGCGTACGCGGCGAGCCCGTCGGTCCGCAGCCGGCGGCCGTCGGCGAACAGGATCTCGATGCGGTAGCCGTTGCCCAGCCGGGTCGCGAGGCGGTTGACGGCGTCGCCCTCGATGTAAAGGGAGGTGACGCGGTCCCAGGTCCAGCCGGCGGCGCCCCGCCGCGACCCGTGGACCAGGCCCCGCTCCCGCACCTCGAAGTACTCTCCGGGCTCGCCGCGCAGCGCCCGCACGATCTGGGTCACCGCGACCCATACGGCGCCCAGCGCGAGACCGATCAGCAGGCCGATCGCCCGGTTGCCGCGGGCCGACCCCTCGTCGGCGGTGGACAGGCCCCACACCCCGAGCCAGCCCGACGGGACGGCGACCAGCAGGGCCCAGGCGGCATTCACCCACCGCTTGCGGTGGTCGACCGGATGCCGGCTGAGCACCGGCCCGAGCTGGTCCAGAGCGCTCGCTCCCTCGATGGCAGTCACCGGCCAAGTCAAACACCGGCGGTACGGATGCTCAACACCCGTTTCCATCAGCGGAGTTGACCGCCCTCTTTCGGCGCGTCCCTAGAAGAACACCCCGCACCGCAACAGCACATTGGCATACGGGCTCGCCTCACCGGTGCGCACGACCAGCCTCGCTCCCGCCGACAACTCCTTGAGCCGCTCGTGCGGTACGACGTCCAGCCGGGCGAACTGCCGCCGCACCAGCTCCAGATGGCCTCCGCGCAGCTCCTCCGCGACCGTGGCGCCCTCCAGGACCAGTTCGTCCACCAGGCCGGCGAAGACCTCCGCGAAGGACGGCACCCCGGCCCGGAAGGCCAGGTCCACCACGCGCGGCCCGGCCGGGATCGGCATGCCCGCGTCGCAGACCAGAACCCCGTCCCCGTGCCCCAACTCGGCCAGGGCGCCCGCCAGATGGCGGTTCAGGATGCCCGACTTCTTCACAGCTGCCCGACCTCCTCGGCCGTCGGATACGACTCCTGCGCCCCCGCCCTCGTCACGGCCGCCGCGCCGACGCGGGCCGCGTACGCCGCCGCCTCGGCGAGGCCCACGCCCGTGCCCAGCTTCCAGGCCAGCGCCGCCGTGAACGCGTCGCCCGCACCCGTGGTGTCCACCGCGTCGACCTTCACCGACGCGACCCGCCGCGCCCCCGAGTCGTCGTACACCAGCGCACCCCGCGCGCCGAGCGTGACCACGACCGAGCGCGGGCCGAGGGCCAGCAGCCCGCGCGCCCAGTCCTCGGGCTCCCCCCCGGCGGACTCGCCCAGGATCACCCGCGCCTCGTGCTCGTTGACGATCAGCGGGTCGCAGGCGGCCAGCACCTCCGCGGGCAGCGGGCGCGGCGGGGAGGGGTTGAGCACGAAACGGGTGCCGGACGGCAGGGTCCGTACGACCTCCTCCACCGTCTCCAGCGGGATTTCCAGCTGGGCCGAGACCACGCGCGCGGCCCGGAGCAGCGAGCCGGCCGCCCGGACGTCCGCCGGGGTGAGGCGGGCGTTGGCGCCGGGCGACACCACGATGCTGTTGTCCCCGGACGGGTCCACGGTGATCAGCGCGACCCCGGTCGGCGCCCCGCCTTCGAGCACCCCCGCCGGGTCCACCCCGGCCGAGCGCAGGGAGTCCAGCAGCAGCCGGCCGTGGCCGTCCTCGCCGACGCGCGCCAGCAGGGCCGTACGGGCACCCAGCCGGGCCGCCGCGACCGCCTGGTTGGCGCCCTTGCCGCCCGGATGCGTGGACAGATCCCCGCCGAGCACCGTCTCACCGGCGGCTGGCCGCCGCTCGACCCCGATCACCAGGTCGGCGTTGGCCGAACCCACGACCAACAGGTCGTAGTCGTACATCAGTTGACTCCCATGAACCCTTGAAATCCGAGAACCCGAGGAACGAGCCGGGGCGGACGGCCGCCCCCATGGTGCGTCCATGGTGTCCGACCGTCCGCCCGCGCCCGCTTCGCCCGCCGCCGTCAGCCGGTGAATCCGGCCACGTTGTCCTTGGTGACCACCTTCACCGGCACCTTCACCGTCTGCTGCACCTTCTTGCCCCGGGACGCCTTGAGCGCGTTGTCCACGGCGATCCGGCCGAGCTGGGTCGGCTGCTGCGCGACGGAGGCGTACAGCGTGCCCGCCTTGACCGCGGTCAGGCCGTCCGGGGTGCCGTCGAAGCCGACCACCGGCACCGACGTACCGGCCTTCGAACCCAGCGCCTTGATCGCGCCGAGGGCCATCTCGTCGTTGGCGGCGATCACGCCCTGCACGTCCGGGTGGGCCTGGAGCAGGTTCGACATCACGTCGAGTCCCTTGGTGCGGTCGAAGTCGGCGGGCTGCTGCGCGACCACCTTGATGCCGGGGTACGCCTTCAGACCGTTGGCGAAGCCCTGCGCACGCTCCCGCGCCGCCGAGGTGCCCGCCTGACCCTGGAGGATCACGATCTTGCCCTTGCCGCCCAGCTTCTCGGCGATCGTCCTGGCCGCCTGCTCGCCGCCGGCGATGTTGTCCGAGGCCACCAGGGCGTCCACGGTGGCCTTGTTCACCCCGCGGTCCACCGCGATCACCGGGATCTTCGCCTTGTCGGCGGCCTTGACCGAGTTGCTCGCCGCGTCCGAGTCGACCGGGTTGACGATGATCGCGTCGAGGCTCGAACTGGTGAAGTTCTGAAGCTGGTTGGCCTGCTGGGAGGCATCGTTCTGCGCGTCGGTGACCGTCAGGTCCACGCCCAGCTTCTTCGCCTCGGCCTGGGCGCCGGAGCGGATCTGCACGAAGAACGGGTTGTTCAGGGTGGACAGCGACAGACCCATCTTCGGCTTGTCCGAGGACGAGGAGCCGTTGTGCAGGAAGGAGGTCGCGCCGACCACCGCCACCGTCACCACGGCCGCGAGCCCGTACGTTGCCGCCTGCCTGCCCTTGTTGCCGCCGCCCCCGCTGGTGACCGGGGTGGCACCCGCCTTGCGGCGCACCGTGTCGAGCAGCACCGCCAGCGCGATCACGACACCGATCACGACCTGCTGCCAGAACGCGGAGACGTTCAGCAGGTTCAGACCGTTGCGCAGCACCGCGAGGATCAGCGCGCCGACCAGGGTGCCGGACGCCTTGCCGGTGCCGCCCGCGAGCGAGGCGCCGCCGATGACGACGGCCGCGATCGCGTCCAGCTCGTAGCCGTCGGCGGCCTGCGGCTGCGCGGAGGACAGCCGGGAGGCCAGCACGATGCCCGCCACCGCCGCGAACACACCGGACAGGGCGTAGATAGCGAGCTTCTGCTTCTTCACCCGCAGACCCGACAGGCGCGCGGCCTCCTCGTTGCCGCCGATCGCGTACATCGAGCGGCCGATGTAGGTGCGGCCGAGCACGAACGCGGCCAGCAGCCCCATCACGATCATGACCAGGACCGGCACCGGCAGCCAGTCGCCGAGCGTGTCACCGAGGTGCGAGACCGAGGCCGGGAACGGGATCGGCACACCGCCGGAGATCACCAGCGACAGACCGCGCCCCACCGACAGCATCGCGAGCGTCGCGATGAACGGCGGCAGCTTGCCGTAGGCGATGAGGAAACCGTTCACCAGACCGGCCGCCACACCCGTGGCCACCGCGAGGACGACGGCCAGCGCGACCGGCACCCCGTGCTGGGTGGCGCTCCACGCCAGCACCGTCGCAGACAGCGCGGCCACCGAGCCGACCGACAGGTCGATGCCCGCCGCCACGATCACGAAGGTGACACCGAAGGCCAGGATCGCCGTCACGGCCGCCTGGACACCGATGTTGAGCAGGTTGTCCGTCGTCAGGAAGTCACCGGACAGCGCCGACAGGGCGATGACCAGGACGATCAGCGCGGTCAGCGCGCCGTTGTCGAGCAGCAGCCGGCGCAGGCCGCCCGGCGCGCCACTCGCTCCCTTCGTGCTCTTGAGCGTGTCACTGGCCACGGTCGGCCTCCTTCGCGGTGTTGTCGTTCGTGTTGCCGTTCGCGTCGCCGGTCGTGGGGCTGGACACGGCGAGCGCCATCACGGCGTCCTGCGTGGCCTCGCCGGCCGCGAGTTCGCCGGCGATCCGGCCCTGGGCCATCACCAGCACCCGGTCGCTCATGCCGAGCACCTCGGGCAGATCACTGGAGATCATCAGGACGGCGGCACCGGCGGCCGTCAGCTCGTTGATCAGCTGGTAGATCTCGACCTTGGCGCCGACGTCGATGCCGCGCGTCGGCTCGTCCAGGATCAGCACCCTGGTGTCGGCCAGCAGCCACTTGCCGATGACGACCTTCTGCTGGTTGCCGCCGGACAGCGTGCGCACATGCTGGCCGAGCCCGGCCATCCGCACGCCCAGCTGACCGGCGATCCGCTCGGCCGCGGCATGCTGCGCCCGGCGGTCGACCAGCCCGGCGCGGGTCGCCGCGCGCAGGGTGACGAGGCCCAGGTTCTCCTCGACGGAGGCGTCCAGCACCAGGCCCTGCCCCTTGCGGTCCTCGGGCACCAGCCCGATCCCGGCCGCCATCGCGGCGTTCACGTCGGAGCGCCTGAGCGCGGTGCCACCCACCTTCACGGTCCCGTCGTCGTACGGGTCCGCGCCGAACACGGCCCGTACGACCTCGGTGCGCCCGGCGCCCACCAGACCGGCGATGCCGACGACCTCACCGGCGTGCACCTCGAAGCTCACGTCGTGGAAGACGCCGTCGCGGGTCAGCCCCTCGACGCTGAGCAACGCATCGCCCCTGTCCGGGCGTTGACGCGGGTACTGCTGCTCGATCGACCGCCCGACCATGAGCCGTACGAGTTCGTCCTCGGGCGTGGTGGCGGGCACCTGGCCCACACTCCTGCCGTCCCGGATGACGGTGACGCGGTCACCGAGGGCGGCGATCTCGTCGAGATGGTGCGTGATGAAGACGATGCCCACCCCGTCCGCCCGCAGCTGGCGCACGATCGCGAACAGTTTCTCGACCTCCTCCGAGGTCAGCACGGCGGTCGGCTCGTCCATGATGAGCACGCGCGCGTCCAGGCTCAGCGCCTTGGCGATCTCCACCATCTGGAGCCGGGCGATACCCAGTTCCCGCACCCGCGCCCGCGGTGAGACCCGCACGCCGACCCGCTCCAGGAGCTTCGCGGCCTCGGCCTCCATCCGCTTCCGGTCGATCATCCCGAGGCGGCGCGGCTGCCGGCCGAGGAAGATGTTCTCGGCGACGGTCAGGTCCGGCACCAGGTTGAACTCCTGGTAGATGGTGGCGATCCCGAGCCGCCCGGAGTCCTGCGCACCGTGGATGCGCGTCTCCTGCCCGCCGACGAGGATCCGCCCGGAGTCGGGCGTATAGGCGCCGGAGAGCATCTTGATGAGCGTGCTCTTGCCGGCGCCGTTCTCTCCGAGCAGCACATGCACCTCGCCCCGGCGCAGGTCGAAGTCGACACCGTCGAGTGCGACCACGCCGGGAAAGGTCTTGCGTATGCCCTCGATGCGCAGCAACTCGTCCGGGTTGCTCACGTCGTGCTCCTTTGCACTGGGGGGAGGGGCGGGGTGGGGACGATCCGGGCTTTCTCCGGTGTCTCACCGCAGGAACGGCGTACGACCAGCCGGGCGGCGAGGGTGACGGACGTGGCCGGCCGCCCCTCGATCCGGTCGACCAGGGCGCGTACGGCGGCCCGGCCCAGCTCGCCGGTGGGCTGGGCGATCGCGGTGACCGGGGGATCGGTGTGCACGAACCAGGGGATGTCGTCGAACGCGGCGAGCGCGATGTCGTCCGGCACCCGCAGCCCGCGCGCCCGGACGGCGTCCAGGGCGCCGAGCGCCATCAGGTTGTCCGCGGCGAAGACGGCGTCCGGCGGTTCGGGAAGGTCGAGGAAGCCCTCGGTGACCCGGCGCCCGCTGGCGGCCTGGAAGTCGCCCTGGCCGATGTAGACGCCGGGGAGCGGGAGCCCGTACTCGGCCAGCGCGGCGCGGAACGCCTCGACGCGCTCGCTGCCGGTGGTGGTGGCCGCGGGCCCCGCGATGATCGCGACCCGCCGGTGCCCGAGGGCGTGGAGGTGCGCCACGAGGTCCTGTACGGCGGCTCGTCCGTCGGCGCGTACGACGGGGACGTCGACGCCGGGGATCCAGCGGTCCACGAACACCATCGGTGTTCCGGCGCGGGCGGCGTCCAGCATGAGCGGAGACCCGCCGTCGGTCGGCGACACGAGCAGGCCGTCGATCCGCCGGTCCAGCAGGTTCCGTACGTGGTGGTCCTGCAGGTCGGGCCGCTCGTCCGCGTTCCCGATGATCACGCTGTACCCGAGCGACCTGGCCTCTTCCTCCACGGAGCGGGCCAGCTCGGTGAAGTAGGGATTCAGGACGTCGCTGATGACGAGGCCCAGGGTGTGGGTCTGATCGGTCCGCAGCGAACGCGCCACGGCGTTCGGCCGGTACCCCAGCGACTCCACGGCGGCCAGCACCCGGCTCCGCGCGTCCGCGCTGACCGACGGATGCGCGTTCAGCACCCGCGAAACCGTCGCAACGGACACGCCCGCCACCGCGGCGACATCCTTGATACTCGCCACCTCCGGCCCACCTCCTTGTGAACTCGTGACGTTTGGAATCGATTACATCGAGACGCGGAAACGATTGGAATCGATTACATGAGGGGTGGCAAGGGGGTGGGCGGTGGCCGAAACTCAATCGTTACCGGGCCGGAAGGCGACGTCTGGCGGGCGGGAGATCACCGGTGACCGGCGATCGGCGCGCGCCGATCACCGGGGAGGCGTGCCCGACGGGGGCGGGCGTCGGCCGTGAGGACGCGGGCTCATTCCCCGGCGAACAATTCGCCGGCGTCCGCCGCGTGTACGGCTCGTTCGGCCCACGTCTCCAGTTGGCTGAGGTCGGTGCAGGCTTCGATGCGTGCGCGGGCGGTGTCGGGGACGGGGATGCGGCGCCATTCCAGAAGGCGAAGAACCATCGCCTGGGATGTCTGGATGCGCCCCTCTTCCCTGCCTTCTTCTCGGCCTTCCTCGCGAC
>NZ_JBVJUC010000002.1:248959-373117 GCF_055605065.1 Streptomyces sp. NPDC037203
GTACCTGTTCGGCCAGGGGGTGGCGCCAGAAGTAGTGGATCTGTCCCACTGGGCCACCCCCTATTTCCAGTGCCGGTTCACTCGTCGGTGAACAATTCGTCGGCGTTCGCCGCGTGTACGGCTCGTTCGGCCCACGTCTCCAGTTGGCTGAGGTCGGTGCAGGCTTCGATGCGTGCGCGGGCGGTGTCCGGGACGGGGATGCGGCGCCATTCGAGGAGGTGAAGGAGCATCGTCCGGGAAGCCTCGATGCGCCCCTCTTCCCTGGCCTTCGCGCGAGCCTCTTCTCGGCCTTCCTCGCGTACCTGTTCGGCCAGGGGGTGGCGCCAGAAGTAGTGGATCTGTCCCACTGGGCCACCCCCTATTTCCAGTGCCGGTTCACTCGTCGGTGAACAACTCGTCGGCGTTCGCCGCGTGTACGGCTCGTTCGGCCCACGTCTCCAGTTGGCTGAGGTCGGTGCAGGCTTCGATGCGTGCGCGGGCGGTGTCGGGGACGGGGATGCGGCGCCATTCCAGAAGGCGAAGAACCATCGCCTGGGATGTCTGGATGCGCCCCTCTTCCCTGCCTTCCGCGCGTACCTGTTCAGCCAGCGGATGGCGCCAGAAGTACTGGACGGTTGTCATCAAGTCCCTCCACATCTGCTTCGCTTGGGGGTTGGTCAGGCAGGAGTCGACGAACTGCGCGTAGACCGAGGCGGTGTCCGCGTCGATGGTCTTCAGGATGGCCACCAGGGATTCCAGTATGGCCGGAGCCTGGGGCCCCTGTCCGTGTGTCATCGCCGAGAGCACCGCGAGGGACGGATCGCGCTCGCCCCAGCGCTCGTCGGTGATCATCGGCACGTTGTCCGGCCCCAGCACCAGCGGCCGCACCGTCATGGAGTGCCAGTCCCGGAAGCCGAACCGGATGGGCCGCGAGGCCCACTTCGCGGTCGTACTGCTCTGCGTGATCACGATCAGCACCGGCTCGCAGCGGTACTTCTCGTACAAGTAGGCGAGGTAGTAAGGCCAACTGCCCCGTTTCCGGTCGTCCACCTTCCCCTGCGACTCCACCACCAGCAGATACGTGCCCTCGTCCGTCTCCGCCCGCATCAGCGTGTCCACGCGCCGCTCGACCGGTTCGATCTCGGTGAGGTCCACATTCAGCGCGGCGATCTCCCGTATGGCTCCGGAAACGGCACGTGCAGTACTCGCTGCAACGCCTTGGTCAACACCGCGGGATCCTTCTGAAAGATCCGGTGCAGTGCCTCGTGTGACGAGCCGACCATCGACCCTCCCTCCTGTCGTACGACGTGCTCAACGAGCGAGATCCACAGAGGTTGCATATGCCGGGAGAAAATGACATCCAAGCCAATCCCGGTGGCGGCACCGCCCCCACGCGCTGTCACCCCCCGCCGCTACCGTCGTCCCATGGCGCAACAGGCGGGGAACCACACCGGTGAGCGGCGGACGACCGTGGTCGAAGGGGTGCTGGAGAGGATCACGTACGCCAATGAGGAGAACGGGTACACCGTCGCGCGGGTGGACACCGGCAGGGGCGGCGGGGAGCTGCTCACCGTCGTCGGGGCGCTCCTCGGGGCGCAGGTCGGGGAGTCCCTGCGGATGGAGGGGCGGTGGGGGAGCCATCCGCAGCACGGCAGGCAGTTCCAGGTGGAGAACTACAGCACCGTGCTCCCGGCGACCGTCCAGGGCATGCGGCGCTACCTCGGCTCCGGACTCGTCAAGGGGATCGGGCCCGTCTTCGCCGACCGGATCACCCGGCACTTCGGCGTCGACACCCTCCGCGTCATCGAGGAGGAGCCCGAGCGGCTGATCGAGGTGCCGGGGCTCGGGCCCAAGCGGACCAAGAAGATCGCCGAGGCGTGGGAGGAGCAGAAGGCGATCAAGGAGGTCATGCTGTTCCTCCAGACCGTCGAGGTCTCCACCTCCATCGCCGTGCGGATCTACAAGAAGTACGGCGACCAGTCGATCGATGTCGTCAGGAAGAACCCCTACCGGCTCGCCGCCGACGTCTGGGGCATCGGCTTCCTCACCGCCGACAAGATCGCCCAGTCCGTCGGCATCCCGCACGACAGCCCCGAGCGCGTCAAGGCCGGCCTCCAGTACGCCCTCTCCCAGTCCGCCGACCAGGGCAACTGCTACCTGCCGGAAGAACGCCTCATCGCCGACGCGGTGAAGCTGCTCCAGGTCGACACCGGTCTCGTCATCGAGTGCCTCGGCGAGCTGGCACGGGAGCCGGAGGAGGGCGGCGACCCCGGTGTCGTACGGGAGAAGGTGCCCGGACCCGATGGGGGCGAGCCCGTCACCGCCGTCTACCTCGTCCCCTTCCACCGCGCCGAACTGTCCCTGGCCGCCCAGCTCCTGCGCCTCCTGCGCACCGGCGAGGACCGCATGCCCGGCTTCCAGGACGTGGACTGGGGCAAGGCCCTCGGCTGGCTCCGCCACCGCACCGGCGCCGACCTCGCGCCCGAGCAGGAGGCCGCCGTCCGGCTCGCGCTCACGCAGAAGGTCGCCGTACTCACCGGCGGCCCCGGCTGCGGCAAGTCCTTCACGGTCCGCTCCGTCGTGGAGCTGGCCCGCGCCCGGCGGGCCAAGGTGCTGCTCGCCGCGCCCACCGGCCGTGCCGCCAAGCGGCTCGCCGAGCTGACCGGGGCCGACGCGTCCACCGTGCACCGGCTGCTGGAGCTGAAGCCCGGCGGAGACGCGGCCTACGACCGGGAACGGCCCCTGGACGCCGACCTGGTGGTCGTGGACGAGGCGTCCATGCTGGACCTCCTCCTCGCCAACAAGCTGGTGAAGGCCGTACCGCCCGGAGCGCACCTCCTCTTCGTCGGGGACGTCGACCAGTTGCCCAGCGTCGGCGCCGGCGAGGTCCTGCGCGACCTGCTCGCGCCGGGCAGCCCGGTCCCCGCCGTCCGCCTCACCCGCGTCTTCCGGCAGGCCCAGCAGTCCGGCGTGGTCACCAACGCGCACCGGATCAACGCGGGCCGGCACCCCCTCACCGACGGGCTCAAGGACTTCTTCCTCTTCGTGGAGGACGACACGGAGGAGGCCGGACGGCTCACCGTGGACGTGGCGGCGCGCCGGATTCCCGCCCGGTTCGGGCTCGATCCCCGGCGCGATGTGCAGGTGCTCGCGCCGATGCACCGGGGCCCGGCCGGCGCGGGGGCGCTCAACGGGCTGCTCCAGCAGGCCATCACACCGGCCCGGCCCGATGTGCCGGAGAAGCGGTTCGGCGGGCGGGTCTTCCGGGTCGGCGACAAGGTGACCCAGATTCGCAACAATTACGAGAAGGGGAAGAACGGGGTCTTCAACGGCACCGTGGGCGTCGTCACCGCGCTCGATCCGGTCGACCAGCGGCTGACCGTCCTCACGGACGAGGACGAGGAGGTCCCGTATGAATACGACGAACTGGACGAACTGGCCCACGCGTACGCCGTGACCATCCACCGCTCGCAGGGAAGTGAATATCCCGCCGTGGTGATTCCCGTCACCACGGGAGCATGGATGATGCTCCAGCGGAACCTGCTCTACACGGCCGTGACGCGGGCCAAGAAGCTGGTCGTCCTGGTCGGTTCGCGCCGCGCGATCGGCCAGGCGGTGCGCACGGTGTCGGCCGGACGGCGGTGTACGGCCCTGGACTTCCGGCTCACCGGCAAAAATGATCGATCAAATGAGTCGTGAAGGTCACAGAGCACTTCCAGAAGGCCCTTCGAGGGGGCAGGATGGGCAGGCTGACGGCACTGAGTGCCGTCAATAGGCCCAATGGTCGACCCCGAGTGCACTCTCCTGAGCCAAATGGGGGATGGTAGAGACAGTCAGGGCACCTCGAAGATGAGGCACTACGTCGGTGAGGGAAGACGTGAGCGACAACTCTGTAGTACTGCGGTACGGCGACGGCGAGTACACCTACCCGGTGGTCGACAGCACCGTCGGCGACAAGGGCTTCGACATCGGGAAGCTGCGCGCCCAGACCGGGCTGGTGACCCTCGACAGCGGGTACGGCAACACGGCCGCCTATAAATCCGCGATCACCTACCTCGACGGCGAGGCGGGCATCCTCCGCTACCGCGGCTATCCCATCGAGCAGCTGGCCGAGCGCTCCACCTTCCTCGAGGTGGCGTACCTGCTGATCAACGGCGAGCTGCCCACCGTCGACGAGCTGACCGCGTTCAAGGGCGAGATCACGCGGCACACCCTGCTGCACGAGGACGTCAAGAACTTCTACAAGGGCTTCCCGCGCGACGCCCACCCGATGGCCATGCTGTCCTCGGTCGTCTCGGCGCTGTCCACCTTCTACCAGGACAGCCACAACCCGTTCGACGAGAAGCAGCGCAACCTCTCCACGATCCGGCTGCTCGCCAAGCTGCCGACGATCGCGGCGTACGCGTACAAGAAGTCGATCGGCCACCCGTTCGTCTACCCGCGCAACGACCTCGGCTACGTCGAGAACTTCCTGCGCATGACCTTCTCGGTCCCCGCCGACGAGTACGAGCTGGACCCGGTCGTCGTCTCCGCGCTGGACAAGCTGCTGATCCTGCACGCCGACCACGAGCAGAACTGTTCGACCTCCACGGTCCGCCTCGTCGGCTCCTCGCAGGCCAACATGTTCGCGTCGATCTCGGCCGGCATCAACGCGCTGTGGGGCCCGCTGCACGGCGGCGCCAACCAGTCCGTCCTGGAGATGCTGGAGGGCATCCGCGACTCGGGCTCCGACGTCGACACCTTCATCCGCAAGGTGAAGAACAAGGAGGACGGCGTCCGCCTGATGGGCTTCGGCCACCGGGTCTACAAGAACTTCGACCCGCGCGCCAAGATCATCAAGGCCGCCGCGCACGACGTCCTGTCGGCCCTCGGCAAGTCCGACGAGCTGCTGGACATCGCGCTCAAGCTGGAGGAGCACGCGCTCTCCGACGACTACTTCGTCTCGCGCAGCCTCTACCCGAACGTGGACTTCTACACCGGTCTGATCTACCGGGCCATGGGCTTCCCGGCCGAGATGTTCACCGTGCTGTTCTCCCTCGGCCGCCTGCCGGGCTGGATCGCCCAGTGGACCGAGATGATCAAGGAGCCGGGTTCCCGCATCGGCCGCCCGCGCCAGATCTACACGGGCGTGGTCGAGCGCGACTTCGTGCCGGTCGAGGCGCGCTGAGCCCGACGCAGGCATAAGAAGAAGGCGCCCTGAGCCGCCGGTCCCCCCACGGGCCGACGACCAGGGCGCCTTCCCATGTCCCGGTGCGGATTCCCCCCACGGGATCCGGGCCGGGCGCTCGGAGAGGACAGCGCCTGAATCGCTGTCGATTGCGGTCTGCCGGGACAAGCACGCCGGGAGGGCCGCTCAAAGCTTCCCGATGTACGTGCCCCGGCAACGCATCTCCGGGGACGTCCCCCAAGACATCCCCAGACGCCGGAACAGCGCCCCCCAAGACGCCGATCCGACATCGCCAACTTAGACCTTCGAACCCCTTCGATGGTTACGTTCACAGCACTGTGATCTGCGTCTCTTGCATATGTCCCTTTGATGCGCAAGAGCCCCGATCCGTGGATCGGGACCCGAGCGTAAGGATGATGCGCGAGCCTTGTGAAGAGTTTATGGGAGGCTCGCGTCCGTCTCTAGAGGGACTCCGGTACCGGCTTCGAGCGTCTGCTCACCGGAACCGGCGCAGCCGCAGGCTGTTGGTGACCACGAACACCGAGGAGAACGCCATCGCGGCGCCCGCGATCATCGGGTTCAGCAGCCCCGCGGCGGCCAGCGGCAGCGCGGCCACGTTGTAACCGAACGCCCAGACGAGGTTGCCCTTGATGGTGGCCAGCGTCCGGCGGGACAGCCGGATCGCGTCGGCCGCCGTCCGCAGATCACCGCGGACCAGCGTCAGGTCGCCCGCCTCGATCGCCGCGTCGGTGCCGGTGCCCATCGCCAGGCCCAGGTCGGCGGCGGCGAGGGCGGCCGCGTCGTTGACGCCGTCGCCGACCATGGCCACCACGCGGCCCCCGGCCTTCAGGCGCCGTACTACGTCCACCTTGTCCTCGGGCAGTACCTGCGCGTACACCTGCCCGGCGTCGATGCCGACGGCCCTGGCGACCGACTCCGCGGCCGTCCGGTTGTCCCCGGTGAGCAGCACCGGCGTCAGGCCGAGGGCGCGCAGCTCGCGGATCGCCTCGGCGCTGGTCTCCTTGATCGTGTCGGCGACCGCGAGGACTCCGCGGGCCCGTCCGTCCCAGCCCGCCAGGACGGCCGTACGGCCCTCCCGCTCGGCCTCGGCCACCGCGCGGGCCAGCTCCTCGGGAACCTCGTCGTACAGGCGCCCCACGGCCACCTCACGGCCGTCCACGCGCCCGCGCACGCCCCGTCCGGGAACGTTCTCGAAGTGCTCGACCGCCGGGAGCGCCCGTCCGTCGTCCGCCGCCGCCCTAGCCGAAGAGCGCTGCGCGTCCGCCCCCCTCAAGCGTTCCTCGGCGCCGGCCGCGATGGCGCGGGCGATGGGGTGCTCGGAGGCGTGCTCCAGGGCGCCGGCGAGGCGCAGCAGTTCCGTCTCGTCCTCGCCGGCGGCGGCGTACACCGTCTGGAGGGTCATCCGGCCGGTGGTGACGGTGCCGGTCTTGTCCAGGACGACGGTGTCGACGCGCCGGGTGGACTCCAGGACCTCGGGGCCCTTGATCAGGATGCCGAGCTGGGCGCCGCGCCCGGTGCCGACCATCAGCGCGGTCGGCGTGGCCAGGCCCAGCGCGCAGGGGCAGGCGATGATCAGGACGGCGACGGCGGCGGTGAACGCGGAGACCGCGTCCCCGGTGACGCCGAGCCAGACCCCGAAGGTGGCGAGCGCGATCAGGACGACCACGGGCACGAACACCGCGGAGACGCGGTCGGCGAGCCGCTGCACCTCGGCCTTGCCGTTCTGCGCGTCCTCCACCAGCCGGGCCATCCGGGCGAGCTGGGTGTCGGCGCCGACACGGGTGGCCTCGACCACCAGCCGGCCGCCCGCGTTGACCGTGGCGCCGGTGACCCGGTCGCCGGGGCCGACGTCCACCGGCACCGACTCGCCGGTCAGCATGGACGCGTCGACGGCGGAGACGCCCTCGACCACGGTGCCGTCGGTGGCGATCTTCTCGCCGGGCCGTACGACGAACCGGTCGCCGACCGCGAGCGAGGAGACCGGCACCCGCACCTCGCCGCTGCCCCGCAGCACCGCCACGTCCTTCGCGCCCAGCTCCAGCAGCGCCCTCAGGGCGGCACCGGCGCGGCGCTTGGAGCGGGCCTCCAGGTAGCGGCCGAGCAGGATCAGCGCGATGACACCGGAGGCGACCTCCAGGTAGATCGTGGAGGCGCCGTCCGTCCGGGAGACGGTGAGGCGGAACTCGTCGTGCATGCCAGCCGTCCCGGCGCGGCCGAGGAACAGCGCCCACAGCGACCAGCCGAACGCGGCCAGCGTGCCGACCGAGACCAGGGTGTCCATGGTGGCCGCGCCGTGCCGGGCGTTGGTCCAGGCGGCGCGGTGGAAGGGCGCGCCGCCCCAGACGACGACGGGCGCGGCGAGGGTGAGGGAGAGCCACTGCCAGTTGTCGAACTGGAGGGCCGGGATCATCGCGAGCAGGACGACGGGCAGCGCGAGCAGCGCGGAGACGAGCAGCCGGTGGCGCAACGCGCCGAGTTCGGGGTCCCGCTCGGCGGACTGCGGGGCCGCGGCCTCGGGTTCGGGCCGCGGCGGGGCGGGCTCCTCGGCGGTGTACCCGGTCTTGACGACGGTGGCGATCAGGTCGGCGACCTCGACGCCCGCGCCGTAGCTGACCTTCGCCTTCTCGGTGGCGAAGTTGACGGTGGCGCTGACGCCGTCCATCCGGTTGAGCTTCTTCTCCACGCGTGCCGCGCAGGAGGCGCAGGTCATCCCGCCGATGAGCAGTTCGACCTCGGACGCCGTACCGGAGGACGCCGTACCGGAGGGTGCCGCGCCGGGGGTTATCGCGGTGTCCGCTTGCTCTGCGATGGTGCTGGTCATGTCCGGACTCCAGACATCGGACCGGACCGCGCGGAGCCAGTATCAGCTGGTCGGCGCGGCCGGTCGGGACTGTGGAAGGGCGGTGCTCAGGCCTTGCCGGCCAGCTCGAAGCCGGCCTCGTCCACGGCGGCGCGGACGGCCTCGTCGTCCAGCGGGGCGGCGGAGACGACGGTCACCTCGCCGCTCGACGCGACGGCCTTCACCGACGTGACGCCGGGAAGCTGGGAGATCTCGCCGGAGACGGATCCCTCGCAGTGTCCGCAGCTCATGCCGGTCACCTTGTAGACGGTGGTGACGGAGGCCGGGGTGTCGGTCTGGGCGCTCATGTCGTTCTCCTCGTCGTGGCGCATGGGGCCGGTGGGGTCGGCCGGTGTTGTTCCGATGGTTTCCCCACCATCCGCAGAGTATACCCCTAGGGGGTATTTCTCCAAGGGGGGTACGAGGGATTCCGCCGGGCGAGTGACAGCGCCCAGGCGAGCGCGGCCAGCGCGACCAGGGCCGGCCCCAGGGCCGAGACCAGGGTGAGCAGGTGCTGCTGGGCGGCGCTCGGCTGCGGCGGGTACCCCGGTGCGAACAACCCGCTCTCCACGCCCCGGCCGGTGAGCCGTACGACCAGCCAGGGCGCGAGGCCGCGCGCCGCGTCCGCCAGGGCGTGCAGCAGGGCGGCGCCCATGCAGGCGGCGACCACCGGCGGGGCGTACCGGAAGCGGCCGTCGGGGCGGCGCAGCGCCAGCAGCACACCGCCCGCGGCCGCGGTCCAGGCCCCCTGCCCGAGCGGCGCGAGCAGCCCGCGCACCAGCTCCGTCTCCAGCTGTCCCCAGGGGTCCGGGGCCCACAGGGCGGCGTCGAGGGCGTGTCCGGCGCTCTCCAGCGCCGCGAAGCCGACGCCGACGGCGGCGCCCAGGATCAGCCCGGCCCGCATGCCGCGGACGGCCGGCTGCCGGCGCAGCGCGAACACCAGCGCCCCCAGCTTGGCCGCCTCCTCGGCCAGGGCGACGGTCAGGTACCGGTTCAGGGAGGGGTGCGGCGCGGACGAGGCCGCGAGCGAGGCGCCGAGCACGCCGAGCGCCCCGCCCGCCAGGAAGCAGCCGAGGACCGCGCTGACCCCGAGGTCGCGGGCGCCCCGCTCGTACGCCCACAGCACGAGGACCACCGGCAGCAGGAAGGTGCCCAGCAGGGCGGGTGTCACGAGCGCCGCCGTGCTCCGGGTCGCGAGGGCCAGCCCCGCGGCCGGCCCCCACACCGCGAGCCCGCCGACCAGGCAGCGCCGCCACAGGCCCGCGCCGATGCGCGGGTACGGGGGCGGGGGCTGCTGCGGATGGGGGATGCGGGCCCTGGGCGTGCCGGGCGGCGGGGGGTGGCTCACGTGGGTCGTCCCCTCGGGCTGGGGCAGAGGCGGGTCACCGGGGCGGTGCGTCGAGTGACGCACCGAGCGCGTTCACGGACGAATCCCTCGCACCTTAGGCAGATCTCCCGAACCGTCGCCGTTCGGCTGCGCCGTATGCGTGACGGCCCGCGGGTGCGCGCCGGCGTGAAAGGGTGGGCCGTATGCGAGCCGTGGTGTTCGAGGAGTTCGGGAAGCCGGCCGAGGTGCGGGAGGTGCCCGATCCGGTGCCCGCGGAACACGGGGTCGTGGTGCGGGTCGAGGCGACCGGGCTGTGCCGCAGCGACTGGCACGGCTGGATGGGCCACGACCCGGACATCGTGCTGCCGCATGTGCCCGGACACGAGCTGGCCGGTGTGGTCGAGGCGGTGGGCAGCCGGGTGACCGGCCGGCGGCCCGGCGACCGGGTCACCGTGCCGTTCGTCTGCGCCTGCGGCACCTGCCCGGCCTGCGCGGCGGGCGAGCAGCAGGTGTGCGAGCGGCAGACCCAGCCCGGCTTCACCCACTGGGGCTCCTTCGCCGAGTACGTCGCCCTCGACCACGCCGACGTCAACCTCGTGGCGATCCCGGACGGCATGGCGCCCGCCACCGCCGCGGGCCTCGGCTGCCGCTTCGCCACCGCTTTCCGCGCCGTGGTGCAGCAGGGACGGGCCGCGCCCGGCCAGTGGGTCGCGGTGCACGGCTGCGGCGGGGTCGGTCTGTCCGCCGTGATGATCGCGGCGGCGGCCGGGGCGCGGGTGGTCGCCGTCGACATCGCGCCCGGAGCGCTGGAGCTGGCCCGGACGTTCGGCGCGGCGCACTGCCTGGACGCGCACACGGTGCCCGACACGGCCGCGGCGGTACGGGAGCTGACCGGTGGCGGCGCCCACCTGTCCCTGGACGCCCTCGGCTCGCCCGCCACCTGCGCCGCCTCCGTGGGCTCCCTGCGCCGCCGCGGCCGGCACGTCCAGGTCGGACTGCTGCCCTCGGCCGACGGCACCACCCCGGTGCCGATGGCCCGCGCGATCGCGCTGGAACTGGAACTGCTCGGCAGCCACGGCATGGCCGCCCACTCCTACCCCGGCATGCTGGAGCTGGTCCGCTCCGGCGCGCTGCGCCCGGACCTCCTGGTGACCTCCACCGTCCCGCTCGACGCGGCCCCGGCGGCCCTCGCCCGGATGGGCCGGGCGCCGGGGGCCGGGGTGACGGTCATCGAGCCGTGGTCGTGAGTCCCTTGCGGGCAGGGGGCGTTCAGTCGGCCCGGCGGCCGCGGTTGCTCGGCCGGGAGGCGACCCAGGCGCGCACGGTGTCCGCGTACCAGTAGGGCTTGCCGCCCTCCACCTGGTCCGGCGGGGGCAGCAGCCCGTGTTTGCGGTACGAGCGCACGGTGTCCGGCTGCACCTTGATGTGCGCCGCGATCTCCTTGTAGGACCAGAGCCTGCGGTCGGTCATGAGCTGCACCTCCCCGCGCGCACCGCGGGGGCGGCCGGGGACGGCCGTCGGGGGAACCGGGTGCTGCGCTGGCGATCACCAAGCCTGCGCCCGGACAACGACGCACCGTGACCAACGGTCAGCCCCTGTCGACCGGGTGTGACGCAGCGCCCGCGTAGGCGCGACATGTGTGACGGAAGAGGGGTATTCGTGACAAGGCTGCCGCAAAGCGGGGCGCGGGAGCGGGCGTAGCCGGCCCCGGAACGGGGAACGTACCCGGCACTCCCCGTCGTCCGAATGTCCGGACAAAGCATTGACAGCGCTCCGCGGGCAGGAATAGAAAGCCGGGGGAGCCGGGACGAAGGGGAGCCGATGGCGTACGACCTGATCACCATGGGCCGGATCGGAGTGGACCTGTATCCGCTCCAGGCCGGGGTCCCGCTCGCGCAGGTGACGTCCTTCGGCAAGTTCCTCGGCGGCTCGGCGACCAACGTCGCGGTGGCGGCGGCGCGGCTGGGACGGACCGCCGCCGTGATCACCCGTACCGGTGACGATCCCTTCGGCGCCTATCTGCACGACGCACTGCGCGCCCTCGGCGTCGACGACCGCTGGGTCACCCCCGTGCCCGGCCTCCCCACCCCCGTCACCTTCTGCGAGATCTTCCCGCCGGACGACTTCCCGCTGTACTTCTACCGGCAGCCCAAGGCCCCCGACCTGGAGATCGAGGCCGGCGAGCTGGATCTCGACGCCATCGCCGCCGCCCGGATCTTCTGGATGACCGGCACCGGGCTCAGCGAGGAGCCCAGCCGCACGGCCACGCTCGCCGCCCTCGCCCACCGGGACCGGGCCGGTACCACCGTCTTCGACCTCGACTGGCGGCCGATGTTCTGGCGCGACCCCGAGGCGGCCCGCTCCTGCTACGCCGAGGCGCTGCGGCACGTCTCCGTCGCGGTCGGCAACCTGGACGAGGTGGAGATCGCCACCGGCACCCGTGAACCCCGCGCCGCCGCATGGGCGTTGCTGGACGCGGGGGTCCGGCTCGCCGTGGTGAAACGGGGGCCCGAGGGGGTGCTGGCCGTCGGCGCGGACGGCGCGGCGGTCGAGGTGCCCCCGCTGCCCGTCACCGTCCTCAACGGGCTCGGCGCCGGAGACGCGTTCGGCGGCTGGCTGTGCCACGGCCTGCTGGCCGGCTGGGACCTGGAGACCACCCTGCGCGGTGCCAACGCGGCCGGCGCCATCGTCGCCTCGCGCCTGGAGTGCTCTACCGCGATGCCCACCCCGGCCGAGGTGGCCGCCGCCCTCGCCGCCGGAGCCGTACGGTGAGCGCGGACGGTCCGGCGGGACACACCGACGACACGGGCCGAACCGACGGCCTGGACCGCATCCCTGCCCGCCCCCGCCCCCGCCCCCGGCTCGCCCCCGATGTCGCCGATCTGGCCCGCATCCGGGCCCGGAACCCCGAAGCCATCGCCGAGGCCGCCGCCCGTCGCCGGCGCCGACCGCTGCTGGACGACACCGGCCGGCTGCTGATCGTCGCCGCCGACCACCCCGCCCGCGGCGCCCTCCGCGTCGGCGGCCGGGAATTCGCCATGGCCGACCGCGCCGACCTGCTCGGCCGCCTCTGCCTCGCGCTGTCGCGGCCCGGCGTCGACGGCGTCCTCGGCACCGCCGACATCCTGGACGACCTGCTGCTGCTCGGCGCGCTGGAGGACAAGGTCGTCATGGGCTCGATGAACCGCGGCGGGCTGCGCGGCGCGCGCTTCGAACTGGACGACCGGTTCACCGGGTACCGCCCCGAGGACATCGACCGCCTCCGCTTCGACGCGGGCAAGCTGCTGCTGCGCCTCGACTACACCGACCCCGGCTCCCTGACCACCCTGGAGTCCGCCGCCCGCGCCGTCGACGCCATGGCCGAGCGCCGGCTCCCGGTCTTCGTGGAACCCTTCATCAGCCGCCGCACCCCCGAGGGCGCCCTCGTCGACGACCTCTCCGCCGGGGCCGTCACCCGCTCCCTCGCCATCGCCTCGGGCCTGGGCGGCAGTTCGGCCTACACCTGGCTGAAGGTCCCGGTGACCGAGGACCCGCGGGACATGGCCCGCGTCATGGCCGCCTCCACCCTCCCGGCCGTACTGCTCGGCGGCGACACGGGCGACGCGCCCGCCGGCCGCCGCGCCGCCCACGAGAAGTGGCGCGCCGCGCTCCACCTGCCCACCGTGCGCGGCCTGGTGGCCGGCCGTTCGCTGCTGTACCCGGCGGACGGCGATGTGGCCGCCGCCGTCGACACCGCCACCGCACTGCTGCGAGGGGCCGCATGACCAGCACCGACCTGTATCTGCCGCGGGGCACCACCGCGAGCGCCGAGTACGCCCTCGACATCGGCCCGGAGCGCGCCGGATGGACGTACGGCGCGCTGCGTATCGTCGAGTTGTCCCCGGATGGCAACCATACGTTCAGCACCGGGAACAGTGAGTGGATCGTGCTTCCGCTGGAAGGCGGATGTACCGTTCGAATCGAGGAAAGCGAGTTCCAACTCCTGGGTCGGGACAGCGTGTTCGCGGGGGCCTCCGACTTCGCGTACGCGCCCCGAGCGGCCCGGGTCCAGATCGCCTCCGGCGCGGGAGGCCGCTTCGCCCTGGCAGGAGCGAAGTGCGAGCGACGACTCCCCGCCCGCTACGGCCCCGCGCCGGAGGTCCCCGTCGAGCGGCGCGGCAGCGGCGTCTGCGCCCGTCAGGTGCGCAACTTCGCCGCCGCGGACGCGTTCGAGTGCGACCGGCTGATCGCCGTCGAGGTCCTCACCCCCGGCGGCAACTGGTCCTCGTACCCGCCGCACAAGCACGACGAGCACCGGCCGGGCGAGGAGTGCGAGCTGGAGGAGATCTACTACTTCGAGATCGAGGGGCCCGGCGGCCTCGGCTACCAGCGGGTGTTCCCCTCCCGGCCGGGCGGCGCCGACGTGCTCGCCGAGGTCCGCTCCGGCGACGCCGTCCTCGTCCCCGACGGCTGGCACGGCCCCTCCATCGCCCAGCCGGGACACGCCATGTACTACCTGAACGTCATGGCCGGGCCCGGCGAGAGCAGGGAGTGGCGGATCCGCTTCCACCCCGACCACACCGGGACCACCGGGGGCTACCGATGACGATCCGGCTCACCGTCGCCCAGGCGCTCATCCGCTTCCTCACCGCCCAGTACGCCGAACGCGACGGCGGGCGGCGCCGGTTGATCGGCGCCACCTGGGGCATCTTCGGCCACGGGAACGTGGCGGGCATCGGGCAGGCGCTGGTCGAGTACGCGGACGTGATGCCGTACCACCAGGGTCGCAACGAGCAGGCCATGGTGCACGCGGCCGTCGGCTACGCCCGCCAGTCGGGCCGCCTCGCCACCCACGCGGTGACGACCTCGATCGGCCCCGGCGCCACCAATCTCGTCACCGGCGCCGCCCTCGCCACCGTCAACCACCTCCCCGTCCTGCTGCTGCCCGGCGACGTCTTCGCCACCCGCCCCGCCGACCCGGTCCTGCAGCAGCTGGAGGTGCCGTACGCGGGCGACGTCTCGGTCAACGACACGCTGCGCCCGGTCTCCCGCTACTTCGACCGGATCACCCGCCCCGAGCAGCTCGTCCCGAGCGCGCTCGCGGCCATGCGGGTGCTCACCGACCCCGTGGAGACCGGCGCGGTCACCCTCGCCCTGCCGCAGGACGTGCAGGCGGAGGCGTACGACTGGCCCGAGGAGTTCTTCGCCGAGCGGGTGTGGACCGTACGACGGCCGGCCCCCGACCCCGCCGAACTGGCCCGCGCGGTCCAGGCCGTGCGGGCCGCGCGCCGCCCCCTCCTCGTCGCGGGCGGCGGGGTGCGCCACAGCCGCGCCGAGGCGGCCCTCGCCGCGTTCGCCGGGGCGACCGGCATCCCCGTCGCGTGCACCCAGGCGGGCAAGGGCGCGCTGCGGTACGACCATCCGCAGGACGTCGGCGGGATCGGCCACACCGGCACCGCGACCGCCGACGACCTGGCGCGCACCGCGGACCTGGTGATCGGCGTCGGCACCCGCTTCACCGACTTCACCACCGCCTCCGGCACCCTCTTCCAGCACCCGGACGTCCGCTTCGTGCAGCTCAACATCGCGTCCCACGACGCCCACAAACTGGCCGCGCTGCCCCTGGTCGCCGATGCCCGCACCGGCCTGGAGGAGCTGAGCGAGGCGCTGGCGCCGCACCGGGTGGACGGCGCGTACGCGCAGGAGTACACGGCGGGCAAGGAGCGCTGGGAGCGGCGTGTCGACGCCTGCTTCGCGAGCCCCGACCCGGCCGCGCGGCCGACACAGGCGCAGGTCCTCGGCGCGCTCGACGCCCTGGTGGACGAGTCCGACATCGTGATCAACGCGGCCGGTTCGCTCCCCGGCGAGCTGCACAAGCTGTGGCGGGTGCGCTCCCGCGACCAGTACCACGTGGAGTACGGCTACTCCTGCATGGGCTACGAGATCCCGGCCGCGCTCGGCGTGAAGCTGGCGGCGCCGGAGCGGAACGTCTGGGCGCTGGTCGGCGACGGCACGTATCTGATGATGCCGACCGAGATCGTGACCGCCGTCCAGGAGGGCATCGCGATCAAAGTGCTGCTGGTGCAGAACCACGGGTACGCGTCCATCGGGGGCCTCTCGGCGGCGGTGGGCGGCGAGGGGTTCGGCACCGCCTACCGGTTCAGGACGGAGGAAGGGACGTACACGGGCGCCCCGCTGCCCGTCGATCTCGCGGCCAACGCGGCCAGCCTGGGGATGCGGGTACTGCGGGCGGGGAACGCCGGCGAGCTGCGCGCGGCGCTCGCAAAGGCGCGGACCGCCGACACTGCCACATGTGTCTACGTCGAGACCGAAACGTCCGACACTGTGTCGGGCGCGCCCGAGGCGCAGGCCTGGTGGGATGTCCCCGTGGCCGCGACCGCGACCCGGACACCCGCGGTCACGGCACGCGAGCAGTACGAACGGCACGTCTCGACCCGACGCCGCCATCTGTGAGTAAGGAGTCTCTGGGCATGACGAAGATCGTCAACCACTGGATCGGCGGGAAGACCGCCGAAGGCGCGTCGGGCACGTACGGGCCGGTCACCGACCCGGCGACCGGCGCGGTCACCACCAAGGTCGCGTTCGCCTCGGTGGCGGAAGTGGACGCCGCGGTCGCGGCCGCCAAGGACGCCTTCGCGACCTGGGGCCAGTCCTCGCTCGCCCAGCGCACCACGATCCTCTTCGCGTTCCGGGCGCTGCTGGACGCGCACCGCGACGAGATCGCCGAGCTGATCACCGCCGAGCACGGCAAGGTGCACTCCGACGCGCTCGGCGAGGTCGCCCGCGGCCTGGAGATCGTGGACCTGGCCTGCGGCATCAGCGTGCAGCTCAAGGGCGAGCTGTCCACCCAGGTCGCGAACCGCGTGGACGTGGCCTCGATCCGCCAGCCGCTCGGTGTGGTCGCGGGCATCACGCCGTTCAACTTCCCGGCGATGGTCCCGATGTGGATGTTCCCGCTCGCCATCGCGACCGGGAACACCTTCGTGCTCAAGCCGAGCGAGAAGGACCCCTCGGCCTCCATCCGCATCGCGGAGCTGCTGGCCGAGGCCGGGCTCCCGGACGGCGTGTTCAACGTGGTGCACGGCGACAAGGTGGCGGTGGACCGGCTGCTGGAGCACCCGGACGTGCAGGCCGTCTCCTTCGTCGGCTCCACCCCGATCGCCCGCTACATCCACGCCACCGCCTCCGCCCACGGCAAGCGCGTGCAGGCCCTGGGCGGCGCCAAGAACCACATGCTGGTGCTGCCGGACGCCGACCTGGACGCGGCGGCCGACGCGGCCGTCTCCGCTGCCTACGGCTCGGCCGGCGAGCGCTGCATGGCGATCTCCGCGGTCGTCGCGGTCGGCTCCATCGGCGACGAGCTGGTGGCGAAGATCCGCGAGCGCGCCGAGAAGATCAAGATCGGTCCGGGCAGCGACCCCGCCTCCGAGATGGGCCCGCTGATCACCGCCGCCCACCGCGACAAGGTGGCCTCCTATGTCGCCGGCGCCGCCGCCGAGGGCGCCGAGGTGGTCCTGGACGGCACCGGCTTCACGGTCGAGGGGTACGAGGACGGCCACTGGATCGGCATCTCCCTGCTGGACAAGGTGCCGACGACCGCCAAGGCGTACCAGGACGAGATCTTCGGCCCGGTGCTGTGCGTGCTGCGCGTGGATACCTACGACGAAGGCGTCGCCCTCATGAACGCCTCGCCGTTCGGCAACGGCACCGCGATCTTCACGCGGGACGGCGGCGCCGCCCGCCGCTTCCAGCTGGAGGTCGAGGCCGGCATGGTCGGCGTCAACGTGCCGATCCCGGTGCCGGTGGGCTACCACTCCTTCGGCGGCTGGAAGGACTCGCTGTTCGGCGACCACCACATCTACGGCAACGACGGCACGCACTTCTACACCCGCGGAAAGGTGATCACCACCCGCTGGCCCGACCCGGCCGACGCCCCCACCGGCGTCGACCTCGGGTTCCCGCGCAACCACTGAGCGTGACGTAGCGCCGCCGCTCTCCCCGTGTCAGGCCGTCCGGATTCCGGACGGCCTGACATTTTTTTGAAACGTCGGCTGCGGTTCCCGTTCATGTGGAGGAAACGGGTGACGAAGGGGTGAACGGGGGATTGCCTTAGAAAGCAAGGTCAGATCCTGTACAGGCTTGGTGGATGCACCTATAGAGCCTTGTCGCCTGCGAATCTGATCCCCGACGGCACGCTTCCGCGGTGCGGATTCCGAAGGTAAACAGCCATTGACGTGGTGGTTTTCGTCGGGGTTCCCTATGGGCGCCGGGAGCGGACGAAGACGACCGTACGACGACGATCCGCCGGAGGCGATAGCGCTCCCGAACCCCCCACCCTCACGCACGACACGAGTCGATCGGATTCCGCCGTATGACCGACACGCTCCGCCCTGTCGAGACGGGTCTCCTCGCCGAGGCCACGGACAGCCCCCAGAAGCTCAAGCGCTCCATCGGCGTGGTCGGCGGCACTCTGCTCACCCTCTCGTGCGTCACTCCGGCCTCCACCCTGTTCGTGATCGTGCCGGACCTCTTCTCCAGCCTGGGCACGGCGACCGCGCTCTGCCTCGCCATCGGCGCACTGCTCTGCATCCCGGTCGCCTTCTGCTACTCGGAGCTGGGCACCCTGATCCCCAGCGCGGGCGGCGAGTACGCGATGGTCTCCACCCTCGCGGGACGGCTGTCCGGCTGGCTGGCCTTCGTGATGTCGCTGCTCGTCGTGATGATCGTCCCCCCGGTCATCGCGATGGGCACCGCCGACTACCTCGCCCCGATCGTCCACCTCGACCCGTCCTGGACGGGCGCCGGCGTGATGATCGCGGCCACCCTCGCGGGCCTGCTCGACCTGCGGGCCAATGCCTGGATCACCGGCATCTTCCTGGTCCTGGAGGTCATCGCGGCCGGTGTTGTCGCCGTGCTGGGCTTCGCCCACTCCCACCGCGGCCTGGGCTCCCTCACCTCCTTCCGGATCGCCGGCGAGCACGCCCACGTCAACCCGGTGACGGCCATGATGGTCCTCTCGGGGCTCGCCATCGCCCTCTTCGCCACTCAGGGCTTCTCCACCGCCGTCTACCTCTCCGAGGAACTGGAGAACCCGCGCCGCAACGTCGCCCGCACCGTCCTCGCCACGCTGGCCATCTCCAGCGTGGTCATCCTGGTGCCGGTCACCGCGATCACCCTGGGCGCGGGCGACCTCACCGCCCTGACCGGCGGCAACATCTCCAGCATGGTCATCGCCTGGAGCAACTCGGCCGTCGGCACCTTCGTCAGCCTCTGCGTCGCCCTCGCCATCATCAACGCGGGCATCGTGATGGTCATCCAGAACTCCCGCGTCCTGTTCGCCTCCGCCCGCGACAAGGCCTGGCCCTCGCCGGTCAACAACGCCCTGTCCAGGCTCGGCCGGTTCGGCTCCCCCTGGGTGGCCACCCTGGTCGTGGGCGTCCCCGGCGCGTTCCTCTGCTTCGTCAACCTGGACACCCTCTACGGCGTGACCGGCGTCGCCGTCACCGCCCTCTACCTCCTGGTCGCCGTCGCCGCCCTGCTCGGCCGCCGCGGCCACCACGGCACCCGCAAGGCCTGGCGGATGCCGCTGTGGCCCGCCATGCCGGTCCTGCTGATCGCCGTCCTGGTCTACATCCTGGTCGAGCAGCAGGTCTCGTACCTGATCTGGACCGGCGGCATCACCCTCGTCGCCACCCTTTACTGGGCCCTCTACCTCCGCCCGCGCCAGGAGACCCGCTGGCTGGTGTCCGTCCCCGAGGACACCCTGGAGGGCTGAGCCCCCTCACGCGCGGCCCCCGGCACCCCCCTCACCTCCGGTACCGGGGGCCGCGCCGCAGTACCGCGGATGAAGTAGGGGACCGCCCCGCCTCCACCCCTGGGCGGGCCCCTGATTCAGCCCCAGGGCCCGGTGGATGTCGGTGGCGGCCCGTACCGTTGAGGCATGGATCTTCGTGTGGCCCGGCTGCGAGGGCTGCTCAGCGGACCGCGGCGGCTGGTGGCCGCCGCGGTCGCCGTCGTGGTGCTCGCCGGCGCCGGCACCTGGACGGCCGCCGCCTCCGGCGGACCGCCCCCCGTGCACCGCGCCGACCGGATGATGGCCATGCCGGGCGGTGTGCGCCTGGACACCTCGTACTTCACCGCGGGCCCCGCCGGCCGCCGCCCCGCCGTCCTGCTGGCACACGGCTTCGGCGGCAGCAAGGACGACATGCGGCAGCAGGCCGAGGACCTCGCCCGCGACGGATACGCGGTCCTGACCTGGTCCGCGCGCGGCTTCGGCAGGTCCACCGGCAAGATCGGGCTGAACGACCCGAAGGCCGAGGTCGCCGACGTCTCCCGGCTCATCGACTGGCTCGCGAAGCAGCCCCAGGTGCGGCTCGACAGGCCCGGCGACCCCCGCGTGGGCGTGGCCGGCGGCTCCTACGGCGGCGCGATCTCCCTCCTCGCCGCGGGCCACGACCGCCGGGTGGACGCCATCGCCCCGGCCCTGACCTACTGGAACCTCGCGGACGCCCTGTTCCCCAACGGCGTCTACAAGAAGCTGTGGGCCGGGGTCTTCTTCGGCGAGGGCGGCGGCTGCGCCCGCTTCGAACCCGCCCTGTGCCGGATGTACGAACGGATCGCCACCTCCGGCACCCCGGACGCGGCCGCCCGCGCCCTGCTCCAGGAGCGCTCCCCGTCCGCCGTCGGCTCCCGCATCAAGGTGCCCACCCTGCTGGTCCAGGGCCAGACCGACTCGCTCTTTCCGCTCGGCCAGGCCGATGCCGCCGAGCACGCCATCAAGGCCAACGGCGCCCCCGTCGACGTCGACTGGGTCGCGGGCGGCCACGACGGCGGCGATCTGGAGACCGGCCGCGTCCAGAACCGGGTGCGCGCCTGGTTCGACCGGTACCTGAAGGGCGACCGGAGCGCCGGCACCGGCCCCGCCTTCCGGATCACCCGCACCGGCGGCGTCGACTCCACGGACGGCACCGCCCAGCTCCGCGGCGCGAGCGCGAACAGCTATCCGGGCCTGCGCGCCGACCGGCACAGCATCGCGCTGTCCGGCGGCCGGCAGCACTTCGCCAACCCGGCCGGCGCGAGCCCGCCCGCCGTCTCCGCGCTGCCCGGCCTGGGCGGCGGCGGCCTCGGGCAGCTCTCCGCGCTCGGCCTCGGCACCTCCCTCGACTTCCCCGGCCAGTACGCCCGCTTCGACTCCGCCCCGCTCACCCGCACCCTGCGGATCACCGGCACCCCCACCGCCCGCATCCACGTGACCTCGACCAGCGGCGACGCCGTGCTGTTCGGCAAGGTCTACGACGTCGGCCCGGACGGCGGGCACCAGGTGCTGCCCTCCCAGCTCGTCACCCCCCTGCGGGTGACCGGTGCCAAGAGCGGCAAGGACGTCACGGTCACCCTCCCGGCGATCGACCACGAGGTGCAGAAGGGCCACCGGCTCCGCCTGGTCCTCGCCGCCACCGACCTGGGCTACGCCTCACCGGCCGCCCCCGCCGCGTACACCGTCACCCTCAAGAGCGCCCTCAGCGTTCCGACGGCGCCAGCCGTGCGCACCGCCGCGGCCCCGCTGCCCGCCTGGGTGTGGTGGCTGCCCCTCGCGGGCGCCGGGGTGGCCGCCGCCCTGCTGCTGACCGCCCGCCGCCGTACGACCGCCCCCGCGCCCGACCCCGCGCTGGCCGAGGTCCCCCTGGTCATCGACGGCCTCGCCAAGCGGTACACCGGGTCCGCCGACCGGTACGCGGTGCGCGAGCTGTCCTTCCGCGTCGAGCGGGGCCAGGTGCTCGGTCTGCTCGGGCCCAACGGCGCGGGCAAGACCACCACCCTGCGCATGCTGATGGGCCTGATCACCCCGGACGAGGGCGAGATCCGCGTCTTCGGGCACGCCATCCGCCCCGGCGCCCCGGTGCTCAGCCGGGTCGGCGCCTTCGTGGAGGGCGCGGGCTTCCTGCCGCACCTGTCCGGACGGGAGAACCTGGAGCTGTACTGGCGGGCCACCGGCCGCCCCGCCAAGGACGCCCACCTGGACGAAGCCCTGGAGATCGCCGGGCTCGGCGACGCGCTGGCCCGCGCGGTGCGCACCTACTCCCAGGGCATGCGCCAGCGCCTGGCCATCGCCCAGGCCATGCTCGGCCTGCCCGACCTGCTCATCCTGGACGAGCCCACCAACGGTCTCGACCCGCCCCAGATACGCGAGATGCGCGAGGTGATGATCCGCTACGCCGCCGCCGGACGCACCGTGATCGTCTCCAGCCATCTCCTCTCCGAGGTCGAGCAGTCCTGCACCCACCTCGTGGTGATGGACCGCGGCCGGCTGGTCCAGGCCGGTCCCGTGCGGGACATCGTCGGCTCCGGCGACACCCTGCTCGTCGGCACCGCGGGGCCCGTGCAGGAGGCGGTGGCGGAGAAGGTGGCCGCGCTGCCCGGCGTCGCCTCCGCCGTGCGCACCGACGACGGGCTGCTGGTCCGCCTGGCGGCGGGCGGCACCGCCGAGCGGCTGGTCGTGGAGCTGGTGCGGCTCTCGGTGCCGGTCGCCTCGGTCGGCCCGCACCGGCGCCTGGAGGACGCGTTCCTCACCCTGATCGGAGATTCCGCATGAGCACGCTCACCGAGGTGGCCTCCGGTTACCGCACACGGGGCACCCTGCCGCTGCGCGTGGAGCTGGTCCGCCAGCTCAAGCGGCGCCGCACCCTGGTGATGGGCGCGCTCCTCGCCGTCCTGCCGTTCGTGCTGGTGATCGCCTTCGCCGTCGGCCACCCCTCGTCGCGCGACGGCCAGGTCACCCTGATGGACACGGCCACCGCGTCCGGGGCCAACTTCGCCGCGGTCAGCCTGTTCGTGTCGGCCGGCTTCCTGCTGGTCGTGCCGGTCGCCCTCTTCTGCGGGGACACGGTGGCCTCGGAGGCCAACTGGTCCTCGCTGCGCTATCTGCTGGCCGCGCCCGTGCCCAGGGCCCGGCTGCTGTGGTCCAAGCTGGTGGTGGCGCTCGGACTGAGCCTCGCCGCGATGCTGCTGCTGCCGCTCGTCGCCCTCGCCGTCGGCACCGCCGCCTACGGCTGGGGACCGCTCCAGATACCCACCGGTGGCGAACTGGACGCCGGCACGGCCGTGCAGCGGCTCGTGGTGGCGGTGGCGTACATCTTCGTGTCCCAGCTGGTCACCGCGGGGCTCGCGTTCTGGCTGTCGACGAAGACGGACGCCCCGCTCGGGGCGGTCGGCGGCGCGGTCGGGCTGACCATCGTCGGCAATGTCCTGGACGCCGTCACCGCGCTGGGCCACTGGCGCGCCTTCCTGCCCGCGCACTGGCAGTTCGCCTGGGCCGACGCCCTCCAGCCGCACGCCGAGTGGTCCGGGATGATCCAGGGAGCCGCGCTCTCGGTCGCCTGCGCGCTCGTGCTGTTCGCGCTGGCCTTCCGGGGGTTCGCCCGCAAGGACGTCGTCTCCTAGCCGCCGGTCCCCGCACGACGAAGCGGCGGGCCACCGGGGGAACCGGTGACCCGCCGCCGCGGGAGTCGGCTGCTCAGCTGCCGACGGCGCCGTTGCCCGAGAGCGCGGAGATGTCGTCCAGGATGTGCGACAGGGCCTCGTCGCCCTTCGCCTGCGTGGAGTTCTCCGTGCACTGCTGGGTCTGCGGCGAGGACAGGATCGGGATGTCCTGAACGCCGACGTTGACCAGCGCGACCAGCGACTGGGCGTCGATCTTCGCCGGCAGGCCGATGCAGGGCTTGTTGAGCGAGCCCTCGACCAGCGAGAGCTGCGGGCTCATGCTGCCGGCGGTGGCCGAGTTGCCGAAGGCCGACGTGGCGCCGTTGCCGCTGAGCGACGTGGTGCCGTGGTCGTTGCCGATGGCGAGGGCCTGGGGGGCCGCCGCACCGGCGAGACCGGCGACGGAGGCGGCAACGGCCGCGGTTGCCCACAGCTTCTTCATGTTCGTTCCCTTTCGAAAGGCGGACTCCGGGGAGGAGCTGCGTGACCGTCAACTGCCCCGGCGGGAGCATGGTTGCGGCGTTTGCCCCGTTTGGAGCAGTGTGGTCGGATGAATGGATGAACGCCCTCCGGGCGATACGGCGCCAGGACAGCGGAACGGCGGGCCGCCGGGGGAAAAGCCGGTGACCCGCCGTCGCGCGGAGCGAGCGCTCAGCTGCCGGCGGCGCCGTTGCCGGACAGGGCGGAGATGTCGTCCAGGATGTGCGACAGGGCCTCGTCGCCCTTCGCCTGCGTGGAGTTCTCCGTGCACTGCTGGGTCTGCGGCGAGGACAGGATCGGGATGTCCTGAACGCCGACGTTGACCAGGCCCACCAGCGACTGCAGGTCCGCCTTGGCCGGCAGGCCGATGCAGGGCTTGTTGAACGAGCCCTGGATGAGCGCCATCTGCGGGCTCATGTTGCCGTAGGTGGCCGAGTTGCCGTACGTCTGCGCGGCGCCGTTGCCGCTGTAGGTCGTCGTACCGGTGTCGTTGCCGATGGCCAGGGCCGGTGCCGCGACGGCGGCGGAGACACCCACGACGGAGGCGGCGACCGAGGCGGTGGCCAGAACCTTCTTGATCACTTGCTGATTCCCTTCTGAAGACACCCCGTCCACCGGAGCGATCTGGTTCAACGGGGCCGGGCGCTCACGGGTTGCCCTCGTTCACTCCAATGGCGCACATTTCGCGGGCGCCGGCGAAGAGACGGTGAATGCCGGTGAATACGGCCGGACGATCCGATCGGGTGACCCCCCGCAACCAAACGGCGCCGGTCCTGTTGATGCGAGGGCAGGAACATGCGTCTTGGCGAAAGCCAGGGAAGGAATGCGAAATGCTGAAGAAGGCAATGGCCGCGGCGGCGGTCGCCGCGTCTTTCATCGGTGCCTCTGCGGCGGCGGCCCCTCAGGCGCTTGCCATCGGCAACGACACGGGCACCACGTCGGCCAGCGGCAACGCCGCCCATGAGTCGTTCGGGAACGCGGTGACTCGCGGCAACCTGAGCCCGCAGGCCACCCTGGTGGGCGGCTCGCTCAACGAGCTGTGCGTCGGTCTGCCGGTGAAGGCAGACGTCCAGTCGGTGCTCGCCCTGGTCAACGTCGGTGTCCAGGACATCCCCGTGCTGTCCTCGCCGCAGATCCAGCAGTGCGCCGAGAACTCCACGCAGGCCAAGGACGACGAGCCGCTCTCGCACGTCGCGGACGACATCTCCGTCCTGGCCGGCAACGGCGCCGTCGGCAGCTGAGCAAGCCCCACCCCGAGTGCCGTCCGGGCGCCGCACCGTGTTTTCGGTGCGGCGCCCGGACGTTTTTGTCCTTCTTCCCGAAGAAGCACCTATCCGTTAATCGTCCAAGGTGTCAATTCTATGGGGGCGTTCGAGTGAATTAGGGGGCCGGGCACGTTCCAGAGTTTCTCGGGTTGTCTATCCCTCGTTTTAGAACCTGCCGGTCATGGTGCGAGCCGTTCAAGGCCGTGCTCGCTCGGTTTCGACCGCTCATAGGGGCATGACCGTCAGAGAAGGGAAAACTTATGAAGAAGAGCGCTGCAGTCATCGCCGGTGCCCTCCTGGCGCTGGGCGGGGCCGCCCCCGCCTTCGCCGACGCCGGGGCCGGAGCGGTCGCCGCGAACTCTCCGGGCGTGCTCTCCGGCAACGTGATCCAGATCCCGGTGCACGTCCCGATCAACCTGTGCGGCGACTCCGTGGACGTCATCGGTCTGCTGAACCCCGCGTTCGGCAACACCTGCGCCAACGGCTGACGTTCGGTACCCACCGCACGCCAGCCCGCCGGCTGCGTTCTGGCCGGCCTCGGACCGTCGATCCCCCAGATCCTGTGGCCCGAGGCCGGCCTTCCCACATCTTCGAGCAGTTCGAGCAGGAAGACTACGAGATTGCGACAGACCCTCAGCAAGGGCGCAGTCGTGGCCGCAGCTGCCGCGACCGGCGTGCTTTCGTTGTACGGCACCGCCGCGCTCGCCGACTCCAACACGCAGGCTGCGGCCCAGGGTTCACCAGGCGTGCTGTCCGGCAACAGCGTCCAGGTGCCGGTGCACATCCCGGTCAACGTCTGCGGCAACTCCGTGGACGTGGCCGCGCTGTTGAACCCCGCGTTCGGCAACTCCTGTGCCAACACCGGCCACCACTCGGCCCCCTCACACCCGTCCGGCTACGGTGACGACTCGTACGGCGACGACTCGTACGGCAAGCCGGATCCCACCCCGCCGGTCTCCTACGGCAAGCCGGACCCGACCCCGAAGCCGACGCACACGACCTACGGCAGCGACGAGCCCACGCCGCCGCCGTCCTCGTACGGCAATCCGGAGCCGACGCCGACGTCGTACGGCAGCGACGAGCCGACGCCGACGCCGACGCCGACGCCGACGTCGTACGGCAGCGACGAGCCGACGCCGACCTCGTACGGCAGCGACGAGCCCACGCCGACGCCCACCTCCTATGGCAGCGACGAGCCGACCCCGCCCGGAGGGTATGGCAGCGACGCGCCGACCCCGCCCGGAGGGTACGGCGGCGACGAGCCCCCGACCCTGCCGCACACCGGTGGCAACGCCAAGGCCATGATCGCGACGTCGGCCGCCAGCGCCGCGCTGATCATGGCGGGCGCGGTGCTGTACCGCCGCGGCCGGACGGTCACCCGCCGGTGACCGCCGGGTGCCGGGCCCAGCGTCCGGCACCCGCCGACCAGGACCCCCGCGCGCAGCCGTGCGGGGGTTTCCGGCATGGGCCGGCACGCCCCCGCGAGGCGGCCTCCGCGGCACATCACCCCTTTGGCGGCACAACCCGAGGAGGCGCGACGCGTTGACACAACGCCGGGCATCCGCCCGGATGTTGTGTCTATTCCAAGGAGCACCTCTCCATGTCGCGTATCGCGAAGGGTCTGGTCCTGACCTCCGCCGCCGTCGCGGCCGTCGCCGGCGCCGCCGGTGTCGCCGCCGCCGACTCCGGCGCGGACGCTGTCGCCGCCAACTCGCCGGGCGTCATCTCGGGCAACGTCATCCAGGTCCCGATCCACGTCCCGGTCAACGTCTGCGGTGACAGCATCGACGTCATCGGCCTGCTGAACCCGGCGTTCGGCAACACCTGCGTCAACGGCTGACGTCCGGGGCGCACACACCCCTCCGACCGGCCGTCCGCCCCGCGCATCCGTCGCGGGGGCGGGCGGCCGGTTCCCATGTCCGCCCGGTTCCCCTGCCGCCCGCGCCGATCCCCCGGACGGGGCAGGGGCGGGCCCGGACGGGGCACTTGGCGCGGTGAGCGGTTGCGGGGCATGCGGGGCCAACTGACGGTGGGCTGAGAACCCTGATGCCCATCCGGAAGGAACCCCTCATGCGCCCTCTGCCCGCACGGCGACTCGCGTCCACCGTCCTCAGCGCCGCCGTCATCGCCGCCATCACCGGCCCGGTCGCCGTCGCCGTCGACATGGCGCGAGACCGTGCCGACGTCCCCGCCTCCCAGAGCGCACTGCCCGGCGCCGCGAAGCTCCTCGTCCGGGTCAGGGCGCTGGACGACGCCGGCGCCCTGCCCAAGCCGGTTGTCCAGCTGCTCGACCGCACGCTGACGAAGGGCCGGCTGTCCGCGGCGGAGGCCAAGCGGCTCGGCGACGCGGCGAAGCAGGCCCTCGTACAGGCGGCGGCCGAGGGGACGCTCGGCGGGGCGAAGGCACCGGGGGCGACGACACCCGCGGCTCCACCGGCCGCCGCGACGCCCACGCCCGCCGCACCGGCCGCCCCCGCCGCCGCGACGGCCGCGACGAAGCCCCAGGCCGCCGCCACCCCGGCCAAGCCGGCGACCCCCGCCACCCCCGCCACCCCGGCCAAGCCGGCGACCCCCGCCACTCCTTCGGCGCCCGCCCCGGTGCCCTCGGGTTCCGAGTCCCAGTCGGCGCTTCCCAAGCCGTCCGCGTCCCCGGCCGTGCCGTCCGGCCCGGCCCCGCAGGGGATGGCCCGCAGCGCGCCCGCCGCCCGTGACCTCCTCGGCGATGTGCTGGCCGCGGTGGACGCCCTGGTGCAGGCGGCCGTCTCCGACGTCGACCAGGTGGTCGCCACCGCCACCGCCCTGATCGACAAGATCCTCGCCGCCATCCCCGGCCTGCCGACCCCCACGGCCAGCGCGACGACCCTCCCGAGCACGGCCGCCCTGCCGGCCACGGCAGGCTGACCCCGAGCCCGGCCCCGGACAGCCGGCACCTTTCCGGCCGAGGCATGTTCATATGTCTTCTCGGCCACGGGGTTTCCGCCCCGCCGCGGCGCTCGTTGAGCACGTCGTTGCCGAAGAAAGGAACACGATGAAGCCCCTGAAGGCTGCCGCCGTCCTCGCCGGATCCGTCGCCCTCGCCGGCGTCGCCGCGCCCGCGTTCGCCTACAGCGCGTCCGACCTGACGCCCTCCAGCCTCAACGGCGCCGTCGACCAGCTCGCCAAGGGTGACTACAACCTGCGGGACCTGATGCCGCTCCAGCACCAGTCGAACGCCCTCGACACCGAGGACAAGGACTCCGTGCTGCACACGGTCAAGGGCGCCACCACCGCGCTGAACCAGCGCAACCCGCTCCTCGGCGGCCTGCCCCTGCAGCGCTGACGCCCCCGGCGACCGGGGCCGGTACCGCATCCGCGGTGCCGGCCCCGTGCCGTTCGAGACCGCTTCCCTCGTTCGTGTGGAGCCCTCCGGCCCACTGCTCCGGACGGGTGAGAAGCCGCCGGGCCGCCCCCGGACGCGTCGGTATGGTCGCGCGGTGACCTCAACCCCCACGGAACTGCGCCCCGCCGACCTCGGCACGCTGGTCGTGCTGCCCTGGAGCGGCGCGGCCCCCGACGGCACCGACATGCCCTACCTGCTGGCCTACTCCCTGGGGGACGCCGCGGGCGGCCCCCAGGTCACCGCCGCCGCGGTCGAGCATCTGCTGGAGAGCAACGGGCTGCCGGTCGGCGGCGACCTGGTCGACGGCACCCACCGGCCCAGCCTGCCCATCAGCCTGCTGGTGGAGGCCGGGCAGGCCGTCGTCCGGATGCCGCGGCTGATCGCCCAGGCCCCCGCGCCGCCGGAGTGGCTCACCGCCGTCCGCGCCCGCGGCTTCGCCTACCTGGTCTTCACCACCCGCGCCTGGCCCGAGGGCGCGCCCGGCAGCATCGTGCAGCCGGCCGCGCTCGCCGCGTTCGCCGGCGCTCCGGAGACCCTGCACGCCGCCGCGCACGTCGTCCTGCCGGCCACCAGCCTGCGCGGCTGACGGCATGGCGGACGACCGGGGCCCCGGCATACGGCGGCTGCGCGGGCACCGGGCCGTACACCAGGCCGTACACCCCTTACGAACATGACCAGCCGACCATTACGGCAGCCGGGGGAATTGCGCGCCGACCCCGTTCTCCGTCCCGGCCACGCCAGTTACGCGGTACGGACGCCTCACTCCCGTACCCGGAAAGGGCCGAACCCGATATGAAGCCGACCACTCGAGGAACCCTCGCCGCCGTGTTCACCGGTGTCGCGGCCACCGTGAGCGCGACCACCCCCGCCGCCGCGGCCGGCGCGGTCCCGGTGCCCGTGCCGCTCCAGGGCGTCTCCCAGTCCCTCGGCACGCGGACGCCCGAGGCCACGCTGGAGGTGCCGCTGCTGACGCCGGGCGCGCCCGAGGGGCCGCGCTATGTCACCGGCCGGCTGCTGCCCGAGCCGATCCTGCCGCGGCTGCCGATCAGCGGGACGCTGCCCGGCGCCGACCTGCGGGCGCCGCTGCCGCGTCCGCTCGGCGACCGGCTCGGCCTCGACGCCCCCGCCGCCGGCCTGCACACCGACGGGCCCGGCCTGAACCTGGGCGCCCCGCTGGGCGCGCCCGACCCGCACCGGTTCGGCCTGCCGGAGCTGCGCCTGCCCGAGGCCGGCCTGCTCGCCCCGGCCCTGCGCACCGTCGCCGGCGGCGAACTGGGCGTGGGCCCGGCCCGGTAACCCCAAGGGCTCCCTCACCAGCGCCGTTCGGCCGTACACCCGGTGACCCGGCCCCTCCTTGTCCGTTAGCGGGTCAGACATCTGTCCCCGGACGAGGAGAGTGCGATGGTCGACGGCGACGACGCAGTTGCGGCGGGCGCGACAGAGCAGGTCAGAGCGGGTACGGCGACCGGTCCGGGGCGGCGGCGGATGATGCGGGGACTGCTGTCCTGCGTCGCCGCCGTCGCCCTCGCACCGGTCGTCGCCGCGTCCCGGCCGGTGCCGCCGGCCGCCGGCGGTGACTCCTTCGACGAGACGTACCGGGGCCGGCGCATCCAGGGGGTCCGGCTGCCGGACGCGGGTCGGAGCACGGCCGACGACGCCTGGCGGATCACCGTCGACGGGCGCCCGCTGCATCTGATGCGGCGCGCCGACGGCACCTGGCTGAGCATGCTCGACCACTACACGTCGTACCGCACACCCCGCGAGGCGGCGCGGGCCGCCGTGGACGAACTCGGCCCCGGCCAGCGGCTCAGCGAACCGGCACCGGGCCCGCTGGACGGCGCCCTGCCCGACGGCGTCAAGGACATGCTGGGCCGCATGGGCGTCACCCTCGACATGGGCGGCATGGACATGAGCGGCACGGGTGGCATGAACATGGGCGCGGGCATGGGGACGGGGGGCCGGCATGGCGTACGTGCGTAAGAACGTCGGCGCCCTCACCGCGAACGAGCGGAAACGTTTCGTGGACGCCCTGCTGGAGGTCAAGCGGCGCGGCGAGTACGACGAGTTCGTGCGCACCCACATCGCGTACTTCGCCGCCGACGGCGAGACCCAGCTGCGCGCCGCCCACATGGCGCCGTCCTTCCTGCCCTGGCACCGCCGGTTCCTGCTGGACCTGGAGAACGCGCTGCGCCGCGTCGACTCCTCGGTGACGGTGCCGTACTGGGACTGGACGCGGGACCGCACGGCGACGTCGGTGCCCTGGACCAAGGACCTGCTCGGCGGCAACGGCCGGCGCTCCGACCAGCAGGTGACCACCGGTCCGTTCGCCTACGCCACGGGCAACTGGACCATCACGGTGGGCGTCACCGACGGCCATTACCTCACCCGCGACCTCGGCCGCGCGGCCTCACCCATCCAACTGCCCACGCAGGACGACGTGAACTGGGCGCTGAACGACCCGGTCTACGACGTACGGCCCTGGGACTCCACCGTCACCCAGGGCTTCCGGAACAAGCTGGAGGGCTGGGGCACCGGCAGCGGCAGCGCCTCCTGGCACAACCACAACCGGGTGCACCGCTGGGTCGGCGGGGCGATGCTCGGCGCCGCGTCCGTCAACGACCCGGTGTTCTGGGTGCACCACGCCTACCTCGACATGCTGTGGGAGCGCTGGCAGCGCGCGCACAGCAGCCACCGCTACCTGCCTGCCGAACCGCCCGGCGCCGGGGACGCGCAGCACGGCCGGGTCGTCGCCCGGCATGAGAAGCTGCCGCCGTGGAACGTGACGCCGGACCAACTGGAGGACATGAGCGGGGTCTACCGGTACGCCTGAGGCGGTGCCGGTGAGTTCGGGTCGCCGGGTTCACGCCGGTGGCTGGGACCGGTGGATTCGTGCCGGTGGTCCGGATCGGTGGCTCTGGGCCCCGTGGTGGACGCGAAGGGCCCCGGCGCTCGGAGGTGCCGGGGCCCTTCGCGATGCGCGCCGGTGCTTCAGTCGCCGTAGCTGCTGTCGCCCCGCGCGAGGGTGCCGCCCTGGTTGACGCAGGTGTTGCCGAAGGCCGGGTTCAGCAGGCCGATGACGTCCACGGAGTCGCCGCACACGTTCACCGGGATGTTGACCGGAACCTGGATCGCGTTGCCGGACAGCACACCGGGCGAGCCGACGGCCGCACCCTGGGCGCCCGCGTCGGCCAGAGCCATCCCGGCCCCACCGATCACCACGGCACCGGTGCCGAGGGCCACGGCGGCCGCCTTCGCGATGCGAGACATCACGTTCCTCCTGTCGCTCGGGATACGCGACGGCTGGTCCTGCCGTCGCACTCCCCGTTCAACGCGGCCGTCCGACAGGGGTCACGGTGATCAGCGGCGGATCACCCTTTCAACAGAGCTCAGGGCAGTCGTCGTACCGGCGAGCCCGCCAGGTACGCCTGGATGTCCTCCACCGCCTGGGTGAAGTACGTCCGGTAGTTGGCCGCGGAGACGTACCCGAGGTGCGGGGTGGCGAGCAGGCGCGGGGCGGTGCGCATCGGGTGGCCGGCGGGCAGCGGCTCGATGTCGAAGACGTCGACGCCGGCGCCCGCGATCCGGCCCTCGTGCAGCGCGGCGAGCAGGGCGTCCTGGTCCACCACCGAGGCGCGGGAGGTGTTGATCAGGTACGCGCTCGGCTTCAGGAGGGCGAGTTCGGCGGCGCCGATCAGCCCGCGCGTGCGGTCCCCGCCGGGCACGTGCACGGAGACGAAGTCGCTGCCGGCCAGCAACTCCTCTTTGGAGGCGGCCAGTTCGACACCGTTCTCCGCCGCCCGTTCCCTGGTCAGCCGCGGGCTCCACGCAAAGACGCGCATGCCGAAGGCGAGCCCGACCCGCGCGACCCCGGCGCCGATCCGGCCGAGTCCGAGCACACCGAGGCGGGCACCGTGCAGATCGGCGCCGACCGTGGACTGCCAGGGCCCGCCGGTGCGCAGCGCCGTGTTCTCCTCGACGATCCCGCGGGCGAGCCCGAGCAGCAGCGCCCAGGTCAGCTCGATGGGGGGAGTCCCCGAGCTCTGCGTGCCGCACACGGTGACGCCCCGTGCCTCGGCCGCGGCGTAGTCGATCACGGTGTTGCGCATCCCGGTCGCCACGATCAGCCGCAGTTGGGGCAGCCGGGCGAGCAACGAGCCGGGGAACGCGACGCGTTCGCGCAGGGTGACGACGATGTCGTACCCGGCGAGCGCCGCGGCGAGCGCGTCCTCGTCGACCGGGTGCACACGCAGCGATACGACCTCCACCGCGTCCCCGAGCACCGACCAGTCGGCCGACTCGGTGGCCACGCCCTGGTAGTCGTCCAGCACCGCACAGCGCAGTGGCACGCCGTTCTCCCCTCTCGAACCGGGCGCTCCGGGCACGCCGGGCGCTCCGGGCATCCGAAGTATCGTCGGCCGGCCGCCGCTAAGCCCTGGCCGCGAGCCGCTTCACGTACCGGTGCACGGGCACCGGCACCTGTCCCTGGTCGTGCGGCGCGTAGCCCTCGATCGGCCCCTCGTCCGCCCAGCCGTTGCGTTCGTAGAACCGCCGCGCGCGGGCGTTGCCCGGTACGACCGCCAGCCACGCCCGGCGGTGACCGGCGGCCGCCACCAGGCGCTCCGCCTCGCCGAGCAGCCGGGCGGCCACCCCGCTGCCTCGGTGCCGTTCACAGACGTAGACCTGCTCGACCTCGTCCCCGACCACCATGACGAACCCCGCGACCTCGCCGCCGGCGACCGCGACCGTCGTATCGGACAGGCGGTGCGCGGCGCGTTCCCCGAAGGACTCGCGTGTCCGCACCGCGACCAGCGCCTCGGGAACGTGTCCCAGGTGTCCGTCGCGCCATCCGCGGTACCAGATCTCCGCCACCGCCTCCGCGTCCTGGGGGCGGGCCGTACGCAATGCGACGTGCCGGGCGTCAACGGGCATGGGCGCAGCCTAACAACGGGCTTCTGCGTGCTGTCACTTCGGTGCGACGAGCATGTGCTCGGTGCCGAACTCCGTCCCGGTGTGCGGATAGACGGCGGTCTCTCCGTCGGACCAGCGCACGAGGAGGTCGTCGGGCCGGCCGTCGCCGTCGTAACTGCCCGCGGTCATCACCGAGTCGTGGGACCAGACGCTGCCCGCGGCGGCCATCGTGATCTCCTTGCCCGGGCCCGCGGGCCCGGTCTCCTGGTACTGGGAGATTCCTCCGTCCGACCAGCGTACGAGGGTGTCCCACCGGTTGCCGCCGGTGAAGTCGCCCGCGGTGACCAGGATGGCGTGCTTCCACAGGGCGTTGGGCTTCTGGAGCTGGTGCTCGGTGCCGAAGCCCTTGTCGCCGACCGCGGTGTAGTCGGTGAGTTCGCCGTCGCTCCAGCGCACCACGAGGTCCGTCACGTACCCGTCGGTCCCGAAGCCGCCCCCGGCGATCTGATCGGCGTTGCTCCAGACGGAACCGGCGTCCGCCAGCTTGACACCCCCCGCGAGGCCCTTGGTGCCGACGTCGGGCAGGAGCCGCACCTCGCCGGACTTCCACACGGCCAGCAGATCGGAGCCGGTGCCGCCGGAGAAGTCCCCGCCGGTCAGCGACTTGACGTCCTTCCACGTGCCGCCGGGTGCCGCCAGCCGGCGTTCGCCGGTGAAGCCGCCGTCGCCGTCGCCGGTGTAGAGGGTGACCTCACCGTCGGTCCAGACGACGATCAGGTCGCCCTTGCCGTCTCCGGTGTAGTCGCCCGAGGCCAGGAGTCTGGCGTGGGCCCACGTGGCGCCGTTTCCCGGTGAGTAGGGCAGGGGCGGCTGGGCGTAGGGCGTGGTGCGGGGCTGGTAGGTGTCGGCCTTCGCCTCGTCGTACAGGCGGAAGAACCAGTCGCCGTGCAGGGGGCTGTAGGTGAGCCAGTCGACGTCGGCGTCGTTGCCGCCGCCGTTGTAGCCGCCGACGTTGCCGATGATGACGCCGGTTCCCTTCGACCAGTCGACCTCGGAGAACCAGGGGCCGCCGGAGACGCCGCCCCACATGCCCCCGCATCTGGCCTGGATCTGGTAGAAGCCGGGCAGCGCCTCCGTCTGGGCCGGGCAGCGCACGGGGTGGTCCTCGGGGTCGTGGCTGGACGGGTAGCCGACCATCGTGACCTTGTTGAGGTAACCGGGAGTGCGGCGCAGCGTGTTCGCGCCGACCACGTCCTGGGCCTGCCCGCCGTCCCGGGCCGGGGCGAGCCGGCCGAAGGAGAAGTCCAGGTCGGAGACCGGCTTCTTGGTGTTGTGCGTGTACCGGTTGTCCGTGTACCACCCGGTGACCCGGTAGAAGCCGAACGGCTGCTCGTCCAGCGGGCGTTCGGTGGTGTACATGGGCACGAAGACGGCGTTGCCGCCGTCGCAGTGTCCGGCGGTCAGGACCAGATTGTGCCCCGGACTGTCGACCACGCTCGCGGTGCACTTGTGGGCGCGCATCGTGTCGTCGGTCGGGTCCTTGGCATAGGTGAAGATCGTGCCGACGGACTTCAGACCGGGGAAGTGCTCGGCCTGCGGCATGGCGGCGGCCACGCCGTCCGGCACCGTACGGCGAGTCCGGGGGCCGGTGCCGGGAGGCGTCGCCGTCGCGGGCGCGGGCTGGGCCGGGTCGGTGGCGGAGGCCATGCGCTCGGGGGTCCAGAACCGGGTGGCGGCGTCGTCCGACCAGGTGCCGTCGCCGGGCGGGGTGGAGGGCTTCCCGGCCTGTGCCGTGGGGCGGGGGGTGACGGAAGGCGCCGGTGCGGTGGCCGCGTGGGCGGACGGAGTCCTGGCGTCCTGCTCCCCGGCGTCGTGGGCGTGGGCGAGGGCCGCCCCCGCCGTCAGGAACAGCGCGGTTCCGGCCGCGGGCACGGCGAGGCGGGATATTCGTCTGCGGGTGATGTGCAAGGAACTCTCTCTTGACGTGTGGAACGGCTGCCCCGGAACGGGAGTGGCTCAGCCGGACATGCGGGAGCGGCGCCGGCGTACGGCGATCACGCCGCCCGCGACGAGGACGGCGGCCCCCGCCGACGCGGCGCCGACGGCGGCGGGGGAAGGACCGTGGGCGACGGGCTCGCCGGCCACCGTGACCTGCTGGGTGGTGGTCTGCTTCCCGTGGTGGCTTGTCACGGTCATGGAGTAGCGGCCGGGGGGCACGTCGGCACGGATGCGGCCCCGGCCCGCGTAGACCGTGCCGGGGTCGTCGCATGTGCAGCCGGGGTCGTCCGGGCTGCCGGTCCTGATGGTGACGGGACCGGTGAAGACGGGTGAGGTGACGGTGAGGGAGGTTTCCTCCGGGTCGCCGCGGAGGTCGTCGAGGAGCACCCGGATGCCGCTGCCGGGCCGTACCCGCGCGGGCGTGGTGTCGCCGGGCAGCGCGCCGGCGGGGCCGATGACGAACCGGAAGACCTCCGCCGCGTCCTCGCCGATCACCTTCACGCGGGTGGTGGCGACGGTGCGGCCGTGGCTGGTCGCCGTCACCGGATAGCTGCCCGCCCGCAGACCCTCCCGGATGTGCGGGCCTCCGTCGCCGGCCGGTTCCATCGACTCCCGCGCCCCCTTCTTCACGGGGACGAGGAGGGCGGGCTTCCGCAGCGCCGGGGAGGTGATCTCCACCCGGTCCCAGCCCGGCGGCATGCCCTCGATGCCGAACCAGAGCGGCTCACCGGGGGCGAGGAGCCGGTGGCCGGGGACGTAGTACTCCAGCCGCACGCCCGGCGTGCCCGGACCCGCCGTATCGGCCACCGCTCCCGCGGCCGCTCCCAGCAAGGGCGCCGTGACAAGACCGGCGACACCCAGCACCCGCATCGTGTTGCGGCCCAACGATCCCCCTTCGGTCGGGAACGGCCGGGCCGCTTCGACCACATCGCTCCGTCGACCGGGAAGAGGGCGTACGGGCGCCACCGGGTTGCTTCCCCGACCCCTGGACCGGCGCCGTACGGGCTCATCACGCCGCCGGACGGCGCGGGTTGACCTGCACGGACGGTCGCGCACCGGAGCTTTCGCCGGGGCGGTCGGCGCGGTGACCGAGAGAGAGCCTCGATGGCGGCCATGCCCTGCCCGGCGACCACCGCTCACCGCCGGGCCTCGCCAAGGCTCCAAGACCCGCACCGGAACGAAAAGCCCTCCCCTTGGGGGAGGGCAACGGACGGCGCCCCCGGCAGGACTCGAACCTGCGGCCAAGCGCTTAGAAGGCGCTTGGTGGATTCTGGTCCGCAGCTCTGCTGACCTGCTTCTTTTCCGGCGCCGTGCGTGTCATCGGCTGCACTTCGACACGCATTCGACCCGCGGGCGCGCACGGCTCCCGCCTGCGCTCACGTGTCCTGGGTATCCGGCAGAGCATGCATGCTCTCGTGGCTTACCGCTCGTACGACGGCGCCGTCACGGTATGGGCCTTCGTGGTCAGTGTCCTCATCGTGCTGGCGGTGGGTTGGTACATCCGGCGCCGCAGGTAGGCCGACACCTGCTGCCTCCCAAGCGACGGTCTCCTACCGTTCTCTACTGGCGGTTGATCGGAATCTCGTAGACGATCTCGCAGTGCGCCGCGGGCACGATGATGTCCGCCGTCTCCACGGGCCGCCCTTGGTCGCTGTAGTACGTCCGCCGGATGTGTGTGACGAGCGCGGCCTTCTGGATGCCGAGTATCGACGCCTCCTCGGCGGTCGCCTGCCTGGGCTCGGGCTGCTCGACGGCGTGGCTGACGGTGATGCCGATCGCGGCCATGCGGTTCACGACACCTTCCCCGGCGTGCGGCCCTCCCTCGGGTAGGACGACGAGGGTGCCCGCGGTGAGGTCGTACGGTTCCCAGCTCGTGGACAGCTGCACCGGCCTGCCGTCGCCCAGAAACTCGTACGTCGTCCGGACGCAGAGATCACCTTCGGCGATACCGAGCCGTGCCGCGATGTCCGCCGGAGCCGGCACCTTGGCGTCGGTCCGGCTTTCCCAATCCCCTTGCCTGCCCACGGCCTTCATGTCCGCCCGGAACGGCGACCCGTCGGGCCGCTCCCGTGCGGACGACCGGACCATGCGCACCCGCTGCCGCGGCTCGGCGACATACGTGCCGGAACCAGCGCGGCCCTCCAGCACCCCCTGGGAGATCAGCAGCTCCTGAGCCCGGCGGACGACGTTTTCGCCGACCCCGCACTCCTGGCCGATCTGGGCGCGGGACGGCAGGCGGTCTCCGGGCTCCCATACGTGCTCCGCGATCCGCCGCCGGAGTTCGTCGGCGATGCGGAGATAGGGCGGCTGCTCAGGCATATGGAAAATCTAGTCCACTAGCTCTAATCTAGTTAACTAGCTTCACTTAAAGTGATCGCCGGTGACGGAGGCTGCCCTGTGCCCGCTTCGGGAGTTAGCGCGGCGGCCATCGCTGCCCGGCTGTCGGCCCTCGGGCTCCCCGCACGCCTGGAGGAACACGACCGGTCCTGGTCAATCGAAGCGGAGGTGCCGGAGTCGCTTCCGGCCGAGTCCTGGCGGGAGGTCTTGGAAGTCGTGGCGGAGGCCGATCGGTTCGGGCTTCTCGCCACCAGCCTGAACGGCCGCACCCTCTGGGCGGCCGTACGCAAAACGGTCCCCATGACGGGCGATGTCGGGGGACCGAGCCATCAGCGATAGGAGCTGAACAGCGTGCTCAACCGTATCCGCCGCGCTGCCGCACTCGCCAGAGCGCGGTACGCCCGCAAGGGCAGGCACCGCCGCCCCTTAACACCCTCTCGGCCTCCGGCCGCCCTTGTCCTGCCCGTCCCTGCCGACGCCCCGACGGCGGTCCTGGGCCGGGCTACCGAAACCGCGAAGCACCGCCTCCCGCTCGCGGGGGAGGAAAACGCGCTCGTCCGCCCATACGTGCTGGCCTGGGAGCAACGAGTACGGCGGCGCGCGGTGGTGGTCACCTCTCACATGCCGGCTGAGGCGTGGTCGTCTCTCGCGGGAGGTTGCTGATGCTTCCTCCCAAGCGGCCCCACATCACCGAGACGTCGGCCATTTCCTACCGGTCGGCTGTGTGCTGCATCGGCATACACCTTGCTTGCGTCGAGTCCTCGCCGGTCTCCGCACCGATCGACCTGCCGCTTGTGTACGAGACGTGCGCCTGCCCGTGCCACACGGTGTCTCCCCGCTCCATGAAGGCGGAGGCGGAGCGGTGAGCGGCCGGGCACTCGGCGGCGCGCTGGTCTCCAACGTCGAGGTCACCGCGGCCACCGTGCAACGAGGCGACGTCATCCAACTCGGGGGATTGCCCTGTCGGGTGGCCGACCTCTTCCAACTCCCTCAAGGCGCCAAGCAGCTCCTCTTCGAGTCCGGCGAACTGCTGACCATGCACGCGCGAACCCGACTCGTCGCCGTTCGCATGCTGAGAAGGCGGTGAACCATCCCGTGCGTGCACGCCATCACGAGATCGCCGACGATCTCCGGCAGCAGATCACGACCGGCCGCATCAAGCCCGGCGAACGCCTCCCCTCTGAGGCCGGCCTCGCCGTCCGCTACAAGGTCAGCACGGTGACCCTGCGAAACGCCCTCGCGCTCCTCCAGGCTGAGGGCCTGGTCGAGAAGATCCACGGCAAGGGCAACTTCGTCCGCCATCGGCCTCGCAAGACCGTGTACGTCGGCGGCTGGGGGACGTTGGATCCGTGGACCGCCGGAGAAGCGGCCCTGAACATCACGGTCAGCACCACCACAGTTGCAGCACACGGACATCTGACGACCTTGCTCAAGGTGCCGACGGGCAGCCCACTCACCGAGTTCTTCTGCATCAGCCGTCAGGAGAGTTCCCGCGTGGACTGGCTCGTATTTACATCCCGCCCGACCTGACCCCGGCCGGAGTCGAGGACGACAACGCCCCCTGGCGGGAGACAGCCACGCGCTTCGCCGTGCTGAGCACGCCACAGGCAACTGTCCGGGAGACGGTATGCGCCCGCCCACCGACCCCGGAGGAAGCGTCCGCCCTGCGGCTCCGCTCGTCGGCGACGGCCCTGGCGATCACACGCGTCGCAACCGACACGTGCGGGCGGGTCATCGAGGCCGCACTTCTGGTGTTCCCCGGCGACCACGTCGACGCCGTCTTCACCACCCACCACCCGACCGATGAGAGGCAGACTCAAAAATGACGGCACCGAACGAACTACGACTCCTGCCGTGGTCGGGCTCGGACGGCAAGCCCTGCTACCTGAGCACCGACGACAAGGCCGGCTACATGTCCCGCCTGGCGGACAACATCGAATCGATCCAACTGGGAACGGCAACCCAGCTGCTGGAACACGCCTCGGACACCCTCAACGGCCCTGACACAGACGCGGAGGACCTGCGCCTCCTGGCGAAGGAACTGACCGGGGCCCTGCGGGACGTACTCCGCGTCGCGACCAGCCGCAGCCAAGCCCTGGCCGTGAGCGAACCGCACCACCCTTGAAACGGTGGGCGCGACCAGCGCCCACCCATGACGTCCCTCCATCTCACATGGGGAGGGGAGCCCCAGCACCACCGGCTCCACTCCCCGCCGCTTTACGCTGGCCTGCGTTGGTACACCGGGTGCGGCAGGAAGAGACCCACCATCCCTCGCCCGTCTGAACCTCAGCCGACGACAGTCAGCTATGACGGCGGGCGCGCCGACCGACTACGCACACGTGTGCTTCGTCGCACCCCAAGAAACCTCAACCACGTTGTCGGTGGCATCGACCGCAGGAGCTACGACGGCCGGTCGAAGGGCGCCTTCTGGGCCCCCAGCTTGGGAAGCTGCTGCCCTTTGGGGTCGGGTCGGCCGCTGACCTGGGCGGACGGCCGGGACGCCGTCCCGTCGGGCTGTTGCTTTCACCGTGGTCCCCGCTGTTCCCCGTCCGATCTGGTGCGCTTGTAGTGCGTGCATGCGTCATGTCCGCTTCGGCGGCACCTATCGCTTCTGCGCCCTGTAGCGCTTCATCAGCACGGTGAGTCGTACGTGGTCCGCCTGGCCGTTGAGCTCGGCCACGAGATCGTCAGGACACAACTCGTAGAGATCACCCCACCATCGGCGTCCTCGGTTGTCCCAGATCCGGTATCCACCTGGCACACCCCGGGCTACGTAGCGTCTCCTACTCACAGTCCCCCGGTTCCCGGCACCGTTCCTGCCGTGCTTCCATATTCACTCGCTGGCACGATGGCCTTGTGGCTGATCTAAAGCGCATCGCGACAGAGATCATAGAGATCATGACGTACTACCGAGCACTCGACGAGGGCGCCACCCTGCGGCACCACTTCCGCCACGCTGACGAGGAGGGAGGCTTGTGGTACATCGAGGCCGTGCCCGACCGCAGCGAGTTGATCGTCGTCAAACAGGCAGAGCTGACTTCGGTCGGCCAACTCCACCGGTACAGCTGGGAGCACCTAGAGGACGAGCACGGCGGCCTGACAGACCAAGCGATCGATCCTGATAGGGACCCGCTGGAGCCCATCCCGGCCGGAGAGTTCCAGTGGGTGTGGAATCGGTGAGCGCGCTGAACAACCACTTTAGGAGAGAGGCTGAGGCGTAGGGCAGGTGACCTGCGCCTTCGTTGGTCGAGCGAGCGGGCATGGGTCCGTCAGTCACCTTCGTTTACCGTGGCTGACCCCTGCGTCTGGCACGGTTGTGGCACGCGAGTCTTCCGTAAATGCGTATGTGATCAGCGTCCTTCACGCTCATAGCGCTCCACCCGACGCGCCAACTTGACGCGATACCTCGTGGGGGAGTGGAGGGCCTGGGAGCTGCGGACCATGTCCTCTGCCCTTAGGCCTTCTGCATAGACCCGGAGCGTGGGTATCCGGAGGAGGACAGCTCGCCTCGCTTCGGCTTCCTCAACAGTCCTCAACGGGGTGTTGGCGTTACGTTCATGGTTGCAGCCCCAGTGCGTGAGCCGCACATTCTCCTTCGTGTCAGCGCCGCCGGCCGCGACGGTACGAACGTGGTCGACGCTCGGTGACCGAGGGTCCGGATGCCGATAAGCCTGGTCCACTGGGTCGTGGCACAGACCACAGACCCAGCCGTCCCGTTCACCGATCTCTTCCGTTGTGTACCGCTCGACGCTCCCGTTGCTCCGCATGCGTTCACGGCGGCGCTGGTCCTGGGCGCGCTTGGCTTCGCTACGCAGTGATGCAGACGGATCCGCTTTGGTCACGTCTTCCTACCTTTCGGGAGATCCGCAGCGCCCGCATGGCCGATACCCCACCGCCTGTGCGTCGCCCAGCAGCATCCAGCTGGCGTCATTTAGCTGCCGCCCTTCGCCCACAATGAGCCCGCACTGCTCGTCGCCGTGGAACACTTCGCGGCTGGCTGGAGCGCTGGCGCGCACCAGCACCGCGGGCTCGCCAGAGCGGTCGACCCCCTCATCGGCATAGCACTCCTGCATCCACTGCGCTGCGTCCTCCTGGCCGAACCCGTCCGGGTACGGCAGCTCCCTTCCGCGCATCTCTATCCCCAGCCGCCTTCTTGGCCTTAAGTGCCGTTGTGAGAGCTGGTGTACATCAAGTTGTCCTTTCAGCTGGCCTTTTCAACGAAACAGAGCACAGCCCTGGACGAGATCTTCAGAGGTTGGTGCCGACAGGGGGAAGAGCTCGGCTCCGGGAGGGTGCCACACGGCTCCGGAGGCCGCTTGGGGCCCGGGCAACGCGGCAGGTCACGGCCCTCCACATGGCAGTTTAGGCGGGACCAGTCCACGGGTAGTCCACGGCGGACCGGCACCGCCTTTGTGCCCTCGACCAAGACCATCTTGGATGTTTGGCTCATTGCGGCTCGGCTCAGGCCTGCCCTCAGGTAACGGCGTTGACTAGGAGGCGCGCGCCCCAACCGACGTCGGTCAGCCAGTGCCGCCGGGATGTCGACCTGTCAGGGACGCGCGGATCTGGCTACTTTGGCGGCTCTAAACCGCTCGCCCAGTTCCATGTCTCGCCGCCAACGAGCCTATAGGGCGATCGAAGATCACAGTATGATCACGCATCGTCACGGAATGAACGCATCCTAAGTTGATCGGTTAACTTGATGGGGCTTACATCGGCAAGGGTGATGAAGTACTGACGGGTGGGGACCCGTGTGTCCTGGGCAGATCTGTCTATCTGTCCGCATGCTGCGCTGCCACGCAGTCATCAACTGCCGCAACGTGACGTTGCCCGCACGGCTTCGTGGTTACGCTTCATTTCGTAGGACCACGGGGTAGATCGTTGGAGCTGAACACCGTGACCGTCTCATACACGAGCTCCGGCGATGCTGCAGTCGCGAGAGCCGGGGGGGCTGGTGCGGAGATGCTCCCCACTACGTACGGCCAGCGGCTCGACCGCATCGACAGGGCGCAGGGGACTGTTACCAACAGGCTGGCGCAGTTGCTGACTTGCTCGCATCAGGCCCGGCCGGTTGGTGAAGGTCCAAGGGCGGCGGGGGGCGACTGCGCGTTGCCGGCCGCCGCGGCGACGTCGCGTGAACCCTGGCGCCAAGCGCTTGCAGCCCGGAAGGCGATCAGGAGACCAACAGGTCCTGGCGAGGTCGTCGGACCGTGCGGCATCATGATATTCAGACAAAGGCGATGGTTGGAAAGAAGTGCATGTCTGAAACTGCGGTCGTTCCCAGGAGAATTGTCCCTCGCCACCCCTCCCTCTTATTGATGAGGAACACGCCCGCCCGGCTCGCGAGCGTGGAGTTGTTCGCTGGCGCGGGCGGGCTCGCGCTGGGCTGTCAGGAGGCTGGCTTCGACGCGCTGGCAACTCTGGAGTTGGATAAGTGGGCCTGTGACACGGTGCGACAAAACCAGGCTCGGGGTCACGAGCTCGTCGCGAACTGGCACGTCGAGGAATGCGATGTGCGGGAGTTCAACTGGTGCCGCATCACCGACGAGGTGGACCTGCTCGCCGGTGGGCCGCCGTGCCAGCCGTTCTCCATTGGCGGCCATGGCAAGGCAGACGACGACGAGCGTGACATGTTCCCGGCCACGGCGGAGGCGGTCGCCCGTCTGAGGCCCCGCGCGTTCATCATCGAGAACGTCAGGGGCCTGGCACGCCCGAGGTTCGCTGATTACTTCCAGTACATCCAGGCCAGGCTTTCGATGCCCCTCCTCACCGCGAAGCCCGGCGAACTGTGGGCGGATCACCTGCGGCGACTGCAGGACGCGCGCAAGGACATCGGCAACCAAGAGTTGGCCTACCGGGTCACGCCGGCCTTCGCCAATGCGGCGGACTACGGAGTGCCGCAACAGCGACAGCGCGTCTTCCTGGTCGGTTTCCGAAACGATCTAGACGTGACCTGGGAGTTTCCGCATGCCACGCACTCGAAGAGAGCGCTACTGCATTCCCAGTGGATCACTGGTGAGTACTGGCAGGAACACGAAGTGCCCAAGGCGAGACGTCCAGAACGGCCTAACGTTCCCATACCCGCGGAACTGCGGCCGGACGAGGTCAAAGCACGCTGGCGCACCATACGTGATGCGTTGGTCGGTCTCCCCGAGCCGACGCTCACGGGTGCTACGGGCGTCCTCAATCACGTCCTTCAGCCCGGAGCTCGTTCCTACCCGGGTCACACTGGTAGCCCGATAGATTGGCCAGCCAAGACGTTGAAAGCAGGGCGTCACGGGGTCCCTGGCGGCGAGAACATGCTGCGTGAGACGGACGGCTCCATACGCTATTTCACGGTCAGGGAAAGCGCACGCCTGCAGACCTTCCCGGACGACTACGAGTTGCATGGCCCTTGGGGCAAGGCGATGCGCCAGCTCGGCAATGCGGTGCCCGTCGAGCTAGCGCGGGTCGTGGCTGCCAGCGTCCATGCCGCCCTGCGCGCGGAGGGACCCGAGTCATGACGGAGACGGAGACGAGACCTAACACCCTCAACCTGATGCCGTCCCCGCGGATCTTGGAGATGATCGCGGAGGTCGACCTTCAACTTCATCAGTGTCTGTGCGAGTTGATTGACAACTGCCTCGACGAGCTCATTGAGGCCACCCGTGTCGACGAGACGTTGGAACCTCGAATAGACATCACCCTGCCGACGGCGGCCAAGGCGAACAGGGGCGCCAAGGTCGTCGTGAGTGACAACGGCCGGGGGATGTCTCAGGACGAATTGGGTTACGCTCTGAGCGCCGGCACGTCGGGTAAGCAACGGTTCGGCAGCCTCGGCCTGTTCGGCATGGGCTTCAACATCGCCACTGCTCGCCTCGGCACGGTGACGGAGGTCCGTACGGGACGACGTGGCGACGACAATTGGATCACCGCCACTATCGACCTTCGAGCGATGCAACAGCGGTCGTCGTACGAGGTGCCCCTTCGCTACGATCCGAAGGATCTCGACGAGCACGGCACTCTCGTCTCGGTCACGAACCTCCGCGAAGACATCGTCGACAAGTTGAGGTCGGCGAGTTCGATCCGGGAAGTCAGCAAGAACCTGGGGCGAATTTACACCTACATGCTGCGTGATCCCGACGGGCCTCATTCAGGCGCGGAGCTGATGGGCGGCTTGAACCAGCGCCTGTACGTCAACGGCCGCCATGTACCCCCTCTCGTACCATGCATCTGGGACCCGACCCGGTCGGTCACGTACAAGGCCGGGAAGGTGCCTGCCGCGGAACCGATCGACGTTCCACTCACCAACGCGTTCGCATGCATGAACTGCGGTCGCTGGTACACCTCAAGGCACGATCAGTGCGTTGATTGCGAGAGCACTGACATCCAGGAGCGAGAGCGCCGGATCGTGGGATGGCTGGGCGTGCAAAGGTTCGCCGACAAGTCCGATTTTGGTTTGACATTCCTCCGGTACGGACGCGCAATCACGACTAGGGACCGGTCACTGTTCGACTGGGAGGGGCCGGACGGGGACATCGAGCTGGAGTATCCGATCGAACTCGGTATGGGCCGCATTGTCGGCGAGATCCATCTAGATCACGCGCCGGTCAACGTCCGCAAGACTAACTTCGACACGTCGTCGCCGGAGTGGCGGTACATGGTCGCGAAAGTGCGAGGCGACCTGCCCTTGCGTCCCCAGCTCTCGAAGCGCCTGTTCAATCGGGAGAACGACTCCCCGATGAGCCGGTTCTTCAACGCGTTCCGGGAGAACAAGCCGGGTCTCCGGTACCTCATGCCCGGTAACGGCAGCACCGCCATCCACACTGAGGCGAAGAGATGGGCACAGAAGTTCCGCAGCGGGGATCCGGAGTATCAGACCGACGAGAAGTGGTATGACGCCGCAGTCGATCACGACCGGGTCAAGAACGGACCACCCCCGGAGCCGGCCTCGCCCTCTGACGAGGATGACTGGCTAAAGGAGGAGGGGCTCGGACATCTGGGAGCGGGGGCGGCAGACGGCCCCACACCGTCCAAGGATCAGAAGCAGCCGGATGTAGCTGCGGAGACGCTGCCGGAGACCGAAGAGCAACGCTTCGCGAGGTACAAGGAGCACGCGATGCTGCTTCCCGACACCGACCGCGAAGTTCGCCTCGGTACCGCGCAGGCGTTCCTTCGCGTCTATGTCACCACCGGAGTCGAACTGATCAAGGACGGCCAACGGCAGCCGACTGTCGTTCGGATCGTAGCTGGCGAGGTGGAGATCTACGTGGATTCCGATACCGCGCTGATCGCGCGGTATGGGTGGTCTCCGCTGAACGTTGCGCTCTTCTGCGCGGCACCACAGTTGAAGAACGTGTACTCCGTGTCGGGCTCCATTGATGGACTGGTGACCTCGATTCTTGAGCAGTTCCCTGACCGGCGAGTGCACTCGAGTGCGGTGCGTGCCCGCGCGGAGATGCTGCTGGAGGGCCTGCGCGAGCGGCTCGCCGACCTCACTTCGAAGGACACGTCCACGTTCTGGTCGGCCCTGTCCGGCGAGTCGAAGCGGGCTGCCGAGTCGTACGCCATCGCGGTGGCACCGGACGTCAATTGGAAGGCTGCGGTAGAAAACGGCGAGTTCGCACGCTACCTGGGCGCTGAGGGCATCCTCGACCTCGTTACGAACGCTCCCGAACTGGTGCTGGACGGCGGCTTGTTCCGTAGCACCTATGCGGCGCTGGGCGAGGAGACGCAGGCGGACCAAGTGGCCCGCGTCAGCGCCTTCCTCACTGACCTCAAGCGGATGGTTGTGGGTCCACCCCTGCAGAACACCCTGGAACTGTCCCGCTTGCTCCTTACTGCGGACCTGCTGGACTCGGAGATTGTCCAGGCATGAACCGATCATTCCTAGAGCCGGCCTTCCTCGTCGAGGAGGGCCCGAAGGGCTTCACGCGCCAGCTGGAGCGGTTGCTCGGTCTGATCTCGTTCACGGACGTGGTCAACATCGATGGTCCCGGGGACAAAGGCGCTGACCTCCTCGGCCGACTCAACGATGAGGACTGGATCTTCCAGTCAAAATGGAAGAAGTCAGGCAATGTGGATCGCGAGGCGGTGGACGAGGCCCACGCGGCGATGCGGCATTACGCCATCCACCGCGCGGTCGTAGTCACCAATCGACTGTTCACCCAGAAGGCCAAGGAGCGAGCGGACGCGCTGAGGGAGGTCGGAGTAAATGTGACCCTCTGGGACGGCCGACGACTAGCGACGATCTACGATCGCGCTCCGCAGCGAGTCGCACCGTTCGACCTCCACCCCTATCAGGACCGCGCCGTGGAAGCGGCCTGGGCCGCCCTACAGGACGCTGGCGAAGCACTCATTTACCTTGCCACGGGCCTTGGCAAGACGGTTGTCGCCGGCAGAGTGCTGCGACGATTCCTCCTCGCCAACCCGGGCTCCAAGGTGCTGGTCACGGCACACATGATCGACCTCGTGGAGCAACTCGAACGGGCGATGTGGCGGGACGTCCCCAAGGACGTACCGACCCGTCTGCTGCACGGCGACTCGAAACCGGACTCTCTGCCAGGCGTCACCTTTGGCGTATCGAACACGGCACGTGACTACGTCCAATCGGGATACGACCCTCAGCTGGTGATAGTGGACGAGGCGCACCACGTGGGAGAGGCCGGGAACTACGCCACCCTGATGGGTCTGCTGCCCAAGGCCAAACGGATGGGTGTGACTGCCACGCCGTGGAGGGGTGACAAGTACGACATCGAGCGGACCTTCGGTGAAGCAGTCGAGCGGGTGTCCATCTCGGAGGGCATGAGACTGGGGTACCTCGCCGAGGTCAAGTACCGTGTGTTCGCCGACAACATCGACTGGGACTTCGTCCGCCACGCCTCCGAGCACGGCTACTCCATCAAGGACCTGAACAAGCGTCTCTTCATCCCCGAGCGGGACGAGTCGGTCCGGGAGCATCTTGAGAAGGTCTGGGACCGGACCACAAATCCCCGCGCCATCATCTTCTGTCAGACGATTGAGCACGCGGAGCGGATGCGCGACCTGCTCGCCCGACGGCCCGGCTGGGAAAGGTCCGAGACGCTGCACGCCAAACTGAAGATGCGGGAGCGCCGGACACGACTACTCAGGTTCCGCTCGGGAGAGGTGCCTATCCTCGTCGCCGTAGACATCCTCAACGAGGGCGTCGACGTGCCCGACGTCAATATCCTATGTTTCGCCAGGGTGACCCACAGCCGGCGCATCTTCGTACAGCAGCTTGGCCGCGGACTACGTCTTCGTAAGGGGAAGACCCACGTGGAGGTGCTGGACTTCGTTAGCGACATCCGGCGGCTGGCTGAGGTGTACGACATGCGCGGACAGGTGTCCGAAGGCGCAATCGAGCAGGTGTCGGTTGGGCGGAACCAGTTCGAGTTCGAGGACCTGAGGGTGAAGGGGCTCCTGGATCAGTGGATGGCTGACGTGGGTGACCTCGGGGGAGCCGACGACAGCGTCCGTTTGGAGTTCCCGCCCATCGAGGGGGTGTGATGGCGGTCCTTCCGGAACCGATCCGCCTGGAGATTTTCGCGGAGTTGGCCCGCCACTTCGACGCCGCACGGTGGGAGGAAGTCTCTCCACCTGCTGCAACGGAGATGTACGACCGCTTCGCCAAGGATCCCAAGATCGGGGGGCGACTCGCTCAGTTCATGCCCACGGAGAAGATACGCCCGTGGATCAAGGACGGCCCGGCGAAGCAGTATCGCAGGGCGCTCGAAGGCCTCGGGCCCATGGCCCAGATGACGTCACGGGAGTACCCCGGCCCGCGGTCGGTAGTCCGGCTCGCCCTCGGCGCGGGTTGGACCCCTCGTGCTGAGACGTTGGACGTGAAGCCAATGCGGTGCTTCGCTGACGGTCCCGACGGTGAGGCGGCCTTCGTCACCTGGGGCCCGATGAACAGCCTTCAGGGCATGGTCTGGCACGCCTGCCTACGCCGAGCGGAGTCCGAGTCGCAAGTGATCACCATTGCCGTCACCAAGCCCAACACCGCACCGCTGCCCGACGACGACTGGCAGCTCGCGGTCTCGCTGGCCAGCATCTTGAGAGCACGATGCGAGCAGGTCACCTACGCGGTTTCTCGGAAGGCGACCACTGGTTTGCGGACCGTTTGATCACTTCGTCCTCGATCTTGTCGGCTACCTTGACAGGGTCGTCGTGCTCCCAGAAACGGAGTACGGTCCATCCCGCCAAGGTGAAAGCCCTGGTGGAGTCCTGATCACGGCCTTGATTCTCAGCGATCTTGGCCGCCCAAAAATCCTTCTGATCCCCCTTTGCCGGCCGAAAGTGCTCCGGACAGCCATGCCAGAAGCACCCGTCGATCAGGACGGCGACTCGCTGCCTTGTGAAGGCAATGTCGACTGTCCGCTTCAAATTGGAAACGGGCTTGAAGTTCACCCGGTACCGGAGGCCGCGCCGATGCAACTCCCGGCGCACAGCCATCTCAGGTGCGGTGTCGCGCCCTCGGATTCGGGACATACGCGCACTGACGATCGGGTCGACACCCCCAGACATCAGGTCCCTCCACTCAAACTCTTAGACTTCAGCGGCGACCTCGACAGGCCACACGTCCATGGTCGGCGTACTTCTTCTTCCCCTAGGTCTTGCCGGGAATCTCGGTGAGCTGGGTTTTCGTCGGTCAGGCGGCGGCGCCATTCTCCCAGGTTTCTCCCACCTTGCTGGGCCGATGAAGGCCACCGCCAGCGCTGCGGAGACAGATCAGACCAGGGCACGAGCGCAGCTGTCCCCGGTTTCGGTCTTGGGTCGTGCGTGCGACTGCGTCCACCACTGTTCATCGTCGATAGGTGATGCCGAGATGGCTGAGCCACATGGCGCTGGACTCCCAGTTGCCGCGCGTCCCAGGCCAGATCACCGCTGCTTGCTGGGTATGAGCAAGCTTCAGAAGGTCTCCCTCCGGGCGTTGAGGGACGAGAACCGCTCGGTATGGGTTGCTCAGGAAGCGCGTATAGTCGATGAGTTGGGCTAGAGCCTGGCGAACGTGGTCTCTGTCGGCCTTTGCTTTCGTCTCCAAGAGGAGATTGACGCCACCGACCCAGACATCTGTATAGAGGGGGTGGCAGCCCGCCGTGTGCCGAATCTCGAAACGCCAAACGGGGTAGCCCTGCCGCAGCATGAACAGACAGAAGCTCTTCTCTAGGCGAGCCTCCGGGCGCATGCTGCGATGGTCGACTGAGCCGTCACGCAAGGTGCTGAGCAGGGTGTGCCGCTCGACCGGAATCAATTGAACCTGCTCGCTGCTGTGGATGCAGTACGACGGGTGCGGTGCATGTGTCGCCTCCTCCACGGGACGAAGCAGGAAGATGGGAACGTAGGCTCCGTCACCTACGTTCTTCTCGAACCAGTCATGAAGGATGAATGAGTCAACGTAGCGGAACGGCTGTGGGCCGCGACCTTTTCTCTCCAAGAGTTGCAACGGCCGGCCCTGGTGCCAAGAGGTGAGCAAGGCGTTGTTGTCAGGACGGCTAAAGTTCGCATGTCCAGCGGCTGGCCGTCCTGTGCGTTCATCAAGACGGCTTGCGCCCATGTACTCGTAGAGCCCGTCTTCCCGCCAGCCGGCGGAGTACCCATGATCTGAGGCTTGTGCATAGAGAACAATGTGTGAACTGTTTCGTGAGGGCGCGATGCCCTGGATGATGGACGTCCCGTAGTCCCGATTAATGAGCCTTCGGTCAGCAAAGTCCCCCCGCCGGTAGCGCCAAATCTCCGGGTTCTTGAGCGGTGAACTGATCCCCATGGCCTACCCAACTCCAGCTCGGCGTCATTCAGTTCATCACGCTAGCGGCAGCCACCGACAACGCTCAGGCTGCCACAGGGCCGACGGAACCAACGACCTCTTCGTCCCGGCGCAACTTCGGTAGGGGTACTGCCTTGGGAGGGCGTGTGCCCGTCACCTATGCCGATGGTCCCCGGACGTCCGTGCTCGTCCGCAGTTGTTCGTCGGGGTTGTCACGCAGTTACACTCACCCGGTGCGACTCACGATGCGCGGGATCAGTGCACGACAGCTCAGTTCTCCGGGCTTAGGCATGGCTGTACCAGTGTCGCAGATCGACTTGGGGTGCCCAGGCCAGAACGGGGTGGGGGGTGGTCACCCGTGGGTGCCGCCCGTCAGCATTGGTCGGCCTCGGACGGCCCAGGGACGGCCCAGGCCCGGCGCTTTGCCGTGAGTCTCGTCGACACCAACCTGACGATCTGGATCAATACCAGCGACGATACCTATTACTAGGGTCCTCAACTTTGTCGGATTTCTTGGAGTTGCAGTTCTCGCAGAGCAACTGGAGATTGGTGACGTCATTCAGTCCGCCTCGGGCAAGCGGCACCATATGGTCATAATTGCCAACGCTCAAGGTATCAATGAGCCCCGACAAGTCTGTTCCGCAAGACGTACATCGGCCGCGATCGCGGTAGAAGACGGCCCTACGTGCCCACATCGGGGGGCGAACTCGCTTCAGTTCCCCGTCACGCACCAAGAGTTCTGCCAGTGACGCTTCGTCCGAATTAAAATGGTCGCTAGCAACCTCCTCGACATACCCGGAAAGAAATTGGTTCAAATTAGCCAAGGCTCGCCGGTTCAGAAACATCACATAAAAGACTTCGTCGGTGATGCGGGACATGAGGTCCTCGTAAACCTGAGTCCACCGCAGATTTAAAAGGTAGTCGTAGCACGCATTGACAACGTGGTGCGGATCGCTGGGTTCCGACGCGTCACCTTCACTGCCGGGGGTTCTCCCAGGGGCAGGCTCGTCAGGGATGAAGAACAACGGCTCCTCGACTATCCCATACTGCAACATCGCGGCATCAACAGGAAGAATCCAATCGGGATAGACGGGGTCAGGACCGAACGGCACTCGCGTTGGACCGTCAGTATCATTCATCAGGATCTCATCAGCCACGAAGCGGATGAATTTATGAAGGGCGGAATCCTTCTGCCAATGGGGAAGAAAATCGAAAATTCCGTTGTCTACTGTCAACCCTTCCAAGTGGCGCAAATGCGAGAACGGGTCACGCATGATGGTGTCCACTGCATTGGCAATCCGGTACGTACGGAAGTACTCATGCGTCAACCACTCGTTCTTCTTTGCCCTCACACGCCCTCCCCTGGGCTCGTTTGCCGTCGACCCAATCTTGCATGACGGTTTGGGGTGTGCACGAGTTTTCGGCGAACTCGAGGCCGGTGGAGTCTTAAGGGTTGTGGCAACTACAACGACGATGGCACGCGCGAAGAGAGACCCGCCCCACGGTCAGGAAACCGGGCCTCTGCCCGGCGCGCTCCCGTGAACCTTGCCCCTCGATGCGAACTACGGGAGGACGGTCACGGAAGCCTGCCCGGCTGGTCAGACGTTCGCTGGCAGGTTCCGTTGGTCGACTGCGGTCGCGGCGGTTGCTGTACTTCGCTGCTGGCAGGTACGCACAAACTCACTGTGCGTACCTCCCAAGGGTCGCAGCGCTTCAGTGCGGTTTGCTCCGACAGCCCGAGTCGCCTCGCCGCCCGGCGTCGCTCCCGGTCGGAGGCGTGGCCCGCCGGCCCGTGTGACGAGCGGATCAACTCCCGTGGAGTGTTTTGCCTGTAATGCGTAAGTCGGGTGAGCCGATCACACCGTCGAAGGAAGCGCTCTGACCTGGCGTTTCTTCGACGGCGGTAAGAGGACCCCTGGCGCCACCGCCTTTGGAGCGAGATTGGGCGATCGTAGCCACCCCTCCACAACCCATGGGCAGGGCTGGTATAACTGAGCAGTCGTCAGTTGAGGGTAGAGGCAGGAGTCGGGGGTTCGATTCCCCTACATTGGGCCCTAATCCTCGTTTCGGTCGCGATTGTATTGAAGTTCAGCAATCTGGTTCTACGAAGCATTAAGCCAGGAACGGATACCGCATCACGAACGAAGGGAGATTCGGGTGAGTAAATTCAGAATGTCTAAGAAGAGCACGCTTAAGGCGGCCGAGACGGTTACGGGAACAATGGCAGCGAGGTTGCTGCCTCTCGTCTGAGCTGACGAACGAGGGCCCTGCGGTTAATAGCTGCAGGGCCCTTGGTTTTTCTGGGTGCATGCCCGGTCGGGATAAGCTCCAGCTGTCAATCGAACTCTAGGGCCTCTGTCACCTTTGAAATGCGTGCGAGGTCGGGAACTGGGAACTGTAGGGCTGAGAGTCCGGACTCCTCGAACAGTTGGAGAAATTCGACAGGGCTGACGATCAGGAGTCCAAGACGGTCGGCGAGGGCTGCTGTCCTGAGAATCCCTTGATCTCGCGTGAGGAACACATGCATGCCGCGTTCCACTGCTTCGGTCACGAGGATGCGATCGTGGCCGTCGGGGAGCGCGGCACTCAGGCTCTGGCGTATTGGGCTGACCGGTTGCGTGAGTGCCACCTCCTCGAAAAGAGGTTCCTGACGGCACTCATTTTCAAGGTCGTCCCACTCGTCGCTCTCCTCTGACCAGTCAGCGAACATCAGGGCGCGAGCGAATCGCTCGAGGGCGCGCTCCCTGCTGCTTCTGCGTTCGATAGATAATTCACGTTTCGCGTCGTTGAGGATTTCGTCGAAAAGGTGGATCCTGATGTCCCAGAAACAGAATAGCGGATCCATTATCCGGCCTACTGCTTCGACTTGGCTTGCGTACTCCGGGTCCTCTATGTCGAGGTCGCCATCACCCCAAATTGCTTTGCCGTACTGCAAGTAATCGACAAGTATGTTCGTGTCCCAGGCCATATGAAGAGGACCGCTCCCTGTCCTCTGAAGAAATATCCGCGGGGCAGTTGCGTAGTCGAACAGGCCGTATTCCATTGATCCATGTTGGCAGAACCTACGCGGGCGACACCTACCACCTGATCCGCGCCGGTCTGGCCGGGGACGACCGCCGCTATATCCCTGCCACCGTCCGCGACCACCCACGCGTCTTCGCCACCCTCACGGCCCCCTCGTTCGGCCCGGTCCACAACCGCCCCGATCACGGCTCCTGCCGCTGCGGCACCCCACACGCGCCCAACGCCCCGGAGCTGGGCACCGCCCTCGACCCGGACAGCTACGACTACGCGGGCGCCGTGCTGTTCAACAACCACGCCGGTCAGCTCTGGCAGCGCTTCACCACGCGACTCCGCCGCGAACTCGCCGCCCGCGCCGGCCTGCCCCGCCGGGACCTCGCTGAACACCTTCGCGTCTCCTACGGCAAGGTCGCCGAGTTCCAGAAGCGCGGTGCTCTGCACTTCCACGCCGTCGTACGCCTCGACGGCCCCGAGGGGCCCGGAACGCCTCCGCCCGCCTGGGCGACGGCCGACCTCCTCACGGACGCGCTGCGCGCCGCCGCCGCGCACTCCTACACCTCGGTGTCGGTGCCGGCCGCCGAGGACTAGCCCGCCCGTACCTTCCGCTGGGGCCGACAGCTCGACGTCCGCCCGGTGAAAGCCTTCGGCGACGGGTCCGACGTCACAGAACAGGCCGTCGCCTCGTACGTGGCCAAGTACGCTACCAAGGCCGCCGAGAACACCGGCACTCTGGACCGGCGCATCGGCGAACTCGCCGAACTCGACCGTCACCAGGTCCCCAACCACACTCGGCGGCTCATCACCGCGTGCCGCGATCTGGACAGCCTGTACCCGGACCGGCGCCTCTGGGCCTGGGCCCACATGCTCGGATTTCGCGGGCACTTCTCGTCCAAGTCCCGCACCTACTCCACCACCCTCGGCGCCCTCCGTCAGGAACGCGCCGACTACCGGGCCGCGCAAGAGCGAGACGTCCTCGGCCTCGACGACCGCGAGCAGGACACCGTCCTCGTCCTGGCCGACTGGCAGTACGCCGGCCACGGCCACACGCCGGGCGAGGCCGCCCTCGCCGCGACCATCGCCCGTGACCTCCGGACCAACCGCGAGACCGCCCGCGACGCCCTCCTGAACGAAGGGAGCACGGAATGACCACGGCCCTCCGGCCACGACGCACCATGCTCACCCTCGCGGAGGTCTGCGAGGAACTGGCCATCTCCCGCTCGACCTTCTACGACTGGCGGGCCAAGCGTCGTGCGCCGCGCTGCATCAAGCTCCCGAACGGCGACCTCAGGATCCGGCGGAGCGACCTCGACCACTGGCTTGACGACCGTGAGGACGCCGCCTGATGGAGACGACGTACGACGTCAAGATCTACAAGATCCTCACCTACAAGGGCGCCAAAAAGACCACGTACACCGTGCGGTGGACGGTGGCGGACAAGCGCTGGCGTGAGCCTTTCAACACCGTCGCGCTTGCCGAGGGCTTCCGCTCCGAACTCATCCGCGCCACGGGCAAGGGCGAGGCTTTCGTCGTCGCCACCGGTCTCCCGGTGTCCCACCGCTCCAAGTCGGCTGCCATGAGTTGGTACAAGTTCGCGGTCGAGTACGTGGACGCCCGCTGGTCCCAACTCGGCGGCAACAGCCGCAAGAACATCGCCAAGACCTTGACCGCGACGACCGTCGCGCTACTGCGGGTCAAGCCCACCCAGTTCGCGCCCGCGGCCGTGCGCACCGCTCTGCGTGAGTGGGAGTTCAACACCAACCGGCGGCAGGACGCGCCCCGAGACGTCGTGGACATCCTCAGATGGGTCGAGCGGAACTCCCTGCCCGTCTCGGCCTGGAAGGACCCGGAGAAGGTCGACCAGGTCCTCCGATCCATCGACACCCGCCTCGACGGCAAGCAAGCGGCGGCCTGGTCGCGGAAGCGCAATCGCCGGATCCTCAACGTCGTCATGAAGTACGCGATCCGACGGCGCGTCCTGCGAGCCAACCCCCTGCCCAAGGGCAAGGAGTCGACGGCCGTCGTGAAGACCACGAACGCCGTGGACAAGCGCTCGTTGCTGAATCCCGAGCAGGCCGCGGCGATCCTCGACTGGATCCGGCGCCGGCCACGCGGCGGCAAGCGGCTCCACGCCTTCTTCGCCACGCTGTACTACTGCGGTCCCCGGCCCGAGGAAGCCGTGGCCATGCGGGTGGAGGACGTGATCCTGCCCGAGCCCGACGCCGACGACCAGTGGTGCGAGTTACTGATCCACACGGCGACTCCCGAGGTCGGGAAGCAATGGACCGACACGGGGGAGATCCACGAACAGCGCGACCTGAAGGGCCGTGCGGAGGGTGAGACGCGCACGGTGCCGGGGCACCCGGCCCTGACACGCATCCTGCGGCAGCACATCGAGGACGAACAACTCCAGCCGGGTGATCTGCTGTTCCAGGGCGAGTCGGGCGGCATCCTCGCCGGTTCCGTCATCCGCCGGGCCTGGCGCGGTGCACGCAAGGCCGTACTGCCTCCCCACGTCTTCGAGTCGCCCACCGGACGGCGTGTGTACGACAACCGGAACACGCGCCTGACCAAGTGGCTCAACGACGGAGTCCCGCCCGCACAGGTGGCGGAGTGGGCCGGGAACAGCGTCGCCGTGCTCCTGGCCACCTACGCCCGCTGTGTCGACGGACAGCTGCCCGATCTGAAGAGGCGGCTCGAAGCGGCTGGAGATCTTCCCTAGGGACCGTCCCTCGAACGACCCTGCGGCCCAGAAACTTCGACACGTATTCGACACGGCCACCCGCGAAAACCCGGTGACAGCCGGACAGCCCCGGAGCCAGCCCTTGATCGTCGGAGGCGCTTCCGGGGCTGACGCGCGCCCGGCCGCACCCACTCTGACCAGCAAAAAGCCCTCCCCGAGGGGAGGGCAACGGACGGCGCCCCCGGCAGGACTCGAACCTGCGGCCAAGCGCTTAGAAGGCGCCTGCTCTATCCGCTGAGCTACGGGGGCCTGGTGGCGCGTTCAAGGATAAAGCTCCCTGCTCGCCGACCCTGTCGCTTCGCCTCCGTGGCTCGATGTGGAGGTTCGGTGAAGCGGTCCTGATAATCGCAGGCAGGTACGAATCGTGCAGCGCTTTTGGCGTCCGACGCCGCCGGGTGTTGTGCAGTCGTTATGCCTGGCCCGCGCCCGTGTCCCAGTCGTCCCATCCGCCCTTTCTGTTCCGTCGGCGCGCAGACATGTCCATATGCTTCAGAATTCCCCTAAAATTGGGCATTCTTCACATGTGGTGACCTTGGACGTACGGCCTCAGCTGCTCGACACACTCTCCGCTCTGCGCGACCGTGTCGCCGCCGCACGCTTTCCGCTGCCCCTCGCCGGCGCCCCACGCGCGCGTGCCAACCGCGACGAACTCCTCGCGCAGCTGGACGACTACCTCATGCCCAGGCTGCGGGCTCCCGAGGCGCCGCTGCTGGCCGTCGTCGGCGGGTCCACCGGCGCGGGGAAGTCGACCCTCGTCAACTCCCTCGTGGGGCGCCGGGTGAGCGAGGCGGGCGTGCTCAGGCCGACGACCCGCACCCCGGTCCTGGTCTGCCATCCGGCAGATCACCACTGGTTCAGCGGCATGCGCGTCCTGCCCGACCTGGCGCGCGTCTGGATGCCGCACCACGCCTCCCGCGACGACGACCTGCTGCTCCCCGGCGAGCAACCCGGCGACCAGCCCGTGCGCGCCCTGCGCGTCGAGACCGCCGACACCCTCCCGCGCGGCCTCGCCCTCCTCGACGCGCCCGACGTCGACTCCCTGGTCGCCGAGAACCGCGTCCTCGCCGCCGAACTGCTCTGCGCCGCCGACATCTGGGTCATGGTCACCAGTGCGGCCCGCTACGCCGACGCCGTCCCCTGGCATCTGCTGCGCACCGCCAAGGAGTACGACGCCACACTCGTCACCGTCCTCGACCGCGTGCCCCACCAGGTCGTCTCCGAGGTCTCCCGGCAGTACGCCGCCCTGCTCACCAAGGCCGGTCTCGGCGACGTACCCCGCTTCACCGTGCCCGAGCTGCCCGAATCCGTGTGGAGCGCGGGCCTGCTGCCCGCCACCGCCGTCGCGGCCCTGCGCACCTGGCTCATCCAGCATGCCCAGGACCCCGGCGCCCGGCAGTACGTCATGGCCCGTACCGCCCATGGCCTCCTCGACTCGCTGCGCACCCGTATGCCCGAGCTGGCCGCCGCGGCCGCCGCCCAGTACGCGGCCGCGCTCCGGCTCACCACCGCCGTGGACGGCGCGTACGACCGGGAGCATGCGCGCCTGCGCCACCGCCTCCAGTCCGGCGCCGTACTCGCCGGTGGCGCCCTCAAGCGCTGGCGCGCCTTCCCGCTGGACTGCACCGCCGGTGAACTGCTCGACGCCCTCGTGGAGAGCCTCGGCGCGCTGCTGCTGTGCGCCGTCACCGCCGCCGACGAGCGGGTGGCCGAGGCATGGCGCCGCGAACCCGCCGCACAGGCTCCGGGACTCGCCGGGTGCGAGCCCTCGTCGGAGAGCACGGAGCACCGTATCGGCCTCGCGGTACGGCGCTGGCGGCGCGAGCTGGAGGAGTACGCCGAGGACGAGGTGCGGGAGCTGGACCGCAGTGTCGCACCCGACTCCGAGGCCGTGGCCGCCCTCGCCGCCACCGCCCTGCTGGGCGGCCGCCGGGCACGCCACGCCGGCGAACGGCTCGCCGACCGGGTCGGCGCCCACGGCGCGCTGCGCCTGCGCGACCGTGCCGAACGGCTGCTCACCGAGCACGTGGACCGCGTCGTCCACCGCGAGCGCGAGCGCCGGCTCGCCCCGCTCGACGCCCTCGACATCCATCCCGAGCCCCAGGCCGAGCTCATCGCCGCCCTGTCCGTACTGCAGAAGGAGAGGTGACCGGTGGCCGCCGTCACTGATCAGGAGCACATGGACCACACCGATCGCGTCGAGGCCGCGCCCACGGATCACGTCGAAGGCAGCGATCCCGTGGATCACAGCGACAGCGGCGACCGCGGCGAGCGCGCCGAGCGCAGTGGACACAGCAGCCACTCCGGTGACACCGGCCGCGGCGGTCGCAACGGCCGCACGCGGGCCGACGCGCCGACCATCGACATCGTGAAGCAGGGGGAGAGGTCCCAGGTGGCCCAAGGAGTGAAAGAGGCCCAAGGAGGCCGAGGGGCGGCGGGGGACGACGGGGGAGAGGGAAGCGGTACGACGGTCAGACCGGCCGCTGCCGCGGCGGACCGGGGCGAGGAGGGCACGCCGATGCCGGGTGCGGGCGGGGTCGCAGCGGAGGACGAGGTCGCCGGCGCGGGCGACGGGGTCCGGGAAGGCGGTGGCGCCGGGCGGAAGGCCGCTCCGGGTCCGGCGGGAGACGAGGGAAGCCGGGCCGGCGAGCCAGGCGGCCCGGCGCGTACCCCCCACGCCGACCGTACCCCCCACGCCGACCGCGCCCCCCACGCCGACCGCGCCCCCCACGCCGACCGCACCCCTCGCGCCGACCGCGCCCCTCGCCCCCCGCGCGCCGAGCGTCCCCCGGCGCCCGCACCAGCCGCCCCCGCACCGGCGGCTCCCGCGCCCGCCGCCCCCGCCGCGTCCTCCGAGCCCCCCCGCTCCGCCCGCTCCACCGAGTCCGCCGACTCCTCCGGCGCCTGGGACGACGGCCTCATCGCCCGCCGCATCGCCGACGCCGCCGCGCTCGTCGCCCCCCTGGAGCCGGTCCCGGCCCGTGGCGGCGCCGCCCGCACGATCGTCCCGCTCGCCTACGAAGGCCCCCTGCGCGCCCGCCTGGACGCCCTGCGGGAACTCGTCGGGCTCTCCCGGACGCGGCTGGACGGCCAGACCCTCGCCGAGGCGAGCCGGGTCCTGGACGAGGCCGCGGACCGGCGCAAACTGTCCGGGCGGCACACCGTCGTCGCGATCGCGGGCGCCACCGGCAGCGGCAAATCGCAGTTGTTCAACTCACTCGCCGGGGTAGCCATCTCGGAGACCGGGGTACGGCGCCCGACCACCTCCTCGCCGATCGCGTGCAGCTGGAGCGACGGCGCCGCCGGCCTCATCGACCGGCTCGGCATTCCGGGCCGGCTGCGCCGCCGTCCGCTCCACCACCCGGAGTCGGAGGAGCAGTTGCGCGGGCTGGTCCTGATCGACCTGCCCGACCACGACTCCGCCGCCGTGCAGCACCGTGAGCAGGTCGACCGGATCCTGAAGCTGGTGGACGCGGTGATCTGGGTGGTCGACCCGGAGAAGTACGCCGACGCCGTGCTGCACGAGCGCTATCTGCGGCCCATGGCCGGGCACGCCGAGGTCATGTTCGTCGTCCTCAACCAGGTCGACCGGCTGCCCGGTGAGGCCGCCGACCAGGTCCTGGACGATCTGCGGCGGCTGCTGGACGAGGACGGCGTGGCGCTCGGCGAGCACGGCGAGCCCGGCGCCACCGTGCTCGCGCTGTCCGCGCTCACCGGCGATGGCGTCGGCGATCTGCGCGAGGCGCTCGGCGAGTTCGTGGCCGAGCGGGGCGCGGCGGCCCGCCGGGTCGCCGCCGACGTGGACGCGGCCGCGGCCGGACTGCGGCCCGTCTACGCCGCCGGGTGCCGGGCCGGGCTCAGCGAGGAGGCGCGCGAGGAGTTCGCCGCGCGGCTCGCGGACGCGGTGGGCGCCACCGCGGCGGGCGAGGCCGCCGAACGCGCCTGGCTGCGCAACGCCAACCGGGCCTGCGGCACACCCTGGCTGCGGCTGTGGCGCTGGTACCAGAGGCGCGGTACGGCACCCACCGGGCGCCATCAGGTGAACGCCCAGCCGGACGAGGAGGCGACGGCACGGCAGCGCGTCGAACAGGCGGTCCGTACGGTGGCCGACCGGGCCTCGGCCGGGCTGCCGGTGCCGTGGGCGCAGGCGGTGCGCGAGGCGGCCGTACGCGGTGCGCAGGGGCTGCCGGAGGCGCTGGACGAGCTGGCGGAGCGGGCCGGGGGTCCGTCCGGGCGGCCGCCGCGGCCGGGCTGGTGGCCGGTGGCGGTGCTGGTCCAGGCGGCGATGACGCTGCTCCAGATCGCGGGCGGGCTGTGGCTGGCCGGGCAGATCGCCGGGCTGATGGCACCCGATCTGGGGGTTCCGGTGCTGTTGATGGTGTGCGGGATCGTCGGCGGCCCGCTGGTGGAGTGGGGCTGCCGGATGGCCGCGCGGGGACCGGCCAGGCGCTACGGCCAGGACGCGGAACGGCGCCTGCGCGAGTCGGCCGCGAGCTGCGGCCGGGCGCGGGTGCTGGACCCCGTGGCCTCGGAGTTGCTGCGGTACGGGGAGGTGCGGGAGCAGTACGGGAAGGTGGTGCGGCCCGAGTCCGGGATGGGCGAGTCGGGGGCGTACCGGGTGAGTTGACGGGGGGCCGGTGGGCGGGGGCTGTACGCCTTGGGCGGGAGCTTGAGGCCGTCGGCGGGAGCCGTAGGCCGTGGCAGGTGCCGACGACGACCGGTGCCGAACGCCGTGGATCGGTGCCGTACGTCTTGGATCGGTGCCGTGGGCCGGGGTGGCTCGCCGGTGGTGGTCACTCGTGCGGGTGGCGGAGTTGTCCACAGGCACAGGGGTCGTCCACAGCGCCCGGCGGGACCGGCCCGGCGGAGGCAGTCTGAGGCCGTGGCAGACGCCGCCGTACGGGACGGACCCGTACGTCCGCCCGCCCGGCCGAGCGCGCCGGGCGGGGGAGGGGAGCGAGACGATGAACGAGACCGTGGTGTGCGTGGTGGGCAACGTGGCGACCGCGCCGGTGTACCGGGAGCTGGCGGCGGGGCCGTCGCTGCGGTTCCGGCTCGCGGCCACCGCGCGCTACTGGGACCGGGAGAAGAGTGCCTGGACGGACGGGCACACCAACTTCTTCACGGTGTGGGCCAACCGCCAGCTCGCCGCCAACGCGATGGCGTCGGTCGAGGTGGGGCAGCCGCTGGTCGTGCAGGGCCGGCTGAAGGTGCGGACGGAGGGGCGCGAGGGACAGCAGCAGTGGGCGTCCGCGGACATCGACGCCACGGCCATCGGCCACGACCTCTCGCGCGGTACGGCGGTCTTCCGCCGCGCGGCCAAACCGGAGCCCCCCGCCGCGGCGAACCGGCCCGAGCCCGACTGGGCCACCCCGCGCCCACCGGACACCGGCGAGAGCGCCGGCACCCAACAGGCCGCGGAACCGGCCACCGTGACGTGAAGTCAGCCGTCCGCCAGGGTTGATTTATCGATAAGTGCTGCTCAAAGACGGTCCGGCGATAACGATTCCGGATCGGAAACGCCATCGGATCATCCGACCGGCCGGGGAGGCACAGTCCGAGTCCATAGGATGCCGGGCGTGCCCCTCGGGGCCGCCGATTCTGCTGGTGGGACCCGTCCCCCACGTTCAACGGGTCCTGCTCGAAGGGGAATTCTGTGCTTGCTGCGCTCTCTGGGTTCTGCCGGTCCACCGCCGTGTCCCGCCTGGCCGCCACCGCCGCGGTGTCCGGGCTCGTGGCGGCCGGTGTGCTGTCCGGCGCGGGTACGGCCGCGGCCGACGCGGCGCCGCAGACCGAGGGCGGGGCGAGCGCCACCCTGGACGGCCTGAAGACCTTCGGCGAGGCCGTGGTCCACGAGAGCGGCGGTGACCAGCGGGTGTCGGCGGGGCTGTCCGAGATGTCGGTGGACGGCGGCGGCACCCTCCAGACGTACGGCGTCGACCTGCACGGCCCGGTGCAGCGCGACGCCCGCTACGAGGAGACCTCCTGGAGCGGCACCTCGCTCGGCACCAACCGGGACGCGGGGAAGATCCACTGGATCGTCCAGAACTCCTACCCCCAGGTCAACGACCTCGCCGCGCTCGCCCACCGGGCCGGCGTGCGGACCCTCACCGAGCAGGACGCGGCTGCCGGCACCCAGGTGGCCATCTGGCGCTACTCCGAGCACGCCAGGATCGACGCCGTGGCGCCGGAGGCCGAGAAGCTCGCCGACTACCTCCAGCGCAGCGCCCGCGGCAGCGCCGAGCCGGGCGCCTCGCTGACCCTGGACCCGCCCGCGGTCTCCGGCCGGCCCGGCAGCGTGGTCGGCCCGGTGACCGTGCACACCAACGCGGGCGCGGTCGCGGTGATACCGCCCGCGGACGCGGCCACCAGCGGGGTGCGGATCACCGACAAGACCGGCAAGGCGCTCACCACGGCGAAGGACGGCAGCCGGCTCTACTTCCGGATCCCGCGGGACGCGGCGGACGGCTCCGCCCAGCTGAGCGTGCAGGCGTCGACGACCGTCCCGGTGGGCCGCGCCCTCTCCTCCGACAGCCGCAGCCAGACGCAGATCCTGGCCGGCTCCAGCGAGTCCGCGGTCTCCGCGAGCGCGACGGCCGACTGGGCCGTGCACGGCGCGATACCGGCGGTGTCGGCCCACAAGGACTGCGCCAAGGGCACCGTGGACATCACCGCCTCCGACAAGGGCGACCAGCCCTTCACCTTCAGCCTGATGGGCACCGGGCACACCGTCCCGGCCGGCGCCACGCGCACCATCCCCGTCCCCCTCCAGGAGGACCAGGGCTACGACTTCACGATCACCGGCCCGAACGGCTTCACCCGCCGCTTCACCGGCGTCCTGGACTGCAAGATCCAGGGCACGATCGTCGCGAAGACCGCCGTCCAGACCGTCGGCGAGCCGACCCCGCTCACCACGCCCACCCCCGCGGGCACCGACCTCGCCGCCACCGGCGGCTCCGCCCTCACACCCCTGATAGCCGGCGCCGCGATCGGCCTGGTCGTCATCGGCGGCGCGGTGCTGGTCCTGCTGCGCAAGCCGGAACAGCCCGGCGAGTGACCCCGGCGCGCGGCGGACGGCTCAGCGGTCCGCCGGCCGGGCGCCCGGTGCCACGCTCCTGACCAGCGCGCAGAGAAGGACGGTGGCGGCCAGGCTCCCGAGCGTGACCATGGCCACCCCGATCACGAAGAGACCGGTGGAGTCGTCGGACCAGTCCCACCAGGCGGCGGCCGCCAGCCCGGCCGTCGTCCCGGCCACCGGCCCCACGACCTGCCGCCGCGAGGCCGCCCAGCCGACCACCACCAGCAGCGTCAGCACCAGCCCGGCCACCTGCCACACCGCGTACGGCCCGCTCTCCGTACCGTCGGCCCGCACGCCCTTGTGCTGATCCCACCCCAGCCACCCGGCCCAGAGCCCCGCCGCCACGACGCCCATCCCGAGCACCCGCACCGACTGCCCGGCCGCCTTCTTCCACCACGTTCCTCGACGCATACCTCCAGCGTGACTCCGGGCTCCCGCCCCCACGCAGGGCACACGTACTCACCTCACCCCCGTACTCCTACTCACCCGCCCCTCCCGACGAGCCGCAGGCCGCACCCCCGAGCGGCCGCGGCCCGCCCGACCACGGGTAGCCACCGGGGAACCCCCAGGTCACAGCCCCCCGGCCCAACGAGTTTCCGCACAGGGGTGGCCGTACGGCAAGATGGGGTGTATCTGCCCACTGCCAGATTTCAAGTTGCCGGACGGTTTCTCTTGGCTGAGTTCATTTACACCATGCGCAAGGCGCGCAAAGCGCACGGCGACAAGGTGATCCTCGACGACGTCACCCTGAACTTCCTGCCGGGTGCCAAGATCGGCGTCGTCGGTCCGAACGGTGCCGGCAAGTCGACCGTGCTGAAGATCATGGCTGGGCTGGAGCAGCCGTCCAACGGCGACGCGTTCCTGTCGCCCGGCTACACCGTCGGCATCCTCCTGCAGGAGCCCCCGCTCGACGAGGACAAGACGGTCCTGGAGAACGTCCAGGACGGCGTCGCCGAGACCAAGGGCAAGCTCGACCGGTTCAACGAGATCGCCGAGCAGATGGCGACCGACTACTCGGACGCGCTGCTGGAGGAGATGGGCAAGCTCCAGGAGGAGCTGGACCACGCCAACGCCTGGGACCTCGACGCCCAGCTCGAGCAGGCCATGGACGCGCTCGGCTGCCCGCCGGGCGACTGGCCGGTCGTCAACCTCTCCGGTGGTGAGAAGCGCCGCGTCGCGCTCTGCAAGCTCCTCCTGGAACAGCCCGACCTGCTGCTCCTCGACGAGCCCACCAACCACCTCGACGCCGAGTCGGTGAACTGGCTGGAGCAGCACCTGGCCAAGTATCCGGGCACCGTCGTGGCCGTCACCCACGACCGGTACTTCCTGGACAACGTCGCCGGCTGGATCTGCGAGGTCGACCGCGGCCGCCTGCACGGCTACGAGGGCAACTACTCCAAGTACCTGGAGACCAAGGCCGCCCGCCTCAAGGTCGAGGGCCAGAAGGACGCCAAGCGGCAGAAGCGCCTCAAGGACGAGCTGGAGTGGGTCCGCTCCAACGCCAAGGGCCGCCAGGCCAAGTCCAAGGCGCGCCTCGCCCGGTACGAGGAGATGGCCGCCGAGGCCGACAAGATGCGGAAGCTGGACTTCGAGGAGATCCAGATCCCGCCGGGCCCGCGCCTGGGCAACGTCGTGGTCGAGGTCGACAAGCTCAACAAGGCCTTCGGCGACAAGGTCCTGGTGGAGGACCTGTCCTTCACGCTGCCGCGCAACGGCATCGTCGGCGTCATCGGCCCGAACGGCGCCGGCAAGACCACGCTGTTCAAGATGATCCAGGGTCTGGAGACCCCCGACTCCGGCACCATCAAGGTCGGCGAGACCGTCAAGGTCTCCTACGTCGACCAGGGCCGCGCCAACATCGACCCGAAGAAGACGCTGTGGGAGGTCGTCTCCGACGGGCTCGACTACATCAACGTCGGCCAGGTCGAGATGCCCAGCCGCGCCTACGTCTCCGCCTTCGGCTTCAAGGGCCCCGACCAGCAGAAGCCGGCCGGCGTGCTGTCCGGCGGTGAGCGCAACCGCCTCAACCTGGCGCTCACCCTGAAGCAGGGCGGCAACCTGCTGCTCCTCGACGAGCCCACCAACGACCTCGACGTCGAGACCCTCTCCAGCCTGGAGAACGCGCTCCTGGAGTTCCCCGGCTGCGCCGTCGTCGTCTCCCACGACCGCTGGTTCCTCGACCGGGTCGCCACCCACATCCTCGCCTACGAGGGCGACTCCAAGTGGTTCTGGTTCGAGGGCAACTTCGAGTCGTACGAGAAGAACAAGGTCGAGCGCCTCGGTGCGGACGCCGCGCGTCCGCACCGGGCGACCTACAAGAAGCTGACGCGGGGCTGATCGGTCTTGCGCCACATCTACGCCTGCCCGCTGCGCTGGTCCGACATGGACGCCTACGGCCATGTCAACAACGCGGTCTTCGTCCGCTACCTGGAAGAAGCCCGGATCAACTTCCTGTTCCGACCGGACAAGGAGTTCCAGCAGGGCTCCGTGGTGGCGCGCCACGAGATCGACTACAAGCGCCAGCTCGTCCACCGGCACCACCCGGTGGACATCGAGCTGTGGATCACCGAGATCCGGGCCGCGTCCTTCACCATCGCCTACGAGGTGAAGGACGCGGACACGGTGTACGTGCGGGCCTCGACCGTCGTCGTGCCGTTCGACTTCGAGGCGCAGCGGCCGCGCCGGATCACCGCGCAGGAGCGGGAGTTCCTCGGGGAGTACCTGGAGCAGGCCGGCGCCGAAGAGGGCGAGGCCGTCGCCGCATGACGGTACTGCACCTCGTGGACGAGACGGAGGCGGCGGACCTCGCCGCCTTCCTCGGCCGGCTGCTCCACTACGACCGCGGTGCCGCGGTGCGCCTCCAGGCGGCCGGCACCGCGCTCGCCGTCTTCGGCCGGCCGCCGTCCTTCGAGGTGCTCGCGGTGCGCGCGGTACGGCTCGCCAAGCCGTACGAGAACGGCCTCGACGTCACCCTCGACGCCACCGTCTCCGCGGGCGAGCTGCTGGAGTCGGTGGACGAGCGGGCCGCCACCGCGGCCGTGCCGGGCACGGTCACCGGGCCGCCCTGGGCCGGTGTGCTGCCGCCGCGCGGGGGCTGGCGGCCCGAGCCGGGGCTGCCGGCGCCGGACGCGCTGCGGGCGACCGTCGCCGCGGCGGTCGGTGAATTCCGGGCGCGTACCGAGGAGTTGCCGCCCGAGCGGCGTACCCGCGCGGAGCTGGACCGGATCGGGCGGGACATCTGGTCCCGCGAGATCGGGCACACCCCCCTGCCCGTGCGGGCCGTGCACGCGGCGCAGTCCCTGGGCTTCCTGCGACCGGGCACGCGGGCGGCCGACACCGGGCTGCTGACCTCGGGCGCGTGGCTGCGGCTGCGCACGCCGTACGGCTCGATCGCGGTACGGCGGGCGGGGGCGCCGGGATCCCTCGGGGCGCTCGGCGTCAGCGTGGGCGGCTGAGCCGCCGGCCGCCCGAGGGCGGGCTCACTCCGGGGTGTTGACCATCGACGCGGCGGCGTACGTCAGGTAGTTCCACAGCGTCCGCTCGTGCTCCTCGGACAGGCCAAGGTCGTCCACCGCCGCGCGCATGTGCCGCAGCCAGGCGTCGTGCGCCGCCCGGTCCACCGCGAAGGGGGCGTGCCGCATCCGCAGCCGGGGGTGGCCACGGTGCTCGCTGTAGGTGGTGGGGCCGCCCCAGTACTGCATCAGGAAAAGCGTCAGGCGCTCCTCCGCCGGGCCCAGGTCCTCCTCCGGGTACATCGCCCGCAGCTCCGGGTCCCCGGCGACCCCCTCGTAGAAACGGTGGACGAGCCGGCGGAAGGTGTCCTCCCCGCCGACCTGCTCGTAGAAGGTCTGCTCCTGAAGCGTGCCGCGCCGAATCTCTTTCACCCCTCCATGGTCTCAGACGAGGCGGCCCAGGTCTCCAGGCTTAGGACCGTCCTCGTCTCCAGGCTTAAGGACCCTCCTCGCCGGTGCTTACCGTGGGGGTATGGGTGGTGACGACGCACGGACCGGGGAGCTGGCCGCCGCCGCGCGGGCCGGGTTGGTACGGGAGATCGCGGCGGAGGGCGCCTTCGCGGCGGACCCGCGGTGGCGCGAGCCGTTCGAACAGGTCCCCAGGCATCTGTTCGTGCCCTACTACTTCGTCGCCGGGCCGCGCGGCTACGAGCGGCGCTGGGGCGAGAGCCCGGACCCGCGGGAGCGCGAGCGGTGGGTGCGCGGCGCCTACGCGGACGAGCCGCTGGCCACCCGGCTGCGCGACGGCGAGCTGCTGTCCTCCAGCAGCCAGCCCTCCCTGATGGCCCGGATGCTGGCCGCGCTGGAGGTCGGGGACGGCGACCGGGTCCTGGAGGTGGGCGCGGGCACCGGATACAACGCGGCCCTGCTGGCGCACCGGCTCGGCGACGACGACCTCGTCACCAGCGTCGAGCTGGAGCCGGAGATCACCGAGTCCGCGCGGGCGCATCTGGCCGCGGCCGGGTACCGGCCGGTGGTCGTCACCGGGGACGGGGCGCGCGGAGTGCCTGAACGCGCCCCCTTCGACCGGATCATCGCGACCTGCGCGCTGCCCACGGTGCCGCGCGCCTGGCTCGCCCAGTGCCGCCCCGGCGCCCGCGTCCTGCTTCCGCTGGCGACCGGGTTGCTCGCGCTCACCGTGCGGGACGCGGAGCACGCCCGTGGCCGATTCCTCGCCACGGCCGCCTACTTCGTGCCGCTGCGCGGGCAGGGCCGGGCCGGGACGGCGGAGGCCGGCCTCGCGGGACTGCCGCGCCGGGCCCGCGAGCAGGACACCTTCCGCTTCCTGTGGGCACTGAGCAGCGGCACGCTGGACCCGCGGGAGGCGTACGCGCTGTGGCAGCGCGAGGAGGAGCCGGAGCGCGAACGGTACGGTGTCACGCTCGCGCCCGGCCGCGGCCGGGCCTGGCTGGACGACCCGGAGGGGCCGTACACCTGGCCCCTCCCGTGACCGCTCCGCCGCCGGAACTCAGCTCCGGCGGACGGTGATCGTCGTCCAGGCGCCCACGTGCACCCGGTCGCCGTCGCGCAGCGGAACCGGCACGAACGGCTGGATCGGCTCCTCCGACATGTTGACCGTGGTGCCGTTGGTCGAGTTCTGGTCGACCACCGCCCAGCTGCCGTCCGGCTGCTGCACCAGCATCGCGTGCTGGTGCGAGACGCCCGGATCCTCCGGCGGCACGGCCAGGTCGATGTCCGGGGTGTCGCCGGTGGAGTGCCGGCGGCGGCCGATCGTCACCTGGTCGCCGGTGAGGGTGCGCTGCTGCTCGGGGGAGTACGCGGGCAGGTTCAGGCCCGTGGCCTCGGGGCCGGAGCGCTGCATCATCGCCATGAAGTACTCGCGGTCCGGGCCGATGGTGGCGGTCCAGGTGGACTGCCCCGGCGCGTCCGGGAAGCCGGGGCCCGCGGGGGCCTTCTGGAAGCCCGGTCCCGAGGGGGTCCGGGTGTCACCGGGCTGGGGGTAGCCGTAGCCGCCGCCCTGGCCGGGACCCGAGGGGTTCGCGGACGACGGTGGGGAGATCACCCAGTCGTCGTCACCGCCGAAGGAGGGACCACCGGAGGAGGGGCCACCGGAGGAGGGACCACCGGGCGGACCGCCCGCCGGTGGACGGCCGGTCTCCCGCGGGAAGGCGGGGGGCGCGGGCGGGCCGCCGGCCGACGGGAACGCCTGCGGGGCGCCACCGGGACCGCTGGAGCCGCCGGGACCCTGATGACCGGGACCGCCGGGGCGGGCGGGGTCGCCGCCGAAGGGGCCCTGGCCGGGCCCGCCGCCGAAGGGGCCGCCGGCCGGAGCGCCGGGGCTCCGGTCGCCGCTGAAGCCGGGGGGCGGGGGCGGGGTCTGGGTGCCGCCGGGCTGGGGGTAGCCGTAGCCGCCGTTCCGGCCCTGGCCGTCGGGGCCCTGGCCGGGACCGGAGGGGCCGCCCGCCGGACCACCGGCGCCCGGACCCTGGCCCGGAGGATTGCCGAAGGGGGAGGGGCGGCCGGCCGGAGCGCGGTCGCCGCCGAAGCCGGGGGGCGGGGGCGGGGTCTGGGTGCCGCCGGGCTGGGGATAGCCGTACCCGCCGTTCTGGCCCGGGCCGCCGGGACCCTGGCCCGGACCCGAGGGACCGCCGGCCGGACCGCCGGGGCCCCGGTCGCCGAAGCCGGGCGGCGGGGGCGGGGACTGCGGGTTGCCGGGCTGGGGGTAGCCGTAGCCGCCGCCCTGACCGCCGGGTCCCTGGCCGGGGATGGACGGTGCGCCGGGTGCGCCCTGGCCCGGCACCCGGCCGAAGGCGGGCGGGGCCGGCGGGCCGGGGGAGGTCGGCGGGCTCGGCGGGGTGCGGTCGAACGGGGTCGGCCCCGACGGCTCGCTGCCGAACGGCGGGATCGGCTCGGCGGGACGGTTCACCTGCGAGGGCCGCGAGCCCTGGTACTCGTACCCGTCACGGCCGCCGAACGGTGTGCCCGGCGACTGGAAGTGCGGGCCGCCCGAGGGCCGCGGTGCCGCCGGGGTGTACGAGGTCGCGGTGTTGGTCAGGAAGTTCCACCGGCACTCCTCGCAGAAGGGCGCGCCGCCCTCGCGGGGCGTACGGCACTGCGGGCACAGCTCGGGCTCCCCGGCCGCGGCCGGCGGGCGCCCGCCCTGCTGGCCGCCGCTCGGGGGCGGGAAGCCGTAACCGCCGGGCGGCGGGGGCGGCGGGGGCGGAGGTACGGCACCGGCCATGCGGTGACCGCAGACCTCGCACCAGTCGTCGGAACCCGACTGGTGTCCGTTCGGGCAGGTCGGCATGTCGGTGCTTCCCCTTCTTCCTTAAGTTCTTCCTTCAAGGGTCCAACTGGATCGCCAGGGACGCTTCCAGGGTCACTTCTTTACACGAACAGTCTTTGTGGACCGGGTCTCCAGAGTCATCTCGTCCGCCTCCGCGACCCTCGTCTTCAACCGCACAGTACCTGTCGCGGCGTCGACCACGTCCACCACCTTCGAAAGCAGTTTCGCAGTATCCGCGTTCCCCGAGGCGCTCGCCAGCTGAACCGCCCGCCCCAGTTTGGCCGTTGCGCCGTCGAAATCGCCCACTTTGCGCAGATCGAGCCCTTGCTTGATGACATGTGCCAGTTCGGCCTGGCCCGTGTAGTGGGCGACCTGGGGGCTGATCGCGGTGGAGGCCGCCATGTCGCCGGTCCACACGGCCCGTACGAGGCCCTGCGCGCCGAGGTCCTGCGCCGTCCCGTCCGCCTGCGGAACCACCAACGACACCCGCGCCGCCAGCATTTCGCGGCCCAGGCCGGCCGGGGGCACCGCCACGCACAGGTGGTAGTCGAGGGACTCGTCGCCCCAGGACCCGGTGGGATAGTCTCCGGCGCGCGGCCCGGCCTCGCTGCGGCGGCCGGTCAGGTCCTCGACGGCAGGGGCGACTTGCTTGAGGAAGCGGATGGCGGTGCCGACCGGCGTCCACACCCGCAGGGCGACGTCGGCGACCTCCTTGCCCATCGCCGTCTCCATCATCCGCGTGAAGTCGGCGGCGAGGCCGGCCGGATCGGCGACGATGTCGGCGGTGCCGAGGAGCGCGGAGGCGATCCCTGTGACTTCTTTCACTTCCCAGTCGGTGCCCACGCCCCGCGCGTCGCAGGTGAACCGCCCGGCGCAGGCGTCCAGGGCGGCGCGCAGCTCCTCGGGCGACTCGTGCTCGTTGCGCCCGTCGGTGAGCAGGATGCCGTGCCGCAGGGTGGCGTCCGCCGAGGACAGCAGCCGGTCGGCGAGGCGCAGCCAGGTGCCGATGGCCGTACCGCCACCCGCGGTGAGGCGGCGCAGCGCCTGCTTGGCCTGGTGCCGGGTGGCGGGGCTCGCGACGGCGAGACCGCCGTCGCCGGGGTAGACCTCGGTGGCCACATGGGTGCCGGCGATCACGGCGAAGTGGGTGCCGTCGCGCAGGGTGCCCACCGCGGCGGCCGTGGCGTCCCGCGCGTTGCGCATCTTCGTCGGCGGGTAGTCCATGGAGCCCGAGCAGTCGACCATGATCGCCACGGCGGCGGAGGGCCGCCCCGCGGCGGCGACCGGGTCCGGGCCCCCGCCCAGCGTCCCGCCCCCCGTCGCCGTCACCGTGATGATGGCGTTGACCTCGCGGCCGCCCTCGGGCAGGTACTCGTTCTGGTACACGTCCACCGAGAACCGTGGCACGCTCGGTTTCGCGAAATTGGCCATACGAACTCAAATCCCCCTCCACCGCCCCGCTTACGCGCGGCGATGCCGTGTACGGGCCGGTCCCCTCCGGTCCGTGGCCCCCGTGGCCTCAGGCCGATCCTGCCCCCCGCGGTGGTGCGGGGAACGGCAGTACGGCCACTGTTACGTTGTCGTGGCCCCCGCCGTCCAGGGCGTGGCCGACCAGGACGCGGGCGCTGTGCAGCGGCCGGACGGCGGCGTCCGCCGGGATCGTCTCGGCCATCTCCCGCGCCGTCTCGGCGTAGTTCCACAGCCCGTCGGTGCACACCACCACCACGCCGGGCCGGTCCGGTTCGAACGACGCGGTGTGCGGGTCCAGTTCGTAGGCGTCCGCGCCGAGCCAGCCGGTGATCGCGTGGGCCCGCTCGTCGGCGTACGCCTGGGCCTCGCTCATCAGTCCGGCGGCGACCATCTGCGCGGCCCAGGAGTCGTCCTCGGTCAGCCGGGCGGGCGGCGCGCTGCGGTCGTCCGGTACCCAGTAGGCGCGGCTGTCGCCGACCCAGCCGACCACCAGGAGCCCGGCGGCGACCACGGCGGAGACGATGGTGCAGGCCGGGGCGTTCTGGTGCGGGTCGTGCTCGCGGGCCGCGTCCGGTTCCCCGGCGAGCGCGTTGACGGCCTGCGCGGCGGCGACGATCGCCTCGTGCATGGCCGCCTGCGGGTGCGTACCGCGCGGCAGGGCGGCGAGCAGGGTGTCGCCGGCCGCGCGCGCGGCGGCGGCCGACGCCTCGTCGGGGCGGGTCGCGGAGGAGACGCCGTCGCAGACGACGGCGTGCGTGGCGGGGCTGCCGTCGGGCAGCGTGGTGTGGCCGAGGGTGAAGAAGTCCTCGTTGCGGTGGTGGCGCAGTCCGCGGTCGCTGACGGCGGCGGCCGGGCCCGACTCCCGCTCCATGTGGTCGCGTTCGCGGGGCTGGGCGTGCCCGCAGTTCTCGCAGTAGCCGTCGCTGTCCACGCGGCCGGCGCGGCAGGCGACACAGGTCGTGGCGGGCGGCGCGGGCTGCTGCTCGGGCGCGGGGGTCTCGTTGGCCGCGCGGGGGTCGGGGGCCTGCAAGGGGTACTCCTCGGGTTCCGCCGGGCGGTCGAAGCGGACGCCGGACGCGGGCTGTCCCGCGGGCGCCTCGGGCGCGCCGGGGTGCAGCGGGTGGCCGCCCGAGTCGGTGCCGGGCAGGTCGGTCGGCAGATGCGTCTTGGGGGAGGCGGAATTGGAGCCGGGGGGCTCGGGGGCGGGCCACTCCACGTCGTCCCCGGAGACCGGGGAACCGGGTGCCGGCGAACCGGGTCCTGGCGAACCGTTCGGGGCGCCGGGGGCGGGGATGCGGGGCGCGGACGGGCCGGGCGCATGGGCGCCGGGCGTGGCGGGGGTGCCGGGGGCCGGAGGGGTGGGCGTCGCCGGTCGTCCGGTCATGGCGAGCGTGGGGAGGTCCCGCGGCGGCGCGGGCACCACCGAGAGGTCGTGACCGCACGCACCGCAGAAGTGGTCGTCGGGTTCGACGGGCTCCGCGCAGCTCGGGCACGTGGCCGGTGCGGCCTGCTGGGGCATCTGCGACATCAACTACACCCACGTCCGGGGGCGGTAACGGTTGGCCCGTTCCACCAGTTCGATCCTCTCCTGGCCGCCGGGAGCCAGCCGGGCCAGCGCGCGGTAGGCGCGCTCCAGACCGAAGCGCAGGCCCCGCTCGTCCAGCCCGCTGCCCAGCAGCACCCGCCCGCCGGTGGCCGGCCGGGCGGTGTCCTGGCCCCCGGAGAGTATCCAGTCCAGCGCACAACCGAGCACTTCCGCCGACAGCACCTCGCGCCGTGCCGGGTCGAGCCCGTACGCCTGGAGCGCCTCGATCTGCCCGGCGGCGGTGGTCAGGTCCTCCAGGAACCGTACGTCACCCGGTCCCGCGACGCGTCCTCTGAGCCGGGCCCGGACGGCGGCGATCCGGGCGGCCGTGTAGTGGATGGACGACTCGGGCACCGACTCCAGCGTCCGCACCGCGCCCTGCCGGTCCCCGGCCGCGAGCCGCACCCGCGCGAGCCCGAACGCGGCGCTCACATAGCTGGGATCGGTCGTCCACACCAGGTGGTAGTAGTCGGCCGCGTTGTCCAGCTGACCCAGCACCTCGGCGCAGGCGCCCAGCGCCAGCTTGGGCGCGGCCTCGCCGGGGAAGGCGTCGTAGACCGCGTCGAAGGCGAGCGCGGCGCCCTCGAAGTCGCCGGTGACCAGCGCTGCCAGGCCCCGGTACCAGACCACCCGCCAGTCCTCGGGCCGCTCCTCGTCCAGCGCGGCGAGCCCGGTCGCGGCGCCGTAGTGGTCCCCGGTCTCCAGCCGCGCCCGCACCTGCCGCAGCCGCGTCTCGACGCTCTGCGCGGGCACCGCCGTCAGCGCGCCGAGCAGTTCCGCGGGCGCGGACGCCACGAGGCCCGCGAGGAAACCGGCGTTGGGGTCGGCCGGGTCGACCAGGGGCACGGGCAGCGCGAGGGCCGCGGCGGCGACGCCGAGCGGCTTGACCAGGGCGGCCGGCAGGGAGGCGGACGGCACGGGGGCGGCCGGTGCCGGGGCGTTCGCGGCGCCGGGGCGGCCGGGGGAACCGCCTTTCCGCCTCGGGATCGTCCGGGCCCCGAGCCGGGACACCTCCCCGAACAGGCGGGGGAACAACTCCGTTTCGGTGACCCGCAGTTCGGGTCCGAACAGGGTCGACAGGGCGGGCCGTGCCTGGCCGCTGCGCAGCGCCACGACCTCCCGCAGCACCCCCGTCAGCTGCTCCGCCATCTCCCGCGCGGAGCCGAAGCGGCGGGCCGGGTCGGGGTCGGTGGCGCGGACCAGGAACCGGTAGAAGGACTCGTAGCCGCGGAAGACGTCGACGGTCTCGGGGTCCGGCAGCGAGTCGGCGTAGACGTTGGTGTATCCCTGGAAGTCGAAGGTCAGCACGGCGAGGGTGCGGCCCACGGTGTACAGGTCGCTCGCCACCGACGGGCCGGTCTCGGCGACCTCGGGGGCCTGGTAGCCGACCGTGCCGTAGATCGCGGACTCGTCGTCGTCCATGCGGCGCACCGCGCCCATGTCGATCAGCTTGAGCTGGTCCTCGGACTGGATGGCGTTGTCGACCTTGAAATCGCAGTACAGCAGGTTGCGGCTGTGCAGGTGGCCGAGCGCCTCCAGCGCCTCGATGCCGTACGCGCACGCCTGCTCCACCGGCAGCGGATCGCGTCTGCCCTCCGGCGTACGGCGGGCGTTGGCGATCTCCTTGAGGGACTTGCCGCCCACGTACTCCATGACGATGTAGCCGTCGAGGGAGCCGGTGCGCTGGTCCAGGTGCTCCACGAAGTTGTAGATCCGCACGATGTTGGCGTGCTCGATCTCCGCGAGGAAGCGCCGCTCGGAGATCGCCGCGGCCATCGCGTCCTGGTCCCCGGTGTCCAGCAGGCCCTTGAGCACCACCCAGCGGTCCGAGACGGCCCGGTCCACGGCCAGGTAGACCCAGCCCAGGCCGCCGTGCGCGAGGCAGCCCGCCACCTCGTACTGGCCGTGCACGATGTCCCCGGCCTTCAGCTTGGGCACGAAGGAGTACGGGTGGCCGCACTTGGTGCAGAACCCCTCGGTGCGGCCCGGCCGGTCGCCGCGGGCCCGGCCGACCGGCGCCCCGCAGTCCGAGCGGGAGCAGAACCGCTTGCGTTCGGGCACCTCGGGGTGGTCCAGGACCATGGTCTGCGGGTCGGGCCGGGGCACCTGCGGCACGTCCACCAGGCCCGCGCCGAGCCGCCCGCGCCCCGACGACCCCGACGCGGAGCCGGAGCTGCGCACCGACACCGAACGGGCGGTGGCGGCGCCCCCGGACAGGGACCGCGAGAGCCGCCCGGACACCGAGCGCCGGGACCGGGACGACTGCGAGGAGGTGCGGGCGCTGCGGGCGCTGCCCGAACCCCGACTGTCGGCGGCCCCCCGCGTCACACCGGTGGGGGGCGAGCCGACCAACCCGGTCGCCGACACCACGGGCGCCAGTCCGCAGGTGCCGCAGTACAGTTCGCCGCCGCCGACGTCCTCGTACGCCCCAGCGCAGTCCGGCCGCTGACAGGCCCGCCCGGCCCCGCTCATCCCTGCTCCCCCTTGCGCTCCTCGGGCGCGCTCTCCAGCAGTTCGGCCGCCGCCCGCTGGTAGCGCAGCACCGCGGTCTCGGCCACCCGCAGATCGCAGGGCGCGCTCCACAGCATCCGCCGGGCGGCGTCGTAGCGCTCCACCAGGAACGGGTCCTCGGCCAGTCCGTGCCGGGCGACCTTCGCCTTGTAGGCGTCGAGCCGGCCGCGCAGTTCGGCGCGGACCGCGAGCGGCGCGGTGACCGCGGCCAACTGCTCTCGGGCGCGCAGCAGTTCGTCCTCGGCGCGCTGCTCCAGGGACTCCAGCAGCGGGGACAGCCGGTGCCATTGGGCGCTGCGCCGGTACTCGGCCGCCGTCGCCAGCTGCTCCTGGAGCACGGTCGGCGGGCCGCTGACCACCGGCACCTCGGTGGCGGCGATCTTCGCCAGCACCTCGCCGCGTGCGGTGCGCGCTTCGGCGAGGGTGCGGTCCGCGCGCGAGAGGACGTCCCGCAGCCGGATCAGCCGGGCCTCGGCGTCCTGGCGCACGGTCAGCACCGCGTCGATCTCCCGGCGCACGTCCTCCAGGGCGCGCGCCTCGCGGTCGTACACCGTGGTGTCCGGGCGGCCGCCGCCGGGCGCGGAACTGCCCTTGGCCGGCACCCAGAAGGCGAGCGGGTCGCGGATCACGTCCGCGCGCAGCCGGGTCAGGGTGCGGGTGATCCGCTCCAGGTCGTCACCGGCCGGGTGCTCGCCGGGGCGCACGCCGACGGAGTGCGCGAGCTGCCGGGTGCGCGCCAGCTCGGCGGCGAGGAGGTCGATCCGCGCGGGCAGCGCCGACCAGACCGCGTCGGCGGCGACGACCAGGTCCAGGCTGCTCGCGTACATCTCGTTCATCCGGTCCACCAGCTCGGCCAGCGAGAAGCTCTCGCTGAGCCGTCCGCGGCCGGGGTCGGCGACCGCCACGGAGGTGCCGCGCAGCAGCTCGGTCAGCTCGGCCAGGTCCTCCCGGCTGGACCAGCGGCGCCGGGCGCGGATCTCGCGGGCGCCGCGCAGCGCGGCCGTATAGGCGTCGAAGTACGACCACAGCAGGGTGATCCGCGCCTCGGTGGCCTGCCAGCGCTCCTGTGTGACGCCGGACAGTTCGGCGCCCTCCAGGAGCCGGCGGCCCGCGTGGTCCTGGAGGGCGAGCAGCGACGTCTCGATCGCCTCGTGCTCCTGGCCGAGCCGCGCCAGCGCACGGTCCACCTCGTCCCGGTCCATCACCGGCCCGGCGGGGTCCGTGACGCCCATCGATCACCTCTCGCTTGCTGTGTGTTCCGTCGGCCGTGGTTCAACTGGTGCGCAGATACCGCGGTGCGGGCGGCTTGGACGCCGAGGAGTCCTTTCCCAGTGTGGCCGACAGCCATGTGTCGTACGACGCCTGCCAGCCGCTCGCGCGGTAGGCGACCAGGACCCGGTTGACCCGGCGCACCAGATCGGAGGCGTCCTTCCTCATCGCCACTCCGTAGTACTCGGTCGTGAACGGCGCGCCCTTGAGCTCCACGGTCGGGTCCTGCGCGGCCTGGCTCGCGGCGAGGGCGCCGTCGGTGACCACCGCGTCCGCCTCGCCGAGCTGGAGCCGCACCAGGCAGTCGAGCTGGCTGGGCACGGTGGTGGAGATGTCCGTGGAGGCGGGCAGCGCCCCGGCCTTCTTGTCCGCGGCCAGCTTCGCGTACCCCGTCGAACCGGCGGCCGTGCAGACCTTCTTGTGCGCCAGGGTGCCGTTGTACCCGGTGATCGGCGACGACTTGGGTGCGAGGACCTGCTGCCCGGTCTTGAAGTACGGCGCCGAGAAAGCCACTTGCCCGAGGCGCTCGCAGGTGATCGTCATCGTACGGACCACCATGTCCACACGGCCGTCCTGGATCGCCGAGATCCGCTGGCTGGTCGGTATCGCCTTGAACTGCACCGCGTCCGGGTCGCCGAGGATGTCCCGCGCGATGCGGTGCACCAGGTCGATGTCGAAGCCCTCCAGCTGGGCGCCCTCGGTGTTCGGGTTGCGGTAGCCCCAGCGGTAGCTGTTCTGGTCGACGCCCACGATCAGTTTGCGCCGGGCGCCCTGGCGGGCCTTGATCGCGTCGATGGCCGGGCCGTCGGCGCCGGACGGGGCGAGGGTCTGCTGCTGCGCCGCGGAGTCCTGGCAGGAGCCGGCGCGCACCTGGCTGCCCTCGGCGAGCTGCTGCCCGGCCCGGACCGGGGCGCGGTGGTGGTGCGCGACCTGGGTGCACGGCAGCAGCAGGACGAAGGCCAGCGCCAGGGCGCACAGGAGCGCCATCGTGCCGACCCCGCCCCAGCCGCGCAGCCGGCTCGCGTCCATCGCCCCGCCCCTTCTCACCGGTACTCCGAAAGCCTGCGGCCGATCCCCGCGAGCGCGCCCGCCGCGCCGAGCACCGCGAGGGCGGCGGCGCCGACGGGCAGCCCGGTCATGGCGTCCCGCCCGCGCGCGGCGGCCCGCTGGAACTCGGCCTGCTCATGGCCTATCGCGCGGGCCAGGTCGCTGTCGACCCCGTCGAAGCACTCGCCGGTGGTGCCCCTGGCTCCGATCACCTTGTCCAGCGCCTGCTGGTAGTCGCCGTTCTCGTCCTCGGTGCGGGCCGCGGTGTGCCGCTGCTTCCACAGCGCCGTGCCGGCCTCGGCGGCCTTGACGGGGGCGGTGCCGCCGGAGTCGTCGGCGAGCCGCTCCGCCCGGCCCAGTCCCCTGCCGAGCGCGGTCATGTCCTTGTCGAAGTCGTAGTAGTACGTGTCGTACTGCTTGCCGTCGATCGTGAGGGTCTCGGCGCCGCGCGCCACCAGGCTCAGGTTCTCGTTGCCCCGCGCCTTCAGGGAGGCGATGCGGGCGTCGTGCAGGACGGTCAGGGAGCGGATGCCGTGGTCGTACGAGCCGGTCAGCTCGGAGCGGGCGACGGTGTGGCCGGCGGTGAGCCACAGCAGGGCGACGACGGTGGCACAACTCGCGGTCAGCATGCCTCGGTTGAGGACGCGATTGGTGCGCCGGTAGTCGCGGCGCTGGGCCCAGCCGAGCCCGGCCAGGGTGAGCACGCCGAGCGCGATGGCCGTCCGGGGGTACGGCGTCGCGTCCCCGTAGTCGGCGTCCAGACGCGCGTTCTCCCTGGTGTACAGGTCTTCGGCGGCCGGGAGCATCTGCGTCTGCATCTTCTCGTTGGCGTACCGCAGATACGCGCCGCCGACCGGGTAGCCCTGCCGGTTGTAGGTGCGGGCCCGCTCGACGAGGCCCTTGTACTCGGGCAGCAGCCGGTTCAGCCGGGCGACGGTGGCCTCGGAGGCGCTGCCCGGCTCGGCGTTGGCGGCGGCGGTGACCAGGCCGGAGGCGGCGGCGCTGATGTCCTTCTCGTACCGGTCGCGGGTGGCCGCCGGTTCCTGGCCGCCCGCCAGGAAGCCGCTGGAGGCCGCGGTGTTGGCGTCCGCCAGTGAGCGGTAGATGTCGGCGGCGCCGGAGCTGAGGGGCTGGCTGCGGTGCAGGATGTCGTCCGCCGCGGCGGCGCGCTCGCTGCTCTGCCAGGCGGTGGCCGCGCCGAACGCCACGACCAGCAGGGCGAGTACGGCCCCGATGACGCGCAGCCGGCCCGGTTCGGTGGCCGCGGCGGCCCGCAGCTTCCCGGCGCCCTCGGCGAAGGCGGTCCGCCGGGAGTGCGGCTCCCGGTGCTGCTGCGGTGCGCGGGACGGCGCCGGGGACGGCCGGCCGGACTGGGCGGGGATGCCGGGGGCGGCGGGCACCGCGGGGCCGGCGGCCGGCGGTGCTGCGCTCTGCGGCGGGTGTGTCACTCGACCTCCCCCATGGTCATCCGTACGCAGCCAAGTATCGCCGCACGGACCGACATTCCGCACCGGCCTTCACTGGATCTTGTACGGGCCCCAGCGTGCGCTGCCGTTATACACGCCGGGACCAGGTGTTCGGTTCCTCGGGGCGGGGTGTGCGCCGGACCGCGCCACACCCCGAGGAAACCGTTTCTCCACAGGGGAGTTCAGGGCGCCTCCCAGTACCTCCGCGCCCGCTCCTGCGCCTGTGCCGACGACCCGAGCCGGTCGAGCCCGAGGAGGGCGGCGCCGAGCACCGGGCGTGCGGTGACGACGTGCACGGCGGCCTTGGGGGCGCGGGCCGCCAGCCGGGCCCGGACGCCGTCGTCGAGCTGGGCGTGCCCGGCGGTCAGCACGCTGCCGCCGAGCAGCACCGGCGCCGGTTCGTCCAGCAGTTCCAGGCGGGCGAGGGCGACCGTGGCCAGCACCGTCACCTCGTCCGCGAGCCGGTCCACGAGCGCGCGGGCCACCGGGTCGCCGCCGGCCGCCGTGGCGAACAGCACCGGCGCCAGCTCGCCCCGCCGCTCGGGCGCCAGGTGCTCCAGGTGCAGGGCCTCGATCAGCGCGTACATGGAGGGCAGCCCGAAGTGGGTGGGCAGATCGCGGGCCAGCGCGGTCGCCTCGCCCCGGCCGTCCTCCGCCCGCGCCGCCCACCACAGCGCCTCCTCCGCGAGGCCCCAGCCGCCGCCCCAGTCACCGGAGATGCGGCCGATGGCCGGGAAGCGGGCGGTACGGCCGTCGGGCCGCATCCCGACGCAGTTGATGCCCGCCCCGCAGACCACCGCCACACCCCGCGGCTCGGCGACGCCCGCGCGCAGGATCGCGAAGGTGTCGTTGCGCACCTCCACCGCGCCGCCCCAGCCCCGCGCGTGCAGCGCGGTCGCCAACCGCTCCTCCTCCACGGGCAGATCGGCGTTGGCCAGACACGCGGACACATGGGTGACGCGGTCCAGGCCCGCCTTCGCCAGCGCCCGCGCCACCGGTTCGGCGAGCGCGTCGAAGGCCGCCGCCACCCCCACCGCCGGGGGCCGGAAACCGCCGCCGCGCGCCGTGCCCAGCACCTCGCCCGCGGCGCTGACCACGGCCACGTCGGTCTTGCTGTTGCCCGCGTCGATGGCGAGCACGCTCGCGGTGTCGGTCGAGGTCAGGCCCACGCGAGGTGCTCCCGGTTGTGTGCGATCAGTCGGTCGGTCAGGGTCTCGGCACGGTCGTACTGACCGATCAGCGGGTGCGCGAGCAGGGCGCGGAAGACCCGGTCCCGGCCGCCGCGCAGCGCCGCCTGAAGGGCCAGCTCCTCGTACGCCGTCACGTTCGCGATCAGCCCCGCGTACAGCGGGTCCACCTCCGGCACCGGCAGCGGCGCGGGACCGGTCGGGCCGACCGCCGCCTGCACCTCGATCACCGCGTCGTCGGAGAGGAACGGCAGTGTGCCCTTGTTCAGCGTGTTCACCACCTGGTACGGGCTGCCGCCGCCGCCGAGCAGCGCCGCCGCCAGGTCCACCGCGGCCTCCGAGTAGTACGCGCCGCCCCGCCGGGCGAGCAGCGCCGGCTTCTCGTCCAGGGCCGGGTCGCCGTACATCGCCAGCAGTTCCCGTTCCATCCGCGCCACTTCCTCGGCCCGCGAGGGCTTGGTGCGCAGTTCGCGGACGACCTCGTCGTGGGCGTAGAAGTAGCGCAGGTAGTACGAGGGGACGACGCCGAGGCGGTCGAGGAGGGCGCGCGGCAGGCGCAGGTCGTCGGCGATGGCGTCGCCGTGCTCGGCGAGCAGCCGGGGCAGCACGTTCTCGCCCTCGGGCCCGCCGAGCCGCACCGCGGTCTCCCAGGTGAGGTGGTTGAGCCCCACATGCGCGAGGTGCACGTCCTGCGGGGTCACCCCGAGGCGGTCGGCGAACTTGCGCTGGAGCCCGATCGCCACGTTGCACAGGCCGACGGCGCGGTGCCCGGCGTGCAGCAGGGCGCGCGTGACGATGCCGACCGGGTTGGTGAAGTCGATGATCCAGGCGCGCGGATTGGTGCGGCGGACCCGCTCGGCGATGTCGAGCACGACCGGCACGGTGCGCAGCGCCTTGGCGAGGCCGCCGGCGCCGGTGGTCTCCTGGCCGACGCAGCCGCACTCCAGCGGCCACGTCTCGTCCTGCTGCCGGGCCGCCTGCCCGCCGACGCGGAGCTGCAGCAGCACGGCGTCGGCGCCCTCGACGCCCGCGTCCAGGTCGGCGGTGGTGACGATCCGCCCGCCGTGCCCCTGCCTGGCGAAGATCCGCCGGGCCAGCCCGCCCACCAGCTCCAGGCGTTCGGCGTCCGGGTCCACCAGGACCAGTTCCGCGACGGGCAGGGTGTCCCTGAGCCGGGCGAAGCCGTCGATCAGTTCGGGGGTGTAGGTCGAGCCGCCGCCGACCACGGTGAGTTTCATACAGAGGTCAACCCTTCACTCCGGTGAGCGTGACGCCTTCGACGAATGCCTTCTGGGCGAAGAAGAACACGATGATCACGGGGGCCATCACCAGGACCGTCGCGGCCATGGTGAGGTTCCAGTCGGTGTGGTGCGCGCCCTTGAAGGACTCCAGGCCGTAACTCAGCGTCCAGGCACCGGGGTTCTCGGAGGCGTAGATCTGGGGGCCGAAGTAGTCGTTCCAGGCGCCGAAGAACTGGAAGAGGGCCACGGCGGCGATGCCGGGCCTGGCCATCGGCAGCACCACCCGGACGAGGGTGCGCAGTTCGCCGCAGCCGTCCACCCTGGCGGCGTCGACGTACTCGTCCGGGATCGTCGTCAGGAACTGGCGCAGCAGGAAGATGGAGAACGCGTCGCCGAACGCCATCGGGATGATCAGCGGCCACAGCGTCCCGGACAGGCCCAGCTGTTTCGCCCAGAAGAGGTACATCGGGATGACGACGACCTGCGGGGGCAGCATCATCATCGAGATCACCAGCATCAGGGCGAGATTGCGGCCCCGGAAGCGGAACTTGGCGAGCGCGTAGGCCACGGGGATCGAGGACACCACGGTCAGCACGGTGCCGAGGCCGGCGTAGACCAGCGTGTTGCGCCACCAGGTGAGGAAGCCGGGCGTGTCGAAGACCGTGCGGTAGTTGCCCCATTGCCAGGTGTGCGGGATCAGGTCGCGGCTCAGTGCCTGGCTGTCGCTCATCAGCGAGGTCAGCAGCACGAACACGAAGGGCAGGACGAAGAAGAGGGCGGCGGCGACGCCGAGGGAGTGCACGGCGATCCAGTGGAGCAGCTCCTTGCGGCGGGCGGTCCGCCGCGCGGGCGCGGACGCCGGTGCCGACCGGGTGGGCGGGGCGAGCACATGGGTCATGGTCAGTCACCTGCCTGGATCAGGCCGCCCCGGCGCCGCATCAGAAGCGCGGTGAACGCCGTGGACAGGGCGAAGAGTACGAGGGCGACGACGCACGCGGAGCCGTAGTCGAAGCGCTGGAAGCCGAGGTTGTAGACGAGCTGGGGCAGGGTGAGCGTGGACTTGTCGGGGTAGCCGGGCTCGAACTGCGCGCCGGCACCCTGGATCACCCCGGAGGCGACCTTCCCCGCGACCAGCGGCTCCGTGTAGTACTGCATGGCCTGGATCACGCCGGTGACGACGGCGAACATCACGATGGGGGAGATGTTCGGCAGCGTCACGTACCGGAACCGCTGCCAGGCGCCGGCGCCGTCCAGCTCGGCCGCCTCGTACTGCTCCTTGGGCACGTCGAGCAGCGCGGCCATGAAGATCACCATCAGATCGCCGATGCCCCACAGCGCGAGCAGGGTCAGCGCCGGCTTGGACCAGTCGGGGTCGCCGAACCAGCCCGGCGCCGGCATCCCGGCCTTCTCCAGGAGGGAGTCGACCGGCCCGGTGCCGGGGTTGAGGAGGAAGGCGAAGGCCATGGTGGCGGCGACCGGCGGGGCGAGGTAGGGCAGGTAGAACAGGGTGCGGAAGACACCCGTACCCGTCTTGATCTTCGTGATGAGCATCCCGATGCCGAGTCCGAAGGCGACGCGCAGGGTCACCATCACCAGGACCAGCCACAGGGTGTTGCGCAGCGCGGGCCAGAACAGCGGGTAGTGCTCGAAGACGTAGGCCCAGTTCTTCCCGCCGCTCCAGGCGGGCGGCCGGAAGCCGTCGTAGTGCATGAGGGAGAAGTAGACCGTGGAGATCAGCGGGTAGGCGAAGAACACCGCGAAGCCGATCAGCCAGGGCGACAGGAAGGCGAGCGTCCGCAGGGCCGACCGGCGGCGCTTGGCGGCGAGAGTGAGCGTGCTCATCGGCTACTTCGCCTGCGCGATGTCCGTGTCGATCTGCGCGGCGGCCTTCTTCAGGCCGGCCGTCAGGTCCGTGACCCTGCCGCTTTCGTAGTCGTAGCCCAACTGCTGGAGCGTCACCAGGTACTGGCCGCCGTTGAGGGAGGCGGGCGTGGTGGTGGAGTCGGGGTCGGCGGCGATGTCCAGGAAGGTCTTGAAGCGCGGATCGTACGTCAGCTTCGGGGACTTGAGGGCGGCGAGGGTGGACGGCACGTTGTGGATGTCGTTGGCGAAGCCGACCACGGCGTCCGTGTCCGTGCTGATGTACTTGACGAACTCCCAGGCGGCGTTCTGCTTGCGGCTGGTGGCGGCGATGCCGGTGATGGTGCCGGTGAGGTAGCCCTTGCCGTACTGGTTACGCTGATCGTCCGGTACGGGCAGCGGCGCGACGCCTATCGCGAACTTCGGCTTGGCCTGCTCGGCCATCCCGAGCCGCCACTCGCCGTCCAGCTGCATCGCCACCTGCCCGGTGTGGAAGGGGTGTCGGGCGCCCCACTCGTCGCCGAGGGTGGCGCGGAACCGCTCCAGCCGCCGGAATCCGCCGAGTTCGTCCACGAGCCGCTTCTGGAGCGCGTAACCCTCCCTGAACGCGGGGTCTTCGGCGACGTTCGACTTCCCGTCCCTGGTGAAGTACGTCGGCGAGAACTGGCCGAAGTAGTGTTCGGTGGTGGTCTCCCAGCCGTGGTAGTCGGGCATGAACCCGAGCTGCTTGTACGAGTCCCCGTCCGGGATGGTCAGCTTCCTGGCGTCGGCCTCGAACTCGCTCCAGGTCCTCGGGGGCCGCCCGATCCCGGCCTTCGCGAACGCCGTCTTGTTGTAGTACAGCCCGTACGCGTCCCCGAGCAGCGGCACGGTGCAGCGGTCGCCGTCGAACTGGGTGTACTCGTTCATCGCCTTCGGGAAGGTCCGCGCGGGATCGATGCCCGCCTTCTTCAGGAAGGGGGCGAGGTCGACGAGCGCGCCCGAGGAGCAGAACTTGCCCACGTTGTTCGTGGTGAAGGAGGAGACCACGTCGGGGGCGTCGCCGCCGCCCGCGCGCAGCGCCTGGTTGATCTTGTCGTCGGTCATGTTGCCGACGATGTGCACATGGATGTTGGGGTGCGCCCTCTCGAAGCCGGCGACCAGCGATCCGACCGCCGCGACCTCGTTCGGCGCGCTCCAGGCGTGCCAGAAGTTGATCGTCGTGTCCTTGGTGGGGTCGTCCGTGGCACCCGCGCCGGACTGCCCGGTGCAGCCGGCGGCCAGCAGCACGGCGGAGGCGGCGAGGGCGAGGGCGGCGGTGCGGGTGGCTCTGGTGACTCCGGGTGCTGCGGTGGGCATGGCGAGATCTCCCAGGACGGTCGGGTCGGAGTGGGGAGGGCGCGGTGCGGGCGGTACTCGGGGGCGCGGCGGGTGTTCCGGGGCCCCGGCGTGTTCTGCGGGCCGGGGCGCGGGCTCAGAGGCCGGTCAGCGGGAGGTGTCGAAGACCTCGTCGCGGGTGGTGGCGAGCGCGGCCTCCAACGCGCCGCGCAGGACCGGGCGTTCGCGGATGTCACCGAGGACGAGTCGGGGCCGGGCCGCCGCCAGCTCCTCCAGCTCGGCCTGGATCAGGGCGCGCAGCACCTCGCCGCCGGCGGTGAGGGCGGAGCCGCTGAGGACGACGAGTTCCGGGTCGAGGACGGAGACGAGGGCGGCGAGACCGGTGGCGAGGCGGGTCGCGTACGCCTGGAGCAGCTCCCGGTGCGGGCCGCCCGTGTGGTCGGCGGCGCGCGCCAGCAGCTCGCGCGCCGCCTCGGTGTACGGCCCCGGCGGCACGTCCGGGACGCCGAGTGCACGGGCCAGCTTCGGCAGCTCCTGCGCGCCGGCCAGCTCCTGGTAGCCGCCGCTGTTGGCGCGGGTCACCTGGCGCACCAGGGGCGTGCCCGGCACCGGCAGGAACCCGACCTCGCCGGCGCCGCCGGTCCAGCCGCGGTGCAGCCGGCCGCCGAGGACGAGGGCGGCGCCGAGGCCCTCCTCGTTCCACAGCAGCACGAAGTCGCCGTGGCCGCGGGCGGCGCCGAGGCGCTGTTCGGCGAGGGCGACGAGGTTGACGTCGTTCTCGTACTCCACCGGCATCGGCAGCGCGGCGGCCAGCTCGTCGAGCAGCGTGGGGGAGTGCCAGCCGGGCAGGTGCGAGGCGTAGCGCAGCCGGCCGGTGTTCGGGTCGAAGGCGCCGGGGGTGCCGATGACGACCCGGTGCAGCTCGCCGCGTGCGAGTCCGGCGGCCTTCACCGCGCCGTCGAGGGCGTCGGTGACCTGCCGTACGACGGGCTGTGCGGGCCTTCTGCCGGGGGTGGGCAGCTCGTACTCGCCGACCGTGCGGCCGGTGATGTCGGCGACGGCGGCGCGGATGCGGTCGGGGGCGACGTCGAGGCCGGCGGCGTAGGCGGCACCGGGGTCGACGGCGTAGAGCTGGGCGCTGGGCCCCGGCCGCCCCTCGCTGGTCCCGGTGACCCGGACCAGCCCCGCGGCCTCCAGACGGGCCAGCAGCTGGGAGGCGGTGGGCTTGGACAGCCCCGTCAGATTCCCGATCCGGGTACGGGACAGCGGGCCGTGCTCCAGCAGCAGATCCAGCGCGGCACGGTCGTTCATCGCACGCAGCACGCGCGGAGTCCCCGGCGTACCGGCCGCTCCTGCCATGGTTCCCGCACCCGCCTCACTGTTAGGAAACTTTCCTATTGTGCCCGAACGTAAGCCCGCCGGGGAGCGGGCGTCAATACACGGGAGCCGGGCGGAACGGAGTCGTTATCCCGTGGCGCGCGGGGATGCCGGCCGGGCTGGTGCCGGGAGTGCGCCGGGCCGCTCCGCTACTTCTTCGGCGGGGCCGTCCGCTGGGTCGTGAGCGGGGTCGCGGCCATCGACTGCGGGGAGTCGGCGTTGGAGAAGGCGGAGGGGGCGGCCACCGCGGCCGACGGATCGGGGGTGTCCTCCGCGTCCTCGACCGCCGTCGCGCCCCCCACGATCCGGATGTGGGCTTCGTCGAACGCGCGCTTGATGCGCCAGCGCAGCTCACGCTCGACGGCGACGGACTTGCCCGGCATCGTCTTGGCGGAGACCCGGACCACCATGGAGTCGATGAGCACGGAGTCCAGGCCGAGGACCTCGATCGGGCCCCACAGCAGCTCGTTCCAGGGTTCCTCCTTGCTCGCCTTCTCGGCGACCTCGTCCAGCGTCGCCTTGACCTTGTCCAGGTCCTCGCTCGCCCGCACGGTCACATCGACGCCGGCCGTCGCCCAGCCCTGGGACAGGTTGCCGATCCGCTTGACCTCGCCGTTGCGGACGTACCAGATCTCGCCCTCGGCACCGCGCAGCTTCGTCACCCGCAGACCGACCTCGATCACCTCGCCGGTGGCCACGCCCGCGTCGATCACGTCGCCGACGCCGTACTGGTCCTCCAGGATCATGAACACGCCGGACAGGAAGTCCGTGACCAGGTTCCGCGCGCCGAAACCGATCGCGACACCGGCGACACCGGCGGACGCCAGCAGCGGCGCCAGGTTGATCTTGAAGGTGGACAGCACCATCAGCGCCGCCGTACCGAGGATCAGGAAGCTCGCCACCGAGCGCAGCACGGACCCGATCGCCGCCGACCGCTGCCGCCGCCGCTCGGCGTTGACCAGCAGCCCGCCGAGCGCGGTGCCGTCCACGGCCTGCGCGGTGCGGGCCATCCGCTCTATCAGCTTGGTGATCGCCCGCCGCACGACTGAGCGCAGCGCGACCGCCACCACGATGATCAGCAGGATCTGCAACCCCATGGCGAGCCACGTCGACCAGTTCTGCTCGACCCAGCTCGCCGCGTTCGTCGCGCTCTCCTGCGCGTCCTGGAGCGTCGGCACCGCGGGCGCCGTACCGGACGGCGAGGGCGACGGGGCCGAGGACGGGGAGGCCCCGGCGGCCAGCAGGACCACGGGCAAGGACGACACGGCAGGTACCTCCAGGTGCTGCACGGTCCGTACCGGTGGGGCGGGCAGGGTCTGCGAAGGTCACGAAAAGATCACCGGACGGCCAGCACCACCACACTAACGGGGCATTGTGAGTGCCTTGTGCGGTTCCGCCAAGGAGGGGCGCAGGAGAGACACGGCTCACCCTGGCTTGAACAGGCCCTGATCCCGGGGATGTATCACCTGTGGTCGAAAACACTCCCAGCCCGTTACCGGGACATGGTGGCGCCACCACCAGGCATGAGGGGAGACTGGCCGCAGATCGTCCCGGCGCGAGCCACGCGCCGCCGACGCCCAAGGAGGCACCCGTGCCGCATGTCCTGGTCCTCAACGCGTCGTACGAGCCGCTCGGCGTCGTACCGCTCCGCCGCGCGCTCATCCTCGTCCTGGAGAACAAGGCCGTCTCCCTCGAGGAATCCGGCGCCTTTATGCACAGCGCGACCGTCACAGTCCCCGCACCCAGCGTGGTCCGGCTCAAGCGATTCGTCCGGGTCCCCTACCGAGGGCCCGTCCCGCTCACCCGCCGTGCGCTGTTCGCACGGGACGGGGGCCGGTGCATGTACTGCGGTGGCGTCGCAACCAGCGTCGACCACGTCATCCCGCGCAGCCGCGGGGGCAAGCACGTCTGGGACAACGTGGTGGCGTCCTGCCGCCGCTGCAACCACGTGAAGGCCGACCGCCACCTCGTCGAACTGGGCTGGCGCCTGCGCCACAAACCGGCCCCGCCCACCGGTCTGGCCTGGCGCATCATCGGCACCGGCCACAGGGACCCGCGCTGGCTGCCCTACCTGCAGCCGTACGGCGCGGACGACGCCATGGCCCGGATCGACGGCATCTCCGCCTGACGCTCCGGGCTCCCGCGTCCCGGCCCCGCCCCTCGGGAGGCGGGGCGCCCCGTCGCGCGCCGTTACGGCTCCTCGGTCCCGGATTCACCGGCGCCCATGAAGCTGGAGATCCTCGCCCGGCTCACCGCGTTCTTCGTGCCGGTGCGACCTCCGGGGCCAGAGTGGTCAGCCGGGCACCCGTGGTGGTCATCCAGCGCAGGTCGGCGTCGAGGTGGTTCAGGGCGTAATCCGCACAGAGCACGGTCGCCAGGTCGGCGGCCGGATCCGCCTTCACCGCCGTCAGCTCCCGGATCCGCGCCTTGTGGGCGGCCTGCTGGGCGCGCAGGTAGGCGGCCGGGTCGCCGCCGGCCAGGAGGGAGGCCACGAGCTTGGCGAAGATCTCGTTCGCCACGAACGGCGCGGGCGGGGCGATCTCACCGGCCCAGCGGGCCAGTTCCCGTGCGCCCGCGGCCGTCGAGCGGTACAGCGTGCGCTCGGGACCGCCGTCCGCGTCCGTCCCCTCGATCTCCGCCAGACCGTCCCTGACCAGGCGTCGCAGCGTCGTGTAGACCTGCCCGTAGGCCAGTGGGCGGGCCCCCGGAAAGCGTTCGTCGTGGCGGCGTTTGAGGTCGTAGCCATGGCTCGGCCCCGCCTCCAGCAGGCCCAGGAGGATGTGCCGGGGGCTCATGGTGATCAGTATTCATCAGATACATGTACTGAGTGAATAGTGAGTGCGGCGGCGCTCACGGGGTAGGGCTGCGATGACCCCCCGAAGACCGGACAGACGACCCCGAAGACCCAGACAAGGGAGGCCCCCGTGGCCGCACCGGCCCGCACCCCGATCCCGGCCCAGTGGAAACACGGCCGGACCGGCACCCCGCGCAAACCCCTGGCGGAGACGTCCGCCGAGACCATCGAGTCGATCGAGTCCACCGAGACCGGCGAGATCCGGCTGTACGCGTTCAACGCGGAGGCCGCCGCCACCACCGCACCGCTCACCAGCGAGCCCCCGCTGCCCGCCGCCGAGCCCCTGACCAGCGAGCCCCCGCTCCCCGACACCAGCACCCTGACCAGCGAGTCGGACGCCTACGCGGCGGGGTCGTAGATGAGCGGGGCGCGCACGGACGAGCTCTCCCGGCTCGCCGAGCTGCACGGAATCGCCGTCTCCTACAGCCCCGCCCCCGACCGTACGGTCACCGTCCCCGCCTCCGCCGTCACCGCCGCGCTGCACGCCCTCGGCGTCGACGCCGCCACCCCCGAAGCGGTCCGCGCCGCGCTCGCCGACCGGGAACGCGCGCTGCGTGAACGCCTGCTGCCGCCGACCGTCGTCCACTGGGCCGGCGACAGCCACGACCCCGCCGCCCTCACCGCCCTGCCGCCCGGCACCCGCGTGCGCGTCGAGACGGAGCAGGGGGAGGAGCGGGAAGCGGACGTGCCGGGGCCGCACGGGGACGAGGGGCGCGGCCAGGAGTCGTACCCCGCGAGCGCGGCCCTCGTCGCCGGGCTCCCGCTCGGCGTCCACCGGATCACCGCCCTCGCCCCCGACGGCCGCACCGGCCACGCCCACCTCGTCGTCGCCCCCGACCGGCTGCCCGCGCCGCCCGGACGCTCCTACGGACTCCTCGTCCAGCTGTACTCGCTGCTCTCCCGCCGCTCCTGGGGCATGGGCGACCTCGGGGACCTCGCCGAGCTGGCGGGCTGGGCCGGAAGGGTCGCCGGGGCCGGGTTCGTGCAGGTCAACCCGCTGCACTCGGCGGTGCCCGGCGCGCCCACCGATCCCTCGCCGTACCGGCCGTCCTCCCGGCGCTTCCCCGACCCCGTGCACCTGCGCGTCGAGGACGTCCCCGAGTACGCGTACGCCGAGGACCGCGAGCGGCTCGCCGGGCTCCTGGAACGCGCCGCCCGGCTGCGCGCCGCCGTGCTCGACAAGGGCGCCCTCATCGACCGCGACGCGGTGTGGGAACTCAAGCGCGAGGCACTGGAGACGGTCCTCGCCGTCCCCCTCGGCCCCGGCCGGCAGGCCGCCTACGACGCCTTCCGCGCCGCCCACGGCCAGGCCCTCGACGACCACGCCACCTACTGCGCCCTCGCCGAGTCGTACGGCCCCGACTGGACCACCTGGCCCGGCGGCCTGCGCGACCCCCGCTCCGAGGAGACCGCCCGCGCCCGCGCCGAACACGCCGGCCGCGTCGCGTTCCACACCCGTCTCGCCTGGCTCACCGACGGGCAGCTGCGGGCCGCGCAGCGCGCCGCGCGGGAGGCCGGGATGCCGGTCGGGATCGTGCACGACCTCGCCGTCGGTGTGCATCCCACCGGCGCCGACGCCTGGGCCCAGCAGGACGTCTTCGCCGCCGGTATGACCGTCGGCGCGCCCCCGGACGCCTTCAACGCGCGCGGTCAGGACTGGGGCCTGCCGCCCTGGCGCCCCGACCGCCTCGCCGCCTGCGGCTACGCCCCCTACCGCGACCTCCTGCGCGCCCTGTTCCGCTACGCGGGCGCCCTGCGCATCGACCACGTCATGGGCCTGTTCCGGCTCTGGTGGGTCCCCGAGGGCAGCCCGCCGACCGAGGGCACGTACGTCCATTACGACGCCGAGGCCATGCTCGCCGTCCTCGCGCTGGAGGCCGGGCGCGCCGGGGCCCTCGTCATCGGCGAGGACCTCGGCACGGTCGCCCCCGGCGTCCGCGAGACCCTCCAGCGGCGCGGGGTCCTCGGCACCTCCGTGCTCTGGTTCGAACGCGACTGGACCGGCGACGGCCGCCCGCTGCCCCCCGAGCGCTGGCGCGCCGACTGCCTCGCCACCGCCACCACCCACGACCTGCCGCCCACCGCCGCCCGCCTCACCGGCGACCACGTCGAGCTGCGCGACCGGCTCGGGCTGCTCACCCGGCCCGCCGCCGAGGAACGCGCCGAGGCCGTCGCCGACGCCGCCGAATGGCTCGCCCTGCTGGGCAGCCTCGGGCTGGTGGACAGTACGGCGACCGGGCCGCCCGGCACCGACGAGGAGGCGGAGGTGCGCGCCGTCCACCGGTTCCTGCTGCGCACCCCGGCCCGGCTGATCGGGGTCTGGCTCCCGGACGGGGTGGGCGACCGCCGCCCGCAGAATCTGCCGGGCACCTGGGACGAATACCCCAACTGGCGGTTGCCGGTCGCGGACCGCTCGGGTCGGGCGGTGCCGCTGGAGGAATTGACGGCCGCTCCGCGCCTGCGCGCGCTCCTGGAGGTGTTCGCCCAGCTCAGGGGAGGGTGAGGGGCCGCTACGGTACCCCGCGCGCGCGTGCTTCCGGGTGATTCGCTAACTTGAGATCGTGGACAAGAAGAACGCCCTGCGCGCCGGCACCCTGGGCGCCGGTACGACGCTGATGATGCTGCTCATGTCGTCCCCTGCGCTCGCGCTGATCCGCGACGACGGCGACGACCCCGGTCCGGGCCTCAGCGTCGCCCAGACGCTGGGTCTGTACGTCCTGCTCCCGCTGGTCATCTTCGGGATCATCGCCGGTCTGGTGATGGTGCTGGACAAGTCCCGCCCCAAGGGCAAGACCACCTCGTCCAACATCAACGTCAAGCCCGACGCCCAGGCCAAGGCCTGATCGCCGGAACAGCGGTTTCCACGCCGGGGGCGTCTGACCTCCCGTCGCTACGTGCGCGCCACGTACACGGGCGAGGTCGGCGCCCCCGGCGTTTTCCGTGCGGGTGCGGCTCACGGGTGCGGCGCGGTGAGGTACCGCTGCACGGTCGGGGCCAGCCACACCACCAGCTCCTCCCTGGTCAGTGCCTGTGCGGCCGGCATGTGGAGGATGTAGCGGGTCAGGGCGAGGCCGAGGAGCTGGGCGGCGCACAGGGCCGCGCGCGCCGGGACCTGCTCGGGGTCGGGGCACACCTGCCGGGCCACGGGCAGCAGCTGCTCCCGGAAGATGTCCCGTATCCGCTCCGCCCCGGCCTGATCGGCGACGCCGACCCGGAGCACGGCCCGCAGCTGATCGTTCCCCTCCCACAAGTCCAGGAAGTGCCCCACGAGGGCCCGGCCGACCTCGTCGCGGGGCACCGGTGTCAGGTCGGGGAAGCGTAGATCGACCTCGATGGCGGCGGCGAACAGGGCGTCCTTGCTGCCGAAGTAGCGCATCACCATCGACGGGTCGATCCGCGCGTCCTTGGCGATGGCGCGGATGGTGGCCCGGTCGTAGCCGTCGGCGGCGAAGCGTTCGCGGGCGGCGGTGAGGATAGCGGCGCGGGTGGTGTCCGAGCGGCGGGGCGCGGGGGCGGACGGGGACGCGGGTGGCGGCGGGGATTTCTCGGTCACGTCACCGAGCGTAGGCCCACGCTCGTAGGCCAACAAGCGTTGACCCGTCGCTCCGGCACGCACTACCGTTGTCAACGAACGTTGGCCAACAAGTGTTGACCAACGGGTGTTGGCGCCCCTAGGAGGCCACCATGACCGGCACCGTGGACACCCCCGTCCCCCCTGTCCTCCGCGCCCCCGCGCAAGTGATCGTCGTCGGCTCCGGCCCCACCGGTCTCCTCCTCGCCGGCGATCTCGCCACCGCCGGCATCCCGGTCACCGTGCTGGAGAAGCGCCCCCGGAAGATCAACAACCTCTCGCGCGCCTTCGTCCTGCACGCCCGTACCCTCGAACAGCTCGACGCCCGCGGACTCGCCGACGAGCTGGAGGCCACCGGCCGCACCCTCGACCGGCTCCGCCTCTTCGGCCGCCTCAGCATCGACCTCGCCGACCTCCCCTCCCGCTTCAACCACCTCCTCGTCATCCCGCAGTACGAGGTCGAGAAGGCGCTGACGCGGCGGGCCGCAGAGGCGGGGGCGGAGTTCCGGTACGACACCGAGATGACCGGGCTCGTCCAGGACGCGGACGGGGTGACGGTCGAAACGCGTGGCCCGCATGGCCGTACGGACACCCTGCGGGCCGCGTACGTCGTCGGCGCGGACGGCATGCGCAGCGCGGTGCGCGGCGCGGCCGGGCTGCCGTTTCCGGGGAAGTCGGTGATCAGGTCCGTCGTGCTGGCCGACGTGAAGCTGGCCGAGCAGCCGGAGGGGCTGCTCACGGTCAACGCGGTGGGCGACGCGTTCGCGTTCCTCGCGCCGTTCGGGGACGGGTACCACCGGGTGATCGGCTGGCACCGGGGCCGCGACGTGCCCGAGACCGAGCCGCTGGACCTGGCCGAGGTCAAGGAGATCACCCGGCTCGCGCTCGGCCGTGACTACGGGATGCACGACGCCCATTGGATGTCCCGCTTCCACAGCGACGAGCGGCAGGCACCGGCGTACCGGGCCGGGCGGGTGTTCCTCGCCGGGGACGCGGCGCATGTGCACACCCCGGCCGGCGGGCAGGGCATGAACACCGGACTCCAGGACGCGGCCAACCTCGGCTGGAAGCTGGCCGCGGTGCTCGTCGGGCACGCGGACCCGGCCCTGCTCGACACCTACCAGGCCGAACGGCACCCCGTCGGCACGTCGGTGCTGCGCAGCAGCGGCGGGATCGTGCGGCTGGCCATGGCCAAGCATCCCTGGAGCCGGGCCGCCCGCGGCGCGCTCACCGGGCTCCTGAACACCGTCGGCCCCCTCCGCCGCAAGGCCACCGCCCAGATCACCGGCATCGGCTACCGCTATCCCGCGCCCCGCGGCGCCCACCCGCTCACCGGCACCCGCGTCCCCGACCTCCGTCTCGCCGACGGCATCCGTCTCTACGAGGCCCTGCGCGCCGGCCGGTTCGTCCTGGTGACCCCGGCCGACCAGCCCCCGGCCGCGCCCCGCCCCGACCGCCTGACCACGGCCCACTGGTCGAGCCCACGCCGCACCACCCTCCTGATCCGCCCCGACGGCTACGCGGCCTGGGCCACGGACACACCTCCGGCCCCGGCCACCCTCGAAGCCACCCTGACCGCCTACTTGGGCCCCCCGACCCTGACGCAGGCTGCCCGAACCCGCTGATCCTCCGGGGCTCTCGCGAGTTAACCCCCGGCGGGTCGTTCCCCGCCCGCAGAGCCGCCCGCCCTCTGCGGGCGGCCTCGCGATCGACGCGCTTTCCACCGCGACGAGCGGGGTCAATCTGCGGTGAACTCGTATTGCAACTCGTAAAGATGACCGGCCTTGACCATGACGGTGGCTTCGAGGGGGTGATCGCCGTCGCCGTAGACCACGCGCAGGGTCCGGAGGATGGGGAGGTCGCTGGGCAGACGCAGCGCCTGGTACTGCTCCTGCGTGGGGACCCTCGCGGAGACGCGGTCCACGCTTCGACGCGGTGGGAAGCCGAGTTCCGCGAGCAGGGTGGGCGTACCGCCCCTGATCTTCCGCCTTTCCACGAGGGCGGTTCCCCGGGCGATGGCCAGGGGGTAGTAGGACTTGACCAGCTCGACGGGTTCGCCATCGAGGGAGAGGACCTGGTGCCGTAGCAAGGCCGTCCCGTCAGCGGCGATACCCAGGGCCGCCGAGACATCCGCGGGAGGACGCGCCTCGGCTACGTCGAGCAGGGTGCTGTGAGCCTGAGAGCCCGGTTTTGGGGTCTCCGTCAGCCAGCGGTACGGCTTGCCGTGCTCGGCCGGAGCCATGGTGGCGGCCGGCCGGATGGTCCGCTGGCGGTGTTCGCGGACCGTGACCGCCGCACCGGCACGCCCGACCACGAGCCGCTCGTCCTTGAGAAGTTGGACGGCCTTCTGGATGGTGGCATTCGAGGCGTCGAAACGGGCCTTGAGCTGGACGGTCGAGGGCAGGCTCGCGCCTGGCGCCAAATCGCCGCTCATGATCTCGTCGCGGAGGTCGGCGGCGATCCGCTCGTGCAAGGATCGCCGGTCGTCGGCGCTGGGGCTGATGTCGGTGGTGGGCACGGTCATCCGATCCGCATCTCGTAGCGCAGTCGCTGCCGGTGAGCCGGCATGACCATCAGGTCGACCTGGATGGGCCGGTCGTCGCCGTCGAAGGTGACCCTGTTCAGTTCGAGGACCGGCTCGTCCGGTGGGAGGCGCAGGGTGTCGCGCTCCTCTGGGGCGGGCAGGCGGGCGGTCACGTCCTCCCGGACGCGCGCGCCGACGTGACCGAGCCCGGCGAGAAGGGTCACGGCTCCGCCGCGGATCTTTCCGGTCCCGGCGAGAGGAGTGCCCCGCGCGATGTCGGCGGGGTAGTAGGTGTCCGTCAACTCGCATGGTTCACCGTCCAGTTCGATGACCCGGCGCCGTACGACGACGACCTCTCCGGCGGCCACCCCGAGCAGGGCGGCGACCTCCCGGGGAGCGGGCACCTCCCCGGCCCGCACGATCCGCTGACTTCCCTTGCCCCCGCGCGCCGCGGCCTCGGCCGCCCACGCATCGGACTGCCCCCGCTCCCGTGGTGTCAGGTACGGCATCGAGCTACTGACCCACGTGCTGCTGCTCAAGGTGTCCTCCTGTCGCACGTCATCGCTGCCGCCTACACCGTAGGTGAATCAATTCATCAGCTCTCGTCGTCTCCAGCATGCACCTATCTGCCTTTCGCGAAAAGTGGTACGGTAGCCCGCGAACCGCTCACCTAGAGAGCAAGGTGGTGCTGCGCCATGTCTCTGTCACGGCAACAGCGATTCCCTCGCACGCGGAGATCCGTGAGAGCCGCACGCGCGTTCACACTCCAGACCCTGACGGACTGGGGCTACCGCGATCGGCACGACGATGTGCGGCTCTGTGTCTCGGAGTTAGCTACCAACGCCGTCGTGCACGGAGTCCCGCCGGGGCGTGAGTTCAGTCTGGCGCTCGTCGGGGACGGCCCGTTGATCCGGCTCGAAGTGCGCGACAGCGGGGGCGGGTACCCGGAGACCGTCCGTGGCTCGGTCGAGGAATGCCGGGGTAGAGGTCTACTACTGGTGGCGGCTCTCGCCGACGAGTACGGCGTCACCAGGCACAACCCCGGCAAAACGGTGTGGGCGGTCTTCAAGTCGGCTCTCTCCGCGTCACCGGGGGTGCTTGATGGAAGCGTCTGAACGTGCTCGGATCGATGCGTATTTCGGGCGCATCACCGCGCACTTCAAGCCCCTCGAACGCCCCGCCGCATTGCTGATCACGCATCTGCTCCCCGAACGCCCGGCTTTCGTGCGAGGAGTGGCGGGGATGACGGACCTCAGGGCGTTGCTGCCCAAGCCCAAGTCCGTTCACGCCGAGGCAGCCCGCGAGGTGGAGAGCGGTGGGCACGTCTGTGACCAGTTGTCGCGTGAGCTGTTCGCGGAACCGGACCGGGCCGTACGGTACGTAGAGTCCCGCGCCGCCGGCCGACCGATCGTCCTGCTTGATGTGGGCGGCTACTTCGCCCCCTCGCTGCACGCACTCTGCGAGCGTTTCTCGGGACGAGTCCTCGGTGTGGTCGAGGACACCGAGAACGGTCACCGGCGCTACGCCGAGCTGGGAAAACTCCCCTGCCCCGTCGTATCGGTGGCGCGCTCACCGCTCAAGGACCCCGAGGACTTCCTCGTCGGTCAGTCGGTCGTGTTCTCGACCGAGGCGCTCATCCGGGATCGCGGCGACATCCTGCACGGCCGCGTGGCGCTCGTCATCGGTTTCGGCAAACTCGGTTCGAGCATCGCGCGTCTGCTGCACGCAAAGGGCGTACGCGTCACCGTGTACGACATCGACCCCGTCCGCCGGGCACAGGCGCTCTCTCAGGGTTTCAAGGTTGTAGGAGCACTCGGGGACGGGTTGGAAGGCGCGGGGCTGGTGCTGTGTGCCACGGGAGCCCTGTCCTTACGCAGTGAGGACTTCGGGCAACTGCGGAACGGTGCATACGTCGCCACGGTGACGAGCAGTGAGGATGAACTCGATCTCGTCGGACTGACCGACGTGTACGAGCGTTTCCTCGTCGGCCGGCATATCACTCGCTACACGACAACGGGGCATTACTTCTACCTGCTCAACGGCGGCAACGCCGTCAACTTCCTGCATGGCGCCAGCGTGGGACCGTTCATCTACCTCGTGCAGGCCGAAATCCTTGCCGCCTCCGCGGTACTCGCACGCGGCGAACTCGACTCTGGTATGCACGAGATCAGCCGGGCTGATCGCACCACCATCGCCGCGACCTGGCTCGACTACTTCAACCGGTGAAGGAGACATACGGTGCCCATCACAGCCGACCACATCCGAGAGACTCTCGGTGAGTACCTCGATCTCCACCCGGCGGAAAAGGAACGGCTCGCTTGTGTCTCGACACTCCTCGACGCGCCGTCGACGGATCTCACCAGCCGCAAGGAGTTCCGGGGACACGCCACGGCCGGGGCGATCCTCGTCGACCCTGCGGGTCGGGTACTCCACGTCAAGCATCTTGCCCTCGACCGCTGGCTGCTGCCCGGCGGACACCTCGAACCGGACGACACCAGCCTTCCTGCCGCCGCACTGCGTGAGCTGGCCGAGGAAACGGGCATCTCCGATGCCGCTGTCGTCCCGGCTGGGCGTTCTCCCGTCCACATCGATGTTCATCCCATCCGGGCCAACGCGGCCAAGGGGGAGCCGGAGCACCAGCATTTCGACTTCCGGTTCCTCTTCCGCACCTCGGCCGATATCGGCGAATTGCAGACCGATGAAGTGAGCGCGGCGGCCTGGCGCCCGGCCGAGACCATCGAGGACGTGATCCTGCGCGGCCGGCTCCTCGGCGCCCTGCGCGGATGAGCGGCCTGCGGCCCCGCCCCGGACTCCTCCGCCCGTGCCCTGCGTGCCCACGACCGGGCCGCCCCCCCACGAGCTGGGCCGTCTTCCGGCTGCTCTCGCCGGCAGGAGTGGCCGGCCGGCACCGAAGAGGTCGGATACCGGCTGCCGGTGCCGGACCGGCCGGTCGGTTGCGGTGGGCCTCGTGCCGGAAGCACCCGTACTCCACCGTCCGCACGTGGGCGGACGCGGGCTCCGGGGCAGGGTGCGTCAGGAGTCCGCCTTCCGGCGGCGCGGCCCACCTCACCGGCGGGAAACGGACATCGCGTTTCCACCGGACGGCATGGAAGGATGGCGCAACCACACATAAACGAGGAGATGACCGCGTGCCTGGCACAAACCTGACTCGCGAAGAGGCGCAGCAGCGGGCTGAGCTGCTCAACGTTGACTCGTACGAGATCGATCTCGACCTCTCCGGCGCGCAGGAGGGCGGTACCTACCGGTCCGTGACCACGGTGCGCTTCGACGTCGCCCGCGGCGGGACGGAGTCCTTCATCGACCTGGTCGCCCCGGCCGTCCAGGAGGTCGTGCTCAACGGCGACCGGCTGGAGCCGGCCGAGGTGTTCGCGGACTCGCGGATCACGCTGCCGGGTCTGCTGGAGGGCCGTAACGTCCTGCGGGTCGTCGCCGACTGCGCGTACACCAACACCGGCGAGGGCCTGCACCGGTTCGTCGACCCGGTCGACGAGCAGGCGTACCTGTACACCCAGTTCGAGGTCCCGGACGCCCGCCGCGTCTTCGCCTCCTTCGAGCAGCCGGACCTGAAGGCCACCTTCCAGTTCACCGTGAAGGCGCCCGAGGGCTGGACGGTGGTGTCGAACTCGCCGACGCCCGAGCCGGTCGACAACGTCTGGACGTTCGCGCCGACCCCGCGCATCTCGTCGTACATCACCGCGCTGATCGCCGGCCCGTACCACTCGGTGCACAGCGTGTACGAGAAGGACGGCCAGAGCGTGCCGCTCGGCATCTACTGCCGGCCCTCGCTCGCCGAGTTCCTCGACTCGGACGCGATCTTCGAGGTCACCCGGCAGGGCTTCGACTGGTTCCAGGAGAAGTTCGACTACGCGTACCCCTTCGAGAAGTACGACCAGCTGTTCGTGCCCGAGTTCAACGCGGGCGCCATGGAGAACGCCGGCGCGGTCACCATCCGCGACCAGTACGTCTTCCGGTCCAAGGTGACCGACGCGGCGTACGAGGTGCGGGCCGAGACGATCCTGCACGAGCTGGCCCACATGTGGTTCGGCGACCTGGTCACCATGGAGTGGTGGAACGACCTGTGGCTGAACGAGTCGTTCGCCACCTACACCTCCATCGCCTGCCAGGCCGCCGCCCCCGGCTCGCGCTGGCCGCACTCGTGGACCACGTTCGCCAACTCCATGAAGACCTGGGCGTACCGGCAGGACCAGCTGCCCTCCACGCACCCGATCATGGCGGACATCCGCGACCTGGACGACGTCCTCGTCAACTTCGACGGCATCACCTACGCCAAGGGCGCCTCCGTCCTCAAGCAGCTGGTGGCCTACGTCGGCGAGGACGAGTTCTTCAAGGGCGTGCAGGCGTACTTCAAGCGGCACGCGTTCGGCAACACGCGCCTGTCCGACCTGCTCGGCGCCCTGGAGGAGACCTCCGGCCGCGACCTGAAGACCTGGTCGAAGAAGTGGCTGGAGACCGCCGGGATCAACGTCCTGCGGCCCGAGGTCGAGACGGACGGGGACGGCGTCATCACCTCCTTCGCCGTACGCCAGGAGGCCCCCGCGCTGCCCGCCGGCGCCCAGGGTGAGCCGACCCTGCGCCCGCACCGCATCGCGATCGGCCTGTACGACCTGGACGCGGCCGGCAAACTGGTGCGCACCGACCGGATCGAGCTGGACGTGGACGGCGAGCTGACCGCCGTACCGCAGCTGACCGGCCGGACCCGCCCGGCCGTCATCCTGCTCAACGACGACGACCTGTCGTACGCCAAGGTCCGCCTGGACGAGCACTCCCTCGCCTTCGTCACCGAGCACCTCGGCGACTTCGAGGCGTCCCTGCCGCGCGCCCTGTGCTGGGCCTCGGCCTGGGACATGACGCGGGACGCCGAGCTGGCCACCCGCGACTACCTCTCGCTGGTGCTCTCCGGCATCGGCAAGGAGTCCGACATCGGCGTCGTGCAGTCGCTGCACCGCCAGGTGAAGCTGGCCCTCGACCTGTACGCCGACCCGGCCGCCCGCGAGTCCCTGCTCACCCGCTGGACCGACGCCACGCTCGCGCACCTGCGCAGCTCCGAGGCGGGCGGCGACCACCAGCTGGCCTGGGCGCGGGCCTTCGCCGCGACCGCGCGCACGCCCGAGCAGCTGGACCTCCTGGAGGCCCTGCTGGACGGCACCCAGACCATCGAGGGCCTGACCGTGGACACCGAGCTGCGCTGGGCGTTCGTGGAGCGCCTCGCCGCGGTCGGCCGGTACGACGAGGCGGAGATCGCCGGCGAGTACGAGCGGGACAAGACCGCCGCCGGCGAGCGGCACGCGGCCACCGCCCGCGCGGCCCGGCCGACCGAGGAGGCGAAGGCGGAGGCCTGGTCCTCGGTGGTCGACTCCGACAAGCTGCCGAACGCCGTGCAGGAGGCCGTGATCGGCGGCTTCGTGCAGACGGACCAGCGGGAGCTGCTGGCGCCGTACGCGGAGCGGTACTTCGAGATCGTCAAGGACGCCTGGGACTCCCGTTCGCACGAGATCGCCCAGCAGATCGCCATCGGTCTGTACCCGTCCCTCCAGGTCGGCGCCGAGACTCTGGAGCGGACGGACGCCTGGCTGGCCTCGGCCGAGCCCTCCGCGGCCCTGCGCCGCCTGGTCTCCGAGTCCCGCGCGGGCGTCGAGCGGGCGCTGAAGGCCCAGGCCGCGGACGGCGCCGCCAAGTAGCACCCCGAGAAGGGGAAGGGGCGCCCGGCGGCTCGCCGGGCGCCCCTTCGCATGCCCTGGGTCAGGCGGACAGCTCCGCCGCCACCAGCTCCGCGAGCTGCACCGCGTTCAGCGCGGCGCCCTTGCGGAGGTTGTCGTTGGAGACGAACAGCGCGAGGCCGTTGTCCACCGTCTCGTCGCCGCGGATCCGGCCGACGTACGACGGGTCCTGGCCGGCCGCCTGGAGCGGGGTCGGGATGTCGGAGAGGGCGACGCCCGGAGCCTTCGCGAGCAGCTCGGTGGCGCGCTCCGGGGAGATCGGACGGGCGAACCGGGCGTTGATCTGGAGGGAGTGGCCGGAGAAGACCGGGACGCGCACGCAGGTGCCGGAGACCTTCAGCTCGGGGATCTCCAGGATCTTGCGGGACTCGTTGCGCAGCTTCTGCTCCTCGTCGGTCTCGTGCAGACCGTCGTCCACGATCGAGCCGGCCAGCGGGAGCACGTTGAAGGCAATGGGGCGCTTGTAGACCGCGGGCTCGGGGAAGTCGACCGCCGCGCCGTCGTGGGTGAGCTTGTCGGCCTCGGGGGCGACCTTCTGCACCTGGCCGTGCAGCTCCGCCACGCCCGCGAGCCCGGACCCGGACACCGCCTGGTACGTCGCGACGACCAGCGCCTCCAGGCCCGCCTCCTCGTGCAGCGGCCTGAGGACCGGCATCGCGGCCATGGTGGTGCAGTTCGGGTTGGCGATGATGCCCTTGGGGCGGTCGGCGATCGCGTGCGGGTTCACCTCGGCGACGACCAGCGGCACCTCGGGGTCCCGGCGCCACGCCGAGGAGTTGTCGATCACCACGGCGCCCTGCGAGGCGACCTTTTCGGCCAGTGCCCTGGAGGTCGCGCCGCCCGCGGAGAAGAGGACGATGTCGAGGCCGGAGTAGTCGGCGGTCGCCGCGTCCTCCACCGTCACGCCGTCCAGCACCGTCCCGGCCGAGCGGGCCGAGGCGAACAGGCGCAGCTGCGTGACCGGGAAGTTGCGCTCCGTGAGGATCCTGCGCATGACCGTGCCGACCTGACCGGTGGCTCCGACGATTCCGACCCTCACGACGACTCCCTCTGTCCGATTTCTGCCGTGCCCCATGGATGACCGGGGCGTTTCCATGATGCGGCCGACCCCGGTCCACCTGTCCAATTCTTTGCGACATGTGCCCGAGGAGTGGGACACCACCGGCCGCGGGGACGGTTCCGGGATCCCCAGCCTCCCCTCGCCGCCCCTGCCCATGCGGGTCGCGCTCATACGACGATGTGACGTATGCCTCTGCCGGCCGCGTGACGTACGCCTCTGCCTGCCGCCGGCTTCCTGCCCGACGGCGGCGCGCGCCCGGATCGGGGCGGCCCTGCCGGGGTGCCGGCGGATGACGTGCCCGCAGGCCGGGAAGGCACGCGTACCCCGGTAGTTGAACGGCAGGCGACCGGTCCCGGACGGCGCGCGGACGAGTCGATGGCCGGGCCGGGCGCCGCAGATCCGCGTACGGTGATCGGCCCCGCGTGTTGCAGTGCCGTTCGCATGGATGCCATCCCGGTTGCCAACAGTCCATAGCAAGCGGGGCGTTCGCGTCCGTGACGGCCCGCGGCCACTGCCGACGCGTTCGCACTCGGGGAGATCGCACCATGTCGCGCCTACGCTCTGCCGCCGCCTCCGTCGCGGGGATCGACCGCCGTACCCTCCTCACCGCCGCCGGAGCGGTCTCGCTCGCCGCGGGCGTCGGCTGCGCCCTGCGCCCCACCGACAGCGAGGCCGCCACCACCGCCGCCGGGCAGACCCCGGTCGCCCGGTCCCGCCCGGCCGCCGCCTCGCTCGCCCCCTACAGCAAGGGCACCACCCTCGCCACCGTCTCCACCCCGCACGGCTCCGGCTACCGGCGCCTCGCCGACGGCCCCGGCTGGCCGCGCGTCATCCGCACCGAGCTGGCCAGGCCCAGGGTGGGCCGCGACAAGCGCCGGACGGCCCTCGCCGCGTTCGTGCAGTTCACCGACCTGCACCTGCAGGATGTGCAGCACCCGCTGCGCCTGGAGTACCTGCGCGCCGCCCACCAGGACGTCTGGCGCCCGCACGAGGCGCTCACCGTGCCCGGCGCCGTCTCGCTGGTGGAGCGGGTCAACGCGCTGCGCGGCGCCCCCGTCACCGGCGCCCCGCTCCAGTTCGTGATGACCACCGGCGACAACACCGACAACAACGCGCGCTGCGAGCTGGAGTGGTTCATGAAGGTGATGAGCGGCGGCCGGATCACCCCCGACACCGGCGACCCGAGACACTACGAGGGTGTGCAGAACAGCGGGCTGCCCCTGTACTGGCAGCCCGAGTCCACCGCCGGGGACGGTGACAAGGCGCTCGGCTTCCCGCACCTGGAGGGCTTCCTCGCCGCCGCGATCCGCGAGGTGCGCAGCCCCGGCCTGAACCTGCCCTGGTACTCCACCGTCGGCAACCACGACGCCCTCCCGCTCGGCCTGTACGGCGCCCACGGCGACCCCTATCTCGCCGAGGCCGCGATCGGCGGCAAGAAGCTGTACAGCGTGAGCGCCGCCGACGCCAAGAAGCTCCAGGACTCCATCTGGAGCGGCAAGGACCCCAAGGGCACCGCCTACCGCGACTTCCTCATGTCCCACGCGAGCGGCATGCGTTCGGTCACTCCCGACGAGTCGCGCGCCCTGTACACCCCCGACGAGTACCTCAGGGCCCACCTGGACCCGGCCTACCAGGGCCACGGTCCGGTGGGCCACGGCTACTCCTCGGCGAACGTGGACGCGGGCACCCAGTACTACGCCTTCCGGATCGCCGAGGACGTCATCGGCATCAGCCTGGACACCACCGACGCCGGCGGCCACTACCAGGGTTCCGTGGGCACCGCACAGCTGAAGTGGCTGAACAAGACGCTGCAGGACAACAAGGACTCCTACGCCGTCGTCTTCAGCCACCACACCAGCGACTCGATGATCAACACCCGCCCCGACCCGGCCCGCCCCGACGAGAAGCGGCACACCGGCGCCGAGCTGGTCACGTTGCTGTCCCGGCACGCCAACGTGCTGGCCTGGGTCAACGGACACAAGCACGAGAACGAGATCACCCCGCACCGCAACGGCGCGGGCCGCTCCTTCTGGGAGATCTCCACCGCCTCGCACATCGACCACCCGCACCTCGCCCGCATCATCGAGCTGGTCGACAACAAGGACGGCACGGTCTCCCTGTTCACCACCCTGATCGAGTCCGCCGCCCCGGCCCGCACCGACTTCACCGACTTCTCCCAGACCGGACTCGCCTCCCTCTACCGGGAGCTGGCCTTCAACGCCCCCGGCGCGAAGACGAACCTGGCCGGCGCGCTGGCCGACCGCAACACGGAACTGGTGCTCCAGAAGGGCTGATATCCGCTGCTCCGGAAGGGCCGGTATCCGCGCCGGGACGACCTCCGGGCGGGCCGTACGGGTATCGTCCCCCGACCACACACCACCGGTTGGGGGCAAGCCATGCCGTTCCGCACGGCTCTGACGGGCGCCGCCCTGCTGCTGACGACGGCGCTGGCGACGGCCTTCACGGCCCCGGCGGCCCCGGCCCACGCCGCGACCCGCGCCGCCGTCGAGGCGGCGGTGCGCTCGGGCGTGCCCGGCGCGATCGTCACCGTCCACGACGCCCGCGGCACCTGGTCCGCCGCCGCCGGGACGGGCGACCTGCGCACCGGCAAGCCCCGCTCGCCGGACGACCGTTACCGCGTCGGCAGCCTCACCAAGACCTTCGTCGCCACCGTCATGCTCCAGCTCGCGGCGGAGGGCCGGCTGTCCCTGGACGACACCGTGGACAGATGGCTGCCGGGTCTCGTCGCGGGCCACGGCAACGACGGACGCCGGATCACCCTGCGCGAGCTCCTCGACCACACCAGCGGCATCCCCGGTTACACCGCCGACCCGGACTTCCGCGCCCGGTACCTCACCGAGGAGGGCTTCCGGAAGCACCGCTACGACACCCTCACCCCGCGCCGGCTGGTGGCCGTCGCCCTGCGCCACGCACCCGACTTCGCGCCGGGCGCCTCCTGGCGGTACTCCAACACCAACTACGTGATCGCCGGGATGGTCGTCGAGAAGGCGACGGGACGGTCGTACGCCACCGAGATCACCCGCCGCCTCATCGATCCGCTGCGGCTGACCGCGACCTCCGTACCCGGTACGGCGGCCGGTGTCCCGCGGCCCGCCGGACGGGCCTACTCGACGTTCGGTGACCCGACGGGGGAGCCGTACGACGTCACGGAGCTCAACCCCTCCCTCGCCGGCGCCTCCGGCGCGATGATCTCCGACTCGGCCGACCTGGACCGGTTCTACGCCGCCCTGCTCGGCGGCCGGCTGCTGCCCGCGCGCGAACTGGCCGAGATGAAGACCACCGTGGCGGTCGGCACGGCCCCGGACGTCCGCTACGGTCTCGGGCTCATGGACCGGAGACTGTCCTGCGGCGTCCACGTCTGGACCCACACCGGCGACATCCAGGGCTCCACCTCGGTCGCCGCCTCGACCCCCGACGGCCGCCACACGCTGGCGCTGAACTTCAACGGCGACTGGGCGGGGCACACGGACGCGGTCCTGGAGGCCGAGTACTGCGGGCGCTAGGGTCTTTCGTTTGGATCAGGCCGGATCAGGGCGCGGTGCCAGGGCCCGCGAGCCCGGCAAGATCCAAACGAGAGGCCCTAGCCTTGCGCGCGCTCGGCCGCGTCCCCGTGCGGGCCGTAGGCGTGCTGATCGCCCTGCTGTACGGCGAAGACCGTCCCGGAGTCCCGTGCCGTGTTCGTCTGCCGCAGCACCCGTTCCCGCGTCCCGCCGCCGGGGCCGTCCCCGGCGGCCGCCGCGAGGCGTTCCAGCGCGGCGCGGACCGCCGGGTCGCGCCGGAGGAGCGCGGTCAGCTCCAGGGTCCAGTAGGAGAACAGCGCCCGCCGGGCGGCCTCGGGGTCCGCGGCCTGCCGGACGAGCGCCGCGTTGCCGTCGAGCTGGTTCTCCAGCGCGGCCCGGCGGCGGCGGTCCGGGCGGAACAGGGCGACGACGGCGCCGCGGGTCTCCTGCCACAGGTCGGTGGCCATCGCGGTGACCACGGCGGCGGCCCCGGCCTCGGCGAGCACCGTCAGTTCGTCGTTCATACGGCCTTCCTCACTGCTTCCCGTCGATCCGGATGTGCTGGGTGCCGTGCTGGGTGGCGTAGACGACGCCGTGGCCGGAGGCCTTGTTGACCATCTTCGAACCGGCCACCGCGCCCGCCTCCGGCCCCTCGGCGGTGTCCCGGACGTCCTGTGGGTCCGGCTCCAGCCGGTGGCCCGGCAACTGGAGCCAGGCGTCGGCGGTGTGCTCCTTCACCGTGAAGGCCACCTTGCGGAAGTCCTCCGGGAACAGGCCGAGGTGGCCGTGCCGCACCGTCTCGTCGTAGAAGTGCCCGGACAGCAGCAACGACGCCGGCACCGTCCGCGGCGCCTCCGCCAGCGCGGCCCGTGCGGGCGGCGCGTCGAGCAGCCGGGCCAGGACCTCCAGCGGGCTCCCGGCGACCGTCCCGTCCGGGGACACGTGGACGTCGCCCGCGTGCAGCGCGATCCGCACCCGGATCCCGGTCAGCGGCGAGGCCCCCCGGTTGTACGTGCGCAGCCGCAGTACGAGTTCGGGCACCAGCGGATGGACCAGCGCCGCCTTGCGGGTGCCCGCCGGTGCCGTCACCCGCAGTCCGTCGCCCAGGTCATGGCGCAGACACGCGGCCCAGTCGATGCCGCTCGCCGCGAACGCCTCCCGCAGCATCTGCGCGAGCCGCGCCCGGATCTCCAGGAGCGCCCGGTCCCCGCGCCCGGCGGACCGCTCGATGTCCACGGCCAGCACGGCCCGGTACTCCAACGCGTCGTTCATGGCACCTGCTTCGGCTCGGCGGCGGGGGCGGCGTACCCCAGTCTTCCCGCACCGGCGCGCGCACAACTCGTCGGAATACGGGGTTCGGCGGGGATACTGGGGCCATGGTGGACGGCACACGGCCCGTCGCGCGCGCCGGACGCAGGCCGCGCGAGGAGTGGGACTGGCCGGCGCCCAGCCTGCTCGGCGGCCTCGGCGCGGACGCGCGCGCCCGGCTGCTGGCCCTGGGGACGCGGGTGCGCTACGACGCGGACCGGACCCTCCTGCGGGAGGCCGACCGCACCGACTTCGTGCTGCTCCTGCTCGACGGCGTGGTCAAGGCCACCGGCCGCACCAGCGACGGACGCGACGCCCTGCTCGCCGTGCGGATGGGCGGCGATCTGGTGGGCGAACTCGCCGCCGTGGACGGCAACCCGCGCTCGGCCACGGTCACCACCTGCGGCCCGGTCGTCGCCCGCATGACGACCCGTGCGGCCTTCCTGGACTGCCTGCGCCGGGACCCGCGGATCGCGGACGCCGTGAACCGCGCCATCGTGGCCAAGCTGCGCCTCGCCAACGCCCACCGCGTCAACTTCACCGGCTGCGACGTCGGCACCCGCCTCGCGCGGGTGCTGCACCACCTCGCGGTGACCTACGGGGAGCGAGCGGGCGCGGGCGCGGTGATCCACTGGCCGATCACCCAGCCCGAACTGGCCACCCTGGCGGGCGCGGCCGAGCCCAGCGTGCACAAGGCGCTGCGCGGGCTGCGCCGTTCGGGCGCCGTCGCCACCGGGTACCGCAGCGTCCGCGTCGAGGACCTCGCCCTGCTGTACCGCATCGCCTACCCGGAACCTTGAACTCCCTTGTGGGGGTGTGCTGCCGGCCCTTGCGCGGCCGCTCGAAGCCGGGCCGGGAAAACCGTACTTCGACGCCATTCCGGTGCCCGTCCGCGGCTAGTGTGGCGACAGGGCGCCGACGCGACCACCGCCCCGGAAAGGCACCCCATGTCCCGTCACAGCATCCGTATCGGCGGCGACGCCTCCGGGCCCGTCGTCGCCGGGAACGACAACCGCGTCGAGGTCCGCGGGGCCGCCCCCGAGAGCGCCCCGGAGCCGGCCGGTCCCGTCCAGAACAACACCGCGAACGACCACGGCACCGTCTTCACCGTGATGAACGGCGACCTGCACGTCCACCACGACGACCCGCCGGAGGGGGCCTGAACTACCGGGGCAGGACCACCACGTAGGCGGCGGGCTCGCGGTCGTCCGCCGCCATCAGGGCCGTACGGACCACCGCCGCCTGCTGCTCCATCGCGTCCCTGAGCTTCCTCGGGGTCAGGTGCACGACCGTGATGCCCAGCCGCTCCAGGTGCTCCCGCTTGCGGGCGTGGTGCGACCACTCCGCGTCCTCGTCCGCCCCGTCCTCCGCGTGTTCGTGCCGCGTCCGGGTGTCCAGCTCGACCGCGACGGCCTGGTCCGGCCAGTACGCGTCCAGGGCGCCGAGGCGGGGGCCGCCGGGCAGCCGCAGATCGACGTTCCACAGCGGGTCCGGCAGCCCGTACGCGCGGACCATCCGGTACAGCCGGCTCTCCGCGATCGCGCGGCCCTCCGCCACCAGCGAGTCCACCGCGTCCACCACATGCGGCAGAGTCAGCAGCTTGGCGCGCGTCAACTCCCGTACGACGGCGGCCGGTTCGCAGTGTCCGCCGCGCACCGCCTCGGTCAGCAGCCGCCGCACCTCCGTCCCGTCCCGCAGCCCGGCCACCGCGTCCGCCAGCGCGCGCGGCACCGGCGCCACCGGCAGCCCGGTCACCGTGACGGGGGCCGGCAGGTCGGCGGTGCGCAGGACGCGCACGTAGCCGGTGGAGCGCAGCCGGCGCTGCCGGGGCACCAGCACGTCGATGTGCTCCAGGTCCGGCAGCGGCGTCTGTGCGAACCCGTGCAGGGCGAGCGCCGCGAGGCCGGTGAGCACCGCGCCGGGGTAGGGCGGCCGGTGCGCGTGCCGTCCGGTCGGCTGCGCCGGGACGCCCGGCGCGGGCTCACGGGCCGCGTACCGCAGGGCGCCGTGCAGCCGCTCCTCGTCCGTCGGCGGTCCGGGGTGCAACAAGTAGACGTGTGGCAGCAGTTGGGACCAAGGCCCGCCCGGACGGCAGCGCCCGGACAGTTCGGCCGCGGTCACCCCGTGGGCGCGCAACTGGGCCGTGGTCAGGACCCGCTGCTGGGGCCCGGCGAGCGGGCCGAGGGGACCGAGGGGGCGGGAGGAGAGCGGTGCATTGTGCGTCATGCCCTTCCGATGCCCACCCCTGATCCCCCTGGTAACCGCTGTTACACGGTCGTCGAAGAATGCGGACAAGGTAGTACTAAAGGTCAGGTGTTCGGAGGCCGAAAGCACACCGGAAACCCCTGGTCCGCTCGGGTGCGGACCAGGGGTTACGGCCTCGCGGGTCCGGGTCCCGTAACGGTCACCGGCCGCCAAAGCTCAGGCCAAAGCTCGGGCCAAAGCTTGGGCCATAGCTCAGGGGCCGGGGGTCACCCGGCCTGCGCGTCGCGCTCCTGCGCGCGCAGCGCCCGCGCCAGGTCGTCCCGTGCCTCCAGCACCAGCCGCCGCAGCGCCGGCGCCGCGTCCTCGTGCGCCGCGAGCCACGCGTCCGTGGCCGCCAGCGTCTCCGGCCGGTCCTGGAGCGCCGGGAACAGCCCGCTGACGATGTCCATGCCGATCTGGATCGAACGCTCCTGCCAGACCCGGTCGATGGCCGCGAAGTACTTCGGCGCGTACGGCGCGGTCAGCTCCCGCTGGGACGGCTGGTCGAAGCCCGCGATGGTGGCCTCCACCAGCGCGTTCGACAGCGTGTCGGACTCCACCACCTGCGCCCATGCCTGCGCCTTGACCGCCGCCGACGGACGGGCGGCCAGGCACCGCACCTGGTGGCGCTTGCCGGAGGCGGTGTCGTCGCGGGCCAGCTCGGCGGCGATCACGGACTCGTCGGCGACGCCGTGGGCGGCCAGCGGCTCCAGGAACGCCCAGCGCAGTTCCTGGTCCACCTCCAGGCCCTCGATCGAGGCCGTGCCGTCCAGCAGCACCTTCAGCAGCGCGAAGTCCGGTTCGGCCGAGGCCGTCGAGGCGAAGAAGCGCGCCCAGGCCAGCTGGTGCTCGCTGCCCGCCGCGGCCGCCCGCAGCTGACGCAGCGCGCCTTCGGCGAGCAGCGCGCCGCCCTCCTTGCGCCACTCGGGGGCGGCATAGCGGTCCAGGGCGGTGTGGGTCCACGCGTGCAGCATCTGGAGCACGCCGATGTCCGACTCGTGGCTCGCGAACCGCAGCACCAGCGCGATGAAGTCACGGGCCGGCAGCAGCGCGTCCCGCGTCATGTTCCACAACGCCGACCAGCACAGGGCGCGCGCCAGCGGGTCGGTCAGGCCGCCCAGGTGCTCCCGGAGCGTGTCCAGCGAGGCCGCGTCGAAGCGGATCTTGCAGTAGGTGAGGTCGTCGTCGTTGACCAGCACCAGGTCCGGGGCCTCGGCACCGGCGAGGTCCGCCACGACCGTGCGAGGGCCCTCCACGTCCGTCTCCGCCCGCGCGTACCGCTCAAGGGAGCCGTCCCCGGTCAGCCGGTACAGGCCCACCGCGACCCGGTGCGGGCGCAGCTCCGGATGCGACCCGGCGGCCTCCTGGAGCACCACCAGCTCGGCGACGCGGGAGTCCCCGACGAGCACCTGCGGGGTCAGCGCGTTCACCCCGGCCGTCTGGAGCCAGGACCGCGACCAGGCCGTCATGTCCCGGCCGCTGGTCTCGCCGAGCACCGACAGCAGATCGCCGAGGCGCGTGTTGCCGTACGCGTGCCGCTTGAAGTAGCGGCGGGCGCCCTCCAGGAACGCGTCCTGCCCGACGTACGCCACCAATTGCTTGAGCACGGAGGCGCCCTTGGCGTAGGTGATGCCGTCGAAGTTCAGCTTGGCGTCCTGGAGATCGCGGATGTCCGCGGTGATCGGGTGCGTGGACGGGAGCTGGTCCGCGCGGTAGGCCCATGCCTTGCGGCGGTTGGCGAAGGTGATCCAGGCGTCCTTGAAGCGGGTCGCGCCCACGTTGGCGAACGTGCCCATGAAGTCCGCGAAGGACTCCTTCAGCCACAGGTCGTCCCACCAGGCCATGGTGACCAGGTCGCCGAACCACATGTGCGCCATCTCGTGCAGGATCACATTGGCGCGGGCCTCGTACGACGCCTGCGTCACCTTCCCGCGGAAGATGTACTCCTCGCGGAAGGTCACCAGGCCCGGATTCTCCATCGCGCCCAGGTTGTACTCCGGCACGAACGCCTGGTCGTACTTGCCGAACGGGTACGGGTAGTCGAAGTTCTCGTGGAAGAAGTCCAGGCCCTGCTTGGTGACCAGGAAGACGTCGTCGGCGTCGAAGTGCGGCGCGAGCCCCTTGCGGCACATCGCACCCAGCGGGATCTCCAGCGTCGTACCGTCCGCGAGCGTGCGCGAGTAGGAGTCCGTCACATAGTGGTACGGCCCCGCCACCACGCAGGTGATGTACGTCGAGATCGGCTTCGTCTCCGCGAACTTCCATACGCCGTCGACGAGTTCACCGGCGCCGTTGCTCCACGCCGTCCAGCCCTCGGGCGCGCGCACCTCGAAACGGAAGGGCGCCTTGAGGTCGGGCTGCTCGAAGTTGGCGAACACCCGCCGGGAGTCGGCCGGTTCGTACTGCGTGTAGAGGTAGACCTCGCCGTCCTCCGGGTCCACGAAGCGGTGCAGCCCCTCGCCGGTGCGGGAGTAGGCGCACCGGGCGTCGACCACCAGTTCGTTCTCCGCGGCCAGGTCCTCCAGCGTGATCCGGGCGCCGTCGAAGACCTCGCTCGGGTCCAGGTCCTTGCCGTTGAGCGACACCGCGGTCACGCTCGGCGCGATCAGGTCGGCGAAGCTGGAGGCGCCCGGCTCGTTGCAGCGGAAGCGGATCGTGGTGACCGAGCGGAAGGTGCGCGGCTCGCCGTCCCCGTCGCCGACGGCCGACCGGAGGTCGAGGGACACGTCGTATCCGTCGACGGACAGCAGCGCGGCCCGCTCGCGGGCCTCCTCGCGGGAAAGATTCTCACCGGGCACGGCGGCACTCCCTTGTGATCGCGTGATGGGGGCTGAACAGGACCGATCCTGCCATGCGCTCCTGACCGGAAGCACCGGGGAATGCGCTCCGCGACGACGCCGTTGATCCGTGAAGAATCACCTTCCCGCTGAGGAGAGCCATGTCCGACACCGCGTCCCCGTCCGGCAAGACCCCCGTCGACTTCTGGTTCGACCCGCTGTGCCCGTGGGCCTGGATGACCTCCCGCTGGGTCCTGGAAGTGGAGAAGCTCCGCGACATCGAGATCCGCTGGCACGTCATGAGCCTCGCCGTCCTCAACGAGGACAAGCTGGACACGCTGCCCGAGGAATACCGGGAGATGCTCGCGGTGCGCGCCTGGCAGGGCGTCCGGGTCGTCACCGCCGCCTGGCAGAAGCACGGTCAGGAGGTCGTCGGCCCGCTGTACACCGCGCTCGGCACCCGCATCCACAACAACGGCGAGGGCGCGACCCTGGAGGCCATCGCCGGTGCCCTGGCCGACGTCGGGCTGCCCGCCGAGCTGATCGACTACGCCGAGCAGGAGGACTTCGAGTTCGACGCCGAGCTGCGCGCCTCCCACAAGGAGGGCATCGACAAGGTCGGTCAGGAGGTCGGCACCCCGGTCATCGCCGTCCCCGGCGACAACGGCGAGCAGATCGCCTTCTTCGGCCCTGTCGTCACCCCCGCCCCCAAGGGCGAACAGGCCGCCCGCCTCTGGGACGGCACCCTGGCGGTCGCCTCGGTACCGGGCTTCTACGAGATCAAGCGAACGCGGACGCAGGGGCCCATTTTCGACTGACCTGCGCGGACGCGGAGAGTACGGCACCGACCGCACCCGGCCCCTGGGTGCCGGGGCGGATCGATTCCGCGGGTGCGGGAGAGTGCCGCCGTGATCAACGGGCAGGGCTTCGCGAGTCGCGCGCGAGGCCCTGCCCGTCTCGCGCGGTCCCCCCGCTCATGTGAGACAGTGCGCCAGCGCCTCCCCCCGCACCCACCTGCCCACCTCCGCCGCCGCGATCCGCGCCCCCTTCTCCGCCACCGCCCGGCTCGCCCCGCCGACATGCGGCGTCAGCAGCACCCGCTCCGGCACCGCCCGCAACCGCGAGTCCGCCGGCAGCGGCTCCTCGGCGTACGTGTCCAGCGCCGCCACCGCCACCCGCCCGTCCTCCAGCGCGTCGCACAGCGCCCCCTCGTCCAGCAGCGCCCCCCGCGCCGCGTTCACCACCACCGCCCCCGGCGGCAGCAGTGCCAGCTCCCGCGCCCCGATCAGCCCCCGCGTCTCCACGGTGAGCCGGGCGTGCAGGCTGATCACCCGCGAGCGCCGCAGCAACTCGTCCAGCGACGCCATCCGCAGCCCGTGCATCTCGCCCCGCGCGTACGGGTCGTACACCATCACCCGCGCCCCGAGCGCCCCCAGCACCCGCGCCACCCGGCTGCCGACCGCGCCGTAGCCGATGAGCCCGACGGGCAGATCCTCCACCTCCAGGCCGCTGTGCTCGTACGTGTAGTACCTCGACCCCGCCCAACCCCCCTGCCCGGCAAGGCGGTCGTGGGCCTGCGGTATCCGCCGCAGGGCGGCGAGCAGCAGGCCGACGGTGAACTCGGCCGCCGCCGCGGCCTTGCGGCCGGGCGCGCAGCACACCCGGACCCCGTGGGCGCGGGCCGCGTCGAGGTTGACGTTCACCGGGCGGCCCCGGCAGACCGCGACCAGCCGCAGCTCCGGGCGGGCGGCGAGGACCCGCTCGGTGACCGGCGCCCTCTGGGTGACGAGGACGTCCGCGCCGGCGAGGGCCGCGATCAGCTCGTCCTCCGCGCCGCTGGCCTCCTCCACCTCGGCCACCGAGCCGAACGGTTTCTGCGGCCAGTCGAGCGTCAACTCCCGTACATCGCAGTGGGCTTGCCTGGCCAGCGCGGCCGTGATCAGCGAGGGGAGCACGAAGTGGTCGCCGGCGGCCAGTACCCGCACACTGGAGGTCATCACAGGAACACAGGGTGTAATGATCGCCTGAGGGGCGTCAATCCCTTTTCGTGTGTGGGGAAAGCGGGGAATCTCCGCACGCGCCCCGCACACGGCGGAAGGCCCTCCGTGAGTCACGTCCTCACGGAGGGCCTCCCCTCATCCGCCTGCCGCCGTGAAGGGTGAGAAGACGATCACGAGGCAGGACGCTTCAGCGGCGCGCGGCGCGTGCCGGGCTCACGGGGCCAGCAGCAGCGCGTTCGCGCGGGACGCGGCGGCCTCGTGGCGACGGGCCACGTCCTGCCAGTTGACGACCTGCCACATGGCCTCGATGAAGTCGACCTTCTGGTTCTTGTACTGGAGGTAGAAGGCGTGCTCCCAGGCGTCGAAGACCAGGATCGGCGTGGCGCCCTGGCCGACGTTGCCCTGGTGGTCGTAGACCTGCTCCACGATCAGCCGCCCGCTCAGCGGCTCGTAGGCGAGGACGCCCCAGCCGGAGCCCTGCGTGGTGGCCGCGGCCTTGGTCAGCTGGGCCTTGAATGCGGCGAAGGACCCGAAGGACTCCTTGATCGCGTCGGCGAGGCCGCCCACGCCGTCGGCGGCCAGCGGCTCGCCGCCGCCCTCCTTCGGGCCGGTCATGTTCTGCCAGTAGATGCTGTGCAGGATGTGCCCGGACAGGTGGAAGGCCAGGTTCTTCTCCAGGCCGTTGATCGAGCCCCAGGACTCCTTGTCCCGCGCCTCGGCCAGCTGCTCCAGCGTGTCGTTGGCACCCTTCACGTAGGCCGCGTGGTGCTTGTCGTGGTGCAGCTCGATGATCTCGGGGCTGATCACGGGGGCCAGCGCGGAGTAGTCGTAGGGCAGCTCGGGCAGCGTGTAGACGGGCATGGGTGATCCCCTCCGGAACCTTATTGCAAAGTACTTGCAACTACACGCTAGCAACAACAGGGCCGGAGCGACAGGAAGCCCCCCCGTGTCGCCACGACCCCGCTGTGATCACTTCCAGCACCCGCACCGCCCTGGAGGGCCGCGAACGCGCCGACCACCGGCCGGCCTTCGCCTCCGCCCGGCCGGTCCGCGTTCGAGCCCGGCGAGCTCGGCGAGCTGCTGATCGAGGGCGGCCGCCGTCGCGCGGCTGCCTCGCCGACGGGCCGCCGTGGGACCGCCGGTACCGGCCGGGCACGCCACGCGCCCTCGACCGCGTCGACCAGGGCCGCCTCGCCCGCCGGGGCGACGTCGACCAGGGCCGTTTCGCCCACTGGGTCGATCTCGCCGGGCTTGCCGCCGTGGTGAAGTTCCTCGTGGCCGCGGCGACCGGCATGGCGGTCCTCGCCGAGGCCGGCCGGGCGCTCGGCGTGGTCCTGCGGGCTGCCTCGCCGAAGGGCCGTGGGACCACTCCGGTACCGGCCGGGCACGCCACGCGCCCTCGACTGCGTCGACCAAGGCCGCCTCGCCCGCCGGGTCGATCTCGCCGGGCTTCCCGCCGTGGTGAAGTTCCTCGTGGCCGGCGGCGACCGGCATGGCGGTCCCCGCCGAGGCCGGCCGGGCGGCGCTCGGCGGGACCGTCAACCACCGCGACCAAGCGATCGCCGACGTCGGGCCCGGCGCCACGAACACGTGGGCCGTAGCCGGCGTACGCGTGCCGGGTGCGCTGCGGGTCAGCGCCGGGCGCGCACCCGCTGCCAGACGTAGCCCGCCGCCGCGAGGACGACCGTCATCGCGCCCGAGGAGTACAGCTGGACGCGGGTGTCGGGCTGCCGTGCCATCAGGACGAAGACCGCGGCCATGCCCGCCAGCGCGACCCAGGTGAGGTAGGGGAACGCCCACATCCGCACCACCAGCTTCTGAGGTGCCTCGCGCTCGATGCGGCGGCGCAGCAGCAGCTGGGAGACGGCGATGAAGATCCAGACGACCAGGATCACCGCGCCGATCATGTTCAGCAGCCACGGGAAGACGTCGTCGGGCCGCCAGTAACTCAGCAGCACGCAGAGGAAGCCGACCGCGCAGGAGGTGAGCACGCCGATCCGGGGCACCCCGCCGGACACCCTGGCCAGCGCCTTCGGGCCCAGGCCGCGCTGGACCAGCGAGTAGGCGATGCGCGAGGAGCCGTAGATGTTGGCGTTCATCGCGGACAGCAGGGCCACGAACACCACGACGTTCATGAGCTGGCCCGCGCCCGGAATCCCGAGGTGGTCCAGGGTCGCCACGTAGGGGCCGCGTGCCACGACCTCCGGGTCGTTCCAGGGCACCAGGGTGACGACGACGGCCATGGAGCCGATGTAGAAGACGGCGATCCGCCACATCGCCGTCTTCACCGCGCGCGCCACGCCCCGCACCGGGTCCTCGGACTCCGCCGCCGCGATGGTGACCGTCTCCAGGCCGCCGTAGGCGAAGACCGAGGCGAGCAGGCCGATGACCAGGCCCTGGCCGCCGTGCGGCAGGAACTGGTCGAGATGGGCGGTGCCGGGGGAGTCGGTGCCGGGCAGTACGCCGGTGATGGCGAGCACGCCGAGCACCAGGAACAGCGAGATCGCGCCGACCTTGAGCGCGGCGAACCAGAACTCGAACTCGCCGAAGTTCTTCACGGCGGCCAGGTTCGTGCCCAGGAAGACCAGCATGAACAGGGCGACCCACATCCACTGCGGGCTGCCCGGCACCCAGCCCTGCACGATCTTCGCCGCGCCGATGCCCTCCAGTCCGACCGCGGTGCACAGCAGCACCCAGAACGCCCACCCGGCCGCGAACCCGGCCCAGGGCCCGATGGCCCGCTCGGCGTGGGCGGAGAAGGAGCCCGAGGACGGGTAGGCGGCCGACATCTCGCCGAGCATCCGCATGACCAGCATCACCAGCAGCCCGGACAGGGTGTAGGCGATCACGATGGACGGTCCGGCCGCCGCGATGCCCGCGCCGGACCCGACGAACAGGCCCGCGCCGATCACTCCGCCGAGGGCGATCATCGACAGATGGCGCTGCTTGAGGCCGTGGGAGAGGGCGGGATCGTCCGCGAGTCGGGGCGTGTCCGGGCGGGTGGTGCTGGGCGGCATGGGCGCGGCTCTCCCGATGCAATAGACGGGTAAAAACCAACCCAGTCTGGGCGACCTGTCCGTTCACACGGAGCGGCCGCCCAGTATCCGGACATCCGGCATTCGGAGAGTGAGACCCCGGTTACGCCGCCGCAGTCGCGTCCGCAGGCGTGGCCACGGGCGTGTAGTGCGAGGCGTCGCCCTCGATGGAGTAGCTCTCCTTGCCCTCGACGCCGACCGGGACGTCACCGGCGACGGTCACCCGGTGCAGCCGGCGCGGCAGGCCGTCGTAGTTGTCGATGGCGTAGTGCTGCGTGATCCGGTTGTCGAACAGGACCAGCTCCCGCTCCGCCCAGCGGTGGCGCAGGATGTTCTCGGGCCGGGTCACGTACGCCTGGAGCAGGTCAAGGATCTTGCGGGACTCGCCGGTGGACAGGCCCACGATCCGCTGCGCGAACCCGCCGACGAACAGCCCGCGCTCCCCGGTCAGCGGGTGCACCCGGACCACCGGATGGGCGGTGCGGTACTTGATCGAGGTGAACTGGGCGCGGTGGGCGGCCTTCTCCGCGTCGATCTCCTCGTCCGGCACGGCGTAGTCGTAGTCGTTGGTGTGCTCGGCCCACAGCGTGTCGGCGAAGCGGCGCAGCGGCTCGGGCAGGTCCCGGTAGGCGGCGGCCGCGTTGGCGATCAGGGTCTCGCCGCCGTACGGCGGGATGGTGATCGAACGCAGGGTGCTGGCCTGGGGCGGGTTGAGGACGAAGGTGACGTCGGTGTGCCAGTGGTTGGCGCGGCCCCGCTCGCTGTCCACGGGCAGCACGTTCGGGGCGCCCTCGACGGCGCCGACCGTGGGATGGGCGGTGGTGAGGGCACCGAAGTGCCGGGCGAAGGCCTGCTGGCCCGCGTCGTCCAGGCCGTCGGCGGCGAAGACCAGCGCCTTGTGGACGTTCAGCGCCTCGCGGATGCCGGTCACCTCCTCCCCGGTGAGCGGCCGGGTGAGATCGACGCCCGAGACGCGGGCGCCGATGCGCGCGGTGACCTTGGTGATCTCCAGGGACATGGGGTGGTCCTTTCCGAAGGGGGCGGTGTCGGTCCGCCGGGGGTGTCAGGCGAAGGCGGGGGAGAGGTACTGGTTGGCGGGGCGTGGCAGGCCGTAGCGCTCGCGCAGGGTGCGCCGGGGGCCGTACTCGGTGCGGAACAGGCCGCGGGCGCGCAGGATCGGTACGACGTGGTCCACGAAGGCGTCCAGGCCCGAGGGCAGCACGGGCGGCATGATGTTGAAGCCGTCGGCCGCGCCCCGCGTGAACCAGGTCTCGATGCGGTCGGCGATCTGCTCGGGCGTCCCGGCGAAGGTCTGGTGCCCGCGCCCGCCGCCGAGCCGGCCGATCAGCTGCCGCACGGTGAGCCGCTCGCGCCGGGCCAGCTCCACCACCAGCGTGTACCGGCTCCTGGCGCCCTCCACGGCGGACTCGGGCGGCAGGTCGGCGGGCAGCTGCTTGTCCAACTCCAGTACTCCGGGCGGGAGTTGCAGCAGACCGGTCAGGCGCCGCAGCCCGTGCTCGTACACGATGTGGTCCTCCAGGACCTGTTCGTTCGCCCGCGCCTCGGCCTCCGTCGAGCCGAGTACGGGCACGATGCCGGGCAGCACCTTGAGGTGCTCGGGGTCCCTCCCGGCCCGCTCGGTGAGGTCTTTGATGTCGGCGTAGAAGGACTGCGCGTCGGCGAGGGTCTGCTGCGCGGTGAACACCGCCTCCGCGTACCGCGCCGCGAACGCCTTGCCGTCCGCCGAGGAGCCCGCCTGCACCAGCAGCGGGTAACCCTGCGGGGAGCGCGGCACGTTGAGGGCGCCCGCGACCCGGAAGTACGGCCCCTCGTGCCGGGGCGGGTGGATCTTGTCGTCGTCGCCCCAGACGCCGGCCGCCTTGTCGGCGACGATCGTGTCGTCCTCCCAGCTGTCCCACAGCTTCAGCGCCACGTCGAGGAACTCGGCGGCGCGCGCGTACCGTTCGGCGTGCGCCGGCTCGTGGTCGAGTCCGAAGTTGCGGGCCGCCTCCGCGCCCGCGGTGGTGACGATGTTCCAGCCCGCCCGGCCACCGCTGACGATGTCCAGCGAAGCGAATCTGCGGGCCAGGTTGTAGGGGGAGTTGTAGGAGGTGGAGGCGGTGGCGATCAGGCCGATGTGCTCGGTGGCCGTCGCCAGCGCGGTCAGCAGGGTCAGCGGCTCCAGGGCACCGGCCGGACGCTGCCCGAGGTTGTTCCACAACTGGGGGCTGTCGGCGAGGAACAGGCTGTCGAAGGTGCCGCGTTCGGCGCTCCGCGCGAGCCGTGTGTAGTGCCCCAGGTCGACGTGCGCGTACGGATCGCTCTCCGGGAGCCGCCAGGACGCCTCGTGGTGGCCGGTGCTCATCAGGAACGCGTTCAGGTGGAGTCGGCGGGTGGTCATCGGTGGTCCTCCGTGACACCGAGGGCGGCGAGCAGCCGCTCCCGGTACTCGCCCAGGACCGGCTCCCGGTAGGAGCGCGGGTGGGGACGGTCGATGGTCAGATCGAGGCCGATGCGGCCCCGCTCCAGGACGAGGACCCGGTCGGCGAGCACGATCGCCTCGTCCACGTCATGGGTGACGAGCAGCACGGAGGGCCGGTGGCGCTCCCACAGCTCGCGCAGCAGCCGGTGCATCCGGATCCGGGTCAGCGCGTCCAGCGCCCCGAACGGCTCGTCGGCCAGCAGCAGTCCGGGTTCGCGCACCAGGGCGCGGGCGAGCGCGGCGCGCTGCGCCTCGCCGCCGGACAGCTCGCCCGGCCAGGCCCGCTCCCGCCCTTCGAGACCGACCTCCGCGAGGGCGGCCCGGCCGCGCTGTGCCGCGTCCTTCCCGTCCAGGCCGAGCAGCACGTTGTCCAGCACCCGGCGCCAGGGCAGCAGCCGGGAGTCCTGGAACACCACCGAGACCTGCCGGGGCGCCGCGACCTGCCCGGACCCGGCCACCCCGTGATCGAGTCCGGCGACGGCCCGCAGCAGGGTGGACTTCCCGGACCCCGAGTGCCCGAGCAGCGCCGTGAACTGTCCGGCGGGCAGTTCGAGATCGATGCCGCCGAGGATCGTCCGGTCCCCGAACGAGCGGTGCAGGGAACGCAGTCGGACGGCGGTGGCGGGCCGGGTCAGCTGCTCAGTGTGCGGCGCCATGACAGCACCCTCCGTTCGAACAGACGGACCGCGCTGTCGGAGACCAGGCCGAAGACGCCGTAGATCAGCAGGCCGACGAGGATGGTGTCGGTACGGCCGTAGTTCTGCGCCTGGAACATCAGGTAGCCGAGTCCGCTGGTGGCGTTGATCTGCTCCAGGACGACCAGGCCCAGCCAGGAACCGGTCACCCCGAGCCGCAGCCCGACGAAGAAGCCGGGCAGCGCTCCCGGAATCACCACCTGCCGGACGAATTGGAGCCTCGACAGGCCCTGCACCTCGGCGAGTTCGACATAGCGGCTGTCGATGCCGGCCAGCGCGGCGTGCGTGTTGAGGTAGACCGGGATGTAGACGACGATCGCGATGATGGCGATCTTGAAGGTCTCCCCGATGCCCAGCCACAGGATGAACAGCGGGATCAGGCCGAGGGTCGGGATCGCCCGGTTGAGCTGCACGGTCCCGTCGATCAGCGCCTCCCCGGTGCGGCTGAGCCCGGACACCAGCGCCAGCAGCACCCCGGCGGTCAGCCCGATCGCGAAGCCGTAGGCGGCCCGGCGCAGCGAGGTGAGCACATCGGTGGGCAGCGTGCCGTCGGTCCACAGGTGGCCGAGGGTGCGCAGCACCGTCCAGGGCGCCGGGATCGCGGCCGGGTCGAGCTGTCCGGCGGCCGAGGCGATCGCCCAGACGGCCAGCACCAGCAGGGGGCCGGCCAGCCGGGCGGCGGGCAGCCGGCGGCCGGGGGAGAGGCGGCGCCGCCGGCGGACCGGGGGCAGCTCCCCGGACGCGCTGACGGGCGCGGTGGCCGCCGTCGTCGTCGTGGTCGTCACGGCGGTCACCTCCGGTACTCCTCGGGTACGGCCCGCGCGGCGATCGCCTCGAAGCGGTGGTCGAACAGATCCGACACATCGGTCTTCTTCACGAAGCCGCCCTCGGCGAGCAGATCGGCGGTCTCCTGCTCCCATGTGATCGCCTCGTCCCAACGGGGCGGGAAAAGAGGCTTGTTGGCCAGCGCGGTGATGGACTTCGCCTGCGGGAGGGTCAGGTTCTGCGTCTTGACGTAGAACTCCTCGTTCCACTGGTCCGGATGCTCGTACTGCCACACCTGGCCCCTGGCCCACTGCGGGATGTACGCGGCGATCGCGGCGGCCTTCGCGGGGTCGTCCAGCGTGGCCTGCGGCGCCCAGAGCAGGTTCAGCAGGTCGACCACGTCGGTGGTGACGGTGCGGGCGCCCTTCGCCGCGTACTGCCTGAGGTAGGCGGGCGCCTGGCTGTTGGCGAGCGGGGCCGCGTCCACCTGGCCGGACTGGAGGGCGGTCAGGAACTGGTTGCTGGTCAGCGGCACCAGCCTGGCCTCGTCGTACGCGAGGCCCGCCTTCTTCAGGGCCCGCAGCAGCACCACGCCCTGCGCCTGCCCCTGCGAGAAGGCGAGCCGCTTGCCCTTGAAGTCGGCCACGGTGTGGATGTCGCTGCCGGGCCGGGTCGCGAACAGGTAGTTCGGCTTGCGGGTCAGCTCGATCGCCACGATCTTCGCCGCGAGGCCCTGGAACTGCGCCTGGATCGGCGGGATGCCCGCGTTGTTGGCGAGGTCCAGCGACCTGGCGCGGAAGGCGTTGATGACATCGGGTCCGGCGCCGATGTTCACCCAGTCGGACACGGTGAACGGCAGCGGCGGGAACTTCCCCAGCTTGAACTGGAGTTGCTCCACGCCCTGGTACGAGGTGATCTTCAGGCTGGTCCCGGCTGGGACCCGGTCCGCGAGGGGCCGGGTGGCGGCGCCGGCGTCGGCGGTGGCCACGCCCTTGGCGCAGCCGCCGAGTCCGGTGACGGCGGCGGACGCGCCCAGCAGGGAGGTGAGGAAGAGGCGACGGTGCATGGCAGGTCTCCCGGAGAGAGCCGGTCGGCGAAACAGCCCGGCCAACGGAAACGCGGAGAAACGCGGAGAAACACGGGGGAAATACGGAGAAGCCCTGGGAAATTCACGGCAACATGCGCTTCACGCACGGCGGAACGTCAGCAACAGAAGGCGTGACGACCGGATCGACAGCTCGTGAGGGGGCTCATGAGCAGCATGTTCCAGGCCCCATACGACTCATGTCAACATTCCGAGTTTCTGAATTAAATACCCTCAGGTGAGGCGCCCAGCGGATCCCGGAACAATGCGTCGAGCAGCACGGAACCGCCCGCGACCGCGAGCACGGAATCCGGGAAACTCGTCGGCAGCACCGCCGCGGACCGAAAATTCCCGGCCGCCTCCCGCAGCGCGTCGAGGCATTCCTCGAAGTGGATGACCCCCACCTCGGTGACCACGACCGTCTCCGGGTTGAGCACATCGAGCAGCAGCGCCGCCGCCCGTCCCGTCGCCCGTGCCCGCTCCACCAGCAGCCGCCGGGCCACCGCGTCCCCGCCCGCCGCCGCGGCCACCACGTGCATCGGGTTGGCCGAGTCGGTGACCCCGGCCGCCCGCGCCCTGCGGCACAACGTCCGCTCCCCGAGCTCGACTTGAAGGCATCCGACACGCCCGCACGGGCACGGCTCGGTGCCGCCCGGCACCGGCAGGTGCGCGATGGCGCCGGCCGCGGACCGGGGGCCGTGGTGCACCTCGTCATGGGTGGCGAACGCGGCGTCGACCACATTGCCCACGAACAGATGCAGCACGCTCAGGCTGCCGCGGGCCCGCCCGAACAGCCGCTCCCCGTTCACCAGCGCCCGTGCGTGCCCGTCCACTTCGACCGGCAGGCCGGTACGGGCGGCGAGCAGGTCCCGCACCGGCACCTCCCGCCAGCCCAGCAGCTCGTGCTCCACCACGGTGCCCGTCGCCCGGTCCACCCAGCCGCCCACGGCGACCCCCACCCCCAGCGGGCGGCGCCCCGGCGCTTGCCCGAGCAGCGCGGTGAGCCCCTCGGCGGCCCGCGCCAACACCCGCGCGGGGTCGGTCCGCTCGTGCTTCAGCTCGCGCCTGGCCAGTACCCGGCCGCGCAGGTCCAGCAGCGCCACGGTGGTGTACGGCACCGCCACATGCACCCCGCCCACCACGAACCGGGCGTCGTCCAGCTCCACCGGCACATGCGGCCGGCCCACCCCGCGCGAACGGCGCGGCACCGGCGCCTCCCGGATCAGCCCGAGCCCGGCGAGCCGCGCACAGTGCTCGGTCACCGACGCGGGCGACAGACCGGTCAGCCGCGCCACCGTACTGCGCGCCACCGGCCCGTGCTCCAGCACGGAGCGCAGCACGACGCTGGCACTGGTGCGCCGCCGGTCGCGGTCGGCGGCGCGCGGTACGGGGGAGACAAGGGTGGAGGCCGCACTGCGGGGCATGGAGAACCGTCCTCGGGAGCCGGTGCGTCGGAAGACCGGAAAGGACGGGGCGGCGCCAGAAAGGGGCCCGCCCCTATCCCGAGCGACGACAGGTGGCCGTGCCCTGCCGCCGCAGGTCGACATAGCGACGCGACGTGAAATACCGGGCCTGGGCAACCATGCCCCCGAAGCTAGCAAAGCCCCCACCCCCTGCCCAGCCCGCGCCCACCGACCGAGACGACCTGGGCCGGCGCACCAGGGCCCACCCCCTCTTTGGTGGATCCCTACAGAGCCGCCGCGGGCTCCCGGAGTCTGCCGGAGCACCCCACCCCAGTGACCACCGTCACGCCGTACCCGGTGTGAACCGTACTTTTGTGCGGAGCCCACCAAGCTGCCGATCAACCCTTTGTCGAGCGCTGACGGTGATCGCATTCGGGGCGCCGGTATAGCGTCGCGATGTTCCCACCTGTCCCCCTCTATCCGCGGAGTCCCCATGAGCACCGCCACCGTCAGCGCCCGTCCGGGTGCCGTCCTCGCCGACCTGCTGCCCGCCTCCCGCGCCCGCGACGCCGCCCTCGTGCTCGGCGGTGCCGCGCTCACCGGGCTCGCCGCCCAGCTGTCGGTGCCCGTGCCGGGCTCCCCGGTGCCGGTGACCGGCCAGACCTTCGCCGCGCTGCTGGTCGGCACCGCCCTCGGCGCCCGCCGCGGCTTCCTCTCCCTCGCCCTGTACACGCTGGCCGGCATGGTCGGCGTGCCGTGGTTCGCGGGGGGCGACTCCGGCACCGGCGCGGTCTCCTTCGGCTACGTCCTCGGCATGCTGCTCGCCTCCGCCGTCGTGGGCGCCCTCGCCCGCCGCGGCGCCGACCGCTCGCCGCTGCGCATGGCGGGCACGATGATCCTCGGCTCCGCCGTCATCTACGCCGTCGGCGTGCCGTACCTGGCCCTGGCCGCCCACCTCTCCCTCGGCCAGGCGGTCGCCGCCGGCCTCGTCCCGTTCCTGATCGGCGACGCCCTCAAGGCCGCCCTCGCGATGGGGCTGCTGCCGACCGCGTGGAAGTTCGCGGGCAAGCGCTAGGGAAGTCGCCCCCGTACACCACGACGGCCGCGGGGGGGGGGGGGGGGGGGGGGGGGGCGGGGGAGGGGGGGGGGGGGGGGGGGGGGGGGGGGAGGAGGGGGCCTGTTTCCGCTTGCTTGCAAAGGAATGGACGG
>NZ_JBVJUC010000002.1:373127-1040178 GCF_055605065.1 Streptomyces sp. NPDC037203
TCCTTTGCACGGGGTTGCCCACACACTAGATAGAGTAAAGGGGAAAATACGGAAAAACCCCCCCCCCCCCCCCCCCCCCCCCCCCCCCCCCCCCCACCCCCCCCCCCCCCCCGCGGCCGTCGTACGTCCCAGGCGGTGGGTCAGCCGATGGAGACCTTGTCCACCGCGGCCTCCGCGGCCGGGGCCGGACGGTCGCCCGTGACCTTCTGCTTGATGAAGGCGATCGCCACCACGACCGCCGCGACGAGCAGCGACAGCAGCACGGTCTCGCGGCCGTCGTGCTCGGTGTCGAACAGCATGTACACCAGGACCGCCACGATCACCGCGGCCGCCGCCCAGGTCAGGTACGGGTACAGCCACATCCGCACGACGAGCTTCTCCGGCGCCTCGCGCTGGATGATCCGGCGCATCCGCAACTGCGAGAAGCAGATGACCAGCCACACGAACAGGGCCACCGCACCGCTGGAGTTGACCAGGAAGAGGAAGACGGTGTCCGGGAACTCGTAGTTGAAGAAGACCGCCACGAAGCCGAAGACGACCGACGCGAGGATCGCCCACATCGGCACACCGCGCGAGGTGGTACGGGCGAACGCCTTCGGCGCGTCACCGCGCTGACCCAGCGAGAAGGCCATACGGGAGGCCGTGTACAGACCGGAGTTGAGACAGGACAGCACCGCGGTCAGCACGATGACGTTCATGATCTGGCCGGCGTGCGCGATGCCGAGGGAGTTCAGCGCGGCGACGTACGAGCCCTGCTTCACCAGCGAGGCGTCGTTCCACGGCAGCAGCGTGACCACGACGAGGATCGAGCCCAGGTAGAAGACGCCGATACGCCAGATGATGCTGTTGGTGGCCTTGGTGACCGCGCGCTGCGGGTCCTCCGACTCGCCCGCGGCCAGGGTGGCGATCTCGCTGCCCATGAAGGAGAAGACGACCAGCAGCACACCGGTGAGGATCGCGCCCGGACCGTGTGGCAGGAACCCGCCGTGACTGGTGAGGTTCGCGAAGGACGCCTTGTCGGTGTGCGCGCCCGGCAGCACACCGAAGATCGCGAGCAGGCCGACGACGATGAACGCGCCGATCGCCACGACCTTGATGCCGGCGAACCAGAACTCGAACTCGCCGTAGGAACCGACCGAGACGAGGTTCGACGCGGTCAGCACCAGCATCACGATGAGCGCCCAGCCCCACTGCGGTACTGCCGGTACCCAGCCCGCCAGGATCTTCGCGCCCGCCGTTCCCTCGACGGCGAGCACGACGACCCAGAAGAACCAGTACAGCCAGCCGATGGAGAAACCGGCCCAGCGGCCGAGCGCGCGGTCGGCGTGCTCCGAGAAGGAGCCGGAGGACGGGTTGGCCGCGGACATCTCGCCCAGCATGCGCATCACGAGGACGACGAGGGTGCCGACGAGGGCGTAGGACAGCAGAATGCCCGGTCCGGCCGCGGCGATGCCGGAGCTGGAGCCGACGAACAGTCCGGCGCCGATCACACCGCCGATGGCGATCATCGTCAGGTGCCGGTTCTTGAGGCCTGCTTGAAGTCCGGAACCAGGAGGGGTCATGGACGGATTCCTTTGCGCCTGTTGAGCGGGGGTTCCCGTACGGAAACGGGGTGCCGTGTGGGGTCCGGTACGGGATTCGTACGAGCGGTGTACGAGTCGGTCCAGTGAATCCGAGGCGAACGAATTCGGGAACCTCTGAATCCGGATTGTTACTTGAGGTTCCCTTGAGGTTCTATGGTCCCGCTCACATTCGACGACGAAATCCGTAGGTCTCCGGGTGTCGCATGAGTCACCGCCGGACCTCTTGACGGATGCCCTCCGGATGCCGCGGACCCCAGGCTGCTGCCCCGATTCCGGCGTGTCACACTCGTGTCATGCGCGTGTACCTCGGCTCCGACCATGCGGGCTTCGAACTCAAGAACCACCTCGTCGAGTGGCTCAAGGCGGCGGGGCACGAGCCCGTCGACTGCGGGCCGCACATCTACGACGCCCAGGACGACTACCCGCCCTTCTGCCTGCGCGCCGCCGAGCGCACGGCCGCCGACCCCGACGCCCTCGGCATCGTGATCGGCGGCTCCGGCAACGGGGAGCAGATCGCCGCGAACAAGGTGAAGGGCGTGCGCGCGGCGCTGGCGTGGAGCGAGGAGACCGCGTCGCTGGGCCGGCAGCACAACAACGCCAACGTGGTGGCCGTCGGCGCGCGCATGCACAGCACCGAGGAGGCGACCAAGTTCGTCGAGACGTTCCTCGCCACCCCCTTCTCCGGTGACGAGCGCCACATCCGCCGCATCGACATGCTGACCGCGTACGAGACCACGGGCGACCTCCCCCCGGTCCCCGCCCACCACCCCCAGCAGTAGTCCCCTTCTCTCCCCGCGCCCACCCCCGCCGAGCCGCTCGGCGACGGGTGGGCGCCGCGCGTACGGGGCGGCGGGCCCGCCTAGGCTGAGGGGACGAGTGGCGCCCTCCGGCCGAGCGAGACGGACGGGTGGGGACGGAAGAAGAGGACAGGAAAGGACGGCCCGCCTTGCCGGAAGGGCACACGATTCACCGGTTGGCGCAGGACTACGCCGCCCGCTTCCAGGGCACCGCCCCCCGCGTCACCAGCCCCCAGGGCAAGTTCTCCGACGCCGCCGCCCTGCTGGACCGCGCCGAACTGACCGCCACCGAGGCCCACGGCAAGCACCTCTTCCTGCGCTTCCGGGACACCGACTGGGTCCACATCCACCTCGGCCTGTTCGGCAAGGTCGGCTTCGGCGACGCCCCCGCACCCCCGCCCACCGACACCGTCCGGCTCCGGCTCGCGAACGACCTGTCGTATGTCGATCTCCGCGGCCCCACCACCTGCGCCCTGATCACCGGCGAGGAGAAGCGCGCCGTCCACTCCCGCCTCGGCCCCGACCCGCTGCGCGAGGACGCCGACCCGGCGGCGGCCTACCGGAAGATCAGCCGCAGCCGTACGACGATCGCCGCCCTGCTCATGGACCAGAAGATCGTGGCGGGCGTCGGCAACGTCTACCGCGCCGAGGTCCTCTTCCGCCATGGCATCGACCCCTACCGCGCGGGCCGCGACCTCACCCCCGCCGAGTGGGACGCCCTCTGGAGCGACCTGGCCGCCCTGATGCGGGAGGGCGTCCGCAACAACCGGATCGACACCGTACGACCGGAACACACCCCCGAGGCCATGGGCCGCCCGCCCCGCGTGGACGACCACGGCGGCGAGGTCTACGTCTACCGCCGCGCCACCCAGCCCTGCCACATCTGCGGCGACCACATCCGCACCGCCGGCCTCGCCGCCCGCAACCTCTTCTGGTGTCCCACCTGTCAGAAGCACTGACACTCCTTCGGGTGGGTTTACGGAATTCCGGTGCCTGAGCGAACCTGTGAACCCGCGCCCCGCACGGGGGACAAGCAGGACCTCCCGTGCCGAGCGGCCGGTGCGATGGATAGGGTCCCGAACTAATGGCAGCAGGACGAGACACGCGCGCGAAGGCGGACACGCTCACGGCCCGGTGGAGGATGCAGTGGCACCGGGCCCGCGTCGGGCTGCGCAGAAGCGCCGTCGACTACTTCCGCGGTGACGGCCCCGACTGGATCGCCTTCGCCGGCCTGCTGCTCACCGTCCCGCTTTTCGCGGCCATGACCCTGTTCGACTCCGTGTGGTGCTCCCCGGCCCTGCTGGTCCTGCCGATCGTGGCCGGCGGGCTGCTGCTGCGCCCGGCCAGCCTGCTCGGTCTGTACGCGGCCGCGGCCACCGCGCTGATCGTGGAGTCGGTACGCCTCGGCCCGTACACCGAAGGCCCCTCCCGCGTGACACCGGGCGTCGTCCTGGTGGTGGCCGCCTGCGGCTTCTTCGGCCTGCTCACCGCCCAGTTCCGCAGCCGCGTCGGCGTGCCCTGGCGGCGCGGCGGCACCATGCTGTTCGACCTGCGCGAGCGGATCCGGGTGCAGTCCACGCTGCCCAAGCTGCCCCGCGGCTGGCACCACGAGATGGCGCTGCGCCCCGCCGGCGGCCAGTCCTTCTCCGGCGACTTCGTGGTGGCCGCCCGCACCAACGGCGGCCGCACCCTGGAAGTCGTCCTGACCGATGTCTCCGGCAAGGGCATGGATGCCGGCTCCCGCGCTCTGCTGCTGTCCGGCGCCTTCGGCGGCCTGCTCGGCTCCCTGCCCCCGCACGCCTTCCTGCCCGCCGCCAACGGCTATCTGCTGCGCCAGGACTGGGAGGAGGGCTTCGCCACCTCCATCCACCTCGTCCTGGACCTCGACTCCGGGGACTACGAGCTGTACTCCGCGGGCCATCCGCCGGGCCTCCAGCTCAGCGCGGGCAGCGGCCGCTGGGAGGAGAAGTCCGCCGAGGGGCCGCTCCTCGGGGTCTACGACGGCGCCCAGTTCGACTCCGTCAAGGGCTCGCTGCGCCCCGGCGACGTCCTGATGCTGTTCACCGACGGCCTGGTGGAGACCTCCGACCGGGACATCGTGGAAGGCATCGACCGCCTCACCGGCGAGGCCGACCGCTATGTCGCCGGCGGCTTCCACGGCGCCGCCTGGCACCTCATCGAGGCCGTCGCCAAGGACGTCAACGACGACCGGGCGCTGCTGCTGATCTGCCGGCAGTCGCCGACCGGGCAGACGTCCCCCTGAGCCTTCGTCACGGAAGTTCGCCGATCCTGTGACAGCCCGCCCCCCGGGCTCGCCCTCCTTGCGTCCGGGAGTTCATAATCGGATGCGGTATGTGACAGGGCGGCGGGTGCCGTGGGAATGCGTCCGGGGGAGGCGATATGAAGTTCGACATGGGTGCGCAGACGTTGTCGACGCTGATGCGTGAGTCGCGTGGGTCGAGTCAGGATCTGGGCACGCTGATCCGGCTGTTGGTGCAGGCGGCGGAGCCGTTGGAGGGGAAGTTCAACGGTGCGGGGCGTACGGCGTTCGATCAGTTCAAGGCGCGTGCGGACGGGATCACGAAGGAGCTGAACGGTTCGTTGTCGGCGATCCTGGGTGGTCAGTCGGGGATGGAGGGCGCGTTCGGCTCGGGTGATCAGGAGCAGGGGGAGAACGCGAGGGCGCAGATGGGTGCGGCCAATTTCGACGCGGCGCGGTTCTCGGGTCGTTGAGTTCTTCGGGATGTCCGGTTCTTTCACGGGGAGTGGTGTGTGATGGCGGGTTCTGGTGCGGATCGCCGGTCGTACGACACGGGGGCGTCGGCGGATGTGCAGGGGAATCTGGCGGGGGTGATCGCTCAGTTGGAGTCGGTGATCGCGGCGCGGGACAAGCAGGTGAAGAAGGCGATGGCGGACTTCACGGCCGATGGTGTGGCGGATGAGTACCACGGCAAGGAGCAGCGCTGGAACAGTGCGTCGCAGGAGGTCCGGAACATCATCCATCTGCTGAAGACGACGATGGAGAAGAACGACTCGACGGCGCATTCGACCCTGGCGAAGGCGAAGTCGGCGGTCGACAACATCGGTTGACCGGTGGTCGGTTCACGAGGGTCATGGGGGATCGGGTATGACGGGCTGGGATCTGCATCCGCAGGGCATCAGTCAGGTGCTGTCGGTGACGGGGAAGACGGCGTCGCATCTGGAGACGCAGGCGAAGGATTTCGGGGCGCATCTGCAGTCGGCGGCGTCGAGTGCGGGCACGATCTCCGCCGGCGGCTCGGGCGGCTCGGGCGGCTCCGGCGGCCAGGGTGGTCAGGGCGGCAAGACGCAGGGCGGCCTGGTGGCGCTGGCGTTGTCGGAGTACGCCGAGCACGCGACCAAGGACCTGCAGTTCATCGCGGCGCGGGCCGGTAAGTCGTTGCAGGGCGCGGTGGACGCGACGACGGCCTACATGAACGGTGACGAGGCGATGGCGGCCCAGGCGCAGCGCGAGGCGTCCACGCCCGGGGTGAAGATGCCGGGGATCGGCAAGCAGTGATCAAGCCGGAGGAAATACCCGAGTTCACCGGTGACCTGGAGCAGTTGGAGAAGGACTACGGCTCCCTGAAGAAGGACGCGGGGCAGATCCGTTCCACGGGCGCGGATGTGCATACGCAGTTCCAGGGCCTGTCGGCGTACTACAAGGCCCCCGAGGCGGATCAGCTGTTCGCCTCGACGAAGCCGGTGTCGGACCGCGCGGATTCGTTCGGGACGGATCTGGAGACGGTGTCCGCGGCGCTGTCGGGGTATGCGGCCGAGGTCCGGCCGCTGGTGGAGAGGCTGAAGCAGCTCAAGCACGACGCGCAGGCGTTCGTCGACTCGGTCGAGGGCGACGACGACTGGCAGTACGACGAGGACAAGGTCAAGAAGAACAACCAGCTCCGCGACGATGTCACGGCGACGGTCGCGGCGTTCTGGGCGGCGGAGCGCACCTGCCACAACAAGATCACGGCGTTGTGGCACGGCACGCAGATGATCGCCGGTGACGGCACCGACAAGAAGAACATGTACGGCTACAGCGCGTCCGACCTGAAGGGCGCGAAGGGGCTGCCGTGGGGCGATCCGGTGGAGCAGAAGCACCACTGGTACGACGTCGGGCACTGGGTGAAGTCGTTCGTCTGGGACGGCATCGTGGTGGACGGCATCTGGGGCACGGTCAAGGGTCTGGGCACCCTGGTCGGTGTCGACGGCTGGGATGCGATGAAGACGGCCTGGAAGGGGCTGGCGCAGCTGGCCACAGGTCTCGCGTTCATGAGCAACCCCGTACTGGCGGTGGCGTTCTGGGCTACACCGGACAAGTACATGCCGTCGTGGCTGCGTGAGTCGCGCAATACGATGAAGCAGACCGGCAAGGCGTTGCTGGCGTGGGACGAGTGGGGCAAGAACCCCGCCCGCGCGGCCGGCGGGGTCACCTTCAACGTTCTCACCGCGGTCTTCACCGACGGCGCGGGCGCCGCGGCCGAGGGCGCGGGCAAGGCGGGCGCGGTCGCGAAGGCGATCTCGTTCGCGGGCAAGGCCGGCCGGGTCATCGACCCGATGACGTACGTCATGAAGGGCGCGGGCGCCGGCCTGTCGAAGATCGGCGATATCGGCAAGGCCCTCAAGGGCGCCGGGAAGATCGACATTCCCAAGCTCCCCGACAACGCGATCACCCTGCCCCGCGGAACCGTCCACCTCCCCGACGGCACGGTCCGCCTCCCCGAGGGAGCCCCGCTCCCCAAAGACGCCGTCCGCCTCCCCGACGGCAACGTCCGCTTGCCCCACGACGCACCCCTGCACCCGGCGGGCACGGACCCCCTGCACACCCCCGAAGGCACGCCCCCGCTGTTCGCCGACGAACACGGCAACATCGTGGACCACAAGGGCGACGTCCTGATGCACCACGACGGCGGCCCCCCGGACATCACCCACCGACCCCCCACCGGCTCGGACCTCCCCCACACCCCGTCCCCGGCCAAACAACCAGCCCTGATCGGCGCAGGCACCCACGGCGCGGAACAGGCCGGCGAGCACATCAAACTCGGCGACAGCACCGGCCACGACCTCGGCGACCCCGGCCGCCCGACCACCCATGCGGGCGACCACCTACCCGGCGGCCACAGCGGCGACCACCTGCCCGGCGGCACCGCACACGAGCATGGGTCAGGGCCCAGCGCCAGCCATGAACCGCCGCACAGCGGCCAGGGCGGTCACCACACGGACGGCCCCTTGGGGCAAGGTGACGGACCTCGGACGGTGCACCATGACCCGGCCACCGGCGGGCCCGCGGAAGTGACGGGCGGGCCGGGCCATCATCCGGGGGTGGGAGGAAGCCACCCGTCCGGGGCCGGCGGCGGTCACGAGCCCCCGCACGTGGACTACAGCGAGGGGGACGAGCGGCCGTCCGCGCCGACTGGGCGCATGCAGCCGGACCAGGAAGCGACGGTTGCCGAGCAACTCGCGCGCGCCAAGATGCCACCCGCGGATATCGAGAAGTCACTCGCAGGACTTCGAAGGAGTGAGTACGGAGCCGGAATCGCCAAATACATCAGCGACGGAAACCTTGCGGACCTTCCTGGCTACGACGACCTCCTGTCCCAGTGCAAGCAGGTCAGCAAGCACAGCGATATGAGTCCCGCCGTCTATATGGCGATGGAGCACGCCACAGAACTGCAAAACCGTGGTGTACAAGGGCTTGCGCTGGAAATGAAAGTGCCGGAAGACGGCCTCGACCTGGACGTATTGGTGAAGTCCGGCGACCGGATCGAATATGGTGCGCAGCTGAAGGACGTCGCGAGTGCGTCGGGGCTCAACAGTGCGACGAAGGGCATCGCGGAGAAGCAGCTGGTTGGTAGCATTGACGGGCAGAAGGTCGCAATTCTGGATGTGCATGACACCAAGGAAGCGCTGACGGACAAGATTCTCGGGCGCATCGCTCATCGCGCTAGGATCACGAACGCCACCTTCATTTTGCGCTTCGAGGATGGCTCGATCACCGTCCCCGCCAATGGCCCCACATATCCGTGAGGAAGTAATCGATGTCTCTGCTCATGCGCGCGCCGCGCGAATGCGCTTCCTGGTTCTGGGATTTGGAAGATTATGCCTCCCCTGGGCTGTGCTCGGCGCTCGGCACCGCTGCGCGTATGTCGGCTGTTCTGCGGGACTACGAGCTGCTGAAGCCGAGTGCCCTGGAGTGGCACTGGGCCGTGCCGGGCCGAGGCTCGGTCGCGAAGACTCGTCTGCCCCTGCCGAGGCCACTCGACGGCGAGCAACTGGCGGCACAGGTCGAGGAATTGCGTCCTGTGGCGTTCCCGCAGGCCGAGTTCAGCGGATTTCTCGTCACCGGGCCGGGTATGTGGCTCGATGAACGCGGTGTGCAGCGCCAGGAATACGGTCTGGTGGAATTGACGGTCTCTGCGGAGCCTCTGGGTCTGTCGGCTGATGTTGCCGTCCATCACGATATCTGGGGCCCATTCGACTTCCGCGGTACGCCGCATCCGGAAGTGCACCAGCAGAACGCTCCGCGGCTCGCCGCTGCACTCAAGGATCTGGACGGGCTGCTCGGTGTGCCGGCCGAGCCCGGTCAGCCGACGTATTTCGGCAGGGCCGAAGGCTATGGAGTCGGCGAGCCGGAAGTCACGGATGGCCGCGGACCGGACCTGACTGATCTGCTCTGAGGGTGCGGATCACGGACATCGCCGCCTCCCGGCGCCTGCGGGAATGGATCAGTGCCGGCGAAGGGGGACTCGACGTCATCGGGCTCGACCTCGGCGGAGCCGATCTGTCGGGTGGCGATTTCTCTGAATCGTGGTTCACCGATGCCAGGTTGGCGGGTACGAAGCTGGCGGGCGCGGAGTTGTACCGCTCGGACGCTCAAGGGGCCGACCTGACTGGGGCCGACCTGACGGGATGTTCTCTCGTCCGCGTGAATCTCGATGACGCGATCCTGCGGAACGCGATTCTTGACGACGCCAATCTGGTGAAGGCGTCGCTCTACGATGTCGATGCGTCCGGCGCCAGCTGCCGTGGCACCCGCTTCATGGGTTCCTCGCTGCTGGGGGTGGACTTCCGCTCCGCGGATCTGAGCAATTCGGTATTCGACGAGAACGCGTTCCGGGTGACCCTGGATCAGGGTACGAAGCTCGAAGGCGCGTCCGGAACGGTTTTCGGGCCCGCCACGGTCGAGGACGAAGAGGGCTCACGGGAACTCTCGGGAGCAGAGCTCCAGAAATGGCTTCAGGGCCGTGGCGCAGAACTCCGGGTACTGAACGCCCCCAACGAGCCCTAGACCCCCGGCACTCGGCAGCGCGCAGCAACACTTCGGGCCAAGGAGAGACGCGTTGGTCGCGATCGTTCCACGCCACCCCTGCCCCACGGGGAACGCGGCGGCGGGTCTCGCCGTGCTCGCCGAGAACGCCTCACGGGCGATCGAAAGGCTGGAGACCAACTCCGGCACCCCGGAGGACGCTCTGCGTACCAGGCTCACCCTCGCCAAGTCGCACTGTCTGCTCGACCCCGAAGCAGCGCAGCTCCCCATGTGGGAATCCTGGGTCGACGCCATACAGGTCGGCTCCGCCGTGTTCGTCACAGCGCTCACGACCGACGAACGTGTGAGCTGCCGCATCGCGGACAAGGACCGCACGCTCCAAGCCACCGGCCCGCAGCCGTACGTGCGGCGCAGACCTCGGGGCGAAACCGGTGGCCGCGGTCGACGGCACGGAACCGGCGGCCATCGCGGTGGCGGACCCGGAGGTGGTGGCGAAGCTGCTGTATCCACCGGAGGGCGGCCTCCCCGGTGGGATGTCGCATACGCCTCGGCGCCCTGGGTATGCCGGTTCCGTGGAGGACTCCCGGTTGCGTCCGCGAAACCGGTCGACCCGGCTGTGCCACCCGCGCGTTCGTGTTCTATCTTGCACGGGCAAAGTGAGGGGACCCTGTATGCCGTACGACGGGCTGTCCGAAGCGCCGGGCATGACGCTCGCCGAGGTCGAGGCCGTCGCGTGCGCCGCGCACGCCGGGCAGCGGGACAAGGCCGGACGCCCCTACGCCGAGCACCTGCGGGCCGTCGCCGAGGGCGTACGGGCCCGTGGTGGCGGTGCCGAGCTGATTGCCGCCGCCTGGCTGCACGACGCGGTCGAGGACGGGGTGCTCGGCGAGGAATGGCTGGCGGCGGCCCCGCTCGCCCAGCGCACCAAGGACGTCGTACGGGCCGTGACCAAGCGGCCGGGGGAGGAGCCGCGGGCGTACGCCGAGCGGATCCTGGCCACGCCGGGCGCGCGGCTGGTCAAGGCGGCCGACCTCGCGCACAACGCCGACCCGCGCCGGCTGGCCGCCCTGGACGAGCCCACCGCGCGGCGGCTGACCGGGAAGTACGCCGCCATGCGCGAGTACCTCGGGCTCACCGCCGACGGTGCCACCGCCGCCCCCGCCACCGCCGCCGACTGACCGACCACCGACCGCAGAGAACACAGGCACGGGGGACCAACTCAATGGCACGGGACTACGACAGCCAACTGCTGGAGTCGGTGGCGGTACGCCGGCGCCGGATGCGCGATGCCCTGCTGTTCGGCGCGCAGCGGGCCCGGCGCTCGGCGGACGAACGGCTCGGCAAGGTGTTCGCGGGCATCGCGATCGCGGCCGTCCTGTGCGCCGGCTGCGTCGGCTGGTCCTTCCTCCAGGCCACCCTCGCCAAGCAGAAGCAGCAACAACAGCAACAGCAGCAGTACGGCATCCCCTCCGCACCGCCGTCCTCGGCGTCCTCGGCCCCGATTTCGCGATGATAGGTTCCGGTGAGTGGTGAGCACAGCAACGACGTCCCGGACACAACTGAGCCGGGTCACGCTGGTCGGTGAACGCCGCAGGGCCGACATCGTCCTGCCGTCGGACACCCCGATCGGCCAACTGCTGCCCGACATACTCCGGTTGCTCGACGACCGGACCGCCGCCCGGCCCATGACCCGGCAACTGGTCACCCCCGACGGCTCGGTACTGCCCCACGAGGCCACGCTGGCCTCGGCCGACGTGCCCGACGGCGCCGTGCTCCACCTGGTGCGCGCCCATGCCGCGCCGCCCGCACCCGTCGTGCACGACGTCACCGACCAGGTCGCCGACGACCTCGATCTGCGCGCCTGGCGCTGGCGGCCCGCCGCCCGCCGGGCCAGCGCCGGGGTGGCCAGCGTCCTGTTCGCCGTCGCCGCGGCCCTGCTGGCCCGGCGCGAGTTCGCGCTCGACTCCGTCGCCCTCGCGCTCGCGACCGTCAGCGTCGTCTTCCTGGCGAGCGGCGCGCTCGTCGCCCGGATCGGCGCCGGCAACCGGGGGCTCGCCACCGCGCTGCTGTTCGCCGCCGGGGGACTCGGGGTGCTCGCCGCCTGGACCGCCGCCGACGCGCACGGCTGGTCCGGTCCCGCCCGGCTGGCCGGGGTCGCCGCCGCGCTGGTGCTCACCCTCGTGCTGCTCGCTTATTCCTCCCCGTTCGGCCGCGGCGCGCTCATCGGCGCGGGCGCGGGCGCCGGTATCACCCTGGTGTGGGAGGCCGTCGCCGCCGTGCAGGACCGGCCGGACCGGCTCGGCGCGGTGATGGCCGTGTTCTCCGTCGTCCTGCTCGGAGTGCTGCCCCGGCTCGCGCTGATGGCCTCCGGTCTGACGGGACTGGACGACCGGCGTTCCGCGGGCGCGTCGGTCAGCCGCCACCAGGTCGCCAACGCGCTCGCCGCGACCCACCGGGGGCTCGCGCTGGCCACCATCGCGACCGTCGCCTCGGCCGCCGCCGGAGGGTGGCTGCTCACCTCGGCCGGGCAGCCGACCGTGTGGACGATCACCCTCACCTCGCTCACCGCCGTCGTCCTGCTGTGCCGGGCCCGTGCCTTCCCGCTGGTCGCCGAGGTGGTGGCGCTGTTCGGCGCGGCCGCGGTGCTCGTCGTACGGCTCGCCGTGGAATGGATGGACCACGCGGGCGGGGCCGGCCCGCTGGTGCTGCTGTGCGCCGCCGGGGCGCTCCCGCTGCCGGCCCTCGTGGCCCAGCCGGCCGAGCATGTGCGGGTGCGGCTGCGGCGGATCGGCGACCTGATCGAGTCCGCCGGTCTGATCGGGCTTTTCCCGCTCGCCGTCGGCGTGTTCGGCATCTACGGGCAACTGCTCGACAAATTCTGAGGCCAGGGCAGGGGTGAAGGGCGACATGCCGAACGGGGAGAACTGGCAGGGCGACGTGTTGCGGGAGCTGAGGGGCGGCACGCCGCAGCAGCCCGCACCGCAGCAGCCGCTACAGGGGACCGCCGCACCGGGGCAGCAGGCCGGACCCGCGCAGGGACCGGCGTACGGCCCCCCGCAGCAGCCGCACACCGACGCACCGGCACACCACCACCACCAGCAGCCGCCGCCGCACGCCGGGCACCGGCAGCAGACCGGGGCCGCGCGGCGCGCCACCCCCGAATCCCGGCCGGTGCTCGACAAACGGCTCGCCTCCGCCGCGCTCAAGCCGCGCCGGGGCGAACCCTTCGGCACCCGCGCCCTGCGCGCCGTACGCCGTACCGTCTCCTCCTCCGCGGCCCGCGAGGTCGCCGGTGCCGCCGCGACCGCCGAAGTGCTCCAGCAGGCCGTCACCACCGGCCGCCAGATCGCGGTGACGTCCATCCGCGGCGGCTCCGGCAAGACGACCGTCACCGCGCTGCTCGGCACCACCTACGCCCACTACCGCCAGGACCCGGTACTCGTCGTCGAGGCCGACCCGGCGCTCGGCTCGCTGCCGCTCCGGCTCGGCGCCCAGGCGCTGCGCTGGACCACCGGCGACCTCGCCGCCCTGGTGGAACCCCAGATGTCGCTGCTCGACGTCACCGGCTACCTGGTCCAGCTCCACGGCAACTCCTGGCTGCTGCCCGGCAGCCAGGGGCAGGTCGGCGCCATGCTCGACACCAGGGCGTACGAACGGGTCATGGTCTCGCTGCGCCGCTACTTCGGGGTGACCGTCGTCGACTGCGAGACCCTGCCCGCCGAGGTCGCCCGCACCGCGCTGGCCGCGGCACAGGCCCGCGTGCTCACCGTGCCCGCGACCCTGGAGGGCATCGCCAGCACCCGCGCCGTCCTGGAGTGGATGCGCAACCTGCCCCGGCACGTGCTCGCCTCCACCGTCGTCGTCCTCACCGAGACCGCCCCGCACCCCGGCCTCGACCTGCGCAAGGCCACCGAGGAACTGACCGAGGCCGGGGCCACCGTGGCGGCCCTGCCCTACGACCGCCACCTCGCGGCCGGCGGCACCATCCACACCGGACTCCTCGCCCGCGCCACCCGCGACGCCGTCACCCGGATCGCCGCCGAGGTCTTCCGGCTCTCCCAGAAACAGCGCTGACCGCCCGGCGGGAAGGGACCGAGGAACCCGAGGACGAGGCAACGACGATGAGCACACGACTGATCCACCGCCCCGCGCGCACCACCCGGCCGCCGGCCGCGCCCGAGCCGCGCACCATAGAGGCACCGCCCAACCTGCCCGAGGGCAAGGCCGGTTCGGTGCTGCACTCGCTGCTGCCCATCGCCGGGGTCATGTCGTCCGTCGTGATGATGACCGTCGTACGCAACAGCCAGTTCGCCGGGCTCGGCGCGATCATCCTCGTCGTCACCCTGACCGGCTCCCTCGCCATGGCCTTCTCGCAGCGCGGCAAGGCCCAGCGCACCCGCCGCACCCAGCGCGAGGCCTACCTCGCCTACCTGGAGGAACTGCGCGAACAGCTGGCCGGGGAGGAACGCGAGCGGCGCGAGAGCGCCCAGGTGCTCGACCCGCCGCCGGACGCCCTCTACGACATCGTGCGCGACCCCGCCCGGCTGTGGGAGCGGCGCCGCACGGACGGCGACTTCCTGCGGGTGCGGGTCGGCACCGGCCGGATGCCGGTACGCGATCTGAAGATCGCCCAGCAGGGTTCCTCCGTGCTCACCCCGCCCGACCAGTTCATGCTCAACGAGGCCTCCGCGCTGACCGCCCGCTTCGGCACCGGCTCCGAGCTGCCGCTCACCGTCCCGCTCGACCGCGTCGGCAACGTCAGCGTCATCGGCCCGCGCGAGGACACCCTGCGCGTCGCCCGCGCGCTGGTCCTCCAGACCGCCGCCGCCCACGCCCCGGACGACGTGGCCCTCGCCGTCGCGGCACCCGGCGACCGGCTGGCCGACTGGGAATGGGCCAAGTGGCTGCCGCACCTGCTGGACACCGAGCAGTACGACGGCCCGGTCGCCGCCCGCCGGATCGCGCCCTCGCTGCCCCAGCTCGCCCGGCAGATCGGCGCCGAGCTGCGCCGCCGCGCCTCCTACGCGGCCGAGGTGCGCCGCGGCCTGTCCGGCAAGGACGCCCTCGCCATGACCTCCCGGCTCCTCGTCGTCGCCGACGCGCACGGCGAGGACGCCGTGGACCTGCCGCGCCCCGACGACGCGGTCGGGCTGCGGGAGATGGGGGTCACCGTGCTGCACCTGCTCGACGAGCGGGTGCGGGAGCCCGGCAGCGTCGGGGTGCGGATCACCGTCGACGGCGCCCGCGTCCTCATCGAGGACCTGCGCGCGGACGAGCCGGTCAGCTCCAGCGGCACGGTCGACGAGGCCGGGACCGCGCTCGCCGAGGGGCTGGCCCGGATGCTCGCCCCGCTGCGGCTGTCCGCGGAGTCCCTGGTCGACGCCCCGCTGACCGGCCCGGTCGACTTCGCGGAGCTGCTCGGCATCGAGGACGTCGCCCGGCTCGACCTGGAGCGGCTGTGGGCACCGCGCGGCGAACGCGCCTTCCTGCGCGTCCCGATCGGCGTCGGCGACGGCCGCGAACCCGTGCTCCTCGACCTCAAGGAAAGCTCCGAGCTGGGCATGGGCCCGCACGGACTGTGTGTCGGCGCCACCGGCTCCGGCAAGTCCGAGCTGCTGCGCACCCTCGTCCTCGCGCTGGTCGCCACCCACCCGCCGGAGGATCTCGCGCTGGTCCTCGTCGACTACAAGGGCGGCGCCACCTTCGCCCCCTTCGCGGGCCTCCCGCACGTCGCCGGTGTGATCACCAACCTGGAGAACCAGGCCGGCCTGGTCGAACGCGTCCACGCCTCGCTGGCCGGCGAGGTCAAGCGGCGCCAGCAGGTCCTCAAGGAGGCCGGCAACGTCGCCGACATCGGCCACTACGCCGCCCTGCGCGCCGAGCGGCGCCCCGACCTCGACCCGCTTCCCCACCTGTTCGTGGTGATCGACGAGTTCGGTGAACTGCTCACCGCCAAGCCCGACTTCATCGACCTGTTCCTGTCCATCGGCCGCATCGGCCGTTCCATCGGCGTCCACCTGCTGCTGTCCAGCCAGCGCATCGAGGGCGGCAAGCTCAAGGGCCTGGACACGTATCTGTCGTACCGGCTCGGTCTGCGCACCTTCTCCGCCGACGAGTCCCGTACCGTCCTCGACACCACGGACGCCTTCCATCTGCCGCCGCTGCCCGGCTTCGGCTACCTCAAGGTCGACACCAGCCACTACGAGCGGTTCAAGGCGGGCTACGTCTCCGGCGGCTACCGCGGCCCCGTCCAGCGGGAGACCGGGGACACCGGGCCGCTCGCCCTGGAGTACCCGGCGTACAACACCCTGGGCCAGGAGGAGGACACCGGGCCCGAGGAGCCGCAGCTGCGGCGCCGGGAGACCGGGCCGACCGAGATGGGCGTCATGGTCCGGCAGATCGAGGACTCCGGCGCCCCTGCCGTGCGCCGGATCTGGCTGCCCCCGCTGCCCGGTGCCATCGCCCTCGACCAGGTCGCCGGCCCGATCGAGGTGGGCGCCCGCGGCATGCGGCTCTCCCGGCGCCGGGGCCCGCTCCAGGTGCCGCTGGGCCTCCTGGACGACCCGACACGCCAGTGGCAGGGCCAGTGGTACCTGGACCTCACGGTGGCGGGCGGCCACGCGGCGGTCATCGGCGGCCCCCAGTCCGGCAAGACCACCCTGCTGCGCACCCTCGCCCTGTCCCTGGCGCTCACCCACACCCCGCAGGAGGTCGGCGTCTACGGCCTCGACCTGGTCGGCGGCGGCCTCCAGGCGCTGTCCGCGCTGCCGCACGTGGGCGGGGTGGCGGGCCGGGCCGACCGGGAGCGCTGCGCCCGCACCATCGACTCCGTGCGCGGCATGCTGGACCAGCGCGAGGAACTGTTCCGGCTGCACAACGTGGACTCCCTGGAGCAGCTGCGGACCCTGCGCGCGGCCGGGCGCGTGCCCGAGCTGGCCTCCACCGAGATCGTGCTGCTCATCGACGGCTTCGGCGCCCTGCGCGACGACTTCGAGGAACTCGACGACGCGGTCGGCGACATCCTCAGGCGCGGCAGCGGCTACGGCATCCACGTGGTCGCCGGCATGCTCCGCTGGAACGACGTGCGCATCGCCGCCCAGTCCCAGTTCGGCACCCGCGTGGAGCTGCGGCTGAACGACGCGGGCGAGTCCAGCATCGAGCGCAAGCTCGCCCAGACCCTCGCGCCCGAGGAGAAGGGCCGCGTCCTCACCGACGGCAGACTCTTCGCCCAGGTCGCCCTGCCCCGCACCGACGGCATCGCCGACACCGCCGACCTCGGCGCGGTCCTGGAGCGCACGGCCCGTACGATCCGCGCCACCTGGACCGGCGAGACCGCCCAGCCGGTCCGGGTGCTGCCGCACCTGCTGGAGCCCCACCTGCTGCCCGGCCCGGCGGCCGAACCGCACCGGGTCCCGATCGGCCTGGACCAGACCCAGCTGGCGCCGGTCCTGCTCGACCTGTTCCGGCACGACCAGCACCTGCTGATCATGGGCGACAGCGAGTGCGGCAAGACCAACCTGCTCAAGGCCGTCGCCGAGGGCCTGATCGAGCGCTACGGCGAGGAGGAACTGGTCTTCGGCGTCATGGACCCGCGGCGCGGGCTGCGCGGCGCCATCCCGGAGGAGTACCGGGGCGGCTACGCCTACAACGCCAAGCTGAGCGCGGCCCTGTCCGCGGGCATCGCCACCGAACTGGAGAAGCGGATGCCCGACGAGAGCGCGGACGCCGCGGACCTGGAACCGGGCAGCTGGGGATCGGGCCCGCGGATCGTGATCCTGGTCGACGACTACGACGTCCTCACCACCGCGGGCCAGCAGCCGCTCGCCCCTTTCCTGCCGTACATCCCCTCGGCCCAGGACATCGGGCTGCACTTCGTCCTCACCCGCCGGGTGGCCGGCGCCTCCCGCGGCCTGTACGAGCCGCTGCTGCAGAGCCTGCGCGAGTCCGGTGCCTCGGCGCTGGTGATGGCGGGCGACCGCGGCGAGGGGCAGCTGTTCCCCGGTGTGTACGCCGGCCCGCAGCCGCCCGGCCGCGGCCTCCTGGTCCGCAGGGGCGAGCCGAACCGGCTGATCCAGACCGTGTACGCGGGCGACCGGTAGAACAGACAGGGACGGGAAGACCATGACGAAGGACGTCGTCGCTCTCACCAGGAAGATGCCCGACCCGCTCAGCGTGCTCGCGGCCCTGCTCGCCGGCGGCCCGGACGTGCTGGCCGGCGCCGCGGGAGGCGGCGCGGTGGTGCAGCTCTGCGACGCGCAGGGCCGCCCCCTGGTCTCCGTCGAGGCACCCCTGCTGGTGCAGGTCAGGGGGGAGGCGCGGCGGCTGCTCGGGGCGAGCGAGCCGGAGCCGCCGTACTGGTGGACGGAGGCCCGTGCCACCACCGGGGTCAAGCAGGCCGAGGAACTCGCCGGGACCTTCGCGGCCCGGATCGCCACCCTGGTCGGCGGCACCGCCTGGCCGCGGGAGGCGGCGCGCTCGCTGGCCGTGGTGAAGACGGACGGGATCCGCGCGGTGCCGGCCCCGGCCGCGGCGCAGCCCGCCGTGGACGTGCTCACCGACAAGGTCGCCGTGGTGATCCAGGACCGTCCGGTGGTCGCGATGACCGCCTGGCTCTCGGACGCCTTCCGGGCCGCCGCCGACGCCGGACTCGGCCTCCAGATCGTCACCCCCGCCGGGACGCGGCTCTCCCCGGCGGTCCGCAACAGCCTGCCGGGCTGGCCCTCGCGCTGGGTCGTGCAGGACGAGCGGGACGGCTACTACGACGGCCTGTCCGGGGCCGTACTGCACTGGCACGACGGCATGTTCGCGCCGGTGCCGTCCCCGGACCCGGAGGCGACCCCGGAGGAGCCCCGCACCCCGATGGCGAAGGCGTTCGCCCCCGCGACCGCGGACGACGGCGAACGCCAGCTCGCCGTGTCCTTCCGGGCCGTCCACCCCGCGGACGAACGGCTCGTGCTCGGCGGAGCCCTGGAGGCCGTATGGCGTGAACTGACCGGCGAGCCGCCGGCCGGCTGGGGCACCGAGGAGCCCGTCAACCTGCCGTGGTCGCCGCGTCGGCTGACGGACGTGGCGTACGAGCGGGCACCCCGGCCGACCTGGCTGGTGGCCGTCGGCGGCCCGGAGCGCCCCGGACTCGCGACGGTCCGGGTCAGCCGGACCGAGGCCGGGGTGGAGGAGGACGTCACGCTGGCGTTCGGTTACGGGCCGGGCGAGGAGCTTCCGGCGGAGGACGCCGTGGTCCGGGCGGCCGAGGTCCTCGCCACCCGGCACGACCTCCAGTCGATGCTGGTGCAGGTCCGCCGGGCCCGCCGTGATCTGTCCGTGCCGCCGCGCTTCGAGGGGCCCGGCGTCCCGTACGCCTTCGTGCTCGGCGCCGACGAGGTGCGGGAGATGCCCGGCGACCGGGCCCGGCGCACCCCGCTGCCCCGGCAGCCGCGCGAGCTGGGCCCGAAGCGCCGCCCGGCGTTGTACTACCCCCTGCCGGGCAACCCCTCGGACCTGTCGGGATGGGCGGACTTCGACCTGCTGACGAGGCACCTCAAGGGCGACTGAGGGGCCGCCTCGGCGCGCGGCACCGGGCGCCCGGTGCCGCGCGCTTCGCCCTCAGACGCCCGCCTTCACCGGCTCCCGCTCCTTGCCCTGCCGTTCGCGGGCCAGCTGGGTCGCGTCCTGGACGAAGGCCCACGCCATCCTGGGTTCCATGGCGAAGCGGAACACCCGCTGCACCGGCTTGGTGCACAGCACCGTGACGGTGGCCACCGCGAGGACGGTGACGACGGCCGAGCCGTAGTCGCCGTAGCGCAGGGCGATGTCGAAGCCGCCCAGGAAAAGCACGCTCTTGATCACGAAGCCGTGCAGCAGATAGCCGTACAGCGTGCCCGCGCCGAGCGCGGTGAACCAGGTACGGCGGCCCGGTACCCAGGCCAGGAAGCAGGCGGTGAGCAGCACGGCGCAGCCGAACATGGCCAGCGTCATCAGCGGCCCGATCCACCACGGGGCGCCCAGCTCCTGCGCGGAGTCCTGCCGGTAGAACCAGTTGTCGTTCATATGGGGCGCGGTCCACCAGCCGATGGCCAGCGCCGCCGCGAACACCGGCAGCGACAGGATCCGCATCCGGCGGGTGCGCATCAGCGCGAAGTGCTCCGGCTTCAGCAGCAGTCCGAGGACGAAACACGGCAGGAACTGCAGGATGCGACCGAAGTCCAGGCTGTCGTCGACCCCCGGCGTGACCGAGCCGAGCATGGCGAGCCCGAGCGCGACCGGCAGCGGCCAGCGCACCAGCTTCCACAGGGGACTGGTCATCCGCCACACGAACAGCGCGAGCAGGAACCAGGTCAGGTAGTACGGCGAGAAGAGGTTGATCGGACCGCCCATGTGGCCCGCGTACCGCTTGAACAGCGAGTAGGCGAGCTGGAACAGCACATACGGCACCGCGACGCCGGTGACCAGGCGCTTCAGCCGGTCCGGGCGCATGTCGAAACTGCGCGAGAAATAGCCGGAGATGACGATGAACGCCGGCATGTGGAACGTGTAGACGACGTTGTACAGGTCTTCGAGGGCCCGGTTGTCGGTCTTCAGGGGGGACCAGGAGTGCCCGATCGCGACCAGTGCGATGGCCAGGTACTTGGCGTTGTCGAAGAACGGATCGCGCTCTTTGCCGGGTCTGACCGCCTTCGCCGGCTCCTCCTGCGGGCGCTGCGGGGCGCGCGGTCCGGGCACTCCGTCCGCCGGCGACTGCGCCGGGGGGAGCGTCCGTGGGTTCTGGCCGGGGGAGGAGGCGGCGTCAAACATCTCAGGCACCCTAGCGTCGTCGGCGGGATTCCGTAAAACCATCCTCGTCATTCCTGGTTATCGCCTTCGTATGCCCCCGGATTTTCCGAACTTGCCTCCGGTGCACGCGTGATGGTGCACACACGGAGGTCCACCGTTGGCCCCTGATGTCCAGATTCATCCCCAATAATTGGTGCATACCGCACCGGGGTGCCTATGGGGTGTCCATACGAGTGACATCAATTCGAATTACCTGCACACGAGATGTGTGGGCATGGAAACGAACCGGCCCGATTTCGGCCGGAGTACCGCGCGGGTGTCCCTCGAATTGCAGTGCGGTGCGTCGCCCGCGCCGGGGCGCCGGTACGACATCCCGTCAGGGGCCGCATGGAGCAGGCCCGTTGGTGGCACGATGGTTCTGGCGGGGGTGCGGGCCGTATCCCCGGGCCGGGAGCGGGACCGACCGAGGGTTGTGATCAGTTGTGGCCATTTCGCTGTCCGTAGTGGTGCTGTTGGCGGTCATCCTGGTGGTGCTCATCAGGGGGAAGAGCCTCAAGGCCGGACCGGCCCTGGTCGCGGTCCTCTTCGGCTTCTTCCTGGCCTCCAGCGGCATGGCGCCGTCCATCCAGCGGTTCCTGAACTCGATAGCGGACTCGATCTCCTCGATCAAGTTCTGACCGGCCGCCCGCTCGCGGACCCCGTCCGGCCCCGCCACCGCCCGGCCGGGCCGTACGCGGCTGTGCGGCAGGCACCCGTGCGGCAGGTGTCCGGGTCGGGCGGTACGGCCAGGGCTGCGGTGGGCGCGTCGATCACCAGGCGTCGCCGCTGGGGCCGACGGCGGACGGAAAAGGCCCAGGTGAGGGTAAATTTACCCCCTGACCTGGGCCTTCGCCGTTCAGAGCGGGCGACGGGAATCGAACCCGCGTAGCTAGTTTGGAAGACTAGGGCTCTACCATTGAGCTACGCCCGCAGCGCTGCGCCGCAGGTCCGGGGACCGCGGCACTCAGGCATCGTAGCGGGTCGTCCGCCGCTTGGGCCAACACGTTCCGCCCGTGGACGCCACGCGCCCCGCCGCGGAGAATGCGGCCGGCGTGGACCGCCCGGCCATGTACCCTACGTGTCGCACACGAACGGGGTGTGGCGCAGCTTGGTAGCGCGTCCGCTTTGGGAGCGGAAGGCCGTGGGTTCAAATCCCGCCACCCCGACCACCGATCGGCCGTCCCTGCCGATTCCCGGCCGCGTCCGCCGACGGCGCCGGGAAGATCGCCTTTTGGGGCGCCGAACACCTGCGGTTACTATGCAAGCTGCACGCCCGTGTGCCCCGGCCCTCACGGCCTACGTACTCCTCCGGGCGGCGAATCCGCCGGAGCTGTCTGGCTCCGGCAGAAACCAAGCAGTCAGCCACAAGGAGACCGAACCGTGAAGAGCGCCGTGGAGACCCTGAACCCGACTCGGGTTCGGCTCACTGTCGAGGTGCCCTTCGAGGAGCTCAAGGACAGCCTCGACGCGGCGTACAGCAAGATCAACCAGCAGGTCACGGTGAAGGGCTTCCGCAAGGGCAAGATCCCTGCCCGCGTCATCGACCAGCGGTTCGGCCGCGGTGCGGTCCTGGAGGAGGCGGTCAACGACGCGCTTCCGAAGTTCTACACCGAGGCGGTCAACGAGGCCGAGCTGAGCCCGCTGGGCCAGCCCGACGTCGACATCACCGAGCTGAAGGACGGCGAGACGCTGAACTTCACCGCCGAGGTCGACGTCCGCCCGGCCCTCGAGATCCCGGACTACTCCGGCATCGAGGTCGAGGTCGACGCCATCGAGGTCACCGACGAGGACGTCGAGAAGTCGGTCGAGCAGCTGCGCGAGCGCTTCGCCTCCACCTCCCCGGTGGAGCGCGCCGCCGAGGACGGCGACGTCGTCACCATCGACCTGGAGGCCAAGGTCGACGGCGAGGTGCTGGAGGACGGCATCGCGAGCGGCGTCTCGTACACCATCGGCTCCGGTGAGCTTCTCGACGGCATCGACGACGCCGTCAAGGGCCTGTCCGCCGGCGAGGAGGGCACCTTCACCTCCGAGCTGAAGGGCGGCTCCGCCGCGGGCAAGGAGGCCGAGGTCACCGTCAAGGTCACCCAGGTCGCCAAGCGTGAACTGCCGGAGCTGGACGACGAGTTCGCGCAGCTCGCCTCCGAGTTCGACACCCTGGACGAGCTCAAGGCGGACAGCCGCAAGCGCCTCGCGGACATGAAGGAGTTCGACCAGGCCACGCAGGCCCAGGAGCGCGTCCTGGAGAAGCTCCTGGAGCTGGTCGAGGTCCCGGTCCCCGAGAAGCTGCTCGAGGACGAGGTCAACACCCGCAAGCACAACCTGGAGCACCACCAGCTCGGCCAGATGGGCCTCACCCTCGACAAGTACCTGGAGATCCAGGGCAAGACCGCCGAGGAGTTCGAGACCGAGACCCGCGAGGCCGCGGTCAAGGGCATCAAGACCCAGTTCGTCCTGGACGAGCTGGTCAAGAAGGAGCAGCTGAACGTCAACCAGGAGGAGCTCACCGAGCACCTCATGCGGCGTGCGGCCTCCTCCGGCATGTCCCCCGACCAGTTCGCCCAGGCCGTCGTCGAGGGCGGCCAGGTGCCGCTCCTGGTCGGCGAGGTCGCCCGCGGCAAGGCCCTGGCCGTCGTGGTCGAGGCCGCCACGGTGAAGGACACCAACGGCGAGATCGTGGACCTCGGCGACGACGAGGACGAGGCGGCCGAGGCGGCCGAGGCCCCCGAGGCCGAGGCCACCGAGGAGTCCACCGAGGCCTGAACCGCCTCACAGCACCTCTGAAGCGCGCACGACGGGCCTCCGGGACTTCTCGGGGGCCCGTCGCCGTACCCGGCGCGGACAGCCGGCCCACGGGGCGCCACAGGCCGCATCCGGCCCCGCGTCCCGGCGCCGACCGCACCCCGCGGCCCCGTCCGCACCCCGCCTCACCCCAGCCGAGCGCTACGCCCCCGGCGAACAGTCGCTACTCCGGGATTCCCCGAAGGTGCCCGAGCGTTAGGGTCCATGAGTACGGGGGCAGGGGAGTCTCCTGAAACTCCCGAACCCCCGGCAGGACGACGTGAGACGGCCCGGCGCCGTCGTGAGACGAGCAGGTGGATACGTGACGAATCTGATGCCCTCCGCCGCCGGCGAGCCCTCCATCGGTGGCGGCCTCGGCGACCAGGTCTACAACCGGCTGCTCGGCGAGCGGATCATCTTCCTCGGCCAGCAGGTCGACGACGACATCGCCAACAAGATCACCGCTCAGCTGCTGCTCCTCGCCGCCGATCCGGACAAGGACATCTACCTCTACATCAACAGCCCCGGTGGCTCGGTGACGGCCGGCATGGCGATCTACGACACCATGCAGTACATCCCGAACGACGTGGTCACCATCGCGATGGGCATGGCGGCCTCCATGGGCCAGTTCCTGCTCACCGGCGGCGCCGCGGGCAAGCGCTTCGCGCTGCCGCACGCGGACATCATGATGCACCAGGGCTCCGCGGGCCTCGGCGGCTCGGTCACGGACATCAAGATCCAGGCCGAGTACCTGCTGCGCACCAAGCACCGCATGGCCGAGCTGACCGCGCTGCACTCCGGCCAGACCTTCGAGACGATCACCCGCGACGCCGACCGCGACCGCTGGTTCACCCCGGAAGAGGCCAAGGAGTACGGTCTCATTGACGAGATCATCACGAACGCCTCGGGTGTTCCGGGAGGCGGCGGCACCGGTGCCTGACCGGCCCGGCCACGCCACGCACCGCCACCACCCACGCCCCCCAGAACGCCACCAGGACGGTGAACATCCCATGAGCAACTTCCCCGGCGCGGCCAGCGGCCTGTACGAAGGGCCCCGGCCCGACGCGCGCTACGTGATCCCGCGCTTCGTCGAGCGCACCTCCCAGGGCGTCCGCGAGTACGACCCGTACGCGAAGCTTTTCGAGGAGCGCGTGATCTTCCTGGGCGTCCAGATCGACGACGCCTCCGCCAACGACGTCATGGCGCAGCTGCTGTGCCTGGAGTCGATGGACCCGGACCGGGACATCTCGATCTACATCAACAGCCCGGGCGGCGACATGACCGCCCTGACGGCGATCTACGACACGATGCAGTTCGTGAAGCCCGACATCCAGACGGTGTGCATGGGCCAGGCGGCCTCCGCCGCGGCCGTGCTGCTCGCCGCCGGCACTCCGGGCAAGCGCATGGCCCTGCCGAACTCCCGCGTGCTGATCCACCAGCCGGCCGGTTCCACCGGCCGCGGGCAGCTCTCCGACCTGGAGATCATCGCCAAGGAGTTCACCCGGATGCGCGAGCAGCTGGAGAACATGCTGGCCAAGCACTCGAACCAGCCGCTGGAGAAGATCCGCGAGGACATCGAGCGCGACAAGATCCTCACGGCCGAGGAGGCGCTGGAGTACGGCCTCGTCGACCAGATCATCTCCACCCGCAAGCTGAACAACGCCGAGGTCCGCTGACGCGGAGCGGCGCGCTCTCAGGCCCCCACGGCAGGGCTCACGGCAAGTGAACCCTGCCAAGGGGGGCCCGAACATCGGGCCCGGCAAGGTACCGTCGGACATAAGGCAGCACCAGGAGCCGCTGGAACGCAGTGTCCAGGCGGCTCCCAGGCGAAGGGGAAGCACACCGTGGCACGCATCGGTGACGGCGGCGATCTGCTCAAGTGCTCGTTCTGCGGCAAGAGCCAGAAGCAGGTCAAGAAGCTCATCGCAGGGCCCGGTGTGTACATCTGCGACGAGTGCATCGATCTCTGCAACGAGATCATCGAGGAGGAGCTCGCCGAGACCAGCGAGGTGCGCTGGGAGGAGCTGCCCAAGCCCCGCGAGATCTACGAGTTCCTCGAGGGCTACGTGGTCGGCCAGGAGGCCGCCAAGAAGGCCCTGTCCGTCGCGGTGTACAACCACTACAAGCGCGTCCAGGCGGGCGAGAACGGCGGCGGCAGCGGCCGTGACGACGCCATCGAGCTGGCGAAGTCCAACATCCTCCTGCTGGGCCCCACGGGCTCCGGCAAGACCCTCCTCGCCCAGACCCTGGCCCGCATGCTGAACGTGCCGTTCGCCATCGCCGACGCGACCGCGCTCACCGAGGCGGGCTATGTCGGCGAGGACGTGGAGAACATCCTCCTCAAGCTCATCCAGGCCGCCGACTACGACGTCAAGAAGGCCGAGACGGGCATCATCTACATCGACGAGATCGACAAGGTGGCCCGCAAGAGCGAGAACCCCTCGATCACCCGCGACGTCAGCGGCGAGGGCGTGCAGCAGGCCCTGCTGAAGATCCTGGAGGGCACCACCGCCTCGGTCCCGCCGCAGGGCGGCCGCAAGCACCCGCACCAGGAGTTCATCCAGATCGACACGACGAACGTGCTGTTCATCGTGGGCGGCGCCTTCGCCGGTCTGGAGAAGATCATCGAGGCGCGCGCGGGCGCCAAGGGCATCGGCTTCGGCGCCACCATCCTGTCCAAGCGCGAGCTGGAGTCCAAGGACGTCTTCGAGGACATCATGCCGGAGGACCTGGTCAAGTTCGGCATGATCCCCGAGTTCATCGGCCGGCTGCCGGTGATCACCTCGGTGCACAACCTGGACCGCGAGGCCCTGCTGAAGATCCTCGTCGAGCCGCGCAACGCACTGGTCAAGCAGTACCAGCGCCTCTTCGAACTCGACGGCGTGGAGCTGGACTTCGAGCGCGAGGCCCTGGAGGCCATCGCCGACCAGGCCATCCTCCGCCAGACCGGCGCCCGCGGTCTGCGCGCCATCATGGAGGAAGTCCTCCAGGGCGTGATGTACGAGGTCCCGTCCCGCAAGGACGTCGCCCGCGTCGTCATCACCGCCGACGTGGTCCTCTCGAACGTCAACCCGACCCTGATCCCGCGCGACGCCCGCGGCAGGGGCTCGGGCGAGCAGAAGACGGCGTAAGCAGCCGCCCGTACGACGCCGAAGGGGCCCCGGTCACTCGACCGGGGCCCCTTGCGTGCCGTGGGGGTGTCCGACAAGCCGGCAAGCCGACAAGGAACCAACAGGCTTGTGTGCCCGAGCGGTCAGGCCTTGACCCGTACGTCGTTGCGCAGCTTCGCCGTCAGGTCCGCCGTGTCGTCCAGCGAGCCGGCCTGGCCCGAGGCGAGGGAGGCCACGCTGTAGTTCGACACCAGCGCGACGGTGCTGTGGTCGCCCCAGATGCACACCGGCATCTTGAAGCTCTTGGGCATGCCGGCGCCCGAGGACGAGGAGTCGGTGCTGTCGATCTGCGCCATCTGGCACTTCATGACGCCGTTGGAGAACCCGGCCGGATGGACGGTCTGCGGGCTGCCGATCAGCTTGCCCGTGACGCCGGAGCCGCTCTGGTCCTTCGACGCCTCCGACTTGGCCTTGGCGAACATGGCGTCCACCACGCTCTCGGGGTCGTCGATGGTGCCGTACACCCCGCTGAGGGACAGGCCCTTCTTCGTCAGCCCGGTCCCGGACTCGTAACCGGCGCTGACCTCGGTGGGGTTCTTCACGCCCCACTTCTGGAAGTCCGACTTGTCGGAGTCGTCGAACCCGCCCGAGGTCCCGTCCGAGCCGTCCTGCTTGGTGTACGTCCCGTTGATCACCGAGTTCGGGGTGATCAGCTTGTGCGGACCGTCGTCCGCGACGCTGCCGCCGCCGCTGCTGCCACCGAGCAGGACGGCCGCAACCGCCACGATCGCCGCCACGACCACGACCGAGCCGATGATCAGAACGGTCTTCTTCTTGCCGCCGCCCGGCTGGGGCGGCTGCGGCATGCCGCCGTACGGCTGCTGACCGTAAGGCCCCTGGCCGTAGGGCTGCTGGCCGTACGGGTGCTGCTGCGGGGGCGTCCCCGGCTGCTGGGGGTAGCCGTAGCCCGGCTGCGGCGGGGCCTGCTGCGGGTAGCCGTAACCGGGCTGCGGCGGCGCCTGGGGCGGGGCCTGCGGCGGCTGGCCGTACGGGCCGGCCGGGGGCTGCTGGCCGTACGGACCGGGCTGCGGCGGCTGCCCGTAGGGGCCGGGCTGCCCCGGCGGGCCGTAGGGGCCCGGCTGCTGGGGTGGCTGGCCGTACGGGCCCGGCTGGTTGGTGCTCATCTCTGGGATCCCCCTAGGACGCTTATATGTACCTGACATCCTGAACCAGCCCGTGCGGGCGCAGGGCACCGGGGGCCGCACCGTTACAGAACAAACGCGTTTCGGGACCCGCCCGTGACCCCTCTAAACTGACCCCCGTGACCGAGAACGCTCAGCAGCAGCCACCCGCGCCCGACACCGAACTGCCGACCCAGTACGCGCCGGCCGATGTAGAGGGGCCGCTGTACGAGCGCTGGGTAGAGCGGGGCTACTTCGAGGCGGACGCGGCGAGCGACAAGCCGCCGTACACCGTCGTCATCCCGCCGCCCAACGTCACCGGCTCCCTCCACCTGGGCCACGCCTTCGAGCACACGCTCATCGACGCCCTGACCCGCCGCAAGCGCATGCAGGGCTACGAGACCCTGTGGCAGCCCGGTATGGACCACGCCGGCATCGCCACCCAGAACGTGGTCGAGCGCGAGCTGGCCAAGGAGGGCAAGTCCCGCCACGACCTGGGCCGCGAGGCGTTCGTCGAGCGCGTCTGGAAGTGGAAGGGCGAGTCCGGCGGCCAGATCTCCGGCCAGATGCGCCGCCTCGGCGACGGCGTCGCCTGGTCCCGCGAGCGCTTCACCATGGACGAGGGCCTCTCCAAGGCCGTCCAGACCATCTTCAAGCGGCTGTACGACGACGAGCTGATCTACCGCGCCGAGCGCATCATCAACTGGTGCCCGCGCTGTCTGACGGCCATCTCGGACATCGAGGTGGAGTACCAGGACGACGACGGCGAGCTGGTCTCCATGCGGTACGGCGACGGGGACGACTCGATCGTCGTCGCCACCACCCGTGCCGAGACGATGCTCGGCGACACCGCCGTCGCCGTCCACCCCGAGGACGAGCGCTACCGGCACCTCGTCGGCAAGCTCATCAAGCTCCCGCTGACCGACCGCTCTATCCCGGTCGTCGCCGACGCCCATGTCGACCCCGAGTTCGGCACCGGCGCCGTCAAGGTGACCCCGGCGCACGACCCGAACGACTTCGAGATCGGCCAGCGCCACGACCTGCCGTCCATCACCGTGATGGACGAGCACGCCGTGATCACCGTCCACGGCCCCTTCCAGGGCATGGACCGCCTGGAGGCCCGCTCCGCGATCGTCGCCGCGCTGCGCGCCGAGGGCCGGATCGTCGCCGAGAAGCGGCCGTACGTCCACTCGGTCGGCCACTGCTCGCGCTGCAAGACCACCATCGAGCCGCGCCTGTCCATGCAGTGGTGGGTCAAGGTCGGCCCGCTCGCCAAGGCCGCGGGTGACGCGGTCCGCGAGGGGAAGGTCAGGATCCATCCGCAGGAGATGGAGAAGCGGTACTTCGACTGGGTCGACAACCTGCACGACTGGTGCATCTCGCGGCAGTTGTGGTGGGGCCATCGGATCCCGGTGTGGTACGGCCCCGAGGGCGAGGTCGTCTGCGTCGGCCCCGGCGAGCAGCCGCCCGCCGGCGAGGGCTGGCACCAGGACACCGACGTCCTCGACACCTGGTTCTCCTCCGGCCTGTGGCCCTTCTCCACCCTGGGCTGGCCGGAGCGGACCGAGTCGCTCGCGAAGTTCTACCCGAACTCCGTCCTGGTCACCGGCTACGACATCCTCTTCTTCTGGGTCGCCCGGATGATGATGTTCGGCCTGTACGCGATGGACGGCACCCCGCCGTTCCACACCATCGCCCTGCACGGCATGGTCCGCGACCAGTTCGGCAAGAAGATGTCGAAGTCCTTCGGCAACGCGGTCAACCCGCTGGACTGGATGGACAAGTACGGCAGCGACGCCCTCCGCTTCACGCTGGCCCGCGGCGCCAACCCCGGCGTCGACGTGCCGATCGGCGAGGACTGGGTCCAGGGCTCGCGCAACTTCGCCAACAAGATCTGGAACGCGACGCGCTTCGCGCTGATGAACGGCGCGACGGTCGAGGGCCCGCTGCCGGACGCCTCGAAGCTGTCGGCGACGGACCGCTGGATCCTCTCCCGCCTCAACTCGGTCGTGGCCGAAGTCGACGCGCTGTACGAGGACTTCCAGTTCGCCAAGCTGTCGGACGCCCTCTTCCACTTCGCGTGGGACGAGGTCTTCGACTGGTACGTCGAGCTGTCCAAGACCGTCTTCCAGGCGGGCGGCGAGCCGGCCGAGGTCTCCAAGCGGGTCCTCGGCGAGGTCCTGGACGTCACCCTGAAGCTGCTGCACCCGGTGGTCCCGTTCGTCACGGAGACGCTGTGGACGACGCTGACCGGCGGCGAGTCCGTCGTCATCGCCGAGTGGCCGGCCGACAGCGGGTTCCGGGACGCGGCCGCCGAGCAGGAGATCTCCGCGCTCCAGACGGTGATCACCGAGGTCCGCCGCTTCCGCGCAGACCAGGGCCTGCAGCCGGGCCAGCGGGTCCCGGCCCGGCTCACCCTGGACGGCACGCCGCTCGCCCCGCACGAGGCGGCCATCCGCCAGCTGCTGCGCCTCCAGCCGGAGGGCGACTCCTTCACGGCGACGGCCACCCTGCCGATCGCCGGTGCCGAGGTCGCCCTCGACCTCTCCGGCACCATCGACGTGGCCGCCGAGCGCAAGCGCCTGGCGAAGGACCTGGCGGCCGCGGAGAAGGAGCGCCAGCAGGCCGAGGCCAAGCTGGGCAACGAGGCATTCCTGGCGAAGGCCCCGGACCACGTCGTGGAGAAGATCCGCACCCGCCTCGCCAAGGCCGGCGAGGACATCTCCCGCATCGAGAACCAGCTGGCGAAGCTGCCGCAGGCGTAACGGCCCGTACGGCCCGAAGGCCCCGGTACCGGCAAGGTGCCGGGGCCTTCGGGCACCCATGTCGGCGGGGCTCCGTAGACTGATACCCGTGAGCGACCTCCCGCACGAGAACGACCGGCCCGACCCCCTCGACTCCTTCCAGGAGATCATCGAGGCCGAGACCGACCGCGACCCCGACCTCGCCGTCATCGAGGCCGGCAGCCGTACCCTCCGCACCCAGGGCGGCGCGCCGGTGGCCGACGTGCCCGCGCGGCCCGAGGACCCGGCGGTCGACAAGGCGCTGCGCGAGGTCGAGGCGGAGCTGGCGACCCGCTGGGGCGAGACCAAGCTGGAGCCCTCGGTCAGCAGGATCTCCGCGCTGATGGACGTCCTGGGCGACCCCCAGCGTTCGTACCCGTCGATCCACATCACGGGCACCAACGGCAAGACCTCCACCGCCCGCATGATCGAGTGCCTGCTCGGCGCCTTCGAACTGCGCACCGGCCGCTACACCAGCCCCCACGTGCAGTCGGTCACCGAGCGGATCAGCCTGGACGGCGCCCCGGTCTCCGCCGAGCGCTTCATCGAGACGTACCAGGACATCAAGCCGTACATCGAGATGGTGGACGCCGCCCAGGAGTACCGGCTGTCCTTCTTCGAGGTCCTCACCGGCATGGCCTACGCCGCCTTCGCGGACGCGCCGGTCGACGTGGCCGTCGTGGAGGTCGGCATGGGCGGCTCCTGGGACGCCACCAACGTGATCGACGGCGATGTCGCCGTCGTCACCCCGATCGGCCTGGACCACACGGACCGCCTCGGCGGCACCACCGGCGAGATCGCCGGCGAGAAGGCCGGCATCATCAAGGAGGGTGCCACCGTCATCCTCGCCCAGCAGCCGGTGGACGCCGCCCAGGTGCTGCTGAAGAAGGCCGTGGAGGTCGACGCCACCGTGGCCCGCGAGGGCCTGGAGTTCGGCGTCATGGCCCGCCAGGTCGCCGTCGGCGGGCAGATGCTCACCCTGCGCGGCCTCGGCGGCGAGTACCCCGAGGTCTACCTCCCGCTGCACGGCGCCCACCAGGCGCACAACGCGGCCGTGGCGCTCGCCGCCGTGGAGGCGTTCTTCGGCGTCGGCGCCCAGCGCGCCGAACCGCTGGACATCGACACCGTCCGCAAGGCGTTCGCCGCCGTCTCCTCGCCGGGCCGCCTGGAGGTCGTACGGCGCTCTCCCACCGTCGTCCTGGACGCCGCGCACAACCCGGCCGGCGCCGAGGCCACCGCGGAGGCGGTGCGCGAGGCGTTCGACTTCACGCGGCTGATCGGCGTGGTCGGCGCGAGCGGCGACAAGAACGTGCGCGGGCTGCTGGAGGCCTTCGAGCCGATCTTCGCCGAGGTCGTCGTCACCCAGAACTCCAGCCACCGCGCCATGGACGCGGACGAACTGGCCGCCATCGCCGTCGAGGTCTTCGGCGACGAGCGGGTCCAGGTCGAACCGCGGCTGCCGGACGCCCTGGAGGCCGCGATCACGCTGGCCGAGGAGGAGGGCGAGTTCGCGGGCGGCGGGGTGCTGGTCACCGGTTCCGTCATCACGGTCGGCGAGGCCCGGCTGCTGCTGGGCAAGGGCTGAGGAGTCCGACGTGCGTACGCTCTGTTCATCCACGCTGATCGGCGAGTTCTTCGTCATCGGCTTCGCCGGTCTGGTCGCCATGAAGGACCCGAGCCTGTCGGTCTCCACCGTCTGGCTGGTCAGCGGCATCGCCATGGTCCTGTGCGTGCTGCTGTGCGGCATGGTGACCCGCCCCGGCGGCGTCGCCCTCGGCTGGGCCCTCCAGATCGCCCTGGTCGCCTCCGGTGTCTTCGTGCCGACCATGTATTTCATGGGCGCGGTGTTCGCGGCCCTGTGGTGGGCCTCGGTGCACTTCGGCCGGAAGGTGGACGAGGCGAAGGCCCGGTTCGCGGCCCGCGCCGAGTCCCCGGCTGACGCTGCGTAACGGGTGCAGGGACACGCCCTGTAACCTCGTCCCACCGCACACGTCCCACGCGTAAGGAGTCCCCCGTGAGCCAGCGCACCCTCGTCCTGCTCAAGCCCGACGCCGTCCGTCGCGGCCTGACCGGCGAGATCATCAGCCGTATCGAGCGCAAGGCCGGCTGGCAGATCACCGCGCTGGAGCTGCGCACCCTGGACCAGGACACGCTGGAGCAGCACTACGGCGAGCACAAGGGCAAGCCCTTCTACGAGCCGCTGGTCGCGTTCATGGCCTCCGGTCCCGTCGTCGCCCTGATCGTCGAGGGCGAGCGGGTCATCGAGGGCGTGCGGCAGCTCGCCGGCCCGACCGACCCGATCGCCGCCCAGCCCGGCTCCATCCGCGGCGACTTCGGCGTCATCGTCCGGGAGAACCTGATCCACGCCTCCGACTCCGAGGAGTCCGCCGAGCGCGAGGTGAAGATCTTCTTCCCGACGCGCGCGTGATACCGGCGATAGAGGGAACGAGCGCCCCCGAACGCCCGTCTCCACAAGCGGGGCGGCCCGCCATCTGGTGACAATGGCCATGACCCTCGCGCAGTGTTCGTGCAGGCGCGTTTACGATGGAAGCCTTCACGTCACAGCACCCGCCTCGCCTGCCTGACATGCCCTCAAAAGCTCAGGAAGGCCAGATGAATCCGGATGGGGAACTCAATGTCGTTCATCGGCCGTGACATGGCTGTCGACCTCGGGACCGCCAACACGCTGGTGTACGTCAGGGGTCGCGGAATCGTGCTCAACGAGCCGTCCGTCGTCGCGATCAACACGAACACCGGTGGCATCCTGGCGGTCGGCGCCGAAGCGAAGAAGATGATCGGCCGGACGCCGGGGAACATCGTGGCGGTCCGGCCGCTGAAGGACGGCGTCATCGCCGACTTCGAGATCACCGAGCGGATGCTGCGCTACTTCATCCTGAAGATCCACAAGCGCCGCTATCTGGCCCGCCCGCGCGTCGTCGTCTGCGTGCCCTCGGGCATCACGGGCGTCGAGCGCCGCGCGGTGATCGAGGCCTCCACCCAGGCGGGCGCCCGCCAGGTGCACATCATCGAGGAGCCCATGGCCGCGGCCATCGGCTCCGGCCTGCCGGTCCACGAGGCCACGGGCAACATGGTGGTGGACATCGGCGGCGGCACCACGGAGGTCGCGGTCATCTCCCTCGGCGGCATCGTCACGGCTCAGTCCATCCGGGTGGCGGGCGACGAGCTGGACAACGCGATCATCCAGTACATCAAGAAGGAGTACAGCCTTCTCCTGGGTGAGCGCACCGCCGAGCAGATCAAGATCACCATCGGTTCCGCGTACGAACTCGACTCCGACGAGCACACCGAAGTGCGCGGCCGGGACCTGGTGTCCGGGCTGCCCAAGACCGTCGTCATCTCGGCCGCCGAGGTCCGCAAGGCGATCGAGGAACCGGTCAACGCGATCGTGGACGCGGTCAAGACGACCCTCGACAAGTGCCCGCCGGAGCTGTCCGGCGACATCATGGACCGGGGCATCGTGCTGACCGGCGGCGGCGCCCTGCTGCGCGGCCTGGACGAGCGGCTGCGCCGCGAGACCGGCATGCCGATCCACATCGCCGAGGACCCGCTGGACAGCGTGGCGCTCGGCTCCGGGAAGTGCGTCGAGGAGTTCGAGGCGCTCCAGCAGGTTCTGGACGCCCAGCCGCGTCGATGACACGGCGCATCGATTCCGCCGTACGAGACGTTCTCCTCTCGTACGGCGGATCGTTGGTATAGAGGCATAAGCTCCCCCAAAGCTCCACCCCATGGGCTGCTTGGATTTGCGCCGCACCTTTCGCGCTTTTTCCGGGGGGTCCCACGAATTCCTACTCGAGGAAGGGCACGGCCGCCGCACGTGAGGGACACCAAAGAGAGCCGGCTGCTCCTGGTCCTGCTGATCGCCGTCGCGTTCGCGTTGATCACCGTGGATATCCGAGGGGGCCGGAACTCCCCGGTCGACGGTGCCCGGCAGGTCGCGGCCACCGTGTTCGGCCCGGTGGAGGACGGACTGTCCTCGGCGGTCGACCCGGTCGGCAACGCCGTCTCCGCGATCCGCGACTCGGGCTCCCGGCACAGCAGACTCGCCACGCTGGAGAAGGAGAACGCGGCCCTCAAGGCGAAGCTCGGCAGCGACGACCGCGACCGCAGCCGGCTCAAGCAGCTCGACGGCATGCTGAAGCTCGCGGGCGAGGGCCAGTACGGCATCAAGGGCGCCCAGGTCATCGCCATAGGGTCGGCGCAGGGCTTCTCCTGGACCATCACCATCGACGCCGGCGCGAGCGACGGCATCAAGCGGGACATGACGGTCCTCAACGCCGACGGCCTGGTCGGCCGGGTCACCACGGTCGGGCCCGACACCTCCACGGTGCTGCTCGCCAACGACCCCGACTTCACCGTCGGCACCCGGATGGAGGGCACCGACGAACTCGGCTTCGCCTCCGGGCAGGGCGACCGCCCGCTGCGCGTCCAGCTCCTCAACGGCAAGGCGGAGGTGAAGAAGGGCGACCGCCTGGTCACCTTCGGCTCGGAGTCCGACAAGCCGTTCGTGCCCGGCGTGCCGGTCGGCGTGGTCTCGCGTGTCGACCCCTCCGGCGGCGGCCTGACCCGCACCCTGTACGTCACCCCGTACGTCAGCTTCACCAAGCTGGACGTCGTCGGCGTGGTCGTCCAGGCGCCGAAGAAGGACCCGCGCGACGAGGTCCTGCCCGCCAAGCCCAAGCCGGTCCCGACGCCCACCGTGACGGTCACGGTGACCCCGTCCGCGGGCACCGGCTCGGGCGGCGGGCAGAGCGACCGGTCACAGGGCGACCAGTCGTCGGGCGGCCCGTCCCCGTCCGGCGAACCGCAGACCGACGTCCAGCCGTAGGAGCCCAACCCCCATGCGTGTCAACCGGATCCTGCTCTCCGTGCCGCTGGTCGTGGTCGCCCTGGTGATCCAGGTGAGCGTCCTCGCCCGCCTCCATCTGCCGGGCGCCGTCCCCGATCTGCTGCTGCTGACCGTCCTCGGCCTGGCCATGGTCTACGGCCATGTCGGGGGCGCCCTCGTCGGGTTCGCCGCCGGTCTGCTGGCCGACCTGGCCCCGCCCGCGGACCACGCGGCCGGCCGCTACGCCCTGGTGCTCTGCGTGACCGGCTACTTCGCCGGGCTGGTCAAGCCGGACCACGGCCGGCTGCGGTCGGCGACCGGCCCGATGGCCGTGGTCGTCGTCGCCGCGATCGGCTCCACACTGCTGTACGCCGGGGTCGGCGCCCTGGTCGGCGACACCGCCGCCCGCCACGTCGGGCTGCCCGGCCTGCTGATCTCGGCCGCCCTGTACGACCTGCTGCTGGCCCCCTTCGTGGTCCCGGCGGTGATGTGGCTGGCCCGCCGCGGCGAGCACGACCCGCTGGCCGAGACCGCCACCAGCGCCAAGGCGGCCGACATCTCCTCCGGCTGGCTGTCCTCCGGCACCGGGCTGCGCATCGGCAGCCAGCGCGGCGGCCTCGGCGCGCTCAAGGCGAAGGCCCGCACCCGCTCCGCGCGGGTCGGCCGGATCAAGGGGGTCAAGCGCCTGTGAACGCGCGTCAGGCCCCCGGTGAACCGGGACAATTCACTCGAACGGGTCAGCTGTCGCGGAACGCGGGCTCACAGACTGATCGTTCATCATTCGTACGCGCGCGGTCCGGTCGCACACACGTGCCGCGCGTCCGGACGTCCGTGCGCTGAGAGGGGGAGCAGCCCGCAGTGACCAACATCCCCGAGACCGGCCGGACCCCACGGGTCCAGATCCGGCTCGTCGTGATCCAGATCCTCGTCCTCTCCCTGCTCGGCACGCTCGGCGGCCGGCTGTGGTACCTCCAGATCCGGGAGGGCGCCCAGTACCAGAAGGAGGCGTCGGGCAACCACGTCCAGCAGGTCGTCCAGCCCGCCGTGCGCGGCGAGATCCTGGACGCCCGCGGCGTGCCCCTCGCGGACAACGAGACGCGGCTGGTGGTCTCCGCCTCCCGTACCGACCTGCTGAAGCAGAAGGACGACGGCAAGGCGGTCCTGACCAAGCTGGCCGGGGTCCTCGGCATGCCGACCGAGGACGTCATGCAGAAGGTCCGCCTCTGCGACGCCAAGACCCCCCAGCCGTGCTGGAACGGATCGCCGTACCAGCCGATCCCGATCACCGACAAGGCCACGCCCCGCCAGGCCCTGCAGATCCGCGAGCGCTCCGAGGACTTCCCCGGCATCACCGCCGAGCCCGAGGCCGTGCGCCGCTACCCGAGCCCCGGCAAGTCCAACACCGCGCAGGTCCTCGGCTATCTCTCCCCGGTCACCGACGACGAGATCCAGAAGGCCAAGGACACCAGCTCGCCCTACCTGCGCTCGGACATGGTCGGCCGCTCGGGCCTGGAGCGGGAGTACGACAAGGAGCTGCGCGGCAAGGCCGGCGTGACCCGCTACGAGGTGGACAACCTCGGCCGGGTCATCGGCAAGGCCAAGTCGGACGCCGCCCAGCCCGGTTCGAACCTGGTCACCAGCATCGACTCCCGCGTCCAGCGTGTCGCCGAGTACGAACTGGACAAGGCGATGAAGGCCGCCCGCACCCAGTACGACTCCATCACCGGCGAGAACTACAAGGCCGACTCCGGCGCCGTCGTGGTCATGGAGGCCAAGACCGGCCGCATCGTCGCCATGGCCTCCGCGCCCACGTACGACCCGAACGCCTGGGTGGGCGGCATCTCCGCCAAGGACTACAAGGCCCTCACCGGCAAGGACTCCGACTACCCGCTGCTCAACCGGGCCATACAGGGTCAGGCCGCGCCCGGCTCGACCTTCAAGGTGGTCTCCACGGCCGCCGCCGTCCAGGCGGGATACGCGTGGAACGGCGGCTACCCGTGCACCAGCGACTACCGGGTGGGCAACCAGGTCTTCAAGAACTTCGAGGGCGAGAACTTCGGCGACATCTCGCTGGGCCGCGCCCTGGAAGTCTCCTGCGACACCGTCTTCTACGGCATCGCCGACAAGGAGTGGAAGAAGGACGGCGGCATCAACCCCAAGAAGGGGCAGCCGAAGGACTACTTCTTCAAGACCGCCCACCAGTTCGGCCTCGGCAAGCCGACCGGCATCGACCTGCCGAACGAGGTGGGCGGCCGCGTCCCGGACCGCCAGTGGAAGCTGGACTACTGGAAGGCCAACAAGGACTCCTGGTGCAGGACCGGCAAGAAGGACGGCACGTACGTCGAGAAGATCGCCTACGAGAACTGCCTCGAAGGCGACAAGATGCGCGAGGGTGACGAGATCAACTACTCCATCGGCCAGGGCGACACCCTCGTCACGCCGATACAGGAGGCGATGATCTACGGCGCCGTCGCCAACGGCGGCACCGAGTACGTCCCGACCATCGGCAAGGCGATCATCAGCCCCGACGGCAAGACCGTCCAGGAGATCAAGCCGAAGGTCGAGCGCAAGCTGCCGGTCACCCAGGCCACCCTCAAGGGCATGGACGACGCCTTCGCGGGCGTCATCACCCGCGGTACGGCCGCCTGGAAGTTCAGCGGCTGGCCGCAGGACAAGATCCCGCTGCACGGCAAGACCGGTACGGCGGAGGTCTACGGCAAGCAGACCACCTCCTGGATGGCCACCTACTCCAAGGACTACACGGTGATCATGACGATCGCCCAGGCCGGTACGGGTTCCGGAGCCTCCGGTGAGGCCGTGCGCAACATCTACAGCGCGCTCTACGGCGTCCAGGGCGACGGCTCCATCGACACCGGGAAGGCGCTGCTGCCCCAGCCGCAGCAGACCCTGCCCAAGGTCCGCGCGGACGGCACCATCGCCGCCCCGGCCATCCCCAGGGACCCGGCGAAGGACACCGAGGCCGCCCAGAAGAACAACCCGAGCAATGGCGGCGACCAGCAGCCCGCCGGCACCGCGCCACCCACGAACACGAACGGCAACAGCAACACCCGAAGGCGCCCGCGCCGCAAGCGGGGAAGCCGGAGGATGCCCTCATGACCGGCGTGAACAGCTTCTCCGTCTCCGGGTACGGACCCGCGCGGGCCGGCTGGACCAGGATCTTCGCCCGCGACTCGCTGGCGCGGCGCCTGGACTGGCCGATACTGCTGGCCGCGCTCGCCCTGTCGCTGATCGGCTCGCTGCTGGTCTTCTCGGCGACCCGCAACCGCACCGAGATCAACCAGGGAGACCCGTACTTCTTCCTGGAGCGGCACCTGGTGAACCTGGGCATCGGGTTCGCCCTGATGCTCGCCACCCTCTGGCTGGGCCACCGCGCCCTGCGCAACGCGGTGCCGATCCTCTACGGCGCCTCGGTCCTGCTCGCCCTGGTGGTGCTCACCCCGCTCGGCGCGACGATCAACGGCCAGCGGAACTGGATCGTGATCGGCGGCTTCTCCGTCCAGCCCGCCGAGTTCCTCAAGATCGCCATCATCCTCGGCATGGCGATGCTGCTGTCCGCGCGGGTGGACGCGGGCGACAAGCCGTTCCCGGACCACCGCACGGTGGCGCAGTCGCTCGGCCTGGCCGCCGTGCCCTGCATGATCCTGCTGCTGATGCCGGACCTCGGCTCGGTGCTGGCGATGGTGGCCATCATCCTGGGCGTGCTGCTCGCCTCCGGCTCCTCCAACCGCTGGGTGTTCGGGCTGCTCGCCGCCGGGGTGGTGGGCTGCCTCGCCATCTGGCAGCTGCACATCCTGGACCAGTACCAGATCAACCGCTTCGCGGCCTTCGCCAACCCGGACCTCGACCCGGCCGGCGTCGGCTACAACACCAACCAGGCCCGCATCGCCATCGGCTCCGGCGGACTGACCGGCGCCGGGCTGTTCCACGGCTCGCAGACCACCGGCCAGTTCGTGCCCGAGCAGCAGACCGACTTCGTGTTCACGGTCGCGGGCGAGGAACTGGGCTTCCTGGGCGCCGGTTTCATCATCTTCCTGATCGGCGTCATCCTGTGGCGCGCCTGCCGGATCGCGCGGGACTCGACGGAGCTGTACGGCACCATCGTGGCCGCGGGGATCGTGGCCTGGTTCGCCTTCCAGTCGTTCGAGAACATCGGCATGACCCTCGGCATCATGCCGGTCACCGGTCTGCCGCTGCCGTTCGTGTCGTACGGCGGATCGTCGATGTTCGCGGTGTGGGTGGCCGTGGGGCTCCTGCAATCGATCAAGGTGCAGCGGCCGATGTCGGCGTGAGAACCCACCACCCGGCACAGGGCGTCCCCGCGGGGGCGCCCTCTGCCGTACCCGCCCGGCGCGCACTAGATTCGGTTCATGGCGGAGACGAAACGCGAGATCGAGCGCACGTACGCATCCGATGGCAGCGGGCTGCCCGACCTGACCGGCGTCGGCGGGGTGGCGGCCGTACTCGACAAGGGCCTGGTCGAGCTGGACGCCACCTACTACGACACCGCCGACCAGCGCCTCGCCGCCGCCTCGCTCACCCTGCGCCGCCGCACCGGCGGCTCGGACGCCGGCTGGCATCTCAAGCTTCCGGTCGCCCCCGGCGTCCGCGACGAGATCCGCGCCCCGCTCTCCGACACCCTGCCCGGAGAACTCGCCGCCCTGGTCCGTTCACGGGTCCGGGAGGCGGAGCTGGTCCCGCTGGTCCGGCTGCGCTCCGCCCGCGACGTACGCCATCTGGTGGACGCGGACGGCACCCTGCTGGCCGAGGCGAGCGTGGACGCCGTGACCGCCGAGCGGCTCACCGCTCCGGGCGGCACCACCCAGTGGACCGAGATCGAGATCGAGCTGGCCGACGGGGGAGACCCCGCCTTCCTCGACCAGGTGGAGAAACGGCTGGCCAGGGCGGGCGTACGGCCGTCCGCCTCGCCCTCCAAACTGGCCCGCGCCCTCGAACAGACCGGGGGCCTGCGCCGCCCGCCCGTCACCTTTGCCGAGCCGGTCACCGCGGGCGACCACGTCCTCGCCTACCTCCGCGCCCAGCGGGACGCCCTGGTCCGCCTCGACCCGGCCGTCCGCCTCGGCACCCCCGACGCCGTGCACCGGATGCGGGTCGCCACCCGCCGCGCCCGCTCCGCCCTGCGCGCCTTCCGCACCGTCCTCGACCGCGCCGCGACCGAGCCCCTCGCCGCCGAGCTGAAGTGGCTCGCGGGCGAGCTGGGCGTGGACCGCGACCAGGAGGTGCTGGCCGAGCGGCTGACCACGGCCCTCGACGCCCTCCCGGCCGACCTGTCCACCGGCCCCGCCCGCGCGCGCCTCGCCTCCTGGGCGCGGGCCGCAGGAGCCGGCGCCCACGCCCACCTCGCCGGCGTCCTGGACTCCCCCCGGCACCTCGCCCTGCTGAACACCCTGGACGCCCTGCTCGCGGACCCGCCGCTGCGCAGGGCGGCCGCGCGGAAGCCGAAGAAGGGGCTCGGCAAGGCCGTACGCAAGGACCTCGCGAAGCTCACCACCCTCGTGGAGCGGGCGCTGGCCCTGCCGCCCGGCACGGAGCGCGACCTCGCCCTGCACGAGGCCCGCAAGAGGGCCAAGCGCATCCGGTACGTCGCCGAGGCCGCCACCCCCGCCCTCGGCGCCCGCGCCCGCGATCTCACCGCCGCCATGAAGTCCCTCACCACCCTCCTCGGCGACCACCAGGACAGCGTCATGGCCCGCCGGGCCCTGCGCGAGCTGGCCGCGGTGGCCCATGCCGCAGGGGAGAGCGCGTTCCCCTACGGGGTGCTCTACGGCAGGGAGGAGGCGCGGGCGGCGGCCTCCGAGGCCGAACTGCCGAAGCGGTGGCACAAGGCCGCGCAGCGCTGGCCGGGCTGACCGTTCGGAGGAGGTCCGCGGGCGGGTTAGGCTGGATGGTCCCCCCTGTCAGCTCATGAAGGTTCGCGAGATGCCTGTCGAGTCGGTTTTCCCGCAGCTCGAAGCTCTGCTCCCGCACGTGCAGAAGCCGATCCAGTACGTAGGCGGAGAACTCAACTCCACCGTCAAGGACTGGGACGAGTGCGACGTCCGCTGGGCGCTCATGTACCCGGACGCGTACGAGGTCGGTCTGCCCAACCAGGGCGTCATGATCCTCTACGAGGTGCTGAACGAGCAGGACGGCGTCCTCGCCGAGCGCACGTACAGCGTGTGGCCGGACCTGGAGGCGCTGATGCGCGAGCACCGCGTCCCGCAGTTCACGGTGGACAGCCACCGCCCGGTCCGCGCCTTCGACGTGTTCGGCCTCAGCTTCTCCACGGAGCTGGGCTACACGAACATGCTCACCGCGCTCGATCTGGCCGGCATCCCGCTGGAGTCCAAGGACCGCACCGAGGACGACCCGATCGTCCTGGCCGGCGGCCACGCGGCGTTCAACCCGGAGCCGATCGCCGACTTCATCGACGCGGCGGTCATCGGCGACGGCGAGCAGGCCGTGCTGGACATGACGCGGATCATCCGGGAGTGGAAGGCCGAGGGCCGCCCCGGCGGCCGCGAGGAGGTCCTCTTCCGGCTGGCCAGGACGGGCGGGGTGTACATCCCGGCGTTCTACGACGTCGAGTACCTCCCGGACGGCCGGATCGCCCGTGTGGTGCCGAACCGGTCGGGCGTGCCGTGGCGGGTCTCCAAGCACACCGTCATGGACCTGGACGAGTGGCCCTACCCCAAGCAGCCCCTGGTGCCGCTCGCCGAGACCGTCCATGAGCGCATGTCGGTGGAGATCTTCCGCGGCTGCACCCGCGGCTGCCGCTTCTGCCAGGCCGGCATGATCACCCGTCCGGTGCGCGAGCGCTCGATCACGGGCATCGGCGACATGGTGGAGCGCGGCCTGAACGCGACGGGCTTCGAGGAGGTCGGCCTCCTCTCCCTGTCCTCGGCGGACCACTCGGAGATCGGCGACATCGCCAAGGGCCTCGCGGACCGCTACACGGACGACAAGATCGGCCTCTCGCTGCCCTCCACCCGCGTGGACGCCTTCAACGTCGACCTGGCCAACGAGCTGACCCGCAACGGCCGCCGCTCCGGACTGACCTTCGCCCCCGAGGGCGGCTCCGAGCGCATGCGCAAGGTCATCAACAAGATGGTCTCCGAGGACGACCTGATCCGCACGGTCGCCACCGCCTACGGCAACGGCTGGCGCCAGGTGAAGCTGTACTTCATGTGCGGTCTGCCCACGGAGACCGACGAGGACGTGCTCCAGATCGCCGACATGGCGACCCACGTCATCCAGAAGGGCCGGGAGGTCTCCGGGTCCAACGACATCCGCTGCACCGTCTCGATCGGCGGCTTCGTCCCCAAGCCCCACACCCCCTTCCAGTGGGCCCCGCAGCTGTCGGCGGAGGAGACGGACGCGCGCCTGGAGAAGCTGCGCGACAAGATCCGCGGCGACAAGAAGTACGGCCGTTCCATCGGCTTCCGCTACCACGACGGCAAGCCCGGCATCGTGGAGGGCCTGCTGTCCCGCGGCGACCGCAGGATCGGCGACGTCATCCGCGCGGTCTACGAGGACGGCGGCCGGTTCGACGGCTGGCGCGAGCACTTCTCCTACGACCGCTGGATGGCCTGCGCCGACAAGGCCCTCGCCGCCCACGGCGTGGACGTCGACTGGTACACCACCCGCGAGCGCACCTACGAGGAGGTCCTCCCCTGGGACCACCTCGACTCCGGCCTGGACAAGGACTGGCTCTGGGAGGACTGGCAGGACGCCCTCGACGAGACCGAGGTCGAGGACTGCCGCTGGACCCCGTGCTTCGACTGCGGCGTCTGCCCCCAGATGGACACCCACATCCAGATCGGCCCGACGGGCAAGAAGCTGCTCCCGCTGACGGTCAAGAACGCGGGCCCGACACCGGCTTCGAGCGGGCACACGCATTGAGGTGAGGGGGCGCTCGAGGGGTGAGCGAGGAGGTGGCGGCGGCTGCACTGGTTGCAGCCGGCGCTTCGGCCCCTCGCCCGCTGGCGCCCTCGGCGCCGGTAGAGCGTGTGCAGCCTAAGCCACTTCCTCGCCAACGGAGGGGCTCAGTCCTGTCTCCGCCCGACGGCCTGCCCATCGGCCCAGGGCCTCAAGGTGATCGGTGAGGGCTGAATCGGCGGAGTCAGCGATGTGGCTGACATGCCCCAAGCGTCCGCGATTCAGCTCCCGATGCAAGCACTCCTCTAACGCGCTCTTACCGTGACTGATCGCCACTGACCCTCTTGAGATGGGTAGTTTCATCTGATCGATGAGGTTACGGGGCGTGAAGATTTGTCGTTCGATCAAGAGTGGGCCCAGCTGAAGGCCAAGGCTCGGATGCGGCTGGACGGGGCGGATTCAGGCGGGCCGTCGCCTAGTCGGGCGGACTTGGTCGTCAAGTACGACGACATGGGGGAGATCGGCCATGCCGCATTCCTGCTGCACCAGCATCTGTCGAGCGCTGGCAAGCATGCCCAGTCTCACAGCGAGGCGGCCGCGAAAAGCCTGGAGAACGATGGGTTCGACATAGGTGCGGCGTTGACCGAGGCCGACGGGGGTTGGCGAGCACAGTTGCAGGTGCTGCTCGACGCTTGTGCTCAAATATCCAACCATCTGGACTACTCGGTGAAGTCGTCGCGACGGGACGATGAGTTCATTGCCACACAGCTCAGCGCCTCCAGGATCTCCCAGTATCTGGACGTGCCGTCGCCCCCCTCGGATGACGAGGTGCCCCGGATACCGAAGGCGGAAGGCCCTGTCATGTGACGGCCGGCCGGTGTGTGCGGAAGACGAGGTCCCGCAAGTGGACTGGGACCGTCCGGAAGGAAACGGCGACGACGCCGTGGACGACAGGGGGACCGATGCCGACTTTTGAAGAGCTTCTTCACGTCAATCTCTCGTCGCTGCAGTCGGCGGCTGACGACTGGGCTGCTACGACGGCCTTGCTGAAGAAGGCGGCCAAAGAGGCTGGGGACATGCGCAGTCTGGCGCAAGGCACCGGGTGGAAGGGCGAGAACGCCACCGTCACCAAGGCGTTCGTCGTTCGGGTGTGTGACGAGTTCACAGATGCCGTCACCGAGGCAGAGTCCATCGGAAACCTTCTGAGTTCCGCGCACGACAAGATCAAGGCGGCCAGGGATGACCTGAAGAGTCTCTGTGAGAGCCCGCCCGAGGGCATCACGATTCACACCGACGGCTCGCTGGCGCGTAGCCCACAGCCCCCTCGCATGTCGCACGGGGATCCACAGGTCGTGGTGACGCAGGACGACCTCGACGCACTGCAGCGCCGCATCGATCTCATCCTCGGCCAGGCTGCGGAAGCGGACTCGACCTGCTCCTGGGGCCTGAGGCAACTCACCAAGAACAGGCACAAGTTCGGAAGCACGTACTACGGCTCCCTCAAGGACGCCAAAACCGACGCCCGTCTGGAACTGCAGAGCAAGACGGACACGGAGGAGTACACGCCGCCCGCGAAATGGGGCAGCGGCACCATCAAGCCCGTCGCCGAGTTCCTCAGCTACCGCTCCTGGATGGACGGTGGCGAGGCGCTTTTGCGTGGAGACGTCAACGGTGCGATACAGGGCCTGATCGGCGGTGCCCCCTCCGCGGCGGGTGGCGAGGCCAGCAAGCACCTCTCGAAGGGAGCGCTCCTGAGCGATGTACGCGGAAAGCACCATCGCCCCACGTTCATCAACACGATCGGCAAGGCTGGCGAGAAGATATTCGGCGCGCCGGTCGCAGTGATCGCGACCGGCATCGACTTCTACTACACGCCCGAAGCGCCCAAGGCACCGGGCGACACGCACGTGGATGCTCCGGGCGAACCGGGAAAGGTGAGGTACCGATGACGCACTCTGCCGGCCCACCCACGTCGGGGCGCCGCCGCCCAGAGCTGCGGCACTGGTTGAAGCCCCGGAGTTCACGGTCCGTCGTTCTGGGCATGTGTATGTCCGTCGGAGGCTTCGCCGGTGGGGTGCGCTCTGCGATGGACGGCAAGGGGATCTGGGCGGTCCTCGGACTCTTCGGGGTGGGCGTCCTCGGCGTGCTTCTTGTCGTGGGCTATTTCGTCAACCAGGCGGACCGCTGAGAGCGCCCGACTGCGGCCAACGTTGACGCGCGGCGAGAAGCTGCCGCCCTTGACAGTCGAGAACGCAGGTCTGTCGGCGCCCCTGGGGCATAGGCCGGTTCGGGTGGCCCGTGGTGTCATCCGGGCTGTGTGCTGGTTCCGGCGGGACAGGTGGTCGGGCTGGTCGAGGATGGGCGGACGGGTAGCGGGGTCAGAGGTGTGCAGACAGGTGTGGCGACTCCGATGAGTTCGACCAGGCCGTTGCCGCCGGTGGGGGGAACGAGCTTGGACCAGTTGTTGGCCAGCCAGACGTTGCCGGACTGGTCGAGCTGGATCGCGGTGAGGTGCTGGATGGAGTTGCTGCGGTAGCCGTGCGGCGGTGACAGCAGCGAACCGGTGGAGGAGCCGGGCGGGCAGGCGCTGGTGTGCACGCCGCACAGGACGGAGACGGAGGGGGTGCCGAAGCCGGCGACCCATACGCGGTCCGATCCGTCGATGGCCACGGACCAGGGAGCGGTGGCCGTCGGCAGTTTGTAGACGCCCGCGACCTTTCCGCTCGGCGCGATCTCGGTGACCGAGTTGCTGACGAAGCTGGGCACCCAGACGTTGTTCCTGGAGTCGACGGCCAGGGCGAGAGGCCAGTCGAGCGAGTCGTCCTTGACGGGGGAGAACGAGGTCGGCTTGAAGTCGGGTCCGATCACGGTGACGCTCCCGCCGACGTGGCCCTTGGGCACGCGGCTGTCCAGAAGCGCTGCCCCGTTGAGGCGGGCATTGCTGACCCAGGCCCGGCCGTAGCCGTCGATCTGGAGGGAGAACGGGTGGTCGAGGCCGCCGCCCTTGATGGTGATCGCTTTCGAGGGGTCCCCGTGGGGATAGACGATCACGCTTCCCTGGCCGCGGTTGCCTTTCAGGCCGTAGAAATTGGCGATCCAGATGTTGCCCTTCTGGTCGACCGCGGTGCCCTGGGGGTGGTTCAGGTCGCCGTTCTCGAACCCCGTGCCGGGCGACAGCGGCCTTCCTGACGGTGAGTACTTCGCCATGGCGTTGCCGGCGTAGCTGGGCACCCACACGGCGCCCTCGTGGTCGATGGCGATGCCCCAGGCGCCCGCCTTCATGCCGCCGCCGCTGATGGGGCTGTTCAGAGTGGGGTTGCCCACCGGGTCCTGCACGGTGACGTAAGGGCTGGGGTTCCGCGTTCCGGGCAGCCAGTTGTTGGAGGCCCAGACGTTGCCCTTGGCGTCGATGGCCATCCGGCCGGGGGCGTAGACATCGGGGGCGGTGTAGTGCAGGGCCAGGACCCAGGCCGCCGGTGCCGCGGTGAGCGCGGGGCTGTAGGTGTGGGCCTGCCGGGTCAGGGCGTACAGCTTGCCGGTGGCAAGTCGCGGGTTGCGGGCGAGGTCGAGCACGGCTTGTGCCGTGTCGGCGGGAGCGCTTCCGTGCTGTGGTGTCGCCAGGCGCAGCAGGTCGTGGCATCGCCCGGTGTCCGCGGCCGGTGCGCAGAGGGAGACGAGGTTGGCCAAGGTGCCGAGGGTGGCGAGGGTGTCGTTCCTGCTGCCGTTGTCCTGGTCGGTGACGACCTTGCCAGGTCTGCCGGACGCCGGGTCGGCGAGGCTGTAGGACGTGGCCGCGGCGTTTTCCAGGCCAGGGCTCGGCCCGGTGATGCCGTGGGAGTCGGTGAACTGGGCCAGGGCGTAGGAGGCGGCGACGGTCGTGAGCTCGTTCACCGTGACAGCGGACTCGGAGCGCCGGGCGACGCCGCCTCCGGAGCCGAACCCGACGACGGAGCGCAGGCGCAGCGACCGGTCGCCGTGGGGCGTGGCGTCGACGTACAGCACCGAGCCCGCGGGCCGGGTGGCCCGGATCCGGAAGGCTCCGCCGGCGTCGGTCACGGCACGCCCCAGTTCCCGGACGCCTTGCCGGTCTCCGGTGAAGAGAGTGACGTCGGCGTGGGACAGCGGTGCTCCCGCGCTGGTGACGGTTCCGTGCAACGCTGTCGGTGTGCTGGGGGGCTCGGCGGCAAGGAGTCCCGGCAAGGCCAGCGCCATGGTGGCCGATGCCGTCAGGGCGGCGAGCGTCCGGTGCCGGGAGAGCTTGGCCGGTGCCGAGCCGCGCGGCGCGTCGTGTGCGGCTCCGTGAGGGCGATCCATGGAGGGAGACAAGGTCATGACCTCTCGCGATGTCGGCACGGCGCCGAACGCTCACCCGCGGACCGGACAACCGACGTGCTACGGGGTCTCGCCGAGTGTCCGCGGGGAGGCCGCCCTGTCGCCGCGGGCGCTTCGACGCCGGTGATGAGGGCACCGGGATTTCGGTGCGGCTGGTGCTATGCGTCGCTGTTGTCCGCGCTGTCCGGGTCGCGCAGCGTAAACCAGCCGATCTTGCGGCCGGCCAGCCAGATCAGGCCCAGGTACAGGTGCGGGCCGACCTGACGGAGCTCGTCGCGCACGCCTCCGCACACCAAGGAGGTGTGGGAGTAGTCGATGACGATGCACTCCTGGTCGTCCAGACGGCTCGGGCCGGGCCGGACCATGGCGGCGATGGACAGGATGTCCAGCGCGGTGAGCCGGTTGCTGAGGTAGCCGTCCGGGCTGAAGACCTTGCCTCGCCACACGGTCAGGTTCAGGAGGCCGGCAAGCAGCCAGGCTCCCGCACGTCCGGCCACGGGGAAGATCGCCAGGCCCTCCATCGGGCCCCTGGGGATCTCGCCTGCCGGACTCTTGCGGAACAGTTCCTCGAGCCGCTGATCGTCGGATTTGAGCAGTTCGGCCTCTGTGGTCATGGCAGCCTTCCTCACCCCGGCGTTCCTGCGTCCACGGACCGGTCGCCGAGTGGAATGCATGACCAGTACCAGTCCGACCGCATGATCACCGTCTTGCCGTCTGATCCGCCGCTGTCTCCATCCTGAACCCCCGAGGCGGGGCTCACCACCAGGGGGCGGCCCAGCGGATCCGCGTCGCCGCGGCGACCGGGCTCAGCGGTCGGGCGGAGTGTCCGTGTCATGCCGGACCACGTGGCGGCGGACCGAGCGCCAGCGGGAGCGGGTCCGGGCGACAACGTCGTTCCACTGGCGGTGGACCTCGTCGTCGGGGGTGCGCTCGCCGTGGGAGATGCGGGTCAGCTCGTCGCGGATCTCGCGGCCCACCACGGAGGCGCCGACGATGCAGAGCATCACCGCGAAGAGGGCCGAGATCATCGCGAAGACGGCGCCGACGACGCCGTAGCGCTGGGCCGAGGCGTTGAAGAGGTGGGGGAGGTAGAGGGTGGCGCCCACGGAGTAGGCCCCGATGGCCACGGCGCCGGTGACCCCGAAGGGGACCAGGTCCCGCCAGGCGACCCGGCGGGCGGACAGCAGGACGCCGGTCCAGACGAGGAAGACCGCGGTCACCGGCAACTCGACCGCCACGCTCAGCAGATGCGCCCGGCTCTCGCTCGGCAGCGCCTGGATCAGGGCGCTCACCGCCACGTAGCAGGCGCCGGAGAGCAGCCAGCCCAGACCGTTGCGGGTGTTGCGCACACTGAGGGACCTCAGCTCCCAGGTCTGCTCGAACAGGCGTTGCAGGACTCGGGTGAAGCTCAGCGCCGAGACCGCGAGGAACAGCACGCCGAGGACACTGACGTTCGCCTTCTCCTGCTCGGGCGCAAAGAGCGCGTCGACCGCCGCGGCGCCCTCGCCCGTCAGGCCGTACCGCGTGATCAGCCGCCGTGCCACGTCGTACGATCCGACGCTGGTCACCACCGCCGCGCCCAGGATCACCAGCGGCACCAGCGCGGTCAGGGCGCTGGAGGCGAGGGCCATGGAGCGGTCGAAGCCCGCGACCCGCTGGAAGCGGCCCAGCACCCGCAGCGTGAACGCAGGACGCAGCCAGAAGGTGAGGGTCCTGAGCAGGCGCCGGCCACGGTTCTCCGCCGTCGTACCCTCCGGGGCAGCGTTCAGAAGGGGGCAAAGTCAGCAAAAGGGAGAGTAGCCGTCCGTGGCCGTCCCGCTGCCGGCCGACACGGCGGGAACCTCACGGCGCCGCGGCACGTACTCTTGAGAGAAGTACGACCGCTCTCACGAAGGATCAGGACACTGGGCAAGCGACAGCCCGAAGGCCCGCCGCCCGCACCCGCGGTGCAGCGCATCCGACTGCGCTACACCAAGCGCGGCCGCCTGAGGTTCACCAGCCACCGAGACTTCCAGCGCGCCTTCGAGCGTGCGCTGCGCCGCGCCGAGGTGCCCATGGCGTACTCGGCCGGATTCACGCCGCACCCGAAGGTGTCGTATGCCAATGCCGCACCCACCGGCACCGGCAGTGAGGCGGAGTACCTGGAGATCGCGCTCACCGCGCCGCGCGACCCCGAGAAACTGCGCGTCCTCCTCGACGAGTCGCTGCCCGCCGGGCTCGACATCGTCGACGCGGTCGAGGCGCACACCTCGGGTCTCGCCGACCGGCTGACGGCCTCCGTCTGGGAGCTCAGGCTCGCCGGAGTCGATCCGGCCGACGCCGAGCGCGCGGTCGGGGCCTTCAACGGGGCCGGGTCCGTGGAGGTGCAGCGCATGACCAAGAACGGCGTGCGCACCTTCGACGCCCGCCCGGCCGTGGCGAGCCTTCAGGCGTACGGCGCACCGGCTGATGGGCCGAACGACCAGCCCTGTGCGATACTGCGGCTGGTTGTTCGGCACGTGACGCCTGCCGTACGACCCGACGACGTCCTGTCCGGTCTCCGCGCCGTGGCCGACCTGGCGCCGCCGGTCCCCGCAGCGGTGACCAGGCTGGCGCAGGGGCTGTTCGATGAAGAGACCGGCACGGTGACCGACCCGCTCGCGCCCGACCGCGAGGCAGCCAAGGCCCCCGAGGCCGTACCGGCTGCCGCCGCGACGGCGCAGGCGCCGGAAGGTTCCGCGTAGGACGGACGTCGTAGCGCCGCCCTCGTACTCGGGAGCCACCTGGGTCGGGCAGCGCACCGACCAGAAGACTTTCGCCAGGCCGTACCGACAAGGCGTACGGAACCGGCGAGACAGGACACAGAGTGCTCCCGTGCGGCGCCCGCGCCCCGGACGGCGGCCATCGCGCATCGCGCGGGCCGCGGACGTCACCGGTGGACGGCCCCTTCGGGCCGGTGCCGGAACCAGGCGCGGCGCCCGGGAGCCTGACGGGAGATAAGCCCGCATGCTCGAGCCGACCGAACCCACCGAGGGTTCCGAACTGAACACACCGAGCGACACGCTGCCGCCGCGCAGGCGTCGCCGTGCCGCCTCCCGGCCCGCGGGTCCGCCCGTCGCCGCGGAGGCGCCCGCCGAGGTGACCGTCCCGGCCATAGCGGCCGCGGAGGAGACCGAGGAGGACACCGAGGAGGCGGCGGAGACCGCCGCCGCTGCCCAGGCTTCCCAGGCCGCCCCGCAGGCGACCGAGGAGGCGGGGGAGGCCGCACCCGCCGCCCGTCCGCGCCGCCGTGCCGCGCGCCGCGCCTCGGCGCCCGCCGGCGCCCCCGCCGCAGCCGGGACCGCCGAGTCCGCGGAGACCGTCGCGCCGGCCGCTGCCGCCGGGGTCGCCGAGGGCGGCGAGGTCGTCGTCGGCGAGGAGGCCGCCCCGCGGCGCACCCGCCGTCGGGCCACCCGCAGCGTCGCGACGCCGGGCGCGGAGGCCGAGGCCGCCGCGGAGACCCCGGCCGAGACCGAGGCGCCGGCCGTGACCGAAACCCCCGCGGAGGCCGAGGCACCCGCCGCGCGTCCGCGCCGCCGTACCAGCCGTCGTGCCGCCGCGCCCGCCGCCGAGGTCACCGAGACCGCCGCACCGGCCGCCGAGGCGGACCAGACCCCGGCCGCCGGGGCCGGGACGGCCGAGGAGGAGGCGCCCGCGGCCCGTCCGCGCCGCCGTGCCGCGCGCCGTGCGTCGGCGCCCGCAGGTGCGCCCGCCGCCGCCGAGGTCGCCGAGGCCGTCGAGCAGGCGGAGACCGTCGCACCGGCCGTCGCCGAGGTCGCCCGCCAGACGGAAGCCGTCGCTCAGGAGGCCGCCGAAGAGGCCGCGCCCGCCGCCCGTACCCGTCGCCGGGCCACCCGCCGCGCCACCGCGCCCGCCGGTGCGCCCGAAGCCGCCGAGACCGCCGAGACCGTCGTCCGGGTCACCGCCGAGGACGCTCCCGAGGCCCCGCAGGCCGAGGAGGAGCCCGCGGCCGAGGCCGCCCCCGCCCGTACCCGCCGTCGCGCCACCCGCCGCGCCACCGCCCCCACCGGCACGCCGAAGGCCGCCGAGGATGCGCCGGCCGCGACCGAGCCGACCGCGACCGAGCCGACCGCGACCGAGCAGGCCGTGACCGAGTCGGCCGAGCCCGCCACCGAGGCGCCGATCCCCGCCGAGGACACCGAGGACGCCGCCCCCCGGCGCACCCGCCGCCGCGCCACCCGCCGGGTCACCGCGCCCGAGAGCGCCCCCGCGGAGGCCGCGCACACCCCGGAGGCTCCCGTCACCACGCACACCACCGAGGCCGCCCCCGCCGCGCAGTCCGTGCCGGCCGCCGCCGAGGTGTCCGGGGCCGCCGAGAGCCCCGCGCCGCGCCGGGCCCGGCGCCGGGCCGTCCGCCCCGCCTCCGGCTTCTCCGAGCCCGCGCGCTCCGCCGGCGGCGAGGAGGGCGCACGCCGTCCCGCCCGTCCGGCCGTCGCCGTCTTCCAGGCGCCGGTGTTCGCCGAGCCGCGCTTCCAGACCCCGGAGCGGGCCGCCGCCGAGGCCGCCGCGGAGGCCGCCGAGCCGGTCGAGGCCGAGCAGCCCGCGGAGCCGCAGCGCGAGGAGTTCGCCGAGGAGCGCCCCGAGACCGGTTCCCGCCGTCGTCGCCGCCGCCGCGGCGAGCGGGCCGAGGAGGCCCCGGCCGCCCCGGCCGCCGTCGAGGACGAGGACGAGGACGAGGAGCCGGAGGGCGCCGAGGGCGAGGCCGAGGACGGCGAGGGCTACGAGGAGTCGTCCTCGCGCCGCCGTCGCCGCCGGGGCGGCCGTCGCCGCCGCCGCGGGGACGCCGCCGAGGGCGAGGGCGAGGAGTCCGAGGAACTGGCCGCCGAGCAGGCCGCGCAGGACGCCGAGGACACCGCCGAGCAGGAGGAAGAGGACGCCGAGGAGGCGCACGGCGAGGAGCCGGCCGGCTCCAGCGCCGGCAGCCGTCGCCGTCGTCGCCGCCGTCGCCGCGCCGGGGAGAGCGCCGTGGACGGCGAGCCGTCCGCCGACGACCCGGAGCGTACGGTCGTCAAGGTCCGCGAGCCGCGCAAGCCGAGCGAGCCGTCCGACGAGGTGCAGTCCATCAAGGGCTCGACCCGTCTGGAGGCGAAGAAGCAGCGCCGCCGCGAGGGCCGTGAGCAGGGCCGCCGCCGCGTCCCGATCATCACCGAGGCCGAGTTCCTGGCCCGCCGCGAGGCCGTCGACCGCGTGATGGTCGTCCGCCAGCACGGCGAGCGCACGCAGATCGGCGTCCTCGAGGACAACGTGCTCGTGGAGCACTACGTCAACAAGGAGCAGTCGACGTCGTACGTCGGCAACGTCTACCTCGGCAAGGTGCAGAACGTGCTGCCGTCGATGGAGGCCGCCTTCATCGACATCGGCAAGGGCCGCAACGCCGTGCTGTACGCCGGCGAGGTCAACTTCGGCGCGCTCGGCATGGGCAACGGCCCGCGGCGCATCGAGTCCGCCCTCAAGTCCGGGCAGTCGGTCCTGGTACAGGTCACCAAGGACCCGATCGGGCACAAGGGCGCGCGGCTGACCAGCCAGGTCTCCCTGCCGGGCCGCTACCTCGTGTACGTCCCCGAGGGCTCCATGACCGGCATCAGCCGCAAGCTGCCCGACACCGAGCGGGCCCGGCTGAAGACGATCCTCAAGAAGATCGTCCCCGAGGACGCGGGCGTCATCGTGCGCACCGCCGCCGAGGGCGCGAGCGAGGACGAGCTGCGCCGCGACGTCGAGCGGCTCCAGGCGCAGTGGGAGGACATCCAGAAGAAGGCCAAGAACGGCAACGCCCCGACGCTGCTGTACGGCGAGCCGGACATGACCGTCCGGGTCGTGCGCGACATCTTCAACGAGGACTTCTCCAAGGTCATCGTCAGCGGCGACGACGCCTGGCAGACGATCCACGGGTACGTTTCGCACGTCGCCCCGGACCTCGCGGGCCGCCTGTCGAAGTGGACCTCCGAGGTGGACGTCTTCGCCACCTACCGGATCGACGAGCAGCTCGCCAAGGCGCTGGACCGCAAGGTCTGGCTGCCCAGCGGCGGTTCGCTGGTGATCGACCGGACCGAGGCGATGGTCGTCGTCGACGTCAACACCGGCAAGTTCACCGGCCAGGGCGGCAACCTGGAGGAGACGGTCACCAGGAACAACCTGGAGGCGGCCGAGGAGATCGTGCGCCAGCTTCGGCTGCGCGACCTCGGCGGCATCATCGTGATCGACTTCATCGACATGGTCCTGGAGTCCAACCGCGACCTGGTGCTGCGCCGCCTGCTGGAGTGCCTGGGCCGCGACCGGACGAAGCACCAGGTGGCCGAGGTGACCTCGCTGGGCCTGGTGCAGATGACCCGCAAGCGGGTCGGCCAGGGCCTGCTGGAGTCCTTCTCCGAGACCTGTGTGCACTGCAACGGCCGCGGTGTCATCGTGCACATGGAGCAGCCCGGCTCGGCCGGTGGCGGCGGCAAGCGCAAGAAGCGCGGCCGTGGCGGCGACGCGCAGGAGCAGCCGCACGAGCACGAGCACGTGCACGAGACCGCCGCGGTCGCCGTGGAGAGCGGTGAGGCGGTCGAGCCGGAGATCGAGACGGCCGCCGAGGTGGCCGCCGAGATCGCCGAGCCGGTCGCCCTCACGGCGCCGGAGTTCGCGCCGGACGAGGAGCTGTACAGCAGCGTCGCCGAGGCGGAGGCGGCGGCCGGTCGCGGCCGTACCCGCCGCCGGGCGAGCCGCCGCGCATCGGCCCCGGCCGGCGCGCCGAAGGCGGAGAAGTCCGCCAGGAAGGCCGCCCGGACGAAGGACGCCGAGCAGGCCGCCGCCGAGGACGTCACCGCGGGGGCCGCCGTGCCGACCGCGCAGGACGTCACCGCCGAGGAGGCCGCGGCCCGCCCGGTGCGGCCCGAACCGGCCGCCGAGGCGCTGGCCGAGCCGGTGGCCGCCGAGGACCAGGTGGTCCCCGCCCCCGAGGCCCCGGCCGCCGAGGAGGCGCCGAAGGGCCGTACCCGCCGTCGGGCGACCCGGAAGGTGTCCGCACCGGCCGGTTCCCCCGCGGGTGCCGAGGCCGCCGTGGTGACCGTCGCCGAGACCGCGCCCGCGGCCCCGGTGGCCGAGCCCGCCGCCGAGGAGGCACCGGCGCCCGCCGAGAGCGCCGCGCCGGCCCGTCCGCGCCGCCGTGCGGTACGGCAGGCGGCCGCGCCGACCGCGTCCGAGGAGACGGCCGTCGTGGTCGTCCCCGCTGCCGAGTCCCCCGCCGCGGAGGCTCCCGTCGCGGAAGCCCCCGCCGAGGAGGCCGCCGCCGAGGAGGCTCCGGCCAAGAAGACCGCCCGCAAGGCGGCCAAGAAGACCACGGCGAAGAAGGCGGCCACCAAGAAGACGGCGGCGAAGAAGACCGCCGCCAAGAAGACCGCCGCGAAGAAGACGACGGCCAAGAAGGCAGCCGCCACGAAGAAGACGGCAGCCAAGAAGACCGCCGCGGCCCCGGAGTCGGCCTCCGTCGACTGATCCGGTCACCGGCACATCTGGGTGCGGTCCTGTCCGCGAGGAGAGGGCCGCACCCGCATTTTCAGCGGGCCGGGGCACCGCGCCCTGTGCCCGCGCCCCGAACCGAAGGAGAGAACCGCGATGATAGGCCTCGTGCTGGCGGCCGGCGCCGGACGGCGACTGCGCCCCTACACGGACACCCTGCCCAAGGCCCTGGTGCCGGTCGGCGCGGAGGAGGGGCCCGAGCCGGTCTCCGTCCTGGACCTGACCCTCGGCAACTTCGCCCGGATCGGTCTGACCGAGGTCGCGGTCATCGTCGGCTACCGCAAGGAGGCCGTCTACGCCCGCCAGGCCGAGTTCGAGGAGAAGTACGGCCTGAAGCTGACGCTCATCGACAACGACAAGGCCGAGGAGTGGAACAACGCCTACTCCCTGTGGTGCGGCCGGGACGCGCTCAAGGACGGCGTGATCCTCGCCAACGGCGACACCGTGCACCCGGTCTCCGTCGAGGAGACGCTGCTGGCCGCGCGCGGTGACGGCAAGAAGATCATCCTCGCGCTCGACACCGTGAAGTCGCTGGCGGACGAGGAGATGAAGGTCGTCGTCGACCCCGAGAAGGGGATGACGAGGATCACCAAGCTGATGGACCCGGCCGAGGCGACCGGCGAGTACATCGGCGTCACCCTGATCGAGGGCGACGCGGCCGGGGAGCTGGCCGACGCCCTGCGCGCGACCTTCGAGCGCGACCCGCAGCTGTACTACGAGGACGGCTACCAGGAGCTGGTCGACCGCGGCTTCCGGATCGACGTGGCGCCCATCGGCGACGTCGACTGGGTCGAGATCGACAACCACGAGGACCTCGCCCGCGGGCGGGAGATCGCATGCCGGTACTGACCCGGCTGTTCCCCTCGCCGATCGTCATGGACATCCGCGCGGGTGCCCTCGACGATCTGGCGGCCGTGCTCGCCGACCAGCGCATCTCGGACTCCGGGCGGCTCGCCGTCGCCGTCAGCCGCGGCTACGGCGCCCAGCTGCGCGAACGGCTCGCACCGGCGCTGCCCGCCGCCGCCTGGTTCGAGGTGGGCGGCGGCACCCTGGACGAGGCGGTCGACCTGGCCGACCGGATGAAGCCCGGCGACTTCGACGCGGTCGTGGGCATCGGCGGCGGCAAGATCATCGACTGCGCCAAGTACTCCGCGGCGCGCATCGGCCTGCCCCTGGTCGTCGTACCGACGAACCTCTCGCACGACGGCATCTGCTCGCCCGTGTCCAACCTGGACAACGACGCGGGGCGCGGCTCCTACGGAGTGCCCGCGCCCGTCGCCCTGTTCATCGACCTGGACGTGATCCGCGAGGCCCCGCTGCGCTTCGTGCGCTCCGGGATCGGCGACGCCCTGTCCAACATCTCCGCGGTCGCGGACTGGGAGCTGGACCACCGGGTCAACGGCGAGAAGATCGACGGTCTGGCCGCCGCCATGGCCCGCCAGGCCGGCGAGGCGGTGCTGCGGCACCCCGGCGGCTGCGGCGACGACGGATTTCTCACCGTGCTGTCCGAGGGGCTGGTGCTCACCGGCATCGCCATGTCGATAGCCGGGCACACCCGGCCCTCCTCGGGCGCCTGCCATGAGATCAGTCACGCGCTGGACCTGCTCCACCCGCGCCGGGCCGCCGCGCACGGCGAACAGGTGGGTCTCGGCGCCGCGTTCGCCATGTACCTGCGCGGCGACCACGACGGCTCCCGGCTGATCGTGGAGTGCCTGCGCCGGCACGGGCTGCCCGTGCTGGCCGAGGAGATCGGCTTCAGCGACGAGGAGTTCGTCCGGGCCGTGGAGTTCGCGCCGGAGACCCGGCCGGGCCGCTACACCATCCTGGAGCACCTCGGCCTGTCCGCCGAGCAGATCGCGGAGGCGTACGCCGGGTACGCCGCCGCTGCCGGGCGCCCAGTTTGACCTCTACGGCCCCGGCCCGTAACCTTGACCGTCGGCGTGTCATCGAGCCCGCCACATCCCCGTAAACCTGTTCCTCCCGGACGCTAGGCCGGCCGGGAGAGGTCGCCCATGCGTATGCCGGGCGGCTGGCCTGCGGGGGTGCCGTTTCTTCGAGCGAAAGAGAGATCCGCGTGTACGCCATCGTGCGCAGCGGTGGTCGCCAGCACAAGGTTGCTGTCGGCGACATCGTTGAGGTTGACAAGATTTCCACTGCCAAGGTTGGCGACACGGTCGAGCTCTCGACCCTGCTCGTTGTCGACGGCGACGCTGTGACCAGCGACCCGTGGGTGCTGGCCGGCATCAAGGTCCAGGCCGAGGTCGTGGACCACCACAAGGGCCAGAAGATCGACATTCTGCGCTACAAGAACAAGACCGGCTACCGCCGTCGGCAGGGCCACCGCCAGCAGTACACGGCGATCAAGGTCACGTCGATCCCCACGGCTGCGAAGTAAGGGACTGAGAAGACATGGCACACAAGAAGGGCGCATCGTCCACCCGGAACGGTCGCGACTCCAATGCCCAGCGGCTCGGCGTGAAGCGCTTCGGCGGTCAGGTCGTCAACGCTGGTGAGATCCTGGTCCGCCAGCGCGGCACCCACTTCCACCCCGGCGCCGGCGTCGGCCGTGGCGGCGACGACACCCTGTTCGCCCTGCTGCCGGGCGCGGTGGAGTTCGGTACCCACCGTGGCCGCAAGGTCGTGAACATCGTTCCGGTCGCCTGAATCAGCTGATTCGGCACCGAGCGTTTCGCGAGGCGGACCTCACTTCCCGGTCGGGAAGGCGGGTCCGCCTTTCGCGTGTTAGTACCTAGACATACCCGTACTTTCTGGAGGCACTGAACCATGACCACCTTCGTGGACCGCGTCGAACTGCATGTCGCCGCGGGTAACGGAGGCCACGGCTGTGCCTCCGTCCACCGCGAGAAGTTCAAGCCGCTGGGCGGCCCGGACGGCGGTAACGGCGGGCGTGGCGGTGACGTCATCCTGACCGTGGAGCAGTCGGTCACCACGCTGCTCGACTACCACCACTCCCCGCACCGCAAGGCCACCAACGGCAAGCCCGGCGAGGGCGGCAACCGCTCCGGCAAGGACGGCGAGGACCTGATCCTGCCGGTCCCGGACGGCACCGTGGTGCTCGACAAGGCGGGCAACGTCCTCGCCGACCTGGTCGGGCAGGGAACGTCGTACGTCGCCGCACAGGGCGGCCGTGGCGGGCTCGGCAACGCGGCACTGGCCTCGGCCCGCCGCAAGGCGCCCGGTTTCGCGCTGCTCGGCGTGCCCGGAGACCTCCAGGACATCGTCCTGGAGCTGAAGACCGTCGCCGATGTGGCGCTGGTCGGCTACCCGAGCGCCGGCAAGTCCTCGCTGATCTCCGTGCTCAGCGCCGCCAAGCCGAAGATCGCGGACTACCCGTTCACCACCCTGGTGCCCAACCTCGGTGTGGTGACCGCCGGTTCGACCGTCTACACCATCGCCGACGTGCCGGGACTGATTCCGGGCGCCAGCCAGGGCAAGGGCCTGGGCCTGGAGTTCCTGCGGCACGTGGAGCGGTGCAGCGTGCTGGTGCACGTCCTGGACACCGCGACCCTGGAGTCCGACCGCGACCCGCTCTCCGACCTCGACATCATCGAGGAGGAGCTGCGGCAGTACGGCGGTCTGGAGAACCGGCCCCGGATCGTCGTCCTGAACAAGATCGACGTGCCCGACGGCAAGGACCTCGCCGAGATGGTCCGCCCCGACCTGGAGGCCCGCGGCTACCGCGTCTTCGAGGTGTCGGCCGTGGCCCACATCGGCCTGCGCGAGCTGTCCTTCGCCCTCGGCGACCTGGTCGGCAAGGCGCGTGCCGCCAAGCCCAGGGAAGAGGCCACGCGGATCGTCATCCGGCCCAAGGCCGTGGACGACGCCGGGTTCACCGTCACCCGTGAGGAGATCGGCGGGGAGCCGCTGTTCCGGGTGCGCGGCGAGAAGCCGGAACGCTGGGTGCGCCAGACCGACTTCAACAACGACGAGGCCGTCGGCTACCTCGCCGACCGGCTCAACCGCCTCGGTGTCGAGGAGCAGCTGATGAAGGCGGGCGCCCGCGGCGGCGACGGCGTCGCCATCGGCCCCGAGGAGAACGCGGTCGTCTTCGACTGGGAGCCGTCGGTCACGGCGGGCGCCGAGATGCTCGGCCGCCGCGGCGAGGACCACCGTTTCGAGGCACCCCGGCCCGCGGCCCAGCGCCGCCGGGACAAGGAGGCCGAACGGGACGAGGCCGGCCGGGAGTTCGACGACTTCGAGCCGTTCTGAGCAGAGCGGAGCCGGTGAGAAAGGGCGGGCCCGGAGGAGAGATCCTCCGGGCCCGCCCTCTGTCGTGTCCGCCGTGCCGGACGTCCTGCCGTGCCCGCCGGGCCGGCGGTCAGTCCTCGGCCAGCTCCTGGCCGACGTAACTGCGGAGCCAGGTCCGGAACTCCGGGCCCAGGTCTTCACGTTCGCATGCGAGCCGCACGATGGCACGCAGGTAGTCGCCGCGGTCGCCGGTGTCGTAGCGGCGCCCGCGGAAGACGACGCCGTGCACGGGGCCGCCGAGCTTCTCGTCGGCGGCGAGCTGCTGGAGCGCGTCGGTCAGCTGGATCTCGCCGCCGCGGCCCGGCTCCGTCTTGCGCAGGACGTCGAAGATCTCCGGCGCGAGCACGTAGCGGCCGATGATCGCGTAGTTCGACGGTGCCTCGGCCGGATCGGGCTTCTCGACCAGGCCGGTGATCCCGACGACGTCGCCCTCGCCGGTGGCGTCCACGGCGGCGCAGCCGTAGAGGTGGATCTGCTCGGGCGCGACCTCCATGAGGGCGATCACGCTGCCGCCGTGCCGCTCCTGGACCTCGATCATGCGCTGGAGCAGGGGGTCGCGGGGGTCGATCAGGTCGTCGCCGAGCAGGACGGCGAAGGGCTCGTCGCCGACGTGCGGGGCGGCGCACAGCACGGCGTGGCCGAGGCCCCTGGGGTCGCCCTGGCGGACGTAGTGCATGGTCGCCAGGTCGCTGGACTCCTGCACCCTGGCCAGGCGGCCCGCGTCGCCCTTCTTCTGGAGGGCGGATTCCAGCTCGTAGTTGCGGTCGAAGTGGTCCTCCAGGGGACGCTTGTTCCGACCGGTGACCATGAGGACGTCGTCGAGCCCCGCGGACACGGCCTCCTCGACCACGTACTGGATCGCGGGCTTGTCGACGACCGGAAGCATCTCCTTGGGAGTCGCCTTGGTCGCCGGCAGGAACCGGGTACCGAGACCCGCCGCCGGAATGACCGCCTTGGAAATGGTGGGGCGGGAAGCCATCAGGTGTTCGTCTCTCTCGTTGTGCACGGCGGGCGCCGGCGCGGCCGGGTGCGGCCGCGGCCGGGTCAGGCGTCGATGAGGCCGTGCTCGCCGGTGGGCTGCCGCGGGATGCGGGCCTGGGCGAGGGCTCCCGGCGCGGGCGCGGGCGTCCGCTCGTCCAGCGGGATCACCGCGGGGGTGGTCTCCTGCTGGCCGAGGAACAGCCGGCGCACCACGCGCTCGGCCGCGTTTCCGTCGTCGAACTGCACGAAGCGCGCACGGAACGCGGCGCGCAGCTCGGCGGCCCTGGCGTCGTTCCAGGCACCGGAGCGGAAGACCTCGATCAGCTGGTCCTCGTCGGTCGCGGTGGCACCCGGCGTCTCGCCCGGCTGGCCGGAGAGGATGTCGAAGTAGACACCGCGGGCCTTGCGGTAGACCTCCCAGTCGTCCGCGTAGGTGACGATCGGGCGGTCCAGGCACGCGTAGTCGAACATGATGGACGAGTAGTCCGTGATCAGCGCGTCGGCGGCCAGGCAGAGGTCCTCCACCACCGGGTACGTCGACACGTCCTTGATCAGACCGCGCTCCTGGAGGGCCTCCAGGCGGGGGTCGGCACCGTAGAAGTAGTGGGTGCGCACCAGGACGACGAAGTCCGGGCCGAGCTCGGAGCAGAAGCGCTCCAGGTCGATGCGGGGGACGTAGCCCTTCTGGTAGTCGCGCACGGTCGGGCAGTACAGGATGGCCTTCTTGCCGTCCTCGATGCCCAGCTCGCGGCGGATGCGCAGGACGTCGTCACCGTCGGTGCGGAAGTAGACGTCGTTGCGCGGGTAGCCGAACTCGATCGCCTCGAACGCGCAGGGGTAGACCCGCTCCCAGTTCTCCGTGGAGTGCTGGTTGGAGGTGAGGCTGAGGTCCCACTTGTCGGCCCGCTCCAGCATCTTGGCGAAGCTCATGTTCTTCGCCGCCGCCGGGTACTTCTGCTGGTCGATGCCCATCTGCTTCAGCGGGGTGCCGTGATGGGTCTGGAGGAAGACCTGCTCGGGGCGCTTGACGATGTTGTTCGGGAAGTTGACGTTGTTGACGAGGTACTTGGCGCGGGCCATGACCTCCCAGTAACGCGGCGAGTTGGCCACCACGTAGTCGACGCCCGCGGGGACCTTGTCCACCATGTCGCGGCGCACGACCCACACCCCGTGCACATTCGGGGCGAGTTCCTTGGCCTTGTAGTAGATGGCCGCGGGGTTGCAGGCGACACCGCGGTTCCAGTAGGCCGCGTAGACCGCGAGGTTCTCGTCCACCGGGCGGCGCAGGTGCAGCCGGTACAGCCGGTCGTAGGCGGTCTTGCCGAGCTTGGTCTTGACCTTGGTGGCCCGCTGGATCACCTGGCGGCGGGTGTTGCCGGCGGCGGTCACCGCGGCGTAGGCCGTGTAGGAGCCGCGCTCCAGCAGCTGGAACCGGACGCCCTGGGAGCCCTCCGGGAGCACGAAGCCCTTGGGCTTGTAACGCTTGTACGAGGCTGCCGCGAGCTTGAAGAACTCCGCGCGGTCCTTGGGGACGATGCGGTCCTCGCGGGCCAGCGTGAACAGGTAGTGGCTCGCCGCGCGCTCGAACAGCAGGGGGCGCACCGACTCCGCCTCCGGGTGCTCGTCGAGGAACTCGAAGAGGCGGGCGTACTGCTGGAAGATGCCGAAGTGCTTGCGGCCGGGCGTGCGCATCGAGTTGCCCTGGCGGCGCTGGCGGTACTCGACGCAGACGTGGTCGGTGGCGGCGATGCGCTTGGCGGTCAGCATGGTCTTGTAGACCATGAGCGCGTCTTCGTAAATGCCGTCGGTGAAGATGAAGTTGTTGCCGACGTAGAACTCGCGGCGGTAGGCGCGGTTCCACACGACGGCGAACATGGTGAGGAAATCGGGCCGTTCGAGGGCCGTGAAGACGTCCGTGCCCGCGCTCGCCAGGAGTTCACCGGCCGCGCTCGCCTGGACCCGGTTGTTCCAGTACGTGCGGACGTGGTTGAGCAGCAGGATGTCCGGGTCGCCCGTGACCTCCAGGCGGTCGGCGATCGCCTGGAGCGCGCCGTCGGCCAGGGTGTCGTCGCTGTCCAGGAAGAGGATGTACTCGCCGCGGGACTTCAGCGCCCCGGCGTCGCGCGCCTTTCCGATGCCCCGGTTCTCCTCGAAGTGCACGGGTATGACACGGCTGTCGAGGGCGGCGTATTCATCGAGTATCTTCCCGCACGAGTCGGGGGAATGGTCGTCGATGGCGACGATCTCGAAGTCCTCGAAGGACTGGGACAGAATGGAGTCCAAGCACGCGCGCAGATATCCCTGGACTTTGTAGACAGGGACGACAACGCTTATTTTCGGCGAAGCGTTTCCATTCGCTACGGGCATGCTTGGGGCTCCTGGACTGTCGGTCAGACTCTCAACCGCCTCCCGCTGCCGGTGCGGCGAGGGAGGCGAGAGGCACAAGGAGTGCGAGGTTAAGGGGCGTTTAACCCTACCCTAACGTGCCCTGCCGGATGGTCTCACCGTACGACCGCACGGGCCCCGCCAGCGCGGGTGTGGCGTGACTCACGGGCGCACGCGAAAGGGCTCCCGCGTGGCCGGATCCGGCGGCGGGGCCGGATGGCGTCGGCGCGCGCCAGTGGCCGCCCGACCGGGTAAGACAAGGTGAGGCCACGGTGAGAAACGGCGCCTTCGGCGGAGCGAACCGGACGATCCGGTCAACTCGTCCCGCGCCGTGGCCGCCGGGTTCCGTGGTGCGGACGGTGTGTGTCCCGGCCCCTGGATTCGCGCCGGATGTGGTGGATCCGACATGGATCGGCACACCGCGCGCACACCCGGCGCCCGGCGGCATCGGCGGATGCGTCGGCGGACGGCATCGCGGGCGCCGGCCGCGACTGCGGCGGTGGTAGCGGCGGCGTGCGGGAATTCTCTCCGGGAGCCGGAAAAGAGGCCGGAAAGGGGAAAGCGCCGCTCCTGTCCAGAATTACGGACGAATTGCGAATCCGTGGAGCGAAGGGCCGCGCGGACCTCGTTTCCCGCAGGCTCCCTGTCGCCGGGCGCCGCGGGTTCCCCCTGGCCGGGCGCAGCCGGTACCCCTCGCCGGCCGGGCTGCGGCGGTCCGGCGTCCGGCCGGCGAAACCGGAGCGCGCCGGAGGTCCCCGGTCGCGTACATTGCGCAGCACGAGGCCGGTACACGGGCGAAAGGGACGGCGGGCAAGGTGGCAAGCGCGAGGCAGGCCGTGGGCTCGGCCCGCAGGATCGTCGTCAAGGTGGGTTCCTCCTCCCTGACCAGCGCGGCGGGCGGCCTGGACGCCGACCGCGTGGACGCCCTGGTGGACGTGCTGGCCAAGAGCCGGGGCAGCGGCGACCGGGAGGTCGTCCTCGTCTCCTCCGGCGCCATCGCCGCCGGACTCGCGCCGCTCGGGCTGCGCCGCCGGCCCCGCGACCTCGCCCGGCAGCAGGCCGCCGCCAGCGTCGGACAGGGGCTGCTGGTGGCCCGCTACACCGCCTCCTTCGCCCGCTACGGCGTCCGCGTCGGCCAAGTCCTGCTCACCAGCGACGACATGAGCCGCCGCGCCCACCACCGCAACGCCTCGCGCACCCTGGACAAGCTGCTCGCGATGGGCGCCCTGCCGATCGTCAACGAGAACGACACCGTCGCCACCGACGAGATCCGCTTCGGCGACAACGACCGGCTCGCCGCCCTCGTCGCCCACCTCGTCCACGCCGACCTGCTCGTCCTCCTCTCCGACGTCGACGGCGTCTACGACGGGGACCCCAGCAGGCCCGGCACCTCCCGGATAGCGGAGGTCCGCGGCCCCGCGGACCTCGCGGGTGTCGAGATCGGCAGCGCGGGCAAGGCGGGCGTCGGCACCGGCGGCATGGTGACCAAGGTGGAGGCCGCCCGGATCGCCGCCGCCGCCGGCATCCCGGTGGTGCTGACCTCCGCCGTGCACGCGGCGGACGCCCTCGCCGGCGGTGACACCGGCACGTACTTCCACCCCACCGGCAAGCGCTCCGCCGACCGGCTGCTCTGGCTCCAGCACGCCTCCACCCCGCAGGGCGCGCTCACCCTGGACGACGGCGCCGTGGAGGCGGTCGTGCGGGGCCGCAAGTCGCTGCTGCCCGCCGGGATCGCCGCCGTCGAGGGCGAGTTCAGCGCGGGCGACCCGGTGGAGCTGCGGGACGCCGCCGGCCGCGCGGTGGCGCGGGGGCTCGTCAGCTTCGACGCCAAGGAGATCCCCCGGCTGATCGGGCGTTCGACCCACGAACTGGCGCGCGAACTGGGCCCGGCGTACGAACGCGAGGTCGTACACAGGGACGACCTGGTGCTCCTGCACGGGTGACACTCGTACAGCGGGGCGCACGCCAGGGCCTCCGGTGGGGGACGTTCCGTAAAACCGCCCCGCGAAGCCTTACGGCCTGCTCAACTTTGTGTGCGAGACATGTTTCCGAGCACTTGGGTGAAGGAGGCCGTCGTGAGACGAGTGCGCCCTGGGGGTACCACCCGAGGTGCCCTGACGAGCGTCGCGGCCGGGGACACCTACGGGGAACCCAGGGATCTGCCCCGGCTGTGGCACGTCACGCTCAGCGTGGCCGGCAAGAGCGTCCCCCTCACGGAGCTGCGCCGGTCCCTGGAACAGCTGGCTCACGACCACCCCTTCCTGCTGACCAGCAGATACGCGAGCGACCACGCCGAGATCCGGTACTGGGAAGAGGCCCGCGACCTGCATGACGCGGCGGCCGTCGCACTGCGCCTGTGGGGTGAGCACCGGCTCAGTGCCGGGCTGCCCCCGTGGGAGATCGTCGGCCTGGAGGTCATCGACCGCGAGACGTACCACCAGCGCATCGCGGAGGGGTACGGGCCGCCGCCCGCGACCCCCGTAGGGGTCCACCCCTTCTGACCCTTGCCCGAGGTCGCGTCTCGGGGTGTGAAACGTGCGCGGAAGCGCTCCGCGCCGCGCACTACGCTTCCCCCATGACCACGCTCTCGCCGTACGACTCGATGTCCCCGGTCAGCCAGGCCGCCTACCGGGCCAGGGCGGCCGCCGCCGGCCTCGCGCCGCTGCCGCGCGCCGTGAAGGACGACGCGCTGCTGGCGATCGCCGACGCCCTGGAGGTACGCGCCGGGGATGTCATCGAGGCCAACGCCGAGGACGTGGCAAGGGCCCGCGAGAGCGGCACCAGCGAGGCCATCGTGGACCGGCTCACCCTCACCCCCGAGCGGGTCCGGGCCATCGCCGCCGACGTCCGCGACGTGGCGGGGCTGCCCGACCCGGTCGGCGAGGTGGTCCGCGGCTCCACCCTGCCCAACGGCATCGACCTGCGCCAGGTCCGCGTCCCGCTCGGCGTCGTCGGCATCGTCTACGAGGCCCGGCCCAATGTCACCGTGGACGCCGCCGCCCTCTGCCTGAAGTCCGGCAACGCCGTCCTGCTGCGCGGCTCCGCCTCCGCCTACGCCTCCAACACCGCCCTCGTCCGGGTGATCCGGGACGCGGTCGGCGGCGCCGGGCTGCCCGCCGACGCCGTACAGCTGGTGCCGGGGGAGGGCCGGGAGTCCGTGCGCGAGCTGATGCGCGCCCGCGGCCTGGTCGACGTCCTCATCCCGCGCGGCGGCGCCTCCCTGATCAGGACCGTGGTGAACGAGTCCACCGTCCCCGTCATCGAGACCGGCACCGGCAACTGCCACGTCTACGTCGACGCGCAGGCCGACATCGACATGGCGATCGACATCCTCGTCAACTCCAAGGCCCAGCGGGTCAGCGTGTGCAACGCGGCCGAGACGCTGCTGGTCCACCAGGACATCGCCGCCGAGTTCCTGCCGCGCGCCCTGGACGCCCTCGCCGACGCCGGCGTCACCGTGCACGCCGACGAGCGGGTCATGGCCCACGCCAAGGACTCCAGGGCCACCGTGGTCGAGGCGACCCCGGAGGACTGGGAGACCGAGTACCTGTCGTACGACATCGCCGCCGCCGTCGTGGACTCCCTCGACAAGGCCGTCGAGCACATCCGGCTGTGGACCTCCGGGCACACCGAGGCGATCGTCACCACCTCGCAGCAGGCCGCCCGCCGGTTCACCCAGTTGGTCGACTCGACCACGGTCGCCGTGAACGCCTCCACCCGGTTCACCGACGGCGGTCAGTTCGGCTTCGGCGCGGAGATCGGCATCTCCACCCAGAAGCTGCACGCCCGTGGCCCGATGGGCCTGCCGGAGCTGACCAGCACCAAGTACATCGTCACCGGCGACGGGCACGTCCGCCGCTGACCCCCGGTGGTTCCGGGCGTCTCGACAGGTGGATGAATTTCCATACCGTCTGCCCAAATTGATCCCTCAGGTCTACTCTGGACGCGTGCCGGAGGACGTGGGGGGCACGCCGTTCCCTGACGGCTGGGAGCCCGACGACGACCACGACCGCGGGGTGTCGGACGAAGAGTTCGCCTCCGTGGTCTTCGACGAGGACTTCGTACGGGCGGCCACGGTCCATGAGCCGACCGCCGTCGAACGCCTCCTCGCCGCCGCGGAGGCCAGAGCCGAGGCATCCGAGGCGGCCCGCCGCGCCCGCGCCCGGCGCGAGCGCTACGACGACGGGTACGGCGGCGCCGACCTCGGCGAGGACCCGGACGACGACCTCGACGACCTGGACGACGGCTACGCCCTCGACCGGGGCCCCTTCGACGGCCACGGCAAGCAGGCCCGCTGGCACCGGCCGGTGGCCTGGGTGCTCGCCGCGGTGCTGGGCATCGGCATGGTCGCCCTCGCCTTCGCCGCGGTGTACCGGGGCGCTTCCTCGGGTACCCGCGATCAGCTTCCGTCCAGCACGACCGGCCAGAACCAGGCCCCGTCGGCGGCGTCCGCCCGCCCCGCGGTGTCGGCGGTGCCCCACCTGCCCTGAGCGGTCCGGGGTGAGGACTTGTCAGAAGTTGTGGTGGAGCGGGGCGTTTACCCGGCGCCCCGGAAACCCACTCTGAAAGTATGGGCGGGCCTGGAGACCCACCGGAGGGGACACCCGAGGGCGGCCCCGGAGGTGCGGAGGACGAATACCGATCCGTCGTCTTCGACGAGTCGTTCGTGCGCGCTGCCCGTCTCCAGGAGTACTCGGCCGAGGAGCGGATGGCCGACCACGCGCCCGCCGTGCGCCGCCGCCCGCTGCACCGGGGGCTGGCCCGCCAGGCGATGATCCTGGTGCTGCTGATCGCCGTGGCCTTCGGCACCGCCGTCTACATGGGGGTGCGCCACCCCTACGACTCCGCCGAGGCCCCGCGGCCCGTGGAGCCGCTGCGGATGACGGTCATACCGCTCGCCCCGCAGGGCCCGGTACCCGGCGGGACGGACGCGGAGGCGCTGTACGCGCACAGTCCCGCCGCGCAGTTCGGCATCGGCGCCGAAGGGGTGCCGCTGCCGGCCGCGCGGGGCACCGCGCACTTCTCCGACACCCAGGTCATGGCGGCGCTGACCACGGCCAAGGACTACATCGTCCGCTCCTCGCTCTACCCCGAGGTGCTCACCGGCCGCACGACGGCTCCCGCGCGGGCGCTGGTGGACTCCGACCAGCTCACCCAGTTCGACCAGAGCTTCGACCACCCGGCGGCGGACGGCCGGCACGCCGCGACCGGCTGGGTGGTGCGCCTCGACCCGGCCCGCGACCGGCTGGCCGACGACCGGATCCGGGTCCGGGGCGCGCTGCGCATCACCGAGGCGGACCCGGCCACCCTGGAGGTCAGCGCGGACCACACCTTCGTCTACGCCCTGCGCGCCGCCGGCACCGCGAGCGCCCCGGTCTCCCTGTTCACCGTCCGCCGCGCGCTGACCTTCCGGTTCACCCGCGACGACCTGCGCACCCGCCAGGTCCAGCTGACCACGGCCTACGTCGAGGCCGGCCCACTGTCCTGCGCCGAGGACGCCACTTCCTCCCTGCGTCCCCTCCTGGCGGGCCAGACCACGCGGCCGGGCGCCCCCGCGGGCACCGACCCGTACCGGACGGACAGCCCCGCCGCCCTGTGCGGCACGCTGTCCGTGGCCCGGCCGCAGGGGTGAGGGCGCCCTACTCCGCCGCCGGGGCCGGGCCGCCCTTGGCCGGTGGGGGGCTCTTGAAACCGTCGAAGCCGCGCTTGACCCGGCCGCCCAGGTCGCCCGCGCCGCCCGCCAGGTCGGTGACCAGCTTCATCAGCGGGTCCTTGGAGTCCTTGACGTCGCTCGCGTAGCTCGCCGCGGACTCCCGGAAGGAGTCGCTGACCTTGGCCTCCTTGTCGTCGTCGCGACGCGGGTAGTGGCCGTCCATGATCCGCTGGTAGTCCCGCGACCCGGCCCATTTCTTCAGCTCGGCGGCGCGCACCGTGGTGAACGGGTGCGAGCGGGGCAGCACATTGAGGATCTTCAGCACGGAGTCGCGCAGGTCGCCGCCGGAGTCGTACTCCTCGGCCTGCTCCAGGAACGCGTCCACGTTCATCTCGTGCAGATGGTTGCCGCCCGCGATCTTCATCAGGCCGCGCATCGAGGCCCGTACGTCCTGGCCCACCAGCAGCCCGGCCCGGTCAGCGGACAGCTCGGACTTGCGGAACCACTCCCGCAGCGCCGTGACGATCGCCATGATCGCGAGGTTGCCCAGCGGGATCCAGGCGACCTTGACCGCGAGATTCGTCAGGAACAGCAGGACGGTGCGGTACACGGAGTGCCCGGACAGGGCGTGTCCGACCTCGTGGCCGACGACCGCCCGCATCTCCTCCTCGTCCAGCAGCTCCACCAGGCCCGTGGAGATCACGATGATCGGCTCGTCCAGGCCGATGCACATCGCGTTCGGCTGCGGGTCCTGGGTGACGTACATCGGCGGGACCTTGGGCAGGTCCAGGATGTAGCAGGCGTCCAGCAGCATGGCGTGCAGATGGCCGAACTGCCGTTCGGAAACGCGCACCGAGTCGGACAGGAACAACAGCCGCAGGCTCCGCTCCGGCAGCAGTCCGCTCAGCGCCTTGAACACCTGGTCGAAGCCGCTCAGCTTGCGCAGCGCCACCAGGGCGGACCGGTCGGCCGGATGCTCGTACGCCCGCGAGGAGATCCCCGGAAAGCGCGTCCGCTGCCTGCCGGGCACCCGCTCGTGCCCGCTCTGCCGATCGCCGTCGTGCATGTGTTCCCCCAAGTGCGTGTGAGTGCGGTGAGCCCCCGAGGCGGGGCTCAGCCTAGGCGGAGATACCGTGGACGGGCAGACAGCCGAAGGAGTCCACGCCATGGAGCACCACCCCGCAGCCGCCCGGCTGACCGAGGCCGCAGCGAGCGCCGCCCAACAGCACGGCGGAGGCCCTCTGCTCCGCATCGTGCTGGTCGTGATGATCGTGGGCTGCGCGCTGACCGCCTGGTTCCTGCTGCGCGGCTACAAGCAGAAGGACGAGTGACGGTCCGCCGGAGTTCCCCGCCCCGGCCCCCTCGCTTCCCAACGGCGGAGTCGGCGTGATCGCCGCGGAACCGCCCGCATACGATGAGCCGACGTCTTTATCCCGCCCACACGCGATAGGTCCTGTCGAAGATGATGCTCACCAGCGCCGCAGCCCCGCTGATCTCCCTCGCCGCCGAAGAGGGCGGTCACCACGACAGCCTGAACCCCGCCGTCACCGGCGGCGCCGCCTTCGTCATCCTGCTGCTCCTGCTGTGGATCACCACCCGCTTCAACCGCGACCGCTGAGCCGGGAGACCGGCCCCGGCCGGACGCCGAGGACCGGGCCGGTAGGGTCTGCACGCATGGGAGAGCAGGACATGCCTACCGGTCCGGCGCACGATGGCGCCGCCGACGCCGACACGGTCGACCAGCCGCAGTACCGCCGGCACCGGCCGGGCCACGGCCCCGCCCGCTCCGGCAAGCGGCGCCTGGGCGTCATGGGCGGCACCTTCGACCCGATCCACCACGGGCACCTCGTGGCGGCCAGCGAGGTCGCCGCGCGGTTCGAGCTGGACGAGGTGGTGTTCGTCCCCACCGGCCAGCCGTGGCAGAAGTCCCACCGCCAGGTCTCCCCGGCCGAGGACCGCTACCTCATGACGGTCATCGCCACCGCGGAGAACCCGCAGTTCTCCGTCAGCCGCATCGACCTCGACCGCGGCGGCCCCACCTACACCGTGGACACCCTGCGCGACCTGCGCGCCCTGAACCCGGACACCGACCTGTTCTTCATCACCGGTGCCGACGCCCTCGCCCAGCTGCTGACCTGGCGCGACAGCGAGGAGTTGTTCTCCCTCGCGCACTTCATCGGCGTCACCCGCCCCGGCCACCACCTCAGCAACCCCGGACTGCCCGAGGGCGGCGTCTCGCTGGTCGAGGTCCCGGCGCTCGCCATCTCCTCCACGGACTGCCGTGCGAGAGTCGCCAAGGGCGACCCCATCTGGTACATGGTGCCGGACGGAGTCGTGCGCTATATCGACAAGCGCGAGCTGTACCGCGGCGAGTGAGCCGAGAGGGGCACCGGTGAACGACCGATACGACGCGGGGCCGTACGAGATCGTCGGATACGACGAGTACGGACAGCCCGTCTACCGCCAGGTTCCGGCGCAGCAGGCTCCGGGCGGCTCCTACGACCCCTATGCCCAGCAGCAGGGATACGGCTACGACCCCTACGGCACCGGCACCCCTGAGCCGGCCCGGCCCTACGAGTCGTACGGCACCGGGCAGCAGCCGCAGGCCCCGTCGTCGTACCCCGCGGACGACGGCTACGGCGGGTACGGCGGCTTCGGCGGCTACGACCCCTACGGGACCCAGGCCCCGGCGCACCCAGGGCACGGGGGGAATTCCGGGTACGACCCCTACGGGCAGACCGCGGACAGCGGGCAGCAGCCGCGGGTCGCCGGGCAGACGGCGCACATCCCCCAGCAGGCGGGACCCCAGGACGAGCCCCGGCACAACCCCTACGCGGAACTCGCGAGCGACGACGACGGGGACGAGGGGCGCGCGGACGGCGAACCGGGCTACCGCACCGAGCAGTTCGCGTTCGTGGAGGAGCCGGACGGCGACTCCGAGGACGTCATCGACTGGCTGAAGTTCACCGAGAACCGCACCGAGCGGCGCGAGGAGGCCCGCCGCCGCGCCCGCAGCCGGCTCGTCGCCCTCGGCGTCGTGCTCGCCCTCGTCGCGGCCGGCGGCGTCGGCTACCTCTGGTACGCCGGGAAGCTGCCCTTCCTGTCCTCCTCCGGCGCCGGCACCGGCGCGGCCACGGCGGTCGGCGCCCAGAAGCGCGATGTGATCGTCGTCCATCTGCACAACACCGGCAAGGGCGGCACCTCGACCGTGCTGCTGGTCGACAACACCACCACCAAGCGGGGCACCACCGTCCTGCTGCCCAACTCGCTGGCGCTGACCGACGACGACGGCTCCACCACGACCCTCGCCAAGTCCGTGGACGACGACGGCTCCTCCGGCACCCGCGACCAGCTGGACACCGTCCTCGGCACCAGCATCCAGGGCACCTGGCGGCTGGACACGCCCTACCTCCAGAACCTGGTCGATCTCGTCGGCAACATCGACATGGACACCGACATCGACGTGCCCGACCCGGACGCCAAGAAGAAGGGCGCCGAGCCGCTCGTCAGCAAGGGCAGCGACCAGACCCTCAGCGGCAAGATGGCCGTCGCCTACGCGACCTACCGGGCCCCCGGCGAGTCGGAGGACGCCCAGCTGGAGCGGTTCGGGCAGGTCATGCAGGCCGTTCTGCGCAAGATCTCGACGGACCCCTCGGACGCCACGGTGACCGTGCAGAGCCTCGCGCAGATCCTCGACCCCTCGCTCACCGACAAGGACCTCGGCGCCTTCCTCGCCAAGCTCGCCGGTCTCGCCAAGGAGGGCGCCTACAAGACGGCGCTGCTGCCCGTGCAGCCCGACGGCACGCTCTCCGCGCGGACCAGCGACAGTGTGGTCAAGGACATCCTCGGCGGCACCGCCAAGAGCCCCGACGCCGGCAGCGCGGTCCGGGTCTCGGTGCAGAACGCCACCGGGGTCAAGGACGACACCGAGCAGGCCCGTGTGGTGCTCCTGAACGGCGGTTTCACCTTCCTGGAGGGCGGCAGCGGCGGCAGCCGGACAACCTCCGAGGTCGTCTACCAGGACGCCTCGGACAAGCAGAACGCCACCGAGGTCGCCAAGACCCTCGGTCTGCCCGCCGCCTCCGTCGCCAAGGGCACGGTCTCCTCGGGCGCCGACGTCTCGGTGGTCCTGGGCAAGGACTACAAGCCGTCCGGCTCCTGAGCACGTCCGCACCGGAGCGCCCGGTCGCCGGCCCCCTGGGGCACCCCCGGTCATCGCGTGGGGTGCCCCCGGCGGTCCGTGAGACCCTTGAGGTTCAGTGCCCGCCGACGGAAAGCCATGCAGTGACCGCCACCGATCGTTCCCTTGAGCTCATCAACGTCGCCGCCCAGGCGGCCGCGGACAAGCTCGCCCACGACGTCATCGCCTACGACGTCAGCGACGTCCTGTCGATCACGGACGCCTTCCTGCTCGCCTCCGCGCCGAACGACCGCCAGGTCAAGGCCATCGTGGACGAGATCGAGGAGCGCCTCCAGAAGGAGCTCGGCGCCAAGCCGGTGCGCCGCGAGGGCGACCGCGACGCCCGCTGGATCCTGCTCGACTACGTCGACATCGTGGTCCACGTCCAGCACAGCGAGGAGCGCGTCTTCTACGCCCTGGAGCGGCTGTGGAAGGACTGCCCCGAGCTGGAGCTGCCCGCCGACGCCAAGGCCACCCGCGGCAAGGGCGAGGAGCACGCCAAGCTCCAGGAGTCCGAGGCCGGCGGTGAGCCGGGCGGGGAGTGGTGATGAGCGCCACAGGTGAGGTGACCGACCGCAGGGACCGGGGCCGCCGCGTCATCCTGTGGCGGCACGGCCAGACCTCGTGGAACGTGGAGCGCCGCTTCCAGGGCAGCACCGATGTGCCGCTGACCGAGACCGGCGTCGGGCAGGCCCGCCGCGCCGCCCGGCTGCTGGCCTCCCTGCGCCCCGACGCGATCGTCTCCTCGGACCTCGCGCGGGCCGCGGACACGGCCGCCGAGCTGGCCGCCCTCACCGGCCTCGAGGTCACCCGCGAGGAGGGCCTGCGCGAGACGTACGCGGGCGTCTGGCAGGGTCTGACGCACGAGGAGATCATCGCCCGCCACGGCGCGGAGTACGCCGCCTGGAAGCGCGGCGAGGCGGTCCGCCGCGGCGGGGGCGAACTGGAGACCGAGGTCGCCGACCGGGCCGCGCCCGTCGTCCTGCGGCATGTGGAGAAGCTGCCGGCGGACGGCACCCTGGTGGTCGTCAGCCACGGCGGCACCATCCGCACCACCATCGGCCGGCTGCTCGGCCTCCAGGCCCCGCACTGGGAGAGCCTGGGCGGCCTCTCCAACTGCTGCTGGTCCGTGCTGGGCGAGGGCGCGCGCGGCTGGCGCCTGCTGGAGCACAACGCGGGGACCCTCCCCGAGCCGGTCCTCGGTGACGACGACTGAGCCGGCGACGGCGCCCCCCACCCCGGATTTCACTTTCCGGCAGGTCACAGGCTAAAGTTCTTCTTGTTCGCCCCGCCGAGCGGGAAGAACACAGCAAGGGGCTATAGCTCAGTTGGTAGAGCGCCTGCATGGCATGCAGGAGGTCAGGAGTTCAATTCTCCTTAGCTCCACAGGAGGAAGATCCCGTCCCCGTCAGGGGGGCGGGATCTTCTGTTTGCGCTACTGAAGCGTCGCTGACCGTGTCGGTCCCCTCGTGGCAGAATCGGACGGCCGGAAGGGGGCGCGGTCCGACGGGAGCTGATCGATGGGTGCACACAGGCGGAAGTGCGACTGGTGCGGCAGCGGTACGCCCATCGTGCGCGACATGGAGCCGGTCAACGCCGACTACCAGTACTGGTGCGAGGAATGCGCGCGGGCGCTGATCATAAAAGGCGACCCCATCGAGACGTACCGGGAGCTGGAGGGCGAGCCGATCTACGGGCGCCTCCTGGAGGAGCACTGCACCCTCAAGCGGTTCTACTCCTTCGTCGCAGCCTGAGTTGATCATCGTAAAAACGGACATTCGGGACCAAGTGGGCGCACGGGAAACCGATTTGGCGCTCCGGCCGGGTGCCTGTAATGTTTACGACGTCGCCGGGGGAACCCGGCGGAGAAACAAAACAAGGGGCTATAGCTCAGTTGGTAGAGCGCCTGCATGGCATGCAGGAGGTCAGGAGTTCAATTCTCCTTAGCTCCACAGAAGTCGAGAGCGGATCATCCGGAAGGATGGTCCGCTCTCGGCCTATTCGTGCCCTGTGTCCCCGCCCGATCGGTGCCTGCGGTACCCTAGGCGCCATGCGTGCCGTACGCCTTCTGCTTAGCGGGCCGCGCTGATCAGTCCCGACCCCGGTGTTCCTGTGAGGTCGGCATCGGCGCGGCGTCCCCTCCTGCGTGAGGGGATTTTTCATTTCTGCAGGCAGAGACGATCGATGGAGCTTTGAGGATCATGAGCGAGACGAACCCCGCTGCCGCCGCGACGGGCGCGGATGCCGCCCCGTACCGCTACACGGCCGCCATGGCCGCCGAGATCGAGGCACGCTGGCAGGACTTCTGGGACGCCGACGGCACGTATGCCGCCGACAACCCGCGGGGCGACCTGGCGGGCGAGGACGCCGCCAAGCCCAAGAAGTTCATCATGGACATGTTCCCGTACCCCTCCGGTGCGGGCCTGCACGTCGGCCACCCGCTGGGCTACATCGCCACCGACGTCTACGCCCGGTTCCAGCGCATGACCGGCCACAACGTGCTGCACACCCTGGGCTTCGACGCCTTCGGCCTGCCCGCCGAGCAGTACGCGGTGCAGACCGGCACGCACCCGCGCGTGTCCACCGAGGCCAACATGGAGAACATGAAGGCCCAGCTGCGCCGGCTGGGCCTGGGCCACGACAAGCGCCGGTCCTTCGCCACGATCGACCCCGAGTACTACAAGTGGACCCAGTGGATCTTCCTGCAGATCTTCAACTCCTGGTACGACGACGAGGCCCGCAAGGCCCGTCCGATCGCCGAACTGATCGCCCAGTTCGAGACCGGTGAGCGCGCGATTCCGGGCACCACGCGCGGCTGGAACGAGCTGAGTGCCGCCGAGCGCGCCGACGTCCTGGGCGAGTACCGCCTGGCCTACGCCTCCGACGCGCCGGTCAACTGGTGCCCCGGTCTGGGCACCGTGCTGGCCAACGAGGAGGTCACCGCCGACGGCCGCTCCGAGCGCGGCAACTTCCCGGTCTTCAAGTCCAAGCTGCGCCAGTGGAACATGCGCATCACCGCCTACGCGGACCGCCTGCTGGAGGACCTGGAGGAGCTGGACTGGCCCGAGGCCATCAAGCTGCAGCAGCGCAACTGGATCGGCCGCAGCGAGGGCGCCCGCGTCGACTTCCCCGTGGACGGCGAGCGGATCACGGTCTTCACCACCCGCCCGGACACCCTGTTCGGCGCGACCTACATGGTGCTGGCGCCCGAGCACCCCCTGGTCGACAAATTCACCCCCGCGGCCTGGCCCGAGGGCACCCACCGGGCGTGGACCGGCGGCCATGCCACCCCCGCCGAGGCCGTCGCCGCCTACCGCGCGCAGGCCGCCGCCAAGTCCGACGTCGAGCGCCAGGCCGAGGCCAAGGACAAGACCGGCGTCTTCACCGGCGTGTACGCCACCAACCCGGTCAACGGCGAGCAGATCCCCGTCTTCATCGCCGACTACGTGCTGATGGGCTACGGCACCGGCGCGATCATGGCCGTCCCGGCGCACGACAGCCGTGACTTCGCCTTCGCGCGCGCCTTCGAGCTGCCGGTGCGCTGCGTGGTCGAGCCGACCGACGGCCGCGGCACCGACACCGCCGACTGGGACGACGCGTTCTCCTCGTACGACGCGAAGATCGTCAACTCGGCCGGCGAGGGCGTCACCCTGGACGGCCTGGGCGTCGCCGAGGCCAAGGCGCGCATCACCGAGTGGCTGGAGCGCAAGGGCATCGGCCGGGGCACCGTCAACTTCCGGCTGCGCGACTGGCTGTTCAGCCGCCAGCGCTACTGGGGCGAGCCCTTCCCGATCGTCTACGACGAGGACGGCATCGCCCACCCGCTGCCCGAGTCGATGCTGCCGCTGGAGCTGCCCGAGGTCGAGGACTACAGCCCGCGCACCTTCGACCCGGACGACGCGGACACCCGGCCCGAGACCCCCCTGTCGCGCAACGAGGAATGGGTCAACGTCACCCTGGACCTGGGCGACGGGCCGAAGAAGTACCGCCGTGAGACCAACACCATGCCCAACTGGGCCGGTTCCTGCTGGTACGAGTTCCGCTACCTGGACCCGCACAACGACCGGAAGATGGTCGACCCGGAGATCGAGCGCTACTGGATGGGCCCGGCCGAGGGCCGGCCGCACGGCGGTGTCGACCTGTACGTGGGCGGCGCCGAGCACGCCGTGCTGCACCTGCTGTACGCCCGCTTCTGGTCCAAGGTGCTGTTCGACCTGGGGCACGTCTCCTCCGCGGAGCCGTTCCACAAGCTGTTCAACCAGGGCATGATCCAGGCCTACGTCTACCGCGACAGCCGCGGCATCGCCGTGCCGGCCGCCGAGGTGGAGGAGCGCGACGGCGCGTACTACTACCGGGGCGAGAAGGTCAGCCGCCTGCTGGGCAAGATGGGCAAGTCCCTGAAGAACGCGGTGACCCCGGACGAGATCGCCGCCGAGTACGGCGCCGACACCCTGCGCCTGTACGAGATGGCCATGGGCCCGCTGGACGTCTCCCGCCCCTGGGACACGCGCGCGGTCGTCGGCCAGTTCCGGCTGCTGCAGCGGCTGTGGCGCAACATCGTGGACGAGAACACCGGCGAGGTGACCGTGTCCGACGCGGCGCCCGACGAGGACACGCTGCGCGCCCTGCACAAGGCGATCGACGGGGTGCGCCAGGACCTGGAGGGCCTGCGCTTCAACACCGCCATCGCCAAGGTCACCGAGCTGAACAACCACCTGACCAAGGCCAATGCCGCCCTGCCGCGTACGGTCGCCGAGCCGCTGGTGCTGATGATCGCCCCGCTGGCCCCGCACGTCGCCGAGGAACTGTGGCGCCGCCTGGGCCACACCGACTCGGTCGTCCACCAGGACTTCCCGGTCGCCGACCCCGCCTACGTGGTGGACGAGACCGTGACCTGCGTCGTCCAGATCAAGGGCAAGGTCAAGGCCCGCCTGGAGGTGCCGCCGGGCATCTCCGAGGAGGAACTGGAGAAGGTGGCGCTGGCCGACGAGAAGGTCGTCGCGGCGCTGGACGGCGCGAGCATCCGCAAGGTGATCGTGCGCGCGCCGAAGCTGGTGAACATCGTTCCGGCGTAATCGCGGCGCCTCTCGGGGTACTCCCCTACGGGCAGGTTCGGGGTTTTTCTGGAACCTCGGGCCTGCCCGCTGCGTTTACCGTTGAGGAGTGCCGCGACGCGTGGCGCACCGGCCCCAGGAGGAGCGTCGTGGAAGCATTGATCATCGTCATCTCCCTGTTCTTCCTGGCCTTCGTCGCCCTGGGCGTGTACGCCGCGGTCAAGGTGGTGGGCGCCGCCAAGCGCGGCGTGGACCGCACCATCGTCCAGGCCCGGCGCACCGTCGAGGACCACACGCTGCGCGCCAAGTCCTTCGCCCAGGTCGGCCCCGCCGCCGAGCTGGCCCAGCTGCGCCTGACCCTGCGCACCTCCCTGCGCGCCACCCAGGACGCACTGCACGCGGGCGCAGCCGAGGACGAGTCGCTGAAGGAGTCCCTGGGCCTGTTCGAGCGCCTCAGCGCGCACGGACACGAGCTGGACGCCGACCTCAAGCGCCTGGAGGCCGAGCCCGACCGCGCCACGCTCGCGTCCCGGCTGCCCGGCCTGCGCGCCCGCACCGAGCGCATCACCCAGTCCGCCGACGCCCTGCGCTGGGCCGTCCGGGACCGGGCCCGGCGCTTCGCCGACGACGATCTCGGCACCCTCAGCGCCCAGATCGACATAGAGGCCGACGCCCTGCGCCACTGGACCCGTCCCGGCCCCGCCGAGGAGCCGGCCCCGAAGCCCGCGCCCCACTCCCTCACCCCGCCCACCCCGCGCCCGTCCTATCCGTGGCAGAAGGCCCGCCGCCCCGAGAGCACCACCTGACCTTCACCGGACCGCCGGGTTCCGGGCGTGCGGGGTCCGTCTCAAGGGCACACGTCAGGGGCCGGGCTGCCGTGCGCGCGCCCCGGCGGGTAACCTCCAGCTCATGTCCCGCCATGTCGCCATCGTCACCGATTCCACGGCCTACTTGCCGCACCGGACGATGGAGCGGCACGGCATCACCGCGGTCCCGCTGACCGTCGTCCTCGGCGATCAGGCGCTCGAAGAGGGCACCGAGATCTCCACCCGCGCCCTCGCCCAGGCCCTGACCAAGCGGCGTCCCGTCACCACCTCGCGCCCGAGCCCCCGGATGTTCGCCGAGACCTACCACCGGGTCGCCGAGTCCGGTGCGCGCGGCATCGTCTCCCTGCACCTGTCGGGAGAACTGTCCGGCACCTACGACGCGGCCGTCCTCGCTGCCCGCGAGGCACCGGTGCCCGTGCGGGTGGTGGACACCGGGATGGTCGCGATGGCCCTCGGCTTCTGCGCCCTCGCCGCGGCCGAGACGGCGGAGGCGGGCGGCACCGTGGACGAGGCCGTCGCCGCCGCCGAGAAGCGGGCCGCCGGCACCTCCGCCTACTTCTACGTCGACACCCTCGACTACCTGCGCCGCGGCGGTCGCATCGGTGCCGCCCAGGCCCTGCTCGGCTCCGCGCTCGCGGTCAAACCCCTGCTGAGGCTGGACGGTGGCCGCATCGGGCTGCTGGAGAAGGTCCGTACGGCCTCGAAGGCGATCGCCCGTCTGGAGGAGCTCGCCGCCGAACGGGCCGGGGACGCGGAGGTCGATATCGCCGTCCACCATCTGGCCGCGCCCGAGCGCGCCGCCGCGCTCGCCGACCGATTGCGCGAACGGGTGCCGGGACTGGGCGAGTTGCACGTCAGCGAGGTGGGAGCGGTGATCGGCGCACACACCGGGCCGGGGCTGCTGGGGGCGGTGGTCTCGCCGCGGTGAGGATCTCGCCTCGGACCGGTCGGGTTGGCGGGAGGTCCGGGGCCACGGGGGAGGTCACCCACACGAGTGGTGGAGTTATCCACAACCCGCCTGGTTTCCCCGGAATTTGACCAAGATCATCGCGAAGTGTCGGGATGCCCGATCCTCCTCGCATGGCACTTCGATCACGTCCTCGTACCGTCATCCCGACCAGCGGCCCCGGCCGCGGCCCCGCCTCCGACGTCCGCGTGCGGCATCGCGCGAGCGAGCACCGGCGTAGCCGGCAGCGCGCGCACGCACCCGCGGAGGATCTGCGGCACCGGGCGGAACTCCTCTTCGGCGAACAAGCCGTGCTGCGGCGGGAGTCGGGGAAGGCCCCGCCGGACACGAGCGCACCGGGGCCGGTGCCGCCGCCGGAGCCCTCCGATGCCGCCGCTCCCGTGCCGTCCGACTGGCGGGAGCGGGCCGGGACGGCGCTGCGGGAGCGGCTGCCGGTGTGGTTGCAGTCGCGGTGCGGGGTGGAGCGGCGCGGGACCGTGGCGCTCGCGGTGCTGCTGGTGGTGGCCGCGCTGTTCGCCGTGCAGCACTTCTGGGCGGGCCGGTCCGAGACGGTCGGCGCGCCCAGAGTGGTGCGCGCGCAGCCGACGTACGCGAAGACGCCCGGCGCGGACCGCGCCGGCGCGGCGACCGCGGGCGCGGAGATCGTCGTGGACGTCGGTGGCAAGGTCCGCGCTCCGGGGGTCCGCCGCCTCCCCGCGGGTTCCCGCGTGGCCGACGCGTTGCGGGCGGCGGGCGGAGTCCGGCCGGGTGTGGACACCGACGGTCTCAACCGGGCCCGCTTCCTGGTCGACGGCGAGCAGGTGATCGTCGGCGGCCCGGCCGCCCTCGCCCCCGCCGGCCCCGCGGCCCCGTCCGGTCCGGCCGCACCGGTCTCCCTCAGCACGGCCACCGAGGACCAGCTCGACACACTGCCGGGCGTCGGCCCGGTGCTGGCCCGGCGCATCCTCGACTACCGCACCCGGCACGGCGGTTTCCGCTCGGTGGACGAACTCCGCCAGGTCGACGGCATCGGCGACCGCCGCTTCACCGACCTCCGTGACCTGGTACGGCCGTGAGCGCCATGTCCGCCCACGGCACCGGCCCCGAGCCCGCGCCCGAGCCGGGCCCCATGGACCTGCGCCTGGTCCCGCCCGCACTCGCGGCCTGGGCCACGGCGGCGCTGACCCTGGACGCGCCGACGGGCTGGACCGTGTGGATCGCGGCCGTCTCCCTGCTCGGCGGGATGGTCCTGCTGAGCGCGAGCCGGGCGGCCCCGCGGCTGCCGGGCGGGCACCCGGCCTGGGCCCGCTCCTCGCTCGCCGCCGTGCTGCTGTGCGTCGCCGCGTCGGCCACATCGTCCGGGCTGCACGGCGCGGACGTACGACGCGGTCCCGTCCCCGAGCTGGCCCGCCGCTCGGCCACCGTCACCGCCGAAGTCGAGCTGACCGGCGACCCCTGGCTGAGCAGGCCCCGTGTGCGCGGGGACCACACGGCTCCGGTGGCGGTGCTGATCCGGGCGGAGGCGAGACGGGTCGAGGAGAGCGACGGGAGGAGTACGCGGACTCGGGCGCCGGTGCTGGTGGTGGTCGACGGGGATGCGGCGGGGCCCGAGGGGGTCGCACCGCCGCAGGACGCTCCGGGCGGTCCTGGGCCGCCGGGCCGGGGGCGTGCGGTGACCGGAGAAGGGCCGGCAGCGGTGGCCGCGGATGCCGGGGTACCGTCGGACGGGGTGGCGGCGTCCGCGGGTTCCCGGAGGCGTGCCGGGCAAGCCGCCTGGTTGCGGCTGCTGCCGTCCACGCGGTTGCGGGTGGGCGGGCGGCTGGCACCCGCCCTTGCCGGGGGTGAGCGGACGGCGGCCGTGCTCAGGGTGCGGGGGCTGCCCGGAGCGAGGGTCGTCGCGGGCCCGAGCGGGGCACAGCGGTGGGCGGGGCGGCTGCGGGACGGCCTGCGGGCGGCGACCGATGGGCTGCCCGCAGACGCGCGGGCGTTGCTGCCCGGCCTGGTCGTCGGGGACACCTCCCGGATCACGCCCGAGCTGGACGACGCCTTCAAGGCGACCGATCTGACCCACACCCTCGCGGTCTCCGGCAGCAATCTCACCGTGCTGCTCGCCCTGCTCATCGGCCCGCCGGGACTGGCCCAGCTGACCGAGCGACGGGGCCTGGCCCCGCGCCTGGGGCTCTCCCTCCGGGCGACCGCCCTGCTCGCGGGGGCGCTCACACTGGCCTTCGTGATCGTGTGCCGGCCCGATCCCAGCGTGCTGCGGGCCGCCGCCTGCGGAGCGATCGCGCTGCTCGCCCTCGCCACGGGCCGCCGCAGATCCCTCGTCCCGGCCCTGGCCACGGCCGTACTGCTGCTGGTGCTGTACGACCCATGGCTGGCCCGTGGCTACGGCTTCCTGCTCTCCGTGCTGGCCACCGGCGCCCTGCTGGTACTGGCTCCGGGCTGGAGCGAGGGGCTGCGGCGGCGCGGGGTGCCGCCGCGGCTCGCCGAGGCGCTGGGCGCGGCCGCCGCGGCGCAGGCGGTGTGCGCGCCGGTCGTGGCGGTGCTGTCGGCACGGGTGAGCCTGGTGGCGGTGCCCTGCAATCTGCTGGCCGAGGTGGCGGTGGCGCCCGCGACGGTGCTGGGGTTCGCCGCGCTGGCGACCGCACCGATGGTGATGCCGCTGGCCAGGGTGCTCGCCTGGGGCGCGAGTTGGCCGGCCCGGTGGATCGCCGGGGTCGCGAGGGCCGGGGCCGCGCTGCCCGGCGCGGGAGTGGACTGGCCGGGCGGCTGGCCGGGGGCGCTGCTGCTCGCGGCGGTCACGGTGGCCGTCGTCCTGGCCGGGCGGCGGTTGGTGCGGCATCCGTGGTGGTGCGGGCTGTTCGGGGCGCTGCTCCTGCTGGCGGTGGTGCGCCCCGCACCGCTGACCCGCGTGCTGACGGGCTGGCCGCCGCCGGGTTGGAGGTACGCGATGTGCGACGTCGGGCAGGGCGACGCGACCGTGCTGGCGGCGGGCGCCGGGGCCGGGGTCGTCGTGGACGCCGGGCCCGATCCGGCGGCGGTGGACCGCTGTCTCCGGCAGCTGGGCATCACCCGTGTCCCGCTCCTCGTGCTGACCCATTTCCACGCCGACCATGTGGCGGGGCTGACCGGGGTGCTGCGGGGGCGGGAGGTGGGCGCGATCGAGACGACGGGATTCGAGGAGCCGGGACAGGAGGCGGAGTTCGTCAGGAAGGAGGCGGCCAGGCGGCACATCCCGGTCACCCGTGCCGCCGCGGGGGAGGAAGGGCGCACCGGCCCCCTGTCCTGGCGGGTGCTGTGGCCACCAGCGGACACCGGCCCGTTGGCGGGCACCGGTCCGCCGACGGGGACCGGTCCGTTCGGGGGGCCCGGCCCGGTCGCCGCCCCCGAGTTCGACGGTCCGAACGACGCCAGCGTGGCCCTGCTGGTGCGCACGGGCAGGCTGCGGTTGCTGCTGCTCGGGGACCTCGAACCCCCGGACCAGCAGGCCCTGTTGCGGTCCCCGGAGGCGGCGGGGCTGGCCGGGGTGGACGTACTGAAGGTGGCCCATCACGGATCGGCTTACCAGGACCCGGAGTTGATACGGCTCGTGGCTCCCCGCGTGGCGCTCATCTCGTGCGGTACCGGAAACCCTTACGGGCATCCGGCCCCGTCGACGGTCGCCGCGCTGCGGGCCGGCGGCGCGCTGGTGCTGCGGACCGACAGGGACGGGGCGGTCGCGGTGGGCGGGGCCGAAGGTGCGGGCAGGGAGGTGACAGTGTCGCGGGACGGCCCGTCCGGCTAGGGTCTTTCGTTTTGATCAGGCCGGATCAGGGAGCGGGGTCTGGTGCCGTGCATCGCAAGGCGGAGGAGGGCGACATGGCGGAGCCATGGCAACCGACGACAACGCCGCGAGGCGCGGTGCCAGGGCCCGCGAGCCCGGCAAGATCCAAACGAGAGGCCCTAGCGGTAGAAGACGGCCACGCCGCCGTGGTGCGAGCAGGCGCCCTGGTGATGGGCGGCGTAGGAGTAGGTGCCGTCGTTGCACAGGGCGGTGGCGCCGTTGCCGGCGCTGGTCGAGCCTCCCGAGGAGCCGGAGCCGCCGCTGCTCGACGAGCCGCCGGAGGAACCGCCGGAGGAACCGCCCGACGAGCCGCCGCTGCTGCCGGAACCGGCGGCCGGGGCGTGCGCGGTGACGGTCACCTTCACCTTGACGGTCTTCGTCGCCGTGACCGTCGGCGCGGGTTCGGGCGCCGCCGTCTCCGTGGCGGTGGCGGTCGCGGTCGCCGTGACCGTGGCGGTCGGCTGCACCCTGGCGGCCGTCGGCTTGGCGTCCGTCCCGCTGTCCTGGCCGCTCGCACCGGCTCCGATGCCCATGAAGAAGGCGAGACCGAGGGCGGGCAACACGTAGCGCTTCCTGGCCCACTTGGGAGCCGTGCGGATGGGCGGCTGCGGTGGCTGCGGTGGCATGGCATACGGCTGGTACGGGTTGCTCATGGGTGTCCCCCCAGGTGCGTCGGAGGGATGACCGTAACTCCGCATGTGATGTTCATGTGAAGTTTTAGTGCGGAAGTCTCTTGTTCGTGACATCGCAAGGGTGATGCGGATCGGGCAGGGGGCGATCAAATGCGCTCAGTTGTGGCGCATGCGCCGGATTCCCTTGATGTGGGCCCGTGTTGCCTCGAAAGCCGCAACAGTGATCGAATGGATCTTCGGCAACAGAAGATGTCGAGATGTACAGGGGTGCAGTGGATGTTCGGCCGCTGGCTGGGTAACCGGGCGAACGGGGCGCGACCGGCGAGCCCACTGGGGGCGGTGCGGATGCCGGCCGGTGCGGGGGTGATCGGCTGCCGGGTGCTCGATCCGGTCAACCAGCCCGTCACCGGGGCCGAGTTCACGGTCGGCGACACCACGGGGCGCAAGATGGTGACCGGGGGGACGGGCCCGTACGGATCGTTCCTGGCCGCCGTGCCGGCGGGGGAGTACCGGCTCGCGGTGTCGGCGGAGGGGTTCACGCCCTACCGGGCCACCGTGCTGGTCGGCGAGGACTCCTTCGCCTCGCTGGGCGATGTCACCCTCCAGGTCGCCGCGCCACCGGAGCCGCCCGCGCCCGGCGAGTGGCAGCTCGACCCCGGTCACTCCTCGATCGGCTTCACCGCGCGGCACATCGGGCTGGCCCGGATCCACGGGCGGTTCAACTCCTTCGCGGGCGCGGTGCGGATCGCCGAGCGGATCGAGCGGTCGGCGATGCACGTGGTGATCGACGCGGCGTCCATCGACACCGAGGTGCGGATGCGCGACGACCATCTGCGCTCGGGCGATTTCCTGGACGTACGGCGGTTCCCGACGCTGGAGTTCTACGGCGACCGGCTCACGCACCGGGGCGGCAGCCGGTGGACGGTCACCGGCGGGCTGTCGCTGCACGGGGTGACCCGCACGGTGACGCTCGACACCGAGTACCTCGGGCTCGGCAACGGCGTCGAGGGCGAGACGCGGGCCGCCTGCCGGGCCACCACCGAGCTGCACCGGGACGACTTCACGGTCAGCTGGCAGTCGATGCTGGCGCGGGGGATCGCGGCGGTGGGGCCGAGCATCCGCGTCGATCTGGACGTCCAGCTCGTGCCCCAGGGGCCCGTGGGCTGACCTGGCGCTTCGCTGCCGCGGGCGTGTCGGACAATGGCGGCGTGAGCGATGTGAGACATGTGCTGGTGCTGCCCGACCGGGACGCGGCCGAGGAAGCGGCGGAGGCGCTCGGGGAGCGGTTCGCCCTCGACGAGGAACCCCGGCTGCTCCGGGACGCGCTGGCCGGCGAGGACGACGCCGAGGACGCGCAGTGGTTGGTCGTACTGGCCGACGAGGAGGAGCGGCTGGACCCGCGGGAGCTGGACGAGTTCGCGGGCGAGTGGGACGGGTGGCGCGAGGAGCCGTAGGCCGCCGCGGGCCGCGGGTCGTGGGCCGGGGCGTTGTCGGTGGGGCGTGGGATGCTTGGTGCGATGGCCAGGAAGACTGCGAATGACGACGTTCTCGCCCCGGTGACGCTTGCCGTGGGCCAGGAGGACCTGCTGCTGGACCGCGCCGTGCGGGAGGTGGTGGCCGCCGCGCGCGCCGCCGACGCCGACACGGATGTGCGGGACCTGACCCCGGACCAGTTGCAGCCCGGCACGCTCGCCGAGCTGACCAGCCCGTCGCTGTTCGCCGAGCGCAAGGTCGTCGTCGTACGCAATGCGCAGGATCTGGCGGCCGACACCGTCAAGGACGTGAAGGCGTACCTCGGCTCGCCCGCCGAGGAGATCACGCTGGTGCTGCTGCACGCGGGCGGCGCCAAGGGGAAGGGCCTGCTGGACGCCGCGCGCAAGGCGGGGGCGCGGGAGGTGGCCTGCCCGAAGATGACCAAGCCGGCGGACCGGCTGGCGTTCGTGCGGGGGGAGTTCCGTACGGCAGGGCGGTCCGCGACGCCCGAGGCGTGCCAGGCGCTGTGCGACGCGATCGGGAGCGATCTGCGGGAGCTGGCGTCGGCGGTGGCGCAGTTGACCGCGGATGTCGAGGGCACGATCGACGAGGCCGTCGTCGGGCGGTACTACACCGGGCGGGCCGAGGCCTCCAGTTTCACGGTCGCGGACCGGGCGGTGGAGGGGCGCACGGCGGAGGCGCTGGAGGCGCTGCGGTGGTCGCTGTCGACGGGGGTGGCACCGGTGATGATCACCAGCGCGTTGGCGCAGGGGGTGCGGGCGATCGGGAAGCTGTCGTCGGCGCGGGGCGGGCGGCCGGGGGACCTGGCGCGGGAGCTGGGGATGCCGCCGTGGAAGATCGACCGGGTGCGCCAGCAGATGCGGGGATGGACGCCGGACGGCGTCTCGGTGGCGATGCGGGCGATCGCGGAGGCGGACGCGGGAGTGAAGGGCGGGGGCGACGATCCCGAGTACGCCCTGGAGAAGGCAGTGGTGACCATCGCCCGCGCGGCACGCTCACGCGGCCGGGGATAGCGACCGAGGGCAACGGTCCCCAGGGTCTCCATCCCAGCCCCACCGTGCCCGCCCTCGATCCTCCGCCGAACCCGTCACCCCTGCCGCCCCCTGTTCCTCCCCGGCGAGCCCTCACCCCCCGACATGCCGAAAACCCCGCCCCTTGCCCTGGGGAAGGGCAGGTGGGACGGGGTTCCGGTTCAGGATGCTGAAGCCTCACCCGCGTGGCGAACGCAGGCCGCGTGAGGCTTCGGGGCTGCCGGTCGGGAGCGGATGAGAGAGGGCCCGCTCTGGGTCTTTCCGGCGGTCAGATCAAAGGGGTGGTTCAGCCCTGGAGGGACGCGACCTTGGAAGCAAGCGCCGACTTCTTGTTGGCGGCCTGGTTCTTGTGGATGACGCCCTTGGAGACGGCCTTGTCGAGCGCACGCGCGGCAGCGCGCTGGAGCTCGAGGGCCTTGGCGGTGTCACCCGCGGCAGCGGCCTCACGGGCCTTGCGGATCGCGGTCTTCAGGGAAGACTTGACGGCCTTGTTGCGCAGCCGCGCCTTCTCGTTGGTCTTGATCCGCTTGATCTGGGACTTGATGTTCGCCACGAAGGAGCCTTTTCAGGTTCAGGCACGGGGCCGCACGGGTCCCGAACCGGTGATCCAAAATTTCTCTGATCGTGCCTCGGCCGAGAGGGCATGAGGCACAGCCATCTACAGTACCAGTGGCCCTGCGAGCGGCCCAAAACGCCCTTCGGTCCCTCCGCGTGGGACCATGGAGACTACGTATCGATCCGACCCGAGGCATAAGGCGCCTCAAGAGACAGGACCCTGCGTGCCCGCGACCCCTAACCACGTGCCCGAGCCGAGCCGTACCGCCCCGGCGCTGATCCGCAATTTCTGCATCATCGCGCACATCGACCACGGCAAGTCCACGCTCGCCGACCGGATGCTCCAGCTGACCGGTGTGGTCGAGCAGCGGCAGATGCGCGCTCAGTACCTCGACCGGATGGACATCGAGCGCGAGCGCGGCATCACGATCAAGTCCCAGGCGGTGCGACTGCCCTGGGCCCCCACCGAGGGCCCCGACCAGGGCACCACGCACATCCTCAACATGATCGACACTCCGGGGCACGTCGACTTCACCTACGAGGTCTCGCGGTCGCTGGCCGCCTGCGAGGGCACCATTCTCCTCGTCGACGCCGCCCAGGGCATCGAGGCGCAGACCCTCGCCAACCTCTACCTGGCGATGGAGAACGACCTCAAGATCATTCCGGTGCTCAACAAGATCGACCTGCCGGCCGCCCAGCCGGAGAAGTTCGCCGAGGAGCTGGCGAACCTGGTCGGCTGCGAGCCGGAGGACGTGCTCAAGGTCTCCGCCAAGACGGGCCTCGGCGTCGAGGCGCTGCTGGACCGGGTCGTCCAGGAGATCCCGGCCCCGGTCGGTGTCGCCGACGCCCCCGCCCGCGCGATGATCTTCGACTCGGTCTACGACTCCTACCGCGGTGTCGTGACGTACGTCCGTGTCATCGACGGCCAGCTCAACAAGCGCGAGCGCATCAGGATGATGTCGACCGGCGCCACCCACGAGCTGCTGGAGATCGGTGTCAGCTCGCCCGAGATGCTCCCGGCCGACGGCCTGGGCGTCGGCGAGGTGGGCTATCTGATCACCGGTGTGAAGGACGTCCGCCAGTCCAAGGTCGGTGACACCGTCACCAGCCAGAACAAGGGCGCCACCGAGGCCCTCGGCGGCTACAAGGACCCGAAGCCGATGGTGTTCTCGGGCCTGTACCCGCTGGACGGCTCCGACTACCCCGAGCTGCGCGAGGCCCTGGACAAGCTCCAGCTCAACGACGCCGCCCTGGTCTACGAGCCGGAGACCTCCGCCGCCCTCGGCTTCGGCTTCCGCGTCGGCTTCCTCGGCCTGCTGCACCTGGACGTGATCCGCGAGCGCCTGGAGCGCGAGTTCGGCCTCGACCTGATCGCCACCGCCCCGAACGTGGTCTACCGCGTGGTCATGGAGGACGGCACCGAGCACACGGTGACCAACCCGAGCGAGTTCCCCGAGGGGAAGATCGACGAGGTCTACGAGCCGGTCGTACGGGCCACCATCCTCGCCCCCACCGAGTTCATCGGCGCGATCATGGAGCTGTGCCAGACCCGGCGCGGCACCCTGCTCGGCATGGACTACCTCTCCGAGGACCGTGTCGAGATCCGCTACACGCTGCCGCTCGCGGAGATCGTCTTCGATTTCTTCGACCAGCTGAAGTCCAAGACCCGTGGCTACGCCTCGCTCGACTACGAGCCCACCGGCGAGCAGTCCAGCAGCCTCGTCAAGGTCGACATCCTGCTGCACGGCGACAAGGTGGACGCCTTCTCGGCGATCACCCACAAGGACCAGGCGTACGCGTACGGCGTGCGGCTCGTCGCCAAGCTCAGGGAGCTGATCCCGCGGCAGAGCTTCGAGGTGCCGGTCCAGGCCGCCGTCGGCTCGCGGGTGATCGCCCGCGAGACCATCCGCGCCATCCGCAAGGACGTCCTCGCCAAGTGCTACGGCGGCGACATCTCCCGCAAGCGCAAGCTGCTGGAGAAGCAGAAGGAAGGCAAGAAGCGGATGAAGATGGTGGGTTCGGTGGAGGTTCCGCAGGAGGCCTTCATCGCGGTCCTCTCCAGCGATGACAGCGCGGGGTCGGCCAAGGGCAAGAAGTAACCGGGGACATCGGTCGGTAACCGAAGGTAAACAAGCGGTTGTGTCCGCAAAACGGACACCAGGGGGCCCGTCGTGCGAAAGCGCGGCGGGCCTTCGCGCGCCGGCGCCGTCACTCCACGTCGCCGCCGCGGGGAAAGAGACAGGGTGAAGCCCCTTACGCAGCGGGCGGTCGCGCCTTACTCTGATGCCTGCTCGATAGTTACTCGCGAGTTAAACAACAGCCCGAAACCCCACCGTGAGTTAACCCAGCCGCACGAGTACCAGCCGCGCTGTCGCGGGCCCCGGAGGATGTCGTGAGCGACACACAGACCCAGATCGAGAACCGTCCGCCGTCCGTCGCGGCCCTCTTCCTTGAGCGCGTGGCGGCGACACCGGACGCCGAGGCCTACCGCTACCCGGTGCCTCCCGCGTCCGGGCAGGGCCCGGACGACTGGAAGTCGCTCAGCTGGGCCCAGTCGGCCGACCGGGTGTACGCGATCGCGGCCGGACTCACCGAGCTGGGCATCGAGCCCGAGCAGCGCGTGGCGCTCGCCTGCTCCACCCGCGTCGAGTGGATCCTCGCCGACCTCGGCATCCTGTGCGCCGGCGGTGCCACCACCACGATCTACCCGCAGACCAACGCCGACGAGTCCGCGTTCATCCTCGCCGACTCCGAGAGCCGGGTACTGATCGCCGAGAACGCGGCCCAGGTCGCCAAGGCGGCCGAGAAGCGCGCCGAGCTGCCCGAGCTGACGAAGGTCGTCGTCGTCGACCCGGCCGGCGTGCCGGAGGGCGACGACTGGGTGATCACCCTCGCCGAGCTGGAGAAGCGCGGCGCCGCCTACCTGGAGCAGCACCCGCAGCTCGTCAAGGAACGGGTCGGCGCGATCACCGGCGACCAGCTCGCCACCCTCATCTACACCTCCGGCACCACCGGCCGCCCCAAGGGTGTGCGGCTGCCGCACGACAACTGGTCGTACATGGCCAAGGCCATCGCCTCGACCGGCCTGCTCGGCCCGGACGACGTGCAGTACCTGTGGCTGCCGCTCGCGCACGTCTTCGGCAAGGTGCTCACCTCCGGCCAGATCGAGATCGGGCACGTGACCGCCGTGGACGGCCGCGTCGACAAGATCATCGAGAACCTCCCGGTGGTGCAGCCGACGTACATGGCCGCCGTGCCGCGCATCTTCGAGAAGGTCTACAACGGCGTCGCGGCCAAGGCGCGCGAGGGCGGCGCGGCCAAGTACAAGATCTTCCAGTGGGCGGCCGAGGTCGCCCGCGAGTACGCCAAGACCGAGCAGGACAACTTCCGCCACACCGGCAGCCGCTCGGTGCCCTTCGGCCTCGCCGCCCGGCACAAGGTCGCCGACACCCTGGTCTACGCGAAGATCCGCGAGGCGTTCGGCGGCCGGCTGCGCGCCTGTGTCTCCGGCTCCGCCGCGCTCGCGCCCGAGATCGGCTACTTCTTCGCCGGCGCCGGCATCCACATCCTGGAGGGCTACGGCCTCACCGAGTCCTCCGCCGCGTCCTTCGTGAACCCCGGCGAGGCCTACCGCACCGGCACGGTCGGCAAGCCGCTGCCCGGCACGGAGGTGCGCATCGCCGACGACGGCGAGATCCTGCTGCGCGGCCCCGGCATCATGCAGGGCTACCACAAGCTGCCCGACAAGACCGCCGAGGTGCTGGAGACCGACGGCTGGTTCCACACCGGCGACATCGGCGAGCTCTCGCCCGACGGGTACCTGCGGATCACCGACCGCAAGAAGGACCTCATCAAGACCTCCGGCGGCAAGTACGTCGCGCCGGCCGAGGTGGAAGGCCAGTTCAAGGCGGTCTGCCCGTACGTCTCCAACATCCTCGTGCACGGCGCCGACCGGAACTACTGCACCGCGCTCATCGCCCTGGACGAGATCGCGCTCGCGGAGTGGGCGAAGGAGAACGGCCTCGGCGGCAGGCCGTACGCCGAGATCGTCGCGGCGCCGCAGACGGTGGAGATGGTCGACGGGTACGTCCAGCAGCTCAACGCCGGGCTCCAGCGCTGGCAGACGATCAAGAAGTTCCGGCTGCTGCCGCGTGATCTGGACGTGGAGCACGGCGAGATCACGCCGAGCCTGAAGCTGAAGCGGCCCGTGGTGGAGCGCGAGTACAAGGGGCTGATCGACGAGATGTACGCCGGGACGCGGGAGAAGTAGGGCTTGCCCGCCAGGGCGGCTTTTTGGCCACCGGCGCTCGAAAAGGTGCCCCTTCCGATGCCGTCCTAGCACGCTTCTCGGCCATGCGTGGCCACTTCGGTGACTTCACGCTTATGCGCGACACCCGTCTGTCACCCTGGCCGCATGGACATGGCGGCCATACCCCTGCAGCGGGAGACGACGGGCCGGACCCGCGGGCACGCCGCGCTGCCCGGCAGCCCGCTCGCGCCGGGCAACGCGCGGGCCCTGGTGCGGGCTACGCTGGCCGAGGCACCCGTGGCACCCCGGCTCGTCGACGACGCCACGGCGGTCGTCAGCGAGCTGGTCACCAACGCCGTGGTGCACGCGGGTACCGAGATCTCCCTCGACTGGTGCCTGGAGGACGGCGGCACGTTCCTGGTCGAGGTCGGGGACCGGCACCCGGCCCGGCCACCGCGGGACGCGACCGCGGGCGAGCCGTCGTACGACACTCTGGAGTACGGCCGGGGGCTGCGCCTGGTCGGGGCGCTCGCCGAGTCCTGGGGGGTCACCTACCGCACCGGCGCCAAGTCGGTGTGGGCCAGGCTGCCTCCGGGCGGCAGCGAACCGCCGGCCGGCGGCGGGGCGCGGGACGCCCTGGAGGTCGCCGAGGCGCTGGCCCCGCAGTCGCAGCGCGCGCAGAGCGACCGGGACTGGCTCGGCCGGGGCGCGCTGTCCTTTCTCGCCGAGGCGTCCGACCTGCTCGCGGGCCAGCTGGACGAGAACCTGGTGACGGCCCTCACCGGCCAGCTGATCGTGCCCCGGCTCGCCGACTGGTGCGCGGTCTGGCTGGAGGACGAGGCGTCGGCGCGCGGCGCGTCGTACGACGGCCCGGCGCGGGTCTGGCACGCCTGCGAGAACCGCATCGAGGAACTGCGCCACGCCCTGGAGAAGGAGCCGCCGCGGCCGGGGGACGGCTTCGGACCCGTGCCCTACCCCTGGCCCGGCGACGCGCTGGGCGTCCACGGCCTGGACGGGACGGCGCTGGCGTACCGGCTGGTGGCGGGCGGGCGGCCGCTGGGCACGCTGGTCATCGGGCGGTGCGGCCTCGCCCGCTTCCCCGACGAGATCACCGGCCTGGTCGAGGACCTGGGCCGCCGGGTGGCGCTCGCCATCGGCGCGGCCCGGCAGTACGCCCGGCAGGCCACCATCAGCGCCGTCCTGCAGCGCGGACTGCTGCCCGGCGCGGTCGCGGAGATCCCCGGCATGACCAGCGCGCTGGTCTACGAGCCCTGCGACCAGAGCGGCCCCAGCGGCGACTTCTACGACCTGTTCCCGGCGGGCGACGGCCGCTGGTGCTTCGCGATCGGCGACGTCCAGGGCAAGGGCCCGGAGGCGGCGGTCGTGATCGGCCTCGCCCGGCCCTGGCTGCGGCTGCTGGCCCGTGAGGGGTACCGGGTCGCCGACGTCCTCGACCGTCTCAACCAGCTCCTGCTGGACGACGCCATGGAGGCCGCCGACGCCGCGGCGCGCGCCCTGGTCGCCGCCGACGGCCGCGGGGAGGGCCCGCAGACCCGCTTCCTCTCCCTCCTGTACGGCGAGCTGATCCCGTACGACGGCGGGGTCCGCTGCACCCTCGCCTCCGCCGGGCACCCCCTGCCGCTGGTCCTCGGCCCCGACGGCGGGGTGCGCACCGCGGCCCGCCCGCAGACCCTGCTCGGCGTGGTCGAGGACGAGACCTACACCAGCGAGACCCTGGACCTCGGGCCCGGCGAGAGCCTGCTGTGCGTCACCGACGGAGTGACCGAGCGGCGCCGCGGCCCCCACCAGTTCGACGACGCCGACGGCCTCGCCACCGCCCTCGCCTCCTGCGCCGGCCTCACCGCGGAGGAGATCGCGGAAAGGATCCGCCACCTGGTCCACACCTTCAGCGAGTCACCCCCGGACGACGACCTGGCCCTCCTGGTACTCCAGGCGGAGTGAGCGGGCGTCCCGGCCGGCCCGCCGGGTCCGTGCGGCGGTGCTGGACAATGGGTCCATGCCTTCCGCACTCCCCGACGGTGAGCCCGTACCCGACGACGGCGCGCTGCCCGCGCACGCGCTCGACGGGGCGGGGGAGCGTCCGCTCGGTTTCTATCTGCACGTCCCGTACTGCGCGACCCGCTGCGGGTACTGCGACTTCAACACGTACACCGCGACCGAGCTGCGCGGCACCGGCGGGGTGCTGGCCTCCCGTGACAACTACGCGCGGACGCTCGTCGACGAGATCCGGCTCGCCCGCAAGGTGCTCGGCGACGACCCCCGGCCGGTGCGCACGGTGTTCGTCGGCGGTGGTACGCCCACGCTGCTGGCGGCCGGCGATCTCGTACGGATGCTGGCGGCCGTCCGCGACGAGTTCGGGCTCGCCCCGGATGCCGAGGTCACCACGGAGGCGAACCCCGAGTCGGTCGACCCGGCCTATCTCGCCACCCTCCGCCAGGGCGGCTTCAACCGGATCTCCTTCGGGATGCAGAGCGCGAAGCAGCATGTGCTGAAGATCCTCGACCGCACCCACACCCCCGGCCGTCCCGAGGCGTGCGTGGCACAGGCCCGTGCGGCGGGCTTCGCGCATGTGAACCTCGACCTGATCTACGGCACTCCCGGCGAGAGCGACGACGACTGGCGGGCCTCCCTCGACGCGGCGATCGGCGCGGGCCCCGACCACATCAGCGCGTACGCCCTGATCGTGGAGGAGGGCACGCAGCTCGCCCGCCGGATCCGCCGGGGCGAGGTCCCGATGACCGACGACGACGTGCACGCCGACCGTTATCTGATCGCCGAGGAGACGCTCTCCGCCGCCGGCTTCGACTGGTACGAGGTCTCCAACTGGGCCACCTCCGAGGCGGGCCGCTGCCTGCACAACGAGCTGTACTGGCGGGGCGCGGACTGGTGGGGCGCGGGCCCCGGCGCGCACTCCCACGTGGGCGGCGTGCGCTGGTGGAACGTGAAGCACCCCGGCGCCTACGCTGCCGCGCTGGCCGGTGGCCGCTCGCCGGGCGCGGGCCGCGAGGTGCTGTCCGCGGAGGACCGCCGGGTCGAGCGCATCCTCCTGGAACTCCGGCTCCGCGAGGGCGTCCCGCTCTCCCTGCTGAAGGAGACCGGCCTCGCCGCCTCCCGCCGCGCCCTCGCGGACGGCCTCCTCCAGCCCGCCCCCTACCGCGAGGGCCGCGCCGTCCTCACCCTGCGGGGCCGGCTGCTAGCGGACGCGGTGGTACGGGACCTGGTGGACTGATCACCCCGGCGAGTGAACCGGTGCGGAACGCCGGTTCGGTCCTTAACCTGATTCGTAGGCTGCCGCCAAAAGGACGCGGCGGATGTGGAGGGCCACGGAGATGACCGCTGTGGACGAGCGCAGGATGACCGAGTTCTTCTCGGCGTTCGAGCCCCCGGAGGGCGTGAAAGCCGAGCTTCTCCGGGGGGAAATCGTCATGATGTCCAGCCCTGATCTGGTGCACAACCGGATCGTCGCTGACGTGCAGGACCAGATTCCGAGGGAGCGTTGGGAGCGTCTGCAGACCACCGACGTCGACATCGTCACCGAGGCGAGTGAGCCGGTACCGGATCTTGTGATCCTGGAGCGGGGAGTGGGCCCGGCCTCCGGGCGTCTCCTGCCGTCTCACCTCGTCACCGTGGTGGTCGAAGTCGTCTCCAAGGCGAGTGTCGATCGGGACTACGGCGTCAAGCGCTCGATCTACGCGGCAGGCAAGGTGCCTGCGTACCTGATCATCGACCCCGTCGTCGCTCACTGCGTTCTGCTCACCGAGCCCACTGGTGCCGGGGAGGACGCCGACTACCAGCTGCAGCGAGTCACCAAGTTCGGCGACCCGGTGCCGCTGGAACTGCTCGGCGTCGAGCTGGCGACAGGCGATTTCGAGGTTCTCCCCAACGTCAGGCCCCACCGCTACCCGTGACGAAGTCGATCAGCTCCTCCACCCGGCCGAGCAGTTCCGGCTCCAGGTCCTTGTAGGAGTTCACCCGCTTCAGGATCGCCTGCCACACCGCGCCGGTGTTGTCCGAGGGCCAGCCCAGGGCGCGGCACACGCCCGTCTTCCAATCCTGGCCGTGCGGCACCCGAGGCCATCCCGCGATCCCCAGCGACGCCGGTTTCACCGCTTCCCAGATGTCGATGTACGGATGGCCCACCACCAGCGCGTGTTCGCTGGTCACCGACCGTGCGATGCGGAATTCCTTCGTGCCCGGCACCAGGTGGTCCACGAGGACACCGAGGCGGGCGTCCGGGCCGGGGGCGAATTCGGCGACGATCGCCGGGAGGTCGTCCACACCCTCCAGGTACTCCACGACCACGCCCTCGATGCGCAGATCGTCGCCCCAGACCTTCTCCACCAGCTCGGCGTCGTGCCGGCCCTCGACGTAGATGCGCCCGGCGCGGGCCACACGGGCACGGGCGCCGGGGACGGCGACGGAGCCCGAGGCGGTGCGGGCGGGGCGCGCCGGGCCGGCGGAGGGCCGTACGAGCGTCACCACCCGGCCCTCCAGCAGGAAGCCGCGCGGCTCCAGCGGGAACACCCGGTGCTTGCCGAAGCGGTCCTCCAGCGTCACCGTGCCCGCCTCGCAGCGGATCACCGCCCCGCAGAACCCGGTTCCGGGCTCCTCCACGACCAGCCCCGGCTCGGCGGGCACCTCCGGCACCGGCTGGGACTTCTTCCAGGGCGGGGTCAGGTCGGCGGAGTACCGGCGGGAGCGCGGGCCCGAAGGGCCCCCGTTGGAGGGGCGGTGGTGGGAGACGGGTGGGCACATTCGGATGACGATAGGAGAAGCCGCGGGCGCGCGCTCACGACACGCCGGTAAGTCGGTGTGCGTGCGGCTCAGTTCACGCCGAACCGGGCGGCCAGCGCGTCCCGTTGGCGCCGTACGAACGCCGCGTCGACCACCGCGCCGTGACCGGGCACGTACAGCGCGTCCTCGCCGCCCAGCGCCAGCAGCCGGTCCAGCGCGTCCGGCCAGCGCGACGGCACGGCGTCCGGACCAGCCTGGGGCTCCCCGGACTCCTCCACCAGGTCCCCGCAGAACACCACCTCCTGCTCTCCCGGCACCAGGACCACCAGGTCATGGGCGGTATGGCCGGGGCCCACATTGGCCAGCAGCGCCTGGCGGCCGCCGCCCAGCTCCAGGGTCCGCTCCCCGGAGACCAGGTGCCGCGGCGGCACCAGCGCCAGCGCCGCCTCCTCGGCCTCGTCCGCCGGCAGCCCGTGGCGGACCGCGTCGTGCCGCAGCTCGTCCCGCCCGCGGCGGAACACCCCGTCCGCGCCCACCGCCGCGTACACCTCGGCCCCCGCGAACGCCGGGGCCCCGAAGACATGGTCGAAATGGACGTGGGTCAGCGCGAGATGGGTCACACGTCCGCCGGCCAGTACCTCGGCCGCGGACCGCAGCCGAGCCCCCTCCGCCAGGCTCGACCCGGCGTCCACCATCAGCGCCGTGTCCGCGCCCAGGACCAGCCCCGCCGTGCAGTCCCAGCCCGGCAGCCGGCACCGCCCCACCCCGGCGGTCAGCCGCTCCCAGCCACCCTCTTCCCAAGTCACCGTCATACCGCGACGCTAGCCGCAGGAGCGGTGGCACGGGCACCGACCTTGCCCGGTGCGTACCCCACGGCCGTACACTGGGCCGGGGAACGCTGGCACTCGCATGCGAAGAGTGCCAAGACGGACACAAGAGGGACAGCCTCGCAAGTGAGGGGACGACGTGCTGGAGGTGCGCGCGAATGCTGAGTGAACGCAGGCTTCAGGTGCTGCGCGCCATCGTCCAGGACTATGTCGGCACCGAGGAGCCGGTCGGCTCCAAGGCCCTGACCGAGCGGCACAACCTCGGCGTGTCCCCGGCGACCGTGCGCAACGACATGTCGGCCCTGGAGGACGAGGGGTACATCGCGCAGCCGCACACCAGCGCGGGGCGCATCCCCACCGACAAGGGCTACCGGCTGTTCGTCGACAAGCTCGCGGGCGTCAAGCCGATGACCGCGCCCGAGCGCCGCGCGATCCAGAACTTCCTCGACGGCGCCGTCGATCTCGACGACGTGGTGGCGCGTACGGTGCGGCTGCTCGCGCAGCTGACCCGGCAGGTCGCCGTCGTGCAGTACCCGTCCCTGACCCGGTCCACCGTGCGGCACGTGGAGCTGCTGGCGCTCGCCCCGGCGCGCGTGATGCTGGTGCTGATCACGGACACCGGCCGGGTCGAGCAGCGGATGGTCGACTGCCCGGCGCCGTTCGGCGAGGCGTCCCTCGCGGACCTGCGCGCGCGGCTCAACAGCCGGGTCGCCGGCCGCCGGTTCGCGGACGTGCCGAAGCTGGTCGAGGACCTGCCGGACGCCTTCGAACACGAGGATCGCGGTACGGTCTCCACGGTGCTCTCCACCCTTCTGGAGACACTGGTCGAGGAGAACGAGGAGCGGCTGATGATCGGCGGCACCGCCAATCTCACCCGCTTCGGACATGATTTCCCCCTCACGATCCGGCCCGTCCTGGAGGCCCTGGAGGAGCAGGTCGTGCTCCTCAAGCTCCTCGGCGAGGCGAAGGATCCGGGCATGACCGTGCGCATCGGGCACGAGATCGCCCACGAAGGACTCAACTCAACCTCCGTGGTGTCGGTGGGCTACGGTTCGGGCGGCGAGGCGGTTGCCAAGCTCGGCGTGGTCGGACCGACCCGCATGGACTATCCGGGAACGATGGGAGCGGTACGCGCAGTGGCACGGTACGTCGGACAGATCCTGGCGGAGTCGTAAGTGGCCACGGACTACTACGCCGTTCTCGGCGTGCGCCGCGACGCGTCGCAGGATGAGATCAAGAAGGCGTTCCGTCGGCTCGCGCGCGAGCTGCACCCGGACGTCAACCCCGATCCGAAGACCCAGGAGCGGTTCAAGGAGATCAACGCCGCTTACGAGGTGCTGTCGGACCCGCAGAAGAAGCAGGTCTACGACCTCGGCGGCGACCCCCTCTCGCAGTCCGGCGGCGCCGGCGCGGGCGGCTTCGGGGCCGGTGGCTTCGGCAACTTCTCCGACATCATGGACGCGTTCTTCGGCACGGCGTCGCAGCGCGGACCGCGCTCGCGCACCCGGCGCGGCCAGGACGCGATGATCCGGATCGAGGTCGAGCTGGACGAGGCGGCCTTCGGGACGACCAAGGACATCCAGGTCGACACCGCGGTCGTCTGCAACACCTGCAACGGCGAGGGCGCGGCTCCGGGCACGTCGGCGCAGACCTGCGACATGTGCCGTGGTCGCGGCGAGGTCTCGCAGGTCACCCGGTCCTTCCTGGGCCAGGTCATGACCTCGCGGCCGTGCCCCCAGTGCCAGGGCTTCGGGACCGTGGTGCCCACGCCGTGCCCGGAGTGCGCCGGCGACGGACGGGTCCGCTCGCGGCGCACGCTGACCGTGAAGATCCCGGCCGGTGTGGACAACGGCACCCGGATCCAGCTCGCCGGCGAGGGCGAGGTCGGCCCCGGCGGCGGTCCGGCCGGCGACCTGTACGTCGAGATCCACGAGCTGCCGCACCCGCGCTTCCAGCGCCGCGGCGACGATCTGCACTGCACGGTGACGATCCCGATGACCGCGGCGGCGCTCGGCACCAAGGTGCCGCTGGAGACGCTGGACGGCATGGAGGAGATCGACATCCGGCCCGGCACCCAGTCCGGGCAGTCGATCCCGCTGCACAACCGGGGCGTCACGCATCTGCGGGGCGGCGGCCGGGGCGACCTGATCGTGCACGTCGAGGTGCAGACGCCGACGAAGCTCGACCCCGAGCAGGAGCGGCTGCTGCGCGAGCTGGCCAAGCTGCGCGGCGAGGAGCGCCCGCAGGGGCAGTTCCAGCCGGGTCAGCAGGGGCTGTTCTCGCGGCTGAAGGACGCGTTCAACGGACGCTGAGCGTCCGGCCGCGCAGGTGCCGCGGCGCCCTCCGACCGGGGGCTGCCACGGCACCCGGCCCGGCCTCCGGCCGGGGCTGCCACGGCGCCCGTCACGGCCTCTGACCGGGCACGGAGTGGAATATGCCGATCCTGGTGCCCGATTCGGACTTGTTCGGTGGACGTGACACCATGCGGGCATGTCCTCCGCACTGACCGATCTCCTCCGGCACCCGATCGTGCAGGCCCCCATGGCGGGCGGCGTCTCGGTGCCGGAGCTCGCCGCCGCCGTCTCCGGGGCCGGCGGGCTCGGGTTCCTGGCCGCCGGATACAAGACGGCCGACGGCATGTACCAGGAGATCAAGCGGCTGCGGAGCCTCACCGACCGGCCCTTCGGCGTCAACGTCTTCATGCCGCAGTCCGAATACCCCGGTGCGAGCACCGGCTCCACCGGAGCGGCCGAGGCCGCGCCCCTTTCCGGCGCGGTCGAGGTCTACGCCCATCAGCTCGCGGGCGAGGCCGCCTGGTACGAGACCGAGCTGGGGGACCCGGACCACGGCCGTGACGACGGCTACGACGCCAAGCTCGCGGTGCTCCTGGACGACCCGGTGCCGGTGGTCTCCTTCCACTTCGGGGTGCCGGACCGCCAGGCGCTGGAGCGGCTGCGGCGGGCCGGAACCCTCACGCTGGTCACCGCCACCACCGCCGAGGAGGCCGTCGCGGTGGAGCGGGCCGGGGCGGACGCGGTGATCGCGCAGGGCGTGGAGGCCGGCGGCCACCAGGGCACGCACCGGGACGTCCCGGAGAACGACGGCACCGGCCTCGGCCTGCTCTCCCTGATCACACAGATCCGCGAGGCCGTGCACATCCCCGTCGTCGCGGCCGGCGGCATCATGCGCGGCGCCCAGATCGCGGCCGTCCTCGCGGCCGGCGCGAGCGCGGCCCAGCTGGGCACCGCCTTCCTCGCCACCCCCGAGTCCGGCGCGCCCGCCGTGCACAAGGAGGCGCTGACCAACCCCCTGTTCGTCCGCACCGAGCTGACCCGCGCGTTCACCGGCCGTCCCGCGCGCGGACTGGTCAACCGCTTCCTGCGCGAGCACGGCCCGTACGCGCCCGCCGCCTACCCGGAGGTCAACCACCTCACCTCGCCGCTGCGCAAGGCCGCCGCGAAGGCCGGGGACGCGCAGGGCATGGCGCTGTGGGCGGGCCAGGGCCACCGGCTGGCCAGGGAACTGCCCGCCGGACCGCTGGTGGAGCTGCTCGCCTCCGAACTCGCCGAGGCCGGGACGGCGTTCGCCGCGGGGGGTGCCCGGTGACCGCGCCCGTCTTCGTCGTGCCGGACTTCACCGCGGACGGCGACCGCTACGTCCTGGACGGACCCGAGGGCCGGCACGCCGTCTCGGTCAAGCGTCTCGAAGCCGGTGAGGAGGTGGTCCTCACCGACGGCGCCGGGCGCTACGCGGTGTGCGAGGTGCTCGGCAGCGAGGGCAAGGACCGCCTCGTCGTACGGATGCCCGAGGTGTCCGAGGAGCCCGCGCCGCGGCCCCGGATCACGGTCGTACAGGCTCTGCCCAAGGGCGACCGGGGGGAGTTGGCCGTCGAGACGATGACCGAGGTCGGGGTCGACGCGATCGTGCCGTGGCAGGCCGCGCGCTGCATCACGCAGTGGCGGGGCGAGCGCGGTCTCAAGGCGCTCGGCAAGTGGCGGGCCACCGCGCGCGAGGCCGGCAAGCAGTCCCGCCGGGTCCGCTTCCCGGAGGTCGCCGAGGCGGCGACCACCAAGCAGGTGGCGGCACTTCTGGCCGCGGCCGACTTCGCCGGCGTGCTGCACTCCGACTTCGAGCACACCAGCGAGCCGCTGGCCACCGCCGAACTCCCCGCCGAGGGCGAGATCGTGCTCGTCGTCGGGCCCGAAGGAGGCGTCTCCCGCGACGAGTTGGCGCTGTTCGAGGAGGCGGGCGCGCGGGCGTACGTCCTCGGGCCCAGCGTGTTGCGCACCTCCACCGCCGGCACCGCGGCCGCCGCCCTCCTCCTGGGGCGCACCGGCCGCTGGTCCTGAACCTCGACCGGAGGGACACCATGGAACTCGCCCAAGTACGGCTCCTCGTCACCGACTTCGCCGCCTGCTACCGCTTCTACGCCGATGTCCTCGGCCTGAAGCCGCAGTCCGGCGCCAGCGAGGGTCCCTACGAGAAGTTCAGCCCCCACACCGGGTCCGCCGGCATCGCCCTCCAGGACCGCGCCATGATGGCCGAGCTGCTGCCCGAACTCGCCGGTGCCGCCGACGGCCACCGCTCCCTGGTCGTCCTGCGCGTCGACGACCTCGACGCCTACTGCGCCGAGATCACCGCCCGCGGCGCCACCCTCCTCCAGCCCCCCACCCCCCTGACCGACCGCATGCGCGTCGCCCACCTGAAGGACCCCGAGGGCAATCTGGTGGAACTCCAGGAGTGGCTGCTGCTGCGGGGCTGAACCCCCCCGGCGGGTACGCCGTTTCGCAGGAACCGGCACGCCGAACGGGTGAGTGCGGGGGCGGGCGCTTCCGTCCGTCCCCCTCGCGCTGGCACTCTGCCGTGCATGGGGGCATTCATGTGGATCCGGCCGCGCGTGGCCGTTCTCGCCGGGATCGTCGGTGTGGCCGGGGCCGGTGCCGTGGGCTGCCAGTCGGACGTGCTCGGGGCGGCCGGGGTCGCGTACACCACCGGGACGACGGCGACCGCGCGGCTGGAACAGGCGGACGTCCACGTCGGCTGGCTCACCTGCAGCGGCGACTCGCGCCCGGCCGCCGGGGCGACCGCCGCGCCGGGGCGCGGCGCGGGGGTCTCCGTCGACTGCCGGGGCGAGACCGGCGACCGGGAGCGGATCACCGTGAACGGCGAGGTCACCCGTGCCGTGGACGGAGCCTGCGTCCGGGGCGATCTGCGGGCCAGGGTCGAGGGGAGGCAGGTGTTCCACGTCAGCGGGCTCGGCGACTGCGCGTCCGCGCCGTCACCGGCGTACCGGCCGCCCACCTTCACCTACCGGCCGCCCACCTTCACCTACCGTCCGCCCAGCTACCCGCCCGTCGGCGCGCGACCCGCCGTCACGGTCACCGTGACCCGCACCCTCTGGTGCCAGAGCGACCCCGCCTGCCTGCCCGTGGCGGGGAAGTGATCGGAACGGGCCCGCGGACGGCGGTCGCTGCGTAAGGTGACGGGGTGACTCAGGGCGCTTCGACAGGAACCTCCGGCTACCTCCGATTCCCGCACCTGCACGGCGACTTGGTGGCCTTCACCGCCGAGGACGACGTGTGGCTCGCCCCCCTCGACGGGGGCCGCGCCTGGCGGGCCAGTGCCGACAACGTCGCGGTGAACCACCCCCGCGTCTCGCCCGACGGCACCACCCTCGCCTGGACCTCCACCCGCGACGGCGCCCCCGAGGTGCACATCGCGCCCGTCGCCGGCGGCCCCGCCAAACGCCTCACGTACTGGGGCAGTTGGCAGACGCGGGTGTGCGGCTGGACCCCCGAGGGCCAGGTCCTCGCGCTCAGCACCGCCGGCCAGCCCAGCCGGCGCCGCACCTGGGCCCGCGCCGTCCCCCTCGACGGCGGACCCGCCACCACCCTGCCGTACGGCCCCGTCGGCGATGTCGCCCACGGCCCGCACACCGTGCTGCTGTCCGTCCCGATGGGCCGCGAGGCCGCCTGGTGGAAGCGCTACCGCGGCGGCACCGCCGGCAAGCTGTGGATCGACCGGGACACGGACGGCGGAGACGGGGAGTTCACCCGGCTGCACGAGGAACTCGACGGCAACATCGAGTACCCCTTCTGGGTCGGCGACCGCCTGGCCTTCCTCTCCGACCACGAGGGCACCGGCGCCCTCTACTCCTCCCGAGCCGACGCCTCCGACCTGCGCCGGCACACCCCCCTCGACACCTTCTACGCCCGGCACGCCGCCACCGACGGCACCCGTGTCGTCTACTCCAGCGCCGGCCGGCTCTGGCTCCTGGACGACCTCGACGGCGCCGCCCCGCGCGCACTGGACATCCGCCTCGGCGGCCCCCGCGTCGATCTCCAGCCCTTCCAGGTGGACGCCTCCCGCTGGTTCGGCTCGGCCGCCCCCGACCACACCGCCCGCGGCAGCGCCGTCGGCCTGCGCGGCACCGTCCACTGGGTGACCCACCGCGCCGGCCCGGTACGCGCCCTCGCGGCCGAACCCGGCGTCCGCGCCCGGCTGCCCCGCACCTTCCGCGCCGACGGCGAGGAGTGGGTGGTCTGGGTCACCGACGCCGAGGGCGAGGACGCCCTGGAGTTCGCCCCCGCCACCGGCGCCGCCCTCGGCGCCACCCCCCGCCGGCTCGCCGCCGGACGCCTCGGCCGGGTCCTGGAACTCGCCATGGCCCCCGACGGCAGCCGCGCCGCCGTCGCCGCCCACGACGGCCGGCTCCTGCTGGTCGAACGGGAGACCGGCGAGGTCCGCGAGGTCGACCACAGCGCGGACGGCGACGTCCGCGACCTCACCTTCTCGCCCGACTCCGCCTGGCTGGCCTGGACCCACCCCGGCCCCCGCCCGCTCAGCCAGCTGCGCCTCGCCCACACCACCGACCTGAGCGTCAGCGAGGCCACCCCGCTGCGCTTCCAGGACCACGCGCCCGCCTTCACCCTCGACGGCAAGCACCTCGCCTTCCTCTCCAACCGCTCCTTCGACCCGGTCTACGACGAACACGCCTTCGACCTGGCCTTCGTGGGCGGCACCCGCCCCTACCTGATCACCCTCGCCGCGACCACCCCCTCCCCGTTCGGACCGCAGCGCCACGGCCGCCCGTTCGAGACCTCCGACAAGGAGGAGACCCCCGACAGCGAGGGCGTGCCCAGCACCCGGATCGACCTCGACGGACTGGCCGACCGCATCGTGCCCTTCCCGGTCGAGTCCGCCCGCTACGGCCGTCTGCGTGCCGCCAAGGAGGGCGTGCTCTGGCTGCGCCACCCGCTGCACGGCGTCCTCGGCACCACCCGCGCCACCCCCGACGAGCCCTACCCGCACACGGAGCTGGAGCGCTACGACCTCGTCCAGCGGCGCCTGGAGCACCTCGCCGCCGACGCCGACCACTTCGAGGTCAGCGGCGACGGCAAGCGGGTCCTGCTGTGGACCGACGGCAAGCTCAAGGTCGTACCCAGCGACCGCCGCGCCTCCGCCGACGAGGACAGCGACTCCCACATCACCGTCGACCTCGGCCGCATCCGGCAGACCGTCGACCCCGCCGCCGAGTGGCGGCAGATGTACGACGAGACCGGCCGCCTCATGCGCGACAACTTCTGGCGCCCCGACCTCGGCGGCGTCGACTGGGACGGCGTCCTGGACCGCTACCGCCCCCTCCTGGACCGCCTCGCCACCCACGACGACCTGATGGACCTGCTGTGGGAGGTGCACGGCGAACTCGGCACCTCGCACGCCTACGTCAGCCCCCGCGGCGGCTACGGCGGCGGCCCCCGCCAGGGCCTGCTCGGCGCGGACATCTCCCGCCACGAGGACGGCAGTTGGCGCGTCGACCGGGTCCTGCCCTCGGAGACCTCCGACCCGCAGGCGCGCAGCCCGCTCGCCGCGCCCGGTGTCGCCGTCCGCCCCCAGGACGCGATCCTCGCCGTCGCCGGCCACCCCGTCGACCCGGTGACCGGACCCGGCCCGCTGCTCACCGGCACGGCCGGCCGGCCCGTCGAACTCACCGTCTCGCCCGCGGCGGGCGGCGACCCCCGGCACGTCGTCGTCATCCCGCTCGCCGACGAGGAACCCCTGCGCTACCACGCCTGGGTCGCGGATCGCCGCGCCCATGTCCACGAGCGCTCCGGCGGCCGTCTGGGCTACCTCCACGTGCCCGACATGCAGGCCCCCGGCTGGGCCCAGATCCACCGCGACCTGCGCGTCGAGGTCGCCCGCGAGGGCCTGATCGTGGATGTCCGGGAGAACCGCGGCGGCCACACCTCCCAGCTCGTCGTGGAGATCCTGGCCCGCCGCATCGTCGGCTGGGACCTCCCGCGTGGGGGCCGCGCGTTCAGCTACCCCATGTACGCCCCGCGGGGCCCCGTCGTCGCCGTCGCCAACGAGTTCTCCGGCTCCGACGGCGACATCGTCAACGCCGCCATCAAGGCGCTCGGCATCGGCCCCGTCGTCGGCACCCGCACCTGGGGCGGCGTCATCGGCATCGACAGCCGCTACCGCCTGGTCGACGGCACCCTGGTCACCCAGCCCAAATACGCCATGTGGCTGGACGGCCCCGGCTGGTCCGTGGAGAACCACGGCGTCGACCCGGACGTCGAGGTCGTGCAGACTCCGCGGGACTGGGCCGCCGGCCGCGACCCCCAATTGGACGAGGCGATCAGGCTGGCGCTGGAGTCGCTGGAGTCCGTCCCCGCGAAGGCCCCGCCCGCCCTGCCGACCTGAAAGGGACGCGGGGCCGTGCCGATTGCGGCCCCGCCGCGTGGGCGCGACCGGCCACGAACCACCCGCATCCGACCGACTACGATGATCCCCCCGAACCCGACCTCCCGGCGAAAGCGAGCGCACGCGAAATGGCTGGAGAACCGCAGGACGACTGCCTGTTCTGCAAAATCGTCGCGGGCCACATCCCGGCCACCGTCGTCCGCGAGACGGAGACCACCGTCGCCTTCCGGGACATCAATCCCCAGGCCCCCACGCACGTCCTGGTGATCCCCAAGGCCCACTACCGGGACATCGCCACGCTCGCCGCCGGCGCCCCCGAGATCGCCGCGGACGTGCTGCGCGAGACCCGCGCCGTGGCCGACGAGGAGAAGCTCGACAGCTACCGCGTCGTCTTCAACACCGGGGCCGGCGCCGGTCAGACCGTCTGGCACGCCCACGGGCACGTGCTCGGCGGCCGCAGTCTCGAATGGCCGCCTGGATAACCCGCCATGTCCGTCCGTGAACTCGTCGTCCTCGGCACCGCGAGCCAGGTCCCGACCCGGCACCGCAACCACAACGGCTACCTGCTGCGCTGGGACGGCGAGGGCATCCTCTTCGACCCCGGCGAGGGCACCCAGCGGCAGATGCTGCGCGCCGGGGTCGCCGCGCACGACCTGAACCGGCTCTGCGTCACCCACTTCCACGGCGATCACAGCCTCGGCCTCGCCGGGGTCATCCAGCGCATCAACCTGGACCGGGTGCCGCACGAGATCACCGCGCACTACCCGGCCTCCGGCCGGCGCTTCTTCGAGCGGCTGCGGTACGCCACCGCCTACCGGGAGACCGTCGGCCTCACCGAGGTCCCGGTGACCGCCGACGGCACCCTCGCGGTGACCCCGTCGTACACCCTGGAGGCCCGCAGGCTGTCGCACCCGGTGGAGTCGTACGGGTACCGGCTGACCGAGCCCGACGGCCGCCGGATGCTGCCCGAGCGGCTGGCCGCGCACGGGATCGAGGGGCCGGACGTGGGCGTGCTCCAGCGCGAGGGGCGGCTCGGGAACGTGTCGCTGGATCAGGTCAGCGAGGTGCGGCGCGGACAGCGGTTCGCGTTCGTCATGGACACCCGGCTCTGCGCGGGAGTGCACGCGCTGGCCGAGGGCTGCGACCTGCTGGTCATCGAGTCCACCTTCCTGGACGAGGACGCGGAACTCGCCGCGGAACACGGCCACTTGACCGCCGGACAGGCGGGGGCGGTCGCGCGGGACGCAGGGGTACGGCACCTCGTGCTCACCCACTTCAGCCAGCGGTACCCGGAGCCGGAGGAGTTCGAGCGGCAGGCGCGGGCCGCCGGCTTCGCGGGTGAGCTGACCGTGGCATACGACCTCCAGCGAGTGCCGGTTCCGAAACGACGGTAAGTGCGCCGTACGATGCTTTGATGCCCCTCCCCAAAGCAGAACTGCACCTCCACATCGAAGGCACCCTGGAGCCGGAGCTGGCCTTCGAGCTGGCCGCCCGCAACGGCGTGAAGCTGCGCTACGCCGACACGGACGAGCTGCGCGAGGCGTACCGGTTCGAGGACCTCCAGTCCTTTCTGAACCTGTACTACGAGCTGATGACCGTCCTGCGGACCGAGCGGGACTTCGAGGACCTGGCCAACGCCTATCTGACCCGCGCCGCGGCGCAGGGCGTGCGGCACGCGGAGATCTTCTTCGACCCGCAGGCCCACCTCGCGCGGGGCCTGGACATGGGCACCGTCGTGGAAGGGCTGTGGCGGGCGCTCGGCCGCAGCGAGGAGAACCACGGCGTCTCCACCAGGCTCATCCTGTGCTTCCTGCGCGACGAGTCCGCCGACTCCGCGCTGGAGACCCTGGAGGCCGCGCGGCCGTACCTCGACCGGATCACCGGCATCGGCCTGGACTCCGCCGAGGTCGGGCACCCGCCGGTGAAATTCCGCGAGGTGTACGAGACCGCCGCCGCGCTCGGGCTGCGCCGGGTGGCGCACGCCGGCGAGGAGGGGCCGCCGGAGTACATCACCGAGTCCCTGGACCTGCTCGGCGTCGAGCGCGTCGACCACGGGCTGCGCTGCATGGAGGACCCCGCGCTGGTGGAGCGGCTGGTGCGCGAGCGCATCCCGCTCACCCTGTGCCCGCTGTCCAACGTCCGGCTGCGCACGGTGGACACCCTGGCCGACCACCCGCTGCCGGCCATGCTGGACGCGGGGCTGCTGTGCACGGTCAACTCCGACGACCCGGCCTACTTCGGCGGCTACGCCGACGACAACTTCCAGGCGGTGCGCGAGAGTCTGGGGCTGACCGGGGAGCGGCTGCGCGAGCTGGCCCGCAACTCCTTCCTCGCCTCCTTCCTGGAGGACGACGAGGAGCGCCGCGCCCGCTACCTGGCCGAAGTGGACGCGTACGTGTTCTGAGTGTGTCCGGACCCGGCCCCGGCATGGGCTATGATTGATCATGTCGAGGCCGCCGGAACTCCGGTAGCCGGACAGTGCGTTGGTGGTCCAAGGAAAGACGCCCCGCTTCCTGCGGGGAGATGCAGGTGCAAGGCCTGCCCGGCGCTCGACACAGAGCCCCGTCCCGCCGTGTGCGGGACGGGGCTCTTTCGCTGTGCGCGGGCCCGCCCGTATACGCGTGCGCGGCGGCCGCGGTGGTGCACACTGGCCAGATCCAGCACACCAGGGAGCGCACCGTGACCTCGTCGCACACCCTCATCGGAGAGGAACCCGAGCACCTCACCCCGGCGGGCCACCGCCAGGCCCAGGTCGATCCGCTCGCCGCGCTGCGCGCCCCCGGAGACCCGCCCTGGGACGTCTATCTCACGGGCACCGTCTTCCTCGACATCATCTTCACCGGCCTGGACTCGGCGCCCGTGCGCGGCACCGAGTCCTGGGCGCGCGGCATGGGCTCCAGCCCCGGCGGGGTCGCCAACATGGCCAGCGCGCTGGCCCGGCTCGGACTGCGCACCTCGCTCGCGGCGGCCTTCGGGGACGACCACTACGGCGAGTACTGCTGGGACGCCCTCGAACAGGGCGAGGGCATCGACCTCACGCCCTCGCGGACGGTGCCCGGCTGGCACTCGCCGGTGACCGTGTCCATGGCGTACGAGGGCGAGCGGACGATGGTCTCGCACGGGCACGAGCCGCCGCCCGAGGAGCCGGCCCCCGACTGCCCGCCGCGCGCACGGGCCGCCGTCGCCTCCCTCACACCGGGCCGCCGCGCCCCCTGGATCGCCCAGGCCGCGCGCGGCGGGGCCCGGATCTTCGCCGACGTGGGCTGGGACGAGACCGGCGCCTGGGACCTCGCCGGGCTGCCCGACCTCGAACACTGCGAGGCGTTTCTGCCCAACGCGGAGGAGGCGAAGCGGTACACCGGCGCCGACTGCCCGCGGCTGGCTGCGCACGCGCTCACCGAGTACGTGCCGGTGGCGGTGGTGACGCTGGGCTCGGAGGGCGCGTACGCGGTGGACCGCCGTACCGGCGAGGCGGCGGAGGTCCCGGCGATCGCGGTGGAGGCGCTGGACCCCACGGGCGCGGGGGACGTCTTCGTGGCCGGCTTCGTGACCGGGTCGCTCGCGGGCTGGCCGCTGGCCGACCGGCTGGCGTTCGCGGGGCTCACGGCCGCGCTGTCGGTGCAGGAGTTCGGCGGGTCCCTGTCGGCGCCGGGCTGGTCGGAGATCGGCGCCTGGTGGCGGCGGGTCCAGTCGCTGCCGGCCCAGGACCCGATGGCGCTCCAGCGGTACGCGTTCCTCGACCGGCTGGTCCCGGAGGAGCTGGACCGGCCGTGGCCGCTGCGCCGGGCCGTGCCCACGATCGGCTTCCGGGGTCCCGGCTGACGGCCGGGGCGCGCCGCCCGGCCGGGGGAAAAGTCCTACAGGCTTCTGAGCCGTCCGGCGTACTCTGGACAGCGACGAGGCCGCCCTTGGTTGTGCGGTCGTGATCAGGAGGAAGCGCAAGGCCTTCGCGCCGGCCCATGACACAGACACCCACAGCTCACACCCCCGCGCAGGAGCAGGCGAGAGCACAGCTCACCGTCCCCGCCCAGCACCCCATGGTGACCGTTCTGGGCTCCGGCGACTCCCTCCTGCGTGTGATCGAGAGGGCCTTCCCGGCGGCCGACATCCATGTCCGGGGCAATGAGATCAGCACGGTCGGCGATCCGGTGGACGTCGCCCTGATCTCACGCGTGTTCGACGAGATGATGCTGGTGCTCCGCACCGGGCAGCCGATGACGGAGGACGCAGTGGAGCGCTCGATCGCCATGCTCAAGGCGAGCGACAACGGTACGGGCGAAGGCTCGGAGACCCCGGCCGAGGTGCTGACGCAGAACATCCTGTCCTCGCGCGGCCGCACCATCCGCCCCAAGACCCTCAACCAGAAGCGCTATGTCGACGCCATCGACAAGCACACGGTCGTCTTCGGCATCGGCCCCGCCGGCACCGGCAAGACGTACCTGGCCATGGCCAAGGCCGTCCAGGCCCTCCAGGCCAAGCAGGTCAACCGGATCATCCTGACCCGCCCCGCGGTCGAGGCCGGCGAGCGGCTGGGCTTCCTGCCGGGCACCCTCTACGAGAAGATCGACCCCTACCTGCGCCCGCTGTACGACGCGCTGCACGACATGCTCGACCCGGACTCCATCCCCAAGCTGATGGCGGCCGGAACCATCGAGGTCGCACCGCTGGCGTACATGCGCGGGCGGACCCTCAACGACGCCTTCATCATCCTGGACGAGGCCCAGAACACGAGCCCCGAGCAGATGAAGATGTTCCTCACCCGGCTCGGCTTCGACTCGAAGATCGTGATCACGGGCGATGTGACGCAGGTCGACCTGCCGAACGGGCAGAAGTCGGGTCTGCGTCAGGTCCAGGAGATCCTGGAGGGCGTCGAGGACGTGCACTTCTCCCGGCTGACGTCGCACGATGTCGTACGGCACAAGCTGGTGGGCCGTATTGTCGACGCGTACGAGAAGTACGACAGCAAGAACGGCACCGAGAACGGCTCCCACACGGGCGGCCACCGACCGGGCGCCAAGGGCACCAAGGGGAAGTAGACCGGCACGAGCATGTCGATCGACGTCAACAACGAATCCGGCACCGAGGTCGACGAGCAGGCGATCCTCGACATCGCCCGCTATGCGCTCGCACGGATGCGCATCCACCCGCTCTCCGAGCTCTCCGTGATCGTCGTGGACGAGGACGCCATGGAGCAGCTGCACATCCAGTGGATGGACCTGCCCGGACCCACCGATGTCATGTCCTTCCCGATGGACGAGCTGCGTCCGCCGGGCAAGGACGACGACGAGCCCCCGCAGGGCCTGCTCGGCGACATCGTGCTGTGCCCGGAGGTCGCCGCCAAGCAGGGCGCCGAGGCGCCGACGCAGCACTCCATGGACGAGGAGCTTCAGCTGCTCACCGTCCACGGCGTGCTGCACCTGCTCGGCTACGATCACGAGGAGCCGGACGAGAAGGCCGAGATGTTCGGCCTGCAGGCCGCCATCGTGGACGGCTGGCGGGCCGAGCGCGGCCTGACCGGGCCGTCTCCGGCCCCGACCGTCTCGTAAGCGGCCGGATGTCCCCGCAGATCGTGATCGGCGCGATCGCGCTGGTCGTCGTCGCCTGGCTCGCCGCCTGCGCGGAGGCGGGCCTCGCCCGTGTCTCCAGCTTCCGGGCCGAGGAGGCCGTGAAGTCCGGGCGGCGCGGCGGCGAGAAGCTGGCGCAGATCGCCGCCGACCCCACCCGCTACCTCAATGTGGCCCTGCTGGTCCGCGTCGCCTGCGAGATGGCGGCCGCGGCCCTGGTCACCTACGCCTGCCTGGAGGCCTTCCCGGTCACCTGGCAGGCGCTGCTGGTCGCCATCGCGGTGATGGTCCTGGTGTCGTACGTCGCCGTCGGGGTCTCCCCGCGCACCATCGGCCGCCAGCACCCGCTGAACACCGCGACCGTGGCCGCGTACGTCCTGGTGCCGCTGGCCCGGATCATGGGCCCGATCCCCTCGCTGCTGATCCTCATCGGCAACGCCCTCACCCCCGGCAAGGGCTTCCGGCGCGGCCCGTTCGCCTCCGAGGCGGAGCTGCGCGCGCTGGTCGACCTCGCCGAGAAGGAGTCGCTGATCGAGGACGAGGAGCGCCGCATGGTGCACTCCGTCTTCGAGCTGGGCGACACCCTGGTGCGGGAGGTGATGGTGCCGCGCACCGACCTGATCACCATCGAGCGCTTCAAGACCATCCGGCAGGCCCTCACCCTCGCCCTGCGCTCCGGGTTCTCCCGGATACCGGTCACCGGGGAGAGCGAGGACGACATCGTCGGGATCGTGTACCTCAAGGACCTGGTCCGCAAGACGCACATCAGCCGGGACGCGGAGAGCGACCTGGTCTCCACGGCCATGCGCCCGGCGGTCTTCGTGCCCGACACCAAGAACGCGGGCGACCTGCTGCGCGAGATGCAGAAGGAGCGCAACCACGTCGCCGTCGTCATCGACGAGTACGGCGGCACCGCGGGCATCGTCACCATCGAGGACATCCTGGAGGAGATCGTCGGCGAGATCACCGACGAGTACGACCGCGAGCTGCCGCCGGTGGTGGACCTGGGCGAGGGCCGCTTCCGGGTCACCGCGCGCCTGGACATCACCGACCTCGGCGAGCTCTACGGCCTGGAGGAGTACGACGACGAGGACGTGGAGACCGTCGGCGGACTGCTCGCCAAGGCCCTCGGCCGCGTCCCCATCGCGGGCGCGTCCGCCGAGGTCGAACTCCCCGACGAGCGGCGGCTGAGGCTCACCGCGGAGTCCTCCGCCGGCCGCCGGAACAAGATCGTCACGGTGCTGGTCGAACCCGCGGCCGAGGAGAAGCCCGAGTGACCCCCGAGGAGCTGCGCGCCTTCTGCCTGTCCTTCAACGCGGCCGTGGAGGACTTCCCGTTCGACCCGCGGACCTCGGTCTTCAAGGTGCTGGGCAAGATGTTCGCCCTGACCGACCTGGCCGCGCGGCCCCTGACGGTCAACCTCAAATGCGACCCGGAGGACGCGGTACGGCTGCGCGCCGACCACGAGGGCCTGATCATCCCCGGCTGGCACATGAACAAGCGCCACTGGAACACGGTCACGGTCGACGGCGCACTGCCGGACCGGCTGGTGCGCGAGCTGGTCGAGGACTCGTACGACCTCGTCGTCGCGGGGCTGCCGTGGGCGGAGCGGCTGCGGCTCGACCGGCCGTAATCGCGTTGCCCGGAGCCCTGGGGATTCGAGAGCATCCCGTATGACCATCCGATATCCGCGCCCCCTGCGCCCCGGTGACCGTGTCGGTGTGACCTCTCCGTCCTCGGGTGTGGCCGAGCCCCTCAGGCCCCGCCTCGACGCCGCGATCAAGGAGGTCGAGGCACGCGGCTACGAGGTCGTCGTCGGCCACTGCATGGACGGCACCACCCACATCAGCGCCCCGGCCGCCGAACGCGCCGCCGAGCTGACGGGGATGCTCACCGACCCCGCCATCCGGGCCGTCGTCCCCCCGTGGGGCGGCGAGACGGCCATCGACCTGATGCCCCACCTGGACTTCGAGGCGATCCGCCGGGCCGAACCCACCTGGCTCGTCGGCTACTCGGACATGTCGACCGTGCTCGCCCCGCTGACCCTGCTGACCGGGGTGGCGACCGTGCACGGCAACTGCCTCATGGAGACCCCGTACCGGACGCCCGAGGGGCTGCTGTCCTGGCTGGACATCGTGGCCGCGCCCCACGGCGAGCCGTTCACCCAGAGCCCGCCCGGCCGGCACTACACCGGGGGCCGCCCCGACTGGGTCGGCGACCCCGGAATGCGCGAACTGCCGCTGGAGGGAAGGGGCGGCTGGCGGCGGCTCGACGGCGAGGGCGACCTGGACGTCGAGGGGCGGCTGATCGGCGGCTGCGTGGAGACCGCCGGTCCGCTCGCCGGGAGCCCCTGGCTCGACACCACGCGCTTCGCGGGCGACGAGCCGCTGCTCGTCTATGTCGAGGCCGGCGGGGACGACGCGTTCGCCATCGCCCGCCAGTTGCACGGCATGCGCCTCGCCGGGTTCTTCGACCGGGCCGCCGCGGTCCTCGTCGGCCGCACCCGCGCCCCCGACACCCCGGACCTCACCCAGGACGCGGCCGTCCTCGACGCCCTCGGGCCGCTGGGCGTGCCGATCCTCGCCGACGTCGAGTGCGGGCATGTCGCGCCGTACCTCCCGCTGGTCAACGGCGCGCGCGGCCGTGTGGTGCACACGGCCGCGCGCAGCGAGATCGTCCAGACCCTGGACTGAGGTCAGGCCCTGGAGCGGCGCAGGCCCGCCCCGATCAGGAGGGCGGCGCCGAGCACGATCGCCGTGTCCAGGGCGATCACCGTGTGCACGCCGGTCAGCAGGGAGCCGGAGGTGGTGGCCAGCACGCCCAGCAGCGGGATGCCGACCGTGATGCCGACCTGCTGGGTGGAGGTCACCAGTCCGGTGGCCAGCCCCTGCTCCTCGTCCGGCACACCGGAGGTCACCGTCAGGCCGTACGAGATGATCGCGCCCAGATGGCACATGCTGGCCAGGGCCACCGCGGCCGTGGCGAGCCACACCGACCAGCCGTGGGTGCCCAGCAGGAGCAGGCTCGCGGTCAGCGCGCCCTGGCCGGTCAGCGAGCCGACCAGGGTGCGGCGAGCGCCGAGGCGGCCGATGACCTTCGGGGCGAGGGTGCCGGCGACGACGGACAGCAGGCCCTGGAAGCCGAAGACCAGCCCGGTCTCGAAGGCGGACAGGCCCAGGATCTCCTGCAGGTACAGGGTCAGCACGAAGACGATCGCGGACATCATCGAGAAGGTGACCAGACCGCCGATGTTGCCCCACGCCACCGTGCGCCGGCGCAGCATCGGCAGGGAGACCAGGGGCGCCGCCGAGCGGGACTCCACCAGCACGAACGCGGTCAGCAGCAGCAGCCCCGCGGTCAGGGCCGCGATGACGTCGGCGCGGCCGAAGCCGTGGTCGGCGGCGGTGGACAGGCCGTAGATCAGGGACAGCAGCCCGGTGGTGACGGTGACGGCGCCGGGCACGTCCAGGCGCGGGCGGTCCGGGACGGGGGTACCGTCCGCGCCTTCAACGGCATGGGGGAGCGACTGCGGCAGCAGGCCGGGTGCCAGCGGCAGCACGATCAGCGCGAACAGGGTCAGCAGGGCCATCGTGGAGCGCCAGCCGAAGGTGTCGGTGAGGGTGCCGCCCGCGACCATGCCGATGGTGAAGCCCAGCGACAGCAGGGTGCCGGAGATGCCGAGGGCGCGGTCGCGGGCCGGGCCCTCCGGGAAAGTAGTGGTCAGCAGGGACATGCCGGTCGGTACGATCGCCGCCGCGCCGAGCCCCTGGAGGGCGCGCCCGGTGAGGAACGAGGCCGGGTCCCAGGCGAGGGTGGACAGCAGCGAGGCCGCGCCGAACAGGGCCAGGCCGGCCAGGAACAGTCTCCGCCGCCCGAACAGGTCGCCGGCGCGGCCGAACAGCAGCAGGAAGCCGCCGGAGGGCAGTGCGAACGCGGTGACGGCCCACTGGAGCGCGGACTGGCCCATGCCGAGGTCGCGGCCGAGGGCGGGCAGCGCCACGTTCAGCACGGAGAAGTCCAGCGCGACCATGAACTGGGCCGCGCACAGCACGAACAGGACGAGCTTGTCACGCGTCGACAACCGGGGGGTGCCGGGCGCCGCGGTGACCGCTGCGGGGGAGGTCGGGGTGGTGGTGTCGATCGCCATGGACCGAGCATCGGGCGAACGGAATACGGGTGGGGAGTCGGAACTTATGGTGGTGGTGGCACCACCAGACACGAGGGACCGACGGGGGAGGGCGGCACGTGCCTGCTGCTGAGGCGACGCGCAGTCATCGGCGCGACGAACTGCGGGAGTTCCTGATGAGCCGGCGTGCTCGGGTCAGCCCCGAGGAGGCGGGACTGCCCGCCGGGGGCGGCAGGCGCCGTACGCCCGGACTGCGCCGGGAGGAGGTGGCCGTGCTCGCCGGGGTGGGCGCCTCCTGGTACCAGTGGCTGGAGCAGGGGCGGGAGATCTCCGTGTCCCCGCAGGTGCTGGACGCGGTCGCGCGGGTGCTGCGGCTCAGCGACGCCGAGCGGCGGCACCTGTATCTGCTGGCCGGGCTGAACCCGCCCGCGCCGCAGGTGGTACCCGGCAGGAAGGACATGTGCGACGGGCTGCGGCGGCTCATCGACACCTGGATGCCGTACCCGGCGCACATCATGGACCTCTACTACAACTGCGTGCAGTACAACGACGCGGCCGCGATCGTGCTCGGCATGCGCCCCGGCATCACCCAGAACTGCCTGATCGACTTCTTCACCGATCCGCTGTACCGCGAGCGCAGCCACAGCTGGGAGCGCAACGCGCGCACCGTCGTGGCGCAGTTCCGGGCCGCGTGCGCGGCACGCCCCGACGACGAGGGCTTCCGGGAGGTGCTCGCCGAAGTGAGCGCCGCCAGCGAGGAGTTCACGGCTCTGTGGGCCGAGCGGGACATCGAGGACCAGGGGCAGGTGCGCAAGGAGCTGTCGCATCCGCTGGCGGGGCTGCTGGTGGTGGAGTCGACGGTGCTGAAGGTTCCCGCCCGGCCCGATCTGATGATCGTGCTGCACACTCCGCTGGACGAGGCGAACACCGCGGAGAAACTGGAGTGGCTGGCCTCCCCGGAGGGCCGGCGGGGCGCGATGTACCCCGTCGCGGGGTGAGCGCCGCGGGGCTTCGTATGCTCGGGGCATGACGGAGAGCAGCGCGCTTGACCCCGAGGACCGCAAGATCGTGACCCTGGCCCGTTCCGCGCGGGCCCGCAACCACGTGCCCGAGGGCGCGGCCGTACGGGACGACACCGGGCGCACCTATGTCGCCGGGACGGTGGACCTGGCCTCGCTGAAGCTCAGCGCGCTGCGCACCGCCGTCGCGATGGCGGTGGCGTCCGGGGCGGCCTCGCTGGAGGCGGCCGCGGTGGTGAGCGACGCGGAGTCGGTGCCGGCCGAGGACCTGGCCGCGGTGGCCGACCTCGGGGGCGCGGACACGCCCGTGCTGCTCGCGGGGGCGGACGGCACGGTCCGTACGACCGTCACCGCGGGCTGACCGCCGCAAGGAGACGGGGCGGCGCGGGTACGTTTCCGTGACGTGACGGCGACAGCGCGTCACCACGGATTCGCGGTACGGCGGGGGCTCCGGGATCAGGGACAATGAACGGCATGAGCGTTCGCACCCAGTCATCCGAGCAGCCGGCGGAAACCGTCCACCGCGCCGGCTTCGCCTGCTTCGTGGGCCGCCCCAACGCGGGCAAGTCCACCCTCACGAACGCTCTGGTCGGGCAGAAGGTGGCGATCACCTCGAACCGGCCGCAGACCACACGGCACACGGTGCGGGGCATCGTGCACCGCCCGGACGCCCAGCTGATCCTGGTCGACACCCCCGGACTGCACAAGCCGCGCACCCTGCTGGGCGAGCGGCTGAACGACGTGGTGCGCACGACGTGGGCCGAGGTGGACGTGATCGGCTTCTGCCTGCCGGCCGACCAGAAGCTCGGGCCCGGTGACCGGTTCATCGCGAAGGAACTGGCCGGGATCAAGAAGACGCCCAAGGTCGCCGTTGTCACCAAGACCGACCTCGTGGACTCCAAGACCCTCGCCGAGCAGCTGATCGCCATCGACCAGCTCGGCAAGGAGCTGGGGTTCGAGTGGGCGGAGATCGTGCCGGTGTCGGCGGTCGGGGACAAGCAGGTGGAGCTGCTGGCCGACCTGCTGGTGCCGCTGCTGCCCGAGGGGCCCGCGCTCTACCCCGAGGGCGACCTCACGGACGAGCCCGAGCAGGTGATGGTCGCCGAGCTGATCCGCGAGGCGGCGCTGGAGGGCGTGCGGGACGAGCTGCCGCACTCCATCGCGGTGGTCGTGGAGGAGATGCTGCCGCGCGAGGACCGGCCGGCGGAGCGTCCGCTGCTCGACATCCACGCCAACGTCTACATCGAGCGGCCCAGCCAGAAGGGCATCATCATCGGCCCGAAGGGCAAGCGGCTCAAGGAGGTCGGCATCAAGTCCCGCAAGCAGATCGAGGCGCTGCTGGGCACGCCGGTCTTCCTGGACCTGCACGTCAAGGTGGCGAAGGACTGGCAGCGCGACCCGAAGCAGCTCCGCAAGCTCGGCTTCTGACGATCTCCTCCCACCCACCCGTCCGGAAGGCCGGGCGGGTGGGTGCCGTCATACCCCGGCCTGATCCGAACGAGAGACCCTAGTCCACCCCCCTGATCCGCCCCACCAGCACCGCCCCCGCCAGCCCGATCGCCGCCGCGACCAGGTACAGCACCCGGTACCCGCCCAGATGCGTCACCAGGGGCGCCGCCAGGACCGGGGCCGCGGCCTGGGGAAGGGCGTTGGCCACGTTGAGGACGCCCAGGTCCTTGCCCCGGTCCGGGGCGTGCGGCAGGACGTCCGTCATCAGGGCGAAGTCGACGGAGGTGAAGACGCCGAAGCCGACGCCGAGGACGGCCGCGGCCAGCACCGCGCCCGGCCAGGTCTGCCAGCCGGCCAGCGCCGCCGTCGCCACCGCCATCAGCACCCCCGACCACACCACGAACGGCTTGCGGCGGCCCGTGCGGTCGGACCAGACCCCGCCGGCCACCACCGTCGCCAGCAGGGTCGCGCCGTTCACCGCCGTCAGGATCAGGACGCCCCGGCCGGGGTCGGGGTAGTGGATGCGGTCGCGCAGGTAGTAGAGCAGGTACAGCAGCACCAGCGCGTTGCCGAGGTTGATCAGGAAACGGGTCAGCCAGGCCCAGCCCAGGTCGGGATACCGGCGCGGGCTCAGCCGGAAGCCCGCCAGGAACCCCCGCCAGGACCACGGCGGCCGGTCCGCGCGCGCCAGGGGGATGTCGCGGAAGAGGAGGACGTACGGCAGGACGCCCGCCGCCGCGCACACCGCGCACGCCAGGTACCCGGCGCGGACGCCGCCCACCGCCGTCGCCAGGCCCGTGCCCGCGACCACGCCCAGGATCTGCGCCGCGCCCAACCATCCGCCCACCGCGCCCCGTTGGCGCCTCGGCACCCGGTCCGGGACGGCCGCCGTCACCGCCGCGAAGGCCGCGTTCAGGGTGAGCTGGACGAGACACCAGCCGAGCGCCATCGACCACGGCCCGCCCGCGCCCGCGAGCAGCAGCAGGGACAGCGCCCCGCCCGCCGCCCCGGCCACGATCCACGGTGCCCGGCGGCCCGCACGGGCGGTCGTACGGTCGGACAGGGCGCCGAAGACGGGGTTCGCGAGCAGGGAGACCACCGCGCCCGTGCCGGTCACCCAGGCCAGCAGGGACTCCTTGGACATCCCGGTGCCGGGCGCGAGGTCCTTCGCCTGGGCGGCCAGCAGGATCTGGAGCGGGCCGAACCAGCCCACCCAGATCGCCCCGTTGGCCAGCGAGAGGGCCGCCGTCCAGCCCCGGCCCACCGGCGCGGACGGCTCGGCGGGCGCGGCCGGCGGGCGGCCGGTGGTCATCTCTGCGCCCGCAGCACATCCCGGAACCAGTGGTACGACGCCTTCGGCACCCGCTTGAGTGTCGCGTAGTCCACGTGCACCAGACCGAAGCGCCGCGCATACCCCTCGGCCCACTCGAAGTTGTCCAGGAGGGACCACACGAAGTAGCCGCGCACCTCCACCCCGGCGCTCAACGCGGCGTGCAGGGCGCGGAGATGGGCGTCCAGGTAGGCGATGCGGTCCTGATCGTCGAGGCCCTCGTACGAGCAGCCGTTCTCGGTGATGACGATCGGCGGCAGCCGGTTGCCGTAGCGCTCGCGGAAGCCGCACAGCAGTTCGGTCAGCCCCTCGGGGACCACCGGCCAGCCGAAGTCGGTCCGCGGCCGGCCCTCGATCTCCCTTATCGAAAAAGGGAGTTCGGCGGGTATGGGCACGCCGCCGGACTCCGTCTCCGTGCCCAGCGGGGCGCCCACCCGCGTCGGCGCGTAGTAGTTGACGCCGTACCAGTCCAGGGGTTCCGCGATCACCTCCAGATCCGCCGGAAGGTCGGCCGCGGGCATCAGCTCGCCCAGCCCGTCCGGATAGGCGCCCAGCAGTACCGGCTCCGCGAAAAGCCGGTTGAGCAGCGTGTCGTAGAAGTCCGCCGCCGCCGCGTCGGCCGGATCGGCGGAGGCCGGCCAGGTCGGACCGTGGGAGTTGGCGATGCCGATGTCGGCCGCGCCGGCCGCGCGCAGGGCCCGTACCGCGAGGCCGTGCGCGAGGAGCTGGTGGTGGGCGACCGGGAGGGCGTCGAACAGCAGCCGCCGGCCGGGGGCGTGCACGCCGAGGGCGTGGCCGAGCAGGGTGTGCTCGGCGGGTTCGTTGAGAGTGATCCACTTGGTGACCCGGTCGCCCAGGCGGGCGGCGACCACCGCCGCATGGTCCGCGAACCGGGCCGCCGTGTCCCGCTCCAGCCAGTCCAGGGACGCGGGCAGATCCCAGTGGAAGAGGGTGGGCACCGGCCGGACGCCCGCCGCGCACAGCTCGTCCACCAGCCGGTCGTAGAAGTCCAGGCCGCCCGGCGAGCTGACGCGGGGCCAGGAGACGGAGAAGCGGTAGGCGTCCACGCCGAGACCGGCGAGGAGCGCCACGTCCTCGGGGTAGCGGTGGTAGTGGTCGCAGGCCACCGCCGCCGTCGAGCCGTCCTTCACCCGGCCCGGCTCGGCGGTGAACACGTCCCACACGGAGGGCGCGCGCCGGTCGGCGGCGCCCTCGATCTGGTGGGCGGAGGTCGACACGCCCCACAGGAAGCCGGCCGGGAACCGGGGGAGCGGAGTGCCTGTGTCAGTCGCCATGGCCGGATCATCCGTACCGTCGGTAACGAAGTCAACGCCCGTGCGTGAGCCAGTAGTTGTGCGTCAGTCGACTGCCGCGCGCGAACCGGCGGCCGTACGCTGGCCGGCGCTCGTACGTGTCCACGCGGCCGTGCGCGAGTCGGCGGCCGTGTACGGGTCAACGCCCGTGCGTCCAGCGGCTCCAGTGGTCGCCGGGTGTGGGCCGCATGGCCCAATCGACTGGCATTCGCCGCCCGGTCGTTCCGAAACTGAGCCGTATGACAGTCCATCAGCTGACCACCAGGCCGCGTGCACGGCTGCTCACCGTGCTCGCGGCGTGTCTGTTCGTCCTGCTGGGCGGCGTGCCCGGCGCGCTCGCCGACACCCGCCGCGGCACGGCGTCCACCGACTGCATCTCCACCCCGGCCGAGTACAAGGCCGCCTGGGACGCCCGCCAGGTGCGCTGCGTGTCCCCCACGCTGTTCGGCACCACCCACACCCGCGGCGACACCACCCTCTATCCGAGCGGGTTCTGGTACGCGTGGGCGGGCTCCGACACCAATCTGGAGCGCTACCTCCAGCTGCGCAGCCGGTACGGCGACCAGCCCCCGAAGACCGGCATCGGCGTCCTGTCCTTCGTCGGCTATCCGGGCCTAGACACCTGGGACACGCCGACCGATCTCGCCGTCTACACCCTGCCGTCCGGGGTCCGCGCCCAGGTCCCGGCGTTCGAGACCTGGTTCCGGCTGCTGGACGAGGAGTTCGGGCACACGGGCGCCTATCCGCTCGCCGCGCAGCGGGACCTCGTACTCGCCTATTCACGCCTCGGCCGCGACGAGGACGTCGTCGGCGCCTTCCAGGAGGTGACCGGGTGCAGGCGCAGCCGGCTCCTGGCGGGTGCGGCGCCCTCGGCGGCGATCGGGTGCCGCCGCGACTTCCTCGACGCGCTGGCCGCCGCCGGACCCTCCCCGTACGACGGCGCGTCCACGCTGGACTGCTTCGCCAACTTCCAGTCCGGCTACACCGGCCCGCGCGACGCCGCCGCCCTGCGCGCCGTCCTGTACCAGTGCCAGGACGCCGGGTTCCTCAACACCGGGGTGGGCCTCGGCTACAACACGTACGCCAACCCGTTCGTGTGCAAGCCCGCCGCCGCCCAGACCGTACGGCAGCGGTACACCGGGCGGGAGTTCATCCTGCCGAACGCGTCCTTCGCGGAGCTGCCGAGCCACGTCGACATCCCGCTGGACCTCGGCGCCCCGCACCGGCGCGGCTTCCTCCGGAGGGGCTACTGCTGACCGGAGCGCTCTACTAGGCGCCTTCCTTGAGGGCGCGGGAGACCAACTCCCGCTGGTCCTCGGTCAGCCGGGGATCGGCCGCGTACACCGTGCGGCCGTCCACCGTGATCTCGTAACTGAACCCGTCCGGCACACCGGTCGGCGGGGTGTCCTGGCCGGACGCGAGGACGCGTCCGGCCAGTGCCTCCCACTCCTCGGCGTCGGGCCGGGAAGAGGTGTCCACCTCGGCCCGGCGCTCGAAGCCCGCGAAACCGCCCGTGCGCGTCACTTGAATCCGCATGGGTCCAGTGTCGCAGCGCGCGGGCCGCCGTGGGGGGACTACCGGGTGCGCGCTAGCGCGTATGCACCCCGACCTGCTCCCACGCCTTCTGCACGGCCTCCAGTTCGTCGGCGCCGAACCGGTGGCGCGCCGCCTTCACGGTGAGCTTGGCGAAGTCGGCGAACTGCGCGTCCGGTTTGAGGTCGCCGCCGGTCAGCGCGTCGTACCAGACCTGTCCCGCCTTCTCCCAGGCATGGCCGCCGAGGGCCTTGGCGGCCAGGTAGAAGGCGTGGTTGGGGATGCCGGAGTTGATGTGCACCCCGCCGTTGTCGCGGCCGGTGCGCACGTAGTGCTCCATGGTCGCGGGCTGCGGGTCCTTGCCGAGGTTCGGGTCGTCGTACGCCGTGCCCGGCGCCTTCATCGAGCGCAGCGCGGTGCCGTGCACGCCCGGCGCGAGAAGACCGGCGCCGATCAGCCAGTCGGCCTCGGCTGCGGTCTGGCCCAGCGCGTACTGCTTGATCAGCGAGCCGAAGACATCGGAGACCGATTCGTTGAGCGCGCCGGACTGGCCGAAGTACTCCAGGTTGGCGGTGTGCTGGGTGACGCCGTGGGTCAGCTCGTGGCCGATGACGTCGACCGGGATGGTGAAGTCGAGGAAGACCTTTCCGTCGCCGTCGCCGAACACCATCTGCTCGCCGTTCCAGAAGGCGTTGTCGTAGCCCTCACCGAAGTGCACGGTGGCGTCGAGCGGCATTCCGTTGCCGTCGATGGAGTGGCGGCCGTACACCTTCAGATACAGCTCGAAGGTGGCGCCGAGGCCGGCGTAGGCGCGGTTGACGGAGGCGTCGGAGCCGGGATCCGAGCCCTCCTCGCGGACCTTGTCGCCGGGCAGGTCCTGGGAGTGGTGGGTGTCGTAGATGGTGCGGTGCGGCTGGTCGGCGGCGGCGCCCTCGGGCGGTGCGGCGGCACTCGCACCGATCACGGTGGTCAGCCGGCGCCGGGTGCGCTGGTAGGCGTCGTGTTCCAGGGAGCGGCGTGCGGGTGCCGACACGTCCGGGTCCTGGGCCTGCGAGAGCCGGTCGAGGACGTGCGGCGGCACGATGGAGCAGAAGACGGGCCCGAGGGCCCCGTTCCTCGTCGTCATGCTATCGACCATCGCACTGAGTGACGCCAAAGTCACTACTCGCAACCATGATTGGTGAAATACCGGGACAGGGGGCGCGACGGAGCGTGACATTGTGCTACCGCGGTGCGCCCCCCGTGGATCGCCCGTGCCGCACCCCTGTGGCTTCTCGCACTTTTTGTCCCTTTCATCCCGCCGGTCCCGCATACTGGACCGCATCGCCGCATCCTGAACCGCTCGGCTAGGCTGCGCTGCATCATGCGTTTCGTGCTGCTTCTTCTTAGCTGCCGCGGCGAGGGTCTGTAGTCGAGGCCGACTCCCTCCCCGCGGAGCTCGGCGTCGCGTCGTCGGCCGTCCACTCGGACATCCGGACCCCCTGAGGAGCCACGCACCATGGCCAACCGCCAGCAGCCCAGTTCCATGCCGATCCACAAGTACGGTCGTTACGACCAGGTGGACATCCCGGACCGCACCTGGCCCGACCAGCGGGTCACCGCGGCCCCCCGCTGGCTCTCCACCGACCTGCGCGACGGCAACCAGGCCCTGATCGACCCGATGTCGCCCGAGCGCAAGCGCCGGATGTTCGACCAGCTGGTCAAGATGGGCTACAAGGAGATCGAGGTCGGCTTCCCCGCCTCCGGCCAGACCGACTTCGACTTCGTGCGCTCGATCATCGAGGAAGAGGGCGCGATCCCCGAGGACGTGACGATCTCCGTCCTGACCCAGGCCCGCGAGGACCTGATCGAGCGGACCGTGGAGTCCCTCAAGGGCGCGCGGCGCGCCACCGTCCACCTGTACAACGCCACCGCCCCGGTCTTCCGCCGGGTCGTCTTCCGCGGCTCCAGGGACGACATCAAGCAGATCGCCGTCGACGGCACCCGCCTGGTGATGGAGTACGCGGAGAAGCTGCTGGGCCCGGAGACCGAGTTCGGCTACCAGTACAGCCCGGAGATCTTCACCGACACCGAGCTGGACTTCGCGCTGGAGGTCTGCGAGGCGGTGATGGACGTCTACCAGCCGGGTCCGGGCCGCGAGATCATCCTCAACCTGCCCGCCACGGTGGAGCGTTCGACCCCCTCCACGCACGCGGACCGCTTCGAGTGGATGCACCGCAACCTGTCCCGCCGCGAGTACGTATGCCTGTCCGTGCACCCGCACAACGACCGCGGTACGGCGGTGGCGGCGGCCGAACTGGCGCTGATGGCCGGCGCCGACCGCATCGAGGGCTGCCTGTTCGGGCAGGGCGAGCGCACCGGCAACGTCGACCTGGTCACCCTGGGCATGAACCTGTTCTCCCAGGGCGTCGACCCGCAGATCGACTTCTCCGACATCGACGAGATCCGTCGTACGTGGGAGTACTGCAACCAGATGGAGGTCCACCCGCGCCACCCGTACGTGGGCGACCTGGTCTACACGTCCTTCTCCGGCTCCCACCAGGACGCCATCAAGAAGGGCTTCGACGCGATGGAGGCCGACGCGCGGGCCAGGGGCGTCACGGTGGACGACCTGGAGTGGGCGGTGCCGTACCTGCCCATCGACCCCAAGGACGTCGGCCGCTCCTACGAGGCGGTCATCCGCGTCAACTCGCAGTCCGGCAAGGGCGGTGTGTCGTACGTCCTGAAGAACGACCACAAGCTGGACCTGCCGCGCCGGATGCAGATCGAGTTCTCGAAGATCATCCAGGCCAAGACGGACGCCGAGGGCGGCGAGATCACCCCGAAGGACATCTGGGCGGTCTTCCAGGACGAGTACCTGCCCAACGCCGCCAACCCGTGGGGCCGCATCCAGGTCAGGAACGGGCAGTCGACCACGGACAACGACGGCGTGGACACGCTCACCGTCGAGGCCACGGTGGACGGCGAGGACCGCGTGCTGACCGGCTCCGGCAACGGCCCGATCTCGGCCTTCTTCGACGCCCTCCAGGCCATCGGCATCGACGTACGCCTGCTGGACTACCAGGAGCACACGATGAGCGAGGGCGCCTCCGCGCAGGCCGCCTCCTACATCGAGTGCGCGATCGACGGCCAGGTCCTGTGGGGCATCGGCATCGACGCGAACACGACGCGTGCCTCGCTGAAGGCGGTCGTCTCCGCCGTCAACCGCGCCACCCGCTGACCCACCCCCACCGGGGGTTTCGAGGCTCCGGCCGCCGCACAGGGCGGCCGGAGCCTCGTCGATTCCCGGCCACAGGGCCGGACAGGTCACAGATCGGTCTCGTCCGGGGTACTGACTCCGCCGCGCGATGTGGCTAACATCACGCCAGCGCGGCGATGGTGCCGTGCTCTAGGGAGGTGCGACGTGCTGCCGGTAAGGGGACGAGAAGACCGTGCCACCAGGGCCCTGCGCGTCCTGGGCACCCGCACCGCGTGGACACCCGTCGGCGACGGCGAGTTCTACTGCCCCGGCTGCGGGGGTGACCGCAACTACCAGCGGCTCACCGGACGCCGCCGGCTCACCCTGCTCGGGGTGCCGGTGCTGCCGCGCGGGACCACCGGGCCCGTCGTGGAGTGCGCCGCCTGCGGCCACCACTACGGCACCGACGTCCTGGACCACCCCACCACCCGCCGCTTCTCCGCGATGCTCCGCGACGGCGTGCACACCGTCGCCCTCGCCGTGCTCGCCGCGGGCGGCGCCGGCTCCCGCGCCTCCCTGGAGACCGCCTGCGCCGCGGTCCGCGCGGGCGGCGTCGACGACTGCACAGAGGAGCAGCTCGCCGCCCTGGTCGACGCCCTGGCCGCCGACACCGGGCGGCTCCTGGGCGAGCCCTGCGGGAGCGGTCTGACGATAGAGCTGCACGAGGCGCTGGACCCGCTCGCCCCGCACCTCGCCCCGGCCGGGCGCGAGGCCCTGCTCCTGAACGGCGCCCGCATCGCCCTCGCCGACGGCCCCTACACCCCCGCCGAACGCGACGCCCTGACCACGGTCGGCGCGGCCCTGACGCTCCCGGCCGAGGACGTGGCCCGGCTCCTGGAGGCGGCCCGCACCCCGTCCTGACCCGGACGGCCGTCCACGCCCCGTCCTGACCCTCGACGGCCGTCCTATCGGCTCCCGCTGATTAACTCGAACGGAGTAGGGGTGTGCGCCCGTACCGGGGCAGCATGAGGGCGTGACCCCGCCGCGCCGCACCGTACTCACCGGCCTCACCCTCCTCGCCGCCCTCGTGGCGGCCCCGCACCCCGCCGTCGCGAGGCCCCTGAACCCCGCGCCGGGCTGCGCCTCCTCACGGCCGTACATCTCGGGGCAGGGCGGGTACGCCGCCTACCGCATCCCCGCCGTGGTCCGCACCCCGCGCGGCACCGTGCTCGCCTTCGCCGAGGGCCGGCGCGACGGCTTCGGCGACAGCGGGGACATCGACGTGGTGGTGCGCCGCTCCACCGACGGCGGCTGCACCTGGGGCGCGCTCACCGTGGTGGCCGCGGGTGACGGGAACACCCGCGGCAACCCGGCGCCCGTCATCGACCCGCACACCGGCACCATCGTCCTCGTGACCTGCGCAAACGCCGGAGACGTGACGGAGGACCAGATCATGCGGGGCCAGGTCACGGCCGACCGGGGCCGCCGGGTCCAGGTGCAGCGCAGCTCGGACGACGGCCGTACCTTCACCGCGCCTCGGGACATCACGGCCGAGGTGAAACGGCCCGACTGGCGCTGGTACGCCACCGGCCCCGGCCACGCCGTCGCCCTCACCCGCGGCCCGCACGCCGGACGCCTCCTCGTGCCCGCCGACCACTCCACCACCCCGCCCAAGGGCTCCGGGGACACCGGCCGCGAGTCCCGGTACTACGCCGGCCACGCCCTCTACAGCGACGACGGCGGGCGCACCTGGCACCTCGGCTTCACCACCACCGGCCCCGGCGGGGTGGCCGACGTCAACGAGACCAGCGCCACTCAACTGCCCGACGGGCGCCTCTACTTCAGCGCTCGCGACCAGTACGGCAGCGCCCCCGGCAACCGTCTCGACACCTACTCCTCCGACGGCGGCGCCACCCTCGACCGCCCCTACGCCGCCCAGAGCACCCTGAAGGACGTACCCGTGGTCCAGGGCAGCGTGCTGCAACTCCGGGGCGCCGATGCCCCGTTGCTGTTCTCCGCGCCCTCCGTGCCCACCGCCCGCCGCGCCATGGCCGTGTGGTCCAGCACCGACGCCGGCCGCACCTTCAGCCGCCTGACCACCCTGGACGACGGCCCGGCCGCCTACTCCGACCTGGTCCAGCTCGGCACCGGCACGGTCGGCGTGCTGTACGAGACGGGTTCCTACGACGGTCTGACGTTCCGGCGGCTCACCGGGGTCGGTGCTCACTCGCCCGCCGGGGCGCCCGCCCGCCGGTGAGCCGACGGATCGGCACCGAGCGAGGGGAGGGTCAGCTGCCACCAGTCGGTGAGCCGGTCGGTGACGGTGGCCGCGCCCTCCAGTGCCTCGGTGAGTGAGCACAGTCCGAAGAACGCGCGTACCAGGGTCCGGGCGGTGGGTGCGGGGCGCACGTGTCTGGCCAGGTGGCCGGCGCTGCGCGCCTCGGCGAGCAGGCGGGTCGCGGCGGCGGTCCACAGCGCGAAGGGGTCGGGCAAGGGGGCGTCGATGGTGGCGCGCTCGGCCCACAGGCGTGCGCCCGCGCGTGTCACCGGATCCTCGGCGAGGGCGCGGGCGATGTCGTAGCTGAGCGCGACGAGCCGTTCGACCGGGGGGACGGCCGCGTCCGCGTAGCGCGCGGTCAGCTGGGGCCAGGTGGCGAAGCGGTCCTGGACGACGGCGAGTGCGATGCCCTCCTTGCTGGCGTAGTGGAAGTAGACGGCGCCGCTGGTCCGGCCGGACCGGGCGCTTATGTCGTTGACGCTGGTGCCCGCGTACCCTTGTTCGGCGAAAAGCTGGGCGGCCGCTTCCAGAAGTGTTCTGCGGGTTGTCCTGGCCCGTTCCTGCAACGTTCCGCCTGCCCTCGCTCGGCATGTCCGACGGCCAAGAATGTAGTGCGCCCGCGTACGCCGGGGGCAAACAGGAATCACACTCGCGCGGTAATTACGTATTTCTTTCGAGGGCCAACGCGAGCGGGTGGTAAGGGGGGCGTTTTCTCCGCCTCATACACCCTCGGCGGCGCCACAGTCCAGTCCCTCTATGGGGTTATTGCCTGATTTACGTGCGCGAAAATATCGTAGTCGTCGCTATCTTTCCGTTTCCTGTGGAACGTCGGGAATGACGCGATTCGATGACGCGTGCGCCGCACGCCACCCCCTGTCCCTGCCACCCTAGGAGGCCATGGTGACCCCTCACGTCCGCCCACTGCTCGACTGGTCGCCCGAGGCCGTCGTCTTCGACTGCGACGGCACCCTGATGGACAGCGAACGCCATTGGGTGGAAGCCCGCACCCTGGCCTTCCGGGAATTCGGCCTCCAGGCGCCGCCCGGCTTCGCCGAGCGGGCCAAGGGCATGCACTACGAGGAATGCGGCCGCCTGATGGCCGACTCGGTGCACAAACCCGAGCTGGCGGCCGGCCTGACCGGAGCGCTCCTCGACCACTTCCTGGAACTGGTCACCGACGACCCGGTCACCATGCCGGGCGCCGTCCAGCTCGTGCGGACGCTGTCCGGGCGGGTGCCGCTGGCGGTGGCCAGCAACTGCCCGATGGTGGTGGTCGAGGGCAGCCTCGAACGGGCCGGGCTGCGCACCCACTTCCAGCACATCGTCGTCCCCGAGAGCGGGGGCACCGTACGGCCCAAACCCTGGCCGGACGTGTACCTCCTCGCGGCCCGCCTGTGCGGGGTGCCCCCGCTCGGGGCGCTCGCCGTCGAGGACTCGCTGACCGGGGTGGAGTCCGCCCACCGCGCCGGGCTGCGGGTGCTCGGGGTCGGCCCCCGCCCCGCCGGGGACGACGCGAAACGGGCCGACCTGTGGGTACCGTCGCTGCGCGAACCGGAGGTGCTCGCCTGGGCGCAGACCCGCGTCACCGGGGCACCGGAACCGGACTGAGGCGCTCGGCGGTACGGAGGGCTACAACAGCCCCGCCGAGGCGAGGAACGTGGCGACCTTCTCCGTCTCCTCGCCCGACAGCGGCACCTGCGGCTCCGCGGTGACCGGGCAGTCGATCACGCCCCGCAGATGCAGGGCGGCCTTGAACGCGCCCAGCGCCGAGGAGCTGCCGCCCATCCGTGCCGGATCGCCCGCCCCGGTCAGCCCGAACAGCGCGCACAGCCGGTCCTGTTCGGCCCGCGCCCCCGCCCAGTCGCCCGCCCGGCACTGCCGGTACAGCCGCACATACCCGTGCGGATCGACATTGGCGAGCCCCGGCACCACCCCGTCCGCGCCCAGCGCCAGCGCGGCGTCGGCGATCAGCTCCGAGCCGGTCAGCACGGCGAATCCGGGGTGGGCGCGGGCCCCGGTGACCAGCTCCCGGAAGGCCGCCAGATCCCCGCTGGAATCCTTGATCCCCGCCAGCACGCCGTCCCCGGCGAGCCCCAGCACCAGTTCGGGGGGCAGCTTGGTGTGCACGGCGACCGGGATGTCGTAGGCGATGACCGGCACCGGGCTCACGGCCGCGATCCGGCGGTAGTGGTGGACGATCTCCGAGGGGTGGGTGCGGGCGTAGAACGGCGCGGTGACCACGACCGCCTCCGCGCCCGCCGCCGTCGCCGCGCGCACCTGGTCCAGGACCCTCGGGGTGGTCATGTCGATCACCCCGGCCAGCACCGGCAGTCGGCCGCCCACGTGCCCCGCGACCGCCTCCACCACCCGGCGCCGCTGGGTGTCCGTGAGGAACGCCGCCTCAGAGGTCGAGCCGAGCACGAACAGCCCGTGCACCCCCGCCCCCACCAGGTGGTCCACCAGCCGCAGCAGCGAGGGCACATCGACCTCGCGCTCGGGCGTCAGGGGCGTGCAGACGGGCGGGACGACTCCGGTGAGCGGGGCGGGGAAGGTCATGCACGGCTCCTGCGGGTGAGGTCGCGGGTCGACAGGTCCTCCTCCCCAGGATGGCGACAGCGGTAGCGGCACGCCGGCCACGACGCGACCGAGAAGTTCCGGCACCACCTGTGCGCACACGGCCGGACCTCTGCCGTCGAGAGGGGTTACGCGGTCGCCGGGGCGGTGGTGAAGAAGGCGGTCATCCGGGCCAGGCCGTCCTCGCCGAACAGGGTGTCCAGGCTGGCCGCGGATTCGGTGGCGGAGGAGGTGCTGCGGGGGAAGAGGGCCGACTCGTAGGCGGTCAGGGCGGATTCGGTGTCCGTGGGGTGGGCGGCGATGGCCTCGGCGAGGGTCGCGCCGTCGTACATGGCCAGGTTGGCGCCCTCGCCGGCGAAGGGGGACATCAGGTGCGCGGCGTCGCCCAGCAGCGTCACCCCCGGAACCCGGTCCCAGCGGTGGCCGACGGGCAGGGCGTGGATGCGGCGCGGAGTGAGCGGGCCGTCGGCGTCCGCGATCAGCCCCCGCAGGCCCTCGTCCCAGCCCTCGAAGCCCGCGAGGACCGCCGCCTTCGCCGCCGCGGTGTCGCCGAAGTCGATCGTGTCGAGCCAGCCCTCGTCCGCCTTCACCGCGGTGTACACGTGCAGGCTCCCGTCCGGCTCCCGGTGGGCCAGGAAGCCGCGGCCGGGGGCCGGGCAGAGGAAGAACCCGCCGCCGATCAGCGCCGCGGCGCGCGGATGGCGGGTGTCGGCGTCCAGCAGGTCCGTCTCCACGAAGGAGATGCCGGCGTACGCGGGCCGCGCGGACGAGACCAGCGGCCGGATCCGGGACCACGCGCCGTCCGCGCCGATCAGCAGGTCGGTGGTGACGACCGAACCGTCGGCGAACGTCACCTCGTGCCGGCCCCCGCCCAGCCCCCGCGCCCCGGTCGCCTTGGCGCCCCAGCGGATCGTGCCGTCCGGCAGCGAGCCCAGCAGCAGGTCGCGCAGGTCGCCGCGGTCCACCTCCGGCCGACCGCCCGTGCCCTCGTCCTCCCGCGCGACCCGCACGACGCCGTCGGGGCCGACCAGCCGCATCGCCTGGCCGCCCTCGTGGACGAGTTTCCGGAACGCGTCGTGAAGACCCGCGGAGCGCAGCGCCCGCTGCCCGTCCTCCTCGTGGATGTCGAGCATGCCGCCCTGCGTACGGGTCGCCGCGGATGCCTCCGCCTCGAAGACCGCCGCCTCGATCCCGTGCACCCGCAGGACCCGCGCGGCCGTGAGACCGCCGAGCCCCCCGCCGATGATCGCGATGGGGACGTGGCTGCTGTGCGTCATGGGGCCTCCCGGCCGAGGGGTCTACCGAACGGCTCCACCGTAGCGAACGCGTTCGTAACGAACAAGTTCGTAGAAGGGGGTGCGGAGGCGGAGAAGGGCGGCGGGGGCGAGTCCGGTCAGTCCGCCGGGGTGGGGACCGGGGTCCGTGTGATGCCGTTGACCAGCACGTCGAAGCTCCAGCGCATGCGGTCCGCCACCGCGCCGCCGAGCAGGGCCGGCATGTGCGCCTTGATCGCCGGGTGCGTCGTCCCGCTCACCGAGTGCAGGGCACGGGCGAGCGCGTCCCAGTCGTCCGCGTGCGCGGGGTCCTGCGCCTGCGTCGCGTGCTCGGCGGCGGCTGCCGTGGCGTCCTGGAGCAGCTTGTCCACCCCCCAGGCGACCTGCTCGCGCGCGGCCCCGCTGCGGGAGAGCAGCTCCAGGACCCGTTCCACCAGCCGCAGATAGTTCTCGCCGCTGGGCCGCGCCACGAGTGCCGACCGCGCGAGCTGCGGGTGCGTGAACAGGACGCGGGTGTACGACGCCAGGACGGCCCGAAGCCGCTCCCGCCAGTCCTCCCCGGCACCCCCGGCCGCCAGGTCGACCTCCCCGAGCAGCGCGTCCAGCACGGCCGCGTGCAGCTCGGCGGTGCTCGCCACGTACACGTACAGCGAGGCCGGGCCGGTGTCCAGCTCCTGCGCCAGCCGGCGCATGGTGACCTTCTCCAGCCCCTCGGCCCGCATCAGCCGTACGGCGGTGTCCACGATGCCCTGCCGGGTCAGCGCGGGCTTCGCGGGCCGCTCCCGGCGGCTGACCGGCTCTCTTCTCGCTGTCATGGCGCGATCGTAACGAACGCGTTCGTGCCGTACCGGGCCGGTGGCGGAGGGCCTGCGGCGCCATGGGCGAGAATGGGCGGCATGAGTCTGTTCCGCGACGACGGCATCGTGCTGCGCACCCAGAAGCTGGGCGAGGCGGACCGGATCATCACCCTGCTCACCCGCGGCCACGGCCGGGTCCGGGCCGTGGCGCGGGGCGTGCGGCGCACCAAGTCGAAGTTCGGGGCGCGGCTGGAGCCCTTCTCCCATGTGGACGTGCAGTTCTTCGCGCGCGGCAGCGAACTGATCGGGCGCGGGCTGCCGCTGTGCACCCAGAGCGAGACGATCGCGCCGTACGGCGGCGGCATCGTGACCGACTACGCCCGCTACACCGCCGGTACGGCCATGCTGGAGACCGCCGAGCGGTTCACCGACCACGAGGGCGAACCGGCCGTACAGCAGTACCTGCTGCTGGTCGGCGCGCTGCGCACGCTGGCCCGCGGGGAGCACGCCCCGCACCTGGTGCTGGACGCGTTCCTGCTGCGCTCGCTCGCCGTCAACGGGTACGCGCCCAGCTTCGGCGACTGCGCGCGGTGCGGGATGCCGGGACCCAACCGGTTCTTCTCCGTCGCCTCCGGCGGCTCGGTGTGCGCCGACTGCCGGGTGCCCGGCAGCGTCGTACCGTCACCGGGGACCCTGGTACTGCTGGGCGCCCTGCTTACGGGAGACTGGGAGACGGCGGACGCGTGCGAGGCGCGGTACGTCCGGGAGGGCAGTGGGCTGGTCTCCGCCTATCTGCACTGGCATCTGGAACGCGGGCTGCGGTCGCTGCGGTACGTGGAGAAGTCCTAGCCGGGCCGGGGAGCCGGCCCGAGAAGTCGTAGAGGGAGTCGGAGCACATGGTGGTACGCGGGATCCTGGGGCGCCAGCGGCGCGAGTACACGGCGCCGGAGCCGCACCCCTCGGGGGCCCGGCCGCCGAAGCTCCCCGGTGAGCTGGTCCCGAACCACGTGGCGATCGTCATGGACGGCAACGGGCGGTGGGCCAAGGAGCGGGGGCTGCCGCGCACCGAGGGGCACAAGGTCGGTGCCGAGCAGGTGCTCGACGTGCTCCAGGGGGCGATCGAGATGGGCGTGCGCAACATCTCGCTGTACGCCTTCTCCACCGAGAACTGGAAGCGCTCGCCCGAGGAGGTGCGCTTCCTCATGAACTTCAACCGCGACTTCATCCGCAAGAGCCGGGACCAGCTCGACGGGCTGGGCGTGCGGGTGCGCTGGGCCGGGCGGATGCCCCGGCTGTGGAAGTCGGTCGCCAGGGAACTCCAGGTCGCGCAGGAACAGACAAAGGACAACGACCGGTTGACGCTGTACTTCTGCATGAACTACGGCGGCCGGGCCGAACTCGCCGACGCGGCCAAGGCGTTGGCGGAGGACGTACGGGCCGGGCGGCTGGACCCGGCGAAGGTGTCCGAGAAGACGATCCAGAAGTACCTGTACTACCCGGACATGCCGGACGTCGACATGTTCCTGCGGCCCAGCGGGGAGCAGCGGACGTCCAACTACCTGCTCTGGCAGAGCGCTTACGCCGAGCTGGTCTTCCAGGACGTGCTGTGGCCGGACTTCGACCGGCGCGACCTGTGGCGGGCCTGCGTCGAATTCGCCTCCCGCGACCGGCGGTTCGGCGGCGCGATCCCGAACGAGGAGCTGCTGGCGACGGAGGGCGACGGCTCGGAGCAGCCCCCGCGGTAGCGCCCGGCGGGGCGGCCCCGCGGGGTCCGGGGCCGAAAGCCCTAGGGCCTTTCTTCCGGATCTTGCCGGGGTCGCGGGGGCTGGCACGCACATCTGCGGCGTTGTCGTCGGTCGTCGACGCTCCGCGTCGACTCCCTCCTCCGCCTTGCATCTGCACGCACCAGCCCCCGCTCGGCTCGGCCGTACGGCACCGCCAACTCAAGCCGACCTGATCCGGGAGAAAGGCCCTAGCGCCCCGCGCACTCCGCGCACGTGCCGAAGATCTCCACGGTGTGCGCCACGTTGACGTACCCGTGCTCCGCCGCGATCGCCTCCGCCCATTTCTCCACCGCCGGGCCCTCCACCTCCACCGCCTTGCCGCAGCCGCGGCAGACGAGGTGGTGGTGGTGTTCGCCGCTGGAGCAGCGGCGGTAGACGGATTCGCCCTCGGACGTGCGCAGCACGTCGACCTCGCCGGCGTCCGCGAGGGACTGGAGGGTGCGGTAGACGGTGGTGAGCCCGACGGAGTCGCCCTTGTGCTTGAGCATGTCGTGGAGCTCCTGCGCGCTGCGGAACTCGTCGACCTCGTCCAGCGCGGCCGCCACTGCTGCCCGCTGACGGGTCGCGCGGCCCTTCACGGGCGGTCCAGCGGTCGTCACTGCTGCCTCCTCACGTCTCACCCCTGACGCGGGCCATTGTGCCAGTCCGGCACCCCGGCGGTCAGGCGCTGATCTCCTCTCCCGTGCCGCGCGCGGCCGGGATCACGCATTCCGCCGGTTCCCCGCCGGCCCCGGCCGCCCTGGCGGCGCGGGCGCGTCGGCGGGCCAGCGGGGCGGCCAGCGCGGTCAGTGCGACGAACGCGGCGATGGTGAGCAGGACGATCGTCGCGCCGGGCGGCACGTCCTGGTAGAACGACGCGATCGTGCCGCTGACGGTCACCGTGATGCCGAGCGCCACCGCGATCGCGAACGTGGCGGCGAAGCTGCGGGTGAGCTGCTGGGCGGCCGCCACCGGCACCACCATCAGCGCGGAGACCAGGAGCAGCCCGACGATGCGCATGGCGACCGTCACCGTCACCGCCGCCGTGACCGCCGTCAGCAGGTTCAGGGCGCGCACCGGCAGGCCGGTCACCCGCGCGAACTCCTCGTCCTGGCTCACCGCGAACAGTTGGCGGCGCAGGCCCAGTGTGACCAGCACCACGAACGCGGCCAGCAGGCAGATCGTGAGGACGTCGGACCGGGAGACCGTGGACAGGGAACCGAAGAGATAGGTGCCGAGGTTCGCGTTGGAGCCGGTCGGCGCCATGTTGATGAACAGCACGCCGCCCGCCATGCCGCCGTAGAACAGCATGGCCAGCGCGATGTCGCCGCGCGTCTTGCTGTACCAGCGGATCAGCTCCATCAGCAGGGCGCCGACGACGGAGACCGCCATCGCCATCCAGACCGGGGACGTGGACAGCAGGAAGCCGAGGCCGACGCCGGTCATGGCGACGTGCCCGATGCCGTCGCCCATCAGGGCCTGGCGGCGCTGGACCAGGTAGATGCCGATGGCGGGGGCGGTGATGCCGACCAGGACGGCGGCGAACAGGGCCCGCTGCATGAGGGCGTAGTGGAGGAAGTCCATCAGCTCAGCAATCCCGTGCGGATCGGTCCGGAGCCCGCGGAGGTGTGCGGGTGTACGTGGTCGTGGCCGGGCAGCGCGTGCTGGCCGGTTGCTCTCGGCGGGGGTCCGTCGTGCACGACACAGCCGTCGCGCAGGACGACCGCGCGGTCGATCAGCGGTTCCAGGGCGCCCAGTTCGTGCAGGACGAGGAGGACCGTCGTACCGGCCGCCACCTGCTCGCCGAGCGTCCGCGCGAGGATCTCCTGGCTGGCCAGGTCGACGCCGGCCATCGGCTCGTCCATGATCAGCAGTTCCGGGCGGGCGACGAGCGCGCGGGCGATCAGGACGCGCTGGTGCTGGCCCCCGGACAGGGCGTTCACCGAGTCCTTCGCGCGATCCGCCATGCCGACCTGCTCCAGGGCGGCGCGTACGGCGTCCCGGTCGTCCTTGCGGAAGAGGCCGAAGCGGGTGCGGGACAGGCGGCCGGAGGAGACGATCTCGGTGACCGTCGCCGGGACCCCGCCCGCGGCCGTGGTGCGCTGGGGCACGTAGCCCACGCGGGCCCAGTCGCGGAAGGCGCGCCGGGGGGTGCCGAACAGCTCGATGGTCCCGCCGGCGACCGGTACCTGGCCGATGATCGTACGGATCGCGGTGGACTTGCCGGAGCCGTTGGCGCCGAGGAGCGCGACGACCTCGCCGCGCCGGACCGTGAGGTCGATGCCGCGCAGGACCGGGCGGGCGCCGAGGTCGGCCCGCACGCCGCGCAGGGATATGACAGGTTCGCTGGTTTCCACGACGTCTCCCGTCACTTCGCGCCCAGCGCCTGCTGGAGCGCCTTGAGGTTGGCGTTCTGGACGGAGAAGTAGTCCGTGCCGCGGGACTTGTCCGTGATGCCCTCGATCGGGTCGAGGACGTCGGTCTTCAGGTGCGCGTCGTGCGCGATGGTCTTCGCGGTCTTGTCGCTGACGAGCGTCTCGTAGAAGACGGTGGAGACATGGTCGGCCTTCGCCATGCGTTCCAGGTCGGTCACCCGCGCGACGCTCGGCTCGGAGTCCGGGTCGAGGCCGTTGATCGCCTCCTCGGTGAGGCCGTAGCGCTCGGCGAGGTAGCCGAAGGCGGCGTGGGTGGTGATGAAGACCTTGGACTGGGTGTGCGCGAGGCCGGTGCGGAAGCGCTGGTCCAGCTCGTTCAGCTGCTCGACCAGAGAGGCGGTGTTCTTCCGGTAGTCGGCCGCGTGCTTCGGGTCGGCCTTCTCCAGGGCCTTGCCGACGCCGCGCGCGACCCGGGCGTAGCGCACCGGGTCGAGCCAGATGTGCGGGTCCTTGCCCGCGGACTCCTCGCCCGCGCGGGTGTCGTGCGCGGCCGCGTGCCCGCCGACCTCGTTGCCGTGCGACTCCAGGGTGGTCAGGGAGGCGGCGTCGATCTTCGTCTTCACCGAGGACTGGGCGACCGCGGCGTCCACGGAGGGCTGGAGGTTCTTGAGGTAGAGGACGGCGTCCGCGCCGTCGATCGCGACGATCTGCTTGGGGCTGATCTCCAGATCGTGCGGCTCCTGGCCGGGTGTGGTGAGACTGGTGACGTGGACGTGGTCGCCGCCGATCCGCTCGGCGAGGAAGGACATCGGATAGAAGGACGCGATGACGTCGAGCCGGCCGTCGTGAGCCGCGGCCGTGCCGCTGCCGGAGCAGCCGGTGAGGGTGCCGAGGCCGAGGGCGGTGACGGCGGTCAGTGCGGCTGCGGGTATCAGACGTCCACGTATGTTCATGACAGTCATTTTCAACAAAAATGGAAACCGTTGTCAACAACCCCCTCGGGGCGCCCTCGGGGTGCCCGTAGGCAGGGCCGATTTGGTCGTGGGGGAGCCTGCGCCGGTAACCTGAAGCATTCGCTGGAAGCATCTCGCTTCAACGCCCGTCGTCGTAATGAAGAGAGCACCGTGGCCGCCGACAAGATCGACACCATCGTCAGCCTGAGCAAGCGCCGTGGCTTCGTTTTCCCGTGCAGTGAGATCTACGGCGGCCAGCGTGCCGCCTGGGACTACGGACCGCTGGGTGTCGAGCTCAAGGAGAACATCAAGCGCCAGTGGTGGCGCTACATGGTGACGTCCCGCGAGGACGTGGTCGGTATCGACTCGTCCGTCATCCTGGCCCCCGAGGTCTGGGTCGCGTCCGGCCACGTCGCCACCTTCACGGACCCGCTGACCGAGTGCACCGCGTGCCACAAGCGGTTCCGTGCCGACCACCTCGAAGAGGCCTACGAGGAGAAGAAGGGCCACGCGCCGGCGAACGGCCTGGCCGACATCAACTGCCCGAACTGCGGCAACAAGGGCCAGTTCACCGAGCCCAAGCAGTTCTCCGGCCTGCTGTCCACGCACCTCGGCCCGACCCAGGACTCCGGCTCGGTCGCCTACCTGCGCCCCGAGACCGCCCAGGGCATCTTCACCAACTTCGCCCAGGTGCAGACCACCTCGCGCCGCAAGCCGCCGTTCGGCATCGCGCAGATGGGCAAGTCCTTCCGCAACGAGATCACGCCGGGCAACTTCATCTTCCGCACCCGCGAGTTCGAGCAGATGGAGATGGAGTTCTTCGTCAAGCCGGGCGAGGACGAGCAGTGGCAGGAATACTGGATGGAGCAGCGCTGGAACTGGTACACGGGCCTCGGCCTGCGCACCGAGAACATGCGCTGGTACGAGCACCCGAAGGAGAAGCTCTCCCACTACTCGAAGCGGACCGCGGACATCGAGTACCGCTTCCAGTTCGGCGGCAGTGAGTGGGGCGAGCTGGAGGGCGTCGCCAACCGCACCGACTACGACCTCGGCGCGCACTCCAAGGCCTCCGGCCAGGACCTCTCCTACTTCGACCAGGAGGCCGGGGAGCGCTGGACGCCGTACGTCATCGAGCCGGCGGCGGGTGTCGGCCGCACCATGCTGGCCTTCCTGCTCGACGCGTACATCGAGGACGAGGCGCCCAACGCCAAGGGCAAGATGGAGAAGCGTACGGTGCTGCGCCTCGACCACCGTCTCGCCCCGGTGAAGGTGGCCGTGCTGCCGCTGTCCCGCAACCCGGAGCTGTCGCCGAAGGCCAAGGGCCTCGCGCAGGCGCTGCGGCAGAACTGGAACATCGAGTTCGACGACGCGGGCGCCATCGGCCGCCGCTACCGCCGCCAGGACGAGATCGGTACGCCGTTCTGCGTGACCGTCGACTTCGACACCCTCGAGGACAACGCGGTCACCGTGCGCGAGCGCGACACGATGAAGCAGGAGCGGGTCTCGCTCGACCAGATCGAGGGGTACCTGGCGCAGCGCCTGCTGGGCTGCTGACCCCCGCCGCCGTCGCCGTTCCGGGGGCCCGGCCCCCGGATGCCCGGCCCGCGCCCGCCCACCAGCCGCTTCCGCCGGCCGGTGGGCGGGCGCGTTCGCGTCGGCGCCGGGTCAACGCCCTTGCAGTGCCCTGACGTTGTCGCCGAAGGTCCAGTTCTTCGAGCCGTCCCAGTTGAGGGACCAGTCCATCAGGCCCTTCAGCGAGGTGCCGTAGTGCCGCCAGGCCTGGGCGACCAGGGACGGGGACATGTAGCCGCCGCCCGCGCCCGGCTGGGCGGGCAGCCCCGGAACCTGCTTGTCGTAGGGCACCCGGACGGTCGTGCCCTGCACCACCAGGCCCTTGTTCAGGCAGTCGGTCTGGGCGGTGAAGCCCGCCACCGTGCCGGCCTCGTAGGAGTCGCCGGAGCAGCCGTACATGCTGCCGTTGTAGTACTGCATGTTCAGCCACCACAGGCGGCCGTTGTCCGCGTACTTCTTGATGATCGGCAGATACGCGCCCCAGATCGAGCCGTAGGTGACGCTGCCGCCGGTGACGTACGCCGTCTCCGGGGCCATCGTCAGCCCGAAGCCGGCCGGCATCTGCGCGAGGATGCCGTCGATGATGCGGACCAGGTTGGCCTGGGACGTGGACAGTTGGCCGATGTTCCCGCTGCCCGTCAGGCCGGTCTCGATGTCGATGTCGATGCCGTCGAAGTTGTACCGCTTCAGGATCGGTACGACGGTCGAGACGAACCTGTCCGCGACCGCGGTGGAGTTGAGGTCGATACCGGCCGCCGCGCCCCCGATGGAGAGCAGGATCGTCTCGCCGGACGCCTTCGCCGCGCACATCTCCGCGGGCGTGGGCACCTTCACCCCCGTGTCCATGCCGTCCTCCCACAGCGCCGTGCCGTCGGAGCGGATCACCGGGAAGGCCGCGTCGAGGACGTTGTAACCGTGCGCGGGGATGCGGGAGTCGGTGATCGGGGTCCAGCCGAAGGGCGGGTGGACCCCGTTGGCCGCGCCGTCCCAGTTCTCCCAGTAGCCCTGGAGCACCTTGCCTGCCGGGCGGGACCGCACCGCGCAGGTGTCGGCGGCCGAGGCGGGCTGCGCGGCGGGGAGCTGGGTGAGGCAGGCGGTCGCGAGGGCGGCGGCGAGCAGGGACAGCGAGCGGCGGAGCATACGGGCCTCCTGGTGGGGGTGCAGCGAGGTACCGGATGGGCGTGTCCTGTGCATGACCATGCTGTTGGTCCAGACCTTTCGTCAAGAGGTCTGGACCAAGCCGGGGCTCTCGGTGCCGCCGCGCCGCCACTGAATGGCAAGTATGGAATGACAGATATTGAAATCTGTCATCTGTCATGCCATGCTGGATCCATGACGACGACACCGCACACCCGAAACCTCGGCACCACCGGCCCGCGGGTCTCCGCCCTCGGCCTCGGCTGCATGGGCATGTCCGCGCTGTACGGAGCGGCCGACCGCGCCGAGTCCATCGCGACCATCCACGCCGCCCTGGAGGCGGGCGTGACCCTGCTCGACACCGGCGACTTCTACGCCATGGGGCACAACGAGATGCTGATCGGCGAGGCCCTGCGCACCGCGCCCGCCGCCCGGCGCGAACAGGCCCTGGTCAGCGTGAAGTTCGGCGCCCTGCGTGACCCGGAGGGCAACTGGAGCGGCTACGACGGCCGGCCCGCCGCCGTGAAGAACTTCGCCGCCTACTCCCTCCAGCGCCTCGGCGTCGACCACATCGACGTCTACCGGATCGCCCGCCTCGACCCGGACGTCCCGATCGAGGAGACTGTCGGTGCCGTCGCCGAACTGATCGAGAAGGGGTACGTCCGCCACGTCGGCCTCAGCGAGGTCGGCGCCGAGACGATCCGCCGGGCCGCCGCCACCGCCCCCGTCTCCGACCTGCAGATCGAGTACTCGCTCATCTCGCGGGGCATCGAGCGGGAGATCCTGCCGACCACCCGTGAACTGGGCATCGGCATCACCGCGTACGGCGTCCTGTCCCGCGGCCTGATCTCCGGCCACTTCACCCGCGACCGGCAGCTCTCCGCGAGCGACTTCCGCGCCCACTCGCCCCGCTTCCAGGGCGAGAACCTCCAGCACAACCTGAACCTGGTCGACGCCCTGCGCGAGATCGCCGAGCGCAAGGGCGCCACCGTGGCGCAGACCGCCATCGCCTGGGTGCTCTCCCGCGGCGAGGACATCGTGCCACTGGTCGGCGCCCGCACCCGCGAGCGGCTGGCCGAGTCGCTCGGCGCCCTGGAGGTGACCCTGGACGCGGCCGACCTGGCGGCGATCGAGGAGGCCGTGCCGGCGGACGCGGCGGCCGGCGACCGCTACCCGAGCGCGCAGATGGCACACCTGGACAGCGAGCGCTGATCCGGATGCCGGGTACGGTCTAGGCATGGCATCGACCAGCGAGATCCTGACCGCCGAGCGCATCCTGGAGGCGACCGAGGAGGTGCTGCGCCGGCACGGCCCGGCCAAGGCCACCGTGGTGGACGTGGCCCGCGCCCTCGGCGTCAGCCACGGCAGTGTCTACCGGCACTTCCGTACCAAGGCCGCGCTGCGCGAGGCGGTCACCAAGCGCTGGCTGGACCGGACCTCCCGGAAGCTCGCCGAGATCGCCGCCGCGCGCGAGCGGGACCCGGAGACCCGGCTGCGGGAGTGGCTGGCCGCGCTGTTCGAGGCCAAGCGGCACAAGGCGGGCGACGACCCGGAGCTGTTCGCCACGTACACCGTGCTGACGGACGAGAACGGCGCGGTCGTCGGCGAGCACATAGCCGAGCTGACCGCGCAGCTGACGGAGGTCATCGCGCAAGGGGCCGGGTCGGGCACCTTCTCGGTGTCCGACCCGGCCGCCGCGGCCCGAGCCGTCTTCCACGCCACCGGCCGGTTCCACGATCCCTGTTATGCCAGGGAGTGGGCCCTGCCCGGCGTCGGCGAGGAGTTCACGGCCGTCGTGGACCTGGTGGTGCGGGGTCTTCGCTGACGGCCTGGGGCCAGCCGGCCCCGAGCCGTCCGCCGGCCTCGGGCCGTCAGCTGACCTTCACGCTGACCGGCGAGGACACGACCTTGCCGTCCTTGGTCACCACGCGCACCGTCTCGTTGCCCTTGGCGGTGAACGCCCGGCGGATGGTGAAGGTGCCGTTGCGGTTGACGACGGCCGTGGTCCGCAGCGTGGTCCACTTGCCGTTCGTCCGGTGCTGGAGGACCAGCGTGGTGCCGGCCTTCACGCCCGTGACGCGACCGACGAAGGCGACGGACTCGCCGTGCCGGACGGTCTTGTGGGCGGTCGAGAGGGTGATGGAGCCCGCCGCGGTCGTCGCCGCCGCGGCCTTCGGCATCGCCTTCTTGGTCGCCGAGCGCGTGGGCATCGGTTTCGGCTTCATCGTCGCCGTGCGCTTGGGCATCGGCTTCCTGGTCGGCATGCCCTTGGTCGCGGTGGCCTTGGGGCTGGGGGTGCTGGTCGCGGCGAAGGCTCCGGCCGTACCGCCGGAGAGCAGCGCCACGGACAGTACACCGGCGCCCAGAGCGCGGCCGTAGCGGTGGTGGCGGAGTGCGGAAGTCATGGTTCTCTCCTGTCGCTCGATCGTTCGCTCGATCGGACGTTTCCCAGGCTGACCCGACTTCGCTCCGTCGGCCACTCGAAGCGCTGTGTAACCGGACTTCCGAACCCGTGAAAGTGCAGGTCAACCGCGGTATACGGCAATTTCCGGAACCCCCGTTACGGCTCTTGCCCACCCGCGCCCGACCACGACCACCCGGACCAGCGCCCGTGCCGGAGGCACCCGCTCAGCCCACCCTCCGCGGCAGCCGGACCCCCAGCACCCCGGTCAGCACGATCCCGGCCACCTGCGCGAGCAGCGTGACGATCAGCGCCTCCCGCATCCCCACATGCGGCACGAGCGTGAGGAACAGCGTCCCCAGCGTGGCCACCCCGAGCGCCAGTCCCGACTGCTGCGTGGTGACCAGCACCCCACCGCCCACACCGGCCCGAGCCGCCGGCACCTCGGACAGCACCAGCCGCATCACATTGGGGAGTTGGAGCGCCTGACCGGCTCCGGCCACCGCCATTCCCGGCAGCAGCGCGGCCACGCTCACCTGCGGCCAGTCCCGCCAGACGGCTGCCGCGATCAGCAGCACCCCGACGCCCTGCACGGCCGATCCGACCGGTATCACCCGTGTGCCGAACCGGCCCATCAGCCGCGGGCCCGCGAGCGACACGAAGAGGAACACCACGGCCATCGGCGCGAGCGCGAGCCCCGCCGGCACCGGACCCAGACCCGCGCCCTGCTGGAGGGCCAGCGCGATCACGAACATGAACCCGCTGAAGCCGACCGAGAACGGCACGATCAGCACCAGCCCGCGCCGCAGCGAGGTGAGGCGCAGCAGGCTCGGCGGCACCAGGGGGGTGCGCCCCGCCCGGTCCGCCCGCCGCTCCACCAGCCAGAACCCGGCCGCCGCGCCCGGGAACGCGGCCAGCGACAGCCACGTCCACAGCGGCCAGCCCGCCGCCCGGCCCTCGGTCAGCGGCGCGAGCAGCGTCAGCAGGGACACCGCGAGCAGCGCGGTGCCGGGGCCGTCGACGGGTTCCGGGTGCTGCGAACGGGTCTCGGGTACGAGCCGTACGGCCAGCACCAGGCCCACCGCGACCACCGGCACGTTGACGAGGAACACCGACCGCCAGCCGCTCCCGGCGATGTCGGCGGCGACCAGGACCCCGCCGAGCACCTGCCCGGCCACCATGGACAGGCCGGCCGTGGCGCCGTACAGGCTCATCGCCTTGGCGCGGCGCGCGCCCTGCGTGGCGGACTGGATGGTGGCGAGCACCTGCGGCAGCATCGCGGCCGCCGCCGCGCCCTGGGCCACCCGCGCGGCCACCAGGCTCCACGCGTCGGGCGCCAGCCCGCAGGCCAGGGAGGTCAGCCCGAAGGCCGCCATGCCGCCGAGGAACAGCCGGCGGCGCCCGAACAGGTCCCCGAGCCGGCCGCCGAGCACCAGCAGCACGGCGTAGGCGACGCCGTAGCCCGCGACCACCAGCTCCAGCACGGCCTCGCCGGCGCCCAGATCGGTGCCCATGGTCGGCAGGGCGACGTTGACGATGAAGAAGTCGACCAGCGGCAGCGCCGCGGCCAGCAGAACGGTGAACAGTCCGGGGCCGCCGAGCACGGGCGCTGCGGCGGGCGCCCGGCGGACGGCGTGGACGGTGACGGTCTCACTCATGACATCGAGCCTGCGGTGCGGCCCAGCCGGGTACCAGAGTGTCCTCATCCTGGTATCAGGAGTACCTGGAAACAGGCTCACCGGCGCGGCATTCTGGAGCGCATGGCCACGATGACGACCACCGCGCCCCGGTCGGGAGGCGCCGCCGGCGGCGCGGAGATCCGGCGGCACGAACTGGCCGCGTTCCTGCGCAACCGCCGCGAGCGCATCAGCCCCGAGGAGGTCGGTCTGCCGCGCGGTCCGCGCCGTCGTACGCCGGGGCTGCGCCGCGAGGAGGTGGCCCACCTGTCCGCGGTCGGTGTCACCTGGTACACGTGGCTCGAACAGGCCCGTCCCATCCAGGTCTCCGTACAGGTGCTGGACGCCCTCGCGCGCACCCTGCGGCTCGACGCCAGCGAGCGCGCCCACCTGTTCCAGCTGGCCGGGGCCAACGACCCCATGCCGGCCGCGAGTTGTCCGAGTGTGACGCCGGCCGTCCGCGAGATGCTGGACCGGCTCGGGCCGATTCCGGCCGCGGTGCAGAACAGCCGGTACGACGTCGTCGCCTACAACCGCGCCTACGGCCTGCTCCTGTGCGACATGGACGCGCTGCCGCCCGAGGACCGCAACTGCATACTGCTCGCCTACTTCAACGAGGACTGGCGGTCCGCGGTCGTACACCTGGAGGAGACCCAGCGGCTGATGACCGCCCGGCTGCGCGCGGCCCTCGCCGGTCATCTCGGCGAGCCCGCCTGGAAGATGCTCCTGAAGCGGCTCAAGGAGTCGCCCGAGTTCCGGCGGAACTGGGAGCGGTACGAGGTGGCCGGCTACCGCTCCAAGACCAAGGAGTACCTCAACCCCCATGTCGGGCTGCTGACGGTGGAGCACACGGATCTGTGGCTGGCCCCCGAGACGGGCAGCCGGGTGGTGATGTACACGCCGGGCAACGAGGAGACGCGCGAGCGCCTGGAGCGGCTGCACCGGCTGGCGCAGGCGGTGCCCGCGCAGGGGAGTTGATCAATCCGCCGGGTGCCGGTGCGGTTTCGGTAAAAGATTCGAAATCTCAGCTCAATAGGGTTGTCCTGTGCATGACTCGCTCGATGGGATGCGCGAGACCACTTCGGTCGACACCAGACCACTCAGGGGATTTCATGCACATATCCCGTACCGGGCGAGGCATCGCGGCCGCCACCACGGGCGCTGCCGCTCTCGTCGCCGCCGCGCTGGCGACCGCCGCCCCCGTGGGTGTCGCCACCGCGACCCCCGCCGCCGTGCCGCACACCTTCGCGGCCCCGGCCGTCGCCGGGCACACCCTCGCCCACGACGTGGCCAGCCCGATCTCCATCGCGCAGTGCCAGGCCAAGTGGCACATCAACTGCTACACCCCGCTCCAGTACCGCACCGCGTACAACCTGAACCCGCTGTACCGCAAGGGTGTGACGGGCAAGGGGCGCACGATCGTCATCGTCGACTCGTTCGGCTCCCCGACGATCCAGCACGACCTGGACGTGTACAGCAAGCAGTTCGGCATGCCGAGCACCAAGGTCTCGGTCGTCAAGTGGGGCAAGGTGCCCCCCTTCGACCCGAAGAACGGCGACATGACGGGCTGGGCCGGCGAGACCACCCTGGACGTCGAGATGGCGCACGCCGTGGCGCCGGGCGCGAAGATCGTGCTGGTGGAGACCGGGGTCGCCGAGACCGAGGGCGTCACCGGTCTGCCCGAGATGATGAGCGCCGAGAAGTCGCTGATCGACCACGGGGTCGGCGATGTCATCACGCAGAGCTTCAGCGCGACCGAGAACACCTTTCCGGGCTTCGGGAAGGGCGACTTCTCCAGCATCCAGAACCTGCGGTACGCGTTCAAGGACGCGGCCCGCAAGCACGTGACCGTCCTCGGCTCCTCCGGCGACGACGGCCCCACCGGCAGCGTCCTGGACGGCTCGGCCGACTACAAGCAGCAGGTCAACTCCTGGCCCTCGTCCGACCCGCTGGTCACCTCGGTCGGCGGCACCCAGCTGCACCTCGACGAGAAGGGCCACCGCGTCAGCCCCGACAGCGTCTACAACGACCACGGCGCGGGCGGCGGCGGCATCTCCCACGTGTTCTCCCGGCCCGCCTTCCAGAACGGCGTGAAGAAGGTCGTCGGCAACCACCGCGGCACCCCGGACATCTCGATGTCCGCCGCCGTCGACGGCGGCGCCTGGGTGTACTCCAGCTACGACCCGACGGCCGTCGGCTGGGACGTCTACGGCGGCACCAGCGAGTCCAGCCCGCTGTTCTCGGGCATCGTGGCGCTCGCCGACCAGGTCGCCGGACACCGCCTCGGGGACATCAACGGCGCGCTCTACAGCCTCGCCAAGCACAAGGGCACCGGCGTCGTGGACGTCAACGACGGCACGGACAACACGTACGGCGGCGTGACCGGCTACAAGGCCGTCAACGGCTACGACATGGCCACCGGCGTCGGCACGCTGGACGCGCCGGGCTTCGTCAAGTCGCTGGCGAAGGCCGCCCGCCGCTGAGGAAGCGGACGCATGCGCGGGAGCCGGTCCGGGTACGGCACCCGGACCGGCTCCCGCGCCGTCCGCTTGGGCTCAGCCGCGGCTGCCGGCGCCCACCGCCTGGCGGATCTCCGCGGTCTCCAGCCGCTCCGCCGCGCGCTCGGCCGTACGCCGGGCCCAGCGGCCGCTGGTGAGCAGGCCCAGGGCGAGCACCGAGAGGCCGCAGGCGGTGAGGATCCACCAGCCGGGGCGGGCGGCGTCCACGAAGGTGGCGCGGTACGACGTCGCGCCGATGCCGGAGGCGAGGACCGCGCCGATCACCGCGACGCCGAGGGTGGAGCCGAGCTGCCGGCTGGTGGAGGCGACGGCGGCGGCGACCCCGGCCTGGGCGCGGGGCATGCCCGAGACCGCCGTGTTGGTGATCGGCGCGTTGACGAAGCCGAAGCCGATGCCGAACAGGACGTAGCCGAGGAACAGGGTGACGTCCGAGGTCTCGGCCTCGAACAGCGCGAACAGGATGCCGCTGACGGTCATCGCCGTACCGGCGATCAGCAGCGGCAGCCGGGGCCCGCGGGTGCCGACCAGCCGGCCGGACAGCGGGGCGCACAAGAAGGTCGGCGCGGCCATGGGGAGCATCCACAGGCCCGCGTGCAGGGCGTCGAGGCCGCGCACGTTCTGGAGGTACAGCGTCGACATGAACAGGAAGCCGCCGAGCGCGGCGAAGGCGCTGATCGCGATCACGGTCGCCCCGCTGAACGGCGCGGAGCGGAAGAAGCGCAGGTCGATGAGGGGTTCGTCACGCCGGGGCTCGTACCACAGCAGGGCGCCCAGAGCGACGAGGGCGATCGCGAAGTACGGCGCGACCGAGGCGAGGCCGGAGTCGGGCGCCTGGATGATCCCGTACGTCAGCGCGCCGAACAGGGCGATCACCAGGACCTGGCCCACCGGGTCGGGGCGGCGGCCCCTGGGAGCGCGGGACTCCGGGACGAAGCGCAGGGTGAGCAGCAGGGCGGCGAGGCCGATCGGGAGGTTGATCCAGAAGATCGCGCGCCAACTCACGGACTGCACCAGCAGGCCGCCGACCAGCGGACCGAGGGCCATGGATATGCCGACCACCGCGCCCCAGACGCCGATGGCGCGGGCGCGCTCGCGGGCGTCGGTGAAGGTGTTGGTGATGATCGACATGGCGACCGGGTTGAGCATCGAGCCGCCGACCGCCTGGACCATGCGGAAGACGACGAGCAGGGACAGGCTGGGGGCGAGCGAGCACAGCACCGAGCCGATGGTGAACACCACGAGGCCGGCCATGAAGACGCGCTTGCGGCCGATCCGGTCGGCGGTGGACCCGGCCAGCATCAGCAGCGAGGCCAGGACCAGGGTGTAGGCGTCGATGGTCCACTGCAGACCGGAGGTGGTGGCGTGCAGATCGCGCTGCATCGAGGGCAGCGCCACGTTCAGCACGGTGTTGTCCAGGCTCACGATCAGCAGGCTCATGCAGCAGATCGCGAGCACGAGCATGCGCCTGCGGGGACTCAACTCTGGCATGCGCGTCATCGTACGCCGATTTCAATAGTGCGTCTAACTAATGACCGTTACACGGGCACCGGCGGGCCCCGGCGCGGGCGGGGTCGTCCCGTACGCGGCCGGTGGGGGACAATGGGTGCTCGCCCCGAGCTGTCCCTTCCGTTGTACATCCGTCCCGGAGCCGTCTGATGACCCACCCGCTTTCCATCGGCCCGCACACCGTGACTCCGCCCGTCGTGCTCGCACCCATGGCGGGGATCACGAACGCGCCCTTCCGCACGCTGTGCCGGGAGTTCAGCGGGGGCAAGGGCCTGTTCGTCAGCGAGATGATCACGACGCGGGCGCTGGTCGAGCGCAACGAGAAGACCATGCAGCTGATCAGGTTCGACGCGAGCGAGACGCCCCGTTCGATCCAGCTGTACGGCGTGGACCCCGCGACCGTCGGCAAGGCCGTCCGCATGATCGTGGAAGAGGACCTGGCCGATCACATCGACCTGAACTTCGGCTGCCCCGTCCCCAAGGTGACCCGCAAGGGCGGCGGCTCGGCGCTGCCGTACAAGCGGAACCTGCTGCGGGCGATCCTGCGCGAGGCGGTGTCCGGGGCGGGGGACCTGCCCGTGACGATGAAGATGCGCAAGGGCATCGACGACGATCACATGACCTACCTCGACGCCGGCCGGATCGCCGTCGAGGAGGGCGTGACGGCGATCGCGCTGCACGGCCGTACGGCGGCGCAGCACTACGGCGGCACCGCCGACTGGTCCGCCATCGCGCGGCTGAAGGAGCATGTGCCGGAGATCCCCGTGCTCGGCAACGGGGACATCTGGTCGGCACAGGACGCGCTGCGGATGGTCCGCGAGACCGGGTGCGACGGCGTGGTCGTGGGCCGCGGCTGCCTGGGCCGCCCCTGGCTGTTCGCCGATCTGGTCGCCGCGTTCGAGGGGCGCGCCGACTTCCACCGTCCCGCGCTGCGGGAGGTGGCCGACGTCATGGTCCGGCACGCCCGACTGCTCGGAGAGTGGCTCGGCGACGAGTCCAAGGGCGTGATCGACTTCCGCAAGCACGTCGCCTGGTACCTGAAGGGCTTCGCGGTCGGCTCCGAGATGCGGGGGCGCCTCGCGATCACCTCCTCCCTTGCCGAACTCCGCGCCGGCCTCGACGAACTCGACCTCTCCCAGCCCTGGCCCGCCGGCGCCGACGGTCCCCGTGGGCGCACCTCCGGCAACAACCGCGTGGTCCTGCCGGACGGCTGGCTGAAGGACCCGTACGACTGCGCGGGCGTGACCGAGGACGCCGAACTGGACACCTCGGGCGGCTGACCCTTCGAGCGGGACGTGGTGCGGGGCCCCGCGACCGCGGGCACCGGCCCCGCGCCGGAAGGAGGCCCCGTACCGCTACGCGCCCCCCACCGCCGTCAGCAGCGCCAGCGGGGCCGCCGCGGAGCGGGCTTCACGGGTGCAGGCGTGGGGATAGGGGACCGGTTCCGGGTGGGTGGCCCGCGGATAGCCGGCCAGCACCTCGGGGAGACGGCGGGCGGGGGAGTGCCCGGCGGCGTCGACCAGCGCGCCCGCCACCGCGCGGGCCTCGTCGTGCAGGCCGTAGCGCGCCAGGCCAAGCGCGATCAGCGCGTTGTCGTGGGGCCAGACCGAGCCGCGGTGCGGGGACAGGGGATGGTAGGCGGGCTGGCCGGAGGCGAGCGTGCGCACCCCCCAGCCGGAGAAGAAGTCGGGTTCCAGCAGCCGCCGGCCCACCACCTCGCCGTACTCCTTGTCCAGCAGACCGGTCCACAGCAGATGCCCCGCGTCGGAGGCCAGCGCGTCGATCCGGCGGCCCTCGCCGTCCAGCGCCAGCGCCGGGAAGGACGCCTCCCGCATCCAGAAGTCCCGCTGGAAGCGGTCGCGCAGATCGGCCGCCGCCTGCTCCAGCAGCGCCGCGTACGTCTCGTCGGCCCACACCGTCCGCGCCACCCACGCCGTGCGCCGCAGCGCGTCGTACGCATAGCCCTGCGCGCCCGCCGCCATCACCGCCCCGCTCGGCCGGCTGCCGTCGGCGCGGCAGATCGCGCCGGGCGAGTCCTTCCAGTTCTGGTTCGCGAGACCGCCCTCGTCGGCGCGGTAGACGAGATAGCCGCGCGAGGTCAGCCCGCCGTGGTCCAGCATCCAGCCGACCGCGGCCCGCGCGTGCGGCTCCAGACGGCGGGCCGGCGCCGGATCGCCGGTCTGCTCGGTGTACGCGCCGAGCAGCACGAGAAAGAGCGGGGTCGCGTCGACCGAGCCGTAGTACCGCGCGTACGGCACCTGCCCGAAGTGCGCCAGCTCCCCGTGCCGTACCTCGTGCACGATCTTCCCCGGCTCGGCGCCCCGCGTGCCCTTGGCGCCGGTCGCCTGGGTCGCGGCCAGCGCGAGGAGCGTCGCGGCGGCCGGGCGGGGGCGGTAGGGGAGCGCGAACAGGGAGGTGAGCAGGGCGTCACGGGCGAGCAGGGTCAGGTACCAGGGCGCTCCGCCGGCCGGCACCCGCAGCTCCTCGCCGTCGGGCCCGGCGGCCGGGATCTGGAGCGCCGCGAGATCCGTGAGCCCCCGCGCACAGGCCGCCGCCAGCTCCGGCCAACCGGTCGGGAAGGCCACGCCCTCCACGAACTCGGCCTCGGCCGAGGCGAGTTGGGCCGCCATGGCGGACGGGTCCCGCGGCACCCGGAGCGCGCGCCGGTCGCCGTGCGGCCGCGCCATCACCCGCAGGACCAGCTCCCGCGTGCCGTAGGGGGGCAGTTCCAGCGCCCACACCAGACGGCGGGCACCGGTCCCCGTCTCCTCCACCGCGTCCGGTGCCGGATCGGCCGTGATCGTCGTACACGAACGCCATTCCGCGCGCCGGTACGTGAACTCGATCCCGTCGTCCAGCACGGTCCGCGAGCGCAGGGCGCCCGCCTTGACGTACGTGCGGTGGTCGGGGCGCAGCTCGAACTGGTCGGCGAAGTCCACGTCCGCGGTGATCGCCAGCCGGATGGTCGTCGGCACCGGGCGATTGCTCGTCACCCGTACCGTCTCCACGAACGAGCCGTCGCCGACCGCCTGTTCACGAAAGAGCGTGTGCGCGGGCGGCTCCGGACGCGCCCCGCGCGGTACGAGCACACAGCGCGCGGTGCCGCCGTCCCCCACCGGGGTGAGCACCTCGGGCACCGCGCCGTCCGCGGTGAGCTGCCAGCGGCTGAGATGCCGGGCGTCGCGCACGAACAACCCGTCCGGGGAGCCGCCGCCCCGGACCCCGCTGATGTCGCCCCGATCGCCCACGGCGGCGAACGTCGCCCCGTGCACGAGCAGATGATGCCGGTCGGTCATCCCCGGTCCCTTCCCTCGTCACTCCTGTCGAACGTGCCGGTGCCCGCGTGGGACACGCCTCGCGACGGGCGCTTGAGCTCTTTATGCAGGTCGCTTGGGACGTCCTTTATGCGGGGGTGGCCCGTCAGGCGGGCCGGTCGAGAAGCCTGTGGTGCAGATCGAGCGCGAGCGCGGCGGTCCAGCCGAAGCCGGTCGCGCCGCACGCCTCGCCGGTGTACGGGTCGACGTACTCGGCGAAGCCGGTCGCCTCGGCCAGCGTGAGGAACGCCGCCCGCAGCGCGTCGGCCGCCGCCCGCTCGCCGTGCAGCCGCAGCCCCCGCTCCACCAGCCAGCTGGTGTTGAACCAGGCCGGGCCGCGCCAGTACCGGTGTGGATCGAACGCCTCGCCGAGCAGGTCGTAACTGGGCACGAGCCGGGTCGCGCCGCCGAGCCCGAAGTGCGGACCGGTCAGGGTGCGCACGAGGGCGGTGACCAACTCGCGCGGGAGCGTGGGCAGAAGGAGCGGGACCAGCCCCGACACACTCCGCTCGGGGATCGGTTCGCCGCCGCGTACGTCCCGGCACAGGAACATCCCGGCCTCCGCGCTCCACAGCCGCTCCACCAGCGCCGACGTCAGCCGTTCGGCCCGCGCGTGCCGGGCGCCGGGACCGGCGCCCAACTCGGCGGCGATATGGGCGAGCGCGTGCTCGGAGGCGATGAGCAGGGCGTTGAAGGACGGGTCCTCCACCGCGAACTCCCCGTTCCCGTCCGCGTAGTGGTCGTCCCGGTACTCGACGGCCAGCCGTACGTACCGCCCGTAGTCCAGATCCGTCGGCCGGTCCTCGGGCGCGCCGTGGTCCAGGTCGGCCCGGCGGAAGGAGCGGGCCGGGGCCGGGGTGACCCGCGCGAGCGGCGCGTCCCAGCAGGGGCTGTTGTCCATCCCCTGCTCCCAGGGGTGGACGACGGAGACCAGACCGCCGCCGCCCAGGTCCCGGTGGCGCAGCAGATAGCGGTGCCAGGCGGCCAGCCTCGGATAGACCCGCGCCAGGAAGCCGCGGGCGTGCGAGAGTCCGGGATCGGCGCGGTGCACCAGCCAGGCCGCCAGCGCGTGCACCGGTGGCTGCACGATGCCGGACGTCTGTACCGTGCGCGGGGCGCCCGCCGCGCGTCCGGCGGTGGTGGAGCGCCAGAAGTCGGGGCCGGGGAAGTAGGCGTCGAGCGGGACGGAGGGGTTGAAGACGATGTGCGGCACGCGCCCGTCCGTCCACTGGGCGGCCAGCAGCGTCTCCAGCTCGCCCTGCGCGCGCAGCGGCGACAGGTGCCGCAGCCCGATCGCGATGAACGCCGAGTCCCAGGACCACTGGTGCGGATACAGGCTCCGGGAGGGGACCGTCGAGGCGCCCGTCCAGTTGGCGTCCAGCACCCGCGCGGCCCGTACCGGCAGGGTGTCCGGTGGCGCGTACGACAGCGCGTGGGCGGTGAGTTGGGCGGTGCGGTCCACTCGGGGCTCCCCCAAGACGACGACGTCCGGACGCACGGCCGACCGGGTTCGGCATCGGCCGCCGTAGAGTTACGTCTATTTAACACGCAAAACCCACTATGTAATGCACGCTTGGGAAACACAAGGGGGTGCGCATGACCGGACGTCCGGGGAGGAACGGGATGAACTCCAGGCACGGCAGTCAGGCAGGCGCCGGGGATCTGCTCGAACTGGTGCGCAGCGGGCGGGCCGTGACACGGGGTGCGCTCCAGCGGGAGACCGGGCTGTCGCGGGCCACCGTCGGCCAGCGCCTGGACCGGCTGTTCCGGGCCGGCTGGCTGCGCGAGGGCGCCGGCGGGCCGGTCGACTCGCCGCTCGGCGGACGCCCCTCCATCACCCTGGAGTTCGACGGCTCCCACGCGGTGGTCCTCGCCGCCGACCTCGACACCCGGCACGCGCGCGCCGCCGTGCTCTCGCTGACCGGCGAGATCCTGGCCGAGCACTCCGGCACCCTGGTGATCGAGGAGGGCCCGGAGCCGGTCCTCGGCGAACTCGGGCGCTGGTTCGGCGAGTTGCTGGAGAAGGCCGGGTCGGGACCGGCCGAGGTGTGCGGTATCGGACTCGCGGTGCCAGGGCCGGTGGACACCTCGACCGGCCGGGTGGTGCAGCCCCCGATGATGCCCGGCTGGGACGGCTACGACATAACGGGCCGCCTCTCCCGCGCCCTCACCGAACACACCGGCGCGCCGCCGGTCCCGGTCCTGGTGGACAACGACGCCAATCTCATGGCGTACGGCGAACAGCGCGCGGGCCATCCCGAGTGCGCGGCGTTCGTCCTGGTGAAGGTGTCCACCGGCATAGGCGCGGGCGTCGTGGTCGACGGCTCCATATACCGGGGGATCGACGGCGGCGCGGGCGACATCGGGCACATCCGGGTGGGCGCGGACGCGCTGTGCCGGTGCGGTTCACACGGCTGTCTCGCCGCCGTCGCGAGCGGCGGTGCCGTGGCCCGGCGGCTGGCGGCCTCCGGGGTGCCGGCCGCTTCCGGTTCGGATGTACGGGACCTGCTGGCGGCGGGGCACCCGGAGGCGGCGGCGCTGGCCCGCGAGGCGGGGCGCCGGGTCGGGGACGTGCTGGCGACCGTCGTCACGCTGCTCAATCCGGGCGTGCTGATGATCGCCGGAGATCTGGCCGGAACACCCTTCCTCACCGGCGTCCGGGAGCTGCTCTACCAGCGGGCGCTGCCGCGCTCCACGGCCCATCTGGACGTGGTCACCTCCCGGCTGGGGGAACGGGCCGCGCTCGTCGGAGCGGGGGCGCTGGTGGTGGAACACCTGTATGCGCCGGAGCGGGTGGAGGAGCGGCTGCGGGCGCTGGGGGTGTGAGGGCGCGCCGGAGCGGGTCCGGATGGTGAAATCCGGGGCTCTGTGACAGCGTGATTCTCGCCACCCTTGATAAGGACTGCGCTCATATGAGCGATTAAGGGGTGACTGCACTTCTCCAAGGGGTGGCACTGGGTGCCACCCCTTGATCGTTCATCGATCGAACTCAATCGTGGCGGGAGGCGCTCAAGTGAGCGATGAGTCCACTCTTTCGGCTGGTTTTCATTCAAGAAGTGAACGCATAACGGCGCTGCGCCTTGCCAAGCTTTGACTTTCGATCCGCTGGCGGACGGGTGGTTACATGCACATGACCCGCAAGTGGACGTACCCATGTGCCTTCGATCTGGGTATGTTCCTGGCCGTCAGGGCAGCCACCGTGGCCTCAAGGAGTCGAGTCCCGTGTCGGAAAACAAAGCACCCCACGTAGCGAAGTTCGTTTACGACTTCACCGAGGGAAACAAGGACCTCAAAGACCTCCTCGGTGGCAAGGGTGCGAACCTCGCCGAGATGACCAACCTCGGACTTCCGGTTCCTCCCGGTTTCACCATCACCACGGAGGCCTGCAAGAGCTACCTGGCGAACGGCGAGGAGCCGGCGGCACTGCGTGACGAGGTGAGCGCCCACCTCGACGCCCTCGAAGCCCGCATGGGCAAGAAGCTCGGCCAGGCGGACGACCCGCTGCTGGTGTCGGTGCGCTCGGGCGCCAAGTTCTCCATGCCCGGCATGATGGACACCGTCCTCAACATCGGGCTGTCGGACAAGTCGGTCCAGGGCCTGGCCAAGCAGGCCGGCGACGAGCGCTTCGCCTGGGACTCCTACCGCCGCCTCATCCAGATGTTCGGCAAGACCGTCCTCGGCGTCGACGGCGACCTCTTCGAGGAGGCCCTGGAGAAGGCCAAGGAGGCCAAGAAGGTCAAGGTCGACACCGACCTGGAGGCCGCCGACCTGAAGAAGCTGGTCACCGCCTTCAAGAAGATCGTCAAGAAGGAGGCCGGCCGGGAGTTCCCGCAGGACCCGCGGGAGCAGATGGACCTCGCCATCAAGGCCGTCTTCGAGTCCTGGAACGGCGACCGCGCCAAGCTCTACCGCCGCCAGGAGCGCATCCCGCACGACCTGGGCACGGCCGTCAACGTCTGCTCGATGGTCTTCGGCAACCTCGGTCCCGACTCCGGCACCGGCGTCGCCTTCACCCGCGACCCCGCCTCCGGCCACCAGGGCGTCTACGGCGACTACCTCCAGAACGCCCAGGGCGAGGACGTGGTGGCGGGCATCCGCAACACCGTCCCGCTGGCGGAGCTGGAGCAGATCGACAAGAAGTCGTACGACCAGCTGATGCAGATCATGGAGACCCTGGAGAACCACTACAAGGACCTCTGCGACATCGAGTTCACGATCGAGCGCGGTCAGCTGTGGATGCTCCAGACCCGCGTCGGCAAGCGCACCGCGGGCGCCGCGTTCCGCATCGCCACCCAGCTGGTCGACCAGGGCCTGATCGACGAGACCGAGGCGCTCCAGCGCGTCACCGGCGCCCAGCTGGCCCAGCTGATGTTCCCGCGCTTCGACGAGAAGGCGAAGGTCGAGCAGGTCGGGCGCGGCATCGCGGCGTCGCCGGGCGCCGCGGTCGGCAAGGCGGTCTTCGACTCGTACACCGCCGTCAAGTGGTCGCGCTCGGGGGAGAAGGTCATCCTGGTCCGCCGGGAGACCAACCCCGACGACCTGGACGGCATGATCGCGGCCGAGGGCATCCTGACCTCGCGCGGCGGCAAGACCTCCCACGCGGCCGTGGTCGCGCGCGGCATGGGCAAGACCTGTGTGTGCGGGGCGGAGGAGCTGGAGGTCGACACCAAGCGGCGCCGGATGACGGTCCCCGGCGGCCAGGTGGTCGAGGAGGGCGACGTCATCTCCATCGACGGCTCCACCGGCAAGGTCTACCTGGGCGAGGTCCCGGTGGTCCCGTCCCCGGTCGTGGAGTACTTCGAGGGCCGGATGCATCCGGGCGCGGACGACGCGGACGAGCTGGTCGAGGCCGTGCACCGGATGATGGCCTTCGCCGACCGCAAGCGCCGGCTGCGGGTGCGGGCCAACGCGGACAACGCCGAGGACGCGCTGCGCGCCCGCCGCTTCGGCGCCCAGGGCATCGGCCTGTGCCGCACCGAGCACATGTTCCTCGGCGAGCGGCGCGAGATGGTCGAGAAGCTGATCCTCGCGGACACCGCGCGGGAGCGTGAGGCGGCCCTGTCCGAGCTGCTCCCGCTCCAGAAGAAGGACTTCGTCGAGCTGTTCGAGGCGATGGACGGCCTGCCGGTCACCATCCGCCTCCTCGACCCGCCGCTGCACGAGTTCCTGCCCGACATCACGGAACTCTCCGTGCGCGTGGCCCTCGCCGAGTCCCGGCAGGAGCCGCACGAGAACGACCTGCGCCTGCTCCAGGCCGTGCACCGCCTGCACGAGCAGAACCCCATGCTGGGCCTGCGCGGCGTGCGCCTCGGCCTCGTCATCCCCGGCCTGTTCGCGATGCAGGTCCGCGCGATCGCCGAGGCGGCGGCGGAGCGCAAGGCGGCGAAGGGCGACCCGCGCGCCGAGGTCATGATCCCGTTGGTGGGCACGGTCCAGGAGCTGGAGATCGTCCGCGAGGAGGCCGACAAGGTCATCGCGGAGGTCCAGGCGGCGACGGGCACGGAGCTGAAGCTGGCGATCGGCACGATGATCGAGCTGCCGCGCGCCGCGCTGACCGCCGGTCAGATCGCGGAGGCGGCGGAGTTCTTCTCCTTCGGCACGAACGACCTCACCCAGACGGTCTGGGGCTTCAGCCGGGACGACGTGGAGGCATCCTTCTTCACGGCGTACCTGGAGAAGGGCATCTTCGGCGTCTCCCCCTTCGAGACGATCGACAAGGACGGTGTGGGCTCCCTGGTGAAGGCCGCCGCGGAGGCCGGCCGGCGCACCCGCCCCGACCTCAAGCTCGGCGTCTGCGGTGAGCACGGCGGCGACCCCGAGTCGGTCCACTTCTTCCACGAGGCCGGCCTCGACTACGTCTCCTGCTCCCCGTTCCGCATCCCGGTCGCCCGCCTCGAAGCGGGCCGCGCGGCCACCCAGTCCACGGGCAGCGACCACCGCTGACCCCTGCGGGTCCACGCACTCCGGGTCCGTCGTCGGTCCCCGACCCTCAACCGATCGACGACGGCCCCGGCGCACGAAGGAGGCGGCATCCTGTGCGGGGGTGCCGCCTCTCGGCTTACCTGGCGGGGGCCACCCTCACCCGCCGTCCCTGCGCAGTGACACACCGCCGCAACACCCCTTTCGTAATCGCGCCGCATGGTTGATCGTTGGGCCGTGCGTTGAGGACGACGTCAGGGGGAGTGGATGACGATCAGCCGTAGGGCGCTGCTGGGTGCGGGTGCCGGGGTCGGGGTGGGTGTGTTGGGTGCCTGCGGGTCCAATACCGGGCGCGGTGGCGGGGGTTCCGGTGGGGTGCAGTTGGCGCAGTGGTATCACCAGTACGGCGAGGCCGGGACCGAGCAGGCGGTGAAGCGGTACGCGGCCGCGTACACCAAGGCGCACGTCACGGTGGAGTGGCGGCCCGGAAATTACGATCAGCAGACGGCCGCGGCCCTGCTCACCGATTCCGGACCCGATGTGTTCGAGGTCAACGGGCCCACACTCGACCAGATCCAGGGCGGGCAGGTCGTGGATCTCACCGCGCTGCTGGACGGGGTCAAGGACGACTTCAACCCGGCGGTGCTGGCGCCGAAGACGTACCAGGGGAAGGTCTACGGCATTCCGCAGACCATCGACATGCAGATGCTCTACTACCGCAAGAGCATGCTGCGGGACGCGGGCGTGCGGCCTCCGCAGTCGCTCGACGAACTCGTGGATGCTGCCCGCACGTTGACCAGCAGCAAGGTCAAGGGGCTGTTTCTCGGCAATGACGGCGGCGCCGGGGTGCTCGGCGGCACCCCCCTGTACGCCGCGGGGCTCCGGCTGGTCACGGAGGACGGGAAGGTCGGCTTCGACGATCCCGTGGCGGCCCGGACGCTCGGGAAGCTGAGGGAGCTGTACGCCGCCAAGTCGCTGCTCCTCGGCGCGCCCACCGACTGGTCCGACCCCTCGGCCTTTCTCCAGGGGCTCACCGCGATGCAGTGGTCCGGACTGTGGGCGCTGCCGCAGGTGCGGAAGGAACTCGGCGACGACTTCGGGGTGTTGCCGTTCCCGAAGGACGGAGGCCAAGGCAGGCCGACCGTTCCCGTGGGAGCGTACGGGGCCGCCGTCAGCGCGCGGAGCCGGCACAAGGCGGCGGCCGAGGACTATGTGAAGTGGCTCTGGGTGGAACGGGCCGACTACCAGGAGGACTTCGCGCTCGGGTACGGGTTCCACATCCCGGCGCGGATCTCGCTCGCGAAGAAGGCCGCCGAGCTGAGGACGGGCGCCGCCGCCGACGCCGTACGGTTCGCCACCGACCACGGGTACGCCCAGCCGCTGCTGTGGACCCCCGCCTCCCAGACCGCCTACCAGGACGCGCTCAGCCGGATCATCAAGGACGGGGCGAACCCGGAGAGCGAACTGCGGGGCGTCGTACGGAAGGTGTCCGCAGAACTCGACCGCGTCCAGCACACGTCGTGAGGCACCGGCGGGCCCTGTGGTTCTGGGTGTTCGTCGGGCCCTTCGCGGCCGGGCTCGCGCTGTTCACGTACATCCCGCTGCTGTGGAGCGTCGGCCTGAGCTTCTTCGACGCGCACAACACCGTGACACCCACCCACTTCGTCGGCCTGGACAACTACACGGCCATGCTGAAGGACGGCGCGTTCACCGGCAGCCTGCGCACCTTCCTGGTGTTCACCGCCTTCATCGTGCCCGTCACCTTCGCCCTCTCCCTGGCCCTCGCGCTGATGGTCAACCGGGTGCGGCGGGCGCGGGCGTTCTTCCGGTCGGTCTTCTTCCTGCCGGCCGCGTGCAGTTATGTCGTGGCCGCCCTGATCTGGAAGATGTCGATCTTCAACGGGGTGCGCTTCGGCCTCGCCAACACCGTGCTCGGCTGGTTCGGCACCGACCCGGTGGCCTGGCTGTCGACCACTCATCCGCCCTGGTACTGGCTGGTCATCGTGACCGTACGGCTGTGGCTCCAGGCCGGGTTCTACATGATCCTGTTCCTCGCCGGGCTCCAGCGCATCGACCCGGTGCTCTACGAGGCCGCCGCCGTGGACGGGGCCCGGCCCGGCTGGACGGTGCTGCGCCACGTCACCCTGCCGCAACTGCGCGCCACCTCGGTCGCGGTGGTGCTGCTGCTCGTCATCAACGCCTTCCAGGCCTTCGACGAGTTCTACAACCTGCTGTCGGACGCGCGGGGTTACCCGCCGTACGCCCGTCCGCCGCTCGTGTACCTCTACTACACCGCCCTCGGCCAGGGGCAGAACCTGGGGCTCGGCAGCGCGGGCGCGGTGATCCTCGCGCTGATCATCGCGATCGTCACGGTCGGGCAGGCGCGCTGGCTCGGGCTCGGGCAAAACGAGGAGGAGTGAGGCGGAATGAGACCGATGGACGATGCCCTGGTGAGGGCCGGGCGGGCGCTGCGGGCCGTGCTGCTCGTGGCGCTCGCGCTGGTCTTCCTCATCCCCTTCTACCTGCTGGTGCGCAACGGGCTGTCCAGCGAGCGGGACATCACCTCGCCCGAATGGACCTTCTTTCCGGGCGAGTTGAGGTGGGGGAACGTACGGGAGCTGTTCGACGACCCCTCCGTGCCGTTCGCCCGCTCGCTGCTCAACTCCGCCCTGATCGCCGCCGCCACCACCCTCGGCACCCTGCTGCTCGCCTCCCTCGCCGGGTACGGCCTCGCCCGCATCCCCTACCGGCACGCGAACAAGGTGTTCTACGGCATCCTCGGCACCCTGCTGGTCCCGGCCGCCGTCACTTTCGTACCGACCTTCGTGCTGGTGTCCTCCCTCGGCTGGGTCTCCACGCTGCGCGGACTCATCGTCCCGACCCTGTTCTCGGCGTTCGCCTGCTTCGTCTTCCGGCAGTACTTCCTGGGGTTCCCGCGGGAGCTGGAGGACGCGGCCCAGGTCGACGGGCTCGGCTACTGGCGGACGTACTGGCTGGTGGTCGTGCCCAACGCGCGCCCGGTGTTCGCGGCGGTCGGCACCATCGTCTTCCTCGGCGCCTGGAACTCCTTCCTGTGGCCGCTGGTGATCGGGCAGGACCAGAGTGCCTGGACGGTCCAGGTGGCGCTGTCCTCCTTCACCACCGCCCAGGTGGTGCGCCTGCACGAGCTGTTCGTCGCGGCGGCCGTCTCGATCCTGCCGCTGCTGGTGGTGTTCCTGTGCTTCCAGCGGTGGATCGTGGCGGGGGTGGAGCGGTCCGGCATCGACTGAGCGATCCGGCGTCGGCCGGAAACGGAGCGGCGACGGCGGCTCAGCGGCTGCCGGTCAGATGGGCGAAGACGACCACGTTGCCCTGGTAGCCGGTGGTCTTCGAGTAGCCGCCGCCGCAGGTGATCACGCGCAGCTCCGGGCGGCGGGCGGCGCCGTAGACCTTCTGGTCGGGAAAGGCGCTGGCGGCGTAGACCTCGACGGCGTCCACGGTGAACTCGGCCACCGTGCCGTCCCGGCGGTCCACCTCGATCCGGGCGCCCCGCTTGAGGGCACCCAGGTTGTAGAAGACGGCCGGGCCCTCCGTGTTGTCCACGTGCCCGGCGACGATCGCGGTCCCCGTCTCGCCGGGCATGGTCCCGGCCTCGTACCAGCCGGCCAGGTTCTTGTTCTGCGCGGGCGGTACGTCCAGGCTGCCGGAGGAGGTCAGGGCGAGACCCATCAGCGGGGCGTTCACGCGGATGGCCGGGATGCGGATGCGCAGCGGCGGGGACGGCGGCAGGGAGGGCGCGGTCAGCCGCTCCTCACCGGGGTCGGGGCGGCCCTCGGCGGCGGCCGGCTGCGGGGGAGTGTGCGACTGGCCGCCCAGCAGCCAGACCCCCGAGGCGAGGGCCACGGCGGTGACCGCGGCTATCGCGGTGTCCCCGAGCCGGCGCGTCCGGCGCCCGCGGAGCCTGCGTGTGCCGCGGGTACGGCTGCCGAGACGGCGTGTGCTGCGCATGTGAACCCCTCTCCCGGAGGCGAGCCCCCGACTGGACACGAGCCCCCGGACGGGACCCCTGGGGCGGACCGGGCCGGGTGTGGAGCGGTCCGGCGCGGGTCCGGGGGCCTGCCGGGGGCGGCGGACCCCCTCCCCCTCCGGGCCGCGAGGGGCATCGGACCCGGAGGGGGCGGGACGTGCGGTACCGGCGGACGGACAGCGGAGGGTGCCCGTCAGATCCCGTCGCCTCTCGCCCGGCGATGCAGGAGCCAGGTACCGCCCGCGGCGGCGACGGCCAGCGCCGTCACGCCCGCCGCGGTCTGCACGGGGTCGGGACCGAGCGCGCCGCCGACCCCCGTCTTCACACTTCCCCGCGGCTGCACCTGCTCGTGCACCGCGCCGAGGGCCACCACCAGGTCGCCCGTCACCTGCCTGCTGCCCTCCGCGCACTTCGCGACGATCTCGTACGTCCCCGGCTGCGCGCTCGGCGGCACCTGGAACTGGCCGATCGACTCGCCCTGGTGCGTGGTGGGCGCCAGCATGAAGACGCCGGCGCCGACCGCGCCCGCGTCCCCCGTCGCGCCGCCCCTTTCCCCGCAGGCAGCGGTGTTGACCGTGACCTGTCCGCCGGGGATCGCGGTGGACGGGTACACCTCCAGGCTGCCGGTGGGGGCGCGCAAGGGGCGCGCGGCCGTGGCGCCGCCGTAGGCGGGCGCGGCGGCGAGCGCCGCCGTGCCCACGGCGAGCGCGGTACCGGTCAGCAGACGGGCGGTACGTCGCATGGTGCTCCCCAGAGCTTGTCCGACTGGTGTGTCCCCTGCCCTTCCGAGGTAAAGGGCTCGCGCCGTGATCCGCTTGCCGAGAGATCGCCCGGACTGCGGTGAACGGGTGGCCGGCCCGGCGGCCATACGGCTGAGGCGTGGGGGAGTCGGGGCAGGTCAGGGGCGGTGTGCCGGGGAGCACGAGAAGAAAGTACGAAGAACACACGAATGGAGCGACGGGGGTCGCGGAACGGGTGACGGGGCGTCATCCGAGCCCGTGCCGGCGGCCGGGCCGCGGAACGCGGGGCCGCTTCCTCCGGAGCCGCTTCCCCCGGAGCCGGGGCGGGGCGGGTGCCTCGCCGGTGCGTACCGCCGCCGTGAACTCCCCCTCGGCTACTGCCGGTTCAGCGAGCGGGTGACGCCCGCCGCGATCGTCGTCGCCAGCACCCAGCCCAGGGCGATCAGCATGTACGACAGCCACTGGAAGCCGCCGCGCGGGGCGTACGCGCCTTCCTGGCCGAAGTCGATGATCGGCAGGAGCAGGTCCAGGGTGTAGAACAGCGGGTTGAAGGCGGGGGCCTCGGCCGGCTTGAGGGCGGGCGGATGGTGCAGGGCGAAGACGAGGGTGCCCGTGCACAGGAGCAGCAGCAGCCAGAACGCGGCGCGCATCGGGCGGAAGCCGTAGCCGACGGCGGCGTCCTGGAGGTAGCCCCACAGGCGGGCGTACCCCGGCAGGGTGCGGCGGTGGCGGCGGAGCTTGGCCAGCTGGACGGTGCGGGCGGCCGCGTCGTCGCCCACCGCCCGGTAGGCGGCGGTCAACTGCTCGTAGGGCTGGGGGAGATAGCCGCCGTCCGGTTCGCGCTCCAGCAGCGGCAGGCGCTGTCCCGCGGGCAGGTGCGGAGCCAGCACCCGGTAGGCGAGACCGTCGAGCTGGACCTGCTCGGGCCAGACCTCCGGCGGCACGTGCAGCAGGTCCAGCTGGGCGCGGCGCAGATTGACGGTGCCCTCGATCGGCGCGGCCTCCCGGAGCCACAGCTCGCCGATGACGCCGCTGCTGGCGCGCAGGGCGTGGCCGCCGGGGTTCGACAACCGGGCATAGGCGAGGTTGAGTTGGCGGGGGATGCGGGCGCCGCCCAGATTCACCCGGCCCCGTGCGCGCAGCCGCATCGCGTGCACGTCGGTGCCGACGGCCAGGACCTCGGCGTGCAGCGCGGTGCCGCCCGGCGTGTCGAGCACCGCGTCGTCCAGGCGCACCTGACCGCCGACGACGGCCCCGTTCAGCCGTACCTCGCCGTGCGCCACCAGCCGCCGGGCCCATACGTCCGTGGCCACCTCGGCGTGGTTGAGCTGGAGCACGGGCTCCTCGGGCTCCTCGTCCGGCGTCCCGAACCGCGCCCCGTTGACGAACAGCGCCCCGGCCAGCCTGGCGCCCTGGAGCCGTACCGGACCGGAAAAACGGCAGCAGGTGAGCCGTACGACCCCCTCGGAGCGCAGCGCGCCCGCCGTCAGCCCCGGCAGTACCGAGTCGCTCAGGGCGAGGACGACGATCCGCGCCCCGTACAGGTCGGGCGCCTGCTCGAAGTGGCAGTGGCGCAGCCGGACGGCGTGCGCGACCGTGCCGTACTTCAGGTCCAGCATCCCGGTGATCCGCGCGCCGCGTATCTTCAGCCCGGCCGTACGGCCCTCCCGCACCGGCCCGGCCAGCAGCAACTCCCGCAGGAACTCCGCCCGTACGGTGCGTTCGGGCCCCCAGTCGGCACCGCGCGCGGGGTCGTCGTCCTCGCCCTCCCGGAAGTCGACCCCCTCGCCGAGCGGGAAGGCGGCCAGGATCCGGCGTTCGGCGGGCGTCAGTTCGGTGGCGTCCATGCTCAGCCGTCCCCGCGCGCTGCGCTGCCGCCCGGACTCCGGGTCTCCGTTCGGCGGCCCCGACTCCCCGTCCGGGCAAGCGCGTTCGCGACCCCGTGGTCACGCGGGCCCAGGAACGTCGGGTCCGGGTGGAAGACCGCGTCCAGCGCCGCCTTGCCCGCCGCGAACAGCTCGCGCGTGCCGCCGTAGTACCAGGTGACGTCGTGCGGTTCGTCGACCCCGACGCCGTACGAGTCGACGCCCGCCGCCTCGCACAGCGCGACCGCCCGCCGGATGTGGAAGCCCTGGCTGACCAGCAGCGCCCGGTCCACGCCGAAGATCCTCCTGGCCCGGACGCAGGAGTCCCAGGTGTCGAACCCGGCGTAGTCCCGCACGATCCTGCCGCCCGGCACGCCGTGCCGGATCAGGTAGGTGCGCATGGCGTCCGGCTCGTCGTAGTCCTCGCGGCTGTTGTCGCCGGTGACCAGGACGGCCCTGACCCGGCCCGCGCGGTACAGCGCCGCCGTCGCGTCCAGACGGCGCGCGAGGTACGGCGACGGCGCCCCGTTCCACAAACCGGCCCCGAACACCACCGCGACCGGCGCGGGCGGCGCGTCCGCGACCGTGCGCAGCCGGTCCGCCGTGGACGTGAACAGCCATGCCCCCGGCAGCAGCGCCAGCACGCACACCGCCATCACGGCCTGCACCAGGCGCCGCTGCCCCGTGCGGGTGCGCGGCAGCCGCGGTCGTCCGATCCTCATGCGGTCCCCCTCGGTACGAAGCCCCTTGCCCGGCCCCGGTCCGGCACCGGTGATCCGGCCCCGCAAGGAGGACGCCACCGGCACGCGCCCGGTTCGCCTCCCTGTGCGGTTCTCCCGCCCGCCGGGACGGCCGGATTCCCGCTCCGCCATACGACTGGGCCACCCGGCACCCCCGATCGTCACCGCGTGCGTCTACTGTCGAATCATGGAAGGCAGCGCACCCCCCGTCCCCTGCGGCCCCGACCCCTACGGCCCCGCGGACCTGGAGCGCTTCGCGCCCGAGCCCGACAAACGCCCCGGCCGCACCGCCTTCCAGCGCGACCGCGCCCGCGTCCTGCACTCCGCCGCGCTGCGCCGCCTCGCCGGCAAGACACAGGTCGTCACGCCGGGCAGCCACAGCCAGGTCTGGGACGCCAGCCCCCGCACCCGGCTCACCCACTCCCTGGAGTGCGCCCAGGTCGGCCGGGAACTGGGCGCGGCCCTCGGCTGCGACCCGGACCTGGTGGAGGCCGCCTGCCTCTCCCACGACCTGGGCCATCCGCCCTTCGGGCACAACGGCGAACAGGCGCTCAACGCGTTCGCGGACGACTGCGGCGGCTTCGAGGGCAACGCCCAGTCCCTGCGGCTGCTCACCCGCATCGAGCCCAAGCGGTTCACCGGGAAGGGCTCCGTCGGCCTCAACCTCACCCGCGCCGCCCTCGACGCCGCCACCAAGTACCCCTGGCCGCGCGGCGCCCACCCCACCGACCCCGCCTCGGGCAAGTTCGGCGTGTACGAGGACGACCGCCCGGTGTTCGACTGGGTCAGGGCCGGCGCCCCCGGCGCCCGCACCTGCTTCGAGGCCCAGGTCATGGACTGGTCCGACGACGTGGCCTACTCGGTGCACGACGTCGAGGACGGCCTGCACGCCGGCCACATCGACCCCAACTGCCTGCACGCCGAGCCCGAACGGCAGGCCGTGTTCGAGGTGGCCGTCGGCCGCTACGTCCCCGCCGGCACCGATCCGGCCGAACTCGCCGCCGCCCTCGACCGCCTGCAGGACGCCGAGTGGTGGCCGCACGGCTACGACGGCACCGCGGTCGCCCAGGCCCGCCTGAAGGACGCCACCAGCCAGCTCATCGGGCGGTTCTGCCTGGCCGCCGAGACCGCCACCCGCGCCGCCTACGGAAGCGGCCGGCTCACCCGCTACGAGGCGCGTCTCGTCGTACCCCGCGAGACCCGGATGGAGTGCGCGGTGCTCAAGGCGGTCGCCGACCGGTATGTGATGCAGCGCGCCGAGCAGGAGCGGCTGCGGGCCGATCAGCGGGTGATCGTGGCGGAGCTGGCCGAGGCGCTCACCGTCCGCGCGCCGGACGGCCTGGATCCGCAGTTTCGGACCCTGTTCGACGGGGCATCCGACGACCACGCGCGCAAGCGGGTGATCGTCGACCAGATCGCATCCCTCACCGACGCCTCCGCGCTCTCGCTGCACGCGAGACTGACCGGGCACATGTGAGAGGAACGTGACACCCGTGGCCTGATCGGGTCACTCCCCCTTCCCGCGGCCCCCCGTGTGCGGGACGCTCGCGGGTGGCGGCACCCTTACGAGGAGGCAGACAAGTGGTCGACGCGGATCAGACATTCGTCATCGTCGGAGGCGGCCTCGCCGGCGCGAAGGCGGCGGAGACGCTCCGCGCGGAGGGCTTCACCGGCAGGGTGATACTGATCTGCGACGAACGCGACCACCCGTACGAGCGACCCCCGCTCTCCAAGGGCTTCCTGCTCGGCAAGGCCGAGCGCGACAGCGTCTTCGTGCACGAGCCCGCCTGGTACGCGCGCAACGACATCGAGCTGCACCTCGGCCAGACCGTCGACCACATCGACCGCCCGGCCAAGACCGTGCGCTACGGCGACGACGGCACCCTCGTCCGCTACGACAAGCTGCTGCTCGTCACCGGCGCCGAACCCCGCCGCCTGGACATCCCCGGCACCGGCCTCGCGGGCGTCCACCATCTGCGCCGGCTCGCACACGCCGAGCGGCTCAAGGGCGTGCTGGCCGCCCTCGGCCGGGACAACGGGCACCTGGTGATCGCCGGCGCCGGGTGGATCGGCCTGGAGGTCGCGGCGGCGGCGCGCGAGTACGGCGCGGAGGTCACCGTGATCGAGCCGGAGCCGACCCCGCTGGCCGCCGTGCTCGGACCCGAGCTGGGCAATGTCTTCGCCCAGCTGCACAGCGCGCACGGCGTGCGCTTCCACTTCGGGCGCCGGCTCACCGAGATCATCGGCCAGGACGGCATGGTCCTCGCGGTGCGCACCGACGACGGCGAGGAGCACCCGGCGCACGACGTCCTCGCGGCGATCGGCGCGGTGCCGCGGGTGGCGCTCGCCGAGGCGGCGGGCCTGGAGATCGCCGACCGGGCGCACGGCGGCGGGATCGTGGTGGACGAGCGGCTGCGGACGTCCGACCCCGACATCTACGCCGCCGGTGACGTGGCCGCGTTCCCGCTGGAGCTGTTCGGCACCCGCGTCCGGGTCGAGCACTGGGCCAACGCGCTCAACGGGGGCCCGGCCGCGGCGCGCTCGATGCTCGGGCAGGACGCGGTGTACGACCGGGTGCCGTACTTCTTCACCGACCAGTACGACCTGGGGATGGAGTACAGCGGGTGGGCACCGCCGGGGTCGTACGACCAGGTGGTCATCCGCGGTGACATGGGCAGGCGGGAGTTCATCGCGTTCTGGGTGCGCGAGGGGCGGGTGCTCGCGGGGATGAACGTGAATGTGTGGAACGTCACGGAACACATCCAGCGGCTGATCCGGTCCCGGTCGCGGGTGGACACGGAAGCGCTGGCCGATCCGCGCGTGCCGTTGGAGCGGCTGGCCGGCTGAGGCGGGTGACGCGTCCGCAGGCGGGCCGCCGCGGGCCGCCGGCGCGGGGCCGGGGTGCCCTACCGACCCGTCGCGCGATCGCCCGCGCCCCCGGTGCGCCCCACGTGCCCCTGCCGTGTCCGTCCGCCACCGTAGAATTCACGCGTGGCAGGACGGATCAACGACGAGGACGTGAAGGCGGTACGGGACGCGGTCCCGATCGACGCCGTGGTCTCCGAGTACCTCCAGCTGCGCAACGCGGGCGGCGGGAACCTCAAGGGCCTGTGCCCGTTCCATGACGAGAAGTCGCCGTCCTTCCAGGTCAGCCCCGCCAAGGGCCTCTTCCACTGCTTCGGCTGCCAGGAGGGCGGCGACACCATCACCTTCGTGATGAAGGTGGACCACCTCTCCTTCTCGGAGGCGGTGGAACGGCTCGCCGGGCAGGCCGGGATCACGCTGCGGTACGAGGAGGGCGGGTACAACCCGGCCCACCAGCGCGGCGAACGCATCCGGCTGGTCGAGGCGCACAAGCTCGCCGCGCAGTGGTACGCCGAGCAGCTGGCGAACAGCCCCGAGGCGGAGACCGGCCGGGTCTTCCTCGCCGAGCGCGGCTTCGACCAGGACGCGGCGCTGCACTTCGGCGTCGGCTACAGCCCCCAGGGCTGGGACCACCTCACCCGCTATCTGCGCGGCAAGGGCTTCAGCGACAAGGAGCTGGTCCTCTCCGGGCTCTCCCAGGAGGGCCGGCGCGGGCCCATCGACCGCTTCCGGGGCCGGCTGATGTGGCCGATCCGGGACATCGGCGGCGAGGTCGTCGGCTTCGGCGCGCGCAAGCTGTACGAGTCCGACAACGGCCCCAAGTACCTCAACACCCCCGAGACCGCGATCTACAAGAAGTCCCAGGTCCTGTACGGCATCGACCTGGCGAAGAAGGAGATCGCGAAGTCCAGCCGGGCGGTCGTGGTCGAGGGCTACACCGACGTCATGGCCTGCCATCTCGCCGGGGTGAAGACGGCCATCGCGACCTGCGGCACGGCCTTCGGCGGCGAGCACATCAAGATCCTGCGCCGGCTGCTCATGGACAACGGTTCGGCACGGGTGATCTTCACCTTCGACGGCGACGCGGCCGGGCAGAAGGCGGCGCTGCGGGCGTTCGAGGACGACCAGAAGTTCGCCGCCGAGACGTACATCGCCATCGCCCCGGACGGCATGGACCCCTGTGAGCTGCGGCTCGCCAAGGGGGACGACGCGGTCGTCGACCTGACCGAACCCCGCACCCCGCTGTTCGAGTTCGCGCTGCGGCAGATCGTCGGCCGGTACGACCTGGACACCTCGGGGGGCCGCGCCGCCGCCCTGGACGAGGCCGCGCCGATCGTGGCCCGCATCAAGAACAGCGGCGCGCAGCACGAGGTCGCGGTCGAACTCGCCGGTCTGCTCGGCATCCTGGACACGCAGTTCGTGGTGCGCCGGGTGGCCCAGCTGGCCCGCTGGGCGCGGGACCGGGGCGGCCGGGGCCCGCAGCAGGAACGCCCGCGCGGCGGTGAGCAGCAGTGGGCGGCGGCTCCGCGCGGCGCGAACTCCGGCCCCGCCCTCACCCTGCGCAACCCGGTGTACGCCGCCGAACGCGAGCTGCTCAAACTCGCCCTCCAGCGGCCCGAGTTGGTCTCCCCGGCCTTCGACGCGTACGGGGTGGACGAGTTCACCGCGCCGCCGTACGCCGCGGTACGCCAGACCATCGCGGAGGCGGGCGGCGCGGAGTTCGGGGTGAGCGACCCGCAGGAGTACCTGGTCCGGGTCCGCGAGGCGGCGCCGGACGACACCGTGCGCGCCATGGTCACCGAGTTGGCCGTCGAACCGATCCTGCGCCGCACCGTGGACGAGACCTACGCCGGCACCGTGCTGGTCCAGATCCGCCGCCGCGCGGTCGAACGCCGCATCCGCGACATCGAGTTCCAGATGACCCGCCTGTCCACCGGCGGCGACCCGAGCCAACTGGCCGCCGTCCAGAACGAGATGTGGATCCTCCAGCAGTACGACCAATCCCTGCGGGAACGGGGCGCGGCGGCGCTCTAGAGCCGCCCCCGGCGGGCCGCCGTCAGCAGCGGGTCACGAACCGGACGCAAAAAGTCACCGCACACCCCTCGTGGCGGCGATGTGTCTTCCCCCACACTGTGGGGGGTGCCGAGTCCGGCGTACATCCTGGAGGTCGCCCTCGTGCAGACCCAGACCCTCACCCCTGCCCCCAGCGGTACCGGTGCCGTCGCGGACGAGCCGGACGCGGAGCCGGACGTTCTCGTGGCGGTGCCACCCCAGGGGAGTGCCGCGCGGCACCCGGAGACCGGCGGGCCGTCCGCCGACCTGTTCCGGCAGTACCTGCGCGAGATCGGCCGCATCCCGCTGCTCACCGCCGCCGAGGAGGTCGAGCTCGCCCGCCGGGTGGAGGCCGGGCTGTTCGCCGAGGAGAAGCTCGGCAACACCCCGGACCTGGACGGAGACCTGGCGCACGACCTGGACCGTCTCGTGGTCATGGGGAGAGTGGCCAAGCGCAGGCTGATCGAGGCCAACCTGCGGCTCGTCGTCTCCGTCGCCAAGCGGTACGTCGGACGCGGCCTCACCATGCTCGACCTGGTGCAGGAGGGCAACCTCGGGCTGATCCGCGCCGTGGAGAAGTTCGACTACGCGCGCGGCTACAAGTTCTCCACGTACGCCACCTGGTGGATCCGCCAGGCCATGTCCCGCGCCCTCGCCGACCAGGCCCGCACCATCCGCGTCCCGGTCCATGTCGTGGAGCTGATCAACCGGGTCGTACGCGTGCAGCGCCGCATGCTCCAGGAGCGGGGGTACGAGCCGACGCCCGAGGAGGTCGCCGCCCATCTCGACCTCCCGCCCGAGCGGGTCGGCGAGGTGCTGCGGCTCGCCCAGGAACCCGTCTCGCTGCACGCCCCCGTCGGCGAGGAGGACGACGTGGCGCTCGGCGACCTCATCGAGGACGGCGACGCCGCGAGCCCCGTGGAGTCCGCCGCGTTTCTGCTGCTCAAGCAGCACCTGGACGCCGTGCTGTCCACGCTGGGCGAGCGCGAGCGCAAGGTCGTACAGCTGCGCTACGGCCTCCTCGACGGCCGCCCCCGCACCCTGGAGGAGATCGGCCGCCTCTTCGGCGTCACCCGCGAGCGGATACGCCAGATCGAGTCCAAGACCCTCAACAAGCTCAGGGACCACGCGTACGCGGACCAGTTGCGGGGCTACCTCGACTGAGCACGGGGGCCACCCGCGGGCGGCCCCCGGCCCGTCTAGTCGACCTCCGCCACCGCCTGCGCGAACTGCGCCTTGTACAGCCGGGCGTACGCTCCGTCCGCCGCCAACAGCTCGGCGTGCGCGCCCTGTTCGACGATGGAGCCGTTCTCCATGACGAGGATCGTGTCCGCGTCCCGGATGGTCGACAACCGGTGCGCGATCACGAACGACGTACGCCCGGCGGCGAGTTTCGCCATGCCCTTCTGGATCAGCACCTCGGTCCGCGTGTCCACGGAACTCGTCGCCTCGTCCAGCACCAGGATCACCGGGTCGGACAGGAACGCCCGCGCGATGGTGATGAGCTGCTTCTCACCGGCGCTCACCCCCGTGCCCTCGTCGTCGATCACGGTGTCGTAGCCCTCGGGCAGCGTCCGGATGAACCGGTCGGCGTGCGCGGCCCGCGCGGCCTCCTCGATCTCACCCCGCGTGACCTCCCGCGAGGCGCCGTACGCGATGTTCTCCGCGATGGTGCCGCCGAACAGCCAGGTGTCCTGGAGCACCATGCCGATCCCGGAGCGCAGCTCGTCGCGGGTCATCTTGCGCACGTCCACCCCGTCCAGGGTGATCTGGCCGCCGGAGACGTCGTAGAACCGCATCAGCAGGTTGACCAGCGTGGTCTTGCCCGCGCCCGTGGGGCCGACGATGGCCACCGTGTGGCCGGGCTCCACCGTGAGCGAGAGGTCCTCGATCAGCGGCTTCTCCGGCTCGTACCGGAAGGACACATGCTCCAGCCGCACCCGCCCGCGCAGCTCCGCGGGGCGCTCGCCCGGCACCGGGTCCGCCTCCTGCTCCTCCGCGTCCAGGAGTTCGAAGACCCGCTCGGCCGAGGCCACACCGGACTGCACCAGGTTCGCCATGGAGGCCACCTGCGTCAGCGGCATGGAGAACTGCCGCGAGTACTGGATGAACGCCTGCACGTCGCCGATGGACAGGGCGCCGGACGCGACCCGCAGCCCGCCGACCACCGCGACCAGCACATAGTTCAGGTTCGACACGAACATCATCAGCGGCTGCATCACGCCGCTGTTGAACTGCGCCTTGAACGCGGCCTCGTACAGCGCCTCGTTCTGCTCGGCGAACTGCTGCGCCGACTCCTGCTGCCGCCCGAACACCTTCACCAGCGTGTGCCCGGTGTACATCTCCTCCACGTGGGCGTTGAGCTTGCCCGTGGAGCGCCACTGCTGCACGAAGTGCGGCTGCGAACGCTTGCCGACCCGCGTGGCCACGAAGAACGACAGCGGCACCGTGACCAGCGCGACCAGCGCGAGGATCCAGGAGACCCAGAACATCATCGCCAGCACACCGACGATGGTCAGCACCGAGTTGATCAGCTGGCCCATCGACTGCTGGAGCGTCTGCCCGATGTTGTCGATGTCGTTGGTCGCCCGCGAGAGCACCTCACCGCGCTGGCGCTGGTCGAAGTACGACAGCGGCAGCCGCGACAGCTTCGCCTGCACGGACTCGCGCAGCCGGTACATCGTGCGGTTCACCGACCGGTTGACCAGCCGCGTCGCCACGGCCATCAGCAGCCCGGCGACCAAGAAGGTGGCCAGCGCGAGCAGCAGTACGTCACCGACCGCGCCGAAGTCGATGCCCTTGCCCGGCGTGAAGTCGGTGCTCTGGAGCATGTCCGCGATGGCGCCCTTGCCGTGCGCCCGCATCTGCTCCAGCACCTGCGCCTTGGTGGCCCCGGCGGGCATCTGCCGGCCGATGATGCCGGAGAAGACCAGGTCGGTGGCGCGGCCGAGGATCTTCGGGCCGATCACGTTGAGGGCCACGCTGACCACCACGCAGACCAGCAGGCCGTACACGGTGAGCCGTTCGGGCTTGAACTGGGCGATCAGGCGTTTGCCCGATCCCTTGAAGTCCATCGACCGCTGGTCGGGGCCGCCCCCGGCCATCATGCGTCCCATGGGCCCGGACATCAGGCGGCCTCCGCTTCCGTCAGCTGGGAGAGCACGATCTCCCGGTAGGTGTCGTTGCCCGCCATCAGCTCCTGGTGCCGGCCGGAGCCGACCACCCGGCCTTCGTCGAGGACGATGATCCGGTCGGCGTCCCGGATGGTCGCCACCCGCTGGGCGACGATGACGACGGTCGCCTCGGCGGTCTCCTCGGCCAGCGCCGCGCGCAGGGCCGCGTCGGTGGCGTAGTCGAGCGCGGAGAAGGAGTCGTCGAACAGGTAGATCTCCGGTCGCTGCACGAGGGTGCGCGCGATCGCGAGCCGCTGGCGCTGACCGCCCGACACATTGGTGCCGCCCTGGGCGATCGGCGCGTCCAGGCCGCCCTCCAGCCTGCTCACGAACTCCTTGGCCTGCGCCACCTCCAGCGCGTGCCACAGCTCCTCGTCGGTGGCGTCCGGATTGCCGTAGCGCAGATTCGTGGCGACGGTGCCCGCGAAGAGGTACGGCTTCTGCGGCACGAGTCCGACCGTCCGTGCCAGCAGTGCCGGATCGACCTCGCGGACGTCCACGCCGTTCACCAGGACCTCGCCCTCGGTGGCGTCGAACAGCCGCGGGACCAGCCCGAGCAGGGTCGACTTGCCGCTGCCGGTGGACCCGATCACGGCCGTGGTCTCGCCGGGCCTGGCCTCCAGCCGGACCGCGCGCAGCACCGGCTCCTCGGCCCCCGGATAGCGGAAGCCGGCCGCGCGGATCTCCAGATGCCCGTGCCGGCGCAGCTCGGTGACCGGCGCGAGCGGCGGCACCACGCTGGAGTCCGTCTCCAGGACCTCCTGGACGCGCTCGGCGCACACCTCGGCGCGCGGCACCATCATGAACATGAAGGTGGCCATCATCACGGACATCACGATCTGCATCAGATAGGCGAGGAACGCCGTCAGGTCGCCGATCTGCATCCCGCCGCTGTCGATGCGGTGCGCGCCGAACCACACCACCGCGATGGAGGACACGTTCACCACGGTCATCACCATCGGGAACATCAGCGACAGCAGCCGCCCGGTGGCCAGCTGCATCTCGGTCAGCTCGCCGTTGACCCGGCCGAAGCGGTCCTGCTCGTACTCGTCGCGGACGAAGGCGCGGATGACCCGGTTGCCGGTGATCTGCTCGCGCAGCACCCGGTTCACCCTGTCCACGCGGGTCTGCATGGTGCGGAACAGCGGCCGCAGCTTGCGCACGATCAGGGTCACGCAGACGGCCAGCACCGGCACGACCGCGATCAGCACCCCGGACAGCGGCACGTCCAGGCCGAGCGCCAGCACGATGCCGCCGACGCACATGATGGGCGCCGACACCATCAGCGTGAACGTCATCAGGACCAGCATCTGGATCTGCTGGACGTCGTTCGTCGTCCGCGTGATGAGCGAGGGCGCGCCGAAGTGACCCACCTCACGGGCGGAGAAGGACTGCACCCGGTCGAAGACGGCACCGCGCACGTCCCGGCCGAGCGCCGAGGCGGTACGGGCGCCCAGGTAGACGGCGCCGATGTTGCACACGACCTGCACCAGCGAGATGCCGATCATCAGGGCGCCGAAGGACAGGATGTAACCCGTGTCCCCCTTCACGACGCCGTTGTCGATGATGTGGGCGTTCAGGGTGGGCAGGTACAGGGTGGCGCAGGTCTGCAGGAACTGGAGCAGGACCTGAAGGGTTATGGGTTTCTTGTAGGGCCTGAGATAGGTCCGTAGAAGTCGTATGAGCACGCTACGTCTCTCGGAGTGGGCGGCAGGGGCAGGTCGGTCTGCCCTTGGCCCCTATCGTCCGACACTCCACCCGCGTTACCTCAACTGATTAACCCGACAGCGGATTCGCGTAGGGCCTTATGGGTGCTGGTTGTTACGGGGTGGTTTGAGGCGTTCTGTTCCTCTTGCTGCGCGTCCCTGGATTCGTGCCGCCTAGTGGAACGCGGCCGGGTGGGTCTGCTCCCGTACCGCCGTGAACTGCTGCCGCACCGCCTGCCCGGCGGCCAGTTCCTCGCCCGGCTCCAGGATCTGCGCCGCCGCGCCCTGCCAGGCCGGCGGGGTGCGCGGGTCCAGCGTGCCCTGCGAGACCCCGAGCGCCCAGGCCGCCTGCCGGGCCGCGCCGATCGCCGTGTAGTCCGCGGGCTGCGGTACGACGACCTGCGCGCCGAACAGCGAGGGCGCCGCGGCCTGCACGGCGGGCAGCTCGGCGGCCGGACCGAGCAGGAAGATCCGGCGCACCTCCACGCCCCGCCCGCGCAGCACGTCCAGCGCGTCGGCGAGCCCGCACAGCATGCCCTCGAACGCGGCCCGCGCCAGATGCTCCGGCTTCATCGACTCGCGCCGCAGCCCGGTCAGGGTGCCCGCCGCGTGCGGCAGGTTCGGGGTGCGCTCGCCCTCCAGGTAGGGGAGGAGGACGAGGCCGTGGGCGCCCGGTGTGGACTTCATCGCCAGCTCGGAGAGGGCGCCCAGGTCGGGCAGGCCGAGGAGTTCGGCGGTGCCGCGCAGGGTGCGCACGGCGTTCAGGGTGGTGACGACGGGCAGGTGCATGCCGGTGGCGTCGGCGAGCGAGGTGATCATCCCTGACTGGTCGGCCAGCGCCTGCGGGTGCACGGCCATCACCGAGCCGGAGGCGCCGAGGGACACCACCGCGTCCCCGAGCCCGATCCCGAGCCCGAACGCGGCCGCCATGGTCTCCCCGGTCCCGGCCGAGATCAGCAGCCCCTCCGGGGTCGTGCCGGCCGCCTCGGCGGGGCCGATCACCTCCGGCAGCATCGCCTGGTGGCCGAGCGCCAGGTCGACCAGGTCGGGGCGGTAGGTGCCGGTGGCCGCGGACCAGTACCCGGTGCCGGAGGCCCCGCCGCGGTCGGTGGTGCGCCGGGCCGGGCGGCCGAGCAACTGCCAGACCAGCCAGTCGTGGGCCTGGAGCAGGGCGGCGGTGCGCTGGGCGTTCTCGGGTTCGCTCCGGGCGAGCCAGCGCAGCTTGGTGACCGGCTGCGCGGCCCCCGGCACACAGCCGACGGCCTGCGCCCACGCCTCGCGGGAGCCGAGGGCGTCCACGAGGTCGGCGGCGGCGGCCTGCGCGCGCCGGTCACCGCCGACGAGGGCCGGGCGCACGGTGTTGCCCTGGGCGTCCAGGGGGATCAGCGCGTGCTGCTGGGCGGAGACGCCGATGGCCTGGACGCCCTCCAGCAGACCCCCGCCGGCGGCCTCCCCGAGGGAGAGCAGCCAGGCCTGGGGGTCCACGTCGCTCGGGCGGGTCCCCTCCGGCGCATCGACCGGATGGGGGGCGTACCCCTGCCTGAGCACGGCACCGGTGTCCGTGTCGCAGACCACGATGCGGGTGAAATCAGGTGAGCTGTCCAGACCGGCGACTATCCCCATGCGGAGAATATTGCCGTATGCGCGAGGCGCTAGGTGTTGCTGGTGCCCCAGTCGTCGCCCGCGGAGCCGCCCGAGGCGCGGTCCCGCAGCGAGCGCACCCGCTGGGCCACGGACGACGGCACATGGTCGCCGACCTTGTCGGAGACGGTGTGGACGGCCTTGCCGGCGTACGCGCGGCCCTGTTGGGCGGCGGTTTCGGCGGTGTTGCGGACGGCCGGGTTCTGGGCGAACTGACGAGCGGACTTCTTGATCTGCTCGTAGCGCTCGCGTCCGGCCCGTGTGCCGAGTACGTAACCGAGGGCCACTCCGGCGATGAACGTGAGCCGGTAGCGCATGGCTGCCACCCTTCCCGTGCGTAGGTCTGTGGTGCGACGCGGTGCCCGAGGGTACCGATTGGCGGAGCACCCCCCTGCTTGCGCTAATGTATGTGTCGCAGCGAGCGACCGCCCCCCGGCGAATACCCAGGGAGGGGCGTTCGATGCAATCGAGGCGATCCTCCGTAGCTCAATTGGCAGAGCAGCCGGCTGTTAACCGGCAGGTTACTGGTTCGAGTCCAGTCGGGGGAGCTTCGGTCCTCCGTAGCTCAATTGGCAGAGCAGCCGGCTGTTAACCGGCAGGTTACTGGTTCGAGTCCAGTCGGGGGAGCACGCTGAACGAGGGCCCCTCAGGGGTCCTTTTTCATGTCCGCGGGAACCGTCGCGCCTGCACCGATGTCCTCAAGGTCGTGAGCAGCGCGGAAGCCGACCATCCGAAGCAGGAGATCGTATGAGCGGCTATGCTGCGGCAGACGGCGCGCACACTTGTACGCGACACGCCGCTATGGGGCGGTAGCTCAGCCGGTTAGAGCAGCGGACTCATAATCCGTCGGCCGTGGGTTCGAGTCCCACCCGCCCCACCAGAGCAGAATCGATCGCCACCTGACCTCTCAGGAGCGACCCCCCGGCTGCCCCCTTTGGGGTGCGGGTGGGTTGGCGGGCTGCCAACTCCAGTCCGCAGTATGTCGCCATCAGGGAAGAGAAGTACTTCTGCTACGGGCCTTGCCAGGTCTCCGTGCACGGTGTGACCGGTGAGTGCCGGTTGCTCGGTGTCCAGGAGTCGATCGCGGTCGATCCGTTCGGCGAGCGCGGGTAAGTCCCGTACGGCGCACGGAGGTCGCCGCGTGGATCCGTGGCGGTCGCGGGGCTTGAAGTCGCTCTCCCGTGGGCACGGACCCCCTACCGATGTAGGCAGAGGGAGGCGTCATGGACCGTCGGATCCGGGTACGTGTCAGCCGGCGGCCCATCGCGCCGCGGGAGCAGGAGATCGATCGCAGGACGCCGTCGGGGCGCGTGCTGCCGTACTGAAGTCGCCCGCGCCTCAAGGGGCGTGGTGGGCCGCCGCCGTGCGCAGGGCGCGGCGCAGGGGTTCCGGTGGGGGCGGGCCGTCCGGTGCCGCGCTCGCGGTGATGGCGGCGGCGACGTGGTGGAGCTTGGTGTTGGAGTGCTGGGAGGCCTCGCGCAGGATCTCCCAGGCCTGGTCCGGTGTGCAGCCGTGGGCCGCCATCAGGACGCCGCGGGCCTGGTCGATCACCGGGCGGGAATCCAGGGCGTGCCGGAGCTGGGCTATCTCCAGGCGCAGCAGGTCGAGTTGCTCGGCGCGTTCGCGGGCGACCGCGGAGGCGGTGCGGACCGAGGGGTCCGGCGCGGCGGTCGCACGGGTGCGCAGCGGGTCCCGCGTGTCCAGGCCGACCAGTTCCAGGACGCGCCGCGGCTGGCCCCGCCAACCGCGGGTGGTGACCCGTACGCCGTGCCGCCGGCCGTACTCGCTCAGCAGGTCGAGACAGGCCAGGCCCGTCGTGTCCAGGAACGACACCCCGGCCAGGTCCAGTTCGACCGCGGTGATGTCCGGCGGCAGGGCGGCCAGCGTGTCGCCGAGGGTGCCGGTGCCGCCGTGGACCAGTTCGCCGCGGGCCGTCAGCAGGGCGCGGCGGCCCTCCTGGCAGGTGTCGATCACCAGCGCGGCCAGTCCCACGGTGTGAGCTGCGAGTCCCGCTGAGGTCATGTCTCCCCTCCCGCTCGGTCCCAAGGGCGCCACGCGCTCGCCTGCCCTGCGTGCGGGCGCCTACACCCCCTGTGGTCGAAACAGCGGCCGGAACAGCGCGCGGGCGTGGTCCGTGTCGCCGGGAAGCGAGGTGTCTCGTGAGCGGTGAGCCCCCCGCGCACCCCGCTGCCCCCTGGCAGGGGGACACCTGTACCTCTGAAGGTCGGTCAGGACTGGACGGCCGGCTTCAGGACGGTCTGGCACCACTGGCGGAAGTCGGTGGCGGCGGCGGAGGCCGGGTCGCGGGGTTCGGCGTCGTAGATGCCGTGGTTCTGCGCGTCGACCATGGCCGCCATGTCGCGGGCCAGCGAAGGGCTCGCGCCGTGCTGCACCAGCCGGGCCCGGAAGTCCGCGAGCGGCACCTGCTGGTAGCGCACGGTACGGCCCAGGGTCTCGGAGATGATCCCGGCCATGGCGTCGGGCGTCAGGTTGTCGGGGCCGACCAGGGGAACGCGGGCCTGACCGCTCCAGGCGGTGTCCAGCAGGAGGGCTGCCGCCGTGGCGGCCACGTCGCGGGTGGCGACGGTCGGCAACGGCCGGTCCGCGGCGTTCGCCAGGGAGAACACGCCCTGCTGTGCGATCGACTGGGTCTGGCGAAGGATGTTCTCCATGAAGAACGGCAGGGCGAGGGCCCGGTACTGCACACCGGCGCTCTCGATCAGCTCGTCCATGTCGAGCGCGGCCGACAGAAGCCCCGCCTCGCCCCGGTACCCGTGCCCCAGGGAAGTGACGTGCACGATCCGCACGCCCCGGCTCGCGGCTTCGCGGGCCGCGGCCCGGCTGAAGTCCGCGTAGTAGTCGCCGGCGGGACCGGCGTCCCGGAAGCCGGCCGGGGGCACGAGCCAGAACAGGCGGTCGGCGCCCTCCAGCGCCTTCGCGATCGTGGCGGTGCCGGCGTGTGAGCCCTCCACCACCTCCGCCCGCGTGCGCACCTGCTCCGGGAGGCGGGAGGGATCGCGGGCGATGACCCGGATGGCCTCGCCGCTGTCCAGGACGCGGTCCAGGACCTGCCGGCCGATGTCACCGGTCGGCGTGGTAATGACGATCACGAGTGCCTCCATGCGATCACGAATGCCTCCATCCAGGGCGGTCGACGGCGGCCCCACGGGGCGTACCGGGCGGTCGCTCTCCAGTGAACTCGGCGCAACGCCGCAGGTGAAGGACCACCTCGGTCGCGATTGATACCCTGGAGATATGAATGACCTGGAGGTGCGGCAGCTCCGCTACTTCGTCGCGGTGGCGGAGGAACTGCACTTCGGGCGTGCCGCCGTCCGGCTGGGGATGGCGCAGCCCCCTCTGTCCCGTACGATCCGGGACCTCGAACGACAGCTCGGTGTGGCGCTGTTCGAGCGGACCACCCGGCAGGTGAGACTCACCGGCGCCGGAGAGGTCCTGCTGCGCGACGCCAGAACCGCCCTGGAGGCGGTGACCGCCGCCGCCCACCGGGCTCGGCACGCGGGCAGTGCGTCGCCGCGGCTGCGGATCGCGCTCAAGGCCGACATCGACGGTGGCCTGCTGCCGCAGATCCTGGACGCCTACCGCAGCGACCCCGCCGCCCTGCCCCCCGAACTGGTCCTCGGAGGATTCGGCGATCAACCCCGCGCACTGCGCGCCGGCCTTGCCGACGTCGCACTCGTGCTCCGCCCCATGGACGACCGCGGGCTGGACAGTGAGCCGCTGCTGACCGAGCCGGTCCTGGTCGCCATGGCGGCCACCGACCCGCTGGCCGCCCGTACCGAGCTGTGCCTGGCGGACCTGGCCGGCCGGAAGCTCCCCGGCGGCGCGCCGGCCGACACCGGCCGGACCACGCCGTCCCCGCCTCGGGGGGCGGCGAGAACAGCCTCCAACTTGTCGGAGATCTTCAGCCTCGTCGAGACCGGAGGCATCGTGTTCTTCGCGCCCGCCTCGGTCGCCCGGCACAACCCGCGCCCCGGCGTCGCCTACCGGCCGGTCGGCGACCTGCCGGACTGCACACTGGCCGTCGCCTGGCCCCGAGAAGCCCGCTCTCCGGCCGTCGCCGCCTTCGTACGCGCCGCTTGCGCGATCGCAGCCGCCCACCGGGCACAAGCGGAGACCCATACGGCGGAGCACGACCGCCCGAGCACCGCTCGCTCCAGCTAGCGAATGAGCCCGATCCCCGTCAGGACCACCGCCCCCGCCACCAGCCGCAGCCGTCCGAACGGCTCCCGGAACAGCAGGGTGGCGATCACCGCGGCGACCAGGATGCCGGTCTCGCGCAGGGCGGCGACCGCGGCGACCTCGCCGTGTGCCTGCGCCCAGACGACCAGGCCGTACGCCGTCATGGACAGCACACCGCCCAGCAGCCCGGTGCCGAGGACCGGGCGCACCCGGTCGAGCAGCCCGCCGCGGCGCCGGGCCAGTGCGATCGCGGGGATGACCGGGCCCTGGAGCAGAAAGAGCCAGGCGGTGTAGGCGAGGGCGTCGGGTGTATGCCGTACGCCCATGCTGTCGACCAGGGTGTACGACGCGATGATCGTCCCCGAGCCGAGCGCGGCGCCGAGGGCGGGAAGCTGGGCGCGCCGGATGCGGCCGGAGGCGAGGGCCAGGGCGGCGAGGCCCCCGGAGACCAGCAGCACCCCCGCCCCCTGGAGCGCGGTGAGCGTGCCGCCGAGCAGGGTCACCGAGGCGATGGCCACGAGCAGCGGGGCGACGCCGCGGGCCAGCGGGTACATCTGCCCGAAGTCGCCCAGCTCGTAGGCGCGCAGCAGGAACAGCTGCGAGGTGACCTGGAGCGCGGCCGAGGCCGCGAGGAACGGCCAGGCGCCCGCCGGGGGCAGCGGCGTGAGGCAGACCAGGACGGCCGCGCACCCGGTGCAGGCCACGCTGATCAGCGTGAATCCGATGAGTTTGTCCGGTATCCGGTGGGCGATCGAGTTCCAGACGGCGTGCAGCACCGCGGCCGTGAGGACGGCGGCGAGCACGGGCGCGGACATGGTTCCTGGCATGGCGGAGCGACTCCTGGCGGGGCGGTGCGAGCGGGAGGCGGAGGGCCGGGACTGCGATGGTGGAATTTAGTTCCACGGTACGCTAATCGCATGGAACGAAATTCCGCCAGCCTGTCCGCCCGGATCCGGGCCCGGCTGCCCGAGCTGCGCGAGACCGAGGCCCGTGTGGGGCGGGTGGTGCTCGAACAGGGCGCCGCGCTGGTCCACCTCAGCGTCAGCGACGTGGCCGCGCTGGCCGGCACCGCGTCCTCCACCGTCGTCCGCACCTGCCAGCGGCTCGGCTTCCGGGGGTTCCAGGAGCTGAAGCTGGAGGCCGCGCGGCAGGCGCCCGCACCGCCCCCGCCACCGGTGGACGAGCCCGCCGCGCACGCGCTCGCCGCCACGCTGGGCGCCTCCCGCGACGCCCTGGACGGCCTCGCCGCGACCCTCGACCCCGGCGCGCTCACCGCCGCGGCCGAGGCCCTGCACGCCGCGTCGCGCGTCGTCGTGATCGGCGCGGGGCTCTCCGGCGCGGTCGCCCTCGACGTCGCCTACCGGCTGCGCGCCCTGGGTTGCCAGGTCGACGCGCCGCCCGACCCCCTCACCGCCCAGCTCGCCGCCGCCCAACTCCCGGCGGACGGCGTGTGCTTCGCCATCAGCCACACCGGAGCCACCCGCACCACGGTCGACGCCGCCCGCCGCGCCAGGCGGGCCGGGGCGACCGTGGTCACGCTCACCAGCTACGCCCGCTCACCGCTGAGCGAGACCAGCGGCCCGGTGCTCGTCGCCGGCGGCCAGGACCTGGTGTTCGGCCTGGAGACCTCCGCCAGCCGGATCGCCCACCTCGCCGCCGTGGACGCCCTGACCCACCTTCTGATGGGCCTGCGCCCCGAGACCGCGCGCCGCCGGCTCGACCTGTCGGCGGACGTCACGGCCGACCACGCCTACTGAACGCCCGCCCCGCGCAGGGGAGTTCACGCGGCCAGCGGGTCCAGGACCAGTGGTTCGATCCGGCCCTCCAGCATCTCGCCGAGCCCGCGGGCCGCGCAGATGTCCGGGCGCTCGGCGATGAACACCGGCATCCCGGTGGCCTCGCGCACCATCTGGTCGAGACCGGGCAGCAGCGCCGAACCGCCGACCATGATGATCCCGCGGTCCGCGAGATCGGCCACCAGATCCGGCGGGCACTCGCGCAGCACCTTGCCGATGCCGTCCAGGACGGCCGTCAGCGGGGTCTGGATCGCCTCCCGCACCGCCGAGGTCTCCACCCGCACGGTGCGCGGCAGCCCGGTGGCCACGTCCCGGCCGTTGATCTCGGTCTGCGGCGGGCCCTGCGGGGTCAACCCGTTCCCGGCCAGGGCCAGTTGCAGCGGTCGTACCGACTGGCTCGGCAGCAGCAGCTCGTGCGCGTGCCGCAGATACTGCACGACCGCGTGGTCCACGGCCTCGCCGCCCACCGGAATCCGCTCGGCCGTCACGATCGAGCCCAGCGACAGCACCGCGACCTGGGTGGCCGCCGCCCCGCACACCATGATCATGGTGGCCTCGGGCCGCTCCACCGGCAGCCCGCAGCCCACCGCCGCCGCGATCAGCGTGTCCACCAGCTCCACCCGGCGCGCGCCGAGCCCGAGCAGCGTCTCGATCGTCGCCCGCTGGGCCAGCGGATCGGCGTCGTGCGGGGTGCACGCGGCGGCCCGCAGCCGGGGCTTGCGGCGCAGCGCCCGGCGCATCTTGTCCCCGATCAGATGCCGCAGCATCCGCTGGGCCATGTCGATGTCGACCACCGTGCCGCCGGAGATGGGCCGCACGACCCGGATGTAGTCGGGGGTGCGGCCGGTCATCTGCTCCGCGAAGTCGCCGACCGCGATCAGCGAACCGGTCCGCCCGTTCACGGCCGCGACCGAGGGCTGGTCCACGACGAGTCCCGCGCCCTTCACATACACCCGTGTACGGGCCGCGCCCAGGTCGACGGCGAAGTGACAGCGGCGCAACTGCTCCAGGCTGACGGACACGGCAGCTCCTCCGAGCGCGGGGCGAATTCCTTACTCTCCGTATCCTGCGCGCCACCCGCGGCGGACCGCCTTTTGTGGGGGGCCGGGCGGGGCGCCGCCGAACGGGCGTTCATCACCGGCCGCCCGGAGTGTCGCCGGGTCAGCCGGCGCGTACCGCCTCCAGGAGCGGTTCGAGCGAGGAGACGACCGCCGCCCCGCCGGCCTCGCGCAGCAGCCGCCGCCCGGCGGCGGACGGGGCGAACCCGATGAAGGGCAGGCCGAGCCGCTGGGCCGCCGTCAGCTCGGCCACCGAGGAACCGAGCAGCACGGCCCGCCCGGCCGGCCGGCCGAGATGGGTCAGGGCCCGCAGCAGGGTGCCGGGGTCCGGGGTCAGCAGACCCAGGTCCTCGCGCCGCCCGTGCACCCCCGCGAGCGGCAGCTTGTACGACTCCACGCCCCGCTGCACCGCACGGGAGCTCACGTCCGACACCACGCTCACCCGTCGCCCGGACGCGTGCAGCGCCCGCACCAGCGCGAGCGAGCGGTGCGTCATCGGCGCGTCCGGCACGGCGGCCAGCTCCAGCTCCTCCAGCCGGTCCCGCAGCACCGGTCCGAGCCGGTCGTGGGCGAAGGCGCGCAGCAGATCCAGCGGATGCGGGAATGCCTCCAGGCCCGCCGCCCCCGCGGCCGCCGGCAGCGGTCGCCCCGCCAGCGCGTCCCGCGGATCGCGGTGCTCGGCCACGACGTTCAGCAGATCGAGTACGGCCGCGCGCGCGGACGCCGCCGTGAACAGCCGGGTGAGGGGCCCGTCGAAGCCGAACAGCACGCACTCGGCCCCGGTGAGCAGCGCCTCGGGGGGCCGGGCGGCGGCGGGCGCGGGTCCGGTGGCGCTGTCCGCGGCCAGCCGCACGGTGTACGACACGGTGAGCCCCGGCACCGGCCAGTCCCGCACCCCGTCGTTCAGGGCGCGTTCGGCCGCGTTCGCCCGGCGCGCCGGGTGCCGCCCGGTGATCCGGGCCGCCGCGTCGCGCAGATGGTCGAGCAGCCGGGCGGCGACGCCGGGGGGACCGGCCCGGACGAAGGCGACGGGGTCGGTCACCTGCCAGGTCAGCTCCGCCACCGCGCTGAACACGGCCTTCCCGGAACTGGGCAGCGACAGCGGGTGCCGGGCGTGCTGCACGGTGAGGTCCACCGTGTAGTAGGTCTCCGGGCGGGGGGCGTACGGGTGGATCGGGTCGAACAGGGCGAGCGTGCCGTCCGGACTCGTGTGCACGATGGCCGTACGCCCCGGCGTCGGCACGCCCAGCTCCCGCAGGTCGCGGGTGATGAACGGCCCCTGGACCAGCTCCCGTTCGGGGCGCTCGGCGGTGAGCGGGCAGTACCAGGCCGCGGGGGGAGCGTCCGGGGCGTCGTCGCGGTAGAGCGGTTCGAAGGGCGGGGCGTCCCCCGCGGCGGAGCTGGCGGCGAACTCGTCGTACAGCGCGGGCGGCACCAGGACGTCGACGCCGCCGGCCGTCCGCGGCGGCCGGACGGACGGCGCCCCGAACACCACCCGCAGCCACATCGGCTCGGACAGACCGGCCAGCGCGAGGGGGAGTTCACGCAGGACGGCGACGAGGACCGGCAGCAGATAGGCGTACGGATCGGTGCGCACCCAGTAGCCGTCCGCGCGGGCCTCCACCCGGAACCGCTCGGGGGACAGCGAGCGGGAGAAGACCTCGTGCACGGCGGCTTCCAGGGTGATGCGGGCCTCCGGACGCCCGGTGAGATCGCCGGTGGTGAAGAGGACCTGGGTGCTGCCCCAGAGGGTGACGAGGAGGTCCGCGAGCGCCGCCATGGTCCGCTCCCGGCTCCCCGGAACGACGGGCGCGGCCTCCAGGCAGGTCAGCACCGGCCCGTTCGGGGAGAGCACCACGGACCGGGCGTCCAGCTCGCCGCGCGGGCCTTCCTGGGCGTGCAGGGCTTGGGCCGCCTCGCGGAGCCCGCGCCGCAGGACGCGCACCTCGTCGGTGTGCGGCCGGTACGAGGCGTCCGCCAGATGCTCGTGCAGCGTCGGCCCCGCCACGAACTCCCGCACCAGGTACGGCTTTCCCTCGGCGAAACCGTGGTCGAGGACCCGCGCGATCCCCGGATGCCGCACCTTCGCGAGATCCCGGCAGAGCTGCTCGAAGGGCTCCGGGCACTCGCCCCGCGCATACCGGCACACGACGACCGGGGCGCCACCGTTCCACGTGTCCTCGGCGACCCAACTCCCGCTCCCGGTCGCCGACTTGCGCACCAGCCGGTACCGGCCGGCCAGCAGCCGCTCGCCACCGGCCGGCGCCAGCCTGCGCACGCTCTCCTCGCTGAGCGTGGCGACCGGCTGCCGCTCCACCGGCGTCGGCGCGCCCCCCGAAGACGGCACCACCGCCCGGAACCCGCCCGGCGCCCGCCCCGCCAGATCGTCGATGAACTCGCCCATCCGCTCCAGGAGTTCGACGGTGCGATTGCGTTCGGTCCGGGGCAGCCCGAGCAGCAGCAGCTCCCGCACCCCCTCCCGGAACGTGTACGAGCCCGCCGGTGCGCCGGGCAGCGCGACGAGCATGCCGCTGAGCACCACCTCGGCCAGATGCCGGGGCCGCGGCTCCGGCTCCACCGCCGCCTGCACCAGCCGCATCACCGGCAGATCGGGCCGCCCCACCGCGAGATGCCCGGCCAGCCGGAACGCCTCCGGGGACGCCGTCGCCCGGAACCGCAGCACCAACTCCTCGGCGGACAGCCGGCCGACGTCCGTACGGTCCTCGGCGTCGGCCGGCAGCGGACGCGTCAACCGGGCCGCCGCCGCCGGGAACCGGGTGCCGCCGGGCGCGCCGATCAGCCCGGCCCAGTTCGCCAGCCAGCGCGGCTCGGGCTCCAGCACCGGCAGGACCACCGCGCCCGCCGCGCCGTCCTGCTCCGTCCCGCAGTCCGGCTCCGGCGCGTCGTACGGCGTGAAGGTGAGCGCGGCCGAGGGCGCCGCCGGGTACGGGGCCGAGAGCCGGCCGGGCGTGGCGGGCAACGCCGTGTCCCGCCAGTGATGTTCGGGCAGCGGCTGTACGACGGCCAGCGGCATCCGGCGCGCCCAGCGGTGCAGGGTGGCGTACCACAGGGTGCCGGCGGGGCCCTGCCGCCACTGCGGGCCCATGCAGTCGCTGATCAGCAGGGTGACGCTCCGGCCGTCGGCGGACGGGTGCCCGTCCGGGCCGCGTACCGTGCCGTCGGCTCCGGCGCGGTACAGGGTGACCGTGCGGAAGGCGCCCGACTGGGCCAGCGCGGTGTGCAGTTCCTGGATCAGGGGCCGCCACAGGGGCATCGTGGGACCCGCGTCGTACACCAGGTTCAGGCTCAGCCAGCGCTCGCGGGCGGGACGCAGCACCGGGAGCCAGTGGTCGGGATCGGCGCCCAGCCGGGCGATGCGGTCGGCGGTCGCCAGCTCGTCCAGCTCCCGGCCCATGGGCGCGTCCACCCGGCGCCGCAGGGGGCGCAGCGCGCGCTGGAGGGCGAGCGGGTGGGGCAGCATCGGGGGCGCGGGGGCCATCAGGGCGGCGTGCGGCGCGCGCTCCGTGGAGGGGGCGGGGGAGGGCAGGTGCAGCGGGACGCGGGCGGGGGTGTCGGGGGCGGGGCGCGGCGGGCGACGCTCCCCCTCGGGCGGCCGAGGTGCGCGGGCGGGTTCGGGCGCCGGTCCCGGCTCCGGCTCCGTGCTGCCGTCGCCGCCCATCCCCTCGGGGTCCCCGGCGTCCTCCGGGTCCCCGCTGCCGGTGAATCCGGTGGTTCCGGTCGGTCCGGTGGTTCCGGTGTCCGTCGTGCCCATGGGGGCCATGTGGCCGGCCAGCCAGAGCAGTTCGGCCAGTTCGCGCGGTGTCGGGGGCGCGCCCTGGCCCGCCTCGGCCAGTACGGCGGCGAGACGGGCCAGGGCGTCCGGGGCGTCCGGGCAGCCGGGGGTGTCCGGGGTGCCCCGCGGGTCAGAAGACATCGGTCTGCGTGCCCTGTCCCAGGTGCGGCATCAGCCGCTCGGCCAGCTGGTCCAGGGACCCGGTGTCCAGGTTGCTGGTGCGGGCCAGGTAGATCGCGTTGAGGAGCTGGTCGGTGGCCAGGTCCCCGGCGCTGGTGCGGTCCAGGAAGCGGCCGATCAACTCCCGCGCGTAGGAGTCCGGTTCGCCCAGGTGGGCGCGGACGATGTCGGCCAGGTGCCGGTCGTCCGGCCGTCGCAGGTGGAGCGTGACGCAGCGGCGCAGGAAGGCGGGCGGGAACTCGCGCTCGCCGTTGCTGGTGAGGACGACGAACGGGAAGGCACGGCAGCGGACCTGGCCGCGCACCACCGGCACCGGTTCGCCGGTGCTGTCGGCCGGGACCCACGCGGTGCCGTCCGGGGCCAGCCGGGCGGCGCGCACCAGCTCGGGGATCTGGTACTGGCCCTCCTCCAGCACGTTCAGCAGGTCGTTGGGCAGGTCGAGGTCGCTCTTGTCGATCTCGTCGATGAGCAGGGCGCGGGGGCGGGCGTAGGGCAGCAGGGCGGTGCCGAGCGGGCCGAGGCGCAGATGGTGCTCGATCCCCGACTCGTCCGGCGCCTCGGGCCCGCTCTCCTGGTGCGCGGCCCGCTGCCGGGCCGCGTACAGGCGGGACAGCGGGTCGTAGCTGTAGAGCCCGTCGTGCAGCGTGCTGCGGCTGGTGATGTTCCAGCGCAGCACCGGGCCGAGCCGCAGCTCGCGCGCGACGGCGTACGCCAGGGAGGACTTGCCGGTGCCGGGCGGGCCGGTGACCAGCAGCGGGCGGCGCAGGTACAGGGCCGCGTTGACCAGTTGCACCGTCTCCTCGGTGGCCCGGTACGTCTCGGCGCGGTGCACCCGGTCGGGGGAGACGGCCGCGCGGTCGGCGGCCGCGTCCGGCGCATCCAGCACCGGGCCGCCGTCGAAGGCGCGCCAGGGCGGCGGCGGGGGCAGGTGCGTGATGCCGTCGTGCGGCGCGCTCGTACCGGTGTAGACGGGCCACAAGGGCATGGCTTCTTCTTCTCCGTGGTGGGGGGCGGGGCGGTTCAGTCGACGGGGGAGCGCAGGCCGGCGGCGGGCTCGGGGAAGCAGCGGGGGTCGTCCCAGAGCAGCTGGAGATTGCGGGCCCAGTGCCGCTCGGGTTCGTCGGCGGCGTCCGCGGTCACCCGTAACGAGAGGATGTGGCGCGGGAGTTCGGCTGGCGGGACCCCGGCGACGGAGGCGGCGAGCTGGTCCAGGAAGGCGGTGCCGGGGCAGCGGGCGGGGGCTTCGGGGCGGGGCGGTGCGGCGGTCGCGGTGCCGGCGGCGGCCGTGTCGCGGGGACCGCCGCGGGCCGGGCGCGGGTCCTCGTACCCGCCCGGTCCGCCGCCCGCCGCGCGCGCGTACGGCGGTTCGCCGTGTGCCCCGGCGGGGCAGCCCGTACGGGACCACAGCAGGATGGGGACCGGGACGGTGAGGCCGATCTCGAAGTGCTCGCGGGCCGCCGCGGGCGGGACCGCGAACCCGGCGAGCCCCGCGTCGTCGTCCCACAGCCGTTTGCGCAGGCTGGGCGGCCGTTCCTGGCTGCCGCACTCCACCCGGTGCACCCGCACCGGGCGCCCGGCGTCCAGCTTCTGCCACTTCTTGCGCAGCTGGTGTCGCAGCCGGTTGCTGCGGTGCCGCGCCCGGTCGGTCACCACGAGGGGGTAGGCGCAGCCGAGCGGCGTGCTGTCGTCCGCGCCGCACTCCCAGTGCGCCACCGCCTCGTTGAGCCATTCGCGCGGCAGCACGAAGGTCACCAGTTCCTCGGCGTCCGGGTCGAGATGGGCGACGGCCTCGTCGATGCGGTGCTGGACGTACGACCGTACGCCGGAGCGCGGCAGCCGGCGCGTGCCCACCGGGCGGCGCTGCCCGTCGCGGTACGCCGACACCTCCACGGTCACCTGGTCGGGCCCGGCGCCGCTGTGGTCGATCTCCACGACGACCGGCGCCCAGCGCGGGGACGCCTGCTCGGGCCCCCCGCCCTCCGGGAGGCCCCCGACCGGCGTGGCCCGCGTGACCTGCGGGGTCCGGGCTGCCTCGGCGAACGGCGCGGACTCGGTGGCCTGCGGGGCCCTGGCGGCCGGCGGGGCGGGTGCCGTCGCCGGTCCCGCGCCCACCACGTCCCGCAGCCGGCCCGCGAACCGGTCCACCGCCGCCGGATCGGGCACCTCCCACTGCACGTAGGCGGCGGCCGCCTTGAGCGTCGGGAACCCGCCCTCGGGCAGCGGGGGCCCGAAGGCGCCCACCGCGTCCACGTACAGCCGGTTGGGATCGCACGCGCGGGCGTCCGGCAGGCGCCGCAGCAGTCCGTACAGCTCCCGCAGGATGTCCGCCCGGTGGCCCGGCGTGGGCACCAGCTCGCCCAGCTCGGGCCAGTACCGGGCCAGTACGTCCAGCGGCAGCATCCGGCCCTTGCGCACCTGCGGCGCCTCCGCGGCCGAGGTGACCATGCCGACCACCCGGCCGTCCGGCAGGGTCGCCGCCGCCCCGCTGAACCCGGCCTCGATCGGCTGCCCGTGCCCCTGCCAAGCCACCAGCTCCAGCCACTCGCCCGCGATCAACTGGCCGGAGACAGCCCGGTATTCGGCGAGCGTGCCCTCGTCGTAGCCGACCGGGAAGCCGTAGGCGAGCAGCCGGGGGTGCGGTTCGGTGTACGCGGCGCCGGGCGGTGCGAAACCGGCCGGGGCGAGGGGGACGTCGCGGTCGAGTTCGAGCACGGCCACGTCACCGGGGTCGGTGGCGCCGCCAGCCCAGCCGCCGTGCGCGATCACCGACGCGGCGACCTCGCCCAGCTCCCTGGCGTGCGGGAAGACCACCGTCACCGGGTCCCGGCCGCTGGAGCGGACGACATGGGCGCAGGTGAGCACCCGGCGGGCGGTGACCAGGAAACCCGCCCCCACCTCATGGCCGCAGTGGATCCGGGCATGCCAGGCGGCGCTGTTCACGGGCGCTCGGCGGACTCCGGTGCGGCGGTGGCCTGACCCGGCACGCCGGGCAGCGCCCCGCCCGGCGAACTCCCCGGCGTCCAGTGGAGCTTGACGACCAACTGGCCCTCCGCGGACCCCTTGGCGATGATCGCGCCGGCCTCCGCGGACATCTTCACGCCGAACTCGATCTCCACCGAGTCGGGCCGCAGACTGCCGTCCCGGAAGACCCGCAGCGCGGCCTCCGCCGCCGCCCGCACGCCGTCCAGCGCGCCCTCGAAGGTCTGCGCCGCGCGCACCATCTCGTCGCCGCGCGAGACCAGCCGGGTGCCCGGCCGGGGGGTGGTGCCGGCCCCCTCCACCACGACGAGCGCGCCGTCCTCGGTCCTGAACTCCACCAGCTGGTCCATGCCGCCGTTCGCTCCCCCTCGTCGCAGACCTGTGAGCAACCACCATGGTACGGACGGGCCTTCGGCCGTCCCACTCATTACGCCCGAGCGGGTCAACCGGCGCGGTGTGGCGAGAACCCGCCACCGTGACAACCCGCCACGCCCGGCCCCCTGTGCGCCCCCGGCGCGCGCACCACACTCGTGCCGACCCGAAAAGCATGTACACGACAGTCCCGGACGGGCCGTGGGCGCGCGGTCCGGACGGGACGGAGCACGCGGAAGAGGGCGCGGATGACCAGAGGACCAGCCGGACGCCTGGCCGCGGGGCCGGTCGGACGCCGGGCGGCGCTGCTGTCGGCGGGGCTCGTGCTGGCCGGGGTGCCGGTACCCGGAGCGACCGCCGCCGCGGGGACCGGACCGGCACCGGCGGACGCGGCGGCGCGACACTCCGGCCCCGCTCCGGCGACCGTCACCCTGGTCACCGGCGACCAGGTGACCGTCACCGGTCTCGGGCACGGCAGGAAGACCGTCACCGTGCGGCGGCCACGCGGCGCCACCGGGGCCGTGCGCACGCAGACGAGCAACGGCGATCTGACCGTCGTACCGGACGAGGCGCAGCCGTACCTGCGCTCCGGGAGGCTGGACAAGCGGCTGTTCGACGTGAGCGCGCTGATCCGCCAGGGCCTCACCGACGCCCGCACCAAGGCCCTCCCGCTGATCGTCGGTTACGGCGCGGACACCCGCGTCCCCGCCGCCGCCCCGGCCGGCACCTCCCGCACCCGGAGCCTGCCCAGCCTGCGCGGCGCGGCCGTCGAGGCGGGCCGGGGGACGGCGTTCTGGCGGTCGTTCACCCGCGGTGACGGCGTCCAGACGGTGTGGCTGGACGGGCGGGTCGAGGCCGACATGGCCGAGAGCAACGCCCAGATCGGCACCCCGAGCGCGTGGGGCGCCGGACTGACCGGCAAGGGCGTCACCGTCGCCGTCCTCGACTCCGGCGCGGACCCGACCCACCCCGACCTGGTGGACCGGATCAGCCGGTCCAAGAGCTTCGTCGACGGCGAGGAGGTCGCCGACCGCGACGGCCACGGCACCCATGTCACCTCCACCATCGGCGGCAGCGGCGCCGCCTCCGGAGGCAAGGAGAAGGGCGTGGCGCCGGACGCGACCCTCGCCGTCGGCAAGGTGCTCGACGACACGGGCTCCGGCAGCGAGTCGCAGATCATCGCCGGGATGGAGTGGGCCGCGCGGGACGTGCGCGCCCGGATCGTCTCGATGAGCCTCGGCTCCAGCGAACCGGGCGACGGCACCGACCCGATGTCGCAGGCCCTCGACAGCCTGGCCCAGGAGACCGGCGCGCTGTTCGTGGTCGCCGCCGGAAACGCCGGCGCCCCCTCGTCCATCACCTCGCCCGGCGCCGCCGACGCGGCCCTGACCGTCGGCGCGGTCGACTCCGCCGACCAGCCCGCCTCCTTCACCAGCGCGGGCCCCCGCAGCGGCGACGACGCCCTCAAGCCCGACCTGTCCGCCCCCGGCGTGGACATCCTCGCCGCCCGCTCCCAACTCACCGACGGCAGCGGCTACTACACCACCATGAGCGGTACGTCGATGGCGACGCCGCACGTCGCCGGGGTGGCCGCGCTGCTCGCGCAGGAGCATCCCGACTGGACCGGCCCCCGGTTGAAGGACGCGCTGATGTCCACCTCGAAGCAACTCGGTGCCTCCGCCTACACGGTGGGCGCCGGACGGGTGAGCGTGCCGGACGCCGTACGGGCCACGGTGACCGCCACCGGCAGCGCCGACCTCGGCTTTTACCGCTGGCCCTACCCCGCGGACAAGCCGGTCACGCGCACCCTCACCTACACCAACTCCTCGGCCACCGCCGTCCACTTGACCCTCTCGGCGCAGGGCGCCCCGGACGGCGTCGCCACCCTCGCCGACACCTCCCTCACCGTCCCCGCGCACGGCACCGCGACCACCACCGTCACCGGCGACGGCTCCAGGGCGCCGGTCGGCACCACCAGCGGCCGGATCACGGCCACCGACGACACCGGCACGGTGCGCGCGCACACCGTGTTCGGGCTGGTCAAGGAGGATGAGCGATACACCCTCACGGTCCACGTCAAGGACCGCGCGGGCAACCCCGCGGCCGCCGACCTCACCGTGCAGCGACTCGCCCGGAACGCGGACCCCGAGTCGGATCACGTCGACGACTCCGGAACCCTCAAACTGCGCCTCGAACCGGGGACTTACGCCCTCACCTCCTTCCTCGACGTGCACGGGAGCCACGGCGCCGACTCGCTCGGCCTCGGCTTCCTCTGCGCACCCGAGGTCACCCTCGACCACGACAGCGACATCACCCTCGACGGCACCAGGCTGCGCGAGATCGAGGCGGCCGTCCCCCGGCGCACCGAGACCCGCCAGCTCCTCATGGAGTACGACCGCTCCGCCGACGGCACCGACCTGTCCGCCACGGTCCAGGTGCCCCTCACCTACGACAGCGTCTTCGCCGCGCCCACCCCCGAGGTCACCCAGGGCACCTTCGAGTACCGCACGGTATGGCGGCTCGCGAAGCCGCGACTGGAGGTCAGGGGCGTCGGAGAGGCGACCGTCCAGCCGGGCGGCACCCTGACCGCCGGACGGCACCGGCTCCCGCTGGTGGACGTCGGCGACGGTCCCGTGCCCGCCTCCGCCTCGGGCAAGGCGGTGCTGGCACACCTCGCCACCGGCGCGGACCCGCTGGCCCTCGCACGGGCCGCCCAGGACGCGGGCGCCAAGGCGCTGTTCGTCACGGACGACGCGCCGGGACGGCTGATGGACTGGTGGGGCAACGACGACGACACCGACCGCCCGCTGCCGATCGCCACGGTGAACCAGGCGGACGCGGCCCGGCTGCGGGCCCACCCGACCGCCGACATGACCGGCACCCCCGACTCCCCTTACGTGTACGACCTCTCCGAGGGCCACACCGGCTCGATCCCCGACCGCGACCTCACCTACCGTCCCGCACCGCGCCGACTCGCCGCCCTGCACGTCACGTTCCACGCGGCGCGGCCGACGAGCGGCGGTGAGTTCCGCTACTCCATCACCGGCGCCTTCCCCGTCGGCGTCGGCTTCCAGGAGGACATCGACCTGCCCGCCGAGCGCACGGACTACGTCTCCACCGGCCCCGGCCAGCTGTGGACCGAGTCCGTCACGATCGGCGCGGGCACCCTGGAGGAACGCGGCGGACCGGTCCGCTACCGGGGCGGCAGCCGGCCCCGGCTGCACTGGTTCCAGCCGGTGTGGCACCCCTGGCTCGGCACCGGGCTCGGCTGGGGCGAGCAGCGCACCGGGAACCGGATCCAGCTGAACACGCCGGGCTGGGGCGACTCGGGCCCCGACCACACCGGGTTCGGCGATGTCTGGGGCGACAGCGGCATGACCCAGACCACCTCCGTCTACCAGGACGGCACCCTCGCCGACCGCGAGTCCGGCTCGACCGCCTTCGTCCGGGACGCCCCGGCCGACGAGCACACGTACCGGGTCGTGACCGACACCGCCCTCGACGCGGACCACTGGAGCCTCGCCACGCGGGGACACACCGCGTGGACGTTCCGCTCGGCCCGGACACCGGACGACCACGCGACGACACTGCCGCTGATCAACCTCTCCTACGGCCTGCCCACCGACCTCGCCGGCACGGTGCCCGCCGGGCGGCGGCTGCCGGTGACACTGGGCGCGAGCCACCTGGCGGGCGCCACCGGGACGGGCACGCTCGGCGGGGGCCGGCTGGCGGTGTCGTACGACGGGGGCGCGAGCTGGCGGCAGGTGCGGCTGACGGGGGCCGGGGCGTCGTGGCACGGCACGCTGTCGGTGCCCTCGGGTGCGGCGTCCGTCTCCCTGCGGGCGTCGGCGCGGGACGACAGGGGCGGGTCGGTCTCGGAGGAGATCATCAGGGCGGTGGGGGTGCGGAAGCCGTAGGGGACGCCCCCGAGGGTGCGGCGGGGCCGCGGGCGCCTGGTGGTCGTCCGCGCCCCCGCGGCGGAGCCGCGCATCGCGCCCCTCAGGAGGCGCCGTCCGCGCCGGTGGCCCCGACGATGCCCCGGATGACCCCCAGCTCCACCAGGTCCTGTGGGCGGATGCGGAGCTGGTCGGCGGTGTGCTCGATCTCCCCTTCCGGGCGCTTGAGGATGGCCGCGGCCAGTTCCGGGGCGATCACGGAGAAGTAACTGTCCGGCGTGGCCCAGGTGTTGCCCGGTGCGGCCAGGGCGAGGGCGCCGCCGGAGCCGCCCTCGCCGATCACCAGTGTGGTCACCGGCACCCGCGCCCCGGCCACCGCCCCGAACACCTCGGCGATGGCCGCGCCGGCGCCCTGCCGCTCGGCCTGAGCGTCGTTCGCGGCGCCGGGGGTGTCCACCAGCGTCAGCACCGGCACCCCGAGCCGGTCCGCCAGCCGGATCAGCCGGGCCGCCGTCCGGTACCCGGCGGGCCGCGTCCCCACCCCGGTCTGCGCGGCGAACGCGACGGTACGGCCCTGGTGCTCGCCGAACCCGCAGAGGATGCCGTCGGGGTCGGTACCGCCGCACCGGTCGCCGCGGAGGTGGACGCGGTGCGCGAAGTAGGCGTCCAAGTAGGCGCCTGCGCGAGGGCGTTCGGGTGCACGGGCGCGCCGGACGGCGGCCCAGCCGGTGGCGGGGAGACCGGTCGGGGCGAGAGCCGCCGGGACGGGCGCGGGCAGCGGGTGGTCGGCGGACGCGGTCGGCGCCTGGCTCGTCCCCGACAGCAGCCGCAGCCACACCCCCAGGACCTCCTTGAGTTCCTCCGCCCGGACGACCGCGTCCGCCGCGCCCGCGGCCATCTGGGCCTCGGCCGTGTAGGCGGTGGGGTCGGCGTCGGCCGGGCGGACGCGTGAGCCGGCGAAGCCCACCTGGGCACCGGGGAGGGCCAGGATCACATCCGCGCCGGCGCCCAGGGTGGCCCAGCCGCCGCCCGTCGTGGGGTCGCGCAGGACGGCGATCTGGGGCAGTCCCGCCGCACGGGTGAGCGCCGACTGGCGGGCGACCCGCTGGAGTTGGGTCAGCGCGACCATGCCCTCCTGCATCCGGCTGCCCCCGGTCGCGATCAACGGCACGACCGGCAGCCGGTGCGCACGGGCGTGTGCGTACGCCCCCTCCAGCCGGTCCCCGGTGCGCTCGCCCAGGGAACCGCCGAGGAAGCCGAACTCGAAGGCGATCAGCACGGCGCGGGTACCTTGGACGGTCGCTGTGCCGCAGACGACGGACTCCCGCTCGCCGGTGCGTTCGGCGGCGCGGGCGTGCGAGGCGTCGTACCCCTGCCAGGCGAGCGGGCCGTCCGGCCCGGACCGCCGCTCGGGGGAGGGAAGTTCGGCGAAGGTGCCGTCGTCCGTGACGAGGGCCAGCACCTCGCGCGCGGTGCGCCGCTGCTCAGGCATCGGCGGCGGCACCGGGAACGGTGTCGGCGGCCAGGGCCCGTTTCATGATCTTCCCCATGTCGTTGCGGGGCAGCACCTCCAGGTAGCGGACGACGCGGGGCCGCTTGTGCGGCGCGAGCCGGCGGGCGACATGGTCCGCCAACTCCTGGGCGCCGGGCGGGGTTTCCGGGTCGGCTGGGACGATCCAGGCGACGATCCGTTCGCCCAGGTCCGGGTCCGGTTCCCCGGTGACCGCCGCCTCCCGGACGGCCGGGTGCTCCAGGAGCGCGTTCTCGATCTCGCCCGCCCCGATCTTGTAGCCGCCGCTCTTGATGAGGTCGGTGGCCTTGCGGCCGACGATCCGCACATACCCGTCGGGCTCGCGCACGGCCATGTCACCGGTACGGAACCAGCCGTCGGCGGTGAACGCGGCGGCGGTGGCGTCGGGGCGGTTCAGGTACTCGGTGAACAGGTTGGGCCCGCGGACCTGGATCTCCCCGACGGTCTCCCCGTCCCGGTCGCCGATCTCCGTCCCGTCCTCCTCCACGAGCCGCAGCCCGACGCCGGGCAACGGCACGCCGACCGTCCCCGGCCGCGGCTCCCCGTCCGCGCGGACGCTGGTGTTCATCAGCGTCTCCGTCATGCCGTACCGCTCGATGACCCGGCGACCGGTGGCCGCGGCGATCCGCTCGTGGTCGTGCACCGGCAGCGCGGCCGAGCCGGAGACCAGCAGCCGGGCCCCGCCGAGCGCCTCGGCCAGCTCGGGGTCGCCGGGAAGGGCCTCGGCGATGCGGTGGTACATCGTCGGCACGCCGAACAGCATGGTCGCGCCCTCGGCCAGCGCGCGGGCCACGCCCGCGGTGGAGAACCTCCCCAGGTGCCGCACCGAGCCGCCGCGGCGCAGCGGGCCGAGGACGCCGAGCACGAGCCCGTGCACATGGAACAGCGGCAGCCCGTGCACCAGCACGTCGTCCTCCGTCCACTGCCAGGCGTCGGCGAGCGCGTCGAGGGTGGAGGCGAGGGCCCGGCGGGGGAGCACGGCGCCCTTGGGCGGGCCGGTGGTGCCGGAGGTGTAGACGACGAGGGCGGGGGCGTCGCCGGGGAGTTCGGGGCGCGGGGCGTCCGCGCGGGCGCCGGCGTCGACGTCGACGCGCTCCATGTCGCCCAGCGCCCGCGGGAGTCGGGCGCCCGGAGCGGCGAGGAGGAGGGAGGGGGCGCTGTCCGAGACGATATGGGCCAGCTCCTTCTCCCCGGACTTGGGGTTGAGCGGCACGGCGGCGGCACCGGCGAGCAGCACGCCGACGACGGCGACCACGGTCTCCAGCTCGGGCGTCGCCCACACGGCCACGCGACCGCCCCGAGGGACGCGCCGGGCCACCGCGGCGGCGGCGTCCGCGAGACCGCCGTACGTCAGCGAACGCTCACCGAACCGCACCGCGGACCGCTCGCGCGGCCCACCGACCAGACCAGGAAAAAGCGAGGACACCCACGCACCCCTTCACTCTCGCGACCGTTCAGCCCCTTCCTACACCAGGATCGACCGGGGGACGACCGTGCGTGGACGGGGCCGTCCCCCGGCTCCCGCCTCCCAGCCGACCGTTTCCGGCGGGCGGGAGGGCGAGTCAGTCGGCCCGGACGGACACGTCCGCGACGACGCACGTCACGTTGTCGGGCGCCCCCGCCGCCCGCGCCGCCGCGACCAGCTCCGCCGGCCCCGCGGCGGACGCCAGCAGTTCCCTGATACGGGCATCGGGTACCGCCTCCGTCAGCCCGTCGGAGCACACCAGGTACCGGTCCCCGGACAGCGGCTCCCGGAGGCACAGATCCGGGACGACCTCCGCGCCACCGGTCAGCGCCTTGGACAGCAGCAGCCCCCGCGGCGAGACCCGGTGGTCCCGCGTGATCCGGTACAGCTCGCCACCGCGCAGCAGATACGCCCGCGAGTCCCCGATGTGCGCGAGCGCCAGCCGGGACCCGGTCCACAGCAGCGCCAGCTCGTCGTACAGCCGCAGTGCCTTCGGTGACAGCCGGCTCAGCCGGGCGAACGCCCCGATCGTCAGCGGTTCCATCGCGCCCCCGTCTCCCGTCGTCCGCCACCGATGCTGGGGCTTCACCAAAGGTGAAGGTCAAACCCCCTGTCCCGGTTCCGGGCCGCTTGTTAGCCTCGCGGGTGTCCGCACGCCGTACGACAGGGAGTCCCGCCGTGCCCCGCATCGCCCTCGCCACCTACGACCCCGGCGCCGCCCCGAGCAGGGACGCGGACCTGCCGGTGCTGGTGCGGGCGCTGAACGAGGCCGGCGCACAGGCCGACGCCCCCTACTGGGACGGCCCCGACATCGACTGGTCCGTGTACGACCTCGTCGTCATCCGCTCCACCTGGGACTACAGCTGGCGCGCGGCGGAGTTCACGGCCTGGCTGGACCGGGTGGCCCGGACGACCCGGATCGCCAACCCCGCCGAGGTCATCCGCTGGAACCTCGACAAGCGCTACCTGGGCGAGCTGGCCGCCGCCGGCGTCCCCACCGTTCCCACGCGCTACCTCGCCCCCGGTCAGGACGCCTCTCCCGCCCTGCCCACGGACCACGAGTACGTCATCAAGCCGACCTCCGGCGCGGGCGCCCGCTTCGCCGCCCGCTACACGCCCGCCGAGCACGTAACGGCCGTACGGCACCTCGCGCGGATGCACGCCGAGGGCTTCACCGCGATGGTGCAGCCCTACCTGAAGGGCATCGACGCCACCGGCGAACGCGCCCTCCAGTTCTTCGGCGGCTGCCTGCTGCACGCGAGCCGCAAGGGCGCCGTCCTCTCACCCGGCACCCCGTACGACGCCGACAAGGTCGCCCACCCCGACCTCGCCCCCTGGCAGCCGACGGACGCGGAACTCGCCGTGGCGGACAAGGCGTTGGCGGCCGTACCCGCCGCCTCCGCGCCCCTCCTCTACGCCCGCGTGGACCTCGCCGACGGCCCGGACGGCACTCCCCGCCTGATGGAACTCGAACTGGTCGAGCCGAACCTCTTCCTCTTCCTGCACCCCGAGTCCCTGCCCCGCACGGTGGCGGCGATCCTCAGCGCGGGGTCCGGGGATCGACCCGCGCGGTGCGCTGGAGCAGCCCCCAGGTGAACTCGGCGACCATCTCGTGGGGTATGCCGTCCCGGTCGGGCGCGGTGAAGGCGAGGCCCCAGCGGGTGGGGGCGGTGCCCTCCAGGGGGCGGGCCGGGGGGAAGGCGCGGGCGAGTTCGTCCACGGTGCAGGACCAGGGGACGAGGTCTTCCACGGTGCGCAGGCCGGGGGGCGCGGCGCCGGGCGCCCGTACGAGCCATTCGTTCCATACGGCGCCGTCGGGACCCACGAGTACCTCGAACCGGAGGTCGGGCCACAGGGGCAGCGCCCACCGGCGGGCCTCGCAGTCGACGTCCCCGAGCCTGCGCGGCTCGGTGCTCTCGGGTTCCCCGAGACCGACCGGTACCGCGCGGCGGCCCCCCGCGCCCCGGGCGACCGCACCATCGCCTGCCACCGCTTGTTGGCCTCCCGCATCTCCGCGATGGACACGCCCAGCGTCTTCCGGGCCTCGTCCACGAGTTCCGGATTGTGATCGGCCATACGACGCAGCAACACCAACTGGAAATCAAGAGCCACGGGATCCATGGTGCCCTGGAGCGAGGGGCGGACGCAGCACCTCCCGACCGGCGGCACCGCGCCGGGACGCCCCCCGCGGGCCCCTTACTCCGGAACCCCGACCCCCCGGACCGGTGCCGCCGTCGCCAGCGCGCGCACCGTCGCCACCGTCTTCGGCCGCCGCAGCGCCGACGAGATGGACGCGATGTCCCGCAGCAGCGACGCGGGGGCGCAGTCGCCGGCCGTCCCCGCCGCGCTCCCGTTCTCGATCGCGTCCAGCACCCCCACCGCCGCCGACAGCGCCCGCGCCCGCGCCGCCGGATGCCCCAGCGCGCGGGCCGCCGTGTAGGCCCGGTCCGTCAGCTCCGTGTCCACGCGCCGGGCGAGCGGCAGCAGGGCGTCGCGGATGTACGTCTCGCGGCGGGTCAGCCGGAGTTCCGCCGGGGCGCGCAGCGAGAACCGCGGGCCTGCTCCGGTCGCCGAGCGCAGCAGCCGGTACAGCGGTCCCAGCCGGTGATGCGCCAGCCGGACCCGGTACCGCTCGTGCAGGGCCTGCCCGGCGTGCGGAAGGATGAAGCCCGCCGCCAGCAGGATCGCGGAGAGCGAGGCCACCGGCGGCGCCAGGTTCGTGCTGAGCCAGTCCGGATCCCGGCCGAGCCAGCGCGCGGCCACCGCCGTCACCTTCGCCGCGTCGTACAGCAGGCTCAGCGCGTACCCGCCGCCCAGCAGCCGCAGCCCCCACCGCAGCCACGCGTCCAGCCCCCGGTCCCGTACCCAGTTCCAGATCAGCCGGGCACTCAGCGCGCAGGCGACGGTGTGGGCCAGCAGATAGAGCAGGATCTCCTCGCGCATGAAGGGCGTACGGGCGTAGTACGTGTCGAGGTCCCGCACCCGCTCCACCGGCACGTCGGCGAGCGCGAACAGCACCCACAGCGCGACGATCACCACCGCGTACCCGGAGACGATCCACCGTGTCGCCCGCCGGGTGACGGCGGACCGCTCGGGCAGCCCGTTGCGCCAGGTGACGATGAACAGCAGCCCCGCCCCGGAGTTCGCGGCGATCAGCGAATAGCACAGCGGAGCCGCGAAGTTGGGCACTCCGGTGAGCACGTTCATCCGGTGGATCATCGACGGCATGCAGCACACGAACACCGTGCAGGCGAACAGGAGCACCCCGCCGACCGCGCGCAGCAGGGGGTCGCGCCACAGCCGGATGATCGTGGGCAGCTTCAGCAGCAGCGCGGCGGTCAGCAGCGCCGTCGGGATCCAGAAGGAGATGTACAGCCGGCCGAGCAGCGCCGAAGGGTCCAGCGCCAGCGTGCTCACCGCGCCGCTCCGCCCCGCCCGCGATAGCCGAGCGCCCGCTGCAGGGGGTCGGACGGCGCGCCCCCGGACCCGCCGGGCCGGGTCCGGAACAGCGTGGCGAGCCGGTGCCCGAAGTCGTCCGCCTCGGCTTCGTCCGCCTCGCGGGACCCGTCGCGCGCGGCCACCGTGAGCGCCCTGTCCGGCCAGCCGGGGGCGTCCGCGAGGGCTCGCGCCGCCGCGTCACCGGCCATGTGGTGGTGCCGGTGCCCGGCGTGCAGATGCCACAACTCATGTCCGAGGATCACCAGTTGCTGCACATCCTCGGCCCGGTCCTCCACGATGACCAGGTCGAAGTCGGCGAACTCCACCCACAGACCGGTCACTTCGATCTCGTCCGGGAAGCGTTCGAACCGCAGCTCCAGCGGCCGCCCGCCGCGCAGCACGCTCATCTCCTCGCACAGCGCCCGGCACAACCCCCGTACATCAGCGGGTACTTCGGGCCGGGCGCGGACCGCCGAGGCAAGTGCGCCGGCGAGGGAGCGCATGGCCGTGCCGGAGTCGCCGGAGCGTCGCAGTCGTGCGGTCAGCCGTACCGCCCGCCGTCGCGCGCCCGCGATACCCATCCGTCCCCTTCCCGCGTCCGCCGCTCCTGCCCGCACTCCCCGCCGCGCACCGCCGCGCACCGCCGCGCGCCGCCGCGGTTCCGTCGAGCGTACGTGCCGGGACACGCCCGCGTCACGCGATCCCGGAGGCGTGGTTCAAGACACAACCAACCCGCCGGCCGCCTTCCCGAGCAGGGTCAGCCCGACCTCCCCGGGCCCCGACAGGGTCGTGAACTCGGACAGGACCGCGAGCGCCAGCGTGTTCTCGCCCCGCGTGCGCAGCACCCCGTTCGGCAGCACGAACGTGTGCTGCGGGCCCACGTCGTTGATGTACTGCCCCATGTTCCAGCCGTTGAGGAAGATCTGGGCCCGGTACGCCCGGTACGGATCGTCCTGGAGCGTCAGCCCGATCGACGCGTCCACGTCGCCGGGCACGGCCAGCCGGAAGGTCGTCCGGTACCAGGTCACCCCCTGATACCGCTCGGCGCGCGGGAAGTCCACGGTGTCCCAGTCCCCGTCCGCGAACCCCGGCAGATGCCAGCCCGAACGCTCCCCGTGCAGACCGCCGTTGTTCAGCGGCCCGCGCACCGGGTCGGGACGGCCCTCGCCCTGGATGCGCCAGCGCACCTTCGGGGAGGCGCCCTTGAAGACCGCGGCGGTGAGGCCCCGCGCGGCCTTGTGGGTGTCCTGCGACGTGCCGTCCTGGTCGTGCTGCATCCGCCGGACGAGGACGGACAGCACATGCCGGCCGGGCGAGCGCAGCGCTTCGCGCACCGGGAAGGAGGCCGTGTCCGACCAGGTGCCCCTGCGGATCGTGGCGGCGTCCGGCACCGGCATCCGGTGCGTGCCCAGCGGCTCCCCGTCCAGCCACGCCATCAACAGCCCCTGGGTGCCGGTGCTGTAGCCGAGCGCGACCTCGGAGATGTCCGTGGAGTCGTCGAAGACGCCCCGGTACCAGACGTCCCCGTAGTGGAAGCCGTAGTCGTCCGCGAACAGCACCGGCTGGCCCTCCGGGACGGCCGTGGTGCTGTACGACGTCTTCTTGTCGGCGGTCTTCCACGTGGAGTCGTCGTAGCTCGGGCCCACCTCGGGGTTCTCCCGGCGCATCCGCCAGGAGCCGAGGGCGGGCAACCGGACCTCCGGCACCGCGGGCAGCATCCGGGTGGTCATCAGGCTGCCGGACATCGTCACACGGGTGGCGAGCCTGCGCCCGTTCCACACCAGGCTGGAGATGCCGCGCGGCCCCCACACCTCCACGCTCGTCGGATCGGTGATGTCACCGCTCAAGTGGACTTCCGAGCCGCGCAGTTCGACGTGGCGCAGCAGCTGGGGGCCGTACACCAGCAGGGAGCCGGAGGCGGTGTCGTACGGGAACAGCCGCACGGAGGTGGCGTCATCGGCGAAGAGGAGGAGCAGCGGGGTGTCCGTGTCGCCCTTCTCCACCAGCACGCGGATCAGTCCGCTCTGCCCGAGCGGGGCGTTGACGTGCAGGCCCGTGTCGTCCACCCCCCACGCGGCCTCCGGGTCCAGCCGCATGACGTCGGGGTCGGTGTCGCAGTGCAGCACCAGCTCGGCCATCTCGCCCTTGCGCCCGGTGAACACGGCGACGTCCTGCCGCCCGGCGGTCAGGCACATGGTCGGCTGCACGGTCGCGTACTTCAGCTTCCGCTTGCCCAGGGACAGGCCGGTGGCCAGCAGCTTGGCGTCCTTGCCGGGCACGGTGACGCGCACCTCGCCCTCGGCGGTGGGCAGTTCGGCCGTCACCGCCTCGGTGCCGTCGTTCCGGGCGACGTACACATGGGCGCCGGTGTCCGGGTTGGCCAGGTGGTAGACCTTCAGCCCCTCGGCACGCACCTCCGCCGCGCGGTCCAGCTTGGCGAAGTCGGGGACGCGCTGCAGCAGATGCCCGAGCTGGTGCATCGGGGCGATCTTCGCGGTGACGTTGCGGGCCTCGTCGATCGCGGCGCCGTAGTCGTACGACGTGTAGACGACCGGCGCGGGCAGCCAGCCCCAGGAGGTGCCGCCGAAGGTCATGTAGACGTTGTGCAGGGTGATGCCGTTGGCGAGGTTGGTCAGGTAGAAGCGGCGCTCGTAGGCGGCGTCGCGGGTGCGGCGGGCCTCGGCGTACCCCTTGCCGTCGTAGAAGGAACCGCCCCACGGGTCGAACCAGCCGCCGCCGAACTCGGGCACGAATCCGGGCGTCGTGGGCGAGGCACTGGCGCCGCCCTTCGCCCCGCCGGGCCCGAACGCCCCCCAGTCCGGGGGAGTCTGGGACGGCGAGGGGTACCCGTCGAAGCCGTACAGCCAACCGCCGCGCTCGCCACCGGTGTCGAAGGAGCCGGGGGTCCAATACCCGTTGCGGCCCTTGTCGTTGTGGAACAGCGGTACGTCGATGCCGTCGGCGCGCACCTTCTTGTACAGGTGGGACATGTAGGCGCTGCTGTCCGCCGAGCCCACCCGCGCGTCGAACTCGTTCTCGATCTGGTAGAGCAGCACGGTGCCCTTGCCCTGGGTGAACAGGTGCTCGCGGGCGATCCGGTTCACCTGCGTCAGCCACTCGTCCACGTGCGCGAGGTACGCCGGATCGGCCGAGCGCGCCCGCCCCTCGGCCGCCGTGAGCCAGCCGGGGAAACCGCCGCCGTCCACCTCGGCGTTGATGTACGGGCCGGGGCGCAGGATGACGTAGAGCCCGGTCTCGGCGGCCGTGCGCAGGAACAGGCCCAGATCGCGGACGCCGCGGAAGTCGTACGTGCCCGGAGCGGGGGAGTGGTAGTTCCAGGCGACGTAGACACTCACGGCGTTGTAGCCGTGCGCGCGCATCTTCTGGAGCACGTCCCGCCACAGCGACGGGCTCGGCAGCCGGAAGGGGTGCAGTTCGCCCGACCACACGACCAGCCGTCTGCCGTCCACCAGCAGGGAGTAGCGGTCGTACCCGATGGTGTGGTGCTCGCCGTCCGCGCGCGGCGCGGCGGGCACCGGACCGGTCGGCACGCTGCGGGCCGCGTACGCCGAGGGCGCCCCGGTCCCGCCGCTGCCGCCGAGGGCGAGACCGAGCGCGGCCGAGCCGGTGAGGGCACTGAAGGTACGTCTGCTGAGCGCCAAGGTGGATCCTCCCGGCGATCTTCGGGGCGCGGGTGCGGCCATTCTCCACGCGCGGACGACCCACAATGGACCCATGAGGATCTCGGCACGGGCGGATTACGCGGTACGGGCGGTACTGGAGCTGGCCGTACGGCAGGGTAACGGGCCGGTGAAAGCAGAGGAAATCGCGGCCGCCCAGGGGATCCCGCACAAGTTCCTGGAGGGGATCCTCGGCGATCTGCGCCGCGCCGGGATCGTGGACAGCCGGCGCGGCGGGGGCGGCGGCTACCGGCTCGCCCGCGAGGCCCCGGCGATCACCGTGGCCGACGTCATCCGGGGCGTGGACGGCCCGATCGTCTCGGTCCGCGGCGAACGCCCGACGGGCCTCACCTACACCGGCACGGCCGAACCCCTGCTCCCCCTCTGGATCGCCCTGCGCGCGGGCGTCCGACGCATCCTGGAGGGCGTGACGATCGGGGACCTGGCCGCGGGCGGCTTGCCGGACCCGGTCAGCACGCTGGCCGCGGAACCGGCGGCGTGGGAGAACCCGTAGGGGGAGGGCCTTGTGCCCCGCGGGGTCCGGTCACGACCCCTTCGCGCCGCGGGGCGGCTCACCGCGGCCCGCGCCCCTGGGGCGGACGTACGGCCGCGGGGCCGGAGTGAGACGGCCCCCGGTGATGAGGGAACCGGCCTGTTTCAAGCCGCGGACGCGGATGCTCACCTCGTAGCCGCCGATGTCCGGGATCGACGCGATCTGCCGGGTCAGGAAGCGGTAGAGGTCGTCGGTGTCGCGGCAGATGGCGATGGCCATGATGTTGTCCGGCCCGCTGATGGCACCGGCGAAGGCGATCTGGTCGTGCCGGGCGATCTCCTCGCCGACCGCCTCCAGACGGTGCGGCGGGACACGGAGCCAGAGCGTGGCGTGCAGATGGTGCCCGAGCAGTTCGGGGAGCAGGTCCACGTCGTAGGAGAGGGTGCCGGACTCCTCCAGCGCCGCCAGCCGGCGCAGCACCCGGCCCTTGCTCCAGCCCGTCTCGGCGGCCAGCCGGGCATGGGTGGCACGGCCGTCGTCGGCGAGCGCGGCGAGCAGCGGCCCGTCGTCGTCCGTGACCTCGAGGTACGGCCCGGACGGGGGCGCGGTGCCGGCGGTCAGCAGGGCCTGCTGTCCGGCCGTCAGCCGGCCGCCGTAGCCGTTCCACTCGGCGGACAGCCCGGTGCCGAAGTCGTGCAGGATCATGTCGATGTGCAGGTTCAGCACGGCCGAGGTGCGGGGCAGCTCCGTCAGGAGGACGGTGTCCCCGGAGTCGCCCGCCGAGGAGCGCAGCAGGCAGATGATCTCCGAGCCACCCGAGGCGAGCCGTACGAACGACACCTCGGGGCGGCGCACCAGGGCCTCGGCCAGCGCCCCCACCCGGTCGGGCCGGCAGGCGATCCGGGCGACCCACTCGACCTGCCCGTACGCGGCGGGCGCGACCCGTCCGTGGACACGGACCACACCGCTGCGCACCAGCGCCTGGTAGCGGCGGGCGACGGTCTGCTCCGAGGCGCCCACGGCCTCCGCTATCCGGGCGAACGGGGCGCGTGGCGCGCATTGCAGGGCGCGGATGATCTGTCGGTCCAGGGTGTCGGGCATGAGTCGATCGTTCCATGAGCGGCGGCGGTGTGGAGGTTTCGGACCGAGTCGGGGGGCTGGTTTGGAGCACGGTCCGGCGCTCGCCGAGGGTGGTGGGCGTACCAGAGGAAAGGACGCGTGTTCCCATGCGTAAATGGCTGCCCCTCCTGGCGGTCTGTCTCGGCTCGTTCATGCTGTTGATCGACGTCACCATCGTGAATGTCGCCCTCCCCGACATGTCCCTCGCCCTGCACAGCACGTTCGCCTCGCTGCAATGGGTGATCGACGCCTACGCCCTGGCCCTCGCCGTGGTGCTGCTCGGCGTGGGAGCGCTTGCCGACCTGACCGGGCACCGGCGCGTCTACCTGGCCGGCCTCGTGGCCTTCGCGCTCGCCTCCGCGGTGTGCGGCGCGGCGCCGAATCCGGGCACGCTGATCACGGCCCGTGCCGTGCAGGGCCTGGGCGGCGCCGCGATGTTCGCGACCGCCTTCCCGCTCCTGAACGCCTCCTACCAGGGGCGCGACCGGGGTACCGCCTACGGCGTGTGGGGCGCGGTCTCCGGCGCCGCCGCCGCGGTCGGCCCCGTCCTCGGCGGTCTGCTCACCGAGGCCGCCGACTGGCGGTGGATCTTCTACGTCAACATCCCGATCAGCGTGGCGGCGGTCTGGCTCGCGGCCAAGGCGCTCTCCGCGGACCGGCCCACACCGGGACGCCGGCCCGACTGGGCGGGAACCGTCCTGTTCACGGTGGCCGCCTCGGCGCTCGTCCTGGCGGTGATCCGCGCGCAGGAGCACGGCTGGACCTCCGGGGCGGTCCTGGGCCTGTTCGCCCTCGCCGTCGTCGCCTTCGTCGTGTTCCTGGCCGTCCAGGCCCGCTCGCGGCACGCGATGCTCGACCTTTCCCTGTTCCGCAGCCGCTCGTTCACCGGCATCATGATCGCGTCGCTGACGGTGAACGTCGCGGCGTTCGCGATGCTCGCCTACACGTCGATCTGGCTGCAGTCCCTGCTCGGCCTGACTCCGCTGGAGGCGGGGCTGACCGGACTGCCGCTGTCCGCCGCCTCGTTCTGCACCTCGCTGGTCGCCGGCCGCTTCCTGCACGGCGTCCGCCCGCAGCTGCTGATAGGCGGGGGAATGGTGCTGATCGGTGCCGGTGCCCTGGCCGAGAGCCTGCTGATCGGCGCGGGCTCCGACTGGACGGCACTGATCGTCGGCTACGCGGTGATCGGCGTCGGAGCCGGCGCCACGCTGCCCACGCTGGGCTCCTCGGCGACCGCGGCGGTGGGCTGGCAGCGCGCCGGGATGGCCGCGGGCGCGACCAACAGCGCACGCCAGCTGGGCCACGCCATCGGCATCGCCGTCCTCGGCAGCGTCTTCGCGTCCTCGTCGGCCGCGTGGCTCACCGACCACCGGATCCAGGGCGCCGCCGCCCTCGGCCGGGCCCTCTCCGGGGGCGGTGCCGGGCACGTCCTGGCCGCCACCCCGGCCGTCGGCCGCGCCGGACTGGCCGAGGCCCTGCACGGCGCCGCGGCGCACGCCCTGCGGGCCGGCTTCACCGTCGCCGGAGTCGTGGGCCTGACCGCCGGAGCCCTGGCCCTGATCCTGATGCGCCCCGAGCGGGTCGCCCCCGCGGTGGAACCGGAGTTCGCGCACGCCTGACCGGGCCGCCCGCCTCTCAGGGGCCGTTTTCCTGGAATCGTGGGCGTCGCCCCGCAGACTCGGGCGGCCGGTGGGACCAAAGCGTCCTGCGCGGAGGCGATCAGGGCGTCGGTGGCTTCCGATGCCTGCCCGTTCCGGGGCCGAGCTTCGGTGACGCCTCCGGAGCGGCGGCGGCCTCGGCGCGGGGAAACAGGATGCGCCTTGCTTCCGCGAGGTCCGCCGCGAAGCCGTGCGCCTCCCACAGATGGCCGTTCCACCGCTGGATCGCACGGGGCGCATCGGGGTTCAGATGCGATGCCCTCGGGCCGTCACCGGTCACGAGGGGTACGGCGCGGAGCTCCCCGATCCTCGCGTCGCGACGCTCGGCCCACTGGGAGAGCGGTTCGTCGGCCATGCCCGGAGCGTAGTGGGTCAGACGATCCGGTGCTCCCAGCACAGGGAGGGAGCCTAAACCGGGCTCTGGGCGAAGCTGGGGAAGAGGGCCGATTCGTCGCGATCTGCTGGACCGCCCAGATGTTCAGGCACTTCGAGGACCCGAAGCCCGGTTATGTGGCCGACTGGTCCGACCTGCCCGCCTGGCAGCGGGAGACGGACGCGGACATCTTCGAACGCATCGAGGGGACCGTCTGATCTCAGGCGCGACGACGTCCCCGTCCGGGGCCGATCCGGGCGGGGACGTCTTGTTGCAGGCCATAGCCTTGCGTTGCCTGTTCCCGGCGGCGGCCTCCCGCCTGCGCCGACGTACTGACTCCGCGCGAGTCGCCGCCGGGCAAGACCGTGCGGGCGGTCGTCGCCGTACCGGCGTCTTTCGAGAACGTTTTCGATCCCGCACCAAACATTCACAGCCGTGCCTAGGAACGTGACGCGCGTCGACCCTAGTCTTCCCGCGTCATGGACTACTGCCTCCCGTGCCGACGGCACCTCAACGGCGCCCTGGTCTGTCCGGGGTGCGGAGCACCGGCCGAACCGGCCGACCGGATACCCGGTCCGGCGCGGGTGGAGCCGGAAGCCGGGGAGCCCGGACAGGGGATGGGGGGAGAGCTCCCGGAGCCCGCAGGGGGCCGGGCGGAGCGGCGGAGCCGCAAGGCCGCCGCACACCGTCGGCGGCGTCGCCGTACCGTCCTCCTCGCCGCCGGCTTCCTGCTCGCGGCGGCCGGCCTCGGCCTCGCCGAACTCGGCACCGACGCGCCACTGCCCTTCACCGGCGGCGGTACGGCCACCGTCAAGGACACCTCGGCCGACGATCAGGGCGGCTCCAGCCCCTCGGGTCGGACGACCGCCCCGCTCCAGGCCGCCAACGGCCCGGCGACCTCCGGCGCGACGGCCTCCGTGAGCGGGTCCCCGTCCGCGGGGGCCAGCGGCTCCGCCTCGCCCTCCGCCTCCGCAACCGGTACGGCAAAGGCGCCGCCGTCCGCGACCACCGGCGGCGGCTCGCCCGTCACGGTCCCCAGCACCGCGCCCACGACACCGCCGGCCGCCCCGCCCCCCACCACCGCCCCCGCGACCTCCGCGCCACCCCCGGCGCCGTCCCCGACCCGCACCTGCGACCGCTTCCTTTGGTGGTGCACCTGATCGGGACCTGAACGGCACCGGACCGCCGGAATTGCGCCTCTCCCATGCCATCGGCCGTTCGGGGCATCGATGACACCGAAGGGACGTCACGGCGGTTGAGTCGTTACAGGGACAGGTTCCGAAGGAGTGCGGATGACGCAGAACAACGCCGTGCACGGCACGGTCGCCGAGGGGTTCGAGGCGGTCAGGGAGGAATTCGCCGCATTAGTCGCGGCCGAACGGGACGACTACGAGGGTCAGTTGTGCGCCTACGTGCGCGGGCGGTGCGTCGTGGACCTGTGGGCGGGCCCGAGCGGGACGGGCGAGGCGCTGTACGGCGTCTTCTCCGCCACCAAGGGCGCGGCCCACCTGGTCGCGGCGCTGCTGGTGCAGGACGGCACGCTGGAGCTGAACCGCAAAGTCACCTACTACTGGCCGGAGTTCACCACCGAGGGCAAGGGCGAGCTGACCCTCAGGGACCTGCTCGCACACCGGGCCGGACTGGTCGGCACGGACGCCGGGTTCACCCGCGCCGAGCTGGCGGACGACCGTGCGGTCGCCGAACACCTCGCCGACCAGCGGCCGTTCTGGCGACCGGGAGCCGCGTTCGGCTATCACGCGCTGGTCATCGGCGCGCTGACGGGCGAGGTGGTGCGCCGGGCGACGGGCCGTACGATCCAGGACCTGTACGAGGACCGGGTCCGCGTCCCCTACGGGCTGGACTTCCACCTGGGCCTGCCGGCCACCGCCGAACCCCGCTTCCGCGGCCCCCAGCCGCTGCTCCCCACCCCCGGACAGCAGGCGCTCATCGACGCCTCGCCGCGCGGCCCGCACACCCTGGAGGCGATCGCCTTCAACCGGCACGGCGCCGAACCGACCGTCCTGGAGCGGCTGTACGAGGACCCGCTGATCCGCGCCAAGGGCCCCGCCTCGGCGGGCGGGATCGCCTCGGCGCGGGGGCTCGCGCGGATGTACGCGGCGATGATCGGGGAGGTCGACGGCAAGGCGCCGCTGCTGAAGGCGGACACGATCGCGGAGTTCGGCCGGATCCACTCCGCCGGCTACGACCTGGTGACCCGCGACCACCGGTCCTTCGGCCTCGGCTTCCAGGCCACCGCCGACCTCTGGCACCCCGTCCTGGGCGCCGGCTCCGTGGGCCACAGCGGCGCCAACGGCACCCAGGCGTTCGCCGACCCGCACGCCGGCCTGGCGTACGGGTACACCCGGCGCCGCTTCACCTTCCCCTACGGAGCGGCGCCGGAGAACGACCGGCTGGTACGGGCGGTGCACCGGGCGGCGACGGCCGCCGGGTGACGGCCCTCACGGGTGGGGAGGCGCATCCCCACCCAGTGGCCCGGAATGCCCATGGGCTACGGCTTGACGACCATCTTCCCGGTGTTGTCGCCGCGCAGCAGCCCCAGGAACGCCTCCAGGGTGTTCTCGATGCCCTCCACCACGGTCTCCCGGTACTTCAGCCGTCCCGAGGCCACCCACGGCCCGACCTCCCGCACGAACTGCGGCTGGAGGTCGCGGTGGTCGTTGACGAGGAAGCCCTCGATCCGGCCCCGCGTCTGGATCAGCCGCGCCAGGTTGCGCGGGCCGGGCGCGGGCTCGGTGTCGTTGTAGACCGAGATCATGCCGCAGACGGCGATCCGGCCGCCCTCTCGCAGCGAGCCGATCGCCGCCTCCAGGTGGTCCCCGCCGACGTTGTCGAAGTACACGTCGATCCCGTCGGGCGCGGCCTCGCGCAGCTGCTTGGACACCGGGCCGTTCTTGTAGTTGAACGCCGCGTCGAAGCCGTACTCCTCCACCAGCAGCCGCACCTTCTCGTCCGAGCCGGCCGAGCCGATGACCCGCGAGGCACCCTTGAGCTTCGCGATCTGCCCCACCTGGCTGCCGACGGCCCCGGCGGCGCCGGAGACGAACACGATGTCGCCCTCCTTGAAGGAGGCGGTGCGCAGCAGGCCCGCGTACGCGGTCAGCCCGGTCATGCCGAGCACCCCGAGGTACGCCGACAGCGGCGCGGCCTCCGGGTCGACCTTCACGGCGTGCTCCGCGTCCAGCACGGCGTACTCGCGCCAGCCGAGGAAGTGCAGCACGTGGTCGCCGGCGGCGATCCCCTCGGCGCGGGACTCGATCACCTCGCCGACCGCGCCGCCCTGCATGGCCTTGCCCAGCTCGAACGGCTCGACGTACGACTTCGCGGCACTCATCCGGCCCCGCATGTACGGGTCCACGGAGAGGTACGTGTTCCGTACCAGGATCTGCCCCTCGCCCGGCGTGGGGACGGGCGTCTCCACGAGCGCGAAGTCCTCCGGCTTCGGCCAGCCGACGGGGCGGCTGAGCAGGTGCCATTCGCGGTTGATGTTCGTCGTCATCGCGGTGGTGCCTTTCATTTATTTCACTACCTGAAACAATGGTTAGGCTGAATATTTAAGATTGTCAAGTAACCGGGTAGGCTGGGGGGTATGGCACCACCGCATCCCCGCCGTCCGGACCAGCTCACCCTGGACGTCGTCGAACTGATCGCCGAGGTCGTGGCGCGCTATCACGCGGACTACGACGAGGCGGCGGCCGAGCACGCCCTGACCGGTGCGCAGGCCAAGCTCCTCAGCCTGCTCTCCCTCGGGCCGCTGCCCATGCGCAAGCTCGCACAGAAGCTCAAGTGCGAGCCGTCGAACGTGACGGGGATCATGGACCGCCTGGAGGCGCGGGGCCTCGCCGAGCGCCGCCCGGACCCCGCCGACCGCCGCGTCAAGATGGCGGCGGCCACGGAGGAGGGGCTGCGGGTGGCCCGCGAACTGCGGGAGGGGCTGCACTTCGCGCGCGAGCCGCTGGCGGGACTGTCGGCGCAGGAGCGGGGGACGCTGCGGGATCTGCTGCGGCGCGTGCTCGACGCGTAAGGTTTCCGCCATGCGTGATCTGGGGGCGGGATTCAAGTACCTGGTCGAGGGCCAGCGGTGGGTGGCGCGGCACGGCCGGCAGTACGGTCTCGCCCTGCTGCCGGGCCTGATAGCACTGGTCCTGTACGTGGCCGCGCTGATCGCGCTGGCCATATGGGGCGACGACGCGGTGACTGGGGCCACGCCCTTCGCGGACCACTGGCCGGGCCCCTGGGGCACGCTGTTCCGGGGTTTCCTCACGGCGGTGCTGTTCGCGCTGGGGCTGCTGCTGGCGGTGCTCACCTTCACCGCGGTGACGCTGATCATCGGACAGCCGTTCTACGACAACCTCTCGGAGCGGGTGGACGCCTCCCGGTCGCCCGACGGTACGGCCCCCCGGTCCGCGCTCCCCTTCTGGCGCGAGCTGTGGCTGTCGGCCCGCGACAGCGTCCGCGTCCTGGTCCGGGCGGCGGTGTGGGGCGTCCTGCTGTTCGCGCTCGGCCTGCTGCCGGTCGTCGGCCAGACGGTGATACCGGTGCTGGGCTTCTTCGTGACCGGCTTCTTCCTCGCGGAGGAGCTGACCTCGATCCCCTTGCAGCGCCGGGGCCTCGACCTGCGCGCCCGTCTCGCCCTCCTGCGCTCCCGCCGCCTCCTGGTCTGGGGCTACGGCACCCCGCTCGGCCTCGCCTTCCTCGTCCCCTTCGTCGCCGTCTTCCTGATGCCCGGCGCGGTGGCCGGCGCGACCCTGCTGGCGCGGGACCTGCTGGACGAGGAGTCCGGCCCGGCGGAATCCGAGCCCGCCTCCCCCGCGCGGGCCACGGACGGCTGACCGCGCCGGGATCTCAGCCGGGCGTCGTGCGGAAGCGGCGGCGGTATTCCGTCGGCGTGGTGTCCAGCCTGCGGCGGAAGGCCCGGACGAGGGTGTCGGGGGTGCCGAACCCGCAGGCGGCGGCGATGCGTTCGAGGGTGGCGTCTGTGGACTCCAGCTCGTTGCGGGCGCGTTCGACGCGGACCGACTCGATGTAGGCGTGCGGGGTCGTGCCCAGCTCGTTCTTGAAGATCCGGGTGAGCTGCCGGTCGCTGATGTGGGCGTACCCGGCGAGCCGGCCGACCGTGAGGGGCTCGGCGAGGTGGCGCAGGATGTAGTGGCGCAGGTCCTCGATCCGCCGGGTCGTGGACGGCTGCTCCAGCGGGACGCTGAACTGGCTCTGCCCGCCGGGCCGTTTCAGGTACATCACCAATTGCCGGGCGACCCGCAGCGCGACCGCCTCGCCGAGGTCGTCCGCGATCAGCGCGAGGGACAGGTCGAGGCAGGCGCTGATGCCGGCGCCGGTCCACACCTCGCCCTGGCGGATGAAGATCGGGTCGGCGTCGACCCGGACGGCCGGGTGGTCGGCGGCGAGCTGCGGCGCGGTCGACCAGTGCGTGGTGGCCCGCTTGCCGTCGAGGAGCCCGGCGGCCGCGAGGATGTGCGCCCCGACGCAGACCGAGGCGATCCGCCGGGCCCGCGGGGCGAGCGCCCGCACCCGCCGTACGACCACCGGATCCACCGCCGGCCGCAGCCGGCCGTCGCCGTCGGCCTCGACCGCGCCCGGCACGATCACGGTGTCGATGCTCCGGGCCGCCAGCGCGTCGAAGGTGGCATCGGGCAGCACCCGCACCCCGGCGGCCGTGACGACGGGATCCGGGGTCCCGGCCGCGAGGAGGACCTCGTACGCCGCGGCCTCCTCCGTCTCCCGCCGGGCGAGATGGAAGACCTCCGGCGGCCCCGTGACATCGAGCAGGTCGACCTGGTCGAAGAGGACGATAACGATCAGCCGGTCGACGGTGTGCACAGACCCCCCTGGCGGTGGAACGCGGCGATGTCCGCTTGTGCGGCGTCGGTTTCTGCATGTTAGACGTCATTGCCGACGTGCGGGGGAGCGCCATAGCGTCGAGGGCACCGGCCGCCGCATCGGTGCGCCGCTCCCGACTCCCGACCGCACAAGGTGGTTCTGCCATGCCCCGAACGACGCTGCGTCAGCTGAACGGCTTCGACGACACACCCCCGAAGCTCGCCGGCGCCACGCTGGTCCTGATCGACTACCAGAACACCTACACCACCGGCGTGATGGAGCTGGACGGCTGGCGTCCCGCCCTCGGCGCGGCGGCCCGGCTGCTGGAGCGCGCCCGCCGGGAAGGCACCCCGGTCATCCACGTCGTCAACGACGGCGGCGAGGGCACCCCCTACGACATCCGCGCCGAGATCGGGCGGATCCACCCGAGCGTCGCCCCGGCCGAGGGCGAGCCCGTCGTCGTCAAGCAGGCGCCCGACGCCTTCCACGGCACCGGACTGGGCCGGCTGGTGGACGAGGCCGGCCGCGGCGACCTGGTCATCGCCGGATTCATGACCCACATGTGCGTCGCCTTCACCGCCCAGGGCGCCTTCCTGCGCGGCAACCGCCCCACGGTGGTCGCCGACGCCTGCGCCACCCGCGCGCTGCCGGTCACCGGCGGGGAACTGGACGCCCCCGCGGTCCACCTCGGCGCCCTGGCCACCGTCGCCGACCTGTACGGCGTCGTCGTACCCGCACCGGAGTCCCTGGCCTGACCGCATCAGGCGGGGCCGGCGGGTTCAGCGCACGGAGAAGGCGTACACCGTCTCGGAGCGGTACACCTCGCCGGGGCGCAGCACCGTGGACGGGAAGGACGGGTGGTTCGGGGAGTCCGGGAAGTGCTGGGTCTCCAGGGCGATCCCGTCGCCGGGGGCGAAGGGCGCGGGGAGGTGGTCGCCGGTGTAGAGCTGGAGGCCGGGCTCGGTGGTGGAGACCGTGAGGGTGCGGCCGGAGGAGGGGTCGTGCAGCTCGGCGACCTCCTCGGGGGCGGCCGTGACTCCCTTGTCGAGCACGAAGTTGTGGTCGTAGCCCGTGCCCACCTTGCGGGCCTCGCGGAAGTCGAAGCGCGAGCCGGTCACGTCGCGCAGCTCGCCCGTCGGGATCAGCTCCCCGGTGACCGGCGTCAACCGGGAGGCGGCGAGCCGCAGTTCGTGCCCGGCGGCCGAACCGGTCCCGGCGCCCGCGAGGTTGAAGTAGCCGTGGCTGGTGAGCGCGACCACCGTCGGCGCGTCCGTCGTCGCCTCGTACGCGATCCGCAGCGCACCGGACGCGTCCAGCGTGTACGTCACCACCACGTCGAGCCGGCCGGGGAAGCCCTCCTCGCCGTGCGGACTCACCCGCGCCAGCCGCACCCCGTGCCCGACCGCCGTCGCCTCCCACACCCGCTTGTCGAACCCGCGCGCACCCCCGTGCAGCAGATGCGGCCCCTCGTTCGGCTCCAGGGCGTACACCGCGTCGTCCAGCGCGAACCGCGCCCCCGCGAGCCGGTTGGCGTACCGCCCGACCAGCGCGCCCAGGTACGGCTCCGGATGCGCGAGGTAGCCGTCGAGGCCGGGGAACCCGAGCACCACGTCCGCCGTCCGGCCCGCCCGGTCCGGCACCTCGACGGACCGTACGATCCCGCCGTACGTCAGGATCTCCACCCGCGTGCCGCCCCGCTCCAGCGTCCAGCGGTGGACCTCGGTGCCGTCGGGAAGTGTGCCGAAGAGTTCGCTCATGCCAAAACCCTAGGTGACCGCCCCGGACCTCTGTAGCGTGCGGTCATGCGACCCGTCACCGTGTCGACCCAGGTTCCCTGCCCGCCCGCACAGGTCCACGACTTCCTCGATGTGCTGGCCCACCACGAGCGGTTCACCGACCACTACCTGACCGACTGGCGCTGCAGCGGCCCGAGCCGCGGCTTCGGCGCCCGCGCCACCGTCACCGCCGCCCTGGGCGGCACCAGGACCGACGTCGGCATCGAGGTCATCAACTCCCGCCCGCCGCACCGCATCGTCGAGCACAACGTCAGCGCCGCCGGCCGCCGCCAGGCCCACGGCATATACACCATCGCCCCGCTCCCGGACGGCGGCAGCCGCGTCTCCTTCACCTACACCTGGCTGCGCGCCCCGCTGCCCGAACGCCTGCTGGCCCCCGTCGTCCGCGCCACGATGCGCCGCGCCAACCGGACGGCCATGCGCCGCCTGGCCGCCGAACTGGCCCGGTACCGGGAGGCGGACGCTACGCCACCGGACCGGCGGCCGTGACCGTCCGGTACGCGATCGCCGCCAGCCGGGCCTGGCCGTCCTTGCTGGGGTGGAACCAGTCCCACTGGCTGAGCTGGCCGGTGCCGAAGCGGTAGTCGTACACCGCGTCGCCGTCGAAGCGGCAGCGGCGGTCGGCGGCGCAGACCTCCTTCAGCACCTTGTTGTAGGCGACCACCCGGTCCGCCACCTGGTCGCGCCGGTGCTCGGCCGCCGCGCCCAGGTCGTCGGCGTCGCCCAGCATCGAGGGGCAGATGCCGAGCTTCCACACCTCCTTGCCCAGCGGATTGCCCCGGCCCTGCTCCCAGAGCCGCTTCAGGTTCGGCACGCTCGCGACGTACACCTGCGTCCTGGGCGCGGTCGCGCGCAGCGTGCGCAGGGCCTCCTCGAAGTCCGCGCGGAAGCCGGCGACCGGGGTCATCGCCCTCGTGGAGGAGCGGCAGGCGTCGTTCGCGCCCACCAGCACCGTGACCAGTTCCGGGTCGCGACTCGCCGCGTCCGCCATCTGCTGCGAAAGATCCGCCATCCGGGCGCCCGTCATCGCGTAGTTCCAGCTGTGCGCGGCCGCGCCCCGCGCACCGAGCAGCCGCACCGCCAGACTGTCCACCTGGGCGTCGCTGCCCGTCGCCCAGGACACCTCGGGGCAGTCCGACAGCACCGTGCACGCGTCGAAGCCACGGGTGATGGAGTCGCCGACCGCGGCGATCGAGGCCGGACTGCGGTTCCACAGCGGCGCCTTGGCGGCCCTGGCCGCGGTGCCCCGAGTCGCGGCCGAGCCCCCGGTGTCGCACCCGGCGACGCCCAGCACGGTGGCCGCCGCCACGGCCAGGGCGAGCCGCGCCCGGTGGCTTCGCTTCCGCATCCCTGGTGTTCTCCTCGCTCGAAGTGGTGCTTTCCCCATGACAACGTGCGAGGGTTCCCGGTGTCCGGGCCGCTGGAACGAACGGGGCCCGTACAAGCGTCCCACTGGGTGAATGGTGAAGGATTCCTGGCACCGGGACCGACGGTACGTCACCCTCCTTGCCCCGCCGCAAGGTAGCCTCGCCATCAGCGCGGCCGTTCGTGCCACGGCCGCCAGCAAGCCAGCAAGATGTCCCGCTCTGCCCGGAGGTTCCGGTGACGACACGTGGAGTTCTGTACGTGCACTCCGCGCCGCGCGCGCTGTGCCCGCACGTCGAGTGGGCCGTCGCGGGGGTGCTCGGCACGCGCGTCAACCTGGACTGGATCCGGCAGCCCGCGGCCCCCGGCACCTGGCGCTCGGAGTTCTCCTGGCAGGGCCGGCCCGGCACCGCCTCCAAGCTCGCCTCCGCGCTGCGCGGCTGGCACCTGCTGCGCTTCGAGGTCACCGCGGAACCCTGCGCCACCGCCGAGGGCGAGCGCTACAGCTGCACCCCCGACCTGGGCATCTTCCACGCCGTCACCGGCATCCACGGCGACATCCTCATCCCCGAGGACCGGCTGCGCGCCGCCCTCACCCGCTCCCAGCGCGAGGAGACCGACCTGGAGGCCGAGATCGCCAAGCTGCTCGGCAAGCCGTGGGACGACGAACTGGAACCGTTCCGCTACGCGGGCGAGGGCGCGCCGGTGCGGTGGCTGCACCAGGTGGTCTGAGTACCACCCGGTGGTCCATGGACGCGGGAAGGGCCCCCACCAGCCGGTGGGGGCCCTTCCCTGTGCGTACTCGCAGGCACGTACTAGATCGTGCGGAACGCCAGCACCACGTTGTGGCCGCCGAAGCCGAACGAGTCGTTCAGCGCGGCGATCCGGCCCTGCGGCAACTGCCGCGCCTCGCCGACCACGATGTCCGCGTTGACCTCGGCGTCGAGGTCCTTCACGTTGATCGTCGGCGGCGCCGTGCGGTTCACCAGCGCCAGGATCGACGCCACGGTCTCGATGCCGCCGGCGCCGCCGAGCAGGTGACCGGTCATCGACTTCGTGGCGGAGATCGCCATGTGCTCGACGTCGTCGCCGAACACCTTCCACAGCGCCTTGATCTCGGCGACATCGCCCTGCGGGGTGGACGTGGCGTGCGCGTTGACGTGCACGACCTCGGCCGGCTTCAGGTCCGTGTTGTCCATCAGGTTCTGGAGCGCCTGCGCGATGCCGTTGCCCGAGGGCTCCGGCTGCGTGATGTGGTGGCTGTCGGCGGAGATGCCCTGGCCGACCGCCTCCACGTAGATCCGGGCGCCGCGGGCCTTCGCGTGCTCCTCGGACTCCAGGATGATCACACCGGCGCCCTCGCCGAGCACGAAGCCGTCGCGGCCCGCGTCGAAGGGCCGGGACGCGCCCGTCGGGTCGTCGTTGTTCTTGGACATCGCCATCATGTTGCCGAACGCGGCGATGGGCAGCGGGTGGATCGCGGCCTCGGTGCCACCGGCGATGACCACGTCCGCACGCCCGGTGCGGATCATCTCGACCGCGTACCCGATGGCCTCCGCGCCCGAGGCGCAGGCCGAGACGGGGGTGTGCACGCCGGCGCGCGCGCCCAGGTCGATACCGACGTTGGCTGCCGGGGAGTTGGGCATGAGCATCGGCACGGTGTGCGGGGAGACGCGGCGGACGCCCTTCTCCCGCAGCACGTCGTACTGGTCGAGGAGCGTGGTCACGCCGCCGATGCCGGAGGCGATGACCGCGCCGAGCCGGTCGGGGTTGACCGAGGCGTCCTCGCCGGCCCTGGCGGTGAAGCCGGCGTCCTGCCACGCCTCGCGCGCGGCGATCAGCGCGAACTGCGCCGAGCGGTCGAGCTTGCGGGCCTGCGGCCGGGGGAGGATCTCACCCGGCTCGACGGCGATCCGGGCGGCGATGCGGACCGGCAGGTCCGCCGCCCAGTCTTCTTCCAGGAGGCGGACACCGGACGTGCCGGCGACCAGGGCCTCCCAGAACGAGGCTGCGTCGCCACCCAGCGGTGTGGTTGCGCCGATACCGGTGACGACCACGGTGCGATTGGTCGGGCTCACGGGAATTCTTTCTCCAACGGATGCGGGAATCTACGGCGCCACCGCCGGGTGGCGGGGCCTTGCAGCCCGGCGGCCTCGCGGCCTGCCGGACCAGAGGGCCTCAGCGAATGGCTCAGGCCTGGTGCTTGAGGATGTAGTCGGTCGCGTCGCCGACGGTCTTGAGGTTCTTGACGTCCTCGTCCGGGATCTTCACGTCGAAGCGCTCCTCGGCGGCGACGACGACCTCGACCATGGACAGCGAGTCGACGTCCAGGTCGTCGGTGAAGGACTTGTCCAGCTCGACGTCCTCGACCGGGATACCGGCGATCTCGTTCACGATTTCCGCGAGACCCTCGACGATCTCTTCCTTGGTGGCGGCCATGTCAGGCGCTCCTTCTTCGATAATCCAGACGGGTTGGTGGCATTGGTCTCCCCACCGGATCGCATGATCCGGCACGGAGTGCCTAGGGGAGGGTAACGACCGTGGCGGCGTAGACGAGACCCGCCCCGAATCCGATGACGAGCGCGGTGTCGCCGCTCTTGGCCTCCCCGGTCGCCAGGAGCCGCTCCATGGCGAGCGGGATCGAGGCGGCCGAGGTGTTGCCGGTGGTGCGGATGTCACGGGCGACCGTGACATGCTCCGGCAGCTTGAGAGTCTTCACCATCGAGTCGATGATCCGCACATTGGCCTGGTGCGGGATGAAGACGTCCAGGTCTTCCGAGGTGATCCCGGCCGCGTCCAGCGCCTGCTGGGCGACCTTCGCCATCTCGAACACGGCCCAGCGGAACACCGCCTGGCCCTCCTGCGTGATCGCGGGGAACTTGATGTTCCCCGCGCTGTCCAGCGGGAGCTCGCCGACGTCGCCGATGTGGAAGCGGTCCCACGGGACGGTCTGCTTGATGATGTCGGACTTGTCACCCTCGGAGCCCCATACGGTCGGGCCGATGGCCGGCTCCTCGGAGGGGCCCACCACGACCGCGCCGGCGCCGTCGCCGAACAGGAAGGCCGTGGCCCGGTCCTCCAGGTCGGTCAGGTCGCTGAGCCGCTCCACGCCGATCACCACGACGTACTCGGCGGAGCCCTCCACCACCATGCCCTTGGCCAGGGTGAGGCCGTAGCCGAAGCCCGCGCAGCCGGCCGAGATGTCGAAGGCGGCCGCCTTGTCGGTGCCGAGCTGGTCGGCGATCGAGGTGGCGATGGCCGGGGTCTGGGCGAAGTGCGACACCGTCGAGACGACGACCGCGCCGATCCGCGAGGCGTCGATACCGGCGTCGGCGATCGCCTTGCCGGCCGCCTCGACCGACATCGCGGCGACCGTCTCCTCGGGGCCCGCCCAGTGCCGGGTCTCGATGCCGGAGCGGGAGCGGATCCACTCGTCGGAGGAGTCGATCTTCTCCAGGATCACCTCGTTGGGCACCACACGGGTCGGGCGGTAGCCGCCGACACCGAGGATGCGCGCGTACGGGGCGCCCTTGCTGGGCTTGATCTTCGCCATCTACGGCTCCTTAGGCGTCAGGCGTCGACGTGCTCGGTGATGAGCGCACGGGCCGCGTCGAGGTCGTCGGGGGTCTTCAGGGCCAGCGTCTTGACGCCGGGCAGCGCCCGCTTGGCCAGTCCGGTGAGCGTGCCGCCGGGGCACACCTCGATGAGCGCGGTGACACCCAGTTCCTTGAACGTCTCCATGCACAGGTCCCAGCGCACCGGGTTGGCCACCTGGCCGACCAGGCGCTCCAGCACCTCGCCGCCGGAGGCGACGGTCCTGCCGTCCTTGTTGGAGACGTAGGCGATCTTGGGATCGGCGGGCGCGAGCCCGGCGGCGGCCCCGGCCAGCGCATCGACCGCGGGAGCCATGTGCCGGGTGTGGAAGGCACCGGCCACCTTGAGCGGGACGACCTTGCGCACGCCCTCGGGCTTGTCCTCGTTCAGCGCGGCCAGCTGCTCCAGCGTGCCCGCCGCGACGATCTGCCCCGCGCCGTTGACGTTCGCCGGCGTCAGGCCCAGCTTCTCCAGGTGCGCGACCGAGGTCTCCGGGTCGCCGCCGAGCAGCGCGGACATGCCGGTCTCGGTGATCGCGGCGGCCTCCGCCATGGCGAGGCCGCGGGTGCGGACCAGCTTCAGGGCCGCGGCGTCCGACAGCACGCCCGCGAAGGCGGCCGCGGTGATCTCGCCGACGCTGTGCCCGGCCACCGCGCCCGGCGCGATCTCCGACATGGCACCGAGTGCCGCGGCGGACAGGATCCCGGCGGCGACCAGCAGCGGCTGGGCCACGGCGGTGTCCCGGATCGCGTCGGCGTCGGCCTGGGTCCCGTAGTGCACCAGGTCGAGGCCGATGGCGTCCGACCAGGCGGCGACACGGTCGGCGGCACCGGGGAGTTCGAGCCAGGGGGTCAGGAAGCCGGGCGTCTGGGCGCCCTGGCCGGGAGCGACGAGTACGAGCACTCTCACACTCTCTCTTGGGTACGGGCACGGCCGCCCGTGGGGACAGGGACGAAGAACATGGAGGGCTTTTGTTGACCTCCGACAAAACCCTATGCCTGGGGGTCACCGTCGGCCAGGCGCCCCAGGATCAGCGCGATCCGCAGCGTGAACGCGGATCGTACATCCGAAGGCGACCACCCGGTGACGTCTGTCACACGTCGGAGCCGGTAGCGCACGGTGTTCGGGTGAACGAAAAGCATCCGCGCCGCGCCCTCCAGGCTGCTCGCCTGCTCCAGGTACACACTCAGGGTCTCCAGGAGCGCCGATCCGGCCTCTCCCAGCGGTCTGTAGATCTCCTCCACCAACTGCTCACGGGCGCTCGGGTCGCCCGCGATCGCGCGCTCCGGCAGCAGATCGTCCGCCAGCACGGGCCGCGGCGCGTCCTGCCACGCCGTGCACGCCTTCAGCCCTGCCGCGGCGGCCTGCGCGGACCGGGTGGCGGCCAGCAGGTCCGGTACCACCGGACCGGCGACCACCGGACCGGCCGCGTACGGCCCGATCAGCGACTTGGCCACCGCGAGCGGGTTGTTGCTGCCGCCCGCGATCACCACCAGGCGGTCCCCGAGGACGCCGGTGAGCACCTGGAGCTTGGCGTGCCGCGCGGCCCGCCGGATCGCCTCCACGGTCAGCTCGCTGTCCCCGTCCGGCGCGGTGCCGAGGACGACGCACACATGCTCCGGCGAGTTCCAGCCCAGCGCCGCGGCCCGGCTGACCGCGCCCTCGTCGGCCTCGCCGCTGAGCACGGCGTTGACCACCAGCGACTCCAGGCGCGCGTCCCAGGCACCGCGTGCCTCGGCGGCCTGGGCGTACACCTGGGCGGTCGCGAAGGCGATCTCCCGCGCGTACACCAGCAGCGCCTCGCGCAGCACCCGTTCGTCACCCGGCGCGGCCACCTCGTCGATGGCGCTCTCCATGACCTCGATGGTGGTGCGCACCATCTCCACGGTCTGCCGCAGCGTGATCGCCCGCGTCAGCTCGCGCGGCGCGGTCCCGAAGACGTCCGTGGAGATCGCCTGCGGGGCGCCCGGATGCCGGAACCACTCGGTGAACGCCGCGATGCCCGCCTGGGCGACCAGCCCGATCCAGGACCGGTTCTCCGGGGGCATGGCCCGGTACCACGGCAGGGTCTCGTCCATCCGCGCGATGGCCTGGGCGGCGAGACTCCCGGAGGACTTCTCCAGCCGTTTCAGGGTCGCGGCGTGCGTATGGGCGGCGGATGCCGCGGGGTCACCAGGGTGGGATTCGGGTTCGGGCACGGGGACAAGGGTGCCTTATCCGGACGGGACCATGCGTCGGCGGGTCGGCGACCCGGCGTCCGCGCGCACCGGGCGCGGGGCTACGGTGGGCTCGTGATCGACGTACGGCGCGCCGCCGAGCGCTATCCGGGCGGGGACCCGGCGGCCGGGATCGAGACCCGCCACGCCTTCTCCTTCGGCCCGCACTACGACCCCGGAAATGTGCGCTTCGGCCCGCTGATCGCCTGCAACGAGGAACGGCTCGCGCCCGGCGCCGGATTCGGCGAACACCCGCACAGCCACACCGAGATCGTCACCTGGGTGATCGAGGGCGAGCTGACCCACCGCGACTCCTCGGGCCACCGGCGCACCGTGCGTCCGGGCGACGTCCAGCACCTCAGCGCGGCGGCGGGCGTCCGGCACGTCGAACGCAACGACGGGCCGGGCCCCCTGGCCTTCCTCCAGATGTGGCTGGCGCCGCGGGAGCCGGGCGGCGAACCGTCGTACGACATCGTGCCGGGCATCGCCGACGCCACCCCCTACGCCGTCCCGGCCGCGGGCGCGGTGCTGCATGTGCGCCGGCTGGGCGCGGGGGAGCGGACGGCCGTACCGGACGCGCCGTACCTGTACGTCCACGTGGTGCGCGGCGGGGCGCTGCTGGACGGCGTGGAGCTGGGCGCGGGGGACGCGGCCCGGATCACCGGCGCGCGGGACCTGTCGGCGGTGGCGGTGACCCCGGCCGAGCTGCTGGTGTGGGAGATGACCGGCTGACGGCTCGGCCCTCGCCGTCGCGCCAGGCGGTCAGGTCGCCCGTGCTGCGGCCGGGGGAGGCCGCCGGACCGCTGGTCAGCGCACGCCGCGCGTCTCGGCCAGCACCGCGTCGGTGAGGACCGGCCATGCCTCGACGGCCCAGGGGCCGAAGGCGCGGTCGGCCAGGGCGGTGCAGGCGAGGCCCGCGTCCGGGTCGATCCACAGGAAGGTGCCGGCCTGCCCGAAGTGGCCGAAGGTGCGCGGGGAGGAGGAACTCCCGGTCCAGTGCGGGGACTTGCCGTCGCGGATCTCGAAGCCGAGGCCCCAGTCGTTCGGGTTCTGGTGGCCGTAGCCCGGCAGCACGCCCTTGGCGCCGGGGAATTGGACGGTCATCGCCTCCACGACCGTACGCGCGTCCAGCAGCCGGGGTGCCTGCACCTCCGCCGCGAACCGCAGCAGGTCCGCCACCGTCGAGACGCCGTCCTTCGCCGGGGAGCCGGCGAGCGAGGTGGACGTCATGCCCAGCGGCTCCAGCACCGCCTGCCGCGCGTAGTCCGCGAACGGGATGTCCGTCGCCTTGGCGATGTGGTCGCCGAGCTGCTCGAACCCGGCGTTGGAGTACAGCCGCCGCTCTCCGGGCGGTGCCATCACCCGGTGCTCGTCGAAGGCGAGTCCCGAGGTGTGCGCGAGCAGATGCCGCACCGTCGCGCCGGGCGGCCCGGCCGGCTCGTCCAGCTCGATCGCCCCCTCCTCGTACGCCACCAGCGCCGCGTAGGCGGCCAGCGGCTTGGTGACCGAGGCGAGGGGGAAGCGGTGGGCGAGGGGTCCGTGCGTCCCGAGCACGGTCCCGTCGGCTCGGACGACACCCGCGGCCGCGGTGGGCACGGGCCAGTTCTCGATCGACGCCAGGCTGTTCAACGACATGCCGCCGAGCCTATGCGGCTCACAGCACGAGCCGCATCGACGGGTCGGGATCACGGGTGAAGCCCAGCGACTCGTACAGCGGCCGCGCGTCCGGCGAGGCGGTGAGCAGGACATGACCGGCGCCCCGCTCCCGGAACCAGGTCAGCAGCTCGTCCATGCACGCCCGCGCGTAGCCCCGGCGCCGGGCGTCCGGGTCGGTGGCCACGCTGAACACGTAGCCGACCCGGCCCCGCGGGTTGAGGGGGGTGCCGACGCGGTAGTCCACGGTGCCCGCCGCCAGCGCGGCCAGCGCGCCCGGCCGGTCCGGCGACTCGACGACGAACGCCGCGAAGTCACCGCCGCCGTCGCTGCCGGCGCCGGCGAGCCGCTCGCGCAGCAGCGGCAGGGACTCGGCCTGCCAGCCCGTCTCTCCGGTGAAGCCCGGCCGGTCCAGCGAGTCGATCATGACCTGGCGCAGGCGCAGTACTTCGGCGGCATCCTCGGGCGCGGCCCGGCGTGCGAGACTCATGGCCCGCAGGCTATCCACCGGCCCGGCGCCCGGTCGTGCGGATTTCTCACCGGCTCGGCTTGCTTGGAGCGCACTCCAACGTCATAGCGTTGAGGCATGACGGTGATGCAGACCACGCCTGCGACGCTCGAGGACTCCCACCCCGCCGACATCTGCTCCGCCCGGCCCCCGCGCCACCCGCGCCCGGACGGCCAGGACAGCTACACGATCAGCGAGGTCGTCGCCTGCACCGGCCTGACCGCGCACACGCTGCGCTGGTACGAACGGATCGGCCTGATGCCGCACGTCGACCGCTCGCACACCGGTCAGCGCCGCTACACCAACCGCGACCTGGACTGGCTGCACCTGGTGTCCAAGCTGCGGCTGACCGGCATGCCGGTGGCGGACATGGTGAGGTACGCGGAGCTGGTGCGCGAGGGAGCCGGGACCTACCGGGAGCGGCAGGAGCTGCTGGAGCAGACCCGCCGGGACGTGCTCGGCCGGATCGCGGAGCTGCGGGAGACGCTCGCCGTGCTCGACTACAAGATCAACTTTTACGCCGACGAGGGGAACAAGCGATGACCGACACCAGGATTCCGACGGCCCGCCTGGGCGCACAGGGGCCCGAGGTCGGTGTGCAGGGACTCGGCTGCATGGGCATGAGCTTCGCCTACGGCCCCACCGACGCCGGCCAGGCGCGCGCCGCCCTGGACCGCGCCCTGGAGCTGGGCGTGACCCTCTACGACACCGCCGACGCGTACGGCGCCGGCGAGAACGAGCGGTTCCTCGCCCCGTTCTTCCGGGCCCACCGCGACGAGGTGGTGATCGCCACCAAGTTCGCCCTGTCCATCCCGGAGGACGACCCGACCAAGCGGATCATCCGCAACGACCCCCCGTACATCCGCGCGGCCGTCGAGGCCAGCCTCCAGCGGCTCGGCGTGGACGTGATCGACCTCTACTACATGCACCGCCGCGATGTGAACGTGCCCATCGAGGAGAGCGTGGGCACGATGGCGGAGCTGGTGCGCGAGGGCAAGGTCAAGCACCTGGGCCTCAGCGAGGTCACCGCCGAGGAGCTGCGCGCCGCGCACGCCGTGCACCCGATCGCGGCCGTGCAGTCGGAGTGGTCCCTGTTCAGCCGGGACATCGAGACGCATGTCGTGCCGGCCGCGCGGGAGCTGGGTGTCGCCCTGGTGCCGTACTCGCCGCTCGGCCGGGGCTTCCTCACCGGCGCGTTCGCCGACGCGGACAAGGATCTGCCGGCCGACGACTTCCGCCGTCAGCAGCCCCGCTTCACCGGTGACAACGCCGCCGCCAACGCGGCCCTCCTGGAGCCGCTGCGCGCCATCGCCACCGCCCATGGCGCCACCCCGGCGCAGATCGCCCTGGCCTGGGTCCAGCAGCGCGCCGCGGTCGACTCCCTCCCGGTGATCCCCATTCCGGGCACCCGCAAGGCGAGCCGGGTGGAGGAGAACGTGGCCGCGACCCGGATCACCCTGACCGGGGACGAGCTCGACCGGCTGGAGCCGATCGCGGGCAAGGTGGCGGGCGACCGGTACGCGGACATGACGTTCACGTCGGCGGGCAGGGAGGCGTAGGCCGGCCCCGGCGGGAACGCGGGGGCCGCGCGGCCGACCGCCCCGCGCCCCGCCGGACCCGGCGGACGCCTCAGAGCTCGGCCAGCAACTCGGCCTTCTTGCCGGCGAACTCCTCGTCGGTCACCAGCCCGGCCTGGTGCAGTTCCCCGAGGTGCCTGATCCGCTCGGCGATGTCCGCGGGGTCGCGGCGGCACTGCGGCACCGCGGGCACCGGCCGGCGCGCGCGTACGGCCGCGAGCACCGCCGCGGCGAACGGCAGCGACTCGTGCACCGGGCCGTAGCCCAGTCCGAACACCACCGCCGCCGGGTCCTGGTCGGGTTCCGGTACCGGCTCCGTGCCCGCGGCGCGCAGCCGCAGGAACCCCTTCAGGGCCTCCGGCGAGCGCCACTCCACCCCGCTGAGCTCGGCGACCGCGTAACTCCGGTCGCCCGCCTTCCACTTGGCCGTGGACGCGCCCGTCCAGGACCAGCGGAACTGCACGGACGTCCCGTCGAACGTCGCCTTCCCGTCGTACGCCTTGAACTGGAGCGGCGCCGTGGGCGCGGCCACCAGATACCGGTCGGCCGGCCCCGACTCCGTCAGCAGCGCCGCCAGTTCCTCGGCGCAGGACGCCGCCTGGGACTCCCGCTCGGCCGGCACGACCAGCCGGTACGGATCGGAACCCTCCTTCAGCTGCCCGTCCGCCGCGTCCATGAGTGGATCCGCGCCCGCTCGGGGCACCAGCCGCAGGACGAGGGTGCCGCGCCGGCCCGGCGCGAGCGTGACCTCTTCCAGCGCGGACAGCGGAATCCGCCGCTCTCCGAGCGCCTGGAACAGCTTCGGTGCTCGAATCCCCCGTTCGTAGCGGATGAGGACGGAGTCGGACTCGAACTCCCAGACGGCATGAAAACCCGCCAGTACGTCACCCATGCGGCTCATCGTATGCGGCCCGACCTCCTCCGTCGCCACCTTCGCGGACCGCACTTCCTGCTGTTTCTACGCGCGTTGGGCCGTCGTCGCGGCGGGCAGACCGGAGCGGCACCCGTCATTTCCGTCGGCGCACGTCACCGCGGAGTACGCGCCGGTGCCGATGTCGGCGAGGTTGCGCAGGCTGTCCGTGCCCGGCGTGAAGTACCCGGCGTGGCCCTGCGCGTCCCGCGCGGACAGCACCCGCGCCCCGAAGCCGGCGGCGACCGGATCGGCGCCGTGCCCGAGCCCGCCCAGCTCCAGGTACGGCACGTCCTGGATCCAGTCGGTGGCGTCCCGCATGGCCCACACGCGCGCGGTGGTGCCGAGGTCGGCGGCCTTGGAGGTGCGCATGCCGGGGCTGGCGGCCACCGCTATGTCGGCGACCCGTGCGGGCATGTCGTGCGCGGCGACCCCGCACAGCACGGAGCCGTAGCTGTGGCAGAACAGCGACACCGGGGACCGGCCGGGCAGGGCCCGCAGCAGCGCGTTCAGCCGCAGAGAGCCCTCCGCCGCGCGTGCCCCGGTGGCCGCGTCCACCCCGAGGCCGTCGGGGGCGGTGTAGTCGGCCCAGGCGATCACGGCCGTACGCGTCTTCGGGGCGGCGGTGTGCTCCGCCGCGAACAGCGCCTTGGCCATGCCGACCGGGGCGGTGTAGGGGCGGTTGGTCTTCTGGAAGGTGAGCAGATCGGTGTCGACACCGGGGACGACGACCGAGATCCGCTGCGCCGTGGCCAGGTTCCCGAAGACCTCGGCGATGCGGCCGGCGCCCGCCGGGTCGAAGGACAGGATCTGGCGGCCGGGGGTCAGCAGCGACTCGTAGCGGTGCATACGACGGCCGGCGTCCTGCTGGCCGGCCGTGCTGAGCCGGTTGTCGTGCATCCGTTCGCGCTCGACGTCGCGCTGCTGCTCCAGGGCGATGTGGTTCGCCTGGTAGCGCAGGGCGGCCGGCGCGCCGTTCATGTTGCCCACCGCGAGCGGATAGCGGTGCGCGAGGCGGCCGCGGTCCTGGGCGGAGAGCGAGACGAAGAAGCGGGTGAGTCGCGCGGGGCCGGCCTCGGGGTCCGGCAGCCGCTGTCCGTGCAGGGTGCCGTGCGTCCACTGGTCGAGCGACGCCTGGAGCGGGCCCGACTCGCGGTGGGTGTGCAGGGCGGTCCAGCCGGTGGTGGCGAGCATCACGAACACGACGGCCAGCGCCAGCATCGCGCGCCAGACGTTGAGTTGCGGGGAGGAGGGGTCGAAGGAAGTCACTGGGAGGACACACTAGGAGAACGGGACGGTCTCGCGGTAACCCAGTGACCGGGATCACGTTTCGACGGAGATCGAACACGCGGTGAACGATCTTTTCGGCCGGTCCCGGTCGATCTGCCGAACACCCCGTCGGCGGCCCCCCGGACACACTTGTGCCGATCTTCGCGGCATGGTGCCAACGGCCTCAGCCCGCGCGCCAGTTCCCCTGGAGGGCCGAACTCACCTGATCGAGGTAGGCGGCGGTAAGCGATCTGACGGCCTCCAGGCTGAAGTCCCGGCCCAGGCACCACTGCCGTTCCGTGACCCGAATCACCCCGCCGAACACCGCCACCGCGAGCCGCGGCCGGGGGTCCGTGTCCACGTCCACGCCCTCCCGCTCGGCCAGTAGCCGGGCGAGGGACTCCTCGACGGCGGTCGAGCGGCGCAGATGGGCGGCGAGCAGCGCGGGCGTCGACTCGATCGTCCGGTACATCCGCAGATACAGCTCCATCGGCACGGTGGACTCGACGGTCTCCCGGATCGGCTCCCAGTCCTCGAGGAGGGCGTGCCGCAGCGCCTCCATCGGAGCCTCGTGCGGCGGCCGGGCGCGCAGGGCGGACAGGAAGAGGGCCTCCGTCGTCTCCTGCACCGCGAAGGCCGCGTCCTCCTTGCCCGCGAAGTAGCGGAAGAAGGTGCGCTGCGAGACGTCGCAGGCCGCGGCGATCTCGTCCACCGTCGTGCGCTCGTACCCCTGCGTGGTGAACAGTTCGAGAGCGGCCCGCAGCAGCGACTCCCGAGTGCGCCGCTTCTTGCGTTCGCGCAGCGTCTCCATGGCCCCTCGACGGCCCCTTTCCGAACATCCGGCCTGATCGAAGTGGATCGGCGTGGACCGACAGTCTGCCCTGTCAGTCACCGACTTATGAAACTGTTTGTCAACTGTCAGTGGCTGTCACTAGTCTCGAACGCATGACTGGTCAGACCACCATCGACGCGACGGGGCCGGGCGACGGAGCCCCGTCGGCCCCGGCGGAGCAGGCCGCGCCCACCGGGATGCGCGGCCACCCGTGGCTCACCCTGATCACCGTGGCCGTAGGGGTCATGATGGTGGCCCTGGACGGCACCATCGTGGCCATCGCCAACCCGGCCATCCGCGACCATCTGCACGCGACCTTCGCCGACGTGCAGTGGATCACCAACGCCTACTTCCTCGCCCTCGCGGTCACCCTGATCACCGCGGGCAAGCTCGGTGACCGCTTCGGGCACCGGCAGACCTTCCTCATCGGCGTGACCGGCTTCGCCGCCGCCTCCGGCGCGATCGGGCTGTCCCACAGCATCGCCGCGGTCGTCACCTTCCGCGTCTTCCAGGGCCTGTTCGGCGCGCTGCTGATGCCGGCCGCGCTCGGCCTGCTGCGGGCCACGTTCCCGGCCGAGCGGCTCAACATGGCCATCGGCATCTGGGGCATGGTGATCGGCGCGTCCACCGCGGGCGGCCCGATCCTCGGCGGCGTGCTCGTGCAGCACGTCAACTGGCAGTCGGTGTTCTTCATCAACGTGCCGGTCGGCGCCATCGCCCTGGTCCTCGGCCTGCTGATCCTGCTCGACCACCGCGCGCGCAACGCCCCGCGCTCCTTCGACGTGCTCGGCATCGCCCTGCTGTCCGGCGCGATGTTCTGCCTCGTCTGGGCCCTCATCAAGGCGCCGGGCTGGGGCTGGGGCGACGGCAGGACCTGGGGCTTCATCGCCGCCTCGGTCCTCCTCTTCGCGTTCTTCGCGTTCTGGGAGACCAGGGTCGCCGAACCGCTCGTGCCGCTCGGCCTGTTCCGTTCCGTGCCGCTGTCGGCCGGTGTGGTCCTGATGGTCCTGATGGCCATCGCCTTCATGGGCGGCCTGTTCTTCGTGACCTTCTACCTCCAGAACGTGCACGGGATGTCCCCGGTGAACGCGGGCCTGCACCTGCTGCCGCTCACCGGCATGATGATCGTCGCCTCGCCGCTCGCCGGCGCCGCGATCACCAAGCTCGGCCCGCGGATCCCGCTGGCCGGCGGCATGGCCGCGACCGCGATCGCGATGTACGGCATGTCCACGCTGAAGGCCGGCACCGGCAGCGGCGTGATGTCGATCTGGTTCGCCCTCCTCGGCCTCGGCCTCGCCCCGGTCATGGTCGGCGCGACCGAGGTCATCGTGGGCAACGCGCCCATGGAGCTGTCCGGTGTCGCCGGCGGTCTCCAGCAGGCCGCCATGCAGATCGGCGGCAGCCTCGGTACGGCGGTGCTCGGCGCGGTGATGGCGTCCAAGGTCGACAGCGCGCTGCCGGGCAACTGGTCCCGCGCGGGGCTGCCGCCGCTGACTCCGGCCCAGCTGGACCAGGCGTCGGAGGCGGTGCAGGCAGGTGTGGCGCCGGTGCAGAAGGGAATACCGGCGCCGGTCGCCGCCAAGATCACTTCCGTGGCGCACGACACGTTCATCTCCGGGATGAGCCTCGCGTGCCTGGTGGCCGCGGGCGTCGCCGTGGTCGCGGTCCTGGTCGCCCTGCTCACCAAGCGCGGGGACAACGCGGAGGCGGGGGCCGGCGTGGGTCACATCTGACCCGCGGTCGCCCGGCCGGGTGATGTGCGGGGCGTTCGCTGGCGTGGCGCGGCCGGGGCGGGACAGAGTTTCCACCGGTAGCCGGGTTTGCAGACGCGCACGGCAGGAGGGGGGCGGTGCGCGTCTGTAGACCGCCGAGGGGGCCGCCGGGTGGGGGCCCGCCGGTGGGGGTGCCCCCTCGGGGGAGGCACCCTGCCGGTGCCGGCGAGCGTCACCCCGCCCCCGGCCCGCCCCGGCAGACCTGGACTACGCGTCGCCCCCGGCGACACCAGGATGCGCCGCGGTGACGTCCAGCACCTGGTACCGGTCGATCGCCTGCTTCAGTACCGAGCGATCCACCTTCCCCGCCCGTGCCAGCTCCGTGAGCACCGCCACCACGATCGACTGCGCGTCGATGTGGAAGAAGCGCCGCGCCGCCCCCCGCGTGTCCGCGAAGCCGAACCCGTCGGCGCCCAGCGACTGGTAGGGACCGGGCACCCAGCGCGCGATCTGGTCCGGCACCGACCGCATCCAGTCCGACACCGCCACGAACGGCCCCTCCGAGCCGCTCAGCTTGCGCGTCACGTACGGCACCAGCTGCTCCTCCTCCGGGTGCAGCAGGTTGTGCTGTTCGCAGGCCACCGCCTCCCGCCGCAGCTCGTTCCAGGACGTCGCGGACCACACCGAGGCCCGTACGTTCCAGTCCTCCGCGAGGATCCGCTGCGCCTCGAGCGCCCACGGCACCGCGACACCGGACGCCATGATCTGCGCCGGAACCTCCCCGCCGGGGCCGTCGGACAGCTTGTGGATGCCCTTGACGATGCCCTCGACGTCCACCCCGGCCGGCTCCGCGGGGTGCTGGATGGGCTCGTTGTAGACGGTGAGGTAGTAGAAGACGTCCTCGCCGTGCGGGTGCTCCGCCGAGCTGCCGTACATCCGCCGCAGCCCGTCCTGGACGATGTGCGCGATCTCGTAGGCGTACGCCGGGTCGTACGCGACGCACGCCGGGTTCGTGGAGGCCAGCAACTGCGAGTGCCCGTCGGCGTGCTGCAGCCCCTCGCCGGTGAGCGTCGTACGACCCGCGGTCGCGCCGAGGACGAACCCGCGCGCGAGCTGGTCGGCCATCTGCCAGAACTGGTCGCCCGTGCGCTGGAACCCGAACATCGAGTAGAAGACGTACACCGGGATCATCGGCTCGCCGTGCGTCGCGTACGCGGACCCCGCCGCGATCAGCGAGGCCGTGCACCCCGCCTCGGAGATGCCGTCGTGCAGCATCTGGCCCGTCGGCGACTCTTTGTAGGCGAGGAGCAGTTCCCGGTCCACCGACTCGTACTGCTGCCCGAGCGGGTTGTAGATCTTCGCGCTCGGGAAGAAGGAGTCCATGCCGAAGGTGCGGTACTCGTCCGGCGCGATCAGTACGAAGCGCCGCCCGATCTCCTTGTCCCGCATGAGGTCCTTGAGCAGCCGCACAAAGGCCATCGTGGTCGCGATGGACTGCTGACCGGTGCCCTTCTTCACGGTCGCGTACGCCTTGTCGTCCGGCAGCGCGAGCGCCTTGGAACGCACGACGCGCGTGGGGACGTACCCGCCGAGGCCCTTGCGGCGGTCGTGCATGTACTGGATCTCCTCCGAGTTCCGCCCCGGATGGTAGTAAGGCGGCAGGCCGGACTCCAGCTCCCGGTCGGAGATCGGCAGGTGCAGCCGGTCCCGGAAGCGCTTCAGGTCGTCGACCGTCAGCTTCTTCATCTGGTGCGTGGCGTTGCGGCCCTCGAAGTTCGGGCCCAGCGTCCAGCCCTTGATCGTCTTGGCCAGGATGACCGTCGGCTGGCCCTTGTGCTCCTTGGCTGCCTTGAAGGCCGCGAAGATCTTGCGGTGGTCGTGGCCGCCGCGGCCCAGGTGCAGGATCTGGTCGTCGGTCAGGTTCTCGACCATCGCCCGCAGCCGGTGGTCGTCGCCGAAGAAGTGCTGCCGGATGTACGCGCCGGACTCGGTGGCGTACGTCTGGAACTGCCCGTCCGGTGTCATGTTCATCTTGTTGACCAGGACGCCGTCCCGGTCCTGGGCCAGCAGCGGGTCCCAGGAGCGGTCCCAGATCAGCTTGATCACGTTCCATCCGGCGCCCCGGAAGACCGACTCCAGCTCCTGGATGATCTTGCCGTTGCCGCGCACCGGGCCGTCCAGGCGCTGGAGGTTGCAGTTGACCACGAAGGTCAGGTTGTCCAGGCCCTCGCGGGCCGCGAGCGTGAGCTGGCCGAGCGACTCCGGCTCGTCCATCTCGCCGTCGCCCAGGAACGCCCACACATGCGACCTGGAGGTGTCCGCGATGCCGCGCGCCTCCATGTAGCGGTTCATCCGCGCCTGGTAGATCGCGCCCAGCGGGCCGAGGCCCATGGAGACCGTCGGGAACTCCCAGAAGTCCGGCATGGAGCGCGGGTGCGGATAGCTGGACAGTCCGTTCGGGTACGCCGACTTCTCCTGGCGGAAGCCGTCCAGCTGGTGCTCGGTGAGCCGGTCCAGCAGATAGGCGCGGGCGTAGATGCCGGGGGAGGCGTGGCCCTGGAAGAAGACCTGGTCGCCGCCGTCGCCCTCGTCCTTGCCGCGGAAGAAGTGGTTGAAGCCGACGTCGTAGAGGGACGCCGAGGAGGCGAAGGTGGCGATGTGGCCGCCCACGCCGATGCCGGGCCGCTGGGCGCGCGAGACCATCACGGCCGCGTTCCAGCGGGTCGCGTTCAGGATCCTGCGCTCGATCTCCTCGTTGCCCGGAAAGAACGGCTCGCTCTTGGTCGGGATCGTGTTGACGTAGTCCGTGCTGCGCATCTCGGGCACGGCCACGCGCTTCTCGCGGGCCCGCTCGATCAGCCGCAGCATGAGATAGCGGGCCCGCTCCCGGCCGCGTTCGTCCACGACGGCGTCGAGGGAGTCGAGCCACTCCTGGGTCTCTTCGGGATCGAAGTCAGGAACCTGACTCGGAAGGCCGCCAATGATGATCGGGGTGCGATCGGATCCGGAAGCCACGCTGTTCCTTACCTGTCGGAGGGCCGGTTGTCGCTGCTCGTGCCTACTGCTCGTCGGCACTGCCGCTCATGCCTACTGCCAGTGCCCGCGCCGTTCCCCATCGTGTACCGCGGGAGGACGTCCGTCATCTCCACCGTCGCCACCCCGCGTACCGCCGGAGCACACCGCCGGTCAAAACGCAACGATACGCCCGAGGTGTGACGCGCTTGGCAAAGTTGTTCGATGGTTCCGGCCGCGGAAGATTCCGCCGAGCGCAAACCGGGCACATGCGGGTGATGTGGGTGGCGCGGAATCGAGATACGGTGCCAGGAGTTGCCACGACACGGCCGGGATCGTCACCGTTTCGGCGGTCAGGACGGCCGGGTACTTGCGCTATCCGCCCCGCCCGTGTGGACTACGGCCAATGCTTCGCGCACGCGCGTGGCTGAGATATTCACCAGACATGATCAGGAGGCAACCCGTGAGCGCGACCGCGGACCACGCGGAGGAGCGGACGAACCCTGCCGCCAGGCTGGGGTTCCAGCCCGGACAGGTGGTCCAGGAGATCGGCTACGACGAGGACGTCGACCAGGAACTCCGCCAGGCCATCGAGGAAGCCATCGAGGGCGACCTGATGGACGAGGAATACGACGACGTGGCCGACGCCGTCGTGCTCTGGTTCCGTGACGACGACGGCGACCTGACGGATGCGCTGGTGGATGCCACCACGTACATCGAAGAGGGCGGCGCGATTCTGCTCCTCACGCCGAAGACCGGCCGTTCGGGATACGTCGAGCCGAGCGACATCTCGGAAGCCGCGACGACGGCCGGCCTCACCGCCGCCAAGAGCGTCAGCGTCGGCAAGGACTGGAGCGGCAGCCGGCTGGCCACGCCGAAGGCGGCCAAGTCGAAGCGGTGACCGCGACCGGACGGGCCGGATCTCGCCCCGGCCCGTCCGGAACCCAGGTGATCGCTGCGTAGGGTGGAACCGAGCGTTTGCTGTGCTCTCACCCGAACAGCCCACCGAAGGGAAGCACGACATGGCGATCCAGGTCGGCGACAAGGCACCCGACTTCGAGCTCAAGGACAACCACGGCCGCACTGTGCGGCTCGCCGATTTCCGCGGCGAGAAGAACGTGGTCCTGCTCTTCTACCCCTTCGCCTTCACCGGCGTGTGCACCGGCGAGCTGTGCGAGCTGCGCGACAACCTGCCGAAGTTCGCCGACCGCGACACGCAGCTGCTCGCCGTCTCGAACGACTCCATCCACAGCCTGCGGGTCTTCGCCGAGCAGGAGGGCCTGGAATACCCGCTGCTCAGCGACTTCTGGCCGCATGGCAACGTCTCGCGTGACTACGGCGTCTTCGACGAGGACAAGGGTTGCGCGGTGCGGGGCACCTTCATCATCGACAAGGAAGGCGTCGTGCGCTGGACCGTGGTGAACGGGCTGCCGGACGCGCGCGACCTGAACGAGTACGTGAAGGCGCTCGACACCCTCTAGTCGGCCGGTCGGCCGAACCTGGGAACCTTCGGGTCCAGGGTCTGCGGGGGGCGGGAACTCGTCACTAGGATCGGCTCGTTGATCCCATATCCGAAGCACGACGGGGCTCCCCGCCCCTCGACACCACATGGAGGACTCGTGGGAGTCAGCCTCAGCAAGGGCGGCAACGTCTCGCTGACCAAGGAGGCACCGGGCCTGACCGCCGTCATCGTCGGACTCGGCTGGGACGTGCGCACCACGACCGGCACGGACTTCGACCTCGACGCGAGCGCGCTGCTGCTGAACAGCTCCGGCAAGGTCATCAGCGACCAGCACTTCGTCTTCTTCAACAACCTCAAGAGCCCCGACGGCTCCGTGGAGCACACCGGCGACAACATCACCGGTGAGGGCGAGGGCGACGACGAGCAGATCAAGATCGACCTCGCCGCCGTCCCCGCCGACGTCGACAAGATCGTGTTCCCGGTGTCGATCTACGACGCCGAGAACCGCCAGCAGTCCTTCGGCCAGGTGCGCAACGCGTTCATCCGCGTCGTCAACCAGGCCGGCGAGACCGAGATCGCCCGCTACGACCTCAGCGAGGACGCCTCCACCGAGACCGCCATGGTCTTCGGCGAGCTGTACCGCAACGGCGCGGAGTGGAAGTTCCGCGCCATCGGCCAGGGCTACGCGTCCGGGCTGCGCGGCATCGCCCAGGACTTCGGCGTCAACGTCTGACGTCCGACGTCCGACAGCTGGTACACCGTCCGGCGCCGCGCCGTTTACGGCCGGCGCCGGACGCGCAGGAAACAGGAAGCACCGTCAGGGGAGGACCAGCAAACATGGGCGTGACGCTCGCCAAGGGAGGCAATGTCTCCCTCTCCAAGGCCGCACCGAACCTCACCAACGTCATGATCGGGCTCGGCTGGGACGCGCGCTCCACCACCGGCGCCCCCTTCGACCTGGATGCCAGCGCGCTGCTGTGCGGCGCCAACAACCGGGTGATGGGCGACGAGTGGTTCGTCTTCTACAACCAGCTCAAGAGCCCGGACGGTTCCGTCGAGCACACCGGTGACAACCTCACGGGTGAGGGCGAGGGCGACGACGAGTCGATCCTGGTGGACCTCGCCAAGGTGCCCCCGCAGTGCGAGAAGATCATCTTCCCGGTCTCCATCCATATGGCCGACGAGCGCGGCCAGACCTTCGGACAGGTCTCCAACGCGTTCATCCGGGTGGTCAACCAGTCGGACGGTCAAGAACTCGCCCGGTACGACCTCAGCGAGGACGCCTCCACCGAAACCGCCATGATCTTCGGCGAGCTGTACCGCTACCAGGGCGAATGGAAGTTCCGGGCGGTCGGTCAGGGGTACGCGTCGGGGCTGCGCGGCATCGCTCTAGACTTTGGGGTCAACGTTTCGTAAAGCCGTGCTCGGCGCGGGGGAGACCCTCAGGGGAGGCGCCCCCACAACACGATGGGGTAACCAGTGCTACTGAAAACCTTCGGCTGGTCGTTCGCGGTCACCGCGATCGGCTTGGTGGCCGCCGTGTTCTACGGGGGGTGGGAGGCCTTCGGGGTCGTGGCGATCCTCGCCGTCCTGGAGATCTCGCTGTCCTTCGACAACGCGGTGGTCAACGCCGGAATCCTGAAGAAGATGAACGCCTTCTGGCAGAAGATCTTCCTCACGGTGGGCGTCCTCATCGCAGTCTTCGGCATGCGGCTGGTCTTCCCCGTCGTCATCGTGGCCATCACCGCCAAGCTCAACCCGGTCGACGCGGTGCACCTCGCCTTCGCCGACAAGGACCGCTACCAGCAGCTCGTCACCGATGCCCACCCGGCGATCGCGGCCTTCGGCGGCATGTTCCTGCTGATGATCTTCCTGGACTTCATCTTCGAGGACCGGGACATCAAGTGGCTCCAGTGGATCGAGCGGCCGCTCGCCAAGCTCGGCAAGGTCGACATGCTGTCGGTCTGCATCGCCCTGATCGTCCTGCTGGTCACCTCCTTCACCTTCGCCACCCACGCCCACCAGCACGGCGGCGCGCACGTCGACAAGGCGCAGACGGTTCTGATCTCCGGCATCGCCGGCCTGATCACGTACATGATCGTCGGCGGTCTCTCCGGCTTCTTCGAGGACCGCCTCGAAGAAGAGGAGGAGCGCGAGCACGAGGCGGAGGAAGAGGCCGCCCGCTCGGGCAAGCAGAAGTCGGCCGTGCTGCTGGCCGGCCAGGCCGCGTTCTTCATGTTCCTCTACCTGGAGGTCCTGGACGCGTCCTTCTCCTTCGACGGCGTGATCGGCGCCTTCGCCATCACCAACGACATCGTGATGATGGCCCTCGGCCTCGGCATCGGCGCGATGTACGTCCGTTCGCTCACCGTCTACCTGGTCCGCCAGGGCACCCTCGACGACTACGTCTACCTGGAGCACGGCGCCCACTACGCGATCGGCGCCCTGGCCATCATCCTCATGGTCACCATCCAGCACGAGATCAACGAGGTGATCACCGGCCTCGTCGGCGTCGTCCTGATCGCCCTGTCCTTCTGGTCCTCCGTGCGGCGCAACCGGGCCCTCGCCGCGGCCGAAGGCGGCAGCGGGGAGAAGGCCGGGGTCCCCTCCGGGGTGTGACACCCTGATCCATGAGGAACGCTCTGTTCGGGGCGGCGGGCGCGGCCGGCCGCCCCGGACGCATGAGGGACGACGACCTGGGGGCGGGACATGGGCTTCTTCGACGGACTGCTGGGCGCTCGCGCGGTCGACTTCGACTCCGGCAACGCGACCAACGCCATCGAACTCACCAAGCGGCGGCACTCGGCGTCCCTCACCAAACAGGGCGCGGCCACCGGCCATCTGCGCGTCAACCTCACCTGGCGGATGCGCACCTCCGACTTCGACGCCCAGCGCCCCAGCCTGCTGCGGCACCCCCTCAGGGCCCTGAAGCCGCCGGAGATCCAGGGCCACGGGCAGAGCATGGTCGACGTCGACCTCGACCTGGGCTGCCTGTACGAACTGACCGACGGCACCAAGGGCGTCGTACAGCCGCTGGGCGACTACCTGGGCGACATCAACGCGGCGCCGTACATCAAGATCAGCGGTGACGACCGGTTCGGCTCGGGCTCCGGCGAGACGATGTACATCAACCTCGACCACCGCGAGGCCATCAAGCGGATCCTGGTCTTCGTGTACATCTACGACCAGACCCCGGCGTTCGACCGCACGCACGCCATCGTCACCCTGTACCCCAGCAGCGGCCCCCGCCTGGAGATCAGCCTGGACGAACGCCACCCCCAGGCCCGCTCCTGCGCCGTCCTGCTGATCGAGAACGTCAAGGGCGAGCTGATGGTCCGCCGCGAGGTCAAGTTCGTCTACGGCTTCCAGGCCGAACTGGACCGGCTGTACGGGTGGGGGCTCCAGTGGGGCCGGGGATACAAGACGAAGGTCTGATCCACGGGGACGGTTCCGCCGTCCCCGGTTCCTACCGCCCGATGAACTGCGGGCCCTGCGGCGGCAGCCGGAAGTCCGGGTCCGGGGCGAACGGCGCGGGCGCGGGCCGCGGGTAGCCGTATGCCGGTGCCGAGGCCGGCGGGGGGAAACCGTAGGCCGGCTGCGGTGGCACCGCCGAGGTCGGCTGCTCCGGGGGCAGCGGCTGGGAGGAGGTGACGCCCTCGTCCGCCGCCGGCTGCTCCGGTTCCTCCGACTCGTCCACCGAGATGCCGAAATCCGTGGCGAGGCCCTTGAGACCGTCGGAGTAGCCCTCGCCCAGCGCCCGGAACTTCCAGCCCTCCCCGCGGCGGTACAGCTCGCCGCAGATCATCGCCGTCTCCGCACCGGTCTCCGGCCTGATCTCGAACACCGCCCACGGCTCGCCGTCCGCGACGGCCGCGTCGTACAGCGTGATGCTCAGATTCGGCACCTGGTCGAAGGTGACCCCGTCCGCGGACGCCACCAGCAGGATCCGTCCGATCTCCGGCTCGACCCCCGCCAGCTCCGACTGGATCGTGTCGGTCAGCCCCTCGGCGACCCGCTTCTTGCCCAGCCGCCACACCTTCCCCGACGGGTGCCGGGGCTGGTTGTAGAAGACGAAGTCCTCGTCCGAGCGCACACGGCCGTCCGGGCCCAGCAGCAGTGCCGACGCGTCCACGTCCGGGACCGACGTCCCCGGCGTCCAGCGCAGCACGGCGCGCACCGTGGTGGCCTCCAGCGGGACGTTCGACCCTTTCAGCATCGCGTGCGTCATGCCCGTCATCCTGCCCTCTCGGCCCTGGCCACGACAATGCGGGGGGTGTCGGCGGCCGACATGGTGGAGTTACCGGAAATTCACACCAGGAGGGAACCCCGGACAGGTCTCCCTACGTACTATTACCGGCCACCCTTTACCGAATCCTCAATCTCTGGGCCATATCTCTTGGGGAGTCTTATGCGTCATTTCGGGCATATCGCCCCCGAGGTCCGGCAGCGCCTCTTCCACCGGGAGCCGTGCGCGTTCACCACCGACTCGCCGGCCGGACTGCTCGCCGCCGCCCTCGGCGCCACGCTGTACAGCCCGGCCACCCGGCCGCGGCTCGCCGACGACGTCCTCAAGCAGGCGGGCAACGGCGTGGTCTCCATGGTGCTGTGCCTGGAGGACTCCATCGGCGACGCGGACGTCGCGGCCGGTGAGGAGAACCTGGTCCGGCAGTTCGCCGACCTCGCCTCCCGGCCGGGCGCGGAGCCCCCGCTGCTGTTCGTCCGGGTGCGCACCCCCGAGCAGATCCCCGACCTCGTCCGCCGCCTCGGCCCGTCCGTGCGGCTGCTGTCCGGATTCGTACTGCCCAAGTTCACCGGGGAGCGCGGACTGCCCTTCCTGGAGGCCCTGACCGCCGCCGAGGCCGGCGTCGGGCGGCGGCTGTTCGCCATGCCGGTCCTGGAATCCCCGGAGCTGCTCTACCGCGAGTCGCGCGTGGAGACCCTGGAGGGCATCTTCCGCGCCGTCGACAAGTACCGCGACCGCGTCCTCGCGCTCCGCCTCGGCGTCACCGACTTCTGCTCCTCCTACGGCCTGCGCCGCGCCCCCGACATGACCGCGTACGACGTCCAGGTCGTCGCGTCCGTCATCGCCGACGTGGTGAACATGCTGGGCCGCGCCGACGGCACCGGGTTCACGGTCACCGGGCCCGTGTGGGAGTACTTCCGTCTCTCCGAGCGCATGTTCAAGCCCCAGCTGCGGCAGAGCCCCTTCCTGGAGGTGCAGGCCGCCGAGCTGCGCGCCAAGCTGCTGGAGCACGCCATGGACGGGCTGCTGCGGGAGATCTCCCTCGACCAGGCCAACGGCCTGCTCGGCAAGACCTGCATACACCCCTCCCACGTCCTGCCCGTGCACGCGCTGTCCGTGGTCAGCCACGAGGAATACAGCGACGCCCAGGACATCCTGCGGCCGGAACGCGGCGGCGGGGGCGTCCTCAGGTCCGCCTACACGAACAAGATGAACGAGGTGAAACCCCACCGCGCCTGGGCCGAGCGCATCCTGCTGCGCGCGGAGGTGTTCGGCGTCGCGCGCGAAGACGTCAACTTCGTGGAACTGCTCGCCGCCGGAATACCCGGCTGACCACCCCGGTCCGGGGAAACACAGCAAGGAACGCATGAACAACGCAGTGAACGACGGGGTCTGGTCCGGCAGCTGGGTCGCCGAGCGACTCGGAATCGGACTGGAGGGCACCGACGGCCGAAGCGGCGCGGACCTGCGGGCCATGCTGGGCCTCGCCCTGCGCCGCAACCCCAAGCGGGCCCATCTGCTCGTCTCCCACGTGCTCGGCAAGCACGTCCCGCAGACGCCGTCGGTGGTGTACGGCCACGGGGTGCGGCTCGGCCGCCGGGTGCACGCGCTGCTGGGCCCGGCCGAGGCGGCCCGCGCGGTCGTCCTCGGCTACGCGGAGACCGCGACGGGACTCGGGCACGCGGTGGCCGACGGGCTCGGCACGGCGCCGTACCTGCACTCCACCCGGCGGCCGGTCGCCGGAGTGACCCCCGCGGGCGGGTTCGAGGAGTCGCACTCCCACGCCACCTCGCATCTGCTGCTGCCGTCGGACCCCGGACTGCTGGGCGGGGACGGGCCGCTGGTGCTGGTGGACGACGAGTTCTCCACCGGGAACACGGTGCTGAACACGATCCGCGATCTGCACGCCCGGTATCCGCGGCGCCGGTACGTGGTGGTCGCGCTGGTGGACATGCGGCCTGCGCGGGACGTCCGGCGGCTGGAGCGGTTCGCGGGGGAGATCGGGGCGCGGGTGGACCTCGTGTCCGCCGCGTCCGGGGTGGTGACGCTGCCCGAGGACGTGCTGGACAAAGGACGGGCGCTGGTCGCGCGGTACGAGAGCGGGGGCGGGCCTCACGCGGCTGCCACCGACTCGGGGGCGCAGCCGCGGAACGTCCCGCCCCGCGCCCCCGAGTCGGTGGACCTGGACTGGCCGGCCGGCCTTCCCGACGGGGGCCGGCACGGATTCACCCCCGCCCACCGCGCCCGCCTGGAGGCCGCCCTCCCCGCGATGGCCGGGCGAATATCCGGCGCCCTCCCCGCCGGCGCCGGGAAGATCCTGGTCCTCGGCTCCGAGGAGCTGATGTACGCCCCCCTCCGGCTCGCCGGTGAGCTGGAGCGGGTGCTGGACGGCGAGGTGCGGTTCTCCACCACCACCCGGTCGCCGGTGCTCGCGGTGGACGATCCCGGCTACGCGATCCGCAGCCGCATCGTCTTCCCCGCGCACGACGAGCCGGCCGACGGGCCCAAGGAGCGCTACGCCTACAACGTGGCCGGCGGCGGTTTCGACGCCGTCGTCGCCGTGGTCGACTCGGCCGGCGACACCCCCGCGCTGCACGCCCCGGACGGCCTGCTCGCGCGGCTCGCCGAGCAGGTGCCGCACGTGCTGCTCGCCGTCGTCCCCTCCTTCGTCCCCGAGCCCCCGCACGCTCCCGAAAGGCCGGCCATGCTGCCCGAGCCCCTCCGCGGCCCCGCGTTCTCCTCGTACCCGCCCGACGAGGTCGGTTGGCTGCTCCAGGACCTCTCCGACGTCACCCTGGAGGCGCCGACCGAGGAGCGCGAGGAGGCCGTCCAGCGCGGCGGAGCGCACTACGCCGAGTCGCTGCCCGTGGAGTACCAGCCCAGCGCGCGGTACCAGGAGCTGTTCCACGCGGCCCTCGCCACCTCGGCCGCCCGGATCGCCCGCGCCGTCGGCGTGGTCACCGACACGGTCCTCACCGAGCGGTCGCCGCGCCCCGTGCTGGTGTCGCTGGCCCGCGCCGGCACCCCGGTCGGCGTGCTGATGCGCCGCTGGGCGCGGTTCCGGCACGGCCTCGAACTGCCGCACTACGCCGTGTCGATCGTGCGCGGCCGGGGCATCGACGCCAACGCGCTGCGCTGGCTCGCCGCCCACCACGACCCGCGCGACGTGGTGTTCGTGGACGGCTGGACCGGCAAGGGCGCCATCACCCGTGAACTCGTCCAGGCCGTCGAGGAGTTCGAGCGCAAGGAGGGCGTCGCCGGATTCGACCCGGAGATCGCCGTCCTCGCCGACCCCGGCTCCTGCGTGCGCACCTACGGCACCCGCGAGGACTTCCTCGTCCCCTCCGCCTGCCTCAACTCGACCGTCTCCGGGCTGATCTCCCGCACGGTGCTGCGCGCCGACCTGGTCGGGCCGGACGACTTCCACGGCGCGAAGTTCTACCGCGAACTCGCCCATCTCGACGTCTCGTTGGCCTTCCTCGACGCCGTCGAGGCACGCTTTTCCGAGGTCGCCGACAGCGTGGCGGAGGAGGTCAAGGAGCTGCTGGCCGAGGACCGCACACCGACCTGGGCGGGCTGGCGGGCCGTCGAGCGGATCAGCGAGGAGTACGGCATCCACGACGTGAACCTCGTCAAGCCGGGCGTCGGCGAGACCACGCGGGTGCTGCTGCGCCGGGTGCCCTGGAAGATCCTCGCCCACAAGGACGCGGGCGCCGACCTGGACCACGTCCGGCTGCTCGCACAGCAGCGCGGGGTGCCGGTCGAGGAGGTGGACGAACTGCCGTACAGCTGCGTCGGGCTGATCCACCCCCGGTACACGCGCGGGGCGACCGGCGCGGACGGAAAGGCGGTGAACGTCTGATGCCGGTGCTGGTGGCGAGCGACCTCGACCGCACCCTGATCTACTCCGCGGCGGCCCTCGCGCTGACCATGCCGGACGCCCGCGCGCCCCGGCTGCTGTGCGTGGAGGTGCACGAGAACAGACCGCTGTCGTACATGACCGAGACGGCGGCGCGGTTGCTGACCGACCTCGGGAACGCGGCCGTGTTCGTGCCGACCACGACCCGCACCCGCAAGCAGTACCGGCGCATCAACCTGCCCGGCCCGCCGCCCGCGTTCGCGATCTGCGCCAACGGCGGCCATCTGCTGGTCGACGGGGTCACCGACCGCGACTGGCACGCTCTGGTGCTGGCCCGGCTCGCCGACGAGTGCGCGCCGCTGGCCGAGGTCCAGGAGCATCTGGCGCGCACCAGCGACCCCGTGTGGCTGCGCAAGCAGCGGGTCGCCGAGGACCTCTTCGCCTACCTCGTGGTCGAGCGCGAGCTGCTGCCGGAGGAGTGGGTGAAGGAACTGGCGGCCTGGGCGGAGGACCGCGGCTGGACGATCTCGCTCCAGGGCCGCAAGCTCTACGCCGTCCCCGGACCGCTCACCAAGAGCGCCGCCGTCCGGGAGGTGGCCCGCCGCACGGGCGCGGAGCTGACCCTGGCCGCCGGCGACTCCCTGCTCGATGCCGACCTGCTGCTGGCCGCGGACCGGGGGTGGCGCCCCGGCCACGGCGAACTGGCCGACACCGGCTGGCTGGCCCCGCGGATCAGCGCGCTGCCGGAGCGGGGGGTCCTGGCGGGGGAGCGGATCCTGAGGGAGTTCCTGCGGGAAGCCGGGCGGTAGTGCCCCGGCGGCTAGCCGCAGCAACCCCCGCCGCAGCAGCCTCCGCCACCGGATGCCGGGGCCGGTGAGCCGCCGCTGCCGCCCACCGCCACGGCGGACAGGAGCTTCACCGTGTCCGTGTGCCCGGCCGGGCATTCCGCCGGCGCCGAGGACTCCGACATCGGCCGACTCAGTTCGAACGTGTCGCCGCAGCTCCGGCAGCGGTACTCATAGCGAGGCATGAGCACAGGGTAACGGCGGCGCGCGGGCGCGGCCTCAATGTTTTATGAGCGTTTGGCTACAGCAGGAGCTCGTGCGGAGGATTCGAAAACTTCGCTGATAACTTGTGAACGGCCGTTGCGAGGACGCTCAGCTCACCGCGCGAGCAAGAGCGAGTGCGGAGGGGAGACGCATAGTGACCGATGCGTCGCAGGGGGAGGGCCGTTCCGGCCGGGGGCAGCAGCCGCTCGACGCCGACCAGACCCTCCATCTGAGAGTGGACGCCCTGAGAGCCGACGAGACGATGCAGCTGCGCGTGGCCGCGCCGCCCGAGTCGTCGCCCGGCGGCGGGCGGGCCGCACGCAGGCGCAGCGCTCGCCCCTCCGCGCGGGAGCGCGCCGGGAGCGCGACGGCCCGAATACTGGGCCCGCTCGCGCCACTGACGAGCCGGCTCGCACCGTACCTGCGCCCCCTCGCGCGCTTCGCCCGCCGCCTCAAGCCCGCCTACCCCCGCCCCGGCCGCACCGGCTGGCGGCGCTGGACGCCCTCCTGGCGGCAGTGGCTCGGCGGCACCCTCGCCTCCTTCGGCCTCCTCGGCGTCTTCCTGGTGAGCGCGTACGCCCTCACCGGGATACCGAGCGACCTGAACTCGTACGCCACCCAGCAGGACAACGTCTACTTCTGGTCCGACGGCACCCCGATGGCCCGTACGGGATGGGTGCAGCGGCAGGCGATGCCCCTGAAGGACATCCCCCCGGACGTCCGCTGGGCGGTGCTCGCGGCGGAGAACGAGACCTTCTACTCCGATCCCGGCATTTCCGTGAAGGGCATCAGCCGGGCCCTGTTCCGCACCGTGGGCGAGGGCGACACGCAGGGCGGCTCCACCATTACCCAGCAGTACGTGAAGAACGTCTATCTGAACCAGAACCAGACGGTCAGCCGTAAGTTCACCGAGGCGATGATCTCGCTCAAGCTCGACAACAAGATGAGCAAGGACAAGATCCTCGAGGGCTATCTCAACACCAGCTGGTTCGGCCGCGGCACCTACGGCATCCAGCGCGCCTCCCAGGCCTACTACGGCAAGGACGTCAGCAAGCTCAACGCGTCCGAGGCGGCCATGCTCGCCGGACTCCTCAAGGGCGCGGGCCTGTACGACCCCACCCTGGGCAAGGCCAACCACCAGCGCGCGGTGGCCCGCTGGTCCTGGATCCTCGACCGCATGGTCAAGATCCACAAGTTGACGCCGGCCCAGCGCGCCCAGTACAAGACGTTTCCCGAGCCGCTGAAGTCCAACCCGCTCTACAACACCGGCGAGCAGAGCGACTACCTGGTGGAGCTGGCCTCCCAGTACGCCAAGAAGGCCGCGCACCTGACCGACCAGCAGTTCGACCTCGGCGGCTACCAGATCTACACCACCTTCGACCGCAAGCGGGAGAAGGCGCTCACCGACGCCGTCACCAAGGCCCGCAAGCAGGCCGAGCGGGACGACCCCGACACCGCGAAGGACGGCCACTACGGGGCCGCCTCCGTCTCCACCGACGGCCGGATCCTCGCCGTCTACGGCGGCCCCGACCACCGCACCCAGGGCTACAACGAGTCCAACGCCACCACCGTCCCGGCCGGCACCGCCTTCCTGCCCTTCGTCTACGCCGCCGGGCTCGAACACGGCGTCCACACGACCCGCGGCGGGCCCGCCACCCCGGTCACCCCCGACACCGTCTACGACGGCGACAACGCCGTCCCCGTCACCACCCCCGAGGGCCCCTACTGGGACCGCAGCGGCAAGAAGGTCGCCGCGCACAACGACGGTGACAAGTCGTACGGCCGGATCACCCTGCGCGAGGCCCTCGCCAAATCGGTGAACACCCCGTTCATGCAGCTCGGCATGGACACCGGCCTCGGCGAGGTCCGCCAGACCGCCCAGGCATCCGGGCTGCTGTCCGCCAGCATCGGCCCCCAGGTGCCCGCCCTCTCGCTCGGCAGTTCCACGCCCAGCGCCATCCGGATGGCCAGCGGATACGCCACCTTCGCCGCCGGCGGCACCCACACGGAGCCGTACTCGGTGCGCCGCATCACCCGCAACGGCGCCCCCGTCGCCCTGGCCACCCCGCGCCCCACCCGCGCGGTCGGCGCCCGGGTCGCCGAGGACGTCGATCAGGCGCTCACCGACTCCTTCCGCGCCGCCCACCCGGACGTCACCACCCCGGACGTGGCGGGCAAGGCCGGCACCGCCGCCCAGGGCGCCACCGGCGACGGCAGCGCGGACCAGAACACCGCCGCCTGGTACGCGGGGACGGCCGGCTCCGTGTCCACGGCGGTCGTCGTCTACCGCATGGACCTGGCCAAGTCCCTGGAGCCGCTGCCCCTGAAGGGCCTCGCGGGTGCCTCGCCGGACACCGTGCCCTACGCCCTCTGGTCGGCCGCCATGGGCCTGGACTGAGCGCGCCGGGCCCTGAAATTCCCTCGCCCACACGGAGATTGAGCCGCGCATGTCTCGCAAGAAGCAACAGCCGGGCCGGGGCCGGCGTCGCGCCCCCGGCCGCCGCCTCCCCGCCGCCACCCGCCCGCAGATCTTCACGCTCGCCGCCTTCCTCGTCGTGGCCTCGCTGGTGGCCGGCTACCTCGCGCTGAGCCGCCCCGACGACACCACGCCCACCGCCGCCTCCGGCAAGGACGGCCGGACGGCCGCCCCCAAGCCCTCCGCGTCCGCCAAGTGGGACGGCAAGACCCACGTCCTCGGCGACGGCTCCACCTCCTACACCGGGCCGCAGAAGGGCACGCTGAAGGCCGTACCGCTCAAGCCCGGTGAGAAGCCGCCCCAGTTCGTCGTCTTCTCCTGGGACGGCGCCCTGGAGGGCGACGACCATCTCTTCTCGCACTACCGGGAGATGGCCAAGGAGTACAACGCTCACATGACCTTCTTCCTCACCGGCATCTACCTGCTGCCCAAGAGCAAGAAGGACCTCTACCACGGCCCGATGCACCAGCCCGGCGACGCTGCCATCGACTACCCGACCGACGAGCACATCCGCACCACCCTGGAGCAGCTCCGCCTCGCCTACGAGCAGGGCAACGACATCGGCACCCACTTCAACGGCCACTTCTGCGGCGCCAAGGGCGGCGGCGACTGGAGCGTCGAGCAGTGGAAAAGCGAGATCGACCAGTTCTACTCCTTCGTGGAGAACTGGAAGACCAACACCGGTTACACCGACATCCCGCCGCTGCCCTTCGACTTCAAGCAGGAGGTCGCCGGCGGCCGCGCGCCCTGCCTGGAGGGCCAGCCCAACCTGCTGAAGGCCATCAAGAGTTACGGCTGGCGCTACGACGCCAGCTCGCCGGGCGACTTCCAGATATGGCCCGCCAAGAAGAACGGCGTCTGGGACTTCCCGCTGGAGATGCTCCCGTACGAGAACGGCAAGTTCCAGGGTCTGTCGATGGACTTCAACTTCCTCTACAACCAGTCCAACGGCGAGACGGACGGCGATGCCGCCAAGTACCCGCTGTGGCAGCAGCAGACGGTCGACTCCTACATGGCCGGCTTCGACCGCGTCTACTACGGCAGCCGCGCGCCGCTGTTCATCGGCAACCACTTCGAGCACTGGAACGGCAGCATCTACATGAAGGCCATCGACCAGATCATCCCGAAGATCTGCACCAAAAAGGGCGTCAAGTGCGTGTCCTTCAAGGAGCTCGCCGACTGGATGGACGTCCAGAAGCCCTCGACGCTCGCCGCCCTGCGCAGCCTCGACCCCGCGCAGTCCCCGGACTGGTCCACGGTCGTCAAATGACGTAAAAGCAGGCGAGGTTCCACTTGTGCAACCCCCTTCACACACGCCCCGGAAGCCATGCGAAGATGCCCCCTCCCGGTAGGTGTACCGGCATAGAGGGGAACATCATTGAAGTCGAGAAGACTCAGCCGTAAGGGGCGTCGCACCACCATCGTCGGGGCCTCCGCCGCCGCCGTCGTCGCCGGTGTGGCGCTCATACCCAACTGGAGCGCGGGCGCGGCGGTCACCAACGACCCGACCGTGGACGCGGCCACCAAGGCGACCTTCCAGAAGCTCGCCGACGCGGTCTTCACCGACCGCACCCAGGCCCTGGTGGACGGCTCCACCGGCGGCCGCACTCAGCACACCAAGGGCTTCCACGGCTCCGTCCGCCTCTCCGGCGGCCAGAACCGCGAGCAGTCCTCCGCCCTCGGCCAGCTGCGCGCCCGCAAGGACCGGCTCGCCAAGCTGGGCGAGAAGTACAGCGCCGGCACGACCTCGGTGACGCTCGACGCCACCGAGGTGCACGGCCGCAGCGCCAAGGTCGCCGTCACCGAGACCACGTCGCTGACCTACAAGCCCGGCACCACCCCGGCCAAGGGCCCGAAGACCACCGGCTTCCAGGCCCACCACGAGCTGACCTTCCAGGCCGGCCGGGACGGCGACTGGCAGCTCACGGGCATCAAGGACACCGACGACGGCTACCTCGCCGTCAACCAGGTCGCCACGCCCGCCGCGCCCAAGGACGACAAGCCCGCCACCTCGTCCGACGACGGCCCGCCCACCGCGCCCCGCGCGGCCACCAGCTACCCGGCGCCGGCGAACCCCAAAAAGCTCACCGGGGGTACGTACGACTACAAGGCGATGGTCGCCTACGCGCAGAAGTACTGGAACCACTACAACACCGCGTACCCGAACTACAACAACGAGGGCGCCGGCGGCGACTGCACCAACTTCGTCAGCCAGGTGCTGAAGGCGGGCGGCTGGAAGCACGTCCCCGGCTACACCGACGACTACACCAAGTGGTTCGGCACCGCCGACATCCAGTCCGACTCCTTCGTCGGCGTCAACGAGTTCTCCTGGTTCGCGCTGTCCTCCAAGCGCGTCACCCCGCTCGCCAACGTCTACCAGGCGGACCTCGGTGACGTGATCCAGATGGACTTCAACCGGGACGGGTCCAAGGACCACTCCATGGTCGTCACCTACCGGGACAGCTCCGGTGTCCCCTACGTGACGTACCACTCCACCAACACCTACAACAGGTCGGTGGCCAGCCTCGTCGCGTCCTACCCGACGGCGTACTACTACGCCTACAGGACCTGACCTCGCCGGTCGTCCCGCCGCTCCGGCTCCTCCCGCGGGGAGGACTCGGGGTGGCGGGCCCGCCAGTACGGGTTGTCGTGCGGCAGGGCGTGACCGACCCGCCCGTACATCCCGAAGGTCATCAGCAGCAGCCCCACCACGAAGCTGAACAGCACGTTCTGGATGCGGAACGCCAGGAAGTTGTCCGGGGTGTCCAGCAGGGCCAGGAACAGGAACCCGTTCAGCAGGAACAGGATGCCCAGCACCATGTTCAGGGTGGAGGCGACGTTCCCGCCGATCACCATGCCGACCAGCAGCAGCGCGCCGATGCAGATCGAGAGCACGCTCAGGGTGCCGTTCGTGTTCAGCCCGGCGACGGTCGCGCCGCCGATGTCGAAGAACCCGATGTGGTTGATCAGGCCGAGGATCCCGAAGACGACGAGGAACGCGCCGATCAGCCCCGCGCCGACCCGGTACACCAGGTTCAGCCGGTGATCGGTCGGCAGATGCTGATCGAACCGGATCCGCTGCTTTTCCTGCGTGTGCGCTGCGTGTGCGGCCATCTCGGCCTCCCTCGGGCGCTGGCGGCGGCCGTCCATCCCAGAACGTGGCTCCATCAAATATCCGCCCGAACCGGGTCAACCGGCAACATGGCGGACCGCCGGCGCCGCCCCTCAGTGCGCGACGCCCCCGCGGTCCTCCCGGATCCGGGCGACCACCTGCGCCACCGCCTGCCGCACCGCCTCCGTCTCCGTCAGGAAGTGCCAGTAGTCCGGATGCCGGCCGCCCTGAAGACCCGCGACCGCCCGCTCCAGCCGGGCCACCGCCTCGTCCAGCGGCCGGGCGTGGCGCGGATCTGGCGCCGCCCGCCCGGCCATCGCCAGCCGCTGCGCGTCCCGGATCGCGAACCGGGTCCGCTCGATCTCCGCCTGCGGATCCTTCTGCACGGCGTTCAGCCTCGCCAGCCGGTCGCCAGCCGCCGAGACCGCGTCATCGGTCGCGTTCAGCAGCGCCCGCACCGTCGACAGCAGCGAGGTGGCGTCCGCCCAGCGCTGCGCGTCCCGCGCGGCCCGCGCCTCGTCCAGCTTCCGCTCGGCCTGCCGTACGTTCTCCACCGCCTGCGCCGGCACCTGCTGGAGGTCCTGCCAGCATGCCGCCGCGAACCGCCGCCGCAGCTCGCTGAGGACCGGGTCCACCTGCCCGGCGCGCGTGGTCAGCGCCTGTGCGCGGGTGCGCAGCGAGACCAGCCGGTGATCGATCTCGGCGGCCTTGCCGGGCAGCTCCCCGGCCTGCGCCCGGATCGCCCCGGCCTCCCGCTGCACCCGCTCGGCCCGCTCCAGCGTCTGCTGCACGCCGTGCCGGCCCGCGCCCTCGTTCAGCCTGGTCAGCTCGGGTGCCAGCGCGGCCAGCCGGCCGGCGAGGTCGTCGGCGCGCAGCCCCTGCTCGCGGACGCCGTCCAGCGCGTTGCTCGCGGCCAGCAGCGCCTGGCGGGCCCGCTCCACGGCGGGCGCGACGCGGGCGAGCAGGGTCTCGGCCGAGCCCAGCAGCGGAGCGAGTGAGCTGCCGAACCGGTCCAGCTCCTGCTTGACCCGCACCAGTTCGTCCCGCGCCGCCGTCAGCTCGGTGCGGGCCCGCCCCGCCGCACCGGCCTCCAGATCGGCGCGGTCCAGGTCATGGGCGTCGACCGCCTGGATGTACCGCTGGCTGACCTCGTCGATCCGCCGGCCCAGCCCCTCGAAGTCGGCGGCGGCACGGCGGGCGGCGGGGGAGTCGTCCACGGCCGTGATGGTCTCGATCGAGATGCGCAGGTCGCGCTGGGCGGTGTCCAGTTCGTAGAACGCGGTGGCCGCCGCGTCCTTCGCCTCCTGGGCCTGCGCCCGCTGACTCTCCGCCCGGCCGCCGAACCAGCGCCGGGTGCCACCGCCCGCGAACGCCGCGGGCAGCGTGAGCGCGACGAGCACCGGCAGGCTCATCAGGGCGAGGGCGTCACGCAGACCCGCGCTCGCCCCGTGCCGGGTCCGCGGGCCGGACGACGGCGGGTACGACTGTGTCACTGGCGTGCCCGGTCTCGCCGTCACATCCCTCTCCCGTGCTGTGATCCGCCCTGGGGTGCCATTCTCCCACCCTGTACAGACGAACACACGGGCCCGTCAGTTCACCGTGTGCGCGGTGGCCTTTCCCGCCGCGCTCGGGTTTGCCGTGCACCGGCTCGGGCAGGGTAGGCTGTCGACTCGACCTGGGCACCCGCTCAGGACACGGGTGCGTAGCTCAGGGGTAGAGCGCCTGCCTTACAAGCAGGATGTCGGCGGTTCGAAACCGTCCGCGCCCACAGTAGAGGGGAGAAGCCCCCGGCCGTCGTCGGCCGGGGGCTTCTCGCGTCGGTCCACGCCGGCGCACGGCACGCGAGGACCGCGGTCAGGGCGGAGGCCCCGGAGGCGGTGGCCGGCTGGTCGGAGCGGATCGGCCGGTCAGGAATCTCCGGGGTCCCCGGACGTCTCTTCCTCGCGGACGTGCTTCAGCCGGCTGCGTGCCTGCACGCGCTGCTCGGTGGCTACCTCCGCCCAGAAGCGGTGGGTGCTGATGAACACCGCGAGTTCGTGTTCGCGGCGGCGCAGCTTCTCCACCTCGGCCTGTTCGTCGGCCGTCCAGCCCGGCGACGCGGGGCGTTCCACCTTGCGCCAGCCGTTGTCGTCGCTGAAGCCGTCGGCCGGCTCGACCGACCAGGGCAGCCGCCTGAGCAGGGCCGACAGCTCGGCCCTGACCTGGTGCAGCTCCTCCTGGCCGGCGAGGAGGTCACTGGGGAATTCATAGGTCGTAGCCACACGACAATGCTACGCCTGTTCGATTTACGGGTGCGAGGTCGATCGGCAGGTTCATCCGAACGGGTGTTCATGATCGGGGGAGCCGGCCCCGGAGTCCGGGGTGGTGAGGATGATCAGCTGCTGGGTGGCCCTGGTCATCGCCACATAGCGGTCGACCGCCCCCGCGACACCTTCCCCGAAGCGCTCCGGGTCGACCAGCACCACCAGGTCGAACTCCAGGCCCTTCGACAGACCGGGCGTCAGGGAGCGGACGCGCGGGCCGGCCGGCCGGAAGGCCGGGGCGCCGATGACGCAGGCGGTGCCCTCGGGGTGGGCGGCGAGCCAGTCGTCGAGGACCGCGGTCAGCTCGGCCGCCGCCCCGCGGCGCACCGGCAGTCCGTTGCCGCGGATCGAGACCGGCACATTGGCGTCCGGCAGCGCGGCCCGGACGACCGGCTCCGCCTCCGCCATGATCTCCTTCGGCGTACGGTAGTTGACGGTCAGCGCGGCCAACTCGACCCGCCCGAAGCCGACTCGGGCAAGCCGCTCCTGCCAGGACTCGGTGAACCCCTGCCGGGCCTGGGCGCGGTCGCCGACGACGGTGAAGCTGCGCGAGGGGCACCGCGAGAGCAGCATCTGCCATTCCGCGTCGGTGAGTTCCTGCGCCTCGTCCACCACGATGTGCGCGAACGGCCCGGCGAGCTCGTCCGGTTCGGCGGTCGGCAGCACCGTCTCGTCGATCAGGGCGTCCCGCAGGTCCTGTCCGTGCAGCATCGTCACCGCGCCCTCGCCGTCGTGGTCGGCCGCGAGCATGTTGTCGATGACCCCGGCCATGCGCGCGTGTTCGGCGGCCACCGCCGCCTTGCGCCGGCGCTCGCGCACCGCCGCCTTCGGGTCACCGAGCCGCTGCCGCGCCGCGTCCAGGAACGGCAGATCGGACACCGTCCACGCCTGCGCGTCCGCGCGCCGCAGCAGTCGTACCTCCTCGGGGGTGAGCCACGGGGCGCACAGCCGCAGATACGCCGGTACCGACCAGAGGTCCCCGACCAGGTCGGCCGCCTCCAGCAGGGGCCAGGAGCGGTCGAAGGCGGTGCGCAGCTCCCGGTCGCCCGCCAGCGACCTGCGCAGCAGCTCGGCGGGGGCGCCGCCGTCGTGCCGGTCGGCCAGGACCGTCAGGAGTTCGTCCCAGACCTGTGCGCGGGCCTCGTTGTGCGGGGTGCCGGGCTCGGCCGAGTCGAACGCCGACTCCCAGTCCGCGGCGGTCAGTTCGAGGTCGCCCCAGGGGGTGGTGACCGTCAGCGGCTCGGTGGGCGGCTCCTCGTAGAACCGTACGGCCCGCTCGATCGCCCCCACCAGCCGCGCGGACGACTTCAGCCGGGCCACCTCCGGGTCGGGCTCGGTGCGCGCGGTCGCGCCCTCGGCGACGAGGTCCCGCAGCACGCAGGTCCGCACCCCCTCCTCGCCGAGGCTCGGCAGCACGTCGGAGACGTACGCCAGGTACGGCCGGTGCGGGCCGACGAACAGCACTCCGCCGCGCCGGTGGCCGAGGCGCGGGTCGGAGTAGAGGAGGTAGGCGGAGCGGTGCAGGGCGACGACCGTCTTGCCGGTGCCGGGGCCGCCGTCCACGACGAGGGCGCCGCGCGAGCCCGCCCGGATGATGGCGTCCTGGTCGGCCTGGATGGTGCCGAGCACATCGCGCATCCGCGGTGAACGGGTGCCGCCCAGGCTCGCGATGAACGCCGACTGGTCGTCCAGCGCGGCATGGCCCTCCAGCACGTCCGGGGCGAACACCTCGTCCCAGTAGTCACGGATACGGCCGTCCGCCCAGCGGTACCTGCGACGGCTCACCAGGCCCATCGGATTGCCGTGGGTGGCGCCGAAGAAGGGTTCCGCGGCCGGGGAACGCCAGTCCAGCAGCAGCCGGCGGCCGGTGTGGTCGGTCAGCCCGAGCCGGCCGACGTAGACCGGCTCGCCGGGGTTCTCGGCGCTCACCATCCGACCGAGGCACAGGTCGAGGCCGAAGCGGCGCAGGGCGCGCAGGCGGGCGGTGAGCCGGTGCACCTCGGCGTCCCGGTCCAGCGCCTGCCGGCCCAGGCCGCCGGGGGCCCGGCGCTCCTCGTCCAGCTGGCCGGAGACGTCGGCGATCGTCCGCTCCAGGCACCGCGCGATCGCCGCGAAGTGGTCGTCGTCGGTGGCGATCAGCTCGGGAGCCGCCTTGGCGGAGAGGCGGTCGGGGAGGTCGAAGGCGCTGGTGGCGGTGGGCACGGGGAGGCTCCGGTTCGAGGGGGGAGAGGGAGGGGCGGAGGGGCGGACGGGGGTGAGGGAGGGCGTTGTCTCGCAGGTGGCGGTGGGCGCGGTGGTGGCCGGTGGTCTTCTGCCTTCGGTGACGGTCGGCTCCCCGTTTCGGTGGCTTTGGGGTCGGACGCGTGATTCTGCGGCATCAGGGGGGCCTTGCCGCAAGGCCCCCCATGCGCTATACGTTGAGAGTGGCAAGGAGTCCGGTGACGTCCTTGCCTTTCCTTTTGCCTCCTGGGCATTCCCGGCCTCCCGCACTCCTCTCGCCACCCCTCCCGTCGCCCCCGCTCCGGCGCGAGACTGAAGGCATGTGCCGGAGTATCAAGACGCTGCGTCCGCCCGTGCTGCCCACCGAGGCCACGGAGGACGACATCCATGCCGCCGCGCTTCAGTACGTGCGCAAGGTCTCGGGCTTTCGCGCCCCCGCCGCCCACAACCGTGAGGTCTTCGACGCCGCCGTGGCCGCCGTGGCCCGTGCCACGGCCGAACTGCTCGGGGGCCTGGAGGTGCGCGGGCACGGGCCACGCGCCGTCGCGGAAGCGGAGGAACGCCCGTGACTGGGCGGCTCCCGCGTCCCCCGGAGCGCCCTTCCCGCGAGCGATCCGGTCGGCCAAGCCCAGTTTCGGTCATATTTTCGGGCGCCCGCGCGGAGACGCATGCGACCCTACATGCTGTCGGGTCGGGGTCAGGGCTTCCACCAGACGTGGAACGGTGGCCAGAACTTGAACTTGCAAGCAATGGTTAGGGGCGCCTAACCTATACCCCTCATTCGGTACCGCCGCCCCCACCGGCCCGCCCGTCCCCCGGCGTGCCGCCCCGACACCGAGAGGGTCGACTCCCCATGCCTTCCGCTCGTTTCCATTCCGCGCAGCCCTATGTCCTCGGGCTGTTCCGCATCGTCGTCGGCCTGCTTTTCACCGCGCACGGCGCCGCCTCGCTGTTCGGCGTCTTCGGCGGTGCCATGGGCACCCACGGCGGCACCATCGCCGCCGGCACCTGGCCCGGCTGGTACGCGGCCGTGATCCAGCTGGTCGCCGGCGCCCTGGTGCTCATCGGCCTCGGCACCCGCGGCGCCGCGCTGATCGCCTCCGGCTCGATGGCCTTCGCGTACTTCGACATCCACCAGCAGAACGCCCTGCTGCCCATCCAGAACGGCGGTGAGCCCGCGGTCATGTTCTGCTGGGCCTTCCTCCTGCTGGTCTTCACCGGCTCCGGTGCCTTCGGCCTCGACCGGATCTTCGCCCGGCGCGCGGCGGCGCAGGGCGAGCCCGTCCCGGAGCGGGCCCCGATAGCCGCCTGACGGATCACCCCACGCCCCCGGCGTCCTCACGGCGCCCCCTTCCCGGCCGGTCCGGGGAGGGGGCGCCGTCCTGTTCGACCGGTTCCGCGGCCCCCCGCGCCCCTCCTGTCACACCCCCCGGCGTACGCTGTACGGCTGTCATCGGGGGAAGTAACAGGAGAAGACGTGTTCGAGAGTGTGGGGTCGCTGGCGGCCGGACCGTGGATCTATGCCGTGGTGTCCCTGTCCGTGCTGCTCGACGTGTTCCTGCCGGTGCTGCCGAGCGGTGTGCTCGTCATCACGGCGGGCACGGCGGCGGCCGCGGGCTCGGGCGCGGCGACGGCGGCGACCGGCCGGGTCCCGCACGGGTTGCCGGGCCTGCTGGCCCTGGTCCTCCTGGCCGCGGCGGCCTCGCTCCTCGGCGACCTGGTGGCCTACCGGCTGGCCTGGCGCGGCGGAGCGCGCCTCGACCGCGCGATAGCCCGCTCCCGGCGGCTGACCACCGCACAGGAGCGCCTCGGCGGTGCCCTCGCCCGCGGCGGCGGCGCGCTCGTCGTCCTCGCCCGCTTCGCGCCCGCCGGTCGCTCGGTCGTCTCCTTCTGCGCCGGCGCCGCCCACCGCAGGGCCCGCGACTTCCTCCCCTGGTCCGCCCTCGCCGGTCTGTCCTGGGCCGCCTACAGCGTCGCGCTCGGCTATTTCGGCGCCCGCTGGCTCGGCGCCACCTGGCTGGCGACCGGTGTCTCCCTGGCCGCGCTGTTCGGGGCGGGCGCGGCGGCGGGCTACCTGATGCGCAGGCACCCGGTGTCCTGAGGCCGGGCACAGGCGCCGGTCTTCCGGGGCCGGGCACGCGCGCCGGTGTGCTGAGGCCGGGTGCGGCGGCCGGTGCTCCGGGCCGGGCGCGATGCCGTGGCGGCCGTACGCGAAGGCCCGGCCGGAGTCGACCGGCCGGGCCCCCTTGCGCGGTGGCCGGGTCAGCAGCCCGCGAGGTCGTTCTGGAGCGCGGTCTTCTCCGCCGGGTCGACGGACAGGTTGTAGTAGTACTTCACCTGCACCCAGGCGCGGACGTACGTGCAGTCGTACGCGGTGCGCGACGGAATCCAGGTGGCCGGGTCCCGGCCGCCTGGCGCTGGGCCGTGGTCCACTTGCTCGCGCCTACCTGCCTCTACCGGAGCCCGGAGCTACGCAGCCGGATCGAACGGCACCGTGCCAAGGATGCGTCGGCTTCCGCGGCACCCGCAGACCCGCCGGGAGAATCGTCGGCCTCAGCCGCAATCTGTCTCCACGGAGGAGGCTCGCCCAATACGAGTGACTGACGGGCTGGAACTGGCCGGCGTCGCCCGATGCGCGATTCACCGGCCAGGTTCATTGCGGTCAGCCGATACCGGTGACATTCAGCGCGGTGGTCCAGTTCGTCTTGATGGCTGAGCGCGCGGCGGACAGGGTGATCCGGCCATCGCACACGGCGTTCTTCAGCTTCGTCTCCACGCCGTCCTTGGTGTACGCGGTGGGAGAGCCGTAATGGGGCTCCGGCCACAGGTTGCTGGGATCGCGCGGCGCACCGCCAAGTTCCAGGGGGACGAGATGGTCTTCCTCGTAATCGGCGGTGTTGGTGTCCGAGTAGCCGTAGTCGGCGATGCCTTGCACCTTGAGCGGATTGGTGTAGGAGGTCGGCGGACGAACGGTGCTGGTCCACCCGGAGACACAGATGGTCGAGTTGATGGTCGACTGAGTGACATCGGGGTTGTACGCGCCAGGCGTGCAGGAGGAGTCCGGCAGCGGCAGGCGGGACTGCGAGCATGTGCTGGCCTGCGCCGTGCCGACGCCGACGCCGAGGACGAGACCGCTGACCGCCAGGACGAGGGCGGAGCCGGCGGCAGTTGATATACGAGCAGGAGAAAGCATGGGGAACTCCTTGTGAATAGTCATGCTCATGACATACGGGGGGATCGGGGTCGGTTCGTCGCGATCGGTTCGCAGGGGAGTGTGTGGTTCGTCGACGGAGCCTGCTCACGTGAGGTGTGGCCGACATGCCGCCGACGGTCCGACCGGGGGGTCAGGTCGAATTCGCTATGGCGGGTACGGATGCGAGGTGGTCGCGCCGTCGTACGGCGAGTACCAGCTGCCGCTGGTGGCCGTGCAGACGGAGTTGGTGACGACGTTCGTGCCGTCCCGCTTGAGGATCCACTCGCGGGTGTTGCGGGTGCCCTCGATGGTGATCCAGGTCGGGAACTTGTCGCGGCTGTAGCCGGTGCGGTCCTCGGCGGCGACGGTGAGCCGGGAGAGGTGGCTGCGGGCGGTGGACGCGGCGACGGGCGTCGGCAGGGCCGCGGAGGCGGTGGGGGAGTTGCACAGCGCGGCGGTGGCGACCATGCCGGTGAGGCCGGCGAGTATGCTCAGGCGTCGACGCGCGTAGAACGTGGGCATGGCTGAACTCCCTTGTGGGGGTGGGGCGTTGGTCGCCGGTCAGGGAATGCTCGCGGTGGGGTGTGGCCGGTGGGTGAGCGCCCCGTAAGAAGCTAGTGACATGCGCATGTCAGGGCAAGGTTCAAGGGTGGACTTTGCCGTCCCGTATCATGGGGGGCGCAGAAGGGGAGTAGCTCCTCGCCGGACCGTCGACATACTGCTCAGCGAGCCTGAGCCGGCGCCCGGAGGCGGACCCTTGGTTCCGCCCAGCGAGACCTTCGGCAAGCAGTGCACGTCCGCGCGACCAGGCGCGGGCGCCCAGTGTGCTGCCGTGCCGAGGTGTCGTCGCAAGGACGGAGCGCACTCTCGGCGGGGTGGCCCCGACCGATTGAGGACCCTTGATCAGCATCACCGTGACGGCGCTCGTCTTCGGCGTCATCTTCCTCGCCGAACTGCCGGACAAGACCGCGCTCGCCGGTCTCGTCCTCGGCACCCGGTACCGCGCCAGTTATGTCTTCGCGGGTGTCGCCGCTGCCTTCCTGGTGCACGTCGTGCTCGCGGTGGCCGCGGGCAGCGTGCTCACCCTGCTGCCCCAGCGGCTCGTGCACGCCATCACCGGTCTCCTCTTCCTCGGCGGCGCCGCCATGCTGCTGTTCGGCAAGGGCGAGGAGGAAGAGGAGATCAAGAAGCCCGCCGACCAGTCCTTCTGGCGGGTCGCGGGGACGGGCTTCATGCTCATCCTGGTCGCCGAGTTCGGCGATCTCACCCAGATCATGACCGCCAACCTCGCCGCCCGCTACGACGACCCGATCTCCGTCGGCCTCGGCGCGGTGCTCGGTCTGTGGGCCGTCGCCGGGCTCGGCATCGTGGGCGGAAAGGCCCTGATGAAGAAGGTTCCGCTGCGGCTGATCACGCGGATCGCGGCGCTGCTGATGCTGGGCCTCGGCATCTGGAGCCTGTACGAGGCGGTCGCGGGCTGAGCCCGGCGCCCGCGAGCCGAGGCGAACGGCGGGTGAATCATCGCGGGGGGTGGTGGCGGGAACGCCGCCGTGTTTTGTACCGTAGAAAAACAAAGTGGCTCCCGCCCGTTTTCCCTGACCGGCGGGCGGGGCCGCCTTGTCCCTCCCCGCCGCTTCGTGCGGGGCCTCTCGTTCCTGGAGCCACTGCCGATGACGGCCACCCCCGCCCCCGCCCCCACCGTCCTCGATGCCGGCGCCCTGCTGCTCGACATGGACGGCACCCTCGTCAACTCGGATGCCGTGGTCGAACGCGTCTGGCGGCGCTGGGCGGAGCGGCACGGGCTGGACGGCGCCGCGGTGATGAAGGTCGTCCACGGCCGCCAGGGCCACGCCACGATGGCCGCGCTGCTGCCCCAGCGGCCCGTGGAGCAGAACCTCGCCGAGAACGCCAGGATGCTCGCCGAGGAGACCGCCGACATGGACGGCGTGGTCGAGATCGCCGGTGCCTCCGTCTTCCTCGCCGCGCTGCGCGATCTGCCGCACGCCCTGGTGACCTCGGCGGACGTCGGCCTGTCCACCGCGCGGATGAACGCCGCCGGGCTGCCGCTGCCCGCGGTCCGCGTCACCGCCGAGTCGGTCGGCGCGAGCAAGCCCGACCCCGAGGGCTTCCTCAAGGGCGCGGCCGAGCTGGGCGTCGCCCCGGCCGAGTGCGTCGTCTTCGAGGACTCCGGGGCGGGCATCGCGGCGGGCCGGGCCGCGGGGATGACGGTGGTGGGGGTCGGCCCCCGCGCGGCCGCCCACGGTCCCGACGTCGTCGTGCCCGACCTGACGCGGGTGCGGGTGGCGGCCCTGCCGGGCGGCGGGATCCGGCTGCACATCGGCTGACGGCCGGGTGGCCGCGCCCGCCGGTCCCACGGCCCGGAGGTCTCCGAGGCTCGCCCGCGTCCGCGGCCCGTACCCGCCCAGGGGGCCGCCCTGGACGCCGCGGGCCGGCCGATACGTGCTGACGGCGTGCCGCACGGGGCGTGTGGAGACGCCGCCCAGATCACCGTCGGACCCCCCGAAGCCGCACAGGGTATGCCCATCGCCTCCGCATCCGCAGGACTCGACAGGCCGTGAACGGCGTCTCCGCCCAGGATGGAAGAGGCGCATCCCAGCCCCGAGCCCCGAGGGAGGTCGCCATGGCCCTGGACACGCACGGTGCGGCGAAGGACGTGAGCGGGGAGGAACACGTGGCGCGCGGCGTGTTCGTCTCGATCGGGGCGCTGCTCCTCGGGCTGCTGCTCGCCGCGCTCGACCAGACCATCGTGTCGACCGCGCTGCCGACCATCGTCAGCGACCTCGGCGGCCTCGAACACCTCTCCTGGGTGGTCACCGCCTATCTGCTGGCCTCGACCGCCGCGACCCCGCTGTGGGGCAAGCTCGGCGACCAGTACGGGCGCAAGAAGCTGTTCCAGACCGCCATCGTGATCTTCCTGGTCGGCTCGGCGCTGTGCGGCATGGCGCGGAACATGCCCCAGCTGATCGGCTTCCGGGCGCTCCAGGGCCTGGGCGGCGGCGGGCTGATGGTGCTGTCGATGGCGATCGTCGGCGACATCGTGCCGCCTCGCGACCGGGGCCGCTACCAGGGCCTGTTCGGCGCCGTGTTCGGCGCGACCAGCGTGCTCGGACCGCTGCTGGGCGGCCTGTTCACCGAGCATCTGAGCTGGCGCTGGGTGTTCTACGTCAACCTGCCCATCGGCGTCGTGGCGCTCGCCGTGATCGCCGCCGCCCTGCACATCCCGGTCCGCAGCGCCCGCCACGTCATCGACTACCTCGGCACCCTCCTGATCGCCTGCGTCGCCACCTGCCTGGTCCTGGTGGCCTCCCTCGGCGGCACCACCTGGGCCTGGGGCTCCCCGCAGATCGTCGCCCTCGCGGTGGCCGGGGTGCTGCTCGCGGTCGCGTTCGTGGCCGTGGAGCGGCGGGCCGCCGAACCGGTGCTCCCGCTCGGGCTGTTCGGCATCCGCACCTTCACCCTCGCCGCCGTCATCAGCTTCATCGTCGGCTTCGCCATGTTCGGCGCGATGACCTACCTGCCGACCTTCCTCCAGGTCGTGCACGGCGTCTCCCCGACCGTGTCCGGGGTGTACATGCTGCCGATGGTCTTCGGGCTGCTGCTGTCCTCCACCGTCTCCGGGCAGATCGTCAGCCGTACCGGCCGCTGGAAGGTCTTCCCGGTCACCGGCACCGCCGTCACCGCCATCGGCCTGCTCCTGCTGCACCGCCTGGACGAGACCAGCTCCACCGCCGAGATGAGCGCCTGCTTCTTCGTCTTCGGCCTCGGCCTGGGCCTGGTCATGCAGGTCCTGGTGCTGATCGTGCAGAACGCCGTCTCGTACGAGGACCTGGGCGTCGCCACCTCCGGGGCCACCTTCTTCCGCTCCATCGGGGCCTCCTTCGGCGTCGCGATCTTCGGCACGGTCTTCGCGAGCCGCCTCGCCGACAAGCTCGCCGCCGCCTTCGCGGGCGTCCGTCTCCCGCCCGGCATCAGCGCCGACACCCTCAAGGCCGACCCGCGCGGCATCGCGGGCCTGCCGCCCGCCCTGCGCCCCGCCGCCCTGCACGCCTACGCCTCGTCCATCACCGACGTCTTCCTCTACGCCGCCCCCGTCGCCCTCCTCGGCTTCCTGCTGGCCTGGCTGCTGAAGGAGGACCCGCTGCGCGGCTCGGTCACCGCGCCGGACGTCTCCGAGACCCTCCCGCCCAACCCGGTCCAGCGCTCCTCCTACGACGAGGTGTGCCGCGCCCTGTCGGTGCTCGGCACCCGCGAGGGGCGCCGCGAGATCTACCGGGGCATCACCGAGCGGGCCGGATACGACCTGCTGCCCGCCGCCAGCTGGCTGCTGCTGCGCATTCGCCGCAACGGCTCCGTGGAACCGGGCGTGCTGGCCGAGCGCAGCCCCGTCCCGCTGGAGGCCGTCCTCGACGCGGCCCGCCAGGTGGAGGAGCGGCGGCTGGCCGAACGCCGGGGCCTGGAGCTGTACTTGACCGCCGCCGGACGGGAGGCCGCCGAACGGCTCGCCGTGGCCCGCGAGGAGTCGCTCGCCGAACTGCTCGGCGACTGGTGGCAGCCGGGCCGCTCGACCGACCTGGTGAAACTGGTGAAGGAACTGTCCTCGGAACTGTGCGGCGCCGAACGCGAACGCCCGCACACCGCCACCGCCCATCCGCACAACCCGCCTGCGCCGGGGATCAGTTGACGAGTTTCTTGCGGAACCAGTGCTCGGCGTACGGGCTGGAGTTGTGCGGTTCGGTCTCGGTGTAGCCGAGGCGGGCGTACAGGGCGCGGGCCTCGACGAGGTCGCCGCGGGTGTCGAGGACGATCCGGCGGGCGCCGAGCGCGCGGGCCGCGTCCTCGGCGGCGGCCACCAGGAGTGCCGCCCCGCCCTTGCCGCGCAGGCCCTGCGCCACGAACACGCGGGTCAGTTCGGCGGTTTGGGGATCGAGGAGCCGTACGCCCGCGCTGCCGGCCGGTGTCCCGTCGTACCACCCCACCAGCAACCGCCCGGCCGGCGGCGCGAGTTCGGCGCCGGTGGCGGCCGCGATCTCCCGCTCCAGCTCCACCGGGTCGGTGCGGTGGCCCTCGTAGTGCAGGTACCAGCGGTCGCTGACCTCCGTGTAGTACGCCCGCCACAGCGCGGCGGCGACCGGGGAGCCGGGCGCCTCGGCGGTGATCGTCCATGTCGTCATGCGGGTCATTGTGCGGCGCCGGAGCACACCGGTCCGAGCGGTTTTCCGGGCCCGGCCCCCGGTGAGCGTCGTGTGCCGTTTGTGGGCGGGCTTCCGGGAGACCCGGTAAGGGGACCGGTCGGCCGGGCCGGTCCGCGATCCGAGCGGAAGGCAACCATGTCCACTGGCTTGATCATCTTGTTGGTCGTGATCGTGGCGCTCGTGGTCGTCGCCGCGCTGGTCACGATGCTGATCGGCCGTCGCAGCGGCGCCGGACCCGGTCTGAAGCGGCGGTTCGGCCCCGAGTACGACCGGACCGTGGCCGCCCACGACGGGGACACGCGCGCCGCGGAACGCGAGCTGAACGAGCGCCTCGAACGCCACGGCGACCTGCGCGAGCGGCCCCTCGCCCCGGAGGAGCGGGAGCGGTACGCGGCCCGCTGGACGAGCGTCCAGGAACACTTCGTGGAGTCCCCGCGGCAGGCGGTGGCCGAGGCCGACCAGCTGCTCGGGGAGGTCGCGCATGTCCGCGGCTACCCCGACGGCGGACGGTACGAGGAGCAGCTGGCCGCGCTGTCCGTGCACCACGCGGAGCACATCGACGGCTACCGCCGGGTCCACCGGATGGCACGGGCCGGGGCCGGTGCCGCGCCGGGCGCCGGGACCGAGGAGATGCGCGCCGCCCTGGTCGGGGCGCACGAGCTGTTCGACGACCTGACCGGTGCCGGCAGCGGCGCGTCGGCGTCCGGCCGCCACCGCGCGGCCTGACCGAAGCAGCCCATCCGCGAGCGAAGAAGGGACGAACACCATGCCGGACAGGAGAAACGGCCCCGGTGACGAGCGGTACCCCACCAGCCGCTACGCCCGCCCGCCGGACGAGGAGTGGGTGCCGGAGGCCGAGCAGCGGGAGGAGCACGGCACGGAGGGGCTGCGGCCCGGTACCGAGGGGATGGGCGCGCCGGGCCGCGATCCGGGCACACTCGGCCGCGAGCCGGGGACGCCGAGCGGGCGTGGGCCGGGAGCGCCGAGCGGGCGCGAGACGGGGATGCCGACCGGGCGGGAACCCGGTAGGGCCGGACCCGATTCAGGTATGGCCGGGCGTGATCCGGACGCGGCCGGGCGTGACCGGTCCATGACCGCGCGCGGAGAGGGCGACCTCGGGACGTCCGCGCCCGCCCCGGACATGGCGCGGATGCCGGAGAACGGGCTGGGCGTGCCCTCGCCCGGAGACGTCAGCACACGCGAGGCGGGCGCCACCGAGGGCAGTGCGCCGGACGCCTGGCCGACGGCGACGTCGGCGGGGACCGGCACGGGAGCCGGCATGGGCGCCGGGCCCGCGGGCGGGGACGCGGGGTCGCCAGCCGCCGCCCCGCTGCTGCCGCGCGAGGAGACCGAGCGCTGGGAGGAGCGGATGCGGCAGGTCGCGGCCGGGTTCGTGGACCGGCCCAGGGCGGCCGTGGAGGAGGCCGACCGGGCGCTGGAGGAGATTGCCGCGCGGTTCGGCGAGGCCGTGACCCGGCGCCGCCGCAGCCTGCGCATGTCCTGGGAGGACGGCGAGGACCGGGGCGCGGCGAACGAGACCGGCACCGAACAACTGCGGCTGGCGCTGCGCGACTACCGCGACCTGGCGGAACGCCTGCTGCACGGCTAGGGCCCGTTGCTCGACCCGAGGGCCGCGGCCCCGGCCCTCGGGTCAGGGGCGGGGCTGTCTGAGCCGCCGCCACTCGCCGAGGACGTCCTCCACGTCGTACGGCTTCTTCCCCAGCGGGGGGCCCGGCGGCGGCTTGAACATCATGTCTCGGATCTTGGCGTTGACGTCCTCGATGATCTTCCGGGCCATCCGTTCCGAGGGCGCCGCGTACGCCGCCGTCAGCGCGTCCTCGGCCTCCTTGCGCAGGGCCAGCGCGGGTGGCAGCACGGCGAGGCCCTCGCGCGCCATCTTCCGCTTGACCCACCACAGTTCGTCGTAGCCGGACTCGACCTCCGGGGGCAGCGGCTCGCCCACTCCCGGCAGCCGCTCGAACTCTCCGCGCGCCTGGGCCTCCTGGATCTGCTTGTCGACCCAGGACTCGAACGGGACGCCGGGTGGCTTTCGCTCGGTCATGACCCCAGTGTGCCGGACGGGGCCCGGCCGGGCGTCTTATCATGCGGCGGCGGCGCGCAGGGCAACCGCCCGTCGCGCAACGAGGTTTCAGGGGGAACGCAGGTGCTCGAACTCACCATGGTCGCCGTCTCCGCGGCCGACGCGGGGGCCACGGCCGGCATGACGATGGCCCAGGCGCCGAGCGCGCCCGGCGCGGTGCTGCGGGTCGGCCGGGACGCCGCCGGGTGCCGGCTGGTCACCCCCGAGGACTGGCTGTTCGTCTCCCGCGCGCACCTGGAGTTCCGCTGCGGAGCCGACGGCACCTGGGAACTGACCTGGCTGCGCGGCTCCCAGCCCGACCCGGCGTCCGAGGTGCGGCTGACGGCCGGGGGGAGCGCCCGGCTCCTGACCCCCGGCGCCACCGTGCCGCTGCCGCGCGGGGGCTCCGGCGAGATCACCGTCCAGGACCGCGGCGGGCCGCGCAGCGTGAGCGTCGGCTTCTGCCACGAGCTCTGAGGCCCCGCGGTCGGCAGGGGCCTCAGCCCAGTACATCAGCCCAGTACGAGGGCGAGCGCGAAGCCGTCGTACCCCTTGCTGCCGACCGTCTGGATGGCCGTGCCGCTGAGCCTCGGGTGGGAGGAGATCAGCTCGATGGCCGTACGGGTGCCGACGATCTCCGGGTCGGTGGTGTCCGGGTCGGCGACGCGGCCCTCGCGCACCACGTTGTCCAGGACGATCAGGCTGCCCGTACGGGTCAGGCGCAGCGCCCACTCCACGTAGTGGGGGTTGTTGGCCTTGTCCGCGTCGATGAAGACCAGGTCGAAGGGGGCCGGGTTCTCGTCGGCCAGTTTCGGCAGCGACTCCAGGGCCGGGCCCACCCGCACCTCGGCGATCCGGTCGAGGCCGGCGCGCGCGATGTTGCGGGTGGCCACCTCGGCGTGCCGGGCGCTGTACTCCAGGGTGACCAGCCTGCCGTCCTCGGGCAGGGCGCGGGCCAGCCAGATGGTGCTGTAGCCGCCGAGCGTGCCGATCTCCAGGATGGTGCGCGCGCCCTGCAGCCGGGCGAGCAGCTGGAGCAGCTTGCCCTGGGCGGCGGTGACCCCGATGGGCGGCAGCCCGGCGGCGTCGTTCTCCCGCAGGGCCGCCCGCAGCGCCTCGTCGTCGGGCGAGAGGTTGCTGATGAAGTAGTCGTCGACGTCGTCCCAGAGCTGCTGCCCGCTCATGTGCCTGCTGCCTTTCCCGAGTGCCTGGCGAGGCCGCCGGCCCGCTGCCGTCTTCCGATCATCTCAGTTGGCGCGCGGAGACGGGGAGAGGATCGGCCGGGAGTCCGGGGGAGGGATCAGACCAGGGGCGGCGGAGCGGGGACGGCACGGGCCGCCGTGCGCGTCCCCGTAAGGCCGTGACGGCGGCGGGGCCGCCGTCCAGCTCGTCGTCGTGGACCACCTGCCCGACCGGAGTGTCGGCGGCGGCCCGGCCGTACCGCGCTTACCGGTTCTCCACCGCCGGTGCGGAACCCGGCAGCGGGCGGCCCGCCGACTCCGACATCCGCCACACCGCGAACCCGCCGATGACCGCCGCGCCCATCATGTAGTACGCGGGCATCATCATGTTCCCCGTCGCCCCGATCAGCGCCGTCACCACCAGCGGCGTCGTCCCGCCGAACAGCGACACGGAGACGTTGAACCCGATGGACAGCGACCCGTACCGCACCCGCGTCGGGAAGAGCGCGGGCAGCGCCGCCGGCATGGCCGCCGTGAAGCAGACCAGCAGCAGACCCAGCGCGCCCATGCCCAGCGCCACCGCGAGCAGACTGCCCTGGCGGATCAGCAGCAGCGCGGGGACGGACAGGAACAGGAAGCCCGCACACCCCGCCGCGATCACCGGCCGGCGCCCGACCCGGTCGGTCAGCGCCCCGGCGAACGGCTGGACGATCATCATCAGCGCCATCACACCGAGCACGACGAGCAGCCCGTGCGTCTCGTTGTACTTCAGCTCGCTGGTGAGGTAGCTCGGCATGTACGACAGCAGCATGTAGTCGGTGACGTTGAAGACCAGCACCAGCCCCATGCACAGCAGCAGCGCCTTCCACTGGCCCGCCACCATCTCCCGCAGCGGCACCTTCGGCCGGGACGCCTCCGCCTTCTCGACCTCCGCCGCGAACGCCGGGGTCTCCTCCAGGCGCATCCGCAGGTACAGGCCGATGAGGCCCATCGGACCGGCGATCAGGAACGGGACGCGCCAGCCCCAGGAGAGCAGGTCGGCCGAGGGGAGCAGCGCCGTCATCAGCGTCACCAGACCCGCGCCGCCGATGTAGCCCGCGAGCGTGCCGAACTCCAGCCAGCTGCCGAAGAAGCCGCGCTTCTTGTCGGGGGCGTACTCGGCGATGAAGGTCGAGGCACCGGCGTACTCGCCGCCGGTGGAGAAGCCCTGCACCAGCCGCGCGGCGAGCAGCAGCAGCGGCGCGCCCACGCCGATCGAGGCGTACGACGGGATCAGACCGATCGCGAAGGTGCCCGCCGCCATCATGATCATGGTGACCGCGAGGACCTTCTGCCGGCCCACCCGGTCGCCCAGCGGGCCGAAGACCATGCCGCCGAGCGGGCGCACCAGGAACGCCGCCGCGAAGGCGCCGAACGTCGACAGCAGCTGGGCCGTCGGGTTGCCGGACGGGAAGAAGACCTTGCCGAGGGTGACCGCGATGTAGCTGTAGACGCCGAAGTCGAACCATTCCATCGCGTTGCCGAGCGCGGCCGCCTTGACGGCGCGCCGGACGAGCGCGGGATCGGTGACGGTGACGTCGCGGGCGGCCGACGGCGCGGCCCCGCGGGCCTTCATGTGGGGGGTGACGGCTGTGACGGTCGCCAAAACGGGGCTCGCCTGCCTTTCGACGGGGACAGAGACGCGGCCCCGGCGGCACCGGCGGGAACACCGGACGTGCGAAGGGCCGAATACCGACCATAGGCACTGATTGCGGCCTTACGCGCCGTACGCGGATGCGTGCATAGGGCAGCTAAAGGGCGTGTCAACAGGCAACTCCGCCCGCTCACGAGCCGCCTGCCGGCGCCCTGGCTGTGACCCTTCTCGCGCCCCCGCGGCGCAACCGAGGCCCCCCGCGCTGACGTCATCCGGACAAACATCCGGACAAAAGGGGAGCGGGTACCAGGTGAACCGGGGGTTGCCTGCTTCCCCTTCCAGGGGGTCTGCGAGCCTCGTAGGGTTGCGTGGGGATGACCCGGCGTGAACGACGCACGGCGGGACGAAAACGGGGCGGGAGGCCGACGAGGCGTGGCGAATGTGGAACACGGGGCGGGACCGGGGGACGGCTTCGGTCCGGCGGATGCCGGGGGGCGGCTGCGCGCGGCGCGGTTCGCGCTGTGGGCAGTGGCCGCCATCCTCGCCGTCCGGCAGCTGACCGCCGTCCTCACCACTCCGAGCGGCAAGCGCCTGACCGACCTGGAGACATGGGTCGGCCCGAACGGCGTCCTGCACGTCAAGGGCTCCCTCTACGACTCCACGCAGTTCACCGGCACCCCCCTCGCCGGGCTCGTGCTCAAGCCGCTCACCCGCGCCGCGGAGGCCGCCCTCGGCTGGAGCTGGACCTTCGCCAGCCTGCTGCTGGTGGTCGCGCTCGGCGTGGTCGCCGCCCGTGCGCTGCCCCAGCCGGTGAGCCGGCGCACCTCCCTGCTGGCCACGCCGGTCGCGATCAGCCTGCTCATGCTCTCGCTGCCGGTGCGCAACGCGCTCTGGCTCGGCCAGACCAGCATCATCCCGGTCCTGCTGGTGCTGCTCGGCTGCTTCACCGTACGGGGACAGCGGGCGAGCGGGCTGTGCCTCGGCCTCGCCGCGGCCCTCCAGCCCACCGTGCTGCTGTTCGTACCGCTGCTGTGGTGCACCGGCCGCCGCCGGGCCGCCCTCACCGGCGCCGGCACCTTCGCCGGGCTGACCGCGCTCGCCTGGGCCGCGCTGCCGCACGACTCGGCCACCTACTGGCTGCGCCACCCGGCCGGCGTGGGCCTCGGCGGCAAGGCCGACGCCCTCGGCAACCAGTCCCTGCACGGCGCCCTGCTCCGCCTCGGCCTCAGCGGTCCGCTGGAGATCACCCTCTTCCTGCTGCTCGGCGCGGCCGTCTCCGTGCTCGCCCTGCGCCGCGCGGCCCGCTACGCGCACGACGGGCAGCTGCTGCTCGCCGTGGCGATCACCGGCTGCGCCGCGGTGGCCGTCTCGCCCACCACCTGGCAGCACCAGCTGCTGTGGCTGCTGCTCGCGGTGGTCGGCCGGGTCGGCCGCCGGGCCTCGGACCGCACCGTGTGGCCGGTCGCGGTGGTGCTGGTGACGACCCTGCCGGCGAAGATGATGCTGCCGAACACCCCCGCGCTGTACGCCCTGCGCGACGAACTGGTGCTGGTCGCGGCGCTGGCCGCCGCCGTCGCCGTACCGTTCCTGTCCCGGACCTCGCCGTACTACCGGCAGCCCGTCCCGACCGAGTACGCCCCCGCGGTCCCCGCCCGCTTCCGGCACATCCCGCTGCTGCCCTTTCTGCGCCGGGTCCTCACCCGCCCCAACCTCCTGCTGGAGCTGCTGCTGATCCGGGTCGTGTACGCCGCGTACGCGCAGGTCCGGCTGGCCGCGGGCGCGAGCGGGGACGACCGGGGCCGGGCCATCGCCGAGCACCACGGGCGGATCGTGGTGCACATCGAGCGGTTCCTGCACATAGACATCGAGCACTGGCTCAACCACACGGTCGCGGGGATCGGCTGGCTGCGGGACTTCTTCGACTTCTACTACGAGTCCTTCCACTTCGTGCTGCCGCTCACGGTCCTCGCGGTGCTGTACTGGCGCCGTCCCGTCGACTACCGCTGGGCCCGCACCTCCCTCGGCTTCGCCACCTTCCTCGCCCTGATCGGCTTCTGGCTGTTCCCGCTGGCTCCGCCGCGCCTGATGCCGGGCCTCGGCTTCATCGACACCGTGCACGGCGCGCAGGACCTCGCCCACCCGGACTACGGCGCGATGACGGCCCTCACCAACCAGTACGCGGCGATGCCGTCCCTGCACTTCGGCTGGGCCCTGTGGTGCGGTGTGGTCATCGCCGTGCTCGCCCCCAGGTGGTGGATGAAGGCCCTCGGCCTGCTCCACCCCTTCTTCACCGTCTGCGCCATCCTCGCCACCGCCAACCACTGGGTGCTCGACGCGGTGGGCGGCGCCGTGGTGGTCACCGCGGGCTTCGCCCTGTCGTACGTGGTCCAGGGGCCGCGGGCGGCGAGGGGTACGGCCCGCACCACGGCCGGGCTGATGGAGCCGGTGCCGGTGAGATAGCGGGCGCCCCGGCCGGGCGCCGTCACTCCTTGCCGGAGGCGCACACCGCGAGCGCCGCCGAGCCGGCGGCCGCGATCAGCAGCGGGACGCCCAGGCCGTGGTGGAGCACCAGCCACGCGCCGAGGAACGCGCCGCCGAGCATCGCGATCACCGAGGCGGTACGGCGCGGGGAGCGGTGCCCGGTGCCGTCGCCGAGGCGGGAGTCGGCGGCCAGGCCGGTCAGGGTCATGGTCAGCACCGTGGTCGTCAGATCGGGGACCCCGAGCTTGCGGACCGTCGCGTTGCGCACGCCCATCGCGAAGGCGGTCAGGGCGATGAGGGCGTAGACCGTGCCGGTGCGGCCCGGCCAGGCGATGGCGACCGCCGCCGACAGCCCCACCAGGACCGCCTCGGCCGCGAGCGTCAGCCGTGCCCAGCAGCGCCGGGACCCGCCCCCGTACCGGGCCGCCACCCGGCCGCCCGCCACCGCGCCGATCAGGAAGCAGCACAGCGAGGTCGCCGTGCGCGGCACCGAGAACCCGGCCGCCCCGGCCGCCGCGAAGCCCAGCACCACCACGTTGCCGGTCATGTTCGCGGTGAAGACCCGGCCCAGGCCCAGATAGCTGACGGCGTCGATCAGACCGCTCACCACGGTCAGCGCGATCAGCACGAGCACCAGCCGCAGCCCGCGCGCCTCCGGGTCCGGCGCGGGAGCCGCCGCGGCGTCGGGGGCGGGCGGCGTCGGGGGTGTCGGCGGGGTCGGCGGGGTCGTCACGGTTCCTCCGGTTCGCCGGACGGGCGGGGGCGGGAACCACTTCACCACGGGCCGGCCGGCAATGCCCCGGACATGCGGGAAGCACCCTCGCCGGGCGGGCGGCGGGGGTGCTTCTCGATGTCGCGGCTGCGGCGCGGGCCGGCTCAGTACCAGTGGTTGGCCTGCCAGAAGGCCCAGGCCTTGGCGGGGCTGCCGTAGCGGGAGTTCATGTAGTCCAGGCCCCACTTGATCTGGGTGGCCGGGTTGGTCTTCCAGTCGGCACCCGCGGACGCCATCTTCGCGCCCGGCAGCGCCTGGACCAGGCCGTAGGCGCCCGAGGAGGCGTTGGTGGCGGTCGGGTTCCAGCCGCTCTCGCGCTGGACGATCTGGCTGAACGCGTTGAACTGCGCGGCGTCCGGGATCATCTTGTGCGCGATCGCCTGCGCCGAGGAGGCCGAGGCCGGGGCGGCGGCCTGGGCGGGCGCCGCGGACAGCGCCATGCCGGCGGTGGCGGCGGCCACGGCGGCGACGGTGAGGGCCTTCTTCGGGGAAGCGATGCGACGGATGACGGAGACGGACACGGAGCACCTCTTGCGTCGGGGACGGGGAGAGCCGGCGTGAGCCCCTGGGGGCTCGTGGTGCCTGGCGACGTCGAACAGATAAGCAGCCCGGAAATCCGTCCGCAATCACCCCTTTTACTAGTTGTGGCCGGATGGGGCGGGAATGAGCATTCTGTGGCGCAGCTCTCAAACCGCAGGTCGGAGAGGGTGTCCAGTGGAACGTATCGGACAAAAGCCGCTACGATCCCGCTTCGTAGGTGAGCTGCGTCATGTGGGCTGCTTCACCGGCCCGCTCACCGCGCGGGTACGGCCCCTCACGCACCGGGCTCGTCGAAGGTGACCGGCGTCTCGAACGCGGCCCGCCGGGTGGCCCGGCGCAGCGCGCGCAGCACCGCCGGGCCGAGCGCGCAGGTCAGCACCACCGTGCACAGGGCCCGGCCCAGGTCCCAGCCCAGGGAGGTGGCCAGGCAGTAGGCGGCGAAGCGGGCCAGGTTGGCGGCGACCGAGGCGCCCGGATGGAAGGAGATGCCCGAGGCGGTGGCGCCCATGAAGGGCCAGCCGGCCAGGTTCATCACCGTGCCGTAGGCGAGGGAGGCGAGGAAGCCGTACCCGGCCAGGAGCAGCAGCTCGGCCCGGCCGCGCAGCCGCACCGGGCCCGGCAGCAGGCCCGCGCCCATCGCGAACCAGCCCATCGACAGCATCTGGAACGGCAGCCAGGGGCCGACACCGCCGGTCAGCAGCGCGGAGGCGAACATCGTCACCGAGCCCAGCGCGAAGCCGAAGCCGGGGCCGAGGACCCGGCCGCTGAGCACCAGCAGGAAGAACATCGGCTCGATCCCGGCGGTGCCCGCGCCGATCGGGCGCAGCGCGGCACCGGTGGCGGCGAGCACACCCAGCATCGCCACCGCCTTCGGGCCGAGGTCCGACTCCGAAATGGTGGCCGCGACCACCGCGACGAGCAGGATCAGCAGGCCCGCGAACAGCCAGGGGGCGTCCTGGGCGTGGGCGTTGAGCTGGGAGGCGGGCGGCGCGAGGAAGGGCCAGCCGAAGGCGACCACGCCGACGGCGGTGGCGAGGGCGAGCGCGGCGACGGAGCGGGGGCCGAGGCGGACGGCGCGGATGCGGCCGGCGGCGGGCGCGGTGGCGGGTGCGGGAGTGGTGGCGGGCGCGGGCGGGGGCTGGGTCATCCCAGGGCCTCCTGGACCTGGGAGACGGTCAGCCACCGCTGGGGGGCGAGGATCTTGGTCACCTGCGGGGCGAAGGAGGGGGAGGACACGACGATCTCCGCCGTCGGGCCGTCCGCGATCACCTCGCCCTCGGCCAGCAGCACCACCCGGTGGGCGATCTCCGCGGCCAGCTCCACGTCGTGCGTGGCCAGGACGATCGCGTGCCCCTCGGCGGCGAGTTCGCGCAGCGCGGTGACCAGGCGGGCCTTCGCGGCGTAGTCCAGACCGCGGGTCGGCTCGTCCAGCAGGAGCAGGGGCGGGCGGGCGGTCAGGACGACGGCCAGCGCGAGGGCGAGGCACTGGCCCTCGGAGAGGTCGCGGGGGTGGGTGCCGCCGGCGATGCCGGGCAGGAGCCGGTCCAGGAGGGCGCGGCAGGTGCCGGGGGAGGCGTCGGCGTCCTGGTCGGCGGCGGTGCACTCCGCTGCCACGGTGTCGGCGTACAGGAGGTCCCGCGGTTCCTGGGGGACCAGGCCGACCTGGCGGATCAGGGCGCGGGGCGGGGTGCGGTGGGGGGTGTGGCCGCCGACGGTCACCGTGCCGCTGGTGGGTTCGAGGAGGCCGACGAAGCTGCTGAGCAGGGTGGACTTGCCGGCGCCGTTGCGGCCCATGAGGGCGATGGTCTCGCCGGGGGAGACGGTGAGATCGACGTGGTGGAGGGCGGTGCGGGCGGAGCGGCGGACGGTGAGGTCGCGGGCGGTGGCGATGGGGGCTTGTCCGGGCGCGGTGGTGGTCCTGGTACGGCGCCGGAACAGGCGCCCGGTGGTGCCGGTGGCCGGGAGCGGGGCCGCCTGCCCGCGCTCGCGGGAGGCCGCTGCGCCCGCCCTCCCCGTCGCTCCTGCGGCACGATCGCCCGCGGTCGGAGCGGCTGCGGCGGCCGGTCCGCCCGGCGCCGCGGTGGCAAGGCGCTCCCGCAGGTCACCGGCCTTGCGGCGGGCGTCGCGCACGGTCAGGGGGAGGGGGGTCCAGCCGGCCAGGCGGCCCAGGGCCACGACCGGGGGGTGGACCGGGGAGACCGACATGACGTCCTGGGGAGTGCCGGTGACGGGGGGTGTGCCGGGGGCGGGGAGCAGGACGACGCGGTCGGCGTAGGGGATGACGCGTTCCAGGCGGTGCTCGGCCAGGAGGACGGTCGTGCCGAGGTCGTGCACGAGGCGCTGGAGGACCGCGAGGACCTCCTCCGCGGCGGCGGGGTCCAGCGCGGACGTCGGTTCGTCGAGGACGAGCACCCGAGGGTGCGGGGTGAGCACGGAGCCGATGGCCACGCGCTGGCGCTGACCGCCGGAGAGGGTCGCGATGGGCCGGTCCCGCAGCCCCGCGAGGCCCAGCAGATCGAGGGTCTCCTCGACGCGGCGGCGCATCACCTCGGGCGCGAGGCCCAACGACTCCATGCCGTAGGCGAGTTCGTCCTCGACGGTGTCGGTGACGAAGTGGGCGAGCGGATCCTGGCCCACCGTGCCGACGACATCGGCGAGTTCGCGGGGCTTGTGGGTGCGGGTGTCCCGGCCGGCCACGGTCACCCGGCCGCTCAGGGTGCCGCCGGTGAAGTGCGGGACGAGACCGCTGACCGCGCCGAGCACGGTGGACTTGCCGACCCCGGACGGGCCGACGAGCAGCACCAGTTCACCCTCCGGCACCTCGAAGTCGACGTCCCGGACGGTGGGTTCGGCGGCGCCGTCGTACGTGACGCCGACCTTCTCGAAGCGGATCACGAGTGCTCCCTCGGGACGACGAAGGCGGGCAGCAGGGCGAGGAGGACCGACGCGGCCGGCCACAGGGGCAGGGCGGGGGCGGCCAGCGGGACCACGCCGGGGTGCAGGGCCTCGGGGGAACGGGCCGAGGCGAGGGCCAGCAGCGCGGCCACGGCGACGCCGGAACCGGTGACCAGCCAGGCGTGGGCGCCCCAGGGGTCGGGACGGTACCGGGTGCGCAGCGAGCGGCGGCCGCCCAGGCGCAGTCCGGCGAGGGCGGCGACGACCCCGGCGAGCAGCAGCGGGGCGCCGTACCCGCCGCCCTCGGCGGTGAGCAGCCCGTACGTGCCCGCGCAGACGCCGAGCAGACCGCCGAGGGTGAGGGCGGCGGTCGTACGGCGCACCCGTGCGGGGACGTCGGCGCTGCGGCCGTACCCGCGGGCCTCCATGGCGGCGGCGAGGGCGACGGAGCGTTCCAGCGCGCCCTCCAGGACCGGGAGTCCGACCTGGAGCAGGCCCCGCACGCCCCGGTCCGGGCGACCGCGCAGCCGGCGGGCGGCGCGCAACCGCTGGACGTCGGCGATGAGGTGCGGTGCGAACGTGAGGGCGACGACGACGGCGACGCCGGTCTCGTACAGGGCGCCGGGCAGGGACTTCAGCAGGCGGGAGGGGCTCGCGAGGGCGTTCGCGGCGCCGACGCAGATCAGCAGGGTGGCCAGCTTCAGCCCGTCGTACGCCGCGAAGACCAGCGCCTCCGCGGTGACCTCGCCGCCGAGCCGGATGCCCTGCGCCCAGTGCGGGAGGGGGATCTCCGGGAGGGTGAGCAGGACATGGGTGCCGGGGATCGGGGAGCCGAGGGCCACCGCGAAGACCAGGCGGATGAGCAGCACCGCGAACGCGAGCTTGGCGAACGCCGAGTAGGAGCGGGCCCAGGGGGCGGTGGAGCGGTGCGTCGCCACGACGTACCCGGACGCGGCGATGAGCAGGGCGAGGAGCAGGGGATTGGTGGTACGGGTCGCCGCCGTCCCCAGCGATATCGCCCACAGCCACCAGGCACCGGGATGCACGGTCGCGCGACGCCGGTGCTGTCCGGGGGCGGCCTCGCTCACCGGCGCTTGCCGGGTGCCGCGCCCGCCCTCCGCCACTGCCGGCTCCGCCGGCGCGGGGGGACCCCCGTCGCCCCGAGCGGCACGACCGCCCGCGGCCGCGGCACTTCGCAGCCGACGGGACCGCGACTCGCCAGGGGCGCGGGGAACCGCGCGACCGGTCGCGGTCGGCCCGCGGCCGGGTACGGCGGACGGGGCAGGACGGTCCCCGCCCCGGCCGCCCTCCCGCCCGCGGAAGACCACGCGTTCCGCCCCCGCCGGCCGCTCCGGCGGAGTCATACGCGTCGCCGGCGGAACTGCCACACCGCCGCCCCCGCCAGGAGGACGACGACACCGGCGCCGATCGGCAGCCCCAGTGACGGTCCGTCGGAGGAAGAGGTCCGGTTCTCCGTGCGGCCCGGCTTCGTCATCCCGCGGTCGGCCGACACCTGCTCGCCGCACCCCTTCCGCGGATACCCGGCGATCGCGCACAGCAGGGCATTCGTGTCGTACCGCAGCGGCTTCGCCACCGCGGCCAGGGCCTCCGCCGCGGAGGCCGAGGGCGCGACCCGTGCGCACGCGGTGCGGCGGGCCGGCGGGGTCTCGCCGGTGGGTGCGTCCGCCGGGACGCCGAAGTCGACGACCAGCGCCACCCGCTTCGTGCCCGGCTTCGCCGCCGTCCCCGCGCAGATCGTCCCGAAGTCCGCCGTACCGCGCGGCTTGCTCGCGTCGCCGGAGTCCGCGCTCACGGAGAAGCGGAACCCCTCCACGGCGCCGTCCTCGGGCCGGGCGAGCGAGGGGCCCTGGGTGGCGTACGTCCAGTGGCCGCCGGAGCGCTCCCAGAACGACCAGTAGCGGTACCCCGTGGCCGCCGCCTGCCCCGCACCCGTGCCGAGCAGCAGGGCGAGCGCGGCCAGCAGTACCGGCACGGCACGGCGGACGGCGGTCACGGCTGCCGCTTCTTGCGGGTGCTGAGCAGGAACCCGATGCCGATGCCCGCGACGAGGCAGATGCCGACGCTCCACCAGACCCCGGCGTGCGAGGTGCCGTCGGACGCCTTGGCCGGGTTCGCGGCCGCGTCCTTCATCGCCGGGGCCGGACCGAGGGAGTTGAGGGCGGTCACGAGGCTGGTGCCGCCGAAGTCGCCGGGCTGGGCGCCGACCGCGTGCGCGGCCAGGATCAGCTGGGCGTACGCCGCCGGGCCGGTCTGGGCGGCCCAGGGGCCGGCGTGCTTCTCCAGGTAGGCGTACGCCTGCTTCGCCGCAGCGGTGCGCCCGTCCGCGGCGAGGGCGACGACGGTGTCGGCGGTGTTGCCGTAGTCGGGCTGGTCGGTGGCGCCGGGCAGCACGGACATGAGGTGGCCGGTCTTGGCGACCGCCGCCGCGAGGTACGCGCCGCCGTTGTCGGCGATCCGGGCCGGGGTGGGGTGGCCGGCCTTGGCGCAGCCGTCCGCGGCGGGGGCCTTGCCGGCCTCGGCCACGAAGCCCTTGCCGAGCGCGGCGGTCACCCCGGCCGCGGTGGCGTCGGCGTTGGCGGCCAGCTTGCCCTTCTTGTCCGGCTGGTAGGCCAGCGCGCCGCCGCCGTCCTGGTCGCAGGGGATGGACCAGGAGGCCAGCGCGTCGTACGGGGACTTGCCGGACTTCCGCACGCCCGCCGGGTCGGCGCCGGTCGCGGTCAGCGCGCCGACGACGACGGAGGTGGAGTTGGCGTCGCTGGGGCTGCCGGGGTTGTAGCCCCAGCCGCCGTCCTTGTTCTGCACCGACTTCAGCCAGTCGACGGCCTTGGTGACGGCGGCGTCGTGGCCGCCGGTCGCGTGCAGCGCCTGCACCGCGGCGGCCGTGCTGTTGGTGTCCACCACGGTCTTGGCGTCGCACGCCCTGGCGGGGGCGGCGCGGAACGCGGCGAAGGAGCCGTTCGCGCACTGCTGGCCGGTGAGCCAGTCGACGGCGGCGAGGGCCGGCCGGTAGCCGATGGTGCGCTGGGCGACGAGGGTGAGCGACTGGCGCCACACACCGTCGTAGGTGGGGTCCGATGTGCCGTAGAGACCGGCCGGGACCGATGCCTTGGGGGAAGGGGACGGGCCGGCGGCCACGGCGGGTGCGGCGGCTGCCAGCACGCCTATGGCGGCGAGAGCCGCGGCGGTGCGGCGGACGTTCATGGTCGGCGGGTGCCTCTCCCTGCGGGGAGCCGGGCAGCGCACGGGAGGGCCCCGAGCGGCTCGGCTCCGTGTACCTCGACGGTGCCGTGCGCGGCGAGCGGCCGACGCACACGAGCCGGTCACGTCCGCTGCGGGGCATTCCGGCTCACCGGTTCCTTGGGAACGGCTCACGGCTCGGGGTCTCCCCGCTTCGGGCGAAGCCGGGAAGTGGGGAAGGGTCAGCGCCGGACTTGCACCGGCTTCCCCCCGTACGGGTGTGATGACGACCCCGCCACTTTACCGGCAGCCCCGCCGGCGCCGGGGAGGGCCCGTGAGCACACCGTGACGGTGATGAGGGTCACGGCATGACAACACCGGGAGGGCTCGCTGCTCGCCGGGCTGCGGCGGCTGCACGCCCTGCTGGTACGAGGGCCCCACCGGGGTTGGCTGAAAGCGCCGGTGGCACGCGGGGCGCGCAGTGGCGGTTTCGGCCAGGGGGCGGGGCGGGCGGTGTCCCGTTGGCGAAGTACATCGCATTTGTGCCGACCGGGCCGGACGGGTGAAGCTGGCCCGAGCGGCCCGGAGTTGGCATATTGCGGTCAGACGTGACCGCTCGCAGCCTCCGGGGGAATGGTGCGGACAACCAGGAAGATGCGCCGGTTCGCCAACGAGCTGATCGACCCCCTGCGCGTGCCGATCCCCGCCGACCCCGGCGATCTGCTGGACGCCCTGGTGGAGTCCGCGATCCGCTGGCGCGGTCGTCCCATCGTCGTCCACCAGGCGAACTTCCCGCCGCAGACCGCCGCGACCGGGCTGTGGATCGAGCGCGGCGGCCGCGACGACATCGTCATCGAGGCCGACGCCCCGCCCTGGATGAAGCTCGTGATCCTGGGCCACGAGCTGTGGCACATGGCCGACGACGACCCCGCCCACCGCGCCGCGCACACCGAGGGCGCCCCCGCGCCCGCCGGCCCCGACGCGGCGGTGGCGACCGCCGCCCGCACCCGCTTCCTGGAGGCCGCGGAGCAGCGCGCGGACCTGTTCGGCATGCTGATCGGGGACCGGCTGCGGCCCTGGCTGAAAGCGTCCCCCGACTCCGTGTACGCGGCACACACCTCCGGCCACGACGACCTCGCCGGACGCATCGGCGCGGCCCTCAACTACCGCGGTGCCAGAAGGTGAGCGACCTGATCAACTACGCCAGCTGCGGACTGCTGTGGCTCGGCCTGCTGGCGAAGGCGCCCGATCTGGCGCGCCGCTGGCGGGACCCGTTCCTGCTCACCCTCAGCGGTGTGCTGGCCCTGGCCTCGCTGTGCTTCCTGCTCGGCGCCCCCGGCACGGTCGGGTACGTCAACGGCGCCAGCGGCGTGCCCAACCTGGCCGCCCCGCTGACGTACGGCACCGTCACCGCGTACGGCGCCGCCTCCCTCGCGCTCGTCCTGCGCTGGCGCGGCGGCCCCGGCACCGGCCGCGCGATCCGCCGCTGGACCCTCGGCTACACCGCCGTACTCGCGGGCATCGCCGCCCTGTTCCTGCTCGGCGACGCGAGCGTGGAACGCCGTACGGACTTCGACACGTACTACGCCACCACGCCGTACATCGCCGAGATGATCGTCCTGTACCTCGGCGCGCACCTGACCGCCGTCTTCGTCACCGCGTGCCGGTCCCTGTCCTGGGCCCGGCAGTTGCGCGGCTCGCTGCGCGCGGGCCTGGTGCTGATGGGCGTCGGCAACCTCGTCGGCGGTGGCTACAGCGCCGCCAAACTCGTCGCGGTCGCCGCCCGTTGGTGCGGCCGGGACTGGTCCGCGCTCGGTACGACGTTCCCGGCAGCCTGCGCCGGGCTCGGGGCCGCGGTCACCGTCGTCGGCATCGTCATCCCGCTGTTCGCCCCCTTCCTGGCCCTGCGGGCGCGCTGCTGGCGGGCGTACGCGCGCCTCGGCCCGCTGGAGCGGACGCTGACCGGGCTGCTCACCCGCGAGAGCCTGCGCGCGCCGCGCCCGCTGTGGCCCTCCGCGACCCGCTGGCTGACCTGGCGGCAGAGCTCCATCTACAACGGGCTGCACCATCTGGGGCGCCACCTCGACGCGGGGCTGTTCCGGCAGACGTACGCCGACCGGTCGCGGGGCGGCGCGGACCCGCAGCAGGCGGAGGCCGCCGCGTGGGCCGCGGCCATCGCCGCCGCCGTCCGGGCGCTGCACGAGGAACGGGCGGACGCGGTGGTACCGCTCGCCGGCCGGCCCGATCTCCCGGCGCTGCTGCGCATCTCCGACGCCCTCGCCGAGGGCACCGGCGACCGCGCCCTGGCCGTCTGCTGAAGGGGCCGCCGCACCATGAGCCTGATCGTGTACACGGTGGCGAGCCTGTTCACCGCGACCGCCCTGCTGATCTTCCGCCGCCCCCGGCTCGCCCTGCGGGACCCGCTGACCGCCTCCACCTGCGCGTCCATCTTCCTCGGCGGGCTCTGCTTCTTCTGCTCCGCCCCCGTCACCCTGGGCGCGGTCAACCATCTCACCCGCGTCCCCAACTTCGGTGCCCCGATGACCTACAGCGTCATCTCCGCCTACAGCGCCTCCCTGCTGATCCTGCTGATCAACTGGCGCGGCGGCCCCGCCGAACGGGTACGGCGCCAGGTGGTGCGGGTCGCCACCGTGTACAGCCTGGTGATCATCGCCGTCATCACGCTGTTCGCGCTCGCCCACGCACCCGTCGAACGGCTGCGGGACCTCGACACCTACTACGCGAACACGCCGTACATGCGCGAGATGATCGCGCTCTATCTCCTCGGGCACGGCGCCTGCGCGGTGATCACCATCTATGTGTGCCTGCGCTGGTCCCGTGAGGTGACCGGCATCCTGCGGACGGGGCTGCGGCTCATCATGGCCGGCCTGGCCGTGGACGTGCTCGGCTTCGAGTGCGCCAAGTCGGCCGCGGTGGCGGCCCGTTGGGCGGGCGGTGATCTGGACCGGCTGTCCACCGGCGTGGCCCCGCGCGCCGCCGCGCTGGGCGCTCTGCTGTGCGCGGCGGGCTTCGTGCTGCCCCGGCTGCTGCCCGCGACCCTCGCCCAGTGGCACAGCATCTGGGACTACCGGGCGCTCGGCCCCCTGTGGGCGGAGCTGCGGAACGTGCCGACCGCGCCCAAACCCGCGCCTCCGCGCTGGCAGTTGCCGCGCGGCCGGCTGTACTACCGCGAGCTGCGCATCCTCGACGCGCTGCTCGCCCTCCAGTCCCGCTGCGACGGCCGGGTGCGCGAGACGGCGTACCGGCAGGCCCGCGGCCAGGGCAGCCCACCGGGCGAGGCGCACTTCATCGCGGCGGCCGCCATGGTCGTGGACGCCGCCCGCCAGGCAGGACGGCCCCGGCCCCCTCAGGACCCGGAGCCGGGCTCACGGCTGCACACCGCGCTGTTCTCCGACACCGGCGAACTGGTGCGGCTGGCGCGGGCGTTGGCCGGGTCGCCGGTGGTCAGGGCGGCGCGGGAGGGCGCGGCACGCACCGCCCGGAGCTGAGGGAACGCACCCGAGGCGCGCGCCGCCCCGAGCCGGCGCGCGCCCGGACGTCCCCGCGCACGTGTCACCGGACGTCCCGCCGGACGTCCCAGCAGAGGAATGGGGAATCGTGAACGCACGAAAAGCCGTTGTCATCGGGGCCGGACCGGCCGGACTGCTCGCCGCCGCGGCGCTCGCGCCCGCCGTGTCCGAGGTCGTCGTACTCGACCACGACGAGCTGCCCGAGGGGCCCGGACACCGCAAGGGCGTACCCCAGTCCCGGCACGCCCATCTGCTGATGCCCGGCGGCCTCGCCGTGATGGAGGAGCTGCTGCCGGGGGCGGACCTGCGGGGGCGGCTGGTGGCGGCCGGGGCCGGACAGACGGCGCTCAGCTCGGACCTGCTGACCCTCTCCCCGGTCGGCTGGTTCCGGCGCTGGCGGCACCGCACCTACGTCACCATGACCGCGAGCAGACCGCTGCTGGAGTGGGGCGTGCGCCGGGCGGTGCTGGACACGTACCCCAACGTCACGGTGTGCCGCGGCCGGGTGAGCGGGCTGCGCGGCAGTGCCCGGCGGGTGACCGGCGTACGGCTGGCCGCGGCCGACGGCGGCCCCCCGGCGGACCTGGACGCCGACTGGGTGGTGGACGCGAGCGGCCGGGGCACCCGGCTGCTGCCCTGGCTCGACGTCCTCGGCGTGCACGGGATCCCCGAGCGGCACGTCGACAGCGGCCTCGCCAACGCCACCCGCGTCTACCGCACCCCGCCCGGCGCCCCCGACTGGCCGATGACCCTGGTGCAGGCCGACCCCTGGAGCGGGCGGCCCGGACGCAGCGGCATGATCGTGCCGATCGAGGACGGCCAGTGGATGGTGAGCCTCGGCGGGATGCGGGGCAGCGAGCCCCCGAAGGACCCGGACGCCTTCGTCGCGTACGCGCTGGACCTGCCGAGCCCCCTGGTGGGCCGGCTGATCGAGGCCGCCGAGCCGCTCGGCCCGGTGCACGTCAGCCGCAGCACCAGCAACTCCCGCCGGTACCTGGAGAAGGCGCGCCTGTGGCCGGAGCGGCTGGTCGCGATCGGGGACGCGGCGGCCACCTTCAACCCGATCTACGGGCAGGGCATGTCGGCCGCCGCGTTCGGCGCCCGCGTCCTCGCGCGGGCGGTGCGGGACAACGGCATCGAGGCGCCGGGTCTGGCCCGGCGGGTGCAGCGGGCGGTGGCCCGCGCGGCACAGGGGCCGTGGACGGCGGCGGTCGGCACCGATGTCCTGTATCCGGGGGTGGAGGGCGGCCGCGCCACGCCCGCGGACCGGCTGGCCGCCGCCTACTCCCGGCGGCTGAACCGCGCGGCCACCGGCTCCTACGCCGCGGCCGCCGCCCTCTGGGACGTCACCACGCTCGGTACCCCGCCCAGCCGCCTCTTCCGCCCCGACGCCCTCCTGCACGCCCTCACCGGGCCGCCGCTGCCCGCCCTCGCGGGCCCGCCGCTGACCCCCGCCGAGCGGGACTTCCTGGCCGGGCTCAAACCCTGGGCGTAGGCCCGCCGAAGGGCAGGTGGAGCACTCGGGAGGTGAACAGCCAGCGCCCGCCGACGCGGCGGAACCGGTCCTCGTAGTGCCCCACCTGGACCGGCGGCCCGGCGGGCACCAGGCCGCCGGTGTGGCCGTCGACGCGGTGGGTGGAGAAGTACGACACCGCCGTCGCCGTCTCCGCGGAGGCCACCGTGACCAGGACGTTGGACATCAGCCGGCGGGAGAGCCGCTCGGCGGGCCGGGCGCCGAAGTACTCCCCGAGCGCGGCCCGGCCCCGCACCGCCCGCCCGTCTCCCGGCGGGGGCCACTCCCAGCTGCCGTCCTCGGTGAACAGCTCGGCCACCGTGGCCGGTTCACCGAGGTCGAGGCGGTGGACGAACTCCAGGATCAGGCGCTCACACGCGCGCTCGGCGAGCAGCCGCTGCACAGGGTCCATGACCCTGTCTAGCAGCCCGAGGACCCGTGCCGGCAAGGGAATTACCGGGGCCGCAGCCCTTCGGTCCCGGTCGCGGCCGCCCCGCCGGGGCGCGGCAGGTCGATCAGGCGGCAGGCGGTCTCGATGTCGACCTTCACCTGGGCGATCGAGGCCCGGCCGGAGAGCCAGGTGACGAGGGCCGAGTGCCAGGTGTGCTCGATGACCCGGACGGCGGAGAGCTGCTCGGGGGTCGGGTCGTCGTCCAGGTCCATCGCGTCCAGGATGATCGCCGTGGTCAGCCGGGAGACCTGGTCCACCTCGGGGCTGACGCTGCGGTCCGCGAAGGTCAGCGCGCGGACCATCGCGTCGGCCAGGTACGGCTCGCGCTGGAGCGCCCGGAAGGCCCGCATCAGGGTCTCGGCGACCCGTTCGGCGGCGGTGTCCCCGGCGGGCGGCCGGCGGCGCAGGGTGCCGTGCATCCGCTCCAACTGGTCCTGCATGGTGGCCACCAGCAGGTGCACCTTGGACGGGAAGTAGCGGTACAGCGTGCCCAGGGCCACTCGGGAGGACTCGGCCACCTCGCGCATCTGCACCGCGTCGAAGCCGCCCCGCCCCGCCAGCCGCGCGCTCGCCTGGAGGATCCGGCGGCGGCGGGCCTCCTGACGCTCCGTGAGGGGCGGCGGGGGAGTGCGCGACGTACTGGCTTCCGCAGGCATGGGTCCCCGTTCCGTGACAATCGGTGAGGGCGTCGGCAGGGCATGTGATCGCCACGGCGCGGCGGGGCCGCGCCGTGGCGCGAATCACCTGATCCACTGCTCACAGCACCCCTACCTGCCGGTAGATTCAGAGGCTCTCGAACGATCAAGTCTGAAACTTGTTCTAGATTAGCGTCCCGTCGTAGTCTCGCGGGACAGTGCAGGCAGAAGGGGGCACAGAGTGACCGCCGAGGCCCGGCAAGCGGGTGCCCGTGAGGACTTCGCCGCCGACGGGGAGCGACCGCTCGACATCGCGCTCCTCACCTACAAAGGGAACCCGTTCTGCGGCGGCCAGGGCGTCTACGTACGGCACCTCTCACGCGAACTGGCCCGCCTCGGACACCGCGTCGAGGTCATCGGCTCCCAGCCCTACCCCGTGCTCGACGAGGGCTACCCCGCGCTCACCCTGACCGAGCTGCCGAGCCTCGACCTCTACCGCCAGCCCGACCCCTTCCGCACCCCCGGCCGCGACGAGTACCGGGACTGGATCGACGCCCTCGAAGTGGGCACGATGTGGACCGGCGGCTTCCCCGAGCCGCTCACCTTCTCGCTGCGCGCCCGCCGGATGCTGCGGGCCCGGCGCGGCGACTTCGACGTCGTGCACGACAACCAGACCCTCGGCTACGGCCTCCTCGGCGACATCGGCGCGCCCCTGGTCACCACCATCCACCACCCCATCACCGTGGACCGGCAGCTGGAACTGGACGCGGCCGACGGCTGGCAGCGCCGGTACTCGGTGCGCCGCTGGTACGCCTTCACCCGCATGCAGAAGCGGGTCGCGCGCCGACTGCCCTCGGTGCTCACCGTCTCCGGCACCTCCCGGCAGGAGATCGTGGACCACCTCGGGGTGCGGCAGGACCGTATCCACGTGGTGCACATCGGCGCCGACACCGACCTGTTCGCGCCGGATCCCGCGGTGCCCGAGGTGCCGGGGCGGATCGTCACCACCTCCAGCGCCGATGTGCCGCTCAAGGGGCTGGTGTTCCTCGTGGAGGCGCTGGCCAAGGTGCGCACCGAGCACCCGGCCGCGCACCTCGTCGTCGTCGGCAAGCGCCCCGCGGAGGGGCCGGTCGCCCAGGCGATCGAACGGTACGGCCTGGACGGCGCCGTCGAGTTCGTCAAGGGCATCTCGGACGCCGAACTGGTCGACCTGATCCGTTCCGCCGAGGTCGCCTGCGTGCCCTCGCTGTACGAGGGGTTCTCGCTGCCCGCCGCGGAGGCCATGGCCACCGGGACGCCGCTGCTCGCCACGACCGGCGGCGCCATCCCCGAGGTCGCGGGCCGCGACGGCGAGACCTGCCTCGCGGTGCCGCCCGGCGACGCGGGGGCGCTGGCCGCCGGGCTCGGCCGGCTGCTGGGCGACGCCGGGCTGCGCGCCCGGCTCGGCGCGGCGGGCCGCGAGCGGGTCCTGGCCAACTTCACCTGGGCCCGCGCGGCGCAGGGCACGGTGGCGCGGTACCGGGAGGCCATCGCCCGCTCCTCGGGCGCCTTGACCGCGGCCCCCCGCCGCCCGGCGCCCCAGACTCCCGGCCGTCCCGCGGCCGCTTCCGCCGCCGCCGTTTCCACGGCCTCCCCGAGTGACACCAGCGTCTATCCCGAAAGCAGGGCCACGTGCTGACCGTCGACTTCTCCCGGTTCCCCATCGCTCCGGGAGACCGCGTCCTGGACCTCGGCTGCGGAGCCGGCCGGCACGCGTTCGAGTGTTACCGGCGCGGCGCCCGAGTCGTGGCCCTCGACCAGAACGCGGAGGAGATCCGCGAGGTCGCCACGTGGTTCGCGGCGATGAAGGAGGCCGGCGAGGCCCCCGAGGGCGCCACCGCGACCGCGCTGGAGGGCGACGCGCTGGCGCTGCCCTTCCCGGACGACTCCTTCGACGTGGTGATCATCTCCGAGGTGATGGAGCACATCCCCGACGACAAGGGTGTCCTCGCCGAGATGGTGCGCGTGCTGCGCCCCGGCGGCCGGATCGCGATCACCGTGCCCCGCTACGGCCCGGAGAAGGTCTGCTGGGCGCTGTCCGACGCCTACCACGAGGTCGAGGGCGGCCACATCCGCATCTACAAGGCGGACGAACTGGTGGCCAAGGTCCGCGGGGCCGGCCTGAAGCCGTACGGCAGCCACCACGCGCACGCCCTGCACGCCCCCTACTGGTGGCTGAAGTGCGCCTTCGGCGTCGACAACGACAAGGCGCTGCCGGTGCGCGCGTACCACAAGCTCCTGGTCTGGGACATCATGAAGAAGCCGCTGGCCACCCGGCTCGCCGAGCGCACGCTCAACCCCGTGATGGGCAAGAGCTTCGTGGTCTACGCGACCAAGCCCCACCTGCCCCGGCTCGCCGAGGAGGCGGCCGCCCAGTGACCACCCCCCGGACAGAACACCTCGTCCTGCCCGGAGTCCTCACCGCGGAGCAGGCCGCCGCGACCGTACGCGGCATCCTCGCCGTGCAGCGGGAGGACGGCGCGATCCCGTGGTTCCGGGGCCACCACCTGGACCCGTGGGACCACACCGAGGCCGCGATGGCCCTGGACGCGGCCGGTGAGCACGAGGCCGCCGAGCGTGCCTACCTGTGGCTCGCCCGGCACCAGAACGAGGACGGCTCCTGGTACGCGGCCTACGCGGACGGCGCCCACGACGAGGTCACCGACCGCGCCCGCGAGTCCAACTTCGTGGCGTACACGGCCGTCGGCGTCTGGCACCACTACCTGTCCACGGGCGACGACACGTTCCTGGACCGCATGTGGCCCTGCGTCTACGCGGCCGTGGAGTGGGTGCTCGGCCTCCAGCAGCCCGGCGGGCAGATCGGCTGGCGGCGCGAGGACGACGGGACGCCCACCGCGGACGCCCTGCTCACCGGCAGCTCCTCCATCCACCACGCGCTGCGCTGCGCGCTCGCCATCGCCGAGCAGCGCGAAGAGGCCCAGCCGGACTGGGAGTTGGCGGCCGGTGCGCTGCGGCACGCGATCCGCAGGCACCCGGAGCGGTTCCTGGACAAGGACCGCTACTCGATGGACTGGTACTACCCGGTCCTCGGCGGCGCCCTGACCGGCGCGGAGGCCGGGGCGCGGATAGCCGCGTCCTGGGACCGGTTCGTCGTGCCGGGCCTCGGGGTGCGCTGCGTCGTGCCCAATCCCTGGGTGACCGGCGGCGAGTCCTGCGAACTGGCGCTCGCGCTGTGGGCGGTGGGGGAGTCGGACCGGGCCCTGGAGATCCTGAAGTCCGTCCAGCACCTGCGGGACGCCGAGTCCGGCCTCTACTGGACGGGCTACGTCTTCGACGACGACGCGATCTGGCCGCGCGAACTGACCACCTGGACCGCCGGGTCCCTGCTGCTGGCGGTCGCCGCGCTCGGCGGACACGAGGCCACCTGCGCGGTCTTCGGCGGCACGCACCTCCCGGCGGGCCTGGACCCGGACTGCTGCTGAGCCGACCCGGCGCGTTCCCCGGCGTGTCCCCCGAGTGGCGTAACCACGGAGGCGGAGTAACGGTGGAGGAGGAAGCTCCCCACTCGGAAAGACACGTCGGGAGGACCTCGTGCCTGTACCGATACGGCGTCTGTGCGTGGCGCTGACCCTGTGCTGCGCCCTGGTGGCCGGTGCGACGGCCTGCGGAAACAGCAACGCCGGCGCCCGCCACGACCCCAAGGCGAACGTCACCGCCGCGGCCCTGGACCAGCCCGCGGCCGCGCCAAGCCCCACCACCTCCGCCGAGAAACAGCGGTTCGCGAAGACCAGGTTCGTGGCGAACGCGGGCCTCGCGGCCGGTGCCACCTACGAGTGGATCTACAAGCCGTGGAAGGCGGGCAAGTTCAAGAAGGGCGCCCACGGGCGCAGGCTGGCCCTGGTGAAGGCCGGTGTCGCCGGTCTGTTCACCTACAACCGGCTGAAGGCCGCCGAGCGCAACGCCAAGGGCGACCCGCTGCTCTCCAAGGCCCTCGCGCCGCTGAGCAAGAGCATCGACAACCTGAAGGACCTGCCGGCCAAGCTGCGTCACGGTGACACCGGCGCGGCGGGCGACTTCACCAACGTCATCGACCACGTGAAGGACGCGGGGAAGAGTGCGGGTGCCCCGGTCCAGAACAAGGTGCCGTCGGCGGCTCAGCTCCGCAACGGCGGCCAGTGAACACCCCGAACCTACCGTGTACGGCGCCCTCCTGACGTGACGTCAGGCAGCAGACCGGAGGCAGCTGTACGGCAACGGCCCCCCGCCCGGAAGGGCGGGGGGCCATTGCCTGGTGGTGCGTGGGGTGCTGTTCAGCCGCGCTGGATGCCCGAGGTGTCCTGGAGCACGCCGCGACGACCGTCCTGGGTCTGCGCGACCAGCGCGGCACCGCGCTGCTCGACCGCCAAGTACCAGGTACCCGGCGCCAGTTCGGCGATCGGGGTGGGCGAGCCGTCCTCCGCGAACAGCGGACGGGTCACCGGCACCGCGAACCAGAACGGCGAGAAGTCCGCCGGAGCGGCCTGCTGCGGCGCGGCACCCTGCGCGGGCGCCGGCTGCTGCTGGCCGTACGGCTGGCCCTGCTGCGGCTGGGCGCCGTACGGCTGCTGCGGGGCGCCGGGATAGCCGTAACCGGCGGGCGGCTGGGCGCCGTAGGGCGACGGGGCGACCGGCTTGGGGGCCGGGAGCAGCGCGCCCTGGAGCGCCGGGACGAGCGGGGTGGCGACGGCCGCGCCGGCGAGGACCAGCGCGGCGATGAACCCGAGCACGAGCCCGGCACCCGCGCTGATGTGGTCCGGCACGTCCACCAGCGTCCAGAACAGGGTCCACGCGGAAAGGATCGTGAAGCCCGTGCCCACCATGCCCAGGTCCAGGCCCAGTACCTTGCGCTGCTGCGGCATGCAGCGGTTGAGCACGATCAGCGCGGCACCGATGACGGCCCCCATGTACGTGCCGAGGCCCGTCCCGAGGTTGTCCCACACACTCTGGCTGTCCGAGTAGCCGGCGGCCGAGTAGGAGTAGAGATCGAGGAACGACGCGATGAACAGCAACACCGCTGCTCCGATCACCACGCCGTCGCCTCTAGTGAGGGAGCGGATGTTCACTTCAGGTCCTTCGTGAGTCGTCTCGTCGTCGGTAGACACTACCGTCCGCAAGATCCGGCTGTCCGGCTGGTCACGACCCCGGTCAGGACTCGCGCAGGAAACTCACGATTCCCTCAGACAACCCCTGCGCGGCCTTCTGCCGCCAGGAGCCGCTGGTCAGCAGCGCCGCGTCGCGGGCGTCGCGCATGTTGCCGCACTCGATGAACACCTTGGGAACCGTTGACAGATTGAGACCGCCGAGGTCGGTGCGGGTGTCGAGCGCGGTGCCGTGCCCGATGTAGTTGGACGGCGGCTCACCGGTGACCCGGCGGAAGTCCGCGGCGACCCGCTCGCCCAGCTCGCGCGAGGGGCCGGTGATCGGCCGGGTGTCGGCGGCGCCCGCGTGCACGGTGCCCGGCAGGATCACATGGAAGCCCCGGTCGCCCGCCGGCGCCCCGTCGGCGTGGATCGAGATGGCCGCGTCCGCGTGCGCCTCGTTGCCGATCCGCGCCCGCTCGTCCACGCACGGCCCCCAGTCCGGGCCCTGTTCGTCATGGGTCAGCCGCACGGTGGCCCCCTGCCGCTCCAGCAACGCCCGCAGCCGGTGCGCCACATCGAGTGTGAACCGCGCCTCCGCGTACCCGTCGTCGGTGGACGTGCCGGTGGTGTCGCACTCCTTGCGGCCGTTGCCGACGTCCACCTGGCGGTTGATCTCGGCCGGGTGCCGGAAGTTGCCGGTGTTGTGCCCCGGATCGACCACGACGACCTTGCCCGCGAGCGGGGCGGCGGCCTTGCCGTCGCCGCGGGGGGAGGCGGCGGACGGCGAGGTGGGCGCGGCCGGTTCCGCCGGGGCCCCGGCATCCGCCGCACCCCCGTCGCCCGCCACCTCGTACACACCCCACCCGATCAGCCCCCCGGCCAGCAGCGCGGCGAGCGTGACGACAAGCGGCCCCCGCCGGGAACGACGCCGCTGCGGGGGTTCGGACTGCTGACCGGTGTAGGACACGCCAGCGACTCTAACCGGGACCTCAGATCCCCGCCCCCGTGCGCCGCAGCACCCGCAGCGAACCGGCGACCGCCACCTCGGTGAACGCTCCGGAGCCGAGGGCGCGCAGGTACACCCGGTAGGGGGCCTGGCCGGTGAACTCGTCCTCGGGCTCCGGGAAGACGTCGTGGATGACGAGCAGCCCGCCCTCGGCGATGTGCGGGGCCCAGCCCTCGTAGTCGGCGTTCGCGTGCTCGTCGGTGTGGCCGCCGTCGATGAACACGAACCCCAGGGGGCTGCCCCACACGGCCGCGACCTGCGGCGACCGCCCGACCAGCGCGATCACGTGCTCCTCGAGACCCGCCCGGAACAGCGTGCGCCGGAAGGCGGGCAGCGTGTCCATCAGGCCGACCTCGGGGTCCACGGTCTCCGGGTCGTGGTAGTCCCAGCCCGGCTGCTGCTCCTCGCTGCCCCGGTGGTGGTCCACGGTCAGCGCGGTCACCCCCGCCGCCCGCGCCGCGTCGGCCACCAGCAGGGTCGACCGACCGCAGTACGTCCCCACCTCCAGCAGGGGCAACCCCAGCGCCCCCGCCTCCACCGCCGCCGCGTAGAGCGCCAGCCCCTCGTCCACGGGCATGAACCCCTTGGCCGCCTCGAACGCGGCGAGAATCTCGGGCTGGGGGGCGAGGACCGGCATGGGCGCCCTTTCGGTCGTACGGCAGCGTGCGCGCCCCATGCTGCCGTACACCTCTTCGACAGGGGTCACGGGGGCGCCCCCCGAGGCGCTACAGGCTCACCGTCTCACCCGGCAGGGCGAGGTCCATCTCGACCGACTCCTGACCGGAGTGCGTCGCTGCCGAAGCGAGCGGCCCGTGCCCGAACGCCCGCGCGGCGAGGACGTACGCCCCCTGCGCCGGCACCACCAGCTCGTACCGGCCGTCGTCGTCGGAGACGGCCGCCCCCGCCTGCCGGCCGCGCCGGTCGATCAGCGTCACCTTGGCACGGGCGACCGGAACGCCGCTCGCGTCCAGAACCCGCCCGCGGAATCCGCGCAGTACTTCCTCTGCCGCCTCCAGCACGGCGTCGTCCTCCTCGCTGCCGGCCAGCGGCCGCAGCTGCTGCACCGGGCGGCCCGTCCTCGGCAGGAACAGGGCGAGCACCAGGCCCGCCGCCACCGCCCCCGTCGCGATGAGGAAGGACACCCGGAACCCGTGCATCGTCGGGATCGCCATGCCGCCCACGGTGTGCGCCGTGTTGGCGAGCACCATCCCGATGACGGCGCTCGACACCGACGTGCCGATGGACCGCATCAGCGTGTTGAGCCCGTTCGCCGCGCCCGTCTCCGACGCCGGCACCGCGCCGACGATCAGCGCGGGCAGCGAGGAGTACGCGAGTCCGATGCCCGCGCCGAGGATCACGGACGTGAGGATCGTCTCCCAGGGCGCCTGCATCAGGCCGAGCCCGCCGCCGTAGCCGAGCGCGATGATCAGCAGGCCGATGATGAGCGTGGTCCTGGGGCCGTAGCGGGCGGACAGGCGGGCGTACACCGGCGCGGTGAACATCATGGTCAGGCCCAGCGGCGCCACGCACAGACCGGCGACGACCATCGACTGGCCGAGCCCGTAGCCCGTGGCCCGCGGGAGCTGGAGCAGCTGGGGCAGGACGAGCGAGACGACGTAGAACGCGACGCCGACCATGATCGACGCCAGGTTGGTGAAGAGGACCGCGGGGCGCGCGGTGGTGCGCAGGTCGACCAGCGGCGCCTTGGCGCGCAGCTCGTACAGGCCCCACAGCAGCAGCACGGCGACGGCCGCGGCGAACAGACCGAGGGTGGTCGCCGAGGACCAGCCCCAGTCGCTGCCCTTGGTGATGGGCAGCAGGAGCAGCACCAGACCGGCGGACAGACCGAGCGCGCCGGGCAGGTCGAAGGAGCCCGCCGCGCGCATCGGGGACTCGGGGACGGTCAGCAGGGTGAGGGCGATGGCGAGGACGCCGAGGCCGGCGGCGCCGTAGAACAGCGCGTGCCAGTCCGTGTGCTGGGCGACCAGCGCGGCGGCGGGCAGGGCGAGGCCACCGCCCACGCCTATGGAGGAGCTCATCAGGGCCATGGCGGAGCCGAGGCGTTCGCGCGGCAGCATGTCCCGCATCAGGCCGATGCCGAGGGGGATGGCGCCCATCGCGAAGCCCTGGAGGGTACGGCCGGCGATCATGACGAGCAGCTGGCTGGTGAGCGCGCTGACCAGCGCGCCGATCACCATGACGGCGAGGCTGGCGATCAGCATGCGCCGCTTGCCGTACAGGTCGCCGAGCCGGCCCATGATCGGGGTGGCGACGGCGCCGGACAGCAGGGTCGAGGTGAGTACCCAGTTGGCGTTGCTGGGCGCGGTGTGCAGCAGTTGCGGCAGGTCTTTGATGACCGGCACGAGCAGGGTCTGCATCACCGCGACCACGATGCCCGCGAACGCGAGCACCGGGACGACGGCCCCGCTCGCCTCGCGACGCGGTTCGTCGGTCGTCGTGTGGGTCATTGAGTGCGGCCTCCCGTAAGACATAAGTGCGGGGTAAACCTCGTATGCACGAGCAACTATTCCGTTGCTTCGGGCCTCTAATGATTATTTGACCATCCTATGGGTTTCTGACTTTCCGTCAGGCGCGAACGGGATCGGTACGGGCCGGACGACGTAGTCCGCGCGGGGTAGGACCCCCTGGTCCGAAATGCCGATGCAAGGACCGCAACCGGCCTGAGACCATGACATCCATGCTGGAGACCGCCGACACCCCGCCCCTCATATCCCGACGCACGACGCCCCCGACCTGGCTGGTGGTGGCCCTGGCCTGCGCCGGGCAGTTCCTGGTGGTACTGGACGTCTCCGTGGTGAACGTCGCACTGCCCTCCATGCGCACCGACCTCGGCCTCAGCGCGTCCGGCCTGCAATGGGTGGTGAACGCGTACGCGATCGCCTTCGCCGGGTTCATGCTCCTCGGCGGCCGGGCCGGCGACCTGTACGGCCGCAAGCGGATGTTCCTCGTCGGCCTCGGCCTGTTCACCCTGGCCTCACTGGGCGGCGGCCTCGCCCAGGAGGGCTGGCAACTGCTGCTCGCCCGCGCGGTGCAGGGGCTCGGCGCGGCCGTCCTCGCGCCCTCCACCCTCACCCTGCTGACCGCCGCCGTACCGGAGGGCGCCGCCCGCGCGCGGGCCATCGCCACCTGGGCCGCGGTCGGCGCGGGCGGCGGCGCCGCGGGCGGACTCGTCGGCGGCGTCCTGGTCGACGTGCTGTCCTGGCGGTGGGTGCTGCTGATCAACGTGCCGGTCGGCGCGGTCGTACTGGCCGGCTCGCTGCGCTGGCTGGTGGAGAGCCGTGCCGGGGACGGCCGCCGCCTCGACCTGCCCGGTGCGCTGCTGGTCACCGCCGGTCTGGGCACGCTGGCGTACGGCATCTCGCGCACCGAGGAGAAGGGCTGGACCGCCCCGGCCAGCCTGCTGCCGCTGGCCGCCGGGGTGCTGCTGCTCGCCCTGTTCCTGCTGGTCGAGGCGCGCACACCGGCGCCGCTGATGCCGCTCGGCCTGCTGCGCAGGCGCCCGGTGGCCTCGGCGAACGCGGCAATGCTGCTGTCCGGCTCGGCGATGTTCTGCATGTGGTACTTCATGACGCTGTACGCGCAGAACGTGCTCGGCTACTCCCCGCTGGAGGCGGGCGCCGCGCTGGTGCCCAGCTCGCTGGCCGTGATCATCGGCTCCAAGGTGGCGCCGCGGCTGATGCGCACGGCGGGGCCGCGCGGCGTGGCGGTGGTGGGCACGCTGATCGCCGCGGGCGGGTTCGCCTGGCAGTCCACGATGAGCGCGCACGAGGCGTACGTCACCGCGATCATGTGCCCCGGCATCCTGATGATGCTGGGCGCCGGTCTGGCGATGACCCCGCTGGCGGCCCTCGCGACATCGGGGGCGGCGCACCACGAGGCCGGGGTGGTCTCGGGGCTCATCAACACCTCGCGCACGATGGGCGGTTCGCTCGGCCTCGCGGTGATGTCCACCATCGCCGCCACCGGCATGGGCACCGGCACCGGCCCGCAGGCCCTGACCGACGGCTACGCGCTGGCCTTCCGCGCCTCCACGGCGGTCCTGCTGGGCGGCGCGCTGCTGATGCTGCTCTGGCTGCCGCGCCACCTGCCGCAGAAGTGACCGCGTACGGCGGCCATCCCCACCGCCGATCCCACGACCGCCCCGCCCGCAGGTTCCGGGACCGCCCTGGCCGCCGGTCCCCTGACCGTCTCGTCCGCCGGTCCGGCCGCTACTGCTGTGGCTGGTCCGGCATTGCGGTGGCCGGTCGTGCGGTCACTGCCACGGCCGGTCCGGCCGCCGCTGCCGTGGTCGGTCGCGTCACCACTGCTGCCTCGCAGGCTGCGGGACCGCCCTGGCCGCCGGTCTCCTGACCGGTTCCTCCGCCGGTCCGGCCGCTACTGCCTTGGCCGGTCCGGCACTGCCGCGGCCGGTCCCGCCGCCGCTGCCGTGGCCGGCCACGCCATCACAGCCGCCGCCTGCTCGGTCGCGCCGCCGCCGCGGCCGGTCCCGCCGCCACAGCCGCCGCCTGGCCGGCCGGCGCTCCCGGTCGCGGTCTCACAGCCACCCCTGCTGGCGGGCCTCCCGCACCGCCTCCGCGCGGTTGCGGGTGCCGGTCTTGCCGATGGCCGAGGAGAGGTAGTTGCGCACGGTCGACTCGGACAGGTGCAGCCGGCCCGCGACATCGGCGACGGTCGCCCCGTCCACGGACGCGTTCAGCACCTCGCGCTCGCGCGGGGTGAGCGGGTTCGGCCCGGCGCTGAGCGCGGCCGTCGCCAGCGCCGGATCTACCACGGTCTCCCCGGCCAGCACCCGCCGGATCGCCGCCGCCAGCTCCTCCACCGGCCCGTCCTTGACCAGGAACCCGCCCGCCCCGGCCTCCAGGGCCCGCCGCAGATACCCCGGCCGCCCGAAGGTCGTCAGGATCAGCACCCGGCAGCCCGGCGCCCGCGCCCGCAACTCCTCCGCCGCGTCCAGCCCGCTCATTCCGGGCATCTCGATGTCCAGCAGCGCCACGTCCGGCCCGTGCCGGAGCACCTCCGCCACGATCGCGTCCCCCGCGGCCACCTGCGCCACGACCTCGATGTCCGGCTCCATCCCGAGCAGCAGGGCGAGCGCGCCGCGCATCATGCCCTGGTCCTCGGCGAGCAGGACCCGGATCGCCTCCCGAGGCGTCTCGTCCATGGGCTCAGCGTACGGCCGCTCCGCTCAGCCCGCGGCGGGCGGCCGCGCCCCCACCGAGGCGAGTTCCTCGTCGGCCAGCGGGAGTTCCGCCGTCACCGCGAAACCGCCGCGGGGAGCCGGACCGGCCGTGAGGGAGCCGCCCGCGGCGGCCAGGCGTTCGGTGAGGCCCGTGAGGCCGGTGCCGACGATGCCCTGCGCGGAGCGGCCCACCGGGGCGCCGGAGCCGTCGTCGGTGACCGTCAGCCGGACGCGTTCCGCGGCGTTGGTCACGGCGATCTCGCAGCGGCTCGCGTCGCTGTGCCGGAGCACATTGGTGACCGCCTCGCGGACCACCCAGCCCAGCAGGGCCTCCGTCCGGGGGTCGAGGGGGGTGCCGGACTGGTGGAAGACCGGCTCGACGCTCGCCGCCAGCAGGGCCGAGCGGGCCCGGACCAACTCCGTCGCCAGACTGCCCTCGCGATAGCCGGTGACCGCCTCGCGGATCTCGGTCAGCGCCTGCCGGCCCACCGACTCGATGTCCGCGACCTGGCCCAGCGCCGCGTCCAGGTCGCGCGGCGCCAGCCGCCGGGCCGCCTCCGACTTCACCACGATCACCGACAGGGTGTGCCCGAGCAGGTCGTGCAGGTCGCGCGAGAAGCGCAGCCGCTCCTTCTCCACCGCGCGCCGGGCCAGTTCCTCACGGGCGGCGCGCAACTCCCGTACCGCCTCGGCCAGTCCGAGGATCGCCGCGGTCACCACGGTGGACAGGAAGGTGGCGTAGCCGACGTTCGCCGCCTCCGACCAGTCGCCGCGCGCCCCGGAGAGCACGGCCGCGTAGACCGCCAGCAGGATGGCCGAGCGGCCCAGCCACGGGCCGCGCAGGACGGCGCCCGCGGCCAGGCCCAGCAGCGGGAAGAACGCCAGCCAGTTGCCGCCGTAACCGACTGCCAGGCCCGTGGTCAGCAGGGCCATCAGCAGCAGCGCCACCCGTGTGCGCGGCTCCTCGCGCTTGGCCCGCTCGAAGGAGCGGAAGGTGACGTAGATGTACAGGGAGTTGAAGACGAACAGGCCCAGCCCGCCGATCAGCGGGTTGGGGGTCCTCCCCTGGAGCAGGTTGGAGAAGGCGCCCATCCCCAGCAGCAGCCAGGGCAGCAGCGCGAAGCCGGTGGGCGGCGGTCCGGGATCGCTGACGGACGGTGCCTCACCCCGTTTCCGGGCGGCGCGCGCGTCGGCCTTGAACCGCTCGTTCTCCGTCTTCCAGCGGTCCAGCTGCGCCTTCCACTCCAGCCGCTGTGCCTGCCAGGCCCGCACCTGGCACCGTATCTTCCGCCACGCCGACATCTCTTCGTTCCCCCTGGTCAGACGGTCTCCGCCGCACGGCGGTACGACAACACGGCGTACGATCCGAGGACCAGTCGCCAGCCCGTCAGCACGATGATCGCACCGGCACCGGGCGCGTGCCCCTCTGTCATCGCGCCGCCCGGCCCCGGCGATGGCGTCCCCGTCCCTCTGTGTCATGCCTGCGACGGTAGGGGCCGGGCCCACCGCGCGGGTAGACGCGCTTGTACGGACTCGGGCAGGACGAATGTCACCGGTTCCGAGGAGAGCCTGCGTACCGTCGGAAACCTTCACAGCCGTGGACGGCTGGGCTATACAAGGGGCGGCGGTCTGGACGCGTTCCAGACCCGAGGACCTCTGAGGAGCCCCATGCCCGTCGACGCGGCCAAGGCCCTCGCCGCCGCACCCCGCTCCGTCGAGATCGCCTGGACCGCCAAGGACGTCCAGCTCTACCACCTGGGCATCGGCGCGGGCCGCCCCGCCACCGACCCGGACGAGCTGCGCTACACGCTGGAGGACCGGCTGCGGGTGCTGCCGAGCTTCGCCACCGTCGCGGGCGCGGGCGAACCCGGTGTGACCGCCGGGCTGTCCATGCCGGGCGTGGACGTCGACCTGGCCAGGGTGCTGCACGGCGGACAGGCCCTGCGCGTGCACCGGCCCATCCCGGTCGAGGGCCGCGCCACGGCCACCTCCCGCATCACGGCCGTTTACGACAAGGGCACGGCCGCCGTGCTGGTGCTGCGCACCGAAGTGGCCGGCCCCGAGGGCCCGTTGTGGACGGATGACGCACGGATCTTCGTGCGCGGCGAGGGCGGCTGGGGCGGCGATCGGGGCCCCTCGGCCCGGCTGCCGGAACCGGACGGCGAGCCGGACCGCACCGTCGAGCGCCCGACCCGCCCGGACCAGGCCCTCCTGTACCGCCTCTCCGGCGACCTCAACCCTCTGCACGCCGACCCCGCGTTCGCCAGGCTCGCCGGGTTCGACCGGCCGGTCCTGCACGGGCTGTGCACCTACGGGATGACGCTCAAGGCCGTGGTCGACACCCTCCTCGACGGCGACGCGAGCCGGGTGCGCTCGTACACCACCCGGTTCGCGGGCGTCGTCTTCCCCGGCGAGACCCTGCGCGTCCGCGTGTGGCGGGGGCAGGCGGGCCGGCTGCGGGTCGCCGTCAGCGCCGCCGAACGGGACGACGCGCCCGTGCTCGCGGACACGGTCGTGGCGCACTCCTGAGCCGGGTACCGGCTGGAGCAGTTACCGGCTGAGACGGGTATCGGCGAACGGGTGTCGACACGACGAGAGGGGGCGCCCGTCGGGTGCCCCCTCTCGTCCTCGCTACCTTCAGGCAGCCGCCTCGGCGGTCTCCTCGGCGGTCTTGCGGTGCCGGCCGTGCGGAGACGTGTCAGTCTCCGTGGCCGAGACCGGGCCGCGGTGCCGGCCGTGGCCGGCGTTCTCCAGAGAGTCGGCAGACAGCTGCTGCGTCGTGCTGGTGTCGCTCATCGGACGTATTCACCCCGTCAACATCATCTTTCGTACAGCCGGAGGAGTGTAACCGGCACACCACGGGCCGAATCCAGGCGCACACGCCAACCGGCACTAGTTCGTTACAAGACGTCCCAGAGGCGCCTGCGCCAAGGGCACCGGACGCGGCGGGGCCGGCTCCGCGGGGCCCGGATCGGCCGCCTCGGCCCCCTTCTCGGCGGGCGCGCCGGAGGCCGGCCCGGCCTCGCGCGCACCGGCCGGTCCGGCCCCGTCCGCCCCCGTGCGCGGCCCGCCCGCCGGCGCCCGCAGCTCGGCCACCCCGCACGGTGTCTCGCGGGTGGAATACGGCAGCCGCAGCACGCCCTCCGGGGTCCACAGCCCCGCCCCGGTCAGCCAGCCCTTGGGCGCGGCGACATGCCGTACCCGCCGCTCGGCCGGCCGCCAGACGCCCACCCAGGTGCCCACCGGACCCTCGATGCGCAGCGCCACCCCGCAGCTCTCCGGCTCCAGCACCTGCCCCGGCTGGATCGCGAACGGCACCGCCGTGCACTCCGGCAGCCGCAGCGAGGTGGGGAAGCGCACCGGCAGCGTCGAGCCGAGGACGCCCCAGCCCAGCCGGGCCCGCCCCGGCGAGGGGGCGTCGGAGGAGATCAGCAGCAGCCCGCTGTCCGGGTCGGCCATGAGCAGCCTGTCGTCGCTGCCCGGCGCGATCTGGAGCAGCGGCGTCACCTCGCCCCGCTCCAGGTCCACCACGACCGTCTTGACGCACCCCTCCAGCTCCCGGTCCAGCGCCAGCAGCAGCCCGGCACGGTCCAGCCAGACCCCGCCCGAACAGCGCCCCGGCACCTCCACCAGCCGCTCGGGCCCGCCCGGTCCGCCCGCCACCTGCCACACCGCGCTGCCGCGGGGGCCGACCGTGACGGCGTACGCCCGCGCGCCCCCCGGCGCCGGGGGCAGCAGCGCGAGCCGGACACCGGTTCCGGCGCACTCCATGGCGCCCAGCGGCAGCTCCCCGGTGCCGGGCCCGGTCGGGTACAGCAGCGCGAAGAGGTGCCGTACCCCCGCCCGCCGGTGGATCAGGACCCGCCCGTCGGCCAGCGGCTGGAGCTCGGTGCCGGGCTCCTCGGGCTGATTGCCGGGCAGCGGCACCGCGTACGGCTCCGGGCCGTCCAGCGTCCAGCGCTCCGGGAACCAGGAGTCACCGCTCCGCGCGAGCCGCGCGGCGTACGCGCCGTCCGCCGTGAGCACGCAACCGCGCTCCGGGGAGCGGTCGTCCGTACCGGCGGACGGGGCATCGATGGCACAGACCGTCATCGTTCGGTCACCTCCGGCGACGAAGCTAGTTTTGAACGCACGGCCGTGCGGGGCGCCGTCCCCCGCTTCACACATACGGGTGGCGCAGAAGCGATTCCTCTGAGGACGCGGGCATGACTGTGCTGCGGGCGGCCGGGCGGGGCGGACGCGGTACGGCCCCGCCGAACAGCCAGGTAGCCTTTTCCCGTGCCCCGTCTGTCTGAAGTCATCGCCGCGCTGGAGAACCTGTGGCCCGCCGAGCGGGCCGAGTCCTGGGACGCGGTCGGCACGGTCGTGGGCGACCCCGACCAGGAGGTCACCCGAGTCCTGTTCGCCGTCGACCCCGTCCAGGAGATCGTCGACGAGGCCGTGCGGCTCGGCGCCGACCTGCTGGTCACCCATCACCCGCTCTATCTGCGCGGCACCACCACGGTCGCGGCCGCGCATTTCAAGGGCCGGGTCGTGCACACCCTGATCAAGAACGACATCGCGCTGCACGTCGCCCACACCAACGCCGACACCGCCGATCCGGGCGTCTCCGACGCCCTCGCGGGCGCGCTCGACGTCCGTGTCGTACGCCCCCTCGTGCCGGACCCCACCGACTCGCACGGGCGTCGGGGCCTCGGCCGGGTATGCGAACTCGACCACCCGCTCACCCTGCGGGAACTGGCCGCACGCGCCGCCGAGCGGCTGCCCGCCACCGCGCAGGGCATCCGGGTGGCCGGTGACCCCGAGGCCGTCATCCGCACCCTCGCGGTCAGCGGCGGCTCCGGCGACAGCCTCTTCGACCAGGTGCGCGCGGCCGGCGTGGACGCCTTCCTCACCGCCGACCTGCGCCACCACCCGGCCTCCGAGGCCGTCGCGCAGTCCCCGCTCGCGCTGCTCGACGCGGCGCACTGGGCCACCGAGTGGCCCTGGTGCGAACAGGCCGCAGGCCAGCTCGACGAGATCTCCGACCGCCACGGCTGGGACCTGCGGGTCCATGTCTCCAAGACGGTCACCGACCCCTGGACCGCCCACGCGGCGTCCTCCGCCACCACTAGCTAATGGGAGCCCCCAACTGAACGCCGCGCCCGCCGACCAGATCCGTCTCCTCGACGTCCAGGCCCTCGACGTCCGCCTGCAGCAGCTCGCGCACAAGCGGAGGTCGCTGCCCGAGCACGCCGAGATCGAGACGCTGAACAAGGACCTCACCCAGCTGCGCGACCTGCTCGTGGCCGCGCAGACCGAGGAGAGCGACACCGCCCGCGAGCAGACCAAGGCCGAGCAGGACGTCGACCAGGTGCGCCAGCGCGCCGCCCGCGACCAGCAGCGCCTGGACTCCGGCGCGGTCAGCTCGCCGAAGGACCTGGCCAACCTCCAGCACGAGATCGCCTCGCTCGCCAAGCGGCAGGGCGACCTGGAGGACGTCGTCCTGGAGGTCATGGAGCGCCGCGAGTCCGCGCAGGAGCGGGTGCACGAGCTGACCGAGCGGGTCGCCTCCGTCCAGTCGAAGATCGACGACGCGACCGGCCGCCGGGACGCCGCGTTCGAGGAGATCGACCGCGAGGCCGCGTCCGTCACCAAGGAGCGCGAGGTCGTCGCGGGCTCCGTCCCGGCGGACCTGCTCAAGCTGTACGACAAGCTGCGCGAGCAGCAGGGCGGCATCGGCGCGGCCAAGCTGTACGCCCGCACCTGCCAGGGCTGCCGCCAGGAGCTGGCCATCACCGAGCTGAACGAGGTCCGCTCGGCCGCCCCCGACACCGTGCTGCGCTGCGAGAACTGCCGCCGGATCCTGGTGCGTACGGCCGAGTCCGGGCTGTAGGGGGCTTACGGCGTGCGGGAGTTCATCGTCGAGGCGGACGGCGGCTCGCGGGGCAATCCCGGCCCCGCGGGCTACGGCGCGGTGGTCCGCGACGCGGCGACGGGGCAGACGCTGCTGGAGGCGGCCGAGTACATCGGTGTCGCCACCAACAACGTCGCCGAGTACCGCGGCCTGCTGGCCGGCCTGTGCGCCGCCCGCACCCTGGACCCCGCCGCCACCGTCCACGTCCGCATGGACTCCAAGCTGGTCGTCGAGCAGATGGCCGGCCGCTGGAAGATCAAACACCCCTCGCTGAAACCCCTGGCGACGCAGGCCCGGAACGTCTTCCCGCCGGACCGCGTGACGTACGAGTGGATCCCCCGCGCCGAGAACAAACACGCCGACCGCCTGGCCAACGAGGCGATGGACGCGGGGGCACGGGGGGAGCAGTGGAGCGCGGGGGAGTCGGCGGCGGAGCTTGAGGCGACCGCCGACGCCGGGACGGAAGTGGAAGCCTGGGCGGAAGCGGAAACCGGTGCCGAAGCCGGGACGGGGAGCGCGGCCGCGGCCGCCGGGGAGGCCGGTGCAGCCGCCGTAGCCGCGGGTGGTCGGGCCATTGAGCCGCCGTCCGTCCCGCAGGGGCCGTCCGCCGCGGCCGAGGGCAGCCACGCCGCCGAGCCGACGCCCGCCCACGCCCCGCCTGCGGGCGGTCGTGCCGCTGAGTCGCCGTCTGTCCCGCAGGAGCCGTCCGCCGCGGCCGAGGGCAGCCGTGCCGCTGAGGCGGCCCCCGGCCCCGCCGCAGGTGATCGGCGCGTGGAGTCGGCGGCTGTTTCCGCCGTAGCCGCGGGCGCTCGTGCCACTGCCGCGATGGGGGGCACCCCGCGTGAGGGAAGCCGGCAGCACCTCCGTAGCTCAGACCGGCAGCAGTCCTCCGCCCGTGGCTGGTCCGCCGCCCCCGACCTCGGTGCCCCCGCCACCCTCGTCCTCCTCCGCCACGGCGAAACCCCCCTGACACCCCAGAAACGATTCTCGGGCAGCGGCGGCACCAACCCGCCCCTCTCCGACACCGGCCGCGAACAGGCCCACCGCGTCGCCGCCGCCCTGGCGAGCCGCGGCACCGTCCAGACCATCCTCGCCTCCCCCCTCGCCCGCACCCGCGAGACCGCCGAGATCGTCGCCGCCCGCCTGAACCTGGACGTCGTCCTCGAAGACGGCCTGCGCGAAACGGACTTCGGGGCCTGGGAGGGCCTGACCTTCGGCGAGGTCCGCGACCGCTACCCGGACGACCTGAACGCCTGGCTCGCCGACCCCGCCGCCCGTCCCACCGGCGGCGGCGAGAGCTTCGCCGAGGTCGCCGCCCGCATCGCGGTCACGAAGGACGAGCTGGTCACCGCCCACGCGGGCCGCACCGTCCTGCTCGTCACCCACGTCACCCCGATCAAGACCCTCGTCCGCCTCGCCCTCGGCGCCCCGCCCGAGTCCCTGTTCCGCATGGAACTCTCGGCCGCCTCCCTGTCCGCCGTGGCGTACTACGCCGACGGCAACGCGAGCGTCCGCCTCTTCAACGACACCTCACACCTGCGCTGACGCCGGCCCCCGCAGCCCCGCCGCCGCCCGCGCCAGACCCTCGATCCGCGCCCAGTCCCCGGCCGCCACCGCGTCCGCCGGCACCATCCAACTCCCGCCCACGCAGCCGACGTTGGGCAGGGCCAGATACTCCGCCGCGTTCGCCGGCCCGATCCCGCCGGTCGGGCAGAACCGCGCCTGCGGCAACGGCCCGGCCAGCGACCGCAGATACGCCGTACCCCCCGCCGCCTGCGCCGGGAAGAACTTCATCTCCCGCACCCCGCGCTCCAGCAGCGCCACGACCTCCGACGCCGTCGACACCCCCGGCAGGAACGGCACCCCGCACCCCCGCATCGCCGCCAGCAGCCCCTCCGTCCAGCCGGGACTGACGAGGAACCGCGCCCCGGCCCCCACGGCCGCCGCCACCTGCTCCGGCGTGATCACCGTCCCCGCCCCGACCACCGCCTCGGGCACCTGCTCGGCGATCGCCCGGATCGCCTCCAGCGCGGCGGGCGTGCGAAGCGTCACCTCGACCACCCGCAACCCACCGCCCACGAGCGCCCGCGCCAGCGGCACGGCGGCGGAGGCGTCCGCGAGCACGACCACCGGCACGACGGCCGCGAGATCGAGCACGGAGTCGACCGGAGACGGAGACGGCGACGGCGACGACGGCGGCGGCAACGGCGGCAACGGCATGGGCTCAGGCGGGATCATGCCCTCATCGTCGCGAGCCGCCACACCCTCCGCAATCACCGTTGCGCACAGCGCAACGGTCCTTAGTGGACCTCCTCCACCAGCACATCCAGCCCCCATGCCTTCCCCGGCCGTTCCGGGGCCTGCGCCTCCACCGCGTACCCGAGCTCGCGCAGCGCCTCCACCAGTTCGGCGGGGTCGCGGGGTGCCAGGCCGTTCGAGAGCAGGGAGCGTACGATCCGCCCCTTCGTCGCCTTGTTGAAGTGGCTGACGACCTTGCGGGTCGGCGCGTGCAGGACCCGTACCGTCGCCGTCCGCCCCGCGACCTCGCCCTTCGGCTTCCACGCCGCCGCGTACGCGGCCGAGCGCAGGTCCAGCACCAGCCCGTTCCCGGCCGCCTCCGGCAGCACCTCGGCCATCGGCGCCCGCCAGTGCCCGGCCAGCGCGCCGAGACCCGGCAGCTTGATCCCCATCGAGCAGCGGTAGGAGGGGATGCGGTCGGTCACCCGGACCGCGCCCCACAGCCCGGAGAACACCAGCAGCGAGCGCGCCGCCCGCCGCTTCGCCGCCGCGTCCAGGGAGGCCAGATCGAGGGCGTCGTACAGGACACCGGTGTAGATCTCCCCCGCGGGCCGGGCGCCGGCCGTGCGCAGGGCCGCGTTCTTCGCGACCTCGCCGCGCAGCCCCTCGCTGAGCCCCAGCACCTCGCGCGCCTTCTCCTCGTCGCCCGCGCACAGCCCGACCAACTCCCCGAGCACGGCCTCGCGCGCGCCGGTCAGCCCCGGCAGGGACAGCGACTCCAGCCGCAGCGGGGCGCCCTCGCCCGAGTCGGCCTTACCTTCCGAGGGCGGCAGCAGGACCAGCAACACGTACTCCTTCACTTGCGCTCAGCCGCCAGCGTACGGGGTGCCGCCCGCGCCCCGCGCCTCCTCCGGCCCGGCGAACCCCCTGTTCACGCCGGTGTGAGCGTCCTCACGAGCGCCGCGGGTTCGTCGGTGTACAGCCGTACCACCCGTACCTCCTTCCGTCGCCCGAGCAGCGTCAAGTACCGGACAGGAGAGGCGAGTTCGACGGTCACCGATGTCTGCGCCCCGACGGGCAGATCGAGTTCGCCCTCCGCCCGTTCGTGCGTCGTCCGGGTCTCCCGCCGTACGGAGCTGATCGCGTCCAGCGGTATCCGCACGTCCACGTGCACCCCGTACCGCACCCGCAGGACGTCCCCGGTCAGCACGTGCGGCCGCACGACACCGGCCGCGTGCAGGCCGAGGACGAGCAGCACGGTGTAGACGTCCAGCACCAGCATGACGTCGTGCGCGAGGGGCCAGTCGCGCAGCATCACGGACACCCCGATCGTCTCGACCACGCAGACGAACGCGAGCCCCAGCAGCGTCGCCCCCTGTCCGCGCGCGTACCCGAACTCCCGCCCGCCTTCCGTCCCTTGACGCCGCCTCCCCACCCACAGCGCGAGACTCCCGAACACCCGAGCCTCGTGCAGCACCAGCCGTCGCACGCCCCTCATGCGTCCTCCCCTCCGACGCGCGCGTTCCCCGGACCGCGCCCCGATGCCGATCAGTACGAGGAACTCCCGGCCCCGGCGGCCACGGGAGAGACCTCGATCTGCCCCAACACGCAGGATATAGCGGCCAGTTGGTGCGAGTCCGGCTCCCCGGCGTCCAGCAGAGCGCGCGGCCGCCGGCGGCGCTCCCCATGTCGCCCTCCGTGTCCGCCGCCCAAGCGCTGACGCCGCCGGAGGGGGCACGGGCTCGGCGTCGCCGGTCGCGTGGAAGGAAGCGGGGCCCGTCCGGCGTTCCCGATGGCGGGCGGCGTGACCGCCGTACGACGAGGGGGGCGTCCATGACCGAGGCAGTGATCGCATCCGGACCCGAACGGGCCCTGTGGCGGCGGACCAGACTCGGCCGCGAGGGGCCGCCGCTCGACCTGCTCACGGCGAGCTTCCGGCGCCACACCTACGCCCCGCACGCCCACGACGAGTACACGATCGGGGTCTGCGTCGGCGGGTACGAGGTGATCGACTACCGGGGCGGCCACATCCGCACCGGCGCCGGGACGATCGTCGTACTGGACCCCGGCGAGATGCACACCGGCGGACCCGCCAACGCCACCGACGGCTACGCCTACCGCGCCCTGTACGCCGAGCCGTCCCTGCTGGGAGAGGGCACCGCCGGGGGCGCCCCGCACTTCCCCGAACCCCTGCTGGACGACCCCGAGCTGGCCCTGGCGCTGGCCCGCGCGCACACCGAGCTCGGCGCCTGCCCGGACCCGCTGGAGGCCGAGTCCCGGTTTCCCTGGCTGCTCACCGCGCTCGCCCGGCGGCACTCCACCGCCCGGCCGGTGCCCGACCGCGTCCCCGGCGCGGCCGGCATCGCGCGCACGGTCCGCGACCGGCTCGCCGACGAGCTGACCGCCCCGCCGACGCTCGCCTCGCTCGCCGCCGACTTGGGCCTTTCCCGGTACCAGTTGCTGCGGGCCTTCCGTACGGCGACGGGCATACCGCCGTACGCCTGGCTCGCCCAGTACCGGGTGGGCAGGGCGCGGGCGCTGCTGGAGGCGGGGCTGCGGCCGGCGGAGGTGGCGGGCCTCGTCGGCTTCGCGGACCAGGCGCATCTGACCCGCTGGTTCCGCAGGGTGCTCGGGGTGACCCCGGCGGCGTACCGCAACAGCGTTCAAGACACCCGGTGAGGGAGTGGCCGAGACTCGCCGCATGACTGCACGTGGCTGGTTCCTGTTCTCCCTGATGGGAGTGGTCTGGGGCATCCCCTATCTGCTGATCAAGGTCGCGGTGGCCGAGGTGTCCCCGCCCTTCCTGGTGTTCACCCGCTGCGCGCTGGGCGCGGCCCTGCTGCTGCCGTTCGCGCTGCGCCAGGGCGGCCTGCCGCGCACCGTCCGCACCCACTGGCGGCCCATGCTGGCCTTCGCGGTCCTGGAGATCGTCGTCCCCTGGTTCACCCTCACCGACGCCGAACGGCACCTGTCCAGCTCCACGTCCGGCCTGCTCATCGCGGGGGTGCCGATCGTGGGCCTCCTCGCGGCCCGCTTCCTCGGCACCGCGGAACACCTCGGCGCCCGGCGACTGACCGGCCTCGCCCTGGGCCTCGCCGGGGTCGCGGTCCTGGCCCTGCCCCACCTCACCGGCGGCGACGCCCGCTCCCTCGCCGAGGTCCTGCTCACCGTCGTGGGCTACGCCACGGCACCCCTGATAGCCGCCCGCCACCTAAGGGACGTCCCCTCCCTGCATCTGACGGCCCCCTGTCTCACCCTGGCCGCCCTGGTCTACGCCCCCGCCGCCGCCCTCACCCGCCCGGCCACGCTCCCTTCCGCCCAGGCCCTGGCCGCCCTCGCCGCGCTGGGCGTGCTCTGCACCGCCCTCGCCTTCGTCGCCTTCCTGGAGCTGATCAAGGAGGCGGGCCCCGCCCGCGCCACGGTCATCACCTACGTGAACCCGGCGGTGGCGGTGGCCGCGGGCGCCGCCGTCCTGCACGAGCCCCTGACCCTCACCGTGCTCCTGGCCTTCGCTTTCATCCTGGCGGGCTCGGTGCTGGGGACGGCGGCCGGTCCGCGGCGGCGCGTACGACCGGTACCATGGTCGGCACGGCAGACGAGCCGGGCGGACGGCCGCGTGGAGTCCCCCTAGGGGGCTTCCCGAGGAACGTCCGGGCTCCACAGGGCAGGGTGATGGCTAACGGCCATCCGGGGTGACCCGCGGGACAGTGCCACAGAAAGCAAACCGCCCGGTGCTCAGGCACTGGGTAAGGGTGAAACGGTGGTGTAAGAGACCACCAGTGCCCAGGGTGACCTGGGCAGCTAGGTAAACCCCACCCGGAGCAAGGTCAAAAGGAGCGCCGTCACAAGCGCTCTGCGCGGACGTTCGAGGGCTGCCCGCCCGAGTCCGCGGGTAGACCGCACGAGGCCGGCGGCAACGCCGGCCCTAGATGGATGGCCGTCGCTCCGGGGCCCGCGAGGGCCCCGGAGAACAGAACCCGGCGTACAGCCCGACTCGTCTGCCGCCTACGCCTCCGGCGAAGCCGACCCGACGAACCCCGCCCACGCCTCGCGCGACACGGCGGTTCTCGTACCAGCCGCGACCTCCACACACTGGCCGCCCTCGGGTCCGCTGTAGTTGCTCTTGAACCAAGCGAGGTCGGTTGCGTCGGTCGAGGACTCAGCGTTGTTCATAGCTCTCCCGGCAACCCTTCGATGAAATCCAATGACTCTCGCGGCGTGAGCAACGAGCCGTAGCCACGAAAGGAGGCAGGGTGCTCGATTCCGCTTCCTGGCAGGCCGGCCTGCTGGAATTGTTCGGCGGGGCTTTCGCCTTCGCGGCGGTGGGTCCGCGGACCCAGGACGACTGGCGCCGCGATGTGCAGGCGGTCATGATGCTCGAGGCCAAGGACCCGCGCGACTGGAGTGCCCTGATCGTCCCCCCACCGAGCAGCGCTTCCGCGGCGACCGACGAGAAGCCGTTCGCCGCCCTTCGCCTCGAAGAATTCGACAGGCTCCTGTACCCGGTGGGGAGGGAATCCGCCACGCAGTTGCTGGTCGCTCTGCAAGGGGAGTTCTACCAGTCGATCAATATCCCGGATTTCGCAAACCGTGAGAAGCGGCTCGTCGTCTGTGCCAAGGAGATTCTCTCTCGCTTCGGCCGGGATGCCAGATGTTATACGAATGCGGCCGAGGCTCGGGATGATCCGAACGCCAACCTCATGAATCCTGATACCGAGTGGAACTGCCTGTCCGAGTTCACCACCGACTGCGGCCTCGTCGTTGTCTCCGACTCTGAGGCCGGAGTCTTCTGGGCCTTTTCCGAGGACTGAGATCCATCATGCGCACCCGATCCGCCACCTACCCCGACCGAGAGACCGCAGCAGGCGACCCCAGGGCGAGCGCGGCGAGGGACCTGCCCGCCTGCGCACGGGGGCGCTTCGACGAGCGTCAGTCCTTCGCCGTGCTCGCCACCCGCGGCGAATCGGACTGGCACGACACGGTGATGAATGCCATCCGGGGGAATGCCGTACTCCGGCAGGTTGACTTGGGAGAATTACGGGACAGCCTCCTGGAGATCTCCGCTGCCCAGGCACTGGAGCTGGCCGGGCTGATCTCGGTCGGGTCTCTTCTGTACGGCCCACACCCCTCCCTTCGCGTCCCCGACGCGGAACGTGACACCTGTCTGCGAGAAGTCCTCGCGACCGTGGGGGACAGCGCGCTCTTCTTCACCAATCACGGGCATGCGGAGTACGGTGCGGAGGCCGACTTCCTGGCCTCGTCGTTCCACGCCAACGTCCTTGCGGGCCTCACCGTCGACATCTGCCTCATCGGGGTTTCGGACGAGAACGTCCTGGTGCTCTGGCGTTTCGAGGACGGCTGAACCGTCCGCGACAGTCCGACCGCCGCCCACAGCCCCAGGGGAGTACCGACGGTGCGCACCCGATCCGCCACCTACCCCGACCGCGAGACCGCCCAATGGGCCACCCAGCAGGTCGTCACCGCCAATGAGCAGCTCATCCACCGCTGGCTCGCGCAGTCCACGCGGGCGCGGTTGAGTATCAAGGCGGCCTGGCCCGCGCGGGAGAAGCGCGGCCGTGGGCCCTCGCCGGCGCCGAACGGCAGTTGCGGGAGTACGCCGACAACCCGCCGGGGCGGCACCGGCTGCGGCTCGGCGAGTTCTACGCCATCCCCGACGTCGGCCTGCCCCAAGGCGAGATCCAGTCCTGGCACCATCATTCCGCCGTCGAGGACCACCGGAACTCCACCGACCGCCACCTTGTGGCCCGCCTCGTCGGGGAGTTGCAGGAACTGCTCGCGCTGGACCTGGACGAGTCCGGCTACGCCCTCGCCGTCGCGGAACTCGGCATGGAGGTCGACCCTCCCGCGCCGTACTCACCCAGCGGCTGGCTGGCGGTCGTCGCCGCGCAGTTCGCTGTGACGGACGGCCGGAGCTGAGCGAGCGTGCGCTCCCGCTCACGGGATCGCATTGTTGGAATCTGACAATCCCTCACTTCCAAATCGGTCGGCTCCTGGCCTGATCTCCATTGTGAGCGCTGGCATGATCTCCGTGAGGGCAAGCTAGGTGCTATGTAGCATCTGGACAATTCAAGGAGGCGTGTGTGACCCGTAACGGTCGTGTGCTGGTGACGGGTGTCGGGGCGATGACGCCGGTGGGAGCCGATGCGCCGTCATCGTGGGCGGCGCTACTGGACGGAAAGTCGGGGGTGCGCTTCCTGGAGGAGGAGTGGGCCGCGGACCTGCCCGTGCACGTGGCGGCCGGGCTCACGGTGGACCCTGCCGCCCTCCTCCCGAGGACCGAGGCAAGGAAGCTGGACCGCGGTGAGCAGATCGCCATCCTCAGCACGCGCGAGGCATGGCAGGACGCCGGTACTCCGGAGGTCGAACCGGAACGACTCGCCGTCGTCATCGGTACCGGGACCGGTGGTGTCCTCACCACGCTCGGGCAGGACGACATCTTCGAACGCGCCGGCATTCGGCGGCTGTCGCCGTTCGCGGTCCCCATGCTGATGCCCAATGGACCGGCCGCCTGGGTGAGTATGGACCTGGGCGCGAAGGGAGGCGCCAGGACTGCGGTGAGTGCCTGTGCGTCCGGCGCGGAGGCGCTCGCCATGGGGCAGGACCTGATCCGCAGCGGGCGGGCGGACGTGGTCGTCGCAGGCGGGGTGGAGGCATGCCTGCACCCCTTCACCATCGCGGCGTTCGCCCAGATGAAGGCATTGTCGACGCAGTCCATGGACCCAGAGGCCGTGTCCCGCCCGTTCGACGTCAGGCGTTCCGGGTTCGTCATGGGCGAGGGCGCGGGGATGATGGTGCTCGAACGTGCCGAGTTCGCGCGAGCCCGTGGAGCACGTGCCTATGGCACGCTGGCCGGCAGCGCTGTGAGTTCGAGCGCGAACCACATCACGGCCTCCGATGCGGAAGGCCAGGCATTCGCCATGCAACTGGCCCTGCGCGACGCCGGCCTGGGCCCGCAGGACATCGGGGTCGTGCATGCCCACGCCACGTCGACGGAGTCCGGTGACCTGGCGGAGGCCGAGGCGATCACTCGGGTCATCGGCAGCGACGCCGCGGTGACGGCCACGAAGTCGATGACGGGTCACATGATGGGCGCGTCCGGGACGGTCGGCGCCATGGCCGCTCTGTTCGCGCTCAGGGACGGCACGATGCCGGCCACGCGCAATCTTGACGAACTCGACCCGCGCGTGGAACTGGACGTGGTGCGCGGTGAGCGGCGCACCGGTCAGTGGTCTGCCGCGCTGGCCAACTCGTTCGGCTTCGGCGGACACAACGTCAGTCTCGTCTTCACCAAGTGACGAGAGCTTGACCGCACGCCGGGCGGCACCGCCGATCCGCCGGTCCGGCGCGGGTGGCCAACCGAACAGGAGGCTACGCCGACGGCTTCAGCGGTCGCTCCCGCACCCCCCTCAGATGCCGTTCGAACACCTCGCCCGCCTCCGGGGTCAGGGTCCGCAGAGCGACCAGGGCGGTGATGACGACGTCGCACAGTTCCGCCTGGACGTCGTCCCAGGTGTGGGTGACGCCCTTGCGGGGGTTCTGGCCGGTCGCGCCGATCACCGCCTCCGCGACCTCGCCGGCCTCCTCGGACAGTTTGAGGATGCGCAACAGCAGGCCCTCCCGGCCCGGTTGGGGCGTCTGCGCGGCCTCCAGGCGGGAGAAGAGTTCGTCGATGGCGGGCCAGAGGGCGAGGGGAGCGGGGTGCTGGTCGGTCATGCGGGGCAGCCTGCCACGGGCGGGTGTCCGGCACGCCGTGCGAGCGCGCGGCTCACTCCTCCTCGAACTCCTCGAACAGCGCGCCCTGCCGGCCTTCCTTCTTCGCCCGTACCCGCCTCGTCCGCGCCCCCACCACCACCGCCGTGCCCGCCGCCGTCGCCGCGAGGGCGGCGGGGACCATCCAGCCGCGGTCGAGGACGTGGCCGAGTGCGTGGTCCAGGGAGAGCCGGCCCGGACCGGTGATCGCGAGGCCCACCGCGGCGAGGCCCAGCGTCGCCGCGTACTCGTAGCCGCCCTCCTGGGCGAAGAAGCCGTTGGGCGCGTGCACCGCCGCCGCCCCCGCCATGGCGCCCGCGGCCGCCGCGCCCGCCGCCGGGGTGGCCAGGCCCAGCGCGAGGAGCGTGCCGCCGCCGGTCTCCGCGAGGCCCGCCGCCGTGGCGCTCGCCTTGCCGGGGGCGTAGCCGACGGACTCCATGAACTGGCCGGTGCCCTCCAGACCGTGGCCGCCGAACCAGCCGAACAGCTTCTGCGCGCCGTGCGCCGCCAGTACCCCGCCCGTGCCCAGCCGGAGCAGCAGCAGGCCCAGATCACGTCGGTCGTAACAGGTCATGGTGACTCCCAAGCCAAGGCGTCGGAGAGAGCGGGACAGAGACACAGCGAAGGTCGTACGACGAAGCCTCTCCCGTGTTACCACCGCCACACCGGTCACACCATCGGACGCATCCAAGCGTGGGTTCCGGTGGCGGGGCCGGGGGCCCGGTGTGAGCCTGGCGCCATGACGATTCAGCCAGCCAAACTCAGCGACCCGGTCGTCCGGGCCTTCGTCAACGCCGTCAACGCCCATGATCGCGACGGCTTCCTGGCCCTGCTCGCGCCCGGCGCGACCATGTCCGACGACGGCACCGACCGCGATCTCGCCGACTGGATCGACCAGGAGATCTTCTCCTCCCGCGGGCATATCGACGTCGACAACGAGTCCCGCGGCGGACGCGCTCTGGTCGCCCGCTACCGCAACGACACCTGGGGCGAGATGAAGACCCGGTGGAACTTCACCGTCGACGAGGACGGCCGGATCTCGCGGTTCGAGACCGGTCAGGCGTGAAGCTGCTCATGTTGGGCACGTCACGTTCATCGGTCAGATTTTCATAACGTGGCAAATTCCCTGGCGGTCATCCCCCTTCGCTGCCGAATCCGCTGCTCGGCGCGGTGTACCGTCCCGGAGTGCGCGAATCCTCCCGGCTCAGCCGGCGTGCCGTCCTCGGGCTGACGGCCGCCGCCCTTCCTCTGCCCGCCGCCGCCCTTCCCCTGTCCGCGGCCGCCCCGGCCCTCGCCGCGCCCCCGGTCACCGCCATCGGCGGCGAACGGCTGGCCCGCGGCGGCCTCCAGGTGGAGGGCGCCACCGGGGTGCCCGCGAAGCTGCTCACGGCCCGCGCCTGGCTGGTCGCCGACGGTACGACCGGTGAGGTGCTCGCCTCCTTCAACGCCCATCAGCGGCTCGCGCCCGCGTCCACGCTGAAGATGCTGTTCGCGGACACCGTGCTGAAGAAGTTCGACCGCACCGAGAAGTACACGGTCAAGGACTCCGACATCTCCGACGTCCCGGCCGGCTCCAGCCTCGTCGGGATCAAGGCGGGCATCACCTACACCGTCGAGCAACTGTGGCAGGGCGTTTTCCTGCGCTCCGGCAACGACGCCGTGCACGTCCTCGCGCACATGAACGGCGGCATCGCCAAGACCGTCGCCGAGATGCAGGCCAGGGCGCGGGACCTCCAGGCCCTCGACACCCATGTGGTCAGTCCCGACGGCTTCGACCACCCCGGCCAGCTCTCCTCGGCGTACGACCTGACCCTCTTCGCCCGGCACGGACTGAAGGACCCCGACTTCCGGGGCTACTGCGGCACCCGCACCGCAAACTTCCCGGCCGGCGGCAAGAAGACCTTCCAGATCCAGAACACCGACCGCCTGCTGACCGGGGCGTGGGGCCTGAAGACGTACGACGGCCTGATCGGCGTGAAGAACGGTTACACCAGCCACGCCGGCAACACCTTCACCGGCGCCGCCACCCGCGACGGCCGCACCCTGCTGGTCACGGTCATGCACCCGGCCACCGGCAGCAACGCCGTCTACGAGCAGACCGCCGCCCTCCTCGACTGGGGCTTCACGCGCGGCCGTACGGCCCGGCCGGTGGGCACGCTGGTCGAGCCGCTCAGCGAGGGCGGCGCGACCGCGTCCGCGGCGCCCGGACACGCGGGCGGGCAGGCCGGCGGGGCGGGCGCACCGGCCAAGGGTCCCTCCGCCGACCGCCTCGTGGAGGGCGCGGCGGGCACCGCGGCCCTGCTCGCGGCGGCGGGCGGCTTCCTGCTGCGGCGCCGCCGCCGGTCCCTCGCGGCGCGGGACGCGGCCGGTACCGGCAGGCCCCCCGCGCCCCGCGCGGCGGAGCCGGACCTCGCGGAGCCGCCGGCCCCGACCGACCAGCCGGGTGGCCGGCACCGGCGCTGACGCCGTACGGCGGTCGCCCACCGGCGGCCGGGCCGCCTCGGTGCGACGGCCGGTGCGGTGGAACGACCGCCGTATCCCCCCTCGCGGTGGCTTCGGAATGCGTCCGCTCCAAGTGTGAAGCTCTTGTGGAGAAGAGTTGAGCACGAGGGATCAACGGGGCGCAAGGGCAAGGCTGTTGGATTTCCGGTGGCGCGAATGTTCGTGCCGAGGGCGGGAGTCGGGGGTCAGCCGCGTCCGATGTACGGCATCGCCGTCGCCAGCACCGTCGCGAACTGCACATTCGCCTCCAGCGGCAGCTCCGCCATGTGCCGTACGGTGCACGCCACTTCGGCCACGTCCATCATCGGCTCCGGCGCCGTCTCGCCGTTCGCCTGGAGCACGCCGGTGCTCATCCGCCGCGTCATGTCCGTCGCCGCGTTGCCGATGTCGATCTGCCCGACCGCGATCCGGTACGGACGCCCGTCCAGGGACAGGGACTTGGTGAGGCCGGTCAGCGCGTGCTTGGTCGCGGTGTAGGCGACCGAGTGCGGGCGGGGCGCGTGCGCGGAGATCGATCCGTTGTTGATGATCCGACCGCCCTGCGGGGTCTGCTCCTTCATCGTCCGGTACGCGGCCTGCGCGCACAGGAACGCCCCGTTGAGATTGGTGTCCACCACGTGCCGCCAGGCGTCGTAGGGGAGTTCCTCGACCGGGACCCCGCCGGGCCCGAACGTGCCCGCGTTGTTGAACAGCAGATCCAGCCGGCCGAACCGGTCCACGGCCGCCTCGAACAGCGTCGCCACGTCCTCGGGCCGGGACACGTCGGCGCGGACGGCGATCGAGGGCGCCGCGGGCGCGAGGGCCGCCGTCTCCTCGAGCGTCTCGACGTGCCGTCCGGCCAGCGTCACCGACCAGCCGGTGCGCAGCAGCTCCACGGCGACCGCCCGGCCGATCCCGGAACCGGCGCCGGTCACCACCGCGATCTTCGATTGGGTGTCAGTCATGGCACGGAGCGTAGGCGTCCACTTCGTCGTCCGTATGTTCCTCGGCAGTTTGTCCGAGCTGGGAACATGGGAGGCGCGCTTCAGTGGAAGTTTCAAGCAAGGCGTCCCGGCCGGGACGCCTGGACCCAGGGAGGGGACTCATGCCCGAGCACGCGGCGGCACCGACACCGCGGACGGAAGATCCGGAGACCGCCACCGCGCCCCCCGCCGACCGCCGCACCGGCCTCCTCGTCACCTTCGTCCTCGGCGGCCTCACCGCGACGCCCCCGCTCGCCATGGACATGTACCTTCCCTCGCTGCCGGAGGTGACCCGGTCCCTGCACGCGCCCGCCGCCACCGTGCAGCTCACCCTCACCGCCTGCCTGCTCGGCATGGCCCTCGGGCAGCTGGTCGTCGGCCCGATGAGCGACCGCTGGGGCCGGCGCCGCCCGCTGCTGATCGGGCTCGCCGTGAACCTCGTCGCGACCGCCCTGTGCGCCCTCGCCCCGAACGTCGAGACGCTGGTCGCCTTCCGGCTGGTCCAGGGCCTCGCGGGCGCGGCCGGCATCGTCATCGCGCGGGCCGTCGTACGCGACCTGTACGACGGTGTCGCCATGGCCCGCTTCTTCTCCACCCTGATGCTGATCTCCGGGGTCGCGCCGGTCGTGGCGCCGCTGATCGGCGGGCAGATCCTGCGGGTGACCGACTGGCGCGGGGTGTTCCTGGTGCTCACCGTGATCGGGGCGCTGCTCGGCGCGCTGGTCTGGCTGCGACTGCCCGAGACCCTGCCGCCCGCCGGCCGCCACGGCGGGGGAGTGGGGCACGCCCTGCGCTCGATGCGCTCGCTCCTCGCCGACCTGCCCTTCACCGGCTACATGCTGGCCGGGGGCTTCGCCTTCGCCGCGCTGTTCGCCTACATATCGGCGTCCCCGTTCGTGATCCAGGAGATCTACGGCGCCTCCCCGCAGACCTTCAGCCTGCTGTTCGGCCTCAACTCGGTCGGCCTGGTGGTCGCCGGACAGATCAACGGCAAGGTGCTGGTCGGCCGGGTCAGCCTGGACAAGGTGCTGGCCACCGGGCTCGCGGTGATCACGCTCGCCGCGACCGCGCTGCTGCTGATGTCCACCGGCGTCCTCGGCGAGGTGGGGCTCGCGCCCATCGCCGCCGCGCTGTTCGTGCTGATGTCCGCGATGGGCCTGACCATGCCCAACGCCCAGACCCTCGCCCTGCTGCGCACCAAGCACGCCGCCGGATCGGCGTCCGCGCTGCTCGGCACCTCCTCCTTCCTCGTCGGCGCGGTCGCCTCGCCGCTCGTCGGGATCGCCGGGGAGCGCACCGCCGTTCCGATGGCCGTCGTCCAACTGGCGGCCGCACTGGTCGCGGGGGCCTGCTTCGTGGGAATGTGCCGTCCCTGGAACACGCGGGAGCACACCCGTGCGGGGTCGGAAGGAGACGAGAGCTGAGCGCACCGAGACTGCGCGCCGACACACCGGAGCGGGCCGGGCTGGACCCCGGAGCGCTGGAACACCTGGTGGGCGAGGTGCACGCCCGCACCGCCGGGCCGCGCCCCTGGGCACCCGGCGCGGTCGTGGTGGCCGGACGCGGACCCGTGATCGCCGTGGCCGAGGCGGCGGGCTGGGCGGTCCGCTACTCCTCCTACGACCCCCGCACCGACACGGGCGTCGAACTGCCGCCCGCCGACCGGGTGCCGGCCACCGTCGACACCCCCTTCGACCTGGCCTCCCTGACCAAGCTGTTCACCTCGGTCGCGGCGGTGCAGCAGATCGAGCGCGGCACCGTGGGCATGGACACCCCGGTGGGCCACTACCTGCCGGAGTTCCGGACCCTCGCCGAACACCGGGTCACGGTACGGCAGTTGCTCAGCCACACCTCCGGGCTGCGCCCCGAACTCCCGCTGTACGACTGCCCGGACCGCGCCGCCCGGCTGACGATGCTGCGCGCCGAGGCGCCGTCGAGCCCGCCCGGCACGTACCGGTACTCGGACCTGAACATGCTGCTCCTCCAGTTCGTCCTGGAGCGCGTCACCGGCCGCACCCTCGACGTCCTCGTGCGCAACGGCATCACCCGCCCGCTCGGCATGACCGCCACCGGGTTCGGGCCCTGGCCGGGCGCCGCGGCCACCGAGGACCAGTGGCGGCCGTGGGCCAAGGCCGACCGGGGGATGCTGCGGGGCGTCGTACACGACGAGAACGCGTGGGCCCTCGGCGGCATCGCAGGGCACGCCGGCCTCTTCTCCACCGGCCGCGACCTCGCCGTCTTCTGCCGCGCCCTGCTGGCCGGCGGCTCCTACGGCCCCGCCCGCATCCTCGCCCCCGAGTTCACCGACCTCCTCCTCGCCCCGCCCGGCCTCGGTTTCACCCTCGACCAGCCCTGGTTCATGGGCGCCCTCGCCGGCCGCGGCGCCGCCGGGCACACCGGCTTCACCGGCACCTCCCTGGTCCTCGACCGGGCGACGGACACCTTCCTGGTCCTCCTCGCGAACACGGTCCACCCGCGCCGCCGCCCCCCGGACAGCACCCCGAGGGCGGCGCTCGGCACATGGCTGGCACGGGCGGTGGTGTGAGGGAGCCGACCCGGCACCCTCAGCCGACCCGGCACGGGACCGCCGCCGATCCGCTGCGCGGGCCGTCGGCGGGCAGGGGCCGGGGTCAGGGCCGGTCGGCCGTCTCCGCCGTGTGGGCGGTCGGTGGGACGGGGACTGGTACATCGCTCCCGCCGGGCGGGCTGTCGGCCGGGTGGGGACCAGGACGTCGCTTCCCGCGCGTGGGCCGTCGGCTGGGCGGGGGCGGGTCCGGGGATTCCGCGGCGCGGGCCGTCGCGGGGCCGGTCCGGGGATTCCGACAGCGCGGGTCGTCGGCGGGGTCGGGCCGGTTCGAGGCCGGTCGGCCGTCTCCGCCTTGTGGGCGGTCGGCGGGATGGGGACTGGTACATCGCTCCCGCCGGGTGGGCTGTCGGTCAGGTGGGGACCGGTACGTTGCTTCCGGCGCGCGGGCCGTCGGCTGGGCGGGGGCCGGTCCGGGGATTCCGCGGCGCGGGCCGTCGCGGGGCCGGTCCGGGGATTCCGACAGCGCGGGCCGTCGGCGGGCCGGGGCCGGTTCAGGGGCGGTGGGCCGTCTCCGCCGTGTGGGCGGTCGGCTGGGCGGGGACCGGTGCGTCGCTTCCGGCGCGCGGGCCGTCGGCTGGGCAGGGGCGGGTCAGGGTCGGTCGGCCGTCTCCGCCGTGTGGGCGGTCGGTCGGACGGGGACCGGTAGGTTGCTCCCACCGCGCAGGCCCTTGGCCGGATGGGGACCGGTACGTCGCCTTCGGCGCGTGAGCCGTTGGCGGGGCCGGCGCCGGTCCGGGGATTCCGTGGCGTGGGTCGTCGGCGGGGCAGGGCCGGTGGGTCGTCTCCGCGCGAGGGCCCTCGGGTGGGGCGGGGTCGGTTCGGGGGGTTCGGTGTGCGCCATAGAATCTCCAGGTGACCGCCCCCGTACCACCGGCCGACGTCCTCCGCCGAAGCCTCGCCGAGATGCTCGACGGACTCCCGCCCAGCCAGGCCGCCGGCGCCGTCGAACGGCTGATCGCCACCTACCGCGGCGACACCCCGACCCACGCGCCGATCCTCCGCGACCGCGCCGACGTCGCCGCCTACGCCGCCTACCGGATGCCGGCCACCTTCCAGGCCGTGCGCTCGGCCCTCGCGGCGTTCGCCGACGCCGTACCCGGCTGGGTGCCCGGCAGCCATGTGGACGTCGGCGGCGGCACCGGCGCCGCGACCTGGGCGGTCACCGACACCTGGGCCGGCACCCGCCCGGTCACCGTCCTCGACTGGGCCGAGCCCGCGCTCGCCCTCGGCCGGGAGCTGGCCGCCGCCAACCCCGCCCTGACCGGAGCCCGCTGGCAGCGTGCCCGCATCGGCGCCGCGCTCGCCCTGGACCCCGCCGACCTGCTCACGGTGTCGTACGTCCTGAACGAGCTGACCGAGTCCGACCGCACCGCGCTCGTGGACGCCGCCGCGGCCGCCGCGCAGACCGTGGTGATCGTGGAGGCCGGCACGCCTGCCGGGTACGCGCGGGTCATCGAGGCCCGCGACCGGCTGATCCGCGCCGGGTTCCGCGTCGCCGCGCCCTGCCCGCACAGCGCCGCCTGCCCGATCGCGCCCGGCACCGACTGGTGCCACTTCTCCGCCCGCGTCCCCCGCTCCTCCCTGCACCGCCGGGTCAAGGGCGGCTCCCTGGCCTACGAGGACGAGAAGTTCTCCTACGTCGCCGCCACCCGCCTGCCCGCCGCGCCCGCCCCCGCCCGCGTCGTCCGCCGCCCCCAGATCCGCAAGGGCCAGGTGCTCCTGGATCTGTGCGAGGCGGACGGGCGACTGAGCCGTACGACGATCACCAAACGCCACGGCGACCTGTACAAGGCGGCCCGCGACACGGACTGGGGCGCGGCCTGGCCCCCGGAACCGGCGATGTGAGGCACCTCGCGTCCGATTCCCCCCGTATCCACCCGCCGCCCCCCGGAGCGCACGAAGGTGGGACCATGAGGCATGCTGTCCGCACACCAGCGAGGCGAGGGGATTGATGAGCGGGACGTTCGACGGCCGGAGCGGCCGGCAGGGCAAACTCTCCCAGTGGCTGCGTGGACGCCGCCCGAAGGAAGCCGCTGCCGCCGCCGACGACGGCCGTGAGGCCCTGCTGCTCGCCGCCGCCGAGGCCGGACTTCCGCTCGCGCCGGCCGCCCACCCCGCGCCCGGTTACCGGTGTTCCTGCGACCGCGTGGGCTGTCCCACGCCGGCCCGGCACCCCGTGTCGTTCGCCTGGCAGACGCAGTCCACGATCGACCGCCCGCAGATCGAGCGCTGGGCCCGGCACCAGCCGCAGGCCAACTTCATCACCGCGACCGGCATGGTCCACGATGTCCTGGACGTGCCCCTGGAGGCCGGCCGGGAGGCGCTGGAGCGGCTGCTCGCCGAGGGCGTCGAGGTGGGGCCGGTCGCCGAGAGCGACGACGGCCGGATGCTGTTCTTCACCCTCACCCGCGGCACCCCCGAGGACGAGGACGAGTGGTGGCCCTGCGAGCTGGACTGCCACCCCGAGACCATGGCCGAACACCCCGGCCTGCGCTGGCACTGCCGGGGCTCCTACGTCCTCGTGCCCCCGGCCCGCCTGCCCGGCGACGACGGGCAGCAGGTCCGCTGGGTGCGCGGCCCCGAGCATCCGCTGCCCGAGCCCCTGACCCTGCTGGAATCCCTCACCGACGCCTGCGCCCGGCACGCCGCCGGGGAGACCGCCTCGCACCTCGATGGGCCCTGGCCGCTGCGCAACTGACCGGCGGTTTTACTCGCCCTTCGCCCCCGTCACACCGTTCACCTTCGCCACGATCGACACCTTCCCCTTGCCCGCCGGGTCCAGCGCTGCCTGCCCGGCCACCGACTCCAGCGTGAGGGACTGGTGGATCTCGCCCCTGGTGAGGGCCTGCACGGCCTTGCTGGGCGTCGGCACCGAGGTGTTCGCGGCGGCGGTCTCCTTCTCGTAGTGGTGCGTGCTGAAGAAGACCAGCGCACCGCCGTCCGCCGTGCGCAGCGCGAGCGGGGCATAGTCGCCATGGGTCAGCGGCTGGTCGATGTACTGGCGCACGAGACCCGGCTTGCGGGCCTGAGTCCGGCGGTAGGCGCGCAACTCGCTGGTGTTCGGCCCGTCGGCGAACGCCGTGCCGCCCTTCTTCAGGTAGTCGGCGTACGAGCGGCTCAACTCATCGGGTTCCACCGCCAGTCGCGTGGAGGACACCGGCACCGCCTCGCCCCAGCCGTCCTTGTCCTTCGCGAACCGCGGCACGGCGCCGGGCGCGGCCAGCGTCAGATACGCCACCCGCCACCGCTGGCCCAGGTCGGCCCGCGTGAACACCAGCAGCCAGCGGTAGTCACCGCCCTTGTTGGCCCGCGCGTCCGCGAGGAACCAGCGGGGCCAGCCCGCCTTCCGGGGGATCGTGATCTTCACGTCCGACAGCTTCAGCGGGACGTGACTCGCGTTGCCGGACGGGCTGCCGGCATGCCCCGCCTTCAGCCGGGCGGCGTCGATGTCGGCGAACGGCCCGGTGACATAGGGCGCGTCCAGCGAACGGTCGTACGCCTTGTCCGCCTTGTTGTACGCCTCGGTGAACGCGGTCACCGCCTTCGCGGCCTCGGTCCGGGTGGCGCCGGGCACCACCACCCGCTCCCCGTGCACCACCACGCACCCGCTCGCCGTGCAGGACAAGGCGGTCAGCGCCGCCGCGAGCAGTGCGTTCCGGTCACGCCGGCGAAGCCGTCGAGGGCTGCGTTCCCTGGTCATCGGGCTCCTTCACCTTCCCCTTCCCGGAGGCGAACCCTACCGGGGCGAGGAACACCGTGAGCACCGGGACCAGGTACAGGGCCCAGACCGTGACCTGGACGACCGTCGGGTCCGGCTGGAAGTTGAACACGCCCTTCAGCAGCGTGCCGTACCAGCTGTCCGGCTCGACGGTGTCGCTGATGTCGAAGGCCAGGTGGGTGAGTCCGGGGATCCAGCCGGCCTCCTGGAGGTCGTGGAAGCCGTACGCCAGCACGCCCGCCGCGACCACGACCAGCATCCCGCCGGTCCAGGTGAAGAACTTCGCCAGGTTGATGCGCAGCGCGCCCCGGTAGAACAGCCAGCCCAGCAGCACCGCGGTGGCGAGGCCGAGGGCGACGCCGATCAGCGGGCGCGGGGTGCCGTCGCCGGCCGCGTGCACCGAGGCCCACACGAACAGCGCGGTCTCCAGGCCCTCCCGGCCGACCGCGAGGAAGGCGGTGGCGACCAGCGCGCCGGTGCCCATCGCGAGCGCCGCGTCCAGCTTGGCGCCCAGCTCGGACTTCAGGTGCCGGGCGGTGCGCCGCATCCAGAACACCATCCAGGTCACCAGGCCCACGGCGACGATCGACAGCGAACCGCCGAGTGCCTCCTGAGCCTGGAACGTCATTTCCTGGGAACCGAATTCGAGCGCGCAGCCGAAGCCCAGCGCCAGCGCGATCGCGACCGCGATGCCGGTCCAGATGGGCCGCAGGGCGTCCCGGCGGCCGGTCTTGACCAGGTACGCGATCAGGATGCAGACGACGAGCGACGCCTCGAGGCCCTCCCGCAGGCCGATCAGGTAGTTGGAGATCACGGGCTACGCCTCCTTCGAGAACAGTGAACGGCCCCACCAGTCGTCGGCGTCCCGGACACCCGGCGGAATGGCGAAGACCGCCGAACCCACGTGCTGGATGTACTCGTTGAGGGCGTCGTGCGCCGACAGCCTGCGCTGGAGCGGGATGAAGCCGTGGCGCACATCGCGCTGGTAGGCGAGGAAGAACAGGCCCGCGTCCAGCCGGCCGAGGCCGTCGGTGCCGTCGGTGAAGGAGTAGCCGCGGCGCAGGATGGTGATCCCGCCGTTGGCGTCCGGGTGCGCGAGCCGTACGTGCGCGGTGGGCTTCATCGCCTTCAGGAACGGCTCGTCGTGCTCGCCCGCCTTGCCGGCCGGCGCGCCCTCGCGCTTGTCCCGCCCGAACACGTCCTCCTGCTCCTGGAGCGAGGTGCGGTCCCAGGTCTCGATGTTCATCCGGATGCGCCGGGCGACCAGGTACGAGCCGCCGGTCATCCAGTCCGGGCCGTCCCCGTCACCGACCCACACGTGCTTCTCCAGCCGGCCGGTCTCGGTGCCCGCGATGTTGCGGGTGCCGTCCTTGAAGCCGAACAGGTTGCGCGGGGTCTGCGCGTCCGGGGTGGTCGAGGAGGTCTTGCCGAAGCCGAGCTGGGACCAGCGCACGGCGACCTTGCCGAAGCCGATGCGGGCGAGGTTGCGGATGGCGTGCACGGCGACCTGGGGGTCGTCCGCGCAGGCCTGGACGCACAGATCGCCGCCGGTGCGGGTCCTGTCCAGGTTGTCGCCGGGGAACGCGGGCAGGTCGACGAGGGCTTCCGGCCGCTTGCCGCGCAGCGCGAACTTGTCGAACAGGGAGGGCCCGAAGCCGATGGTCAGGGTCAGCCGGCACGGGGAGAGGTCCAGCGCCTCGCCGGTGTCGTCCGGCGGGGCCTCGGGGAGCCCGCCGTAGGCGCCCGCGCCGACCGGCTTGCCCGCGGTCATCCGCCGGGCCGCCGCCGTCCAGTCCTTCAGCAACTGGACGAACTCCTCGCGGTCGTCGGTCTTCACGTCGAACGCGGCGAAGTGCAGCCGGTCCTGCACGGGCGTCGCGATGCCCGCCTGGTGGGCGCCGTGGAACCGCACCGCGCCGCCGGCCGCCTCCGCCGTTCCCGGACCCGTGTCGGTCAGCGCCACCGCGCCCCCGGCCGCCACGGCCCCGAGCGCGATCCCGGCCCCGCCCCAGCCGATCAGCGCCCGGCGCGAGGGACGGCTCTCCTCGATCTCGGTCATCCGCCCGGCCCTTACCTGACGACCGCGGCGGCGAGCTTCGACAGCGGTTCGGCGAGCGCGTTCACCGCGTCCGACAGCTCCTTGCGCTGGGCCTCGGTGACCTTGTCGTAGGAGACGAAGCCGTACGAGGTCTGCTGCGAGCGGTAGCCGTCCAGCACCTTGTCCAGCGCGGCGAACTGCTTGTCCAGCTCCTTGGCGAGCGCCGGGTCGTTCTGCACGGCGACCGGCTTGAGCAGCTCGTACGACTTCTGCGCGCCCTCGACGTTGCCCTCGAAGTCGGCCAGGTCGGTGTGCGAGTAGCGGTCCTCCTCGCCGGTGACCTTGCCGGTGGCGACCTCGTCCAGCAGCTCCTTGGCGCCGTTGGCCATGGACGTCGGGGTGATCTCGGCCTTGCCGACCCGCCGCTGCCAATCCTTCAGGTCGCTCACGAGCTGGTCGGCGAGGGTCTTCTCCGCGGCGCCGATCTTCTTGTCGGCCCACAGCGCCTTCTCCAGGCGGTGCCAGCCGGTCCACTTCTGGCCCTTCTCCAGGCCGTCGGCGCGGGTGTCGGTCTTCGGGTCGATGTCACCGAAGGACTCCGCGACCGGCTCGGTGCGCTCCCAGCCCAGGCGCGAGGGGGCGTACGCCTTCCTGGCGGCGTCGAGGTCGCCGGCCTTGATCGCGTCGGCGAACTTCTGCGCGAGCGGCACGGTGGCGTCGGCCTGGTCCTGGGCGTACTGCCGGTACTCGGCGACCGCCTGGTCCAGCTTCGGATCGCGCTCGGCCGCCGCGGAACCACCGGTGACGGTGAGCTTCTGCCGGACGCCGTGGCCCTTCATGCCGGGGCGGCAGGCTATCTCGTACGACCCCGCCTTCACCTCGGCGGTCAGCGTGTACTTGGTGCCGGGGCCGATGTTCTCCTTCTCCGAGACGATCCGGTCGTCCGGGAAGAGGATCTCCACCTCGGTGGCCCGCGAGCCCTTGTTCTCTATCTTCAGGGTGACCTGGCCGGCGGGGACCGACGTGGCCGAGGTGTCGCACGCCGAGTCGGCGGCGGTGACCCGGATGGCGTCGCCGTCCGTGGCCTCGCTCTTGGCGGTGCAGGCCGCGAGGGCGGTCAAGGCGGCCGCGGTGGCGGCGGCGATGACGGTCGGACGGACGGCACGCATACGGACTCCCTGACGATCCAGTGTGGTGAGGCTGCCCTAACTTACCTGAGCCTTACCCTCCTCATACCCTCGGGGGGCGTGATCCGGCTCTCACGGGGTGCCCCTCGGGCCGGCGACCGGCGGCCCGCTCCGGGACGCGCGCGTGGGGTGGGCGGTGCTTCAATTCCCGTGTGACCGACTACGACGTACTGCGCGTCTTCTGCGCACCGCACGGCGGCTACGGCAATGAGCTCGGCGTCGTCCGAGACGGCTCCAGGCTGCCCGAGCGCGCCGACCGGCAGGCGCTCGCCGCCAAACTCGGCTTCAGCGAGACCGTGTTCGTGGACGACCCCGAGCGCGGCGAGATCGACATCTACACGCCCTCCGCGCGGCTGCCGTTCGCCGGATACCCGTGCGTCGGCGCCGCCTGGCTGCTGGACGTGCCCGAACTCGTCGTCCCCGCCGGTGTGGTGGGCGCCCGGCAGGACGGCGAGTTCTGCTGGATCGAGGCCCGCCCGGAGTGGCCCGAGCCGCGCACTCTGCGTCAGTACGCCACGCCGGCGGAGGTCGACGCGCTCCAGGTGCCCGCACCCGGCGCGTGGTTGTACGCCTGGGCGTGGGAGGACGAGGCGGCCGGGCGGGTCAGGGCGCGCGGCTTCCCCGGTCGCGGCGACGGCATCGAGGAGGACGAGGCCACGGGCGCGGCCGCGATCCAGCTCACCGCCCGGCTGGACCGCGCCCTCAACATCACCCAGGGCAGGGGCTCCCAGCTCCTCACCGCGCCGCAGCCGGCGGGCTGGGTGGAGCTGGGCGGCCGGGTCTTCCTGGAGCGCTGAGCCGGCGGCGGCCCGCGGGTCAGGCGGAGAGCGCGAACTCCTCGCCCAGAGCCCGGAAGACGGCCGTGTTCAGGGCGAACGCCCGCTTGCACTCGGCCACGACGCGCTGCTTCTCCAGGTCGTCCGCCGGTATCCGGTCCAGCAGCTCCCGGTACTCGCGCTTGAACGCGGCCGGGTTGGCGATCTCCTCGAAGACGTAGAAGCGCACACCGTCGCCCTTGCGGGCGAAGCCCCAGGTCTTCTCCGCCCGGTCGCGGATGATCTGACCGCCCGACAGGTCGCCCAGGTAGCGGGTGTAGTGGTGGGCGACATAGCCGCCGGGCCACCGCGCGGCGCACTCCCGCACCCGGTCGGCGTACTCGCGGGTCGCGGGCAGGGCGCTCAGGGCCGCCCGCCAGTCCGGGCCCCGCAGATGTGCCAGATCCTGCTCCAGCGCGGCCAGCCGCAGCAGTTCCGGCCGGATGAACGGACCCGCGACCGGGTTCCCGGCCAGCCGCCCGGCCGCGCTCTCCAGCGCCTCGTACACGAACCACAGCTGTTCGGTGTAGCGGGCGTAGGCGTCCACACCGAGCCGGCCGCCGAGCAGATCGCTCATGAACGTCGAGGTTTCCGCCTCTGTGTGCTGTTCGTGGGACGCGGTGCGGATGAGGCGCGAGAAGGAGTCCATGACGCACATCCTTTAAGGTAAGGCTTACCTAAGTCAATGGCCTTGCCGACTCCGTGTCGGCTTCTTTGCCGACATCGTGTCGGTAAAATCGTACAAGAGAAAACCCGCCCTCGCAGGGGCGGGTTTCCGTCGTGGGGCGGCACTCAGGGCAGCGTCAGGATCTCCGCGCCGTCGTCCGTGACCACCAGCGTGTGCTCGAACTGCGCGGTCCGCTTGCGGTCCTTCGTCACGACCGTCCAGCCGTCGTCCCACATGTCGTACTCGTGGGTGCCCAGCGTCAGCATCGGTTCGATGGTGAAGGTCATGCCCGGCCGCATCACCGTGGTGGCGTGCGGGCTGTCGTAGTGCGGGATGATCAGCCCCGAGTGGAACGACGAGCTGATGCCGTGGCCGGTGAAGTCCCGCACCACGCCGTAGCCGAACCGCTTGGCGTACGACTCGATGACCCGGCCGATGATGTTGATCTGCCGGCCCGGCTTGACGGCCTTGATCGCCCGGTCGAGGGACTCGCGGGTGCGCTCCACCAGCAGCCGCGACTCCTCGTCCACGTCCCCGACCAGGTACGTGGCGTTGTTGTCGCCGTGCACCCCGCCGATGTAGGCGGTCACGTCCAGGTTGACGATGTCGCCGTCCCTGAGGACCGTCGAGTCCGGGATGCCGTGGCAGATGACCTCGTTGACCGACGTGCACAGGGACTTGGGGAAGCCGCGGTAGCCGAGCGTGGACGGGTAGGCGCCGTGGTCGCACATGTACTCATGGGCCACCTTGTCCAGCTGGTCCGTCGTGACGCCGGGCGCGATGATCTTCGCGGCCTCCTCCATCGCCCGCGCGGCGATCCGCCCGGCGACCCGCATCGCCTCGACGGTCTCCGGGGTCTGCACCTCGGGCCCGGTGTACGGCGCCGGCGCGGGCTTGCCGACGTACTCCGGGCGACGGATGTTCCCCGGAACGGAACGGATGGGGGACTGTTCCCCCGGTACGAGCAGCGACTGGCCAGACATGTCAGGGAGTCTATCCACGCGGACATGGGGGAACATGTCGGTGGTCGGCGAGAGGAGCGGTCCATGGCCCTGTTCAAGAAGCGCACCGTGGGCAAGCCGGGCGAGTGGTACTACTGCCTGGAGCACAAGAAGGTCGAGGAAGGGCCCGACTGTCCGGGCAAGGACCGGTTCGGGCCGTACGCCTCCCCCGAGGAGGCCCGGCACGCGATGGAGCTGGCGGCCGAGCGCAATGTGGAGTGGGAGAACGACCCGCGGTGGCACGACGCCTCCAGGGCGGACTCCGGTGACTCCGGGGGCCCCGGTGACGCCGGCGGGAAGTGATCAGGCCCTCGCGGCGGCGGCCTCGGCGCGGCGCTCCCGCATCCGCACCGCGTGCCGGTTCGTCCGGGCGTCGTAGGTCATGAGGCCCGGCAGGCACAGCGCGAGCAGCCCCACCACGCCCGCGCAGGCCAGGCCGCCGCACGCGATGGACGTGCGCAGCCCCGTCCACGCGGCGAGGCCGCCCGCGCGGACCTGGCCCAGCTGGGGCCCCACGGAGTAGGACAGAAGCTCGATCCCGGCGAGCCGGCCGCGCAGCTCGTCGGGGATCGTCTGGTTCCACATGGCGGACCGGAAGATGCCGCTGACCATGTCGAACCCGCCGCCGACGGCGAGCAGGAGCAGCACCAGCCAGACGTTCCGGGTCAGCCCCACCGCCGCGATCGACAGGCCCCAGCCGGCCGCCGCCAGCACCACCATCAGGCCGTGCCGGTGCACCCGCGAGGCCCAGCCGCTGACCAGGCTCACCAGCAGCGACCCCGCGGGGATGCTCGCGTACATCAGCCCGAGCGCCCAGTCGGCGCCCAGCTCGTCGGCGAGGAACGGCAGCACGGCGAGCGGCATCGCCAGGGTCATCGCCGCGATGTCCACGACGTACGTGCCGAGGAGTTCCTTGCGGCTCCACGCGTACCGGGCGCCCTCCGCGATCGCCCGCAGCGAGGGCTTCGCGGCCTCGTGCGCGGCGGGGGAGACCGCGATCCGCGCGATGTACGCCAGCGAGACGGCGAAGGTCAGCACGTCGGCGGCGTACGCCCAGGGCAGGCCGGCGTAGGCCACGACCACCCCCGCGAGCGCGGGGCCCGCGACGCCGCCCACCGTCCAGCGCAGCGAGTTCAGCGAGGCCGCGGCGGGCATGTCCTCATGGGCGACGATCCTCGGCCACAGCGACTCCAGGGCCGGGCGCTGCACCGCGCCGAGCGCGGAGGAGAGCGCGGCGACGGCGTACAGCGGCCAGCAGGCGGGGCTCGGCAGCAGGGCGTTGAGCAGCAGCACCGCGCTGAGCAGGCCCTGGCCGGCCTCCGTCCACATGATCAGGCCCCGCTTCTCCAGGGCGTCGGCGAGCGCACCGCCGTAGAGACCGCACACGATCAGGGGCAGCAGCTCCACCGCGCCGATCGCTCCGACGGCCGTCGTGGAGTTGGTGAGGTCCTTCAGCTGGACGGGCAGCGCGACGAGGGTCAGGAAACTGCCGAAATTGCTGATCAGCCCGGACTTCCACAGTCGGCGGAAGTCCGCGGAGGCCCGCCAGGGAGCGAGATCGGGAAGCAGCGCGGAGGTCACCCTGAGCATGCTCGGACGAGCCGGGGCACCGGATCAACCGCTTTTCCCCACCCCCGCCCTTCCCGGCCGCACTCGGACCCACCCGGCCGCCCCCCGGCTCCACCCGGCCGCCCCGGATTTTCCGGCGGCGCCCCGCCCTTGCCCGGTCGCCGTGCCTCGGCCTTCCCGGCCGCTCCCGGACCTTTCTGGCCGCGCCCCGCTCGTCCCCGGCCACACCCAGCCCGTCCCCGGCCGCCCCCGGACTTTCCCGGCGGCGCCCCGCCCTTGCCCGGCCGTGCCTCCGCCTTCCGCCTGCCCCCGCCGCACCCCGGCCTTTCCGGACACACCCCGCCCATCCCCGGTCGCTCCTCGCCCGTCCCCGGCCGCACCCCGCCCATCCCTGGCCGCCCCCGGCGTTCCCCGGATCTTTCCGGCCGCACCCCGCTCGTCCCCGGCCACACCCAGCCCGTGCCCGCCCGTACCTCGGCCTACCCGGCCGCACTCGGGTCTCCCCGCCCGCCCCCGCCGCACTCCGCCCGTCCCCGGCCACACCCCGCCCGTGCCCCGGCCGCACTCCGCCCGTCCCCGGCCACACCCCGCCCGTGCCCCGGCCGCACTCCGCCCGTCCCCGGCCACTCTCGGGTCTCCCCGCCCGTGCCCCGGCCGCACTCCGCCCGTCCCCGGCCACACCCCGCCCGTGCCCCGGCCGCACTCCGCCCGTCCCCGGCCACTCTCGGATCTCCCCGCCCGCCCCCGCCGCACCCCGGCCTTTCCGGCCGTGCCCCGCCCGTCCCCGGCCGCGTCACGATCTTCCCGGTCGTGGCCGCGTCCGGCGACGTAGAGTCGCCCCATGACCTCTACCGACAGCGCACAGAAGGCCCCCGCCAAGGACCCCTGGGACCTGCCCGACGTCTCCGGGTACGTCGTCGGCGTGCTCGGCGGCACCGGACCGCAGGGCAAGGGCCTCGCCTACCGGCTCGCCAGGGCCGGCCAGAAGGTGATCATCGGCTCCCGGTCCGCCGACCGCGCCCGCGCCGCCGCGGACGAACTCGGGCACGGCGTCGAGGGCGCCGACAACGCCGAGACCGCGCGCCGCAGCGACATCGTGATCGTCGCCGTACCGTGGGACGGGCACGGCGACACGCTGAAGTCGCTCGCCGCCGACCTGGCCGGCAAGCTCGTCGTGGACTGTGTCAACCCCCTCGGCTTCGACAAGAAGGGCGCCTACGCGCTCAAGCCCGAGGAGGGCAGCGCCGCCGAGCAGGCCGCCGCCCTGCTCCCGGACTCGCGGGTCACCGCCGCCTTCCACCATCTGTCCGCCGTCCTGCTCCAGGACCCGGAGATCGAGCAGATCGACACCGACGTCATGGTGCTCGGCGAGGAGCGTGCCGACGTGGAGATCGTCCAGGCGCTGGCCGGCCGCATCCCCGGCATGCGCGGCATCTTCGCGGGCCGGCTGCGCAACGCCCACCAGGTCGAGTCCCTGGTCGCCAACCTGATCTCGGTCAACCGCCGCTACAAGGCGCACGCGGGGCTCCGGCTCACCGACGTGTGAGCCGTTCGTCCGGCACGCGCGGGCCGACCTTCCGGCGAGCCGGCCATGGCCATGGGGGACACTGTTCGCGTAGCAGTGTCCCCCGACAGGAGCCACCCGTCATGCCCCGCATCGCCCTCTACACCCTCGTCGTCTGCGCCCTCTCGCTGGCCGCGGCCGTGGTCTCCTTCGTGCAGGGCAGCTGGCTGGGGATCGTCTGGGTGCTGCTGGCGGGCCTGTCGTCCAACATGACCTGGTACTACGTCAAGCGCGCCCGCGCCGCCGCGCGGGAGGAGCCGGTCACGAACTGACCGCGCACACCTCCGGGGTGCCGCTCCAGAAGCGGTAGAGCCAGTACCCGCAGTCCGAGTAGGCCGTCTCCACCCCGAGCCCGCGCAGGATGCCGTCGATCAGGCCGAAGAACGCGCTGTTCAGCGACGGGATCCACAGCAGCGCGAACACGATCAGCAGCCCGAACATGGGGAACGCCTCCACCTGCCGCTTCACGCCGTACGGCAGCCAGGGCTCCAGCACGCCGTACCCGTCCAGGCCCGGCACCGGCAGGAGGTTCAGCAGCGCCGCCGTCACCTGGAGCAGCGCGAGGAACGCCAGCGCGAAGCGGAAGGTCATCGGCACCCCGTCGAGCGCGTGCAGCCAGAACGGCGCGGTGCACACCGCCGCGAACAGCGCGTTCGTCAGCGGGCCCGCCGCCGAGATCAGGCTCAGCCGCCCGCGGCCCCGGATCCGGCCCCGCTCGATGAACACCGCGCCGCCCGGCAGACCGATCCCGCCCATGATCACGAACAGCACCGGCAGCACGATGCTCAGCAGCGCGTGCGTGTACTTCAGCGGATTCAGCGTGAGATAGCCCTTCGCGCCGATCGTGATGTCGCCGCTGTGCAGGGCGGTGCGCGCGTGCGCGTATTCGTGCAGGCACAACGAGACGACCCAGGCGGCGGTCACGAACAGGAACACCGCGATACCCGGCCGCGCCGCGTACCCGGTCCAGGTGGCCCAGCCGGCCACGGCGGCGACGGCCAGGATCCCGATGAACACCGGGCTGATCCCGCGGTCGCCGGGACGTCGGGTGGTGGCGGTGGTCATCGGCGGCTCCTGAGCTGGGGGATGTACGCCCACCGTACGGGCGGTGGACAGGCGGGTGGGCGGCTCGGCCGGCGGGGCGATACCGGCCGGCACGCGGAAAACGTCTCGCACGCGCCGTCCGGTTCCTGGAGAGTGGGTGAATGCCACGGAAGAGGGTGTTCCACGCGGACTGGCGGCCGGGCTGCCGCGGGGAGCCGTTCGAGGTGGGTGACGAGGTGACCCGGCCGCTGGTCTCCTACGGCGCGCACACCTCTCACCCCGCCGCTGCGGGGTGCCGCCTCGACCCGGTTGCCGGGTCCGTGACAATGGAGACCGCCGACACCTGCCCGAGGTGGTTCGGGGAGACCGTCCTCGGCGCGGCGGTCGGCCCGGTCCGCGTCCGTCGTACCGTGGGCGTCCTCGTCACCCTGGACATCACCGGGAGCGCCCGCCGCGCCCGCTGACCCCCGCCGGAAGCGGCTGCCGCCTCCGGTGACCCCGCCGGATGCGGCTGCCGCCTCCGGTGACCCCGCCGGATGCGCCGATCGCCTCCGGTGACCACCCCCCGACCGCTTCCCGAGCCCCCGGAGACAATGGACCCCGTGCGCTATCGCCTTCTCGGCCCCACCCAGGCGCTCCGCCCCGACGGTACGGCCGTCCCGGTCGGCGGGGCGCGGCTGCGTGCGCTGCTCACCGTGCTGGCGCTGCGGGCCGGGCGGACCCTGCCGGTGGGCGTGCTGGTGGACGAGGTCTGGGCCGGGGAACCGCCCGCCGATGCCGCCGGCGCACTCCAGGCGCTCGTGGGCCGGCTGCGGCGCGCGCTCGGCGCGGACGCCGTGGCCTCCGCCGACGGCGGGTACCGGCTCGCCGCCACCGCCGACGACATCGACCTCCACCGCTTCGACCGGCTGACCGGCGACGGCCTCGCCGCCCTCGCCGAGGGCGACCCCGCCAAGGCCGCCAATCTGCTGGACGACGCCCTCGCGCTGTGGCACGGCCAGGCCCTCGCCGACCTGCCCGACCGCACCGCCGAGGCCGCCCGCTGGGAGACGCGCCGCCTCGACGCCCAGCGCGCCCGGCACGCCGCCGCCCTCGCCCTCGGGCAGGCCGAGAACGCCCTGCCGGAACTGACCGCCCTGTGCGACGCCCACCCCCTGGACGAACCCCTCCAGGCGCTGCGGCTGCGCGCCCTGCGCGACCTCGGCCGTCCGGCCCAGGCGCTCGCCGGGTACGAGGACGTACGACGCCTCCTCGCCGAGCGCCTCGGCTCCGATCCGGGTGCCGAACTGCGCGCCCTGCACGCGGAGTTGCTGGGCACGGGCGGCGGGCCCGACCGCGATCCGGGTGCGGCGCGGCGCGCTTGGAGCGGTCGGCGTGACGGGTCCGGCGCCCGCGGCGGCACCGGCGCGCCGACCGGCGGCCTGGTCGGCCATGTCGTCCAGGATCCCCACCCCGGCCCCCATACCCCCACCGACCCGCACCACACGCCCGACCGGCACTACGGCCCCGACCGGTACCGGACTCCGGACCGGCACCACCCGCCCGAGCGGTCCCGGACGTCCCACACGTCCCCCGCCCCCGGACCGCTCCATCCGCCCGCCCGCTCCCACGCCCCCGACGGGCCCGCCCAGGGCAACCTCCCCGCCCGCCTCACCTCCTTCGTCGGCCGCGAAGCCGACCTCGCGGCCCTGGGCGCCGACCTCGCGACCGCCCGCCTCGTGACCCTGCTCGGGCCCGGCGGCGCGGGCAAGACCCGGCTCTCCCAGGAGGCCGCGGAGGCGGTACGCCACTTTGTGCGCGACGGGGTGTGGCTCGCCGAACTCGCCCCCGTGGACGACCCGGAGGCCGTGCCCCAGGCCGTCCTCACCGCGATCGGCGCCCGCGAGACCGTGCTGCACGGCGCCGGTGCCGAGAGCATGCGCGCGGTGGTCGACGGGCACGGACCGCTGGACCGGCTGGTGGAGCACTGCGCCCGGCGCCGGATGCTGATCATCCTCGACAACTGCGAGCACGTCATCGACGCCGCCGCCCGGCTCGCCGAACGGCTGCTGGCCCACTGCCCCGAGCTGACCGTCCTCGCCACCAGCCGCGAACCCCTCGGCGTGCCGGGGGAGTTGGTACGCCCGGTGGAGCCGCTGCCGGAACCCGTCGCGCTGCGGCTGCTGGCCGAGCGCGGCGCGGCGGCCCGGCCCGGCTTCCGGGTCGCGGACGATCCGGCGGCGTGCGCCGAGATCTGCCGCCGCCTCGACGGACTGCCCCTCGCCATCGAACTGGCGGCGGCCCGGCTGCGGATGCTGACGCCCCGCCAGATCGCGGACCGCCTCGACGACCGGTTCCGGCTGCTCACCTCCGGCAGCCGCACCGTGCTGCCCCGCCAGCAGACCCTGCGCGCCGTCGTGGACTGGTCCTGGGACCTGCTGGACGCCGGCGAACGCGCCGTGCTCGCCCGGCTGTCCGTCTTCGCGGGCGGCTGCGACCTGGCCGCCGCCGAGGCCGTGTGCGGGCCCGCCGCCCTGGACGCCCTCGGCTCCCTGGTCGACAAGTCCCTGGTGGTGGCCGCCCCTTCGGCCGACGGCACCATGCGCTACCGGCTCCTGGAGACCGTCGCCGAGTACGCCGCCGAGCGGCTCGCGGAGAACGGCCACCGCGCCGAGGCCGAGCGCGCCCACCTGACGTACTACCGCGAACTCGCCCGCACCACCGACCCGTTGCTGCGCGGCCCCCGGCAGCGCGCCGCGATCGAACGCTTCCAGCTGGAGTACGAGAACCTGCGCACCGCCCTGCGGCACGCCGTCGCCGCGCGCGACGAACAGGAGGGGCTTTGCCTGGTGCTGTCCCTGCTGTGGTTCTGGCAGATGCGGGACCAGCGCATGGAGACCCGCACCTGGTGCCGTGAGGTGATGGCGCTCGGACCGGACCCGTTCGCCGAACCGGTGCGCCGCGCCGAGCCGGTGTGGCAGCGCTGCACCGAGACCCCGCCGCCCTACACCGGCGAAGTCCTCGAAGAGGCCCGGCGCGGTGTCCACCTCGCCCATATCTCCTGCATGGACACCGAGCTGGACGCCTGGCAGACCCCCGCGGCCCAGGCCAAGCTGCGCATCGTCGCCCAGGTCTACGAGCCGGGGCTGCCGCAGACCTGCCGGTCGCCCGGCGTGGTGTGGTTCTTCGCCGTGATGCTCACGGGCGGGGCGGAGCGGATACGGACGATCGCCGACGCCAACGTGGAGACCTGCCGCGACACCCCCGGCTTCGAGTGGGAGCTGGCCGGCTCCCTCCAGATGCGCGCCAACTTCCTCGCCAACCGCACCGCCTGGGCCGGTGACGCCACCCGCGACGCCGACGAGGCGCTCGCCATCTACCGCCGCATCGGCGACGACTGGGGCACCGCGGAGGCGCTGTCCGCGCGCGGCGAGGCCCGCGAGCGCAAGGGCCTGTACGACGCGGCCGCCGCCGACTACCGGGCGGCCATCGAGCACGCCGAACGTCTCGGTGCCCGCGCCCAGACCGCCGTGCTCGGCGCCCGCCTCGGCAGTGTCCTCATGGAGTCGGGCGAGCACGAGGAGGGTGAGCGGCTGCTGCGGGAGGTGGTGGAGCGGAAGGACGTCATGCACACCGAGGCGATGCCCGCCGCCCGCCTCTTCCTGGCCTGCTGGCTGGGTCTGACCGGGCGCACCGCGGAGGCTCGGGAGCAACTGCGGCTGCTGCGCGCGGAGTTCCGGATCGCCAACTTCGTCGTCTTCGACGCGCTGCTGCTCTGCCAGGAAGCCTGGGTGGACGCGATGGACGACTGCGACGCGGAGGCGCTGGAAAAGATCCGCGCGGCGCTCGGGCACGCGACCGACCCGCTCGCCGAGGCCGTCATCCCCCAACTGTCCTCCACCGCCCTCACCGTGGGCGCCATGGCGCTCGCCCGCACCGACTCCGGCGCCCGCGCCGCCGACGCCGCCCGGATGCTGGCCGCCGCCGACCGGTTGCTGCCGGCCGGCCATGTCCTCTCCGGTGTGGAGCGCCGGGCCCGCGCCATCACCGAGGGCCGGATCCGCGAGGCGCTGGACGAGAAGTCGTACCAGCGGGCGTACGCCGAAGGCGGTGGCCTCTGCCTCGCGGAGGCCACCGCCCTGCTGTGAGACCGGCGTGAACGTCAGCTCTTGGTACGGAACTTGTGGATCGCGACCGGCGCCATCACCGCGGTGATCGCCACCGACCAGCCCACGGTCACCCACAGATCGTGCGTCACCGGGCCGCCGGTCATCAGGCCGCGGGCCGCGTCGGCGAGCGTGGAGAGCGGGTTGTAGTCGGTGAAGGCCCGGAGCCAGCCCGGCATCGAGGAGGTCGGCGCGAAGATCGAGGAGCCGAACTGGAGCGGGAACAGCACCAGGAAGCCGACGCCCTGCACGGACTGCGCGCTCTTGAGGATCACACCGAGGGTGAGGAACACCCACATGATCGAGGAGGCGAACAGCGCCGACAGACCCACGGTCGCGAACAGCCCCGGCCAGCTGGTGATGTGGAAGCCGACCAGCACGGCGACGACCATCAGGATGGCGGTCGCGAACAGCATCCGGCCCAGCTCGACCGCGATCTTCGCGAACAGCACCGAGCCGCGCCCGATCGGCAGCGACCGGAACCGGTCCATCACACCGCTGTTGAAGTCCTGGCTGAAGCCGGTGCCGACGCCCTGGGACAGGGTCATGCTCATCATCGCCAGCATGCCCGGAATGACGTACTGGACGTATCTCTCCTGGCCGCCGCCGAGCGCCTGCCCGATCGAGCCGCCGAAGACGTACACGAACAGCAGCGTGAAGACGATCGGCATCAGCAGCGCGTCGAACATCGACTCCGGGTCCTGCCGGATCCACAGCAGGTTGCGCCGGATGAGCGCGCCGGTGTGCCGCAGGTGCCCGCGCAGCGGGATGCGGACGTCGTCGGCGGTGGCGGGAGACGGATAGGCGCTCATACGGCGACCTCCTGGCGGGCGTCGGCGGGCTCGGTGTCCTGGGCGTCGCCGGCGCGGTGGCCGGTGAGCGAGAGGAACACCTCGTCCAGGCTGGGAAGTTCGGTGGTGATGGAGGAGAGGGTGATGCCGCGCGCGGTGACCGCGCCGACCACCGCGGTCAGCTGCTCGTCGCTCAGGATCGGCACCAGCAGGGTGCCGGTCTCGCCGTCCACGGTGGTGGCGGCGAGACCGGTGATGCCCAGCTCGTCCAGCATCGAGGCGAGCGGGCGCAGCTCCTGCGGGTCCGCCGGACGCACGCGCAGGGTGCGGCCGCCGACCCGTGCCTTCAGCTCCTCGATGCCGCCGGTCGCGATCACCTTGCCGCGGTCCACCACGGTCAGCTCCGAGGCCAGCTGCTCGGCCTCCTCCATGTACTGGGTGGTGAGCAGCACGGTCACGCCTTCGCCCACCATGGCCTTGACCTCTTCCCACACCTCGTTGCGGGTGCGGGGGTCGAGGCCGGTCGTCGGCTCGTCCAGGTACAGCACGGCCGGGCGGCCGATCATCGAGGCGGCCAGGTCCAGCCGGCGGCGCATACCGCCGGAGTAGGTGCTCGCCGGGCGCTTGGCGGCCTCCGTCAGGGAGAACCGCTCCAGCAGCTCGTCGGCGCGGTGGCGGGCGTCCTTGCGGGACAGGTCCAGCAGCCGGCCGATCATGTACAGGTTCTCCCAGCCGGGGAGCTTCTCGTCCACGGAGGCGTACTGGCCGGTCAGACCGATCACCCTGCGCAGCTGCCGGGGCTGCCGCAGCACGTCGTACCCGGCCACCGTCGCCTGCCCGGCGTCCGGGGTGATCAGGGTCGACAGGATCCGCACCAGCGTGGTCTTGCCGGCGCCGTTCGGTCCGAGCACACCCATCACGGTGCCCTCGCGCACGTCCAGGTCGACGCCGTCCAGCGCCTTGGTCTCGCCGTAGTGCTTGACCAGTCCCCGCACCGTCACGGCGTTGCGTCCGCCGCCGGGGTTCTCATCGATTCGCGTCATGCCCCCGACAGTGCCAGGCCCCACCGACAAACCGCCGACAGCGAGCCGACAGGGCGCCGACAGCCCCGCACGCGGTGGTGGCGGGTGGTGTTGAATCGGCCGCATGAGCGAGAACGAGCGCGCGGCGAGCCGTACGGCGGTGCTGGTCTGCCAGGGGCGGGCGGCCGCCGACGGCAGGGCAGCGGTGGGCCGGTTCGCCGATCCGGTGGCGGTGCGGCTGCTGCGGGCCGGGGAGCGCACGCCGGTGGACGAGGTACGCGCGGGCACCCCGCCGGGGGGCCGGCAGGCGCGCATGGCGTACGAGGGCGTGCGGGCGTGCGCCGAGGTGGTGGCGGCGCGGACGGTCGCGATCGACGAGGCGCTGCGCGCCCGCCCGGCCGGCCAGTTGGTGATCCTGGGCGCCGGTCTCGACACCCGTGCGTGGCGGCTGCCGGAGCTGGCGCGGACGGATGTCTGGGAGGTCGACCATCCGGCCTCCCAGCGGGACAAACGCGCCCGCCTCACGGAGGCGGGCCCCGGTCTGCCGACCACCGCCCGGTCCGTACGGTTCACCCCCGTCGACTTCGCCGCCGGTGATCTCGGCGCCGCGCTGGACGCCGCCGGACACGATCCCTCGGCGCCGACGACCTGGCTGTGGGAGGGCGTCGTCCCCTATCTGACCCGCGACCAGGTGCGCGCCACCCTGGCTGCCCTCACCGCCCGGACGGCCCCCGGCAGCAGCCTCGTCGTCAACTACCAGGCCCCGTCCCTGAAGGCCGCCGCGGGCCGTCTGCTGGCCCGGCTGCTCGGCGACTCCGCCACCGGGGGCGAGCCCTGGCTCTCCCTCTGGCAGCCGGCGCGGATGGCCGCCCTGCTCGGCGCGTACGGCCTGCGCGTGACCTCCGATGACGACCTTCTCACCGTCGCCCGCTCCCTCGGCACCCCGTCCCGGAGCCGCGCCTCCCTGGCCTCGGGCCGCGTTGCCGTCGCGGAGCGCCGCTGAGGCGGCCGGTTCCGGAAGCGGCCCGGAGCGCTCTCCTCAGCTGCCGCCGGGCCGGTTGCGGACCCGGTAGCGCCAGTGTGCGGACACCCGGTGGTCGTGCTCGAAGCCGGGCCCGAGCGGACCCACCCGCTCGTACGCCGTATCGGTGCGCGGGTCGTCGCGGACGGCGAGGGCGTAAGCCGCCTCCAGGCGCAGGCTCTGGTCCGCCTCGTCCAGCAGGGCGGCGAGCGCCTCCGTGACCGCGGCCGACCGGTCGGGGGAGCCGGCCAGGGAGGCGGCGGCCCGGACCCGGACGGCGTGATCGGGGTCCCGGAGCAGGGCGAGCAGGCTCTCCCGGACCGCCGCCGGGTCGGGGGAGCGGCCGAGGACCTCGGCGACGACGTGCCGGACCCCGGCGTCGGAGTCGCGCGCCAGACCGAGCAGGACGCGCCCGGCGGCCCCGGTCGGCGGCAGGCAGTACGGCACCGCGCGGCGCACCCGCGGATCGGGATGACCGGCATGGCGCAGCCCGATGGCCTCCTGTCCGGGATGGCCGGCGTCCGTGTAGACCTCCAGGACGGAGGCGAGCACCTCGCCGTCCGGCTCGTCCCGTGCCCACCGGGCCAGGAAGTCGGCGTCCCCCGCGGTGTCCGGACGGCCGACGTGATCCGCCAAAAAGCGCCGCAACCGCAGGACATCGGCGAGCAGCCGGCGGTGCACGGGGTCGGGGTGCCGGCGCAGGGCCGCCAGCTCCGACCAGTCCCGCGGGTTCCTGCGGCAGGCGAGGGCGTGCCGCGCGGCGGACCAGTTGGCGTCGAGCCCGTCCGGGTACGGCACGGCCCGCGCCACCAGCTCGGCCACCGGTGGCAGGACGCCGAACGACACTTCCAGATCGCTGAGTACACCGCCGTGGCCCGCCCGGACGGTGAGTCCGCCGAGCGTCAGCTCCTCGATGTCCGTGTACTCCTCCTCGACCGTCCGCCGGGCGACCGGGCCCAAGTCCCCTGTACGGCGGCGCAGTTCCCCGGCCGCACCGGTCTCGTGCCAGTGCCGGGCGAGGTCGAGCAGCCGCTGCCGCTCGCTCCCGGCGATCCGCAGCCGCGGGTCCTTGCCGAGCGTGGCGCCGACCAGTGCCGGGGAACCGAGGTCGACCGCCCGCAGGAGCGGTGTCGTCCCGTCCGGCAGGACGACGTCCGGGTCGGCGCCGCCGTCCGTCAGCGCCCCGGCGCTCGCGTGGTCGAATCCGCGCACGGCGGCGCACAGCAGCGGAAGACCGTCGGGCCCCGGCGTATGCGGATCGGCGCCCTCGGCCAGGCAGTCCGCCACCGCGCGGGCGTCCCCGGTCAGCACCGCCGCCACCAGGCGGCCGTTCACGTCGTTCACGTCGTCCGGGTCGCGGTGCGGCGCGGTCATCTTCCCCCCAGGGGTGGCCACCGGACATCCCCCCGGACGTCCACCGGGCCTCACGGTATCCGGCACGGGGGCAGCCCCGCCGACGGGGGACGATCGACGGGGCTGCCGGGTGGTGCCGTGGTGGTCCGGGGCCGGGACGCGCGGGGCGCGGTCAGTGGACGGAGTGCTCCTCCGCGGGGAAGGCACCGCCGACCACGTCCTCGGCGAAGGACTTCGCCGCGGTGCCCATCACGTCGCGCAGATCGGCGTACTTCTTGACGAACTTGGGCACGCGCCCGGAGGTCAGGCCCAGCATGTCCGTCCACACCAGGACCTGCGCGTCGGTGTCGGGACCGGCGCCGATGCCGACCGTGGGGATCTGGAGCGAGCGCGTCACCTCGGCGGCGAGCTCGGCCGGGACCAGTTCGAGCACGACCGCGAACGCGCCCGCGTCCTGGACCGCCTTGGCGTCCTGGAGCAGCCGCGCCGCCGCCTCCTCGCCGCGCCCCTGGACGCGGTAGCCCATCGCGTTGACGGACTGCGGGGTCAGCCCGATGTGGGCCATGACCGGGATGCCGGCCTCGACCAGCAGCCGGATCTGTTCGTGCGAGCGCTGGCCGCCCTCCAGCTTGACCGCGCCGACCCCGGCCTCCTTGACCAGCCGGGTGGCCGAGCGCAGCGCCTGCACCGGGCCCTCTTGGTACGTGCCGAAGGGCAGGTCGGCGACGATCAGGGCGCGGCTGGTACCCCGGACGACCGCCGACGAGAGCACCGTCATCTCGTCCAGGGTGACGGGCACCGTCGTGTCGTAGCCGAGGTGGCAGTTGCCCGCCGAGTCGCCGACCAGCAGGACCGGGATGCCGGCCTCGTCGAAGACGGACGCGGTCATCGCGTCGTAGGCGGTGAGCATGGGCCACTTCTCGCCGCGTTCCTTGGCGAGGGCGATGTCGCGGACCGTGATGCGGCGCGTGCCCTTCCCTCCGTACAGCGTCTTGCTGCCGTCGGAGGGCTTGTTCTGGGCAGCCGAAAGCTGCGTCATGGCAACGGCTCCTTCAAGTCATCTCGAGGCGCCCTGACGGCGTCCCCGGATCGCTCCCATGGTGGCACCTCGTGCCACCCAGGGCCAGAGGGGGTCCCGTGATCCTCCCCGGCCCCGAACCCCAGCCTCCGCTTCCGGGCAATGTCAATCCCCCGAACGGGTAAGTTATCGGCAAAGAGATTCCGATACGAGACGGTTCCGTATCGGAATACCCCTACGCTCGAACACATGACAACTTCCGTCCCTGCCTCTCGCATACCTGAGGCGGTGCACCGCCGCCGTTGGGCGATCCTCGGTGTGTTGATGTTGAGCCTGCTCATCGTGGTGCTCGACAACTCGATCCTGAACGTCGCCATCAAGACCATCTCCACCCCGGCCCCCGTCGGCCTGGGCGCCACTCAGAGCCAGATCGAGTGGGCGATCAACGCGTACACCCTCGTCTTCGCGGGCCTGCTGTTCACCTCCGGTCTGATCGGTGACCGGCTCGGCCGCAAGAAGGTGCTGCTGGGCGGCATCGCCGTCTTCGGCATCGGCTCCGCCCTCGCCGCCGAGTCCGGCTCTCCGGGCCAGCTGATCGCCTACCGCGCGCTGATGGCCCTCGGTGCCGCGTTCGTCATGCCGGCCACGCTCGCCGTCCTGATGAACGTCTTCGAGCGCGAGGAGCAGCCGAAGGCCATCGGCATCTGGGCCGGCGGCGTCGGCCTCGCCATCGCCATCGGCCCGATCACCGGCGGCGCCCTCCTCGACCACTTCTGGTGGGGCTCGGTCTTCTTCGTCAACGTGCCGATCGTGGTCATCGCGCTGGTGCTGATGCTCTGGCTCGTGCCCGACTCCCGCGACCCGAACCCCGGCCGCCTCGACCCGGTCGGCGTCGTCCTGTCCGTCGTCGGCCTCGTCCTGCTGGTCTACGGCATCATCAAGGGCGGCCAGCTGGCCGACTTCACCGACCCGACCGTGCTCGCCACGATCGGCGCGGGCATCGTCGTACTCGCCGCGTTCGTGGTGTTCGAGAAGCGCAGCGACCACCCGTCGCTGGACGTGACCTACTTCAAGAACAAGGTGTTCTCCAGCGCCATGGCCGCCATCGCGCTGGTCTTCTTCGCGCTGATGGGCGTCACCTTCTTCTCAGTCTTCTACATGCAGAGCGTGCGGGGCTACTCGCCGCTCCAGTCCGGCCTGCTGATGCTGCCGCTGGCCGCCGCGCAGATGATCTTCGCGCCGCGGGCCCGCCTGGTGGTCCAGCGGTTCGGCAACAAGGCCACGACGACCGCCGGCCTGGTGGTGATCGCCGGCACCCTGGCGACCTTCGCCACCTTCGACAGCGACACGCCGATCTGGCTGCTGGAGATCGTCTTCTTCCTGATGGGCACCGGCATGGCGCACATCATGACGCCGACCTCCGTCGTCATCATGCAGGCGCTGCCGCGCGAGAAGGCCGGCTCCGCCTCCGCGCTGAGCAACACCTTCCGCCAGGTCGGCGGCGCCCTCGGCATCGCCGTCCTCGGCTCGGTGCTCGCCACCGCCTACCGCAACGGCATCGAGGACAAGCTCACCGTGCTGCCCGCCGCACTGCGCGGCAAGGCCGGCGACTCCATCGAGGCCACCCTCGGCATCGCCGACAAGCTCGGCCCGCAGGGCAAGCTCCTGGTCGGCCCGGCCGACGACGCCTTCCTGCACGCCATGCACGTCACCGCCTTCTGGGGCGCGGGCGTGGCGCTGATCGGCGCCGTGATCACCGCCCTGTACCTGCCGGGCAAGGCGCGGCCGAACGAGCAGGAGACCGAAGACCAGGAGCTGGTCGCCGCGATGGACTGACGTCATGGGCCCGCGGGGGACGGCCGACCGGCCGTTCCCCGCGGGCCCATGAACGGCTCCACGGCGGCTCCACGGGGGAGGGAGGCGGCTGCGGGACAATTTCCGCAGCACACTGAGAGGACGGATTGACGTGAGCTTTGCCGAGAACCGGTCCTGCCCTGCCGGACCCGCTCGGGGCCGGCCCCGCAGCGAGGCCGTGGAACAGGCCATCCTGGAGGGCGTGATGCAGCTCCTGGAGGACGGCGTACCCCTGGCCGAGCTGTCCATCGAGCGCATCGCCCGCACCGCCGGGGTCGGCAAGGCCACCATCTACCGCCGGTGGAGCGGCAAGGAGGAACTCTTCGTCGACGTGCTGCGCACCGCCGAACCCCCCGACCCCGAACTCCCCGGCACCTCCATGCGCGACGATCTGATCGTCATCCTGGAGTCCCTGCGCCAGCGCGGTCTGGTCAGCCGCTCCTCGGCGATCCTGCACAACGTGTACGTGCAGATGAAGTCCAGCCCCCGCATCTGGGCCGCCTACCACGCGGGCGTCGTCGCCCCCCGGCGCGTCCTCATGCTCGACGTGCTGCGGCGCGGCCGGCGCGACGGGGAACTGCGCGACGACATCGACCTCGAACTGGCCAACGACATGTTCGTCGGCGCCATGCTGGTGCGCACCGTCATGCGCCCCGACGGGGACCTCCCCGAGGACCTGGCGGCACGCATCGTGGACACCACCCTGGAGGGCCTACGGCCCGTCAGCTCCACAGTCTCGTCGCACTGATGTGCATGTTTTGTCACAGACGGCGGGCGACGCACCGCTGACCGGAACTCCCCGTGCCACCCGTTCGTCATCGTCTTCCGTACGGCCGTCATGGGACGGCGAGAACGGAGCCGATCATCCCCTAGGGTCGGAGTAACGGGGGACGAACGGTGTGCACGGCGGGCAGTGAGGCAGGCGGTATGGCGCAGCAGGCATACATGACGGAGACGGCGGACGGCGGCTCGGGGCCCGAGCGACCGGGATCCCGGCTTCGGCGCCTGCTGCACCGGATGTTCGCCCCCTGGCGCAACGATCCCGGCATCTGGCGCCGGGGCGCCGTCCTCGCCGCACTCGCGCTGCTGCTCGCCCTCGTGATGCTGCTGCACGCGCACGTGCCCAACACCGTGGGCAACCTGGGCAGCCTCACCGAGACGTTCCTGCCCTGGCTGGGCGTGTTCGTCCCGCTCCTGCTGCTGCTCGGCCTGTGGCGCAAGTCGGCGATCACGCTCATCGCCGTACTCCTCCCGGCGATCGTCTGGCTCAACCTCTTCGGCGGGCTGCTCACCGACAAGGCGGGCGGCGGCGGCGACCTGATGGTGGCCACGCACAACGTCAACGCCGACAACCCCGACCCGGTCGGCACCGCCCGCGCCGTGGCCGGCTCCGGCGCCGACGTCCTCGCGCTGGAGGAGATCCCCGCGTCCAAGGTGCCGGTCTACGAGGGGGCGCTCGCCTCGACGTACAAGTACCACGCGATCGAGGGCACGGTCGGGCTGTGGAGCAAGTACCCGATGACCGGCGTGCGGGCCGTGGACATCAAGCTCGGCTGGAAGCGGGCGATGCGGGCGACCGTGACCACGCCCGAGGGGCCGGTCGCGGTGTACGTCGCCCACATGCCCTCGGTACGGGTGAAGCTGAAGGCCGGCTTCACCGCGCGGCAGCGGGACACCAGCGCCAGCGCGCTCGGCGAGGCCGTGGCCGACGAGACGCTGAGCCGGGTCATCCTCCTCGGCGACCTCAACGGCACGATGAACGACCGCTCGCTCAACGGCGTCACCTCCCAGCTGCGCTCCACCCAGGGCGCGGCGGGCAGCGGCTTCGGCTTCAGCTGGCCGGCGGCGTTCCCGATGGCGCGGATCGACCAGATCATGGTCAAGGGCGTCGAGCCGGAGAGCAGCTGGATCCTGCCGCGCACGGGCAGCGACCATCTTCCGGTGGCCGCCCGTGTGAACCTGGACACGCCGTCGTAACCTGCCGGAATAGCGGGCCTGAGAGACTTTGTTCCGTAACTGAACTTTACGGTACGACGCTTCCCCCTCCGCTTCGGAAAGGCACAGGCCCCTCCATGCCCCTGGCCCTGCTCGCGCTGGCCGTCGGCGCCTTCGGTATCGGTACGACCGAGTTCGTGATGATGGGACTGCTCCCCGACGTCGCGTCCGACCTGCACATCTCCATACCCTCGGCCGGCCATCTGGTCTCGGCGTACGCGCTGGGCGTCGTCATCGGCGCCCCGCTGCTGGCCGCCGTCACGGCCCGGATGTCCCGCCGTACCGTCCTCATCGCCCTCATGGTCCTGTTCGTCGTGGGCAACGCGCTGTCGGCCTTCGCCCCCGGCAACGGCTCCCTGCTCGCCGCGCGCTTCCTCAGCGGGCTGCCGCACGGGGCGTTCTTCGGGGTGGGCGCGGTGGTGGCGACCGGCATGGTCCCGCCCGAGCGCAAGGCACGCTCGGTCTCCCTGATGTTCCTCGGCCTGACGGTCGCCAACATCGCGGGCGTCCCGGCGGCGACGCTCATGGGCCAGCACCTGGGCTGGCGGGCCACCTTCCTCGGCGTGAGCGCGATCGGCCTCGCCGCGATCGCCTCCCTGGCCCTGCTGATCCCGCACGACCACACCCACACCTCCGCGACCGGCCTGCGCGGTGAACTGGCCGCGCTGCGCTCCCTGCCGGTGTGGCTGGCGCTCGGCACGACGGTGGCGGGTTTCGGCGCCCTGTTCGCGGCGTACAGCTACGTGACGCCGATGCTGACGGACGCGGCGGGCTACGCCGAGACGAACGTGACGCTCCTGCTCGCCCTGTTCGGCGTCGGCGCGACCGCCGGAAACCTGCTGGGCGGCCGTCTCGCCGACCACTCCCTGCGGGGCACCCTGTTCGGCGGACTGACCTCACTCGCGGTGGTCCTGGCCCTGTTCCCGCTGCTGATGCGGGCGGAGTGGAGCGCGGCGGTGGCGGTCACCCTGCTGGGCATGGCCGCCTTCATCACCGGCTCCCCGCTCCAGCTGATGGTGATGGAGAAGGCCTCGGCCGCCCCCTCCCTCGCCTCCTCCGCCAACCAGGCCGCGTTCAACCTGGCCAACGCGGGCGGCGCGTGGGTCGGCGGCATCGCTCTGGCCGCGGGTTTCGGTACGACCTCCCCGGCCCTCGCGGGCGCGGCGCTCGCGGTGCTGGGACTGGCCGTGGCGGGCGCGGCGTACGCGGTGGACCGCCGCCGTGCGGCCCCCTCGGCGGGCCGGGTCGTCACCTCGCACCTGCCGGAGGACGCGGGGGCGCTGCACCGCTGACCGGGCATCGCCCCCGCGTCCGCTGCGCCCTGTCCGGACCCCTGGAACCCCTCGGACGCCTCGGAGGTCCCGGCCGGGAAGTCCGGACAGGGCGGTGGCCTCGGGCCGGCGGCCCGGAGCGGATCAGGCGTAGGTCAGGCTGATCGCGTCGCCGCTGATCGTCCAGTGCTGCCCGCGGTCGAAGTCGTCGCAGGGGCGGGTGCGTACTTCGGGGGTGTTCCAGGTGTTGGCGAGGCAGTAGCCGGGTGCGTAGGTGAGGCTGATCTGCTGGCCGCGGACGGTCCAGTGCTGCCCGCGGTCGAACCCGTCGCAGGGGCGGGTGCGTACTTCAGGGGTCTCCCAGGTGTTGGCGAGACAGTAGTTGCCCGCCGCGCGGGCGCCGGCGCTCGGCGCGGAGGCCGTGGCGCTGACGGCCGGCAGTAACGAGGCTGTCACCGTGAGAACTGCCACCGTGACGGCTTTGCGAAGTCCGAGGGTCATGAAGTGACTCACCTTTCACGCCGACGAGATCGGACGGCCCCCGGCCCGGAGTACCCCGCGAGGGGCCCGGCCGGAGCAGGGGGTCGCCGCAGTGTCGATGCAGTGCTGTTCCAACCCATCGGCCGACAAACGGCGACATGCCCAGCGTCGCCCGAACGGCCCAGAGGCGTCCCTCGTTCGCGTGAAAGGGATCGCTCCCCGATGGGCCGCACGCCCGCCTGCGCACCCCCGCACGCCCCCTCGAAGCCCGCACTTGCCGGACCACCTCGCACCGGACCGTCTTGCCGCCCGGCTGCGTGCCCTGGGACTGCCTGTCGCCTGAGCCTCTCCCCGTACTCGTACCGCCCGGCGGCCCCCGGAGGATTCGGCATGGTTTCGTAAAGCCGCCCGGCGAGACCCAACCCGACCCGCCTCTCCGGCCCTCTCAAGGACCAGCGAGGCGCAATCGGGCGCTTTCGTGATGAAGCGGGTCTCGCCGGATGCCGGGGGACCCAGGGGAGGGAAACGCATGAACGGAACGAAGAAGTCGCGGGGCGTTCGCGCGGCCGTGATCGGCGCACTGGGGCTCGCCTCGGTCACGCTGGCCGCCGTACCGGCGTTCGCCAAGGGCGACGTGGAGATCACGGCACCGCGCACGGCGCACGTCGGCAAGACGTTCACGATCAAGGCGGACGGCGACGACGACAGCGCCGGCTTCCTGCACCAGCTGTGCCTGGAGGAGCGCAGCGGCAAGCAGGCATGGCACCAGGAGACGTGCAGCGCCGCGGTCGAGGACGGCGCCCGCGTCACCGCCCACGGCTCCGCCGCCCACCGCGGCGACCTGCAATTCCGCGCGGTCCTCTACGGCCTGAAGAACAAGCACGACCGCCACCCCGCGCGCCTGCACACCTCCACCGTGGTCACGGTCCGCGTCCGCTGACCCGACCCGCACGGCGCGGCGCTCCAGGGGCCGGGTGACGCACCCCCGACGTGGGGCGTCACCCGGCCGCCCCCGCCGAACACTCCTCGGCCACCCACCGCAGATACGCCTCGGACCCCCCGGTCACCGGCAGTGTGATCCACTCCGGCACCTCGTAGCCGTGCCGCTCGGCGACCCAGGCTTCCAGGTCCGGCAGCCGTTCCGTGGTCGTCTTGTACGAGATCCGCCACTCCCGCGCCGTCTCGACCGCCCCCTGCCACCGGTACACCGCGGTGAACGGCGGATCGATGTGCGCGCAGGCCGCCAGCCGGTTCTCCACCGCGCCACGCGCGAGGACCTGCGCCCGCTCCTCGTCGTCGACGGTCGTCTGCGCGATCACGATCAAGGTCATGCGACTGTCTCCCGCGTCAGGGAGATACGACCCTATCGAACCCCTGGAACGGGAATCGACCGCGCGCGGCGCCGAGCTTGAGGGCGGGCAACACGAAGGGGACGCGCGGCCTAAAAGCCCCGCGTCCCCTTCTTCCGAAGCTCAGTTCAGCTCGGTGGAGCCGTTCAGTGCTTCTTGCCGTTGCTCTTGGCGTACGACGCGACGTAGCCGTCCGCCGGGGAGCCGACGCCCGTCACGTCGTCGTAGCCCTTGGTGGCGGACAGGGAGCTGTCCTTGCCCAGGCTGCGGACGGAGTAGAGCAGGCCACCGGTGGCGTCGATGCCGTTGGCGTAGTCCACGCGGACGACGCCCAGGCCGTGGCCCGTGGGGTTGTCCGTGACGTCGTGGTAGACGCCATCCTTGCCGAACTTGGCGTAGATCGACGGGTTGGCGAAACCGATCGCCTTGCCGCCGCGCGCTTCCTCGGCGAGGGCCTGGACCGCCGCGATGGTCGGCGCGGCCAGCGAGGTGCCGCCGATGCGGTACTCGCTGTACTGCTGCGACCCGTCGGGGAAGGTCTGCGTCTGGCCCACCAGGAACCCGGTGTTCGGGTCGGCGATGGCCGCGATGTCCGGGACGACGCGGTTGCCGGAGGCGTTGTTCGCCTTGGCGAGCGAGTCCGGGACGACGCCCTTCTGGTAGTACGGCTCGGCGACCGTGCTGCTGGTGCCGCCGCCCGCGCCCGAGGTGAAGGCGCCGGGGAAGTTGACCCAGCTCTTGCCGTCGGCCGACAGGCTCGACTTCTCGGTGCCCCAGCCGGTCTCCCACAGGTACTTGTCGCCCTTGCCGACCGCGAGGGAGGTGCCGCCGACGGCGGTCACCCAGGCGGAGTTGGCCGGGGTGTCGACCTGCTTGGTGCCGGTGTTGGCGACCTGGTCGCCGTCGTCACCGGAGGAGAAGTAGAAGCCGATGCCCTGCACCGCGCCCAGCTGGAAGACCTGGTCGTAGGCGGCCGCGAGGTCCGGCGTCTGGTTGGCCTCGACGTCGCCCCACGAGTTGGAGACGATGTCGGCCAGGTGGTTGTCGACCACCTTGCTCAGCGAGTCGAGCAGGTCGTCGTCGTAGCAGGACGCCGCACCCACGTAGGTGACGTCGGCGTCCGGCGCGACCGCGTGCACGGCCTCGACGTCGAGGGTCTCCTCGCCGTACCAGCCCGACGCCTTGCACTCGTCGGTCTTGGTGTAGGCGGCCGGCAGCACCTGCTTGAGCTGGCTGGTCTTCCACGCCTTGTCGCCGTTCTTCGCCGCGTACGTGCCGGCGTCGTAGGCGATGGTCGGCGAGGCGTAGGCGTCGGTGATGGCGACGCGGACACCCTTGCCGGTGTACTTGCCGGCGCCGTAGACCGAGCGCAGCTGCTTGCCGGTGTAACCCTTGACGGCGTACGGCAGCTTGGTGCCGTACGCGTCCGGCAGCGTGCTCGCGGTCTTCGAGCCGTAGTACGACGAGAACGGACCGGCGTTCTTGAACACCGCGTCCGGGGGCGGCAGCGTGTCGTCGTGGTCGGCCTTGTGCGGGGCGCTGTCCAGACCGGTGACGGTCAGCACGGTGCCCTTGAGGGACGCCGGGACGGAGGCCGCCTGCACGGGGGCGCGGTACGTCTTCGAGCCCTTGGCGTAGTTGTGCAGCTGGGTGCCGAACGCCTTCTCGGCGGAGGCCACGTCACCGGAGACGGCGACGTAGTGCTGCGTGACCTCGGTGACCTTCAGACCGGCCGACTTCAGCCAGGACTTGACGGCGGCGACCTGGGCCTTGGTGGCGCCGTAGCGGGCCTGGACCTGCTTGGCCGACAGGTACTTGCCGTAGGACGGCGAGCTGGGGTCCGACACGGCCTTGGCGTAGGCCGCGAGGCCCGCCGAGTCCTGGCCGGCCAGGTAGACGCGGGCCTTGACCTGGGCGCCATTGCTGGTGGCACCCTTGTCCGCCTTGGCCGTGGCCCACAGCGGCTTGGTGCCCTTCAGGGCGTTACGGGCGGGGCTGTCCGCGGCGTGGGCCGCGGGTATGCCCAGCGCCAGCGCACCGGCGATCATGGGCAGCGCGGCTGCCATGCTCACGGCGCGCGTCTTGGCGCTCTTGGATCTCATAGAACCCCCTGCGATGCGTTGCGCATGCACGTAGTAGGTAGGTACACGCGGCTCCGCGCCGGCCGGCGGCGGTGGTGAACAGCCGGCGAATGGATCACACGATGGGGGCAACTCTGGCCGATGAACCGTTCATGCCAGGTAAAAGGGACGAAAAGAGAGACTCAAGTAACCGTCATCCAGGGGGATTTGGGCTGTTTTTCCTTACAGCTGTATTACGAAGGGAGTTGTTCCCTGGTCAGGAGAGCGGTGCGGCTCCGCGCTCCTTGAGCATCCCGGCCATCACCTGGAGCTCCGACTGCTGCGCGTCCACCATGCCCTGGGCCAGCCGCTTCTCCACGCCCACCGTGCACTTGGCCACGCAGCCCTCGGCCATGTGGATGCCGCCCTTGTGATGGTTCGTCATCAGCTGGAGGTAGAAGATCTCGGCCTGCTTGCCGTTCAGGGTCGCGAGCTTCCTCATCTGCGTATTGGTGGCCATACCGGGCATCAGCGAGCCGTCCTTCGCGGTGACCATGCCGCCCATGCCCATCCAGGTCATCGGCGGGTCCGCGGACACCTTCGGCAGCCCCCACAGATCCAGCCAACCGAGCAGCATCCCGCGCTGGTTGGCCTGCGTCTGCGCGATGTCGTAGGCGAGCCGCCGCACGTCCTCGTTCTTCGTGTGGTCGCGGACGATGTACGACATCTCGACGGCCTGCTGGTGGTGCACGGCCATGTCCCGCGCGAAGCCCGCGTCCGCCGAGTCCGCACTCGGGACCCGCAGGACCGCCTTGCCGCCACCCGAGCCGGAGTCGGCGACCGCGTACGTGACGGCACCGGCGGCGACGAGCACCGCCGCCGCGGCTCCCGCCCCCCAGCCGAGGGTGCGCCGGCTCACTTCATCACCCCACCGGTGCACGAGGCGCCCGGCTCGGGCGTCTGCGGCCCCTGCACGAAGTCCGCGAAGAACTTGTCCACTTCGGGATCCTTGGCGCTCTTGACCGCCACCTGGTGGCCCCATGCCGACAGCATCAGCGGCGCCGCCTGGTTCTCGTAGGGGCTCATCAGCGAGTACGGCGTCTTCTTCACCTTCGCCGCGAGCGCCGCCACATCGGCCTTGGGCGCCTTGGCGGTGTACGTCACCCACACCGCGCCGTGCTCCAGCGAGTGCACCGCGTTCTCGTCGTGCAGCTGCTGCGTGTAGACGTCGCCGTTGCAATCGGCCCACACCGGGTTGTGGTTGCCGCCGACCGGCGGGTGCATCGGGTACGACACCGGGGTCGTCACGTGCGTCCGCGACAGCGTGCCCTGCCAGGCGCGCACGCCGTCCTTCCCGGTGGTGAAGTGCCCGGAGTCCCCGGAGCTCTTGCTGCTCGTGTCGCCGCCGCTCTTGCCGTCGCCGCCGCTCGCCGTCGTGTCCTTCTTGCCGGACCCGTCGTCCATGAGCACGACACCGCCCACCACGAGCCCGGCGACGACCACGACGGACGCGGCGATCACGAGCGCCCGGTTCCGGCGCGCCCGCGAACGCTCCGCGCGCCGCATCTCCTCGATGCGCGCCTTGCGTGCCGCGCTGTTGCTGTTGTTGGCGGAACCCATGAGGCGATGTCCTTCTGGGGAAAGGGGGCGGACAGGGGTGGAGCCCGCTGATCGTAATGGGGGAGTGGGGGAGTGCCGTAGAGCGAGCGCGGCAAAGGCGTTGAATTTGCACCCGAGATGCGTATTATTTACGCTCGCGCCATGAGGCTGCTGCGGTCCACCGACCTCGCCCTGCGCATCCTGATGCGCCTCGCCGTGTCCACCGACGACACGCCCGCTACCCGCAAGGTCGCCGAGGACATGGGCGTGCCCTACACGCATGCCGCGAAGGTCGTCGCCGAGCTCCAGCACCTGGGCCTGCTCGACGCCCGGCGCGGGCGCGGCGGCGGCCTGGCGCTCACCGAACGCGGCCGCACCGCCTCCGTCGGCGCGATCGTGCGCGCCTTCGAGGGCGACGGCGAGGTGGTGGAGTGCGAGGGCGCCACCCCCTGCCCGCTGCGCTCGGACTGCCGCCTGCGCGACGCCCTGCGCCGGGCTCGGGAGGCGTTCTGCGCCTTCCTGGACCCGATCACCCTGGACCAGCTCGTCACGGACCCCACCGGCCCGGTGCTGCTGGGCATCTCCCTGCGCCCTGCCGGAGCCCCGCTCTCCTGAACGGCGCGAAGGGCCGCCCGCCGGAAACAGGGGACGAAAAATTCTCATTCGCGATGCAAATTCAAGAGGCCGCCCCACGCCCCGCCCGGCCCGGCCGTTACGGATGCCGCCGCCGACAGGCAAGATGGGCGGCAGGGCAGTACACCTGCCGTAGGAGAGGCGTTCAGTAGGTGGACGTCGGGGCGATCAAGGTCCGCAACACGGATGAAACGGTGTTGTGGTGGGATGCTCCTGACCAGCAAGGATGGGGAATCGGAAGATGGACAAGCAGCAGGAGTTCGTGCTCCGCACCCTGGAGGAGCGCGACATCCGGTTCGTACGCCTGTGGTTCACGGACGTGCTGGGCTTCCTCAAGTCGGTCGCCGTGGCCCCCGCCGAGCTGGAACAGGCCTTCGACGAGGGCATCGGCTTCGACGGCTCCGCCATCGAGGGCTTCGCCCGCGTCTACGAGTCCGACATGATCGCCAAGCCGGACCCGTCCACCTTCCAGATGCTGCCGTGGCGCGCGGAGACCCCCGGCACGGCCCGGATGTTCTGCGACATCCTGATGCCGGACGGCTCTCCGTCCTTCGCCGACCCGCGCTACGTCCTCAAGCGCGCCCTGGCCCGCACCTCCGACCTGGGCTTCACCTTCTACACCCACCCGGAGATCGAGTTCTTCCTGCTGAAGGACCGCCCGCTGGACGGCTCCCGCCCGACGCCGGCCGACAACTCGGGCTACTTCGACCACACGCCGACCAGCGTCGGCATGGACTTCCGCCGCCAGGCGATCACGATGCTGGAGTCGATGGGCATCTCGGTGGAGTTCTCCCACCACGAGGGCGCACCGGGCCAGCAGGAGATCGACCTGCGCTACGCCGACGCCCTCTCCACCGCCGACAACATCATGACCTTCCGCCTGGTCATGAAGCAGGTCGCGCTGGAGCAGGGCGTCCAGGCCACCTTCATGCCGAAGCCGTTCTCCGAGCACCCCGGCAGCGGCATGCACACCCACCTCTCCCTCTTCGAGGGCGACCGCAACGCGTTCTACGAGTCCGGCGCGGAGTACCAGCTCTCCAAGGTGGGCCGCTCCTTCATCGCGGGCCTGCTCAAGCACGCCGCGGAGGCGTCCGCGGTCACCAACCAGTGGGTCAACTCCTACAAGCGCATCTGGGGCGGCTCCGAGCGCACGGCGGGGGCGGGCGGCGAGGCCCCCTCGTACATCTGCTGGGGCCACAACAACCGCAGCGCCCTGGTCCGCGTCCCGATGTACAAGCCCGGCAAGACCGGCTCGGCCCGCGTCGAGGTCCGCTCCCTGGACTCCGGCGCCAACCCCTATCTGGCCTACGCCGTCCTGCTCGCCGCGGGCCTGAAGGGCATCGAGGAGGGCTACGAGCTGCCGCCGGGCGCCGAGGACGACGTCTGGGCCCTCTCGGACGCCGAGCGCCGCGCGATGGGCATCGAACCCCTCCCGCAGAACCTCGGCGAGGCCCTGACCCTGATGGAACGCAGCGACCTGGTCGCCGAGACCCTGGGCGAGCACGTCTTCGACTTCTTCCTGCGCAACAAGCGCCAGGAGTGGGAGGAGTACCGCTCGGAGGTCACGGCGTTCGAGCTGCGGAAGAACCTGCCGGTGCTGTAGCCGCCCCCGCAGGGGCCGCGCGGCACCGGAGCGGACGGCTCCACCGCGGGACTCCTCCTATTCCTGGGCGGAGTGGATGACTCCCCGGCCCAGCGCACCTGGGCCGGGAAGCCCCTCGTCAGGAGGACGCCCAGATCCCGCCGATGTCCTTCGCGGTGGCGGCGTTGCCCGCGTGCGCGCTCAGCCCCTGGCTGTCCTCCAGGGTGCGCAGGACGTCGTAGTGGTTGTACGTGACGGAACTGGACGACCCCGCGACCACCGGCTGCCCGTACAGCAGGGTCGGAATCCGGTTGCCGCTGCTGGAGTCGTCCTCGTCGAAGGTGACGACGAGCAGGCTGTTGTGCGTCTTGGCCCAACTCGCGTACCCGCCGAGGTTGTTCTTCAGCCAGGTGTCCCCGGTGGCCACCGAGCAGTCGTGCATGTCGCTGCACAGGTTCGGCGTCACGAACGACACCTGCGGCAGCGTCGAGTAGTCCGCCGGGAACTGCGCGAAGGTCTTCGCGCTCGACGTGGGCACGTTGGCGAACCCGAACCACGGATTGTGCTTGCGCGCGTACTTCCCGCTGCTGCACACGGTCGATCCCTGGCTGGGCAGCGACTCGTTGTAACTCGCCCAACTGCGCCCGGCCGCGATCAGCTCGGACGCCAGGTTCGGCGCGGACGAGAACCCCGGCGTGTAGCAGCTGTCGTCCGTGATGCCCTGGGTCGCCCCCGAGAACAGGGCGAAGTAGTTCGGCTGACTGGGATGCGTGATGGCGTACGACTGCGACAGGTAAGCCCCGCCACTCTTCAGCGAGTTGATGTACGGCGCGCTGGAGGACCCGATGACCTGGCTGTCGGCGTGGTTCTCGAACACCACGACCACCACGTGGTCCGGGCGGGGCACACCACTCGCGGCCTGCGCGGTCTCACCGCCGAGTCCGGCCCACAGACCGGTCGCGGCGACGAGGGAAGCCACGGACGCCATGGCGGTACGGGTACGGCGGAACGGGGAACTGCCGGACACAACGACCTCCGGGAGGATCGGGGTTGACGTACGAACTGAGCATGCACACGCCAGAATGCTCCTTCCCGGCGCCGGCCGACCCCCCGCGATGAAAACCCGGTGAACTACTGGGTACCCCCGCTCCCATGGCGAACATCCTCATCGGCACCTGCGGCTGGACCGACCGCGCCCTCCTGGCCAGCGGCTGGTACCCGCCCGGCCACCGCGACACCGAGGGCCGCCTGCGCCACTACGCCACCCGCTTCCCCGTGGTCGAGGTGGACTCCCCGTACTACGCCCTGCCGACAGCCCGCACCACCGCCCACTGGGCCGAGCGCACCCCCGACGGCTTCCGCTTCGACGTCAAGGCCCACGCCCTCCTCACCGGCCACCCCACCCGCCCCTCCGCCCTCCCCCCGGACCTGCGCGGCCACCCCCGCGACGACGCCCTCCTGACCGAGGTGTGGACCCGCTACGCCGAGGCCCTGACCCCCCTGCGCACCGCCGGCCGCCTCGGCACCCTCCTCTTCCAGTACCCGCCGTCCCTCACCCCCGGCCCGGCCGCCGAGACCTTCATCCGCGCGGCCCGCGAACGGGCCCGCGACTGGCCCTTCGCCGTGGAGTTCCGCAACCCCGCCTGGTGGCAGAGCGCCCGCACGCTCCCGTTCCTCACGGACCTGAACGCCACCGCCGTCTCCGTGGACGCCCCCACCCTCCCCCCGACCCCTCTCGTCACCACCCCCCACCTCTCCCTGATCCGCTTCCACGGCCACAGCCCCCACTGGGGCACCGGCACCAAGGAGGACCGCTTCCGCCACCACTACACCCCCCAGGAGCTGACGGACTGGCTCCCCCGCGTCCACCACCTGGCCACCCGCACCGAGGAAGTCCATCTCCTCTTCAACAACTGCTGCGGCGACGCGGCCGTCAAGGCGGCGGAGACGATGCAGACGACCCTCCTCACCACGACGCTGCCGCACCCGCGCACGGCGGGGAGGGGACGTGCCGGGTGGTGTCCGCCCGCAGCGGCCGGCGAAAACCCCCCGCACCCCTGAACCCCCGGACCGCCGGACCGAGGACGGACACCACCCGGCGCGGCACCGACGCACCGCCCCTGCGAGGCGCGTCAAAGGCCACGACGGCGCCGCGCCTGCGCCGCAGGCATCCGTCTGCTGCCGTACCCGACGCGAACCCGCACCCACCGTGCTGCCGCCCCCACCCCCAACCCCACGCCCACCCCCCACCCGACCCGGCACAGCCCGCCGCAGGCGACTACGCTCCCCTCCAGGACCAGAGCCACCCCGAGGGGAGCCCCGAACATGACGCCGGGCCGCAGAAGCAGCACCTTCACGCGCCTGCTCCGACACGGCTTCACCGACGCCACCGCCGCCGAACGCCTCCTCGACACCCCCGGACTCGCCCACGTCCGCGACGACCCCTTCCTCCTCGAAGCCCTGGGCGCCACCGCCGACCCCGACCTCGCCCTGCACGGCCTCGTCCGCCTCCTGGAAGCCCAGCCCGCCCCGGACTCCCACCGCGAACTCCTCGACACCCTCCTCGCGGCCAAACCCCTGCGCGACCGCCTCCTGGGCGTCCTCGGCGCCTCCACCGCCCTCGCCGACCACCTCGCCCGCCACCCCTCCGACTGGCAGGCCCTGGTCACCTACGAGCCCCAGGACCTCCACCCCGGCGTCACGGAATTCGAACGCTGCCTGGCGGACGCCACCGACCCCGTCACCCTCCGCGTCGCCTACCGCCGCTGCCTGCTGTCCATCGCCGCCCGCGACGTCTGCGGCACCACGGACGTCGCCGAGACCGCCGCCGAACTGGCCGACCTCGCCACCGCCACCCTCCGCGCCGCCCTGGCCATGGCGCGGGCCGCGGCCCCCGAGGACGCCGCCGCCTGCCGCCTCGCCGTGATCGGCATGGGCAAGTGCGGCGGCCACGAACTGAACTACGTCTCCGACGTGGACGTGATCTTCGTGGCGGAAGCCACCGAGGGCACCGACGAGACCAAGGCCCTGCGCGCGGCCACCAACCTCGCCTCCCACCTGATGCGGATCTGCTCCGAGACCACCGTCGAGGGCTCCATCTGGCCGGTGGACGCCAACCTCCGCCCCGAGGGCCGCAACGGCCCCCTCGTCCGCACCCTCTCCTCCCACCTCGCCTACTACCAACGCTGGGCGAAGACCTGGGAGTTCCAGGCCCTCCTCAAGGCCCGCCCGGTGGCCGGCGACGAGAACCTGGGCCAGGAATACCTGGCCGCGCTGCACCCCCTGGTCTGGCAGGCCGCCGACCGCGACAACTTCGTGGCGGACGTGCAGAAGATGCGCCGCCGCGTGGTCGACAACATCCCCGCCGCCGAAGTCGACCGCGAACTCAAGCTCGGCCCCGGCGGCCTGCGGGACGTCGAATTCGCCGTACAGCTCCTCCAGTTGGTCCACGGCCGCGCCGACCCCGCCCTGCGCAGCGGCAGCACCCTGGCCGCCCTGGAGGCCCTCGCCGCCGGCGGCTACGTGGGCCGCGAGGACGCCGCCCGCCTGGACGAGGCGTACCGCTTCCTGCGCGCGATGGAGCACCGCATCCAGCTCTACCGCCTGCGCCGCACCCACCTCGTCCCCACCGCCGAGGAGGACCTGCGCCGCCTGGGCCGCTCCCTCGGCCTGCGCGCCGACCCCGTCACCGAGCTGAACCGCGAGTGGAAGCGGCACGCCGGCGTCGTACGACGGCTGCACGAGAAGCTGTTCTACCGCCCGCTCCTGGACGCCGTCGCCCAGCTCGCCCCCGGCGAGGCCCGGCTGCGGCCCGAGGCCGCCCGCGAACGCCTGGTCGCCCTCGGCTACGCCGACCCCGCCGCGGCCCTGCGCCACCTGGAGGCCCTCGCCTCGGGCGTCACCCGCAAGGCCGCGATCCAGCGCACCCTGCTGCCCGTACTCCTGGGCTGGTTCGCGGACTCCGCCGACCCGGACGCCGGTCTGCTGAACTTCCGCAAGGTCTCCGACGCCCTCGGCAAGACCCCCTGGTACCTGCGCCTGCTGCGCGACGAGGGCGCCGCCGCCGAGAACCTGGCCCGCGTGCTGTCGGCGGGCCGGCTGGCCCCCGACCTCCTGATGCGCGCCCCCGAAGCGGTCGCCCTGCTCGGCGACGGGGACGGCGCGGCGAGCGGTCTGACGCCCCGTGGCCGTGCCGCGCTCGAACAGGAGATCCTGGCCGCCGTCGGCCGGGCGGAGAACAGCGAGCAGGGTGTCACCGCGGCCCGCGGCGTGCGCCGCCGCGAACTCTTCCGCACCGCCGCCGCCGACATCGTCGCCTCCTACGGCACCGACGCCACCCCCGTTCAGGCCGACCAGGGCGCCCTGGTGGACCTCGTCGGCGGTGCCGTCTCCGACCTCACCGCGGCCACCCTGGCTGGCACGCTGCGCGCGGTGGTCCGGGCCGGCTGGGGCGACACGCTGCCCACCCGGTTCGCGATCATCGGCATGGGCCGGTTCGGCGGCCACGAACTGGGCTACGGCTCCGACGCCGATGTGCTGTTCGTCCACGAACCGCAGGAGGGCGTGGACGAGCACGAGGCCGCCGCCGCCGCGAACAAGGTCGTCGCCGAGATGCGCCGGCTGCTCCAGCTCCCCAGCGCCGACCCGCCCCTGCTGATCGACGCCGGCCTGCGCCCGGAGGGCAAGTCGGGCCCGCTGGTGCGCACGCTGAAGTCGTACGCGGCGTACTACCGCCGCTGGTCCCTTGTCTGGGAGTCCCAGGCGCTGCTGCGGGCCGAGCCGTTCGCGGGCGACGCCGACCTCGGCCGCCGCTTCGTCGAGCTGATCGACCCGCTGCGCTACCCGGCGCGCGGCCTGACCGACGACTCCGTGCGCGAGATCCGCCGGCTGAAGGCCCGCATGGAGTCGGAACGGCTGCCCCGCGGCGCCGACCCCCGGCTGCACACCAAGCTGGGCCCCGGCGGCCTCTCCGACGTGGAGTGGACGGTCCAGCTGCTCCAGCTGCGGCACGCCCACGAGATCCCCGGCCTGCGCACCACCCGCACCCGCGCCGCGCTGGCGGCCGCGCGGGAGGCGGGCCTGCTGGGCGAGGAGGAGGCGGCCACCCTGGACGAGGCGTGGGTGCTGGCCACACGGGTGCGCAACGCGGTGATGCTGGTGCGCGGCCGGGCGGGCGACACCTTCCCCACCCAGCCCCGCGAGCTGGCCGCGGTGGGCCGCTACCTGGGCTACGGCGAGGGCCACGCCGGCGACATGCTGGACGCCTACGGCCGTACGACGCGCAAGGCCCGCATGGTCATGGAGGAACTCTTCTACGACGACGAGGCGTAACCGGGCCGGCGGCCCGCGCCCTCGCGCACCCTGCGGGGCAGGGCGTACGGCCCCGCTCCGTACCAGACCCGTGCCACCCCGAACCCGAACGAGAGGCAGAGGACGCCGCCCACCGCGTCCAGCCAGAAGTGGTTGGCGGTGGAGACGATGACCAGCAGCGTGGCCAGCGGATACAGCAGCCCCAGCACCCGCACCCAGGGCACCGACGCCAGCGCGAAGATCGTCAGCCCGCACCACAGCGACCAGCCGATGTGCATGGACGGCATCGCCGCGTACTGGTTGGACATGTGCTTGAGGTCCCCGGAGGCCATCGAGCCCCAGGTGTGGTGCACCATCACCGTGTCCACGAACCCCCCGCCCCGCATCAGGCGGGGCGGGGCGAGCGGGAACAGGTAGTAGCCCACCAACGCGCCCCCCGTGGTGGCGAACAGCGCGAGGCGCGCGGCCGCGTACCGGCCCGGATGCCACCGGTACAGCCACACCAGGACGCCGAGCGTCATGACGAAGTGCAGGGTGGCGTAGTAGTAGTTCATGCCGATGATCAGCCAAGTCACCGCGTTCACCGCGTGGTTGACGGATCGCTCGACGTCGATGCCCAGCGCGTGCTCCGTGCGCCAGATCCAGTCCGCGTTGCGCAGCGCCTCGGCCTTCTGCTCCGGCACCGCGTTGCGGATCAGCGAGTACGTCCAGTAACTCACCGCGATCAACAGGATCTCGAACCAGAGCCGGGGTCTGCGCGGCCGCCGCAGCCGGCCCAGCACACCGCGCGCCGGGCTGCCGTCCCTGCCCGTGTCGGCCCGCGGTCCGGACGCCTCTTCGCGACCTTCCCACTGCGTCACGGTCGAGTCACTCATGGGCATCAAGTCTGCCAGAAAACGGCCTCAGCGCCCGATCAACCCAAAGTCGGGTCCGCCGCGCACGTTTCTACGACGTACGCAGGAGATGCGGCGCCGATGCCGTCGAGCCGCGCACCACCAGCTCCGGCATGAACACGAACTCGCTGTGCGGCGCGGGCGTACCGCCGATCTCCTCCAGGAGCGTGCGCACCGCCGCCTGACCCATCGCCGGGACCGGCTTGCGGACCGTGGTCAGCGGCGGATCGGTGAACGCGATCAGCGGGGAGTCGTCGAAACCGACCACGGACACGTCCCGCGGGACCTCCAGGCCCCGCTGCCGGGCGGCCCGTATGGCGCCGAGGGCCATCATGTCGCTGGCGCAGACCACCGCGGTGCAGTCCCGGTCGATCAGCGCCGTCGCGGCCGCCTGACCGCCCTCCAGCGTGTACAGCGAGTGCTGCACCAGCTCGGTCTCCACCATCTCGGCGCCGAGCCCCAACTGGTCCTGCATCGCCCGCAGGAAGCCCTCGATCTTGCGCTGCACGGGCACGAACCGCTTCGGCCCCAGCGCGAGCCCGATCCGGGTGTGGCCGAGCGAGGCCAGGTGGGTCACCGCGAGCGTCATCGCGGCACGGTCGTCAGGGGAGATGAACGGCGCCTGCACCCGCGGTGAGAACCCGTCCACCAGCACGAACGGCACGCCCCGCGCCCGCAGTCGCTCGTAGCGCTGCATGTCGGCGGTGGTGTCGGCGTGCAGCCCGGAGACGTAGATGATGCCCGCCACCCCGCGGTCCACCAGCATCTCGGTCAGCTCGTCCTCGGTGGAGCCGCCCGGCGTCTGGGTGGCGAGCACCGGGGTGTAGCCCTGGCGGGTCAGCGCCTGCCCGATGACCTGCGCCAGGGCGGGGAATATCGGGTTCTCCAGCTCCGGCGTGATCAGTCCGACCAGACCCTCGCTGCGCTGGCGCAGGCGCACCGGCCGCTCGTAGCCGAGCACGTCGAGTGCGGCGAGCACGGACTGGCGGGTGGTGGCGGCGACGCCCGGCTTCCCGTTGAGGACCCGGCTGACGGTCGCTTCGCTCACCCCCGCCTGCGCTGCGATGTCGGCAAGCCGTGTGGTCACGCCACTGGACTGTACCGGTCGTCTCCCGCCTTGCACACCGCTCGGGCGCCGGGCTCGCCCGGTCGAACGACCCCCTGCGGGTTGCTGCCTCATCGCGCTCCCTCGAGTTCGTCTATGTGCGTCGGTGGCAAGAGCTTGCAGAGTCTTGCACACGTTGCCGCAAGCCGCTGAGCGGTAACGACAGGGTAACCATCGGGTTCCCTTGCACTTTTTTTCTGCAAGGCCTTTCGTAATGCTTACATCGCTGTTACGTTCCCTGTCGCCCGGCAGCCTCCTCCATCGGCGCAGTCGGCATCACTCGGGCTTAACCCTCAAGGAGAACTCATGCGGCGTGGCATAGCGGCCTCCGCACTGGTGGCGTCCCTCGCCCTCGCGGCGACGGCCTGTGGCGGCGGAAGCGGCGACGGCAAGTCGGACGGGCCGGTCACCATCACCTGGTGGGACACCTCCAACGCCACGAACGAGGCACCGACGTACAAAGCGCTCGTCCAGAAGTTCGAAGCCGCGAACAAGGACATCAAGGTCAAGTACGTCAACGTCCCCTTCGACCAGGCGCAGAACAAGTTCGACACCGCCGCGGGTGCCTCCGGCGCCCCGGACGTGCTGCGCTCCGAGGTCGGCTGGACCCCCGCCTTCGCCAAGAAGGGCTACTTCCTGCCGCTGGACGGCACCGAGGCCCTTGCCGACCAGGCCAAGTTCGAGCCGAACCTGGTCAAGCAGGCGCAGTACGAGGGCAAGACCTACGGCGTACCGCTGGTCACCGACACCCTGGCCCTGGTCTACAACAAGGCCCTGTTCGCGAAGGCCGGCATCACCACGCCGCCGAAGACCTGGGACGAGCTGAAGTCCGACGCCGCCAAGATCAAGGACAAGACCGGCGCCGACGGCTACTGGGGTTCCACCCAGGGCTACTACGGCCAGCCGTTCCTGTACGGCGAGGGCACCGACACCGTCGACGTGAACGCCAAGAAGGTCACCATCGACACGCCGGCCGCCAAGAAGGCGTTCGGCACCTGGCTGAGCCTGTTCTCCGGCAAGGGCCTGCACAAGGCCGACACCACCCCGGACGCCTACGCCCACATCATGGACGCGTTCTCAGGCGGCAAGGTCGCCGCGATCATCCAGGGCCCCTGGGAGAACACGAACATCTACAAGGGCAGCGCCTTCAAGGACAAGGCCAACCTGGGCGTCGCGGTCGTCCCGGCCGGCTCCACCGGCAAGGCGGAGGCCCCGACCGGCGGTCACAACCTCTCGGTGTACGCCGGCTCCGACAAGGCGCACCAGGCGGCGGCCCTGAAGTTCGTCAACTTCATGACGTCGGCCTCCTCCCAGGAGACCATCGCGCTGAACAACGCCACCCTGCCGACCCGCATGGACGCCTACACCGCCAAGGTGACGGCCGATCCGGGCACCGCCGGCTTCCAGCGCGTGCTGTCCGCCGCCCAGCCCCGCCCGTCGCTGCCCGAGTACGGCTCCCTGTGGGCGCCGCTCGACACCGAGCTGCCGAAGATCGCCAGCGGCAAGGAGTCGCTGGACACGGGTCTGAGCAACGCCGACATCGCGATCGGCAAGCTGGTCCCCGACTTCGCCAAGTAAGCCCGGACGGCCGCCGGCTGCCTCACCCACGAGGAGGCAGCCGGCGGCCCCCGCCCTGTGCCCGGCCATCCTTGAACCATCTGAAGGTGTCGAACCATGACAGTCGCCATCGACCGCGTGACCGGCAAGAGCCGCGGTGACCGCGCGCCTCGGCCAGGGCTGGGGCAGCGCATGCGGAACAGCCTCCAGAAATACTGGTACGCCTACGCGATGATCGCCCCGGTGGTCATCGTGCTCGCCGTGCTCGTCGGCTACCCGCTCGTGCGGGGCTTCTATCTCACCCTGACCGACGCCAACAGCCTCAACTCGGCGCGCACCATCGGTGTCAACCACATCGCCGCGACCTACAAGTTCGTCGGGCTGGACAACTACAAGAACATCCTGTGGGGCCCGCTGTCCTACGACCGCTTCTGGTCCCACATGATCTGGACGATCGTGTGGACGGTCGCCTGTGTGACCCTGCACTACACCTTCGGCCTCGGCCTCGCGCTGATGCTGAACCAGAAGCTGCGCGGGCGCACCGTCTACCGGGTGCTGCTCGTCCTGCCGTGGGCGGTGCCCACCTTCGTCACCGTCTTCTCCTGGCGGATCATGCTCTCCGACTCCGGAGTGCTCAACCAGCTCCTGCACGCGCTGCACCTGCCGCAGCCGCAGTGGCTGGAGGACACCTTCTGGCAGCGCTTCGCCGCCATCATGGTCAACACCTGGTGCGGTGTGCCGTTCATGATGCTCTCGCTGCTCGGCGGCCTCCAGTCCATCGACACCGCCCTGTACGAGGCGGCGCGGATGGACGGCGCCAACGCCTGGCAGCGCTTCCGGCACGTCACCCTGCCCGGCCTGCGCTCGGTCAGCTCCACGGTGGTGCTGCTCGGCGTCATCTGGACCTTCAACCAGTTCGCCATCATCTTCCTGCTGTTCGGCCCGACCAGCGCCCCGGACGCCCAGATCCTCGTCACCTGGGCCTACTACCTGGGCTTCGGCCAGCAGCCGCGCGACTTCGCCCAGTCCGCCGCGTACGGCGTACTGCTGCTGTCGATCGTCACCGTCTTCACCTCCTTCTACTTCCGCTGGCTGAAGCGCAATGACCAGCTCGCCGTCTGACGCCGCAGGAGCCGCCGCCATGAGCACCACCACCCTCGCAAAGCCGGCCGACGCACCGGCCCCCGCCGCGAAGCCCGCCCGCCAGGGCCGCCGACCGGGCGAGCGCGGCCCCCTCGGCACCGTCCTGCTGCACGCCGGCCTCATCGTCGCGAGCCTCGTCGCGCTGGCGCCCGTGGCCTGGCTGGTCTACCTCTCGCTCGGGCCGGACAAGAACGACTACCTGCACCCCGGCGGCATCGCCGGGAAGATGAGCTTCTCCAACTACGGCTTCGTGCTCCAGCACACCGAGTTCTTCAGCTGGTTCAAGTCCACGATGATCGTGGCCCTCGGCACCACCGTCGTCGGCGTACTGCTCGCCGCGACCACCGGCTACGCCGTGTCCCGGATGCGCTTCCCCGGCCACAAGCAGCTGATGTGGGTCCTGCTGCTCACGCAGGCGTTCCCGATCGCCGTCCTGATCGTGCCGATGTACCAGATCTTCAGCGACCTGGGTCTCATCGACTCCTACTGGGCGCTGATCCTCGTCAACTGCACCACCGCGGTGCCGTACAGCGCCTGGCTGCTCAAGGGCTACTTCGACACGATCCCGATCGAGATCGACGAGGCGGGCCGGGTGGACGGCCTCACCCCGTTCGGCACCTTCTTCCGGCTGATCCTGCCGCTGGCCCGGCCGGGCCTGGCCGTCGCCGCGTTCTACAACTTCATCACCGCGGTCGCCGAGGTGGCCTTCGCGACCACCTTCATGCTGGACGACTCCAAGTACACCTTCGCCGTCGGCCTCCAGACCTTCGTCAGCGAGCACGACGCCGAGTGGAACTACATGGCCGCCACCGCGGTGCTGATCGCGATACCCGTCTCGGTGTTCTTCTACCTGGTGCAGAAGAACCTCGTCACCGGTCTCACCTCCGGCGGCACCAAGGGCTGACGCGCCCGCACCACCAGAGGCTCCCGCGCGCCTGGCCGCGCGGGTAGGCGGCCGCGGTGTCCCTCCGACCCCGCTGACATCGCGGCCGCCTCGCTCGAGCCGGGGGGTGCCCCCATCCCGAATTCCGTCACCACCAAGGAAGCCATGAGCCAGCAGCACACCGCCGCCCCGGCCACCGACTCCGCCACCGCCACCGTCGCCGGCCACCGCCGCGACTGGTGGCGGGAGGCGGTCATCTACCAGGTCTACCCGCGCAGTTTCGCCGACAGCAACGGCGACGGCATGGGCGACCTGGAGGGCGTACGCTCCCGCCTGCCGTACCTGCGCGACCTCGGCGTCGACGCGGTGTGGCTCAGCCCCTTCTACGCCTCCCCGCAGGCCGACGCCGGCTACGACGTGGCCGACTACCGCGCGGTCGACCCGATGTTCGGCACCCTGCTGGACGCCGACGCGCTGATCCGCGAGGCCCACGGGCTCGGCCTGCGCATCATCGTGGACCTGGTGCCCAACCACTCCTCCGACCAGCACGAGTGGTTCAAGCGCGCCCTCGCCGAGGGCCCCGGCTCCCCGCTGCGGGAGCGCTACCACTTCCGCCCCGGCAAGGGCGCGGACGGCGAACTGCCGCCCAACGACTGGGAGTCCATCTTCGGCGGCCCGGCCTGGACCCGTGTCACCGAGCCCGACGGCACGCCCGGCGAGTGGTACCTGCACCTGTTCGCGCCCGAGCAGCCCGACCTCAACTGGGAACACCCGGCGGTCGGCGACGAGTTCCGCTCCATCCTGCGCTTCTGGCTGGACATGGGCGTGGACGGCTTTCGCATCGACGTGGCGCACGGCCTGGTCAAGGCCGAGGGGCTGCCCGACCTCGGCGCGGGCGAGCAGCTGAAACTGCTGGGCAACGATGTCATGCCGTTCTTCGACCAGGACGGCGTGCACGCCATCTACCGGCAGTGGCGGACCATCCTCGACGAGTACGCCCCCAGCCTTCGGCCAGGGGAACCCCCGGAGCGAATCTTCGTCGCAGAGGCGTGGACCCCGACCGTCGAGCGCACCGCCAACTACGTCCGCCCGGACGAACTGCACCAGGCGTTCAACTTCCAGTACCTCTCGACGGCCTGGGACGCGGCGGAGCTGCGCGCGGTCATCGACTCCACGCTGGCGGCGATGCGCCCGGTCGGCGCCCCGGCCACCTGGGTGCTGTCCAACCACGACGTCACCCGGCACGCCACCCGCTTCGCCAACCCGCCCGGCCTCGGCACCCAGATCCGCACCGCCGGCGACCGCGAACTCGGCCTGCGCCGGGCCCGCGCCGCCACCCTGCTGATGCTGGCGCTGCCCGGCTCCGCCTACCTCTACCAGGGCGAGGAGCTGGGCCTGCCGGACGTCGTGGACCTGCCCGACGAGGTGCGCCAGGACCCCGCGTACTTCCGCGGCGCGGGTCAGGACGGCTTCCGCGACGGCTGCCGGGTGCCGATCCCGTGGACCCGCACGGGCCCGTCGTACGGCTTCGGCGACGGCGGCAGCTGGCTCCCGCAGCCGGAGGGCTGGGGCGAGCTGAGCGTCGAGGCGCAGACCGGGGCGGCCGGCTCCACCCTGGAGCTGTACCGCGCCGCCCTCGCCGCCCGCCGTGCCCAGCCCGGCCTGGGCGCCGGGGACACCCTGGAGTGGCTGCGCGCGCCCGAGGGCGTCCTGGCCTTCCGCCGGGGCGAGTTCGTGTGCGTCACCAACACCACGGGTGAGTCGGTGACCACCCCGGCGTACGGCCGAGTGCTGCTGGCGAGCGGTGAGGTGGCCGAGACCGGCGGCGAGGCGAAGGTGGCCGCCGACACCACCGTGTGGTGGACCGCGGCGGTCTGACGCCCCGTGTGAAATTTCTTGCATCAACTTCTCTTCGGCCCGCTGCCTTTTCCGGCAGCGGGCCTTTAACATCTGCGTCACCGCAAGGTTTCTGAAACTTTGCAGAAAGTACCTTCAGCGACGAAGGAACCCCACATGGTACGCAAGACCCTCTCGGGGGTGGTCGCCCTCGCGGCCGCCGCCCTTGTCATGACCCCGACGAGTGCCGCCGCCTCCCCACCCGGCACCAAAGACGTCACCGCCGTCCTGTTCGAGTGGAACTACGCCTCGGTGGCCCGCGAGTGCACCAGCACGCTGGGGCCCGCGGGATACGGCTATGTGCAGGTCTCGCCGCCCGAGGAGCACATACAGGGCTCCCAGTGGTGGACCTCGTACCAGCCCGTGTCGTACAAGATCGCGGGCCGGCTCGGCGACCGGAGCACCTTCAAGAACATGATCTCCACCTGCCACGCGGCCGGCGTGAAGGTCGTGGTGGACACGGTCGTCAACCACATGACGGCCGGCAGCGGCACCGGGACCGGGGGCACGCAGTACACCAAGTACAGCTACCCCGGCCTGTACTCGGACTCCGACTTCCACACCTGCCGGACACCGGTCGACAACTACCAGGACCGCTCGAACGTCCAGAACTGCGAACTCGTCGGCCTGGCCGACCTGGACACCGGCTCCGAGCACGTCCGCGCGACGATCGCCGGGTACATGAACGACCTGCTCTCCCTCGGCGCCGACGGCTTCCGCATCGACGCGGCCAAGCACATCGCCGCCGCCGACCTGGCGAACATCAAGAGCCGGCTGACCAACCCCGGCGTCTACTGGAAGCAGGAGGTCATCTACGGCGCGGGCGAGGCCGTCCAGCCCACCGAGTACACGGGCAACGGGGACGTCCAGGAGTTCCGCTACGCCTACGACCTCAAGCGCGTCTTCAACAGCGAGAAGCTCGCCTACCTGAACAACTTCGGCGAGGGCTGGGGCTATCTGCCCGGCAACGTTGCCGGGGTCTTCGTGGACAACCACGACACCGAGCGCAACGGCTCCACCCTGAACTACAAGGACGGCGCCAACTACACGCTGGCCAACGTCTTCATGCTGGCCTGGCCCTACGGCGCCCCGGACATCAACTCCGGCTACGAGTGGAGCGACGCCGACGCGGGCCCGCCGAACAACGGTCAGGTCAACGCCTGCTGGCAGGACGGCTGGAAATGCCAGCACGCCTGGCCGGAGATCAAGTCCATGGTCGCCTTCCGCAACGCCACCCGCGGGCAGCCGGTCTCCAACTGGTGGGACGACGGCGACAACCTGATCGCCTTCGGCCGCGGCGCCAAGGGCTATGTGGTCGTCAACCACGAGGGCACCACGGCCAACCGCTCTTTCCAGACCTCGCTGCCCGCCGGCACCTACTGCAACGTGCAGAACAACACCACGGTGACGGTCAACGGCACCGGCTGGTTCACCGCCTCGGTCGCCCCGAACACCGCGCTGGCGATCTACACCGGCAAGTCCTCCTGCTGAACCGGGAGCCGGCCCGCATCGCACCCCCATGGCGATGCGGGCCACTGCGGTTGAAATTTCTTTCCGCCTGTTTCAGGACTCTTGCTGCAAGCCTTTCGCGGGCGGTACGGTCGCGCGGGCGCCCGGCATCGAGGCCCGAGCCGCGGCCTCGGGTCGGCCCCGATCGAGCCGCCATCGCAAGGAGTTCTTGCCTGTGATACCAAGATGGCCGACGCCCGCACGGCGTCGCACCACCCACCGCAGGAGAGCCGCGGCCCTCGCCGTCGCCGCGCTCACGGCCGCACTCGTGCAGCCACTGGCCGCGCCCGCCGCGCAGGCCGCCACCCCGCCCCCGCCCCCGTCGGACACGGCCCTCGCGGCCCAGCCGGCCCGGCACGGCGACACCCACGAGCAGTTCTACTTCCTCATGCCGGACCGGTTCGCCAACGGCGACAAGGCCAACGACCGGGGCGGGCTCACCGGTTCGCGCATGACGACCGGGTACGACCCCACCGACGAGGGCTTCTTCCAGGGCGGCGACCTCAAGGGCGTCACCCGGAAGCTGGACTACATCAAGGGACTCGGCACCACCGCCCTGTGGCTGGCACCCATCTTCAAGAACATCCCGGTGCAGGGGACCGGCGCCAACGCCTCGGCGGGCTACCACGGGTACTGGATCACCGACTTCACCCGTGTCGACCCGCACTTCGGCACCAACCAGGACCTGAAGGACCTCATCTCCAAGGCCCACGCCAGGGGCATGAAGGTCTTCTTCGACGTCATCACCAACCACACCGCCGACGTGGTGACGAACCAGGAGAACTCCTCCGACTACCGCTCCAAGGGCGCCTACCCGTACCTCACCAAGGACGGCAGGCCCTTCGACGACGCCGACTACGCGGACGGCACCAAGAAGTTCCCGGCCGTCTCCGCCGCCTCCTTCCCGTACACCCCGCGGGTCACCAGCGAGTCCAAGGTCCCGGCCTGGCTCAACGATCCGACGATGTACCACAACCGGGGCGACTCCACCTTCGCCGGCGAGTCCGGCACCTACGGCGACTTCGACGGCCTGGACGACCTGTGGACCGAGCGTCCCGAGGTCGTGCACGGCATGGAGCGGATCTACGAGCGGTGGGTGAAGGACTTCGCCGTCGACGGGTTCCGCATCGACACCGCCAAGAACGTCGACCTGCCCTTCTGGACCCAGTGGGCCACCGCACTCGACCGCTACGCGGCGGCGCACGGCCGGAAGAACTTCTTCCTGTTCGGCGAGACGTACGACACCGACACCTCGGTCACCGCCCCCTACGTCACCCGCGGCCGCCTCGACGCCACCCTCGACTTCCCCTTCCAGCAGGCCGCCCGCGGCTACGCCTCCCGGGGCGCGAGCGCGCGGAAGCTGGCGGGCGTCCTCGGCGACGACTACAAGTACACGACCGACCGGGCCAACGCGTACGAGCAGGTCACCTTCCTCGGCAACCACGACATGGGCCGCATCGGGTACTTCCTGAAGCAGGACAACCCGAACGCCCCGGACGCCGAACTGCTGAAGAAGGACGAGCTGGCCAACGAGGTGATGTTCCTCAGCCGCGGCAACCCGGTCGTCTACTACGGCGACGAACAGGGCTTCACCGGGAACGGCGGCGACAAGGAAGCCCGCCAGACCATGTTCGCCTCCAAGGTGCCCGCCTACCTCGCCGACGACGAGATCGGCACCGACCGCACCCACGCCGACGACTCCTACGACACGAAGGCGCCGCTGTACCGGCAGATCGCCGGCCTCGCGGCGCTGCGCAAGGCCAACCCGGCCCTGACCGACGGCGTCCAGAGCGAGCGGTACGCCGCCGACGGCGCCGGGATCTACGCCTTCACCCGCACCGACGCCAGGAGCGGCCAGGAGTACATCGTCGCCTTCAACAACGCGAGTGAGGCCAGGACGGCCACCTTCGCGACCGGTTCGGCCGGGATGCCGTACCGGGGCGTCTACGGCGCGACCGGCAGCGTCAGCTCCGACGGCGAGCGCCGGGTCACCGTGACCGTCCCGGCCGAGTCCGCCGTCGTCTACAAGGCGTCCGGCCCGCTCGACAAGCCGGCCACCAGGCCGGCCCTCACCCTGGACGCCCCGGCCGCCGGCGCCACCGGCACGGTGACCGTCGGTGCCGACGTCACCGGCGGGCAGCTGAACCGGGTGGTCTTCGCCGCCCAGGTCGGCGACGCGAAGTGGCAGGTCCTCGGCTCCGCCGACCACGCGCCCTACCAGGTCACCCAGACCCTGAGCGGCAAGGTCCCGGCCGGTACCGCGCTGCGCTACAAGGCCGTCGTGACCGACAGCGCCGGACACACCGCGAGCGCCACGGCGCACAGCACCACCGGCGCCGTACCCGCGCCCGCCCCGCCCACCGCCTCCGCGCGCGACTACGTGATCGTCCACTACCAGCGCACCGACGGCGACTACGCCGACTGGGGCCTGTACGCCTGGGGCGACATCGCCGACGGCGAGGCCACCACCTGGCCGGCCGGGCACCCCTTCACCGGCCGGGACGCCTGGGGCGCCTTCGCCTACGTCAAGGTCAGGCCGGGCGCCTCGAACGTGGGCTTCCTGGTCGTGGACAAGAACGGGAACAAGGACGGCGACGCCGACCGGAGCATCGACGTCACCAAGACGGGTGAGGTCTGGGTCCAGCAGGGCAAGGACGGCGTCCAGACCCAGCGGCCGTCGTCGTACCCCGCGCCGGACACCACCAAGGCGGTCCTCCACTACCACCGCGCCGACGGCGACTACGACGGCTGGGGCCTGCACGTCTGGACGGGTGCCGCGAACCCCACCGACTGGTCGGCCCCGCTGAAGCCGGTGAAGACTGATGCCTATGGCGCCGTCTTCGAGGTCCCGCTCGCCGCGGGTGCCACCAGCCTCAGCTACATCATCCACAAGGGCGACGAGAAGGACCTCGCCGCCGACCAGTCCCTGGACCTCAAGGCCGACGGCTACGAGGTGTGGCTGTTGAACGGCCAGGACAAGCACCTGCTGCCGCAGCCCGCCGGCAGCGCCGCGGCCCTCGACCCGGCCACCTCGAAGGCGGTCTGGATCGACAGGGACACCGTCGCCTGGGACGGCGCCGACGGCGCCGCCTCCACCCAGCTCGTCTACTCCCACGACGGCTCCATCGCCGTCAAGGACGGGACCCTCACCAGCGACGACGAGCGCTGGCTGCGGCTGGAGAAGACCACCCTCACGGATGCCCAGAAGGCCAGGTTCCCCTATCTGAAGGACTACACGGCCTGGTCCGTGGACCCGCGGGACCGCAGTCGGGTGCGCGAGGCGCTCACCGGTCAGCTGGTCGCTTCCCAGCGCGCCGCCGATGGTGCCGTGCTCGCCGCGACCGGCGTGCAGATCGCGGGCGTCCTGGACGACCTGTACCCGACCGCCACCAAGGCCCGGCTCGGCCCGGTCCTCCACGGCGGAAAGCCGACCCTGTCCGTGTGGGCGCCGACCGCCCAGAGCGTCGGTCTGGAGATCGGGGGCCGGATCGAGCCCATGCACCGCGACGACACCACCGGCGTCTGGTCGCTCACCGGACCCGCGTCTTGGAAGGGCGAAACCTACCGGTACGTGGTCAGAGTGTGGGCGCCCAGCGTCCGCCGGATGGTCACCAACAAGGTCACCGACCCCTACTCGGTCGCCCTCACCGCGAACTCCGAGCGCAGCGTCGTCGCCGATCTGGACGACCCGTCCCTCGCCCCGAGCGGCTGGTCCACCCTGCGCAAGCCCGAGGCCGTACCGCTGAGGGACGCGCAGATCCAGGAGCTGCACGTACGGGACTTCTCGATCGCGGACAAGACCGTCCCGGCGAAGGACCGGGGCACCTACCTCGCCTTCACGGACAAGGACAGCGACGGCTCCCGGCATCTCAAGGAGCTGGCGAAGTCCGGGACGTCGTACGTGCACCTGCTGCCCGCCTTCGACTTCGCCACCGTGCCCGAGAAGAAGGCAGACCAGCAGAGCCCCGGCTGCGACCTCGCCGCCTACCCGGCCGACTCCGACCGGCAGCAGGCGTGCGTGGCCGCGAGCGCCGCGAAGGACGCCTACAACTGGGGCTACGACCCGTACCACTTCACCGTCCCCGAGGGCTCCTACGCCACCGACCCGGACGGCACCGCGCGCACCAGGCAGTTCCGGCAGATGGTGCAGGGGCTGAACCAGGACGGCCTGCGGGTCGTGATGGACGTCGTCTACAACCACACCTCGGCCAGCGGCCAGGCGGACACCTCCGTCCTGGACAAGATCGTGCCCGGCTACTACCAGCGGCTGCTCGCCGACGGCTCGGTGGCGAACTCCACCTGCTGCTCCAACACCGCGCCCGAGAACGCGATGATGGGCAAGCTGGTCGTGGACTCCATCGTCACCTGGGCCAAGGAGTACAAGGTCGACGGGTTCCGCTTCGACCTCATGGGCCACCACCCGAAGGCCAACATCCTCGCCGTCCGCAAGGCCCTCGACGCGCTCACCCTGAAGAAGGACGGCGTCGACGGCAGGAAGATCATCCTGTACGGCGAGGGCTGGAACTTCGGCGAGGTCGCCGACAACGCCCGCTTCGTGCAGGCCACCCAGGCCAACATGGCCGGCACCGGCATCGCCACCTTCTCCGACCGGGCCCGCGACGCGGTGCGCGGCGGAAGCCCCTTCGACGCAGACCCCGGCGTCCAGGGCTTCGCCTCCGGCCTCTACACCGACCCCAACGGATCGGCCGCGAACGGCACTTCGGCCGAGCAGAAGGCCCGGCTGCTGCACTACCAGGACCTGATCAAGGTCGGGCTGACCGGCAACCTCGCCAAGTACCACTTCACGGACACCGACGGCAAGGAGGTCACCGGCGCCGAGATCGACTACAACGGCTCGCCCGCCGGATACGCGGACGCGCCCGGCGACGCCCTCGCCTACGTCGACGCCCACGACAACGAGTCCCTGTTCGACGCCCTCGCCTACAAGCTGCCCAAGGACACGTCCGCGGCGGACCGGGCCCGGATGCAGGTCCTCGCGATGGCCACCGCCACCCTCTCCCAGGGCCCGTCCCTGTCGCAGGCCGGCACCGACCTGCTGCGCTCGAAGTCGCTGGACCGCAACTCCTTCGACAGCGGCGACTGGTTCAACGCCATCCACTGGAACTGCGCCGACGGCAACGGTTTCGGCCGGGGCCTGCCGATGGCGTCAGGCAACCAGGACAAGTGGGCGTACGCCAAGCCGCTGCTGGCCTCGGTCAGGGTCGGCTGCCCCCAGATCGAGGGCAGTTCGGCCGCCTACCAGGACCTGCTGAAGATCCGTACGACCGAGAAGGCGTTCGCGCTCGGCACGGCCGGCCAGGTGCAGAGCGAGCTGTCCTTCCCGCTGTCCGGCACGGACGAGACACCGGGCGTCATCACGATGAAGCTCGGCGACCTGGTCGTCGTCTTCAACGCCACTCCGGGGACCCGGCAGCAGACGGTCCCCGCCCTGGCCGGGACCGCCTACCGGTTGCACCCGGTGCAGGCGTCCGGCGCGGACCCGGTGGTGAAGACCTCCTCCTACGCGGCCGGCTCGGGCACCTTCACCGTCCCGGCGCGGACCGTGGCGGTCTTCAGGCGGGCGGCGCAGTAGGGTCGGGCCGTCCCCCCCCGGAACAGGAGTGCTCATGCCGCAGATCACCGTCGACCACACCCAGGTCTGGAAGGAGCCCGCGCAGGCCGGCGACTTCGTCCGGGAACTGCACGAGGCGGTCGTCGGGATCGCGGCGGCGAAGCCCGAGGCATGCAAGACGGTGCTCCGCGACGGGACCGCGGTGTACGGGTACGAGGGGACCGGGGAGCGGCGGCACGCCATCGTGCACGTGACCATCGGTCTCCTCGCCGGCCGCACCGAGGAGACGAAGGCGAGGCTCACGGAGACCGTGCTGGAACTGCTCGCCCGGCATGTGCGCCCCGAGGACGGGGTCACCCTGCACGCCTCGGCCGAGGTCCGCGACCTCGACCCGTCGTACCGGAAGTCCGACCGGTGACCGACCGCTAGGGTCTTTCGTTTGGATCAGGCCGGATCAGGGCGCGGTGCCAGGGCCCGCGAGCCCGGCAAGATCCAAACGAGAGGCCCTAGGAACCGAGCGAGACCAGCCGGCCGACGAGCTCCGCGAAGGGGCCGTCGGCCGGTTCGTTCTCGAGCATGGTGCGCAGCACGTCCGCCATGCCCTCGTCCCGTGCCGCGCTCACCGCGACCAGGGCGGCGAAGTCGTGCACCAGCTGGAGCTCCAGCTCCTCGCGCGGGATGCGGCGGCCGTCCAGCCAGATCAGCGCCGTGGACTCGGCGAGCGAGATCCAGGAGCGGATGACCAGCTCCAGGCGCGGGGGCGCCTCGGCGATCCCCAGATGGGAGAGCATCTGGTCGTACGCCGCCTGCCGCACGTCCTCGATCAGCGCGTTGGTGGCCGAGACGTGCTCCTTCTCGCGAGAGCCGGTCGCGGACACGGCCGGCCCGCCGCGCATCAGGGCCGAGAATCCGGGGCCGTACTCCTCCACGTGGGCGAAGAAGCGGTGCATCACATGCAGCAGCCGCTCGCCCAGCGGCCCCTCGTGCGGCTCGGTGAAGCGGGCCTTCAGCTCCTCGGAGGCACGCCGCAACGCGGCCTCGTACAGGCTGAGTTTGCCCGGAAAGTAGTGGTACACCAGCGGCCGCGAGATGCCCGCGGCCGCCGCTATGTCGTCGATGGAGACCTCGTCGGGCGAGCGGCGGCTGAACAGGTCGAGAGCGACACCGATCAGCTGCTGCCGTCGCTCCTCGACACCCATCCTGCGGCGCACCCCGGTACCCATACGAACACCTTACCGAGCGAATCCGGCCGCCAACGGTCCGGACCGGGGCCGGTGTTCACACCGGTGCCTCAGGGCATCGGTGCGTCACAGATCGAGCACGAGGCGTTCGCCGCGGGCCCGCGACACACAGATCAGCATCGAGTCGGCACGCTCCGCGTCCGTGAGCAGCTCGTCCCGGTGTTCCACCTCGCCTTCCAGCACCCGCTGCCGGCACGTCCCGCAGAACCCCTGTTCGCAGGAGTAGACGGTGCCCGGCAGCTCCCGGCGCACGGCGGCCAGCACCGAGGAGCCGGCCGGCACGCTCACCGTGCGCCCGCTGCGCCGCAGTTCCACCTCGAACGCGGTGTCCCCGTCCGCCGGAGCGCGCGGCGCGAACCGCTCCAGATGCAGCGCTGCCCCCTCGGGCACCCGCTCCGCCACCGCCTCCATCAGCCCCTCGGGACCGCAGCAGTACACCGCCGTGCCAGGCGCCACCCGTGCGAGCAGCGCGTCCAGGTCGGGCCGCCCGTCCTCGTCCTGTGCGACGAGCGTGAGCCGGTCCCCGGCCAGCTCGCGCACCTCCTCCAGGAAGGGCATCGAGGCCCGCGTCCGCCCGCAGTACAGCAGCCGCCACGCGGCACCCTCCGGCAGCGCCCGGAGCATCGGCAGCACCGGGGTGATGCCGATCCCGCCGGCGACGAAGACGTACGACCCGGCCTCGACCAGCGGGAACCGGTTGCGTGGCCCGCGCACCTCCAGCTCCATGCCCTCGGCCAGCTGCTCGTGCACCTCCCGCGAACCGCCCCGCCCGTCCGCCACCAGCCGGGTGGCGACCGTGTACGACGAGGTGTCCTTTGGATCCCCGCACAGCGAGTACTGCCGCACCAGCCCCGAGGGCAGCACCAGGTCCAGATGCGCCCCCGGCGTCCAGCGCGGCAACTCCGTGCCCTCCAGGCGCAGTCGTACGACGCCGTCGGCGATCGTCTCGTGCGCGGTGAGCAGGAGTCTGAGGGACCGCGAGCGCGGCCGGCCGGAGACCGGCGTCTCCAGCGAGGGCATCGGCCACAGCGGTGAGACCTCGACGCGGCGGCGCAGCGCGCTGCGGGTGAGCAGGGCGGCGCCCGCGACCAGGGCGACCGTACGCAGCTTGGGCATCAGGCGGCGCCCCGCACGGAGTGCTCCGCCCGCTCGGCGGCGAGCGCGGCGGGGGAGGCGGCCAGATAGGCGACGGCCCGCGCGGTGGAGAACTCGTGGGACGGGTGGTAGTCCCGGCCGAGATAGCGCGGGATGGACCGCAGCATGGCGCCGGTGCCGGGGAGCAGGCCCGCGCGACCGCGGGCGTGGAAGTCCTTGAAGGACGCCTTGGGGTCGGTCAGCGTCGGGTCGTTGGTCATGAAGAAGCGCACCCCGCGCTGCCACAGGAACAGCAGGGCGGAGAACGCGCTCGCCCAGGTGCGGGCCCGCCGCCGGTAGCTGCCGTCAAGGTGCGTGAACAGGTCGAAGGCGACCGAGCGGTGCTCGACCTCCTCCGCGCCGTGCCAGCGCAGCAGGTCCAGCATGGTGGGGTCGGCGCCGCGCCGGTCCAGTTCGGCCGCGCCGAGCACCCAGTCGCCGAGGAACGCGGTGTAGTGCTCGATGGCCGCGATCAGCGCCACCCGCTCCAGCAGCCACCAGCGGCGCGCCCGGCCCGGCGGCAGGGTGCGGTCGCCGAGCAGCTTCTCGAAGAACCAGTCGACCTGCGCGGTGTACGGCGTCGGGTCCAGGCCCTGGGCGCGCAGGTGCGGCAGCACCTCGTCATGGGACTGGGAGTGCATCGCCTCCTGTCCGATGAACCCGATGACGTCCTCGCGCAGCCGCTCGTCCGTGATCAGCGGCAGCACCTGCTTGTACACGTGCACGAACCAGCGTTCGCCGGCGGGCAGCAGCAGGTGCAGCACGTTGATGGTGTGCGTGGTGAACGGATCGCCGGGCACCCAGTGCAGCGGCGTGTCCTCCCACGAGAAGGACACGTTGCGGGCCTTGAGCGCGATGCGCTCGGACTCCACCGGCCGGGCCTGCTTATGAGACATGGCGTCAATGTACTGACGGGTAGACGCCCTGAGAAGGGGTGGGGCACGGGTTGTTTACGGTGGTGTCAGCAGCGCCTCGCCCCGCCCCACGCCCACGGGTCCTAGTGCAGCCCCTCGATCGCCCGGCCGCCCGCCAGCGTGCCCTTCAGCTGGGCCTGCGCTCCCTGAGTGGCCTTGGCGACCAGCAGCGAGCCCGGCGCGGACGCGGTGATCCCGCCGCTGGCGTGGATCGCCACCGTGTCCGGGGACCCCGCGGCCAGCAGGTACCAGTGCCCGCCGCGGGACTTCCACAGCACCCCGGCCAGCACATGCGGATCGCGCGGACCGCACGCCGCGGTGCCGGTGCCCTTCGCGGTGACCGCGCCGTAGCGGGAGCCGGGGACGCGGAACTGCGCCAGCGCGGCGGCGCCGTCGCCGCGCCAGGTCTCGGCGCGGGTGCAGGCCCACTGCCCGGCCCCGCTGCCGTCGGGCAGCGGCTGCTCCGCGAAGTCCCAGACGTTGACACCGCGCACGCCCGAGGAACGCTCGGTGGCCAGCGAGCAGGCGAACGGCGCCCACGCCTGGAGCCCTCCGGCGGTCGCGGCCTCGCCGGTGGCGCCGGGGCGGCCCGCGGTGAGGCGGGCCGGGACCAGCTCGCCGAGGTCGGTGGCGAGTTGGGTGCCGGATCCGCCGGTCACCTGGAGCACCGTCCAGGAGGTGCAATTGCCGGTCGCCAGGGCGGGGCTGGTCAGCGGGGCGGTGACGCCGCCGTGGACCGCGAGCGGGGTGGGTGCGGCGGCCGGCTTCATCAGGTCGCGGGTGGCCGCCTTCTTCACCCAGGGGGCCAGCAGGTACTGCACATTGCCGTCGGCGCGGCCGAGCACCAGGGCGCTCGCCTCGGCGCCGGTCGCGCCGTCCACCCGCGCGAAGTCCAGGGCGGCGCCCTGGGTGCCGTCGGCCGGTTCGGCGTAGCGGGCGATGCGCAGGCCGTCGTAGAGGATCACCACACGGGCCGCGTCGACCTGGCCCGCGTACAGCAGTTGGGGCGGGCCCGCCGGGCCACCGGTCTGGGTGCCGGGGGTGGCCGAGACCCGGACGTTGCGACCGGGCCGCGCCCAGACCGCGAGGGCGCGGCGCAGCAGGTCCTGGTCGCCGGTGAGCGGACCGCGCGCGGGCCAGGCCGAGAAGTCGGTCCGGGCCGCGGTGTGCCAGGCGGCGGGGGAGACGCGGGTCAGCTTCGCCGGGTCGAGGGCGGCCTGGGCGGCCGGGTTACCGGCGTAGGCGGGGGCGGCGGCGCCGTCCGGGCCCCAGCCGGAGTGCGGCAGCCCGAGCAGCGCCCCGCACACCGCGAGGGCGGCCGCGGCGCCGAGCGCGGCCTTGGTGTGCTGCCGGCGGCGGAGCAGGTCGGTGGGCCGGGCCTGGAGGGTGCAGGGGTCGAACTCGGGCGAGGACAGCAGGCCCGGCTGGGCGGGCACGCTGTTCGCCATGGCGAGCGCGCCGCCCGGATCGTCCACCCCGGCGGCGTCCAGGAGCTCGCGGACGTCGTCGTCGGAGAGCCCGTCCAGGCCGCGCAGGACGTAGGCGGCGCGGGCCGGTGCGGACAGCTTGGACAGCCGCTGGTCCAGGGCGAGTTCGTCGGCGCCGCCCGAGCGGGGGAGCAGCCGCAGGCCCCAGACGCGGGGCAGGGGCTGGGGCAGGGCCCGGCGCGGGCGCGCGGCGGTGAGGGCGGCGCGCAGGACGCGCTCGCGCAGATAGGCGTAGCCGGGGTCGTCCGGGCGGGCCGCAGGCTCCGCGGAGCCCCGGCGGGCGGGGGTACGGCCCGAGGACTGCGCCGGGATCCGGTCGGCCTGCTTGCCTCGGGGCAGGGCGCGCTGGGTGAGGGCGTGTGCGGTCAGCACCCGGCGCCCGCGGCCGAGGCCCGGCGGCAATACCAGATAGGCGAGCCGGACCAGCCGTGGGTAGTGCTCGACGAGCGTGGCTTCGGCCTGCTCGACGTCGGCCGGTCCGGAGGCGGGCGCGTGACGCTGGGCTACATCCTGTGACTGCACGTCCGGGAAAACGAGCGAGTCCTTGGTTGGTCACCGTCAAGCGCCGCGCCGGCGCGTCCGGGCGTCGGGTGCGGGCCGGTCCGGGACGCGGACCGGACGCGTCCGGTCCGCCGGAAGCGGCGCGTTCGGGCCCTCGGGCTCAGCGCGTTCGGCCTGCCGGTTCGGTGAGTTCAGGGAGGGGACGGGCGCCGCGGCCACGGAACCGGCCCTCTCAGATCTCCGGACCGGCCAACGTGCGCGCGTAGTTGGTCATCGACCGCTGGTAGCGCGGCAGATGGGCGGCCAGTGCCTCCAGCACCAGGGACAGGCCCTCGCGGTCGCGGCCGAGGCTGGACAGGCACAGCGCCAGGCAGGCACGCACCGCGTCGTCCAACTCGTCGCTCGGGCTGTCCAGTTCGGGGGTGAGGAGCCGCACGCCCTCCTCCGGCTGCCCGGTGTTGCGCAGCGAGCTCGCCAGCTGGATCCGGGCCCGCCGTCCCCGGTAGCCGTCGAGGCCGCGCGCCAGCGCCTCCCGGTACAGCGGCACGGCACGGTCCGAGTGCCCGGTCGAGTCGAAGGCGCAGGCCCGCTCGAAGGGGCCCCGCGGGCTGTCGCCGGGCAGTTCGGCGACGAGGCCGTCGATCAGGGCGCGGAACTCCGCCGCCCGCTCCTCGGGGTACTCGCCGCGCTCGAAGCCGGCCCAGGCGGCGTCCACCCGGTCTTCCCAGTCCTGGTTCACCGCGTCAGCCTCGCACACATGTGCCTTTGGGGTCGCCGGATTCGGGCCGGCGGCCGGCCCTCAGCGGGACCCGCCGTCGAGATACGCCAGCACCGCGAGCACGCGCCGGTTGTCGTCGTCCGACACCTCCAGGCCGAGCTTGCCGAAGATGTTGGAGGTGTGCTTGGCCACCGCCCGCTCGGTGACGACCAGTTGGGCGGCGATGCCCGCGTTCGACCGGCCCTGGGCCATCAGCTCCAGCACTTCCCGCTCGCGCGGGGTGAGCCGGTCCAGCGGCCGGTCCCCGGCCGGCCCGCCGCGGGCCAGCAACTGCTGGATGACCTGCGGATCCATCGCCGTACCACCCGCCGCGACCCGCCGTACGGCGTCCACGAACTGCTCCGCGTCGAACACCCGGTCCTTGAGGAGGTACCCGATCCCGCCCTCGCCGTCCGCGAGCAGTTCGCGCGCGTACAACTGCTCCACGTGCTGGGAGAGGACCAGCACCGGCAGCCCCGGCCGGGCGCGCCGGGCGGCCAGGGCGCACTGGAGGCCCTCGTCGGTGTGTGTGGGCGGCAGCCGTACGTCGACCACCGCCACGTCCGGCCGCGACTCGGCCAGCGCCCGCGTCAGTTCGGGGCCCGACTCGACGGCCGCCGCGATCTCGAAGTCGTACGCCTGAAGCAGCCGGACCAGCCCGTCGCGCAGCAGGAAGAGGTCTTCGGCTAGGACAACACGCACGGAATCTCCATGGTCACCATGGTGGGGCCGCCCGCGGGGGAGCTGACGGCCAGGACGCCGTCGAATGTACCGAGCCGCTTCTCGACCCCGGCGAGCCCGGAGCCGGCACCGACCGCGGCGCCGCCCCTGCCGTTGTCGGTGACCGTGATCCGCAGCCGGCCGTCGGTGTGGTGCAGATCCACCCATATCCGGTCGGCGCCCGCGTGCTTGGCCGCGTTGGTGAGCAGCTCGCTGACCGCGAAGTAGGCGGCCGACTCCACCGGCGGATCGGCGCGGCCCGGCAGCTCCACCGTGACCTCGGCGGGCAGCGGCAGCCGCAGTGCCAGTGCCCGCACCGCGTCGCCGAGTCCGCGCTCGGCGAGGACCGGCGGATGGATGCCGCGGACCAGGTCGCGCAGTTCCTCCAGGGCGTCCGCGGAGTTGCGGCGGGCCTGCGCGAGCAGTTGCCGGGCCTGCGCCGGGTCCTTGTCGAGCAGCATCTCGACGGTGCCGAGGTCCATGCCCATGGCGACGAGGCGGGCCTGGGCGCCGTCGTGCAGGTCCCGCTCGATGCGGCGCAGTTCGGCGGCGGAGGTGTCCACCGCGTCCCGCCGCGTCTCGGTCAGCACCCGGACCCGCTCGACGAGTTCGCCCTCGCCGTTGCCCAGCACCGCCCGGACGAGCCGGAAGTGCGCGGTCAGCAGGCTCGGCGTGAACCGCAGGGCGGCCCGCAGGACCACGAGGGCCAGCAGAGCCGCGACGATGGCACCGCCCTCACCGCTGACCGGGACGAACGCGTACCAGTAGGTGCCCCCCTGGGCATACGCCCGCCACAGTCCGAAGGGCAGCATCAGCCCCTCGACGGGGTAGAACAGCAGCACGGCCGGGAGCAGCGCGGTGAAGAAGCCCGCGGTCATGTCCACCGGCAGCCAGCGCAGGTCCCGCCAGGTCTGGGGGTCGCCGAGCATCGTGAAGGCACGGGTCCACGGGTTGGTGCCGCGCGGTATCGGCCGGTACGCCGCGCGGATCCGCACCCCGCACCACTCGGCCGCCAGCCTGCGGCGCACGTCCGCCAGGGCCCTGACTCCCGTCAGCACGAGGGGAGTCGTGAGCAGTCCGATGCCGAGCGGGATGAAAGCCAGGGAGAGCAGGGTCAGCACCAGGAACGCTATGCCGAAGGGCAGCGTGAGGAGGGCCAGCGCCAATCCCCGCACGGCGCAGAGCAGGGACTGCCGGGCCCGGTCACGCATGGTGTCGCTGTTCATACCGCGAGTCTGGCCGAGGCGCGGGGCACGGGTCACTGGTCCGGGCCCCCCTCTTCGGGTGGGGTTAGGTGCACCCCCGCTCGGGTGGTGCCGGCTACTTCCCCAGCCCTTCGCGGCCGCCAGCCGGGTAAGCGGCGCCGGGGACGCCGTCTCGCAGCACGGCCAGCACCTGCGCCTCCACCTCGGGCGCGACCCCGAGCGCGCGGCGGTCGGACTGCCGGGGCGGGGTGCCGCCGATGCCGGTCAGCCAGCGCCAGGTGTCCGCGACGGTCGCCGCCACCGGCCGGCAGACCAGCCCGGTGGCGAGCGCCCGCGACACATCGCAGCCGTGGGCGGCGTCGTACATCTCACTGCCCGGTGGCACCCACACCGGCAGCTCGGTCCACGGCTCGATCCCGGCGTCCAGAACCGTCCGCGGGTCGGCCCAGCACAGCTCGGCGTCCGCACCGGTGGCCGCGAGGCAGGCGTCGAGGAGCGCGCCCATGGTGGTGTGACCGGGCGGGCTCGCCAGGTCGTACGGGCCGCTCGACTCCTGCTCCAGGGCGCCGAGCAGCCAGTCCGCCAGGTCGCGGACGTCGATGTACTGGAGCGGCAGGTCGCGCGGGCCGGGCGCGAGGACGGGGCCCCCGCGGGCGATCCGGCTCAGCCACCAGGGCAGCCGGCCCACGTTCTCGTACGGCCCGAGGATCAGCCCCGCCCGCACCAGCAGCGAGCCGTCCGCGCCGAAGGACTCCAGCGCGGCCAGCTCACCGCCCCGCTTGTCCTGTGCGTACGCGCGCGGCTCCGCGTCCGCCGCGCCCTCGACCAGCGCGGCGCCCTCCCTGGGCCCGGCCGGCCAGGGCCAGGCGTACACCGAGCAACTGGAGACGTACGCGTACCGCCCGGCGCGGCCCCGCAGCAGGCGGGCCGTGTCCCGTACCGCGCGCGGGGCCGCCGACCAGGTGTCCACCACCGCGTCCCAGGCGCCCTCGGCGAGCGCGTCCAGTCCGCCCGGCGCGGTGCGGTCGCCGGTCAACGCCCTTGCTCCGGGCGGTGGCTGGCGGCTGCCGCGGTTGAAGACGGTCACCTCCCAGCCGCGCCCGACGGCGGCCTCGGCCACGGCGCGCCCCACGAACTCCGTTCCGCCCAGTACCAGAAGTCTCATACCGGGCAGCCTGCCCGGTCAGGCGGGGGGCGGTGCGGGGCTACGCCGAGGGCGGAAGCGGCGGTTCAGCGGCCGGTCGGCGGAATGTACTTGTAACCGACCCGGCGCACGGTCTGGATGGTCCGGCGGTGCTCGGCGCCCAGCTTGCGGCGCAGCCGGGCGATGTGGACGTCGACCGTGCGGCCGTCGCCGACATGGCCGTACCCCCACACCGTGGTGACCAGCTGGTCGCGGGTGTGCACCCGGTGCGGATGCGCCACCAGGTGGGCGAGCAGCTCGAACTCCAGGTAGGTCAGGTCGAGTTCGCGGCCTTCGATGAAGGCGGTGCGGCGCCCGGCGTCGATCCGCACCAGTGGTTCGGGGGCCGTCCGGACCGCCGCGGCCGCCCGGCCGGTACGGTCGGCGCCCGGCTGCACCGCGTGCCCGGCCTGTTCCGCCTGCCCGGTCTGGTCCGGCACCGCGACCGGCAGGAACGGCGGCTGCTGGTCGGCGGGGACCAGCACCAGGTAGCCGACCATCGGCGGGCGGCCGGGCAGGACGGGCAGGGTGTGCTGCGGTGCGGGCAGCCAGGTGGCGCCCGGCGGCAGGAAGTCCGCCACGTCGACCACCTCGTCCCGGTCGACGGCGCGCAGCCGGTGCCGGGCGGGAGCGTTCAGAGGGGTCGCGGAGGGGGCGGGAGCGGCGGCGGAGACGGGGGAGACGGAACGAGTGGTCGCCATGAGAGGTCAGCTCTTTCGCGCGAGAGGTTCGTCGGGAGGGACGGCGGCCGCGATTCGTGGTCGGGGCGCGCCGGGACGTACGTCGTTCCGCGCTGGCCGAAGGCCGGGGTTACGGCTTCACAGGGCCCGCGCGGATATCGCGCGACAACACACCCGGTCGAAGTCGTGATGCTGGCGGGAGGGCCAGAAGGGCTCGAGGTCGTGACGACCCGTCGCGGTGATCTTCTGGAAGCTGGCCATGCGCCCATTGAAGCAGAGGCGCGCGCCGGGCACGAGAGTCCTCTCACAGGTTGGACGTGTCATTGGCGTGAAGTCTGCGTTGCGAGGGCCTCGGGGGCCGTAGTCAAGCCCCTGATCAGCGAGTTGCCGGTGTGGAGAAGGCCGAATCGGTGTCTCGGTATGTGGACAGAGGTGGGCCGGGCATGGAGACCGGCGGGGGCTTCCGGGCACCGGTCGGGTTCCGCCGGCGCACACCCGCCGAGGCACACCGGCCGTACGCGCCGAGACGCACCCGGACGCACGCGCCGAGGCGCACCCGGACGCACGCGCCGAGCGGCACCGGACACACCTCAGGGGCGCCCGGCCGCGAACGGCGGGCGCCCCTGAGGGCCCTGACGGAGTTCCGGGGCGGATCAGACCTGGCCGGCCTTCTCCAGCGCCGTGCAGCAGGTGTCCACGATCAGGCGGGTCACCAGGTAGGGGTCGACGTTGGCGTTCGGGCGGCGGTCCTCGATGTAGCCCTTGCCCTCCACCTCGACCTGCCACGGGATGCGCACCGAGGCACCGCGGTCGGAGACGCCGTAGCTGTACTCGTCCCACGGGGCGGTCTCGTGCAGTCCGGTCAGCCGCTCGTCGATGCCGGCGCCGTAGTTCTTGACGTGGTCCAGCGGCTTGGAGCCCTCGCCCAGCGCCTCGCACGCGGTGATGATCGCGTCGTAGCCCTCGCGCATCGCCTTGGTGGAGAAGTTGGTGTGCGCGCCCGCGCCGTTCCAGTCGCCCTTGACCGGCTTGGGGTCGAGGGTCGCGGAGACCTTGAAGTCCTCGGCGGTGCGGTACAGCAGCCAGCGGGCCACCCACAGCTGGTCGGAGACCTCCAGCGGGGCGAGCGGGCCGACCTGGAACTCCCACTGGCCCGGCATGACCTCGGCGTTGATGCCGGAAATGCCGAGACCGGCCTTCAGGCAGTTGTCGAGGTGCGCCTCGACGACCTCGCGGCCGAAGATCTCGTCGGCGCCGACACCGCAGTAGTAGCCGCCCTGGGGGGCCGGGAAGCCGCCCTCGGGAAAGCCCAGCGGGCGGGTGCCGTCGAAGAAGGTGTACTCCTGCTCGATGCCGAAGACCGGCTGCTGCGCGGCGAACCGGGCGGCGACCTCGGCCAGTTCGGCGCGGGTGTTGGAGGCGTGCGGCGTCATGTCCGTGTTCAGGACCTCGCACAGCACCAGCACGTCGTCGCCGCCGCGGATGGGGTCCGGGCAGGTGAAGACCGGCTTGAGCACACGGTCCGAGGCGTGGCCCTCGGCCTGGTTGGTGGAGGAGCCGTCGAAGCCCCACAGCGGCAGTGCGTCGAGACCGGCCGGAGTGCCCGCGATGATCTTCGTCTTGGATCGGAGCTTGGCCGTCGGCGTGGTGCCGTCGATCCAGATGTACTCGGCCTTGAAGGTCACGGGGACACATCCTTCGGGGTGGTTCGGGCGCACTCGCGGGTGCCGTGCGGCGCCGTGCGCCGTCTGTCGATCTGCCCGGAAGCCTGTCAACAGGGCGTTTCCCGGCCATTGCCCTGATGTGAACCCCGTGTTACCTGGGGGTTTGTGTCCCGGATCACGGTTACGGCAGCGATGCCTGGCACTCCCGCCGCCGGGCGGCGGCAAAGCCCCCTCCCCCTCCTGGTACGCCCAGGCCACCGGCCTCGCCCGTACGCACCGGGTGTACGCCCCCGACATCGTCGGCGCCCCCGGCCTGAGCACCCCCGCCCCCGTCCGCGCCCGGACGCACGGGCGCCGCGCGCGCTCGACGTGCCGGCGCTGCCGCTCGCGGCCGGGGCCGGCAAGGTGCACGGCCCGAGCCGGGTCACGGCGGCGGCCGGGGCGCTGCTGCGGCACGTCACCACCGCCGTACCGCGGGGCGTCTCCCACCACGCCCTGCCCAAGCCTGCCCCGCCGGAGCTGAGCGACCGGCTGGCCGCCTTCCTGGCGGACTGACCCCCGCGCACCGCCCGCCCGGCTCGCGCCGCCCGCCCGGCTCGTGGTCGGCCGTGCGACGTCCCGTCAGCGGGACGCGGAGTCGTGGGCGATCGCCTCCCGTACCGCCTCCTCCGTCCGGGCCACCACCGTCGTGCCGTCGTCCGCCGTGATGATGGGCCGCTGGATCAGCTTCGGATGTCCGGCCAGCGCCCGGATCCACCGCGGGCGCGCACCCTCGTCCCGCGGCCAGTCCTTGAGCCCCAGTTCCTTCGCGGCCGCCTCCTGGGTCCGGGTGATGTCCCACGGCTCCAGGCCGAGGCGCCCGAGTACGGCCTTGATCTCGTCCTCGCTCGGCACGTCCTCCAGATAGCGCCGCACGGTGTAGCCGACGCCCTCGGCTTCGAGCAGGCTGATCGCGCTGCGGCACTTCGAACAGGCCGGATTGATCCAGATCTCCATGTCTCCACGGTACGCGAGAACCCGTGCGCAACCCCTGTACCGGCAGCCCCCAAAGCCCTTGTGGCCAGGGCCTTTTGTCAGTGGTCGGCCGTAGAATAGAAGCAGTGTTCGAGGGTGTCGCCGGGCTCGCCGGCCGGCGCCCTGATCGCGTCTGGAGGATGCCCGTGCCCGCTGCCGCTCTCAAGCCGAAGCCGTCGCCGACCCAGTCCACCACCCGGCACCCGGTGCTGTTCGACTCGCCGTACGAGCCCGCCGTGAAGCGCCCCCTGCCGGCCGGCCGCCCCCGCGAGTGGTACGTCGCGCACAACCGCCGCCTGAAGGCCATGCGCCTGGCCATCGCCCTGCTCGACTCCGGCGTCTACCTGCCGGACCAGGCGCACGACGACACCATCCGGGACACCGCCGAGACGATCGGCATGCGCCCGCCGTCCGACACCACGTGCCGCATGGTGCGGGCGCTGATGCGCTACAGCCGCTGATCCACCGCGGCGCCGGGCACGCCCCCCACGGGACCGCCCGGCGCCGCCGGCCCGCCTGCGCCGGGGCGCTCACAGACCGGGGGCGCCCCACACCGGGAACCAGCGGGACAGGTCCTGCTCGATCCGCAGATCGTCGGCGAGTGCGGACTTCACCTGGAGCTCCAGCGCGTTGTCCCGGCGTTCGCCGCCCCCGGCCAGCGGGGCGAAGGGGTAGAAGGTGCCCCGTTTGTAGAGGTAGACGAGCGCGAGAGCGCGTCCCGAGTCGTCGGCGAAGCCGGCCAGCGAGCACAGCAGCTGCGGGCCGAAGCCGTTGATCTCCAGGGAACTGTTCACCGCGTGCAGATCGTTGACGAGCTGCGGCAGCTGGTCGGGGGAGCGGCGCGAGACCAGCCACGAGTAGCCGTAGTCGTCCCGGCGCAGCTCCACCGGCGTCCCGGCGCGTTCCGCGTCCGCGTCCAGCAGCGCCTGCACCTCCCGGTGGGTCTGCTCGAAGGCCGCGCCCTCCACGGTGGCGAAGCACACCGCCCCCCGCCCGGTCGGGGCGAAGCCCATCGCCGCCTGGAGCGTGATGGCGGCGGAGGGCAGTGCGAACAACTGGTCGAGGTTCGGGGCCACGGGCTTGGTGCGCCCCAGCAGGATGTCCAGCAGGCCCAATGCTCAGCCCGCCTTCCGCGACAGCGCCATGTTCTCCGTTCCGCTGCTCTCCGAAGTCCCGCTCATGCCCGGTCGGCCTCCCCCGGTACGGTCTCGCCCAGCTCCGCCGAGATCCGGCCCAGCTGGTCCAGCCGCTGCTGGAGCGTCGGGTGGGTGGAGAAGAACCGCTCGATGCCCGGCTCCTTGCCGGTCGCCGGGGTGAAGTAGAAGGCGTTGAACGCCTGGGCCGTACGCAGGTCCTTGGTCGGGATGCGGGCGATGTCCCCGGTGACCTTGGTGAGCGCCGAGGCCAGCGCCGAGGGGCGCCCGGTCAGCTGCGCGGCCGCGCGGTCGGCGGCCAGTTCCCGGTACCGCGACAGCGTCCGGATCAGCAGGAAGCTGATCGCGTACACGGCCGCCGAGACGCCCATCACGCCCGCGAAGACGACGGCGGTGTTCTGGTCCCTGCGGCCCCCGCCGAAGATCTGCGAGTAGAAGGCGAAGCGCACCAGCAGGCCCGCGACCACGCCGAGGAAGGAGGCGATGGTGATCACGGCGACATCCTTGTGCGCCACGTGCGACAGCTCGTGCGCGAGGACGCCCTCCAGCTCGCCGGGCTCCAGGCGGCGCAGCAGCCCGGTGGTCACGCAGACCACGGCGTGATCGGCGTTGCGTCCGGTCGCGAAGGCGTTCGGCATCTCCATGTCGGACACGGCGACCGTCGGCTTCGGCATGTCCGCGATCGCGCACAGCCGGTCCACCACCGCGTGCAGCTCCGGGTACTCCTCCCGCTCCACGACCCGCCCGTGCATGGCGAACATCGCGATCCGGTCGGAGAACCAGAACTGTGCCACGAACATCGCGGCCATCAGGACCACGACCAGCAGCCAGGACTTCAGCAGTACGAGCAGCGCGGCGATGAACGCCACGTACAGCAGTCCGAGCAGAAACATCGTGACCGTCATCCGCACGGTCAGTCGCCGGTCGCTCCTCAAGCGGCTCCGCATCTCGCATCACCCCGCAGTCAGGCACCTTCGTCCCGCTGTCCAGTGTGCACCTGCCGCACGATATGGGGAGGGGGCCGGACGGCCCGCTCACCCGACCGACGGCTTTCCGTGGCTCTCCGTGATCGGTCAGTAACCGTCACGTATCTGAGCGTACCCCAGCAGCACGATCACCGCGGCCACGCAGCCGAGGACCACCGCGGTGGACACCCAGGAGGAGCGGCGGGGCCCCGCGGGCTCCGGGTCGGCGCGGAAGGGGGCGGGGTCCGGGGGGTTCTGCTTCCAGCGGGCGGCGAGCATCCGGGCGCGGGCGGAAGGCTCCTTGTGCGGGGCGGAGTTCGCCCAGCGAAGATCGAACTCCTGCTGCCAATCGTCCTGTTCAGACATTCCCCGTTCAACCTTCCTCGTCGGGACAGTTACGGGGGCATGATCCCGTCGGCCCCCCGGAAAGAGGAAGCCTGAGCGGTACGAAAGGTTGCACAGGGCCCCTGAGCAGCCCGTTTACGCCCGATTCGCGTCCGGATGCCGGGTGCTGATCCGGCCGCTAGCATTTTCAGCAGAGCCGCGCCGCAGGGTGCGCCGGACGTGCGCCATCCCCGCCGACCAGGGGAACGTCAGCCCTGCTTCCTGAATACAGGCGGCATCACCCACGACCGTGTCCCGCCGAAGGCGCGGGTGCGGCCATCTTCCGGTGCCCGAAACGGCGCCGGGGGAATGGAAGGAGGGCAGTTCGATGAATGCACAGCGCGCGAGGCGTCTCGCCGCGGTGTCCGCCGTCGGCGTGCTGCTGGCGGGCGGGGCCACCGTGGCCACCGCGAGCACCGCGTCGGCGTCGACCCAGACCCACGTCAGCACCAACCGCGGCTGCTACGGCCGTAACTGCTTCGGCTTCAACCGGGGCTTCAATCGCGGCGGCTTCTTCGGCTTCAACAACGGCTTCGGCTACGGCTACAACTCGCCCGTGGTGGTGGTCGTGGTGCCCTGACGCACTCACGCCGTGACACACGACCGGGGCCGCCTCCCTCGCGGGAGGCGGCCCCGGTCGTGCGACGGGTCTGTCACACGTCGAAGTACAGCTCGAACTCGTGCGGGTGCGGGCGCAGCTGGAGGGGGGCGATTTCCTGGGTGCGCTTGAGGTCGATCCAGGTCTCGATCAGGTCGGACGTGAAGACGTCGCCCTGGAGGAGGAACTCGTGGTCGGCCTCCAGGCGGTCGAGGACGGCGCCGAGGGAGGTCGGGACCTGCGCGACGTTGGCGTGCTCCTCGGGAGCCAGCTCGTAGAGGTCCTTGTCGATCGGCTCGGCCGGCTCGATCTTGTTCTTGATGCCGTCCAGGCCCGCGAGGAGCAGCGCCGAGAAGGCGAGGTACGGGTTGCCGGAGGAGTCGGGCGCGCGGAACTCGACGCGCTTGGCCTTCGGGTTGGAGCCGGTGATCGGGATGCGCATCGCGGCGGAGCGGTTGCGCTGCGAGTACACCAGGTTGATCGGCGCCTCGAAGCCCGGCACCAGGCGGTGGTACGAGTTCACCGTCGGGTTGGTGAAGGCGAGCAGCGAGGGGGCGTGCTTGAGGATGCCGCCGATGTAGTAGCGGGCGGTGTCCGACAGGCCCGCGTACCCGGCCTCGTCGTAGAACAGCGGGTCGCCGTTGCTCCACAGCGACTGGTGGACGTGCATGCCCGAGCCGTTGTCACCGAAGATCGGCTTCGGCATGAAGGTCGCGGTCTTGCCGTTGCGCCAGGCCACGTTCTTCACGATGTACTTGAACAGCTGGAGGTCGTCGGCGGCGGCGAGCAGCGTGTTGAACTTGTAGTTGATCTCCGCCTGGCCGGCCGTGCCCACCTCGTGGTGCTGGCGCTCCACCTTCAGGCCGGACTTCTCCAGCTCCAGGGAGATCTCGGCGCGCAGGTCGGCGAAGTGGTCCACCGGCGCGACCGGGAAGTAGCCGCCCTTGTAGCGGACCTTGTAGCCGCGGTTGTTCTCCACCGCACCGGTGTTCCAGGCGCCCGCCTCGGAGTCGATGTGGTAGAAGGACTCGTTCGCGCTGGTCTGGAAGCGCACCGAGTCGAAGACGTAGAACTCGGCCTCGGGGCCGAAGTACGCGGTGTCCGCGATGCCGGTCGAGGCGAGGTACGCCTCGGCCTTGCGGGCCACGTTGCGCGGGTCGCGGGAGTACTGCTCGCCCGTGATCGGGTCGTGGATGAAGAAGTTGACGTTGAGCGTCTTGTCCCGGCGGAACGAGTCGACCCGAGCCGTGGACAGGTCGGCCCGCAGCGCCATGTCGGACTCGTGGATGGCCTGGAAGCCGCGGATCGACGATCCGTCGAAGGCCAGCTCCTCGTCCGGGTCGAACGCCTCGGCGGGCACGGTGAAGTGCTGCATGATGCCCGGCAGGTCGCAGAACCGGACGTCGATGAACTTGACGTCCTCGTCCGCGATGAACTTCTTGGCCTCGTCGGCGTTCTGGAACATCCAGCTCCTCCTACTCCCGGCCGTCCGCGCCGGGGTGGTAGATCGTTCGTGCGGCCAGTGCGGTGGCACACGCTCGTCCCGACCCTAGGGACGGGTGATTTCTCCGGCGTGACCCGATTGTTTCGCAGAAGTTAACCGGGCACTCGTCCACCGTAGCTCCGGGACACCCCGGCGTCCCCCGGTCATATGGGGACGCAGTACCGTGGTCGGGTGGACAACAGGCAGGCACTCGGATCGTGGCTCTCCGGCCCTCGCGCGGCCATGGAAGACGCCGGCGCGGACTTCGGTTACCGGGGGGAACAGCTGGGGCTGCCCGAGGAGGGTCCGGGCTCGCTGGCCCGGCCGGGCAGGCGGCTCGGGGCCATCGCGGTCGACTGGGCGCTGTGCCTGCTGATCGCATACAGCTTGATCACCCATGGCTACGACCAGGGCACGGGCAACTGGGCCCTCGGGGTCTTCTTCGTCATGAGCGCCCTGCTGGTCGGCACCATCGGGTTCACTCCGGGCAAGCGCCTGTTCGGCATCCGGGTCGTGGCCCTGGGGACCGGCACCGTCAACCCGCTGCGCTCCCTGGTGCGCACCGTCCTGCTGTGCCTCGCCATCCCGGCCCTGGTCTGGGACCGCGACGGCCGTGGCCTGCACGACCGGCTGGCGAAGACGGTCGAGGTCCGGGTCTGACCCGTGAGGGCCGGGAACCCGTAGGGGCCGGGACGAGGAGTACGACGATGGGGGCGCCCGGTGTGACACCGGGCGCCCCCATCGTCGTACGCGTTGCACGTCGCGGCTCAGCGGCCGCTCTTGCCGCCCTTCGGCATCCGCATGCCCTTGGGCATCGGACCCTTCGGCACCGGCATGTTGCTCATCAGGTCGCCGAGCGCGCGCAGCCGGTCGTTGGTGGTGGTCACCTGGGGACCGGTGAGCACGCGCGGGAGCTTCAGCATGGTGGTGCGCAGCTTCTTCAGCTCGACCTGGCCCTCGCCGTTGCCCACGATGATGTCGTGCACCGGCACATCGGCGACGATGCGGTTCATCTTCTTCTTCTCGGCGGCCAGCAGGCTCTTGACCCGGTTCGGGTTGCCCTCGGCGACCAGCACGATGCCGGCCTTGCCGACCGCGCGGTGCACCACGTCCTGGCTGCGGTTCATCGCCACCGCGGGGGTGGTGGTCCAGCCCCGGCCGACGTTGTCCAGCACCGCCGCCGCGGCGCCCGGCTGGCCCTCCATCTGGCCGAAGGCGGCCCGCTCGGCCCGGCGGCCGAACACGACCGCCGCCCCCAGCAGACCCACCAGCAGACCGAAGATGCCCAGGTAGACCGGGTGGCCCAGCAAGAAGCCGATCACGAGGAACACCGCGAGCGTGCCGAGCCCGACGGCCGAGAGCACAAGGCCGATCTTGGAGTCGACCTTGCGGGTCATCTTGTATGTGAGGGCGATCTGCTTCAGTCGCCCGGCATTCGCGGCGTCCGCCGCGGTTTCCTTCCTCGCCATGGCACGAAGTCTACGTGGCGCCGGGAGCGCGGACGACGGCAGTGCCCGCGGGGGCGGCGGGGCTACGAGCCGTCCGCGGACCGCTCGTAGAAGCGCTGCGCCTCCACCCGGTCCCTGGCCCGGCGGCGGTCCTCCAGGACCGAGGTCCAGGCGTTGCGGCGGGCGGTGCGCTGGCCGCCGCTCATCAGCAGCGACTCGACGGCGCGGAGGGCGTCGGTGAGGGAGGGGATGGCGGTGGCGCGTACCGGCGGGGCCTGCATGGTCGAGATACCCCCTGCGAGCGGGTGGTGTACGAGGCGTGATTCGAGGGTCACTGATCGGTGTTACCAGGGCGTGTCCCAGCGGTCAAACACCGATGAAACCTTGATACGGCGGCCGCAAACCCTGACGCGGCCCTGACGGGTGCCCTCATCAGCGAGGACGGTCAGGACCGCGTCGAACAAGCCGTTACTGGCCGGTAATTACTTGTGCGCGAATTCACACACCGGGGGGAGGGGTCGCGGGGCGACCGCGCCGTCGGGCGGTGCTCACACCGCCTGGCTCGCCACGTAGCTGCCGCGCTTCTCGATCGCCATCTGGTACAGGCGCCCGGCGCGGTACGAGGAGCGCACCAGCGGGCCGGACATCACCCCGGAGAAGCCCAGCTCCTCCGCCTCCTCCTTCAGCTCCACGAACTCCTGCGGCTTCACCCAGCGCTCGACCGGGTGGTGGCGCACGGAGGGGCGCAGGTACTGCGTGATGGTGATCAGCTCGCAGCCGGCCTCGTGCAGCTGCCTGAGGGCCTCGCTGACCTCCTCGCGGGTCTCGCCCATGCCGAGGATCAGGTTGGACTTGGTGACCAGGCCGAAGTCGCGGGCGTCGGTGATGACCTTCAGGGAGCGCTCGTAGCGGAAGCCGGGGCGGATCCGCTTGAAGATCCGGGGCACCGTCTCGACGTTGTGCGCGAAGACCTCGGGGCGGGACTCGAAGACCTCGGCCAGCTGCTCGGGGACCGCGTTGAAGTCCGGGGCGAGCAGTTCGACCTTGGTACGGCCCTCCGCGCGCCCGGCGGTCTGCCGGTGGATCTGGCGCACGGTCTCGGCGTACAGCCAGGCGCCGCCGTCCGGCAGGTCGTCGCGGGCCACGCCGGTGATGGTGGCGTAGTTGAGGTCCATCGTGACCACGGACTCGCCCACCCGGCGGGGCTCGTCGCGGTCCAGGGCCTCGGGCTTGCCCGTGTCGATCTGGCAGAAGTCGCAGCGCCGGGTGCACTGGTCGCCGCCGATGAGGAAGGTGGCCTCGCGGTCCTCCCAGCACTCGTAGATGTTCGGGCAGCCGGCTTCCTGGCAGACCGTGTGCAGGCCCTCGCTTTTCACGAGGCTCTGCATCTTGGTGTACTCGGGGCCCATTTTCGCCCGCGTCTTGATCCACTCGGGCTTGCGCTCGATGGGGGTCTGGCTGTTGCGGACCTCCAGGCGCAGCAATTTGCGTCCGTCGGGTGCGACTGCGGACACGACCGGCTCCCTCAGCTTTGATTCTTCGGCGTCCCCCAGGGTACGCCCGTGTTCTGCACGCCCTGGCGCCGAGATCAACCTCATGACCGCAGGGCGCATTCCCGCGCGGGGGTTCCGTCAGGCCGACGCCTTCTCGACCGGCCGCGGCCTGAGGTCGGCGTTCTCCAGGATGTCCCGCAGATGCTTCTCGGCCACCGGCACGACCTCCTCCACCGTGACGTCCCGGCCCAGCTCGCCGGCCAGGGAGGCCACGCCCGCGTCGCGGATGCCGCACGGGATGATCCGGTCGAACCACTTCATGTCGGGGCAGACGTTGAACGAGAAGCCGTGCATGGTGACGCCCTTGGCGACCCGGATGCCGATCTGGGCGATCTTGCGGTCCTCGCGGCGCTGGCCGGCGTTGGAGGGTGCGTACTCCGGGCCGTTGAGGCGGGGGTCGAACTCCTCGTCGGTCAGCCGGGGGTCGAAGTCGAGGGAGAGACCGCCGAGCGCGGGCCGCTGCTCGACCGGGTCGCCGAGCACCCACACACCGCTGCGCCCCTCGACGCGGGTGGTCTCCAGACCGAACTCCGCGCAGGTGCGGATCAGGGCCTCCTCCAGGCGCCGTACGTGCGCCACCACGTCCACCGGGCGCGGGAGCTTCTGGATCGGGTAGCCCACCAGCTGGCCGGGGCCGTGCCAGGTGATCTTGCCGCCGCGGTCCACGTCGATCACCGGGGTGCCGTCCAGCGGCCGCTCGCTGTCCTCGGTGCGCCGGCCCGCCGTGTAGACCGGGGGGTGCTCCAGGAGCAGCACTGTGTCCGGGATCTCGTCGGCGAACCGGGCGGCGTGCACCCGGCGCTGCTCGTCCCATGCCTCCTGGTAGTCGACGGCCTCCGCGCCGAACCCCATACGGACGAACCGCAATTCACTCACGGCAAGCGCCTCCCTAGCGATGTCAGGCACGTCACGCGCCCACGCCACTGTACGTCCGTCCGTGGGACGTCAGCCCTGCGGGCAATCCTCACACGATCGGATGAATGAAAGCTGAAGTATCAGAGCGGGTGCTCACTCTCCGCTACATTCGCGCCGTTCATGAGGCCAAAAGGGCTGCTCACAGGCAATCCCGGCACGTAACGAGGCCCGGAGGCAGGAGACCGCACCACCGATGACGGACCGACCCGCGCAGCGCACCCCCAACCGTCAGCTCGCCGCGCTCATCGCAGAGGCGGGGTTCTCCAACGCGGGTCTGGCCCGGCGCGTCGACCAGCTCGGCCTCGAACACGGGCTGGATCTCAGATACGACAAGACCTCCGTCACCCGCTGGCTGCGCGGCCAGCAGCCGAGGGGGACGACGCCCGCGCTGATCGCCGAGGTGTTCACCCGCCGGCTCGGACGCCGGCTCTCCGCCCAGGACCTCGGCCTGGACGCGTGCGCGCCGGTGTACGCCGGGCTGGAGTTCGCGGCCACCCCGCAGGAGGCCGTGGACATCGTCAGCGGGCTGTGGCGCAAGGACTCCGGCAGCCACGCCGAACTGCGCAAGATCGCGTTCACCCCGGCGGGACTCGTGGTGCCGAGCCGGGACTGGCTGATCGGCAAGCCCGACGAACGGGTGGCCAGGGAGCCGGCGCCGCGGGTGCCCGCCCAGGGCCGGCCGGGCGTGCCGCGGCCCCCGGCCGGCCGGCCCCGGACGCGCGGACCCCTGGAGCGGGTCCCCGGACACCGGGTCGGCGGGGGCGACATCGCCGCGCTGCGCTCGGTGGGCGAGCTGTTCCGCACCCTGGACGACCGCTTCGGCGGCGGACACGCACGGCAGGCGCTGGTGCGCTACCTGGAGCACGAGTGCGAGCCGATGCTGCGCGGCAGCTACGACGAGCACACCGGGCGCCGGCTGTTCTCGGCGGCGGCGGACCTGACCCGGCTGGCGGGCTGGACGTCGTACGACATCGCGGCGCACGGGCTGGCCCAGCGGTACTTCGTGCAGGCGCTGCGGCTCGCGCAGGCGGCGGGGGACCGGCCGTACGGCTCCTTCGTGCTGGTCACGATGAGCAGGCAGGCGGTGTACCTCGGGCACGGCCGGGAGGCGGTGCAGCTCGCGCGGGTCGCCCAGCAGGGGATCGGCACCGGGGGACCGCCGGCCGTGCAGTCGCTGCTGCACGCGGCGGAGGCGCGGGCACACGGCGTGCTGGGGGAGGTGCGGGCGTGCACGGCCGCGCTGGCGCGGGCCGAGCGGGCGCTGGAGGCGGCTCGGCCGGGGGACGACGTGCCGTACTGGGCACGGTTCTTCGACGAGGCGCAGCTCGCGGACGAGCTGGGGCACTGCTACCGGGATCTCCAGCAGTTCCGGGCGGCCGCGCAACACGCGGAGCGTTCCCTCCAGTTGCGCGCGCCCGCGTACGCCCGCAGTCGGCTGTTCTGCCGGGTCGTCCTCGCCACGGCCCGCCTCGGCCTCGGCGAACTCGACCAGGCGTGCGCGCTGGCCACCGAGGCCGCGGCCCAGGCGGCGGACATGCGCAGCGCGCGGGCCATCGAGTACATCCGCGACTTCGAACGCCGCCTGGAGCCCTACAAGGACGCGGCCCCGGTCCGGACGTACCACGAGAAGGTGGCGGCCCTGAACTGAGCCCGACGGTGGCCACGGTGGTGGTCGGCGGTGCCGGGCCGGTCCGGCCGTTCGCCGGGGCCGAAACGAAGCCCGCCGCGACGGCGCCCGGCACCGCCGGGGTGTCAGGCGGCCCTCGGCATCGTCCGGGCCGGGTCGGCGCTGTGCAGGGAACCCGCGGCGCCGAGGTCCGAGAGGATGGACCGGGCGGCGCGGTGGGCGGAGTGCAGGGCGCCCTGGAGGGTGCTGGTGCCGCGGTGGTCGCCGCAGACGTAGAGGCCGGCGAGGAGCCGCACCGGACGGCGCAGGTCGTGCGGGGGCCGCATGACCGGGACCGCCTCCGGGGTGTGGTGCACGGCCAGCGTCTCCCAGCGGCGCGTGGAGGTGCCGTAGAGGCGGGAGAGGTGGATGCGGACCGCGGTGTCCACCCCCTCCGGCGGGGTGCCGAGCACCGTCGAGGAGATGAGCACCCGGCCCTCCGGCGCCCGGCTCGGGTCCACGTTGCTGAGCACCGACGTGTGCGCCACCGGCCCGCCCCGGTCCGCGTCCAGCAGCAGCGAGGCGCCGGTGGAGAACGCACCCGCCGACTCGTCCGTGGTGTGGTGGACCACCGTCACCGGGTGGAACCGGGGCACCCTGAGCCCCGGCAGCAGCTCCGCCGCCGAGCGCGCGTCGGTCGCCAGCAGCACCGCACGGCAGCGGATCTCCCCGTGCTCCGCCGTGGTCACCGACGTCGTGGACACCGAGGTGGCCCGCACCCCGGTGTGCACGGTGCCCGGCGGCAGCGCCCGCGCCAGCAGCTCCGGCAGCATGTCCGCACCGCCCTCCGGCACGCACAGCCGCCCGCCCGCGAACGCCCGCAGCGCCAGGTCGGCGCACCTGCTGGACGTCGTCAGCTCCGGGTCGCACAGCAGCGCGGCGAGCAGCGGCCGCAGGAACCCCTCGATCGTGCGGGCCGGCACCCCGCGGGCCGCGAGGGCCTGCGCGGCGGGCAGCTCCGGCCGGGCGAGGAGCCGCTCGACCGGCATCGCGGCGATCCGGTTCAGCGCCGCGCCCAGCCGCGCCTGGTCCATCGCGCCGCCCACCGGGGCGCCCCGGCCGGGCGGCGCCGCCACCCCCCTGGGGGCGCTCGCCAGGGCGCGCACCGCATGGAGTGCGCCCCTCGCGCTTCCCCCGCTCGCCGGCGCGCCCGCCCGGTGGGTGCGCCCGTCGCGGTGCAGCAGCACGCCCGGCGCGAAGGGCCGCAGGACCAGGGAGTCCAGCCCAGGCGTCAGCCGGAGCTCGGGATACGCCGTGGACAGCAGCTGTCCGATGCGGTCGAGCCGGAAACCGTCGACCTTCTCCGTCGACATGCGGCCGCCGACACACGAGGCGGCCTCCAGGACCGCGGTCGTTACTCCTGCGCTGGTGAGCCGGTGGGCCGCCGAGAGACCGGCGATGCCGGCCCCCACGATGACGACGTCCACCTGGTTCGCGGGCTCAAGCACGAGGCCCCTCCTGTGGTTGCGCTGAGCGGTCGGTGGAGACGTTGTGCCCCCAACCGGCTTCAGCGATACGCGAGTTCGCGTCGAGTATCAGGGCCGTGATCGGTCGTAAGGAGTCGCGCATCGACAGAGCACGGTCGCATGGAGGTCGCATACGGTCACATCCGTTCCGTGCGCCGCACAGCGCCCTCGCGCGCCACCACGAAGCGCCCGCGCGCGCCGGGAGCACGGGACACGGAAACCCGCTGGGTCCCCCGCACCGCCCCGCTTAAGGTGGCCCCCATGCCCGAGCCGCACATACGCCCCGCCACGCTCGCCGACGAGGAGGCCCTCGGCCGCCTCGAACGCGACACCTGGTCCACCCTGCACGCGGTGATGCCCCGCCCCGAGCCGCCGTACCCGCCGGTCTTCGACGAGCGCCACCACCCCGGCGACTTCCTCCTCGCCGAGCTGGACGGCCGCGTCGCCGGCTACGTCCGCCTCGCCCAGACGATCCCGCTCCCCACCCACGCCCATGTCCTCACGATCCAGGGATTCGTGGTCGCCGAGGAGGCCCGCGGCCGGGGCCTGGGGCGGGCGCTGATCCGGGCCGCCGTCACCGAGGCCCGCGCCCGCGGCGCCCGCCGCCTCACCCTGCGCGTGCTCGGCCACAACACCCCGGCCAGGAAGCTCTACGAGGCCGAGGGCTTCGCCGTCGAGGGCGTCCTGCCGGGCGAGTTCCTCCTCGACGGCGCGTACGTCGACGACATCTGCATGGGCCGCGCCCTGTGACGGCGCCGCGCCCCGCACCGCCCGCTCAGCCCACCAGCGCGCCCGTGTCCACCGCCGCCGTCGCGGTGGCCCCCCGCCGGGCGTCCGAGGCCACCTCGGACGCCGTCAGCACATATCCCGTCTCGGCGTCCGAGGTGGAGCGGGCGAACACCACCCCGAACACCCGCCCGTCCGTCGTCAGCAGCGGCCCGCCGGAGTTGCCCGGCCGGACCGTGGAGCGGATCGAGTAGATCTCGCGGGTGACCGCGCCGTCGCTGTAGATGTTCTGCCCGGTCGCCCGCACCAGGTTCCCCACGGTCGCCGCCTGGAGATTCAGGCTGCCGTCCTGCGGATAGCCCGCCACCACCGCGGAGTCCCCGCGCGAGGCGCCGGTGTCGAAGCGCAGCACCGGAGCGTCGAGCCCCGGCACGTACAGCACCGCGACATCCCGGTCGGGGTCGAACAGCACCACCCGCGCCGGGTAGACCGGGCCGACCCCGCCCACCCGCACGCTCGGCCGGGCGATGCCCGCCACCACGTGCGCGTTGGTCATCACCCGCCCCGGCGCGTACACGAACCCGCTGCCCTCCCGGCCCTCGCTGCCCGAGACCCCCTCGATCTTGACCGTGCTCGCCTTGGCGGCGTTCGTCGCGGCCGCCGTCACGCTGTCCCCGGTGGGACGCGGCACCTGCGCCGTCGACTCGTTCTCGAACGGGTTGAAGACCTGTGGGAAGCCCGCGTCCGTCAGCGCCGAGGTGGCCCGCGAGAACCAGGCGGGCGTGGTGTCCGGCATCGTCCGCTGCACGGCGCCGAGCAGCGAGGAGTCCCGGATCGCCGTGGTCAGGGCCGGCGAGGGGGCCGCGCTGAGCACGCTCGCCGCCACCCAGGCCACGATCAGCACCGCGACCGTGTTGGCCGCCGCGCCCCCGACGCCGTCCACCACGCGCAGCGGACCCCGGTCCAGGCCGCCGCGCAGCCGCAGCGCGAGCCGGCCCGCCAGTTCATGGCCCACCGCGGCGGGCACCAGCACGGTCAGCACCGCGAGCACCGTGGCGGTCGCCGTGCCCCGGTCCACCTGGCCGGTCACCCACGGCAGCGCCCAGACGCCGACGACCGCGCCGCCGACGAACCCGGCCAGCGAGACACACCCGGCCACCAGGCCCCGCCGGTAACCGGACGCGGCGTACAGGAGGATCACCAGCACCAGCAGCAGATCGAGGAGGTCCACGGAGCCGCCTTTCTCTTCGCACCCCGCACACGGGCGGGCCGGGCCCGCTGAAGGGTCACAGGTACATGATCGGGCGCCGACGGCGAACCGGCCACGTGTGCCGCTACCCGCAGAAACGTCCCGGACCGGGACGTTGGTTCCGCCAGGTGGCACAGCGCACATCGCGGGCAGTGGCGGCCGGCTCGACAGTGGGCTCATGTCCGTCGTCCGAAGGGCCAGGAGGATCGTCCCCGGCCCGCTGCTGGTGCTGCTGGGCTCCCTGCCCGGTCTGCTGGCCGTCCTCGCGCTCGCCCTGTACACACGCGGCGCGGAGCGGTCCGCCGTGATCCCGCCCGACCGGCCCGCCGCGCTGGACCTGCGCTCCGCCCTGCCGGGGACCGCGGGCGCCCATCTCGCCGGGCGGCCCCTGATCGTGCCGCGCTCCGCCTGGCTGGACCGCGCCACCGGGCACTCCCAGCCGCCGCCGCGTTACGACGACAGGGTGATCGCCGTCTTCGTGCACCACACCGACTCGCCCAACGGCTACCGGTGCGCGGACACCCCCGAGATCATCCGCCGCCTGTACGCCGGCCAGACCGGCGCCCGGCGGTGGGACGACATCGGCTACAACTTCCTCGTCGACCGCTGCGGCACGATCTACGAGGGCCGCGCGGGCGGTGTCGACCGGGCCGTCACCGGTGCCCACGCGCAGGGCTTCAACCACCGCACCGCCGGGATCGCCGCGATCGGCACCTTCACCGCGGGGGTGCCGGTGCCGCGGGCCATGACCGACGCCATCGCGGCCCTCGCCGCCTGGAAACTGGGCCTGGCCGACATCGATCCGCGCGAGCGGGTACGGCTGGTCTCCAGCAACGGGCACAGCCGCTTCCGCGCGGGCACCACCGTCATGCTGCCCGCCATCGCCGGTCACGACGACGGCTTCATGACCAACTGCCCCGGCGCCGCCCTCACCGCCCGGCTGCCCGAGATCAGGGAGACCGCGGCCCGCCTCCAGGGCCGCGCCCCCCTCCGGCACCGGCCCCTTACGCCGAACCGGCCCCTCACACCCACCCGACCCGCCGCACACCCGCCCGCCACGCCCTCGCCGGGCACGTCCGCGCCCGCCCGACACCAGCCCGGCACGCCCGTCTCGCATCCGCCGAGCACGCCCGTCTCGCATCCGCCGAGCACGCCCGTCTCGCATCCGCCGAGCCGCCCCGCCCCGGCGTCGTCCCGGCCGTCCCTCAGCCCCTGAAGCGTTCCCAGAGTCTCGGGTAGAGGCGGGCGAGCAGCGCGTCGTCCTCCGGGTCGAGCGGCGTGCCCGCCGGTTCCGCGGGTGCCGGCGGAAGGCCGAGGTCGGCCGCCACGGTGCCGGTGAGCTGCTCGTACGCCTCGTCGGCCGCGTATCCCAGCTCCTCGGCGTCGCCGTCGACCTCCTCGTCGAAGTCGCCCAGCAGCCCGGCCAGCGCGTCCGGGTCGTGCAGGGCGCCCTCGAAGACCTCCCGGCCCTGGCCGATCAGCCAGCACCGGAAGAAGTCGAACGCCTCGTCATCGGCACCGTCCAGGAGCACCGCGGCGGCGCCCCACAGGTCCCAGCGGTAGGCGCGGTTGTAGCGGGCCTCGAAATGACGGGCGAAGTCCAGGACCTGCTCCGGGTCCAGTTGGGTGAGCCGGTCCACCAGCAGCTCGGCCTGGTCCTCGGGATCGCCCCCGGCGGCCTCGCGCGTGCTGTCGACCAGCTCCCAGAACTCCGTCTCGTCCATCACCGCTCCAGCATCGGGCCTGCGCCGGTGGGGCGCACGCGGGATGACGACGGCCGTGTCAGCCCGCGCCGTACAGTTCCGCGAGCCGCGCCGCGTCCCGTGCGAACCGCTCCCGCAGGCTCCCCGGCGCCAGCACCTCCACCTCGGGCCCCAGCCCGGTCAGCTGGTCGTACGCCACCTCCTCCGACTCCACCGGCAGTGTCACCGCCACCCATCCCGACCCGTCCGGCTCCCCGGCGCCGGCCAGCCCCTCCCGCGCGGCCGCCGGGCCGACGGCGTCCGGCAGCCGGCGCACCCCCTCGGGGGAGAGCCGTACGACGGCCTCGGCGCGCAGCAGCGAGCGCGCGAACCGCTCGGCCTGGGCGGCCCAGTAACCGGGGAGGTCGAAGTCCTCGTCGCGCTCGAAGCGGAGGTCCGCCGCGGCCACGGAGGCGAACCGGTCGACGCGGTAGGTGCGCAAGGCCCCCGCGTCCGGCACCCGCGCGCACAGGTACCAGGCGCCCGCCTTCAGCACCAGCCCGTACGGCTCCAGCAGCCGCTCCACCTCGCCGTCCCCGCGCCGGTACCGGGCGGTGACGCACCGGTCGTCCCACACCGCCTCGGCGAGCGCGGGCAGCAGCGCGGGCGTCTCGGGCGCGCGGAACCAGCCGGGCGCGTCCAGGTGGAAGCGCTGGGCCGCGGTACGGGGGGCGTCCTGGAGGGAGGGCAGCAGCGCCGCCGCCACCTTCAGCCGGGCCGCCGACGCCGCGTCCGCGAGCCCCATCTCCCGCAGCGCCCCCGGCACCCCGCTGAGGAACAGCGCCTCCGCCTCGCCGCGCGCCAGCCCCGTCAGCCGCGTCCGGTACCCGCCGACCAGCCGGTACCCGCCGGTGCGCCCCCGGTCCGCGTACACCGGCACACCCGCCTCCGACAGCGCCTGCGCGTCCCGCATCACCGTCCGCTCCGACACCTCCAGCTCCCGCGCCAGCTCGCCGGCGGTCATACAGGACCGCGTCTGGAGGAGGAGCACCATCTTGATGAGCCGGGCCGCACGCATGGCCCCATGATGCCGGGAGGCACCGACAGAGAAGGGGTACGGCAGCCTGCCGTACCCCTTTCCCTGATCGCCCGCGGTGCTTACAGGCCGTACTTCTCCCGCGCCTCCTTCACCGCCGTCGCCTTGACCTCGCCGCGCTTGGCGAGCTGGGCGAGGGCGGCGACCACGATGGACTCGGCGTCCACGCCGAAGTGGCGGCGGGCGGCCGGACGGGTGTCCGAGAGACCGAAGCCGTCGGTGCCGAGCGAGGACCAGTCCTGCTCGACCCACTGCGCGATCTGGTCCGGGACCTGGCGCATGTAGTCGGAGACCGCGAGGACCGGGCCCTCGGCGCCCTGGAGCGCCTGGCGGACGAACGGCACGCGCTCCTCGCCGCGCAGCAGGGCCGCGTCGGCCTCCAGCGCGTCGCGGCGCAGCTCGGTCCAGGACGTCGCCGACCAGACGTCGGCCGCGATACCCCACTCCTCGGCCAGCAGGCGCTGCGCGTCGAGCGCCCAGTGGATCGCCGTACCGGAACCCAGCAGCTGGATGCGCGGGGCGTTCGCCGGGACCGTCACGCCCGCGGACTCCGCGGTGTTGAAGCGGTACAGGCCCTTGACGATGCCCTCGTCGACGCCGGGGACACCGGGCTTCGCGGGCTGCGGCAGCGGCTCGTTGTAGACGGTGAGGTAGTAGAAGACGTTCTGGTCCTCGCCCGGCTTGGCCTCGCCGTACATCCGGCGCAGGCCCTCGCGGACGATCACCGCGATCTCGTACGCGAACGCGGGGTCGTACGACAGCGCGGCCGGGTTGGTCGCGGCGATCACCGGCGAGTGGCCGTCGGCGTGCTGGAGGCCCTCGCCCGTCAGCGTCGTGCGGCCGGCCGTCGCGCCGACGAGGAAGCCGCGGCCGAGCTGGTCGCCGAGCTGCCACATCTGGTCGGCGGTGCGCTGCCAGCCGAACATCGAGTAGAAGATGTAGAACGGGATCATCGCCTCGCCGTGCGTCGCGTACGCGGTGGACGCGGCGATGAAGTCCGCCATCGAACCGGCCTCGGTGATCCCCTCGTTGAGGATCTGGCCGTTCTTGGCCTCCTTGTAGTACATCAGCTGGTCGCGGTCGACCGGCTCGTACGTCTGGCCCTTGGGAGAGTAGATCCCGAGTGACGGGAACAGCGACTCCATGCCGAAGGTGCGCGCCTCGTCCGGGACGATCGGCACCCACCGCTTGCCCGTCTCCTTGTCGCGGACCAGGTCCTTGACGAGGCGGACGAAGGCCATCGTGGTCGCCACGTTCTGCGTGCCGGAGCCCTTGTCGAAGGAGGCGAACGCCTTCTCGGCCGGGGCGGGCAGCGGGGCCAGCGGGTGCGTACGACGGGCCGGGGCCGGGCCGCCGAGGGCCGCGCGGCGCTCCTGGAGGTAGCGGACCTCGGGGGAGTCGACGCCGGGGTGGCCGTAAGGCACCACGCCGTCCACGAAGTCGCTGTCCTTGATCGGCAGTTCGAGCAGGTCCCGCATCGTCTTGAACTCGTCCACCGTCAGCTTCTTCATCTGGTGGTTGGCGTTCTTCGACGCGAAGCCGTCGCCCAGGGTGTGGCCCTTGACCGTCTGGGCCAGGATCACGGTCGGCGCGCCCTTGTGCTCGACGGCCGCCTTGTACGCGGCGTACACCTTGCTCGCCTCGTGACCGCCGCGCGAGAGGTGGAAGCACTCCAGGATCTTGTCGTCGCTGAGCAGCTTCGCCATCTCCGCGAGCGCCGGGTCGGCGCCGAAGAAGTCCTGGCGGATGTAGGCGGCGTCGCGGGTCTGGTACGTCTGGACCTGCGCGTCCGGTACCTGGCGCAGCCGGCGGACCAGCGCGCCCGTGGTGTCGAGCGCGAACAGCTCGTCCCAGGCGGTGCCCCACAGCGTCTTGACGACGTTCCAGCCGGCGCCGCGGAACTGGGCCTCCAGCTCCTGCACGATCTTGAAGTTGGCGCGGACCGGGCCGTCCAGGCGCTGGAGGTTGCAGTTGATGACGAAGGTCAGGTTGTCCAGACCCTCGCGGGAGGCGAGCGCGAGGGCCGCCGTGGACTCCGGCTCGTCCATCTCGCCGTCGCCGAGGAACGCCCATACGTGCGAGGCCGAGACGTCCTTGATGCCGCGGTTGGTGAGGTAGCGGTTGAAGCGCGCCTGGTAGATCGCCGACAGCGGGCCGAGGCCCATCGAGACGGTCGGGAACTCCCACAGCCAGGGCAGCCGGCGCGGGTGCGGGTACGACGGCAGGCCGTCGCCGCCCGCCTCCTGGCGGAAGTTGTCCAGCTGCGCCTCGTTCAGGCGGCCGTCCAGGAAGGCGCGGGCGTAGATGCCGGGGGAGGCGTGGCCCTGGATGTACAGCTGGTCGCCGGACCCGTCACCCTCCTTGCCCTTGAAGAAGTGGTTGAAGCCGGTCTCGTACAGCCAGGCCGCGGAGGCGAAGGTGGCGATGTGGCCGCCGACGCCGTGCTTGCTGCCGCGGGTGACCATCGCGGCCGCGTTCCAGCGGTTCCAGGCGGTGATCCGGGCCTCCATCTCCGGGTCGCCGGGCAGGGCCGGCTCCGCGGAGGTGGGGATGGTGTTGACGTAGTCCGTCTCCAGCAGCTTCGGCAGCGCGACGCCGCCCGCCTCGGCGCGCTCCAGCGTGCGCCGCATCAGGTACGCGGCGCGATGCGGGCCTGCCTCCCTGGCCACGGCGTCCAGGGAGGCCTGCCATTCGGCGGTCTCCTCGGGGTCGCGGTCCGGGAGCTGGTCGAGCTCGCTCGGCTGGATGGCGTGGGGGTCGGTCATGTCGCCGCCTTCCTCAGTCGAAGGGGGTTCCCTCATCGGTAAGGGTTCGGGGGTGCCCTTGGTCTTTGGCAGGACAGGGCAGGCGGACCTCGGGTGGAAGTCCGTCGGTGACTGTAACTCCCTGATCGATGATCGATCAAAGGGTTGACCGGCAAAACCTCTCGATTCCAAGAAAGTCGGCACCGGGTGCCTTGGAACCGGGCACCCGGTGCCGACTTTGATCAGAGAAATCGCAGGTGAGCGGGGCTGCGCTCGGGTGCGTCGCGTCAGGCGGGCATCAGCCGGGCGTCAGGCGCGCGGGGCGCAGCCGAGCACGTGCGCCTTCACCAGCTCCGCGATCCGCGGGTCCCGGCGCTTGAACGCCTGCACCAGCTCCTCGTGCTCCTCCGCGTACGACTGCTGCACGGTGCCCAGCCAGCGGATCGACAGGGCGGTGAAGACCTCGATGCCGAGGCCCTCCCAGGTGTGCAGCAGCACCGAGTTGTCGGCGGCGCGCACGAGTTCGCGGTGGAAGCCGACGGTGTGCCGCACCTGTGCGGTGCCGTCGGCGGCCCGGTCGGCCTCGTACAGGGCCAGCACATGGGGTTCCAGGGCCGAGCAGTCGGCGGACAGGCGGTCGGCGGCCAGCTCGGCGGCGATGGCCTCCAGCCCAGCCCGGACGGGGTAGCTCTCCTCCAGGTCGGCCGCGGTGAGGTTGCGGACCCGGACGCCCTTGTTCGGCGCGGACTCGATCAGCCGCAGCGTCTCCAGCTCCCGCAGCGCCTCGCGCACCGGGGTCTGGCTGACCTCCAGTTCGGTGGCGATACGGCGCTCCACGATGCGCTCGCCCGGCTGCCAGCGCCCGCTGACGATCCCCTCCACGATGTGCTCGCGGATCTGTTCGCGCAGCGAGTGGACTACGGGCGCGGTCATGAGGGCTCCTCCCAGGGGGCTGACCTCTAGACAATACGGCGGGTTCGGTCGGCGGGAGCGTGTACGGAGGGCGCTCCCGTACAGGTGAGACGAGGCTTACACGGCAGGCGGGACGACAAACACGAACACCCCGCCCGGAACGTTCCGGACGGGGTGTCGTACCGCTTGATCAGGCCAAAAGCCCCGATCGGGGTCAGAGGCCGAGCTCGACCTCGAACTCGCCCGCCTCCAGGATCGCCTTGACCGCCGTCAGGTAGCGGGCCGCGTCGGCGCCGTCCACCAGGCGGTGGTCGTAGGAGAGGGTCAGGTAGGTCATGTCGCGGACGCCGATGACCGTGCCCTCCTCGGTCTCGATGACGGCCGGACGCTTGACCGTGGCACCGATGCCGAGGATCGCGACCTGGCCCGGCGGCACGATGATCGTGTCGAACAGGGCACCGCGCGAACCGGTGTTGGAGATGGTGAAGGTCGCACCGGACAGCTCGTCCGGGGTGATCTTGTTGGCGCGGACCTTGCCGGCCAGCTCCGCCGTGGCCTTGGCGATGCCCGCGATGTTGAGGTCGCCGGCGTGCTTGATGACCGGGGTCATCAGGCCCTTCTCGGAGTCCACCGCGATACCGACGTTCTCGGTGTCGAAGTAGGTGATCGTGCCCTCGGCCTCGTTGATCTTGGCGTTGATGACCGGGTGGGCCTTCAGCGCCTGCGCGGCGGCCTTGACGAAGAACGGCATCGGGGAGAGCTTGACGCCCTCGCGCGCCGCGAAGGAGTCCTTCGCGGCGGCGCGCAGCCGCATCAGGCGCGTCACGTCGACCTCGACGACCGAGGACAGCTGGGCCTGCTCGTGCAGCGCCTTGACCATGTTGTCGCCGATGACCTTGCGGATGCGGGGCATCTTGACGGTCTGGCCGCGCAGCGGGGAAGCCTCCAGCGCCGGGGCCTTCTTGGCGGCCGGGGCGGGCGCGGCCGCGGCGGCCGGAGCCGGAGCGGCGGCGGGCGCCTTCGCGGCCTCGGCGGCGGCGATGACGTCCTGCTTGCGGATACGGCCGCCGACGCCGGTGCCCTTGACGGTGGCCAGGTCGACGCCGTTCTCGGCGGCGAGCTTGCGCACCAGCGGGGTCACGTACGCGCCCTCGTCCGTCGCCTGGGTGGCGGTCGGGGAGGTCGGCGCGGTGGCCGGGGTGACCGGAGCCGGCGCGGGCGCCGGAGCCGGGGCCGGAGCGGCGGGCTGCGCCGGGGCGGCCTGGGCCGGAGCCGGAGCCGGGGCGGCGGCCGGAGCCGGAGCCGCGGGGGCGGCCGGAGCGGGCGCCGGGGTGGGCTCGGCGGCGGGGGCCGGGGCGGCCGGGGCCGGAGCGGCGGCCGGAGCCGCGCCCGGCGCGCCGATGACGGCGAGCTTGGCGCCGACCTCGGCGGTCTCGTCCTCGCCGACCACGATCTCCAGCAGCACGCCGGAGGCAGGCGCCGGGATCTCGGTGTCGACCTTGTCCGTGGAGACCTCGAGCAGCGGCTCGTCGGCCTCGACGGAGTCGCCGACCGACTTCAGCCAGCGGGTGACGGTGCCCTCGGTGACGGACTCGCCGAGCGCGGGCAGGACCACGTCGGTGCCCTGGGCGCCACCGGCGGGGGCGGCGGCCGGGGCGGGAGCGGCGGGGGCCTCGGCGGCCGGCGCCGGGGCGGCGGGGGCCTCCTCGGCGGCCGGAGCCGGAGCCGGCGCGGGCTCGGCCGCGGGGGCCGGGGCAGCCGCGGGGGCGCCGCTGCCGTCGTCGATCAGGGCCAGCTCGGCACCGACCTCGACGGTCTCGTCCTCGGCGACCTTGATGGACGCCAGCACGCCGGAGACGGGCGAGGGGATCTCGGTGTCGACCTTGTCGGTCGAGACCTCGAGCAGCGGCTCGTCGGCCTCGACGCGCTCACCCTCGGCCTTCAGCCAACGGGTGACGGTGCCCTCGGTGACGCTCTCACCGAGCGCCGGAAGGGTTACGGAAACCGCCATGGTTTCGGTTGCTCCTTACGAATTGCGGAAGTCTGTGTCGTCGCGCCCGTGACCGAGGGCTCAGTCGTGGGAGTGCAGCGGCTTGCCGGCCAGGGCCAGGTGGGCCTCGCCCATCGCCTCGTTCTGCGTCGGGTGGGCGTGGATGAGCTGGGCCACCTCGGCCGGCAGCGCCTCCCAGTTGTAGATCAGCTGGGCCTCGCCGACCTGCTCGCCCATGCGGTCGCCGACCATGTGGACGCCGACCACGGCACCGTCCTTCACCTGGACGAGCTTGATCTCGCCCGCGGTGTTCAGGATCTTGCTCTTGCCGTTGCCCGCCAGGTTGTACTTCAGAGCGACGACCTTGTCCGCGCCGTAGATCTCCTTGGCCTTGGCCTCGGTGATGCCGACGGAGGCGACCTCGGGGTGGCAGTACGTCACCCGCGGGACACCGTCGTAGTCGATCGGGACGACCTTCAGACCGGCCAGACGCTCCGCCACCAGGATGCCCTCGGCGAAGCCGACGTGCGCGAGCTGGAGGGTCGGGACCAGGTCGCCGACGGCGGAGATGGTCGGGACGTTGGTCCGCATGTACTCGTCGACCAGGACGTAGCCACGGTCCATGGCGACACCCTGCTCCTCGTAGCCGAGGCCCTGGGAGACCGGACCGCGGCCGACGGCGACGAGGAGGACCTCGGCCTCGAACTCCTTGCCGTCGGCGAGGGTGACCTTGACGCCGTCCTGGGTGTACTCGGCCTTCTGGAAGAAGGTGCCGAGGTTGAACTTGATCCCGCGCTTGCGGAACGCGCGCTCCAGCAGCTTCGAGGAGTTCTCGTCCTCGACCGGCACGAGGTGCTTGAGGCCCTCGATCACGGTCACGTCGGAGCCGAAGGACTTCCACGCGGAGGCGAACTCGACGCCGATGACACCGCCGCCGAGGATGATCGCGGACTTGGGCACGCGGTCCAGGACGAGGGCGTGGTCGGAGGAGATGATCCGGTTGCCGTCGATCTCCAGGCCCGGCAGCGACTTCGGCACGGAGCCGGTCGCCAGCAGGACGTGGCGGCCCTGGATGCGCTGACCGTTCACATCGACGGAGGTGGGGGAGGACAGCCGGCCCTCGCCCTCGATGTACGTCACCTTGCGGGACGCGATCAGACCCTGGAGGCCCTTGTACAGGCCGGCGATCACGCCGTCCTTGTACTTGTGCACGGCCGGTACGTCGATGCCCTCGAAGGTGGCCTTGACGCCGAACTGCTCGCTCTCGCGGGCCTGGTCGGCGATCTCGCCCGCGTGCAGCAGGGCCTTGGTGGGGATGCAGCCCCGGTGCAGGCAGGTGCCGCCGACCTTGTCCTTCTCGATCAGGGCGACGTCCAGGCCCAGCTGCGCCCCGCGCAGGGCCGCGGCGTAACCACCGCTACCACCGCCGAGGATCACTAGGTCGAAAACGGTGCTGGCGTCGTTCGCCACGTCACGTCCTCCATGCATGTGCGCCTTGCGCCGATCTCCGATGACCGGCGGGCGGCTGGTGTCCGGCCGCTTGATGCTTCGGCCCTTCGGTGGGGGCCCTGTCCTGCCGGGCTCCATCTTTGCACTTGTTGGAGGCGGACGAGACGCCGGGCTGGTGTGTGAGACGTCCCACTACGGGCGCCCCGAGCGCCCCGAAGGGGCGCGGGGAACTGCGCGAGCAGCCCCCGCGCCCCCGAGGATGCGCCACGGACCGTGCGGTCCCGGCCGGCGGGCGGGCGAGCGTCAGCCCAGCTCACCCTCGGCCGTCAGCTCCACGAGGCGGACCAGCGTCCGCACCGCCGTGCCGGTGCCGCCCTTCGGCGTGTACCCGAAGGGGCCGCCCTCGTTGAAGGCCGGTCCCGCGATGTCGAGGTGCGCCCAGGGGATGCCCTCGCCCACGAACTCGCGCAGGAAGAGGCCGGCCAGCAGGCCGCCGCCCCACCGCTCGCCGACGTTGGTCATGTCGGCGACCTGGGACTCCAGGCCCTTGGCCAGGTGCTCCGGCATCGGCATCGGCCACGCCGGCTCGCCGGTCTCCTCCGCGGCCTCGTACACCGTGGTGCGGAACGCGTCGTCGTTGGCGATGACGCCCAGCGTCCGGCTGCCCAGCGCCACCATCATCGCGCCGGTCAGCGTCGCGACGTCCACGATCGCGTCCGGCTCCTCCTGCGACGCCGCCCACAGCGCGTCGGCCAGCACCAGCCGGCCCTCCGCGTCGGTGTTGAGCACCTCCACCGTCTTGCCGCTGTACATGCGCAGCACGTCACCCGGACGCACCGCCGAGCCGGACGGCATGTTCTCGGCCAGCGCCAGCCAGCCGGTGACGTTCGCCTCCAGACCGAGCCGGGCCGCGGCGACGACGGCCGCGAACACGGCGGCGGCGCCGGCCATGTCGCACTTCATCGTCTCGTTGTGACCGGCCGGCTTCAGCGAGATGCCGCCCGAGTCGTAGGTGATGCCCTTGCCGACGAAGGCGAGGCTCCGCTCGGCCTTGGGGTGCGTGTACGCGATCTTGACCAGGCGGGGGGCCGCGGCCGAGCCGCCGCCGACGCCCAGGATGCCGCCGTAGCCGCCCTTGACCAGCGCCTTCTCGTCGAGCACCTGCACCTTGAGGCCGTGCTCCTTGGCCGCGGCCTGCACGATGCCCGCGAAACCCTCGGGGGTGAGGTCGTTCGGCGGGGTGTTGACCAGGTCGCGGGCGCGGTTCAGCTCCTCGCCGACCGCGACGGCGCGGGCGAGGGCGCCCTTGTGGGCGGCGTCCCGCGGCTTGCCGCCGAGCAGCACGGCCTCGCCCAGCGGGGCCTTGCCGTTCTTCGCGCGGGCGCCCTTGGCCTTGGCGTTGTTCTCCTTGTAGACGTCGAAGGAGTACGCGCCGAGGAGCGCGCCCTCGCCGATCGCCTCCAGCGCGCCGGGGCCGTCCACGGGCAGCGCGAACGCGGCCTTCCTGGCGCCGGCGAGCGTCCGCGCCGCCGTACCCGCGGCCTTGCGCAGCGCCTCGGCGTCGAAGCCGTCCTCGGTGCCGGGCTCCGCGCCCAGGCCCACCGCCACCACGAGCGGGGCCTTGAAGCCCGCGGGGGCGGGCAGCTTCGTCAGCTCGCCCTCGGCACCCGAGGCGCCGAGGGTCTCCAGGACGCCGGCCAGCCTGCCGTCGTACGCCTTGTCCACGGCCTCGGCGCCCGGCGCGACGACGGGGCCCTTGGCGCCCTTGGCGACACCGATCACGATCGCGTCGGCCCGCAGGCCGGGCGCCGCGGCGGTGCTGAGAGTCAGAGCAGTCACGGTGGTGAATTCTCGCTTCCGGTGTGAAGTTGCGGTGGGGTGGGTCGACCGGGCCCGACAGCCGACCCTGGGTCCAGGTCCGGGGCAGGTGGCAACCGGGGTCCCCGCCTGGTGGGCGAACACCCAGGGGACGAGGGTACGCTCGCGCCCGCCCGCGCTCATGCCCGCGGTCTTCACCCGTACGCGGCGCGGCGGCCGCCGCCCCCCGCCGGACGCCCCATTCGCGGTCAAGCACCCCCTCGCGCACCGGAGTTGGCTCCCGGTTCGTCAGCGGCCGAAGGCCAGCACCACCAGGGACGCCGTCGCGGCCGTCTCCGCGAGCGCGCCGAACACGTCCCCGGTCACCCCGCCGAAGCGGCGCAGGCAGCGGCGCAGCAGGAGTTCGGCGGCGGCGAGCGCGAACAGCACGGCGACCGCGGCGCGCAGCGCGCCGTACGGGCCCCACTCAGCGCCCCACAAGGCCGCGCCCGCCGCGCACAGCACGGTGACGGCGAGCGCGCCCGGCACCGGCACCACCCCCGCGACGGCCGCGCCGAGCCCCTCGGGCCGCGCGGCCGGCACCCCGGTGCGGGCGGCCAGGGTGAGCGCGAGCCGGGCGGTCACCGCGGAGATCACCGCCGCCGCGGCCCCGCGCGCCCATCCGTCGCCGTACGACTGCGCCAGCACGGCCACCTGGGCCAGCAGCGCGAAAACCAGGGTGAGCACCCCGAACGGACCGATGTCCGAGCGCTTCATGACGCGCAGCGCCTCCTCGGCCGGCTTGCCGCTGCCCAGCCCGTCGGCGGTGTCGGCGAGCCCGTCCAGGTGCAGGCCGCGGGTGAGGACGGCGGGTACGGCGACCGAGCCGACGGCGGCGAGCAGCGGGCCCGCGCCCAGCAGGAGCAGGAGCAGCCCGAGGGCGGCCGCGAGGACGCCGGCGACCAGGCCCACGAGGGCGGCGGCGAGCATGCCCCCGCGCGCGGCCCCCCGGTCCCAGCGGCGCACCCGTACGGGCAGCACCGTGAGCGTGCCGAAGGCGAACCGGAGGCCGTCGAGGGCGGTGGGCGGCGAGGACGTGCGCATCGGCGCAGGCTACCCGGCGACCGGGGGACCGCCGCGGGCCGGGCACCGGGGATAAAGTGCGCACATGGGGCACTGGTGGATGCGGAACATCGTCGAACCGGGCAAGCTTCCGCTGCTGCTCGCCCTCGCCGCCTTCCTGCTGACGTTCGTCGTCACACGGGTGATCACCCGTCTGATCCGGGCGGGCAAGGGCCCGTTCCGCAATGTCAGCGCTGGCGGGCTGCACATCCACCACGTGGTCCCCGGCGTGGTGCTCACCGTCGTCGGCGGCTTCGGCGCGGTCGCCAGCGACCGGCACGGCACCGGCGGAGCGCTCGCCGCCGTGGTGTTCGGGATCGGCGCGGGCCTGGTCCTGGACGAGTTCGCGCTGATCCTGCACCTGAACGACGTCTACTGGACCGAGGAGGGCCGCAAGAGCGTCGAGGCCGTCGTGCTCACCGCCGCCCTGGTGGGACTGCTGCTCTCCGGATTCGCGCCGTTCGGCGTCAACGACCTGAGCCGGGAGGAACTCGCCGACCGCGGCACGGCCGTCGCCAACATCGCCGCCAACTTCCTGCTCTCCCTGGTCGCGCTGAGCAAGGGCAAGACCCGCACCGCGGTGTTCGGCGCGGTCGTGCCGCTGGTCGCCCTGGTCGGCGCGCTCCGGCTGGCCCGCCCCGACTCCTTCTGGGCCCGCCGCTTCTACGGCCGCCGCCCCCGCGCCCGCGCGCGGGCCACCCTGCGCGCCTACCGCCACGACCGCCGCTGGACCCCCCGCAGCCGCGCCCTTCAGGACTGGATCGGCGGCAGGCCCGACCCCGCCCCGGCCCGGTTGCCCGACAGTCGTCCCTGAAGCAGCCGGCAGGGGCGGTGCCGTACCGCCACCGCCAGGCACAGCGAGCCCACCGCCATCAGCGCGGCCAGATGCTCCTTGCCCGCCAGGTTCTCCTTCATCAGCACCTCCGCGACCATCGCCACGGTCACCGCGCCCGCCGTGGCGTACGCCCCGTGCCGCCAGGCCACGAACACCGCGAGGCCCACCACGGCGGCGGACGGGCCGGTGTCCACCACCTGCGCGTCCGTCCAGGGCAGCCCGAAGGGGGCGTGCGCGCCGAGGGTGATGCCCAGGCGCGCGTACAGCGTCCCGGCGAGCGTGGCGAGATACGCGATGCCGAGCGTGCGCCGCCAGCCCAGGCACAGCTCGGCGATCCCGAACACCAGCAGGATCTGCGCCAGCGCCCCCCACACCGGCAGGTCGAGGGCGGGCACGAACAGCGACAGGGGAGTGCGCAGCAGGCTCAGCCACAACGGGTCCTCGGCCCGGACCGCGCCGAGGCCCTGCACCAGCCGGAAACCCCACGGCCGGTTCTGCGCGAACTGGAGGAGCGCGGTCAGGAGCACCGCCAGCGCGGTCATCGGCAGCGCGGTCACCGGCGTCGCCCACGGGCGCGGTCCGCGCAGGGGTCCGCGCACGGTGCCGTACAGCGGCCCCCACTCGGCGCGGGCCCAGCGGGCGAGCGATCCCATACGACATTCCCTACCTCGGTACGGTCAGCGGCGCGCGCCGAGCCGTCCTCGGTGCAGCCAGCCGGGCAGTCCCGGCGCTTCCAGGAAGCCCTCCGCGCGGGCCGAGGCGAGGCCGATGCGCGGCAGGTCCGCGCTTTTCTCGAAGCACAGGAACCGCGGCTCCCAGATGGGCCGGTACTTGGCGTTGGCGCGGTACAGCGACTCGATCTGCCACCAGCGGGAGAAGAAGCTGAGCAGCGAGCGCCACAGCCGCAGCACCGGTCCGGCGCCGAGCCGCGCCCCGCGTTCGAAGACCGAGCGGAACATCGCGAAGTTCAGCGACACCTGTGTGATCCCGATCTCCCCGGCGCGCCGCAGCAGTTCGATGACCATGAACTCCATCAGCCCGTTCTCGGCGTCGCGGTCGCGCCGCATCAGGTCCAGCGAGAGGCCGCCGGGACCCCACGGCACGAAGGACAGCAGCGCGCGCGGCCGGCCCTCGGCGTCCGTGCACTCCAGCATCACGCACCGGCCGTCCTCCGGGTCCCCGAGCCGCCCCAGCGCCATGCTGAACCCTCGCTCGGTGGCCCCGTCCCGCCAGGCGTCCGCGCGCTCCACCAGCAGCGCCATCTCGGCCGCCGGGATGTCCTCGTGGCGCCGCACGCGCACCTGGTACCCGGCCCGCCGCACCCGGTTGTACGCCTGCCGTACGGTGCGCATCGCCCGCCCGTCGAGGGTGAAGTCGGCGACCTCCACGATCGCCTCGTCCCCGAGTTCCAGCGCGTCCAGGCCGTGCCGGTGGTAGACGGTGCCCGCCTCCTCGCTCGCCCCCATCACCGCCGGGATCCAGCCGTGCGCCCGCGCCTCCTCCAGCCACGGCACGATCGCGCCCGGCCAGGCCTCCGGGTCGCCGAGCGGGTCCCCGGAGGCGAGGCTCACCCCGCCGATCACGCGGTAGGCGACGGCCGCCTTGCCGGTCGGCGACCAGATGACGCTCTTTTCCCGGCGCAGCGCGAAGTAGCCGAGCGAGTCCCGCTCGCCGTGCCGGTCCAGCAGCTCCCGCAGCCGCTTCTCGTCGTCCGCGGTGAGCGGGTCGACGGCGCGCCGGGAGCGGAAGGCGGCGTAGAACACGGCGAGGACCAGGGCCGTACTGAGCACGTTGACGGCGACGTCGGCCCAGGTGGGCGGGGCGATGCCGGGGAAGTGGCGCTCGTCGGCGGAGACCGAGATCAGGCGCAGGGTGCCGTAGTGCCAGCGCTCCCGGAACGTCGAACGGGCCGCGTCCGGCGCCTGGTTGGTGACCGTCACCAGCAGCCCGGCCAGCAGGCTGGCGGCCAGCCCGCCGCCGACGGCGACGGTGGCCGCGAGCCGGGGGTTGGCGCGGTCGCCCTTCGCGTAGAACTCCCGCCGCCCCACCAGCAGCGCCGCGACGAACGCGGCGGTCAGCACCAGGGACACCCAGTTCTGCGCGTACCGGTGGATCTCCGGGAACGCCATGGCGAACGCGAACAGCGCGAGGAAGACACCGCTGAGCACGAGGTTGAGGATCCAGGCCGCGCGCTTGCGGCGCCGCATCGTGATCGCCAGGAACGCGGTGAACACACCGGAGGCGAAGCCGGCGGTCAGCAGGTACGGGGTGAAGAAGTCGTCCTGGTTGTGCCGGCGCACGTCCTGGTACAGCGAGACCCACACCGCGGTGAGGAAGTTGACGAACGCGATGACCCGCAGATACCAGACGGCGAAGGCGGCGGCCCTGGAGGACAGCCCACCCGGCCGCCGCCCGACCTCACTTCCCCGCCCCGCCTCGACCCGCGGCGGAACGGCAATCCGGGTATCTCCCATGGAGACGGATCATATGGGGGTTGCCCGAACGAAGGGGTGCCAATCGGCCCTTTGGGCCGGCTGTTTCCCGTCGGCTACCCCTCCCCGGCCTCCGATTCCTCCCCGGCCTCCGATTCCTTCCCGCTCTCCGCTTCCTTCTCGGTCTCCGGGCGTTCCGGCATCTCCGCGGCCAGTGCCGCCGCGGCCTGGACCAGGGGGAGGGCCAGCAGCCCGCCCAGGCCCTCGCCGGCCTTGACGCCCTGCTGGAGCAGCGGCTCCAGGGCCATCCGGTCCAGCGCCTTCCGCTGCCCCGGCTCCCCGCTGTCGTGCGCCGCCAGCCACCAGTCCGGCGCCCGGAACGCGACCCGCTGCGCCACCAGCGCGCACGCCGCGCCCACCACGCCGTCCAGGATCACCGGCAGCTTGCGCACCGCGCACTGGAGCAGGAACCCGGTCATCGCCGCGAGGTCCGCCCCGCCGACCGTCGCCAGCAGCTCCACCTGGTCGCCGAGGACCGGCCGCGCCCGCCGCAGCGCGTCCCGGATCGCCGCGCACTTGCGCATCCAGGCGAGGTCGTCGATCGGCACGCCGCCCCGCCCGGTCACCACCGACGCGTCGGTCCCGCACAGTGCCGCGATCAGCACCGCGGCCACGGTGGTGCCGCCCACGCTGAGGTCGCCGAGCACCACCAGGTCCGTACCGGAGTCGGCCTCCTCGTCGGCCACCGCGATACCGGCCCGCAGCGCGGCGTCCGCCTCCTCCTCGGTGAGCGCGTCCTCGATGTCGATACGGCCGCTGCCGCGCCGCACCCGGTACCGCCCGACCTCCTCGGGGAAGTCGGCCGGGTCGCAGTCCACGGCCATGTCCACGACCCGGACCGGCACCCGGAGCCGGCGCGCCAGCACCGCGGCGGGGCTCACGCCCTCCAGCACATCGCGCACCAGTTCCCGCGTGCCGCCCGCGGGCCGCGCGGAGACGTCCCGTCCGGCGATGCCGTGGTCGCCGGCGAAGAGGATCAGCCGCGGCCGTTCGACGGTCCGCACCGGTACGGCGCCCTGGGCGGCGGCCAGCCACTCGCCCAGCTCGTCGAGCCGCCCCAGCGCTCCGGGCGGCACGATCTGGCGCTCCCGCCGGGCCTCGGCGTCACGGCGCACGCCCCCGTCCGGGCGCTCGATCAGATCGGTGAAGTCGTCCAGATCAATCCTGCTCATTCGCCGAACAGTACCGCCAGCGGGCGAACGCTTCCGCGCCACATCGCCCTCACGACCCGGCGATGTCGTTGCGTCCAAGATCGGCATCCCATACGTTCCGTTTTGCAGCGAAATGTCGCACAGGGAGCCGCCGTCCATGCCGCCCTCGCCCCGCACACTGGAGCCTGCCGACCAACCAGGTTTCTGCGAAAACCAGTTGGCCCGGATCCGGCACCACCTCACCGCCCGCGCGCTCTCAAGGCTCCCCGAACCGGAGAGCTGGCTGGACGTCGGCACGGGGGAGGGCCGCTTCCCCGAGGCGGCGAAGCGGTTCTTCCCCTACACGAGCTTCGACGGCGTCGACCCCACGGACCGGGTGGAGCGGGCGCTCGCGGAGGGCCGGGTGGAGGAGGCGTACCGGGGCGGTCTGCCGGACGTGGCGGCCCGCCTGCACTCCCGCTACGACGTGGTGAGCCTCCTCACCCCGCCGACCGACCCGGCCGATCTCCGCTGCGCGTACCTGGTCCTGCGGCCCGGCGGTCACATCGTCCTGGGCGCGGGCTGGGCACCGACCGCCGCGGAGATCCCGCCCGGCACGCTCCTGACCGGCATCCACCGGATCCCCTGGCTGTCCCACCACAGAATCGTGGCCCGCAAACCCGCCGCGGCGGAGGTGCCGTAGCGCCGGCAGCCGCGCCCCGCCCCACGCAGGGCGCCCCTCACCCCCGCAACACCACCGCCTGCCCCGCCACCACCAGCAGTACCTCCTCGCACTCTCCCGCGAACGCCGCGTTCAGTCGCCCCAGTTCGTCGCGGTACCGCCGCCCCGACGCCGTCGCCGGCACGATCCCCGAGCCCACCTCGTTCGACACGGCCACCACCGTCCGCCGCGTGCACCGCACCGCCTCCGCCAACTCCCGCACCCGCTCGCGCAGCGCCTTCTCGCCCCCGCCCGCCCACTCCGCGTCGTCCCACGCCCCCACCGCGTCCATCGCATCCGTCAGCCACAGCGACAGGCAGTCGATCAGCACCGGCGGTCCGTCCTCGGCGAGCACCGGCACCAGATCCGTCGTCTCGGACGTACGCCACGACCCCGGCCGCCGCTCCCGGTGCGTCGCCACCCGCGCCGCCCACTCCGTGTCCCCGCCCCGCGTCCCGCCCGTCGCCACGTACAGCACCTCGGGGAAGGACTCCAGCCGCCGCTCCGCCTCGACCGACTTCCCGGAGCGCGCCCCGCCGAGCACCAGCGTGCGCCGCGGCACGTCCGGCACGTCCTCGTACGCGCCGACCACCAGCGTCGTACCGTCGGGCACCGCCCGCGCCCCCGCCGCCGCGAGCCGCCGCCGCAGCTCACGGCCGGGCGGCACATCATGGTCGAGATGGACGGCGAGCACATCCGTGGTGGGCCCGAGCGAACCGACCGCCCGCAGCCGGGCCAGCGCGTCGGGCCGGCCCACGACGTCCGCGAGGACCATGTGGTACGACTCCGCCGTCGCCCCCTCCAGACCCGCCGGTGCCCCGCCCGGCGGCAGATACAGCAGCCGCTGCCCGTCCGGACCGGTCACCGCGTACCCCGTGCCGCCCGCGTCCATCGCCACCGCCCGCACCCGATGCCCCGTCAGCAGCGTCAGCTCCCGCCCGTCCGGCACCCGCACCGGATGCGGCAGCCCGGCCGGCACCTCCACCGGCGGCCCGTCGTGCGGGTGGGAGAGCAGCACCTGGCGCACCCCGCCGAGGGAGTGCCCGGCCCGCGCCGCCGCGAAGGCCGCGCCCGGCGTGAGGTCCAGCAGCAGCACGCCGTCCACCAGCATCGCGGTGGCCGCCCGCGCGTCGGGGCCCAGCGCCGTCGCGCAGGCGGCACAGGGGCAGTCGGGGCGGGGCAGGCCGGCGGGGGCGCCGGTACCGAGCAGAGTCACTTCCACGGGACGATTTTCGCCTGTCCGATCGGGTATTGCGCTTCCGTCTACTCTTCCAGCAGGTGTCGGATCACTAGGAGGCCCAGATGACGGCATGGACGTGGCGGTTCGAGAAGGCCGACGGGACGGAGGTCCAGCCGGCCGTCCAGCCCGAGGAGTTCGGCACCCAGGGGGACGCCGAGTCCTGGGTGGGGGAGCACTGGCGGACGCTGCTGGAGGGCGGCGCGGACCAGGTACGGCTGTTCGAGGAGACCACCGAGATCTACGGTCCGATGAGCCTGCACGCCGACGCCTCCTGACCCCCGGTGAGGAGGGGCGCGCTCCGCGGACCGGGGGCACCCGGCCGGCCGTACTCCGAAGGCCGTACTCCGCAAGGCCGCGCCCCTCCTCGCCCTCTCACTGCTCGCCGAGCGTCACCTGCGCGGTCCGCCGCGCTCCGTCGCGCAGATACGTCACCGTCGTCCGCTGGCCCGGCTTGTCCGCCGCCAGGGCCTCCTGGAGCGAGGTGATGGTGGTGATGGGCTGGTCGCCGACCCTGGTGACGATGTCGCCGGTGCGCAGTCCCGCCCGCGCCGCGGGGCCCCCGCCGTGCACGCTCGCGAGGGCGACCCCGGCCGGCTGGAGGCGGTCGTCCACCACGGTCCGCCCGGTGATGCCGAGCGCGGCCCGGCCCGAGTCCACGACCCGCCCCTCGCGCACGATCTGACCGGCGATGGTCCGCGCCATCGACGCGGGGATGGCGAAGCCGATCCCGGCCGCCGCGCTGCCCAGGTTGGGGTCGGCCGCGGCCAGCGTCGGGATGCCGACGACCTGCCCGTCCAGGTTGACCAGGGCGCCGCCGCTGTTGCCCGGATTGATGGCCGCCGAGGTCTGCACCATGTTGGCGATGGTGGCGCCCGTACCGCCGCCGCTGCTGCCCTCGCTGACGGTCCGTCCGGTCGCCGAGACGATCCCCTGGGTGACGCTGGACGACAGCCCGAGCGGCGAGCCCATCGCCAGCACGATCTGGCCGACCTCCACCTTCTCGGAGTCCCCGAACACCGCGGGCTTCAGCCCGTCCGGCACCCGGTCCAGCTTGATCACGGCGAGGTCCTGCTGGGGGTAGGAGTAGACGAGGCTCGCGGTGAGCGGCTCCTCGTTGCCCGCCGTGGTCACCCGGAAGGTCTTCTCGTCGCCGACCACGTGCGCGTTGGTGACGATGTGCCCCCGGTCGTCGTACACGATCCCGGAGCCCAGATCACGGCTCGCCTCGATCTGCACCACCGAGGGCAGCACCTGCCTGATCACCCGCTGGTACGCGCTCTGGAGATCGCCCGCCGCCAGCGGCACGGTCACCGGGCTCGCCGTCGCCGCGTCCGGCCGCCCGGCGCTCGGGACGCCGGGGCCCTCGCAGCCCGCCGTGAGCGCCGCGCAGCACAGCAGGACGACGGCCGCGAGCAGGCGGCAGGAGGACATCGGGAGGCGGCGGGGGAAGGGGGCGCGGGGTGCGGAAGCGGCCATGTACCGAGTCTGACCGCGCGCCGACCGGCGGGCCCGCCGTATTGCCCCTATCGGGCTCGGCGCCGTACGCCCTCGGGATTCAGCCCCGAACCCCGCACAGATGCAGCAGCGCCGCGACGCCCCGGTAGGGGTCCGTGCGGCCCGCCCGCTCCTCGGCCGCGAGCAGCGCCTCCAGGTCGTACGGCAGCGGCGCGTCGTCCGCCGCCAGGTCCGTGAAGACCCGCACGCCGTACCAGGCGTGCAGCGGGGCGGCGATGCCGGCGAGGGTGGCGGTCAGCTCGGACAGCCGGTCGGCCCGCACGTTCAGGCCGAGGCGGTTGGTGTAGGCGGTGGTGTCGAAGGCGGCCAGCGCGCCCGCCGCCTCACCGGCGAGACCGGGCCGCATGGCGAGCGCGTCGCCGTTGCGCACCAGCAGCGAGAGCAGCCCGCCCGGCGCCAGCACCCGCGCCAGCCCCGCCACCAGGGGATCGGGCTCGGCGACGTACATCAGCACGCCGTGGCAGAGCACCAGGTCGAAGCTGCCGGGCAGGAAGTGCACGCCGGTGTCCCGTGCGTCGCCCTGCACCAGCCGCACCCGCTCCCGGATGCCCACCGGCTCCCGGTTCAGCGCCTCGCGCGCCGCGGCGACCATCACCGGGTCCTGCTCGACCCCGGTCACCTGGTGGCCGAGGCGGGCCAGGCGCAGGGCCTGGGTGCCCTGCCCGATCCCCACGTCGAGCACCCGCAGCCGCTGCCCGACCGGGAACCGCCCGGCTATCTGCTCGTCGAGCTGCCGCGCCACCAGTTCCTGGCGTACGACATCGCGGAGCCCGCCCACCTTGTCCAGCCAGGAGTGCGCGGCACCCCCGGTGAAAGCGTCTGCGCTCAGGGTCGCTCTCCGCGCTTGACCTGCGGCTTCGGCAGCCGGAGCCGGCGCATCTGGAGCGAGCGCATCAGCGCGTAGGCCACCGCGCCGCGCGTGTTGCCGTCCGGGAAGCGCTCCTTGAGCCGCTTCTTCAGCCGCAGACCGCTGACGGCGGCGTCCACCACGATCAGGACGATCACCAGCGCCCACAGCAGCAGCGCGATGTTCTGGATCGAGGGCACCCGCACCACGCTGAGCACGAGGATCACGATCGCCAGCGGCAGGAAGAACTCCGCGACGTTGAACCGCGAGTCCACCCAGTCGCGGGCGAACCTGCGGACCGGGCCCTTGTCGCGGGCCGGCAGATAGCGCTCGTCACCGCTGGCCAGCGCCTCCCGCTGCCTCTGGAGCGCGAGGCGGCGCTCCTCGCGCTGGCGCTTGGAGGCGTCCTTGCGCGTCGTCGGCGTATGGGCGACGCTGCGGCGCTGGGACTGGGCCTCACTGCGCTTGGGCGTGGGCCTGCCCTTGGGGGCCTGCGGGTCACGGGGCTGCTTGGAGAAGTTCACCGGCTTGTCGGCCTGGGACTTCTCTTCCTTGGCACGGCTACGGAACACAAAGACCAAGGGTAAGGGCATCCGGGGCATGGACCGCAGCCCGGCCGGGAACGATCCGGCAACACCGTGCGTCTACAGGACGCAGAGGGGGCGTTCGCACGGGCCGGGGTGAGGGGCGGCCTCCTCCCTGCGCCGGAGCGGCACTCTCCGCAGTCGTTCTCGGGGATGAGCGCATCACGCCCCGGACAGTGCGGTAATGGACGCAGGGCCCGTACTGTGGGTCTTGTCGCAGGATCGGTGAGCTGGAGTCCGTCAGAAGGGGGCGCGCGAAGCCCATGAGCGGTGTCATGAAGCGTATGGGGATGATCTTCCGCGCGAAAGCGAACAAGGCCCTTGACCGGGCCGAGGACCCGCGCGAGACCCTCGATTACTCGTACCAGAAGCAGTTGGAGCTGCTCCAGAAGGTGCGCCGCGGGGTCGCCGACGTGGCGACCAGCCGCAAGCGTCTGGAGCTCCAGCTCAACCAGCTCCAGCAGCAGTCCGGGAAGCTGGAGGACCAGGGCCGCAAGGCGCTCGCGCTGGGCCGCGAGGACCTGGCCCGCGAGGCGCTGTCCCGGCGCGCCGCGCTCCAGCAGCAGGTGACCGACCTGGAGACCCAGCACGCCACCCTCCAGGGCGAGGAGGAGAAGCTCACCCTGGCGGCGCAGCGCCTCCAGGCCAAGGTGGACGCCTTCCGTACGAAGAAGGAGACCATCAAGGCCACCTACACCGCCGCCCAGGCCCAGACCCGTATCGGCGAGGCCTTCTCCGGCATCTCCGAGGAGATGGGCGACGTCGGCCTCGCGATCCAGCGGGCCGAGGACAAGACGCAGCAGCTCCAGGCGCGCGCCGGCGCGATCGACGAGCTGCTCGCCTCCGGTGCCCTGGACGACCCGAGCGGCATGGCCAAGGACGACATCGCGGCCGAGCTGGACCGGCTCTCCGGTGGTAGTGATGTAGAGCTGGAGCTTCAGCGCATGAAGGCCGAGCTGGCCGGAGGCAGCCAGCAGCAGGCCATCGAGGGCGGCACCGGACAGGGGCAGCCCCAGCAGCAGCCGCAGGACACCCCGCGCTTCGACAAGCAGTAGCAAGCGGTGGCGGGGGTGCCGCCGGGAGACGAGCCGAGGAGGCCGACGTGATCGTACGGATCATGGGGGAGGGCCAGGTCAGGCTGGACGACTCCCACTTCGCCGAGCTGAACAGGCTGGACGACGAACTCCTGGCCGAGACGGAGAGCGGCGACGAAGAGGGCTTCCGGCGCACCCTGGGCGCCCTCCTCGCCGCGGTCCGCCGCCTCGGCACCCCCCTCCCGGACGCCGAACTCCAGCCCTCCGACCTGATCCTCCCCGCCCCGGACGCCTCCCTGCCCGAGGTCCGCGCCCTGCTCGGCGAAGACGGCCTGATCCCGGACTGAACGGGCCCCGAGGAACCCCTGTCACCGGACGTCGGCGAGGCGGTCCACCTGGTCCGGGTCGAGGCCGTGGCAGTAGAGCATGACCTCGTCCGCACCGAGGTCCGCGAAGCCGGCGATCGCCTCGCGGATCCCGGCCGGCGTGCTGAGCATCCCGGCCACCATCCGGTCGGCCATGCCGGTGAACGCGTAGCACGCGTGCATGGCGGCTCGGGCGTCGTCGACCACGTCCGCCGGGCCCAGCGCGACATTGACCTGCGCGACGATGCGCGGTTCGCCGTCGCGGCGGCCAGGAAGCCGTCACCCCAGCGCCCGACGCGTTCGATCGCGGCGGGCTGGAAGCCGCCGAACAGCACCTCGGGGCCGCCGGGCCGGGCCGGCGCGGGACCGCGAGGTGGGACGTGCCCGCTCTGCGGCGTGCTTCCGGGGAACGTCTCGGTGAAGTGATCTCACGTCAGGGCGGCGCGGTTCGCCGGGACAAACGGATTGCGGCCGACCCGGAACGCGGGACGGCCGGCCGGAGAAAGCCCGCAGGGGCGTCTCCGCGGATGCGGAGACGCCCCTGCGGGGATGGGAACCGTCGTCAGACGCGGGCCAGGTCCGGCTCGGCCGGGGCCGGCGGCTGGTGCTTGGCCGACTTCTTCTTCGCGCGGCGCTCCTTGCGGAGCTCCAGCATCGCGTAGAGGGTCGGCACCAGCAGGAGCGTCAGCAGTGTGGACGTGATCAGGCCGCCGATCACCACGACCGCCAGCGGCTGGGCGATGAAGCCGCCCTCGCCCGTCACGCCCAGGGCCATCGGCAGCAGGGCGAAGATCGTGGCCAGGGCCGTCATGAGGATGGGGCGCAGCCGGTGGCGGCCCCCCTCGATCACGGCCTCGACCACGCCGTGCCCCTGAGCCCGGTACTGGTTGATCAGGTCGATCAGCACGATCGCGTTCGTCACCACGATGCCGATCAGCATCAGCATGCCGATCATGGCCGGGACACCCATCGGGGTCCCCGTGACGATCAGCAGCCCGAGCGCGCCCGTCGCCGCGAACGGGATGGACACCAGCAGGATCAGCGGCTGGACCAGCGACCGGAACGTCGCCACCAGCAGCATGAAGACGATCGCGATCGCGGCCAGCATCGCGAGGCCGAGGTTCTTGAAGGCGTCGTTCTGGTCGGACGTCACCCCGCCGATCTGCGCCTCGGCGCCCGCCGGCAGCTTCAGGGCCTTGATCTTCGACTGGAGCCGGGTGCTGACCGCGCCCGTGTTGTCCCCGGTCGGCTTCGCCGTGATCGTCGCGGCCCGCTGGCCGTCGATCCGGGTCAGCGAGACCGGCCCGTCCACCAGCTTCACCGTGGCGATGTCCCCGAGCCTGACCTGCCCGAGCCGCAGGTTCCTCAGCTGCGCCACCGTCGTCGCGGGCTTGGCCGACCTGACGACGACATCGCGCTCGGTGCCGTCGAGCGTCGCCTTCGCCGCCGTCGTACCGCCCACCGCCTGCGCCACCGCCGCGCCGAGCTTCTGGTTGTCGAAACCGGCCGCGGCCGCCCTGGCATTGGCCGTCACGGAGATCCGCGGCACGCTGGTGGACAGGTCGCTGGTGACGTCGGTGACGCCGTCGAGCCCGGCCACCGCCGCACGGACCTGCTCGGCCGCCGTACGCAGGGCCGCCGGGTCCGCGGACTTCACCACGACGCTGAGGTTCTGGCTGCCGAAGCCGTCACCGGCCGACACCGTGGTCGTACCGATGCCCTTGAGGCCCTTCAGACCGCTCTCCAGGTGCCGCTGCACGCTGTCGTACGACGTCGAGTCCTCCAGCATCACCTGGTAGGACGCCTGGTTGGTGTCCGTGCCGCCGCCGAAGGCCGCCATGAAGCCGGAGGAACCGATGGTGACCTGGTAGTCCTTGACGCCCTTGGTGGAGGCGAGGAGCTTCTCCACCCGCTTCGCCTGCGCGTCGGTCGCCGCCAGGCTGGTACCGGGCTTCAGCTCCTGCTTGACCGTGATGACCTCCTGCTCGCCCTGGTCGAAGAAGTTGGTCTTGAGCAGGCCGGACATGCCGAACGTGACGACCAGGACGACGATCGCGATCAGCACACTGGTGAGACGGCGGCGCGTCGCGAACCGCAGCACGGGCACATAGGCGCGCTGGAGGCGGCTGTCGGCCTCCTTCTCCTCGGCCGCGCGGCGGGCCTGAGCCGCGTCCTCGGGGGTGCCCTTGGGGGCGCGCAGGAACCAGTAGGACAGGACGGGTACGACGGTCAGCGAGACCAGCAGCGAGGCCAGCAGGGCCGCCGTGACCGTGATGCTGAAGGAGCCGAACAGCGCGCCCACCATGCCGCCGACCAGGCCGATCGGCAGGAACACCGCGACCGTGGTGAGGGTGGAGGAGGTGACCGCGCCGGCCACCTCGCGCACCGCCTCGATGATCGCCGACCGGCGCTCCTCGCCGTAGCCCAGGTGCCGCTTGATGTTCTCCAGGACCACGATCGAGTCGTCCACGACCCGGCCGATGGCGATGGTCAGCGCGCCGAGCGTGAGCATGTTCAGGGACAGGCCGCCGATCCACAGCACGATCAGCGCGAGGACCACGGACAGCGGGATGGAGACCGCGGTGACCAGCGTCGAGCGCAGCGAGGCCAGGAAGAGGAGGATGACCAGCACCGCGAAGAGGAGGCCGAGCGCTCCCTCGGTGGTCAGGCCCTTGATGGACTTGGAGACGGCCGGACCCTGATCGCTGACGACGGTCAGCTTCGCGCCGGTGCCGAGCTGCGCGCGCAGTCCGGGCAGCTTGTCCTTGACCCCCTTGGAGATGGTGACGGCGCTGCCGTCGTGGTCCATGGTCACGTTGACGGCGAGGCTGGGCCTGCCGTCGGTGCGGGTGAGGGAGTCGGCCGGGGCCGGCTGCTCCTTGACGGTGGCCACATCGCCGAGGCGTACGGCCTTGTGCCCGTCCGCGCCGGTGACGGTGAGGTCCCTGATCTGCGCCAGCGTGGTGAAGCCGCCACCGACCTGGACGGTGCGGTTGGCGCCGTTCTCGTCGAAGGAGCCGGCCGGGACGCTCGCGCCGCCCGCCTGGAGCGCCTGGGCGAGAGCGGCGGGGGTGAGGCCGTCCCGCGCCAGCTCGGCATCGTCGGGGGTGACGGCGACCTGGAGGTCGCGGACGCCGGTGACCTGGACGCGGCCGACGCCGTCGATGTCCTTCAGGGCCGGTACGACCGTCTTGTCGAGCTGGTCGGCGAGCGCCTGCTGGTCCTTGTCGGAGGTGGCGGCGAGCACCACGGTCGGCATGTCGTCGGTGGAGCCGGAGATCACCTGCGGATCGACCCCGGCCGGCAGCTGGTTGCGGGCCCGGTTCACGGCCTGCTGCACATCGGCGACGATCTGCTTGGTGTCGTTGCCGTAGTCGAAGGACGCCATGATCACGGCGTTGCCCTCGCCCGCGGTGGAGGTGACCGAGGTGACGCCGTCGACGCCCTGGAGGCCGTCCTCGATCGGCTCGACCACCTGCTTCTCGACCGCATCGGGCGCGGCGCCCTGGTACGGCGCGATCACCGACACCATGGGCAGGTCGATGGTGGGCAGCAGCTGCTGTTTGATCTGGGGTATCGCGATCGCGCCGAAGACCAGGGCGACGATCGAGACCAGGCCGACGAGGGCCCGCTGGGCGAGGCTGAATCTGGACAGCCAGGACATGGGTGTGGGTCTCTCTTCTGTGAGCGGCAGAAGCGCTTCCGTTCACGGAGGACACAAAGGAAGCGGCAGGACAGCGATGGCGGGACGCCGGTGAGCGTCCACATCACCACCCTCACCACCCTCGGCCATGGGGGAGGCCCGGTCCGTAAGCCGCAGGTCCCGTTTCCTTACCCGGCCCCTACTCCGCGCGCAGTACACGCGGGTGGAGACGTACGGGGTGCGCGGGTGGAGACGTACGGGGGTGCGCGGGTGGAGATCACTCCACCCGCGGCCGGACCAGACCGGACTCGTACGCGATGACCACGAGTTGCGCCCGGTCGCGTGCGCCGAGCTTGGCCATCGCCCGGTTGACGTGCGTCTTCACGGTCAGCGGGCTGACCGCGAGGCGTTCGGCGATCTCGTCGTTGGAGTGCCCGCCGGCGACCTGGACGAGGACCTCGCGCTCGCGGACGGTGAGCGTGCCGAGCCGCTCGGAGCCGAGGGTGGCGCGGCCGTCGTCGCCGTCGCCCTGGGCGAGGAAACGGGCGATCAGGCCCTTGGTGGCGGCCGGGGAGAGCAGGGCGTCGCCGGCCGCGGCGATCCGGATGGCGCTGAGCAGTTCCTCGGGTTCGCTGCCCTTGCCGAGGAAGCCGGACGCACCGGCGCGCAGCGACTGGACGACGTAGTCGTCCACCTCGAAGGTGGTCAGGATGACCACGCGGACATCCGCCAGCTCCGCGTCCTCGCCGATCAGGCGGGTGGCGGCGAGTCCGTCGGTGCCGGACATGCGGATGTCCATGAGGACGACGTCGGGGCGCCGCTCCCTGGCCAGCAGCACCGCCTGCGCGCCGTCGGACGCTTCGCCCACCACCTCCATGTCCGGCTCGGAGTCGACCAGTACCCGGAAGGCGCTGCGCAGCAGGGCCTGGTCGTCGGCGAGCAGGACACGGATGGTCATACGGGCTCCCCCGGTGCCGTCGTACGGCCGTCGATGCGGGTGTCGGTGGTGCTGACCGGCAGGATCGCATGGACGCGGAAGCCGCCGCCGTAGCGGGGGCCGGTGGTGAGGGTGCCGCCGAGCGCGCCGACGCGTTCGCGCATGCCGAGGAGTCCGTGCCCGCCGCCGGACTCGGGCTCGGGGCCCCCGGCGTGGATGCCGGTGCCGTCGTCCACGACCGTGATCTCGATGTCCCCTCCGACGCGTACGACGCTCACCTCGGCCCGCGCGCCCGCGCCCGCGTGTTTGCGGACGTTGGTCAGGGCCTCCTGGACGATGCGGTACGCGGCGAGGTCCACGGCCGCCGGGAGCCGGGTGCCCTGGTCGGCGCGGGCGACCTGCACGGGCAGCCCGGCGCTGCGGAAGGTGCCGGCCAGCTCGTCGAGGAGGCTGAGGCCGGGGGCGGGTTCGGTGGGTGCCTCCGGGTCGCCGGACTGGCGCAGCAGGCCGACGGTGGCGCGCAGCTCGTTGAGCGCGCTGCGGCTGGCCTCGCGGACGTGGGCGAGGGCTTCCTTGGCCTGGTCGGGGCGCTTGTCCATGACATGGGCGGCGACGCCGGCCTGCACATTGACCAGGGCGATGTGGTGGGCGACGACGTCGTGCAGGTCGCGGGCGATGCGCAGGCGTTCCTCGGCGACCCTGCGACGGGCCTCCTCCTCCCGTGTGCGCTCGGCGCGTTCGGCGCGTTCCCGGATGGCCCGGACGACGGCTCTGCGACTGCGCACCGCGTCCCCGGCGGTGGCACCGATGCCGGTCCAGGCGAGGACGCCCAGGTTCTCCTGCGCGTACCAGGGCAGCGGACCGGCGAGCATCGCGGCGGCGGTCAGCACGGTCATGGTGAGCAGGCCGACGCGGAAGGTGGTGGTGCGGTCGGTGGTGGCGGCGACGGTGTACAGGGCGACGACGGCGGACATCGTGACGGGCGCACGCGGATCCCCGGTGACGCACTCCACGACGGAGAAGGTGCCGGTGAGGGCGAGGACGGTACGGGGGGCACGGCGCCGGAAGACGAGCGCGACGGCGGCGAGCAGCATGAGCAGCAGACTGAGCGCGGCCGGCGCCCGGACCTCCCACCTGACACCGCCACCATCCCGCGGAGCGGCGAAGGCCCCGGCGACCATACAGACGAGAACAGCCCCGGCGAGCGCCGCATCGAGCGCGAGCGGATGCGCCTTGAGCTCGCAACGTGCGCGTTCGAGAGTGGTCACGGGAGGAACAGTACGACGCCCGCACATGGGGGCCGCCTGGTACGACCGGAGGTGGGTCATGTGGTGCGCGCGGGCCCCGCCCGGCCGGCGTCACCCATGTCGTCCGTCGTCGGCACGTACGGCGACGCCCCGCCCCCGAGACCAGGCGCAGGGCGTCGTGCCGTCCGCGGTTACGGCAGTGCCAGCATCCGTTCCAGTGCCAGCTTCGCGAAGGATTCCGTCTCCTGGTCGACCTGGATGTGGTTGACCAGGTTGCCCTCGGCGAGGGATTCCAGGGTCCAGACCAGGTGGGGGAGGTCGATGCGGTTCATGGTGGAGCAGAAGCAGACCGTGCGGTCGAGGAAGACGATCTCCTTGCCCTCGGGGGCGAAGCGGTTGGCGAGGCGGCGGACCAGGTTCAGCTCCGTGCCGATCGCCCACTTGGAGCCGGCGGGCGCCGCCTCCAGCGCCTTGATGATGTACTCGGTCGAGCCGACGTAGTCCGCCGCGGCCACGACCTCGTGCTTGCACTCCGGGTGGACCAGCACGTTCACGCCGGGGATGCGGGCACGCACATCGTTGACCGAGTCGAGGCTGAAGCGGCCGTGGACCGAGCAGTGGCCGCGCCAAAGGATCATCTTCGCGGCGCGCAGCTCGTCCGCCGTCAGGCCGCCGTTCGGCTTGTGCGGGTTGTAGACGACGCAGTCCTCCAGGGACATGCCCATGTCCCGCACCGCGGTGTTGCGGCCGAGGTGCTGGTCGGGCAGGAAGAGGACCTTCTCGCCCTGCTCGAACGCCCAGTCCAGCGCCCGCTTGGCGTTGGAGGACGTGCAGATGGTGCCGCCGTGCTTGCCGGTGAACGCCTTGATGTCGGCCGAGGAGTTCATGTACGACACCGGGACGACCTGCCCGGATATCCCGGCCTCGGTCAGCACGTCCCAGCACTCCGCGACCTGCTCCGCCGTCGCCATGTCGGCCATGGAGCAGCCGGCCGCCAGGTCGGGCAGGACGACCTTCTGGTCGTCGGAGGTGAGGATGTCCGCCGACTCGGCCATGAAGTGCACACCGCAGAACACGATGTACTCGGCCTCCGGGCGCGCGGCCGCGTCGCGGGCCAGCTTGAAGGAGTCGCCCGTGACGTCGGCGAACTGGATCACCTCGTCACGCTGGTAGTGGTGACCGAGCACGAACACCTTGTCGCCGAGCTTCTCCTTGGCGGCGCGGGCGCGCTCGACCAGGGCGGGGTCGGACGGCGAGGGCAGATCGCCGGGGCACTCGACACCCCGCTCACTCTTGGGGTCGGCCTCGCGGCCGAGCAGCAACAGGGCGAGCGGAGTCGGCTGGACGTCGAGCTCCGGGGTCTGGGCGGTGGTCACGGCACGCACCCTTTCTATTTCTCGTCTATCTGACGTTATCTATCATAAACGCTTCACGTCAGTTTGACGATGGCCATTGTGTCCATGTGACGTGAATCCCGGCCCGCGCACGGGGGCACGGATCCCCCACGGGGACGCTGTGCGCCTTCGCGCGCGTATGCGAGCATGAAGGGGCAGAAAGCAAAATCGCGACCACGTGACGCCCGGCCCGGAATGAATCCGCGGAAGCGCCGGTTGCACTCGTCGGCAAGCAGTCTCCGTACAAACCGGGAGAGATGTAGATGTCCGTATCGGACGAGACCACAACCGTCAGCGACGGCATCATCCTGACCGACGCCGCCGCGGCCAAGGTCAAGGCCCTGCTCGACCAGGAAGGCCGTGACGACCTCGCGCTGCGCGTCGCCGTTCAGCCCGGCGGCTGCTCCGGTCTGCGGTACCAGCTGTTCTTCGACGAGCGCTCGCTCGACGGCGACGTGGAGAAGGACTTCGGCGGGGTCAAGGTCGTCACCGACCGCATGAGCGCCCCGTACCTGGGCGGCGCCACCGTCGACTTCGTGGACACGATCGAGAAGCAGGGCTTCACGATCGACAACCCGAACGCGACCGGCTCCTGCGCCTGCGGTGACTCCTTCAGCTGAGCCGTCGCTCCAGCCGGGAGAGCAAGAGACAGAGGCGGCGAGCCCCGTGAGCGGGGCTCGCCGCCCTGTTCGTCGGCCGGGCGCGGGCCGCTGGCGGTGCGAGGCCCGGCCTGGCCGGGGCGGCGCGGTGCGGCAGGGCCGCGGCCCTCAGGAGGACGACGGCCGCAGCGCGCCCGGCTTGGCCTGCGGGATCCGCGCGCCGTCCGCACCGACCACCCTCCGGCCGTCCACCGGCGCCTTCAGATGCACGGTCCGGGTGAACTCCTTGGCGATCAGCGGGCAGACCTTGCCCTCCTGCCGGTGCTCGGTGACCGTGACCGCCACCCGGTCGGCGCTCTCCCGTGCCGTCGCCGTGTAGTCGGCGCACAGACCGCCGTAGAAGCCCACGGTGAGGTTTCGGCCGGCGGCCGTGTAGCCGGTGATCTTGACGGGGTTCTCGGGGGCCGCCGTCGGGGACGCCGGGGACGAGACCAGGTAGCGGGGGTCGATCGCCGGGTACGACACCGTTCCCGAGCCCCGCGTCACGAACAGCCAGGACGGCACCAGGGCCGGCCGGCCGGCGACCGGGTGCGCGGCCAGCCCGAACACCGCCTTCTCCACCGTGACCGCGGCCCCGGACGCCGGGGACGCCGACCCGCACGGCCCCTCCAGCCGCGTCGCGAACCGCGCCGGGCCCGGACAGCCGCCCGGCCCCATCCGGTGGTCGCCCTTCGGCGCCGCGTTCATCAGCGCGAGGGTCCGCTCCGCGTCCAGGACGGGGTACGACGCCCCCTCCACCGGCGTCGACAGCAGCCCGTGGCCGCCCACCACCTCGCCCTGCCTGCTGATCGTCAGCCCGGTCGCCCAGCCGGTGGTGGGCAGCCCGCCCACCACCGGGTCGGCGGTCACCACCCGCTGCTTGCCCATCACCTGGTCCGCGTCGGTCCGCGCACCGGCCAGCCCGGCCGCCCTCAGCACCGGCGCCGCCGCCTTCTCGGCCGCCGCCGCGCTCACCGGCGCCCCGGTCGGACCCACCGGTCCGGGCGCGCACAGGGGTCCCTTCCCGCAGTCGTCGGTCCCCGGCGCGTACCGGCTGAAGGTCCAGCTGCCCGGCGCGTCCCTGTTCACCTGGAGACTCGGTCCCGAGCCGTCCTTGCCGCCGATCCGCCAGCCGTGCCCCTCGGCCACCGGCGTCCCGCTCACCCCGAGCGCCCTGGCCAGCCGGACCACCTGCTCCTCCCGGACCTGCGTCCCCGCGCCGTACACCGGCGCCGAACCGGGCCCCTTCGGCAGCGCGCCGGACGCGGTGTAGTGGGCGCCGTACGGATCCGCCAGGTCGTCCAGGGTGAGCGGCGGGGGAGTGCCGGAGTCCGCCGCGGCGGGGGTCGTACGACCGCTCGGGGCGTCGCTCGCCGCGACGTACGCGCCACCGCCCCCGAGCAGCAGGACGGCGGCCGCGACGGAGAGGACCGCGGCACGCGAGCGCCGCCGCCCGGACCGCACCGCCCCTTGTCCGTCCCGTACCTCGGTCTCGGGTCGCTCCGTGTTCACCGCATCGCTCCTCGCCGTCGCCGGTCCGTGTTCGCGTGCCCCGCGTGAGGGGACGACGGTGGGACGAGGGAGGGAAGCGGGAGGTTCCCGCGCTTACGCCGTACGGGTGAGCGGGTCCGGTCGGGGATCAGTCGCCGTAGTCGGACATGCCGTCGAGCAGCCGGACGGAGCGCTGCGACACGGAGACCTTGCGGATGCGGGACGGCGGAACCGGCCGTGACGCGGAGCGCGCGGGCGCCGGCCAGCGCTGGGCCATCCGGGCGCAGTCGCCGCGCAGGGTGTCGAGGCCGCCTTCGAGATCGCCGGGGGCGGGGGAGACGGGAGCGCCGGAGCCGGTGGACGAGGAGCCCTTGAGGTTCGTCATGAGGGCACCGTAGGCACGGTCGAGCTCGCGAAGAAAGATCTACTATCGGGTAGTTTCGTCAACTACAGCGCCCGCCCCCACCGGGTAGCGTGAACTGTCATCGAAGCCCCGTCTCCCATCGCCGCCCTTCCCACGAGCGCTCTCGCGCGCACCTTCTTATTCCGCAGGAGAATCCCCGTCGTGCGCATCGCAGTCACCGGCTCCATCGCCACCGACCACCTCATGACCTTCCCCGGCCGGTTCGCCGACCAGCTCGTCGCGGACCAGCTGCACACGGTTTCGCTCTCCTTCCTCGTCGACAACCTCGACGTGCGCCGCGGCGGTGTCGCCGCGAACATCGCCTTCGGCATGGGCCAGCTCGGCACCCGGCCGATCCTGGTGGGCGCGGCCGGCTTCGACTTCGACGAGTACCGGGCCTGGCTCGACCGGCACGGCGTCGACACCGAGTCGGTGCGCATCTCCGACACCCTGCACACCGCGCGCTTCGTGTGCACCACCGACGCCGACCACAACCAGATCGGCTCCTTCTACACGGGCGCGATGAGCGAGGCCCGGCTGATCGAGCTCAAGACGGTCGCCGACCGGGTGGGCGGCCTCGACCTGGTGCTGATCGGCGCCGACGACCCCGAGGCGATGCTCCGCCACACGGAGGAGTGCCGGTCCCGTTCGATCCCGTTCGCCGCCGACTTCTCGCAGCAGATCGCCCGCATGGAGGGCGAGGAGATCCGGATACTGCTGGAGGGCGCGACGTACCTGTTCTCGAACGAGTACGAGAAGGGCCTCATCCAGACCAAGACCGGCCTCACCGACGAGGAGATCCTCGCGAAGGTCGGCCACCGGGTGACCACGCTCGGCTCGCGGGGCGTGCGCATCGAGCAGGCCGGCGCGGACCCGATCGAGGTCGGCTGCGCGGAGGAGGAGCGCAAGGCCGACCCCACCGGTGTCGGCGACGCCTTCCGCGCCGGGTTCCTGTCGGGCCTGGCCTGGGGCGTCTCGCTGGAGCGCGCCGCGCAGGTGGGCTGCATGCTCGCGACGCTGGTCATCGAGACCGTGGGCACCCAGGAGTACCAGCTGCGCCGCGGTCACTTCATGGAGCGGTTCGTGAAGGCGTACGGCGACGAGGCGGGCGACGAGGTCCGCCGGCACCTGCGCTGACGACGCCGTTCAGCCGAGCCGGCGGACCAGGTACGCCTTACCCTTCTCCGCCGGCTCCTCGCCCGCGTACTCCTGTCCCCTCATCTCGCACCACGCCGGGATGTCCAGGCGGGCCGCCTCGTCGTCCGAGAGGACGCGGACGATGCCGCCCACGGGGACGCCGGGGAACACCTTGGCCAGCTCGATGACCGGGATGGGGCAGCGCTTGCCGAGGGCGTCCACGACCAGGGCGTCCGGCTGGGCGACGGCGACCGGTGCGCTCGCGCCCAGCTTCTCCCGCACCCCGGCGACCACACCCGGCAGCACGGTCAGGAAGCGCTCCACGTCCTCCTCCGCCGTGCCCGGCGGCAGCGATACGCGGACGTTGCCCTCGCTGAGCACCCCCATGGCCTTCAGGACGTGGCTCGGGGTCAGGGTGCTGCTGGTGCAGGAGGAGCCGGACGAGACGGCGAAGCCCTCGCGATCCAGCTCGTGCAGCAGGGTCTCCCCGTCGACATAGAGACACGAGAAGGTGACGATCCCCGGCAGCCGCCGCTCCGGGTCGCCCACCACCTCCACGTCCGGCACCAGCCGCGGCACCCGCGCCCGGATCCGCTCCGTCAGCTCCCGCAGCCGTACCGCCTCCCGCGCCACCTCGGCCCGTACGGCGCGCAGGGACGCGGCCGCCGCGACGACGGCCGGGATGTTCTCGAAGCCGGGCGCCCGCCCCGACTCCCGCTCGTCCGCCGGGCCTTGGGCGGCGAACCGCACCCCCTTGCGTACGACGAGCAGCCCGACCCCCGAAGGGCCGCCCCACTTGTGCGCGCTGGCCGCGAGCAGCGACCAGCCGCCCCCGACCGGTCCCCACCCCAGCGACTGCGCCGCGTCCACCAGCAGCGGCACCCCGGCCGCCCGGCAGACCTCGGCCACCTCCGCCACCGGCTGGACGGTCCCCACCTCGTGGTTGGCCGACTGGAGCACGGCGAGCGCGGTGTCGGCGCGCAGCGCGTCCGCGTAGCCCGCGGGGGAGACGGCGCCCGTCCGGAGCACCGGCACCCGGCTCACCGACCCGCCCTCCGCCTCGAACAGTTCCGCCGAATGGAGGACGGATGAATGTTCGACCGCTGACACGATCAGGTGGCGTCCCACCCGCCGTCTTCCGGCCAACGCCCCCGCGACACCCGTATGTACGGCCCGTGTCCCGGAGGAGGTGAAGACCAGTTCGTCCGCCCGGCATCCGACCGTTTCGGCCGCCGCCTCCCGCGCCGCGTCCAGCAGCATCCGCGCCTTGCGCCCCTCCCGGTACAGCCGCGCGGGGTCCGCCCACCCGTCGTCGAGGGCGGCCAACAGGGCCTGACGGGCGACAGGATGGAGAGGAGCGGCGGAAGCCGCGTCGAAGTAGGCCACGGTCCAACGTTAAAGCGCTGGTGAGCCGACCTCACCCGGGGGGCGCGGAGCCGTGTCCGGAGCGGCTGCGCCGCCGGGCGCGACCCACCCCCGCGCTCCCCCCAAATCCACACAACCCGAGCTATTGGGCGCCCATCCGCACCCCAACTGAGTGAGGCGCGACGCGTATGCCCCCCTCCCCGCGAACCCCCGGAGGGCGTCGGCTAGGGTTTGGTCCGCATAAACATCCAAACCCCTGCCCGACGCAGGGCGGCGACCGACCAGCGAGAAGGCCGCAGCCGACCGCGCGGGCGAGACTCTCGGGAAGGCGCTACGTGAGTCCCAACGGCTCCGACCGCTCGCCGCGGCGCCCGATGCGGCGGAAGCTGCTGCAGGCACTGACCGCGGGCCTGGTCCTGGCGACCGCAACCGGTTGCACATACAAGGACTTCCCCCGCCTTGGCATGCCCACCCCGACCACGGAAGAGGCTCCGCGGATCCTCTCCCTGTGGCAGGGATCCTGGGCTGCCGCGCTCGCCGTCGGCGTGCTGGTGTGGGGCCTGATCCTGTGGAGCGCCATGTTCCACCGGCGCAGCCGCACCAAGGTCGAGGTACCTCCGCAGACCCGGTACAACATGCCGATCGAGGCCCTGTACACGGTGGTCCCGATCATCATCATCTCGGTGCTGTTCTACTTCACGGCACGGGACGAGACGAAGCTCCTGAGCCTCGACAAGAAGCCGGACGTCACGGTCAACGTGGTCGGCTTCCAGTGGAGCTGGGGCTTCAACTACATCGAGAACGTCCCCGGTGTCTCGGGTGACGCGAAGACGGACACCAACCTGTCCGCGATCCCCGACCGGTTCAAGGCCGCCTTCCCGGCGCACGCCGGCGGCGTCTACGACGTCGGCACTCCGGGCACGCGCAACCCGCAGACCGGCAACCCTGGTCCGACGCTCTGGCTCCCCAAGGGCAAGACGGTCCGCTTCGTCCTGACCTCGCGTGACGTCATCCACTCCTTCTGGGTGGTGCCGTTCCTCATGAAGCAGGACGTCATTCCGGGCCACACCAATGCCTTCCAGGTGACCCCCAACAAGGAGGGCACCTTCCTCGGCAAGTGCGCCGAGCTCTGCGGCGTCGACCACTCCCGGATGCTGTTCAACGTGAAGGTCGTCTCCCCGGCGGCGTACGAGCAGCACCTCAAGGACCTCGCCAAGAAGGGGCAGACCGGTTACATTCCCGCCGGCATCGCGCAGACGAGCCACGAGAAGAACCGGGAGACGAACAACCTGTGAGCATCCTCAACGAACCCCAGGGTGCCGCGGCCGCTGAAGGCTCGTACGTGGACGAGCAGCCGGTTCGGCGCAAGCAGCCCGGCAATTCCGCGGTGAAGTGGCTGACGACCACCGACCACAAGACGATCGGGACGATGTACCTCGTCACGTCGTTCGCGTTCTTCCTGATCGGCGGCGTCATGGCGCTGCTCATGCGCGCCGAGCTGGCCCGTCCGGGCCTGCAGATCATGACGAACGAGCAGTTCAACCAGGCGTTCACGATGCACGGCACGATCATGCTGCTGATGTTCGCGACGCCGCTGTTCGCGGGTTTCGCGAACTGGATCATGCCGCTCCAGATCGGCGCGCCCGACGTGGCGTTCCCGCGGCTGAACATGTTCGCCTACTGGCTGTACCTGTTCGGCTCGACGATCGCGGTGGGTGGCTTCCTCACCCCCGAGGGCGCGGCCGACTTCGGCTGGTTCGCCTACTCCCCGCTGTCGGACGCGGTCCGCTCGCCGGGCGCCGGCGCCGACATGTGGATCATGGGTCTGGCCCTGTCCGGCTTCGGCACCATCCTCGGCTCGGTCAACTTCATCACCACGATCATCTGCATGCGCGCTCCGGGCATGACGATGTTCCGCATGCCGATCTTCGTGTGGAACGTGCTGCTGACCGGTGTGCTGGTCCTGCTGGCCTTCCCGGTGCTGGCCGCCGCGCTGTTCGCCCTGGAGGCGGACCGCAAGTTCGGTGCGCATGTCTTCGACGCGGCAAATGGCGGCGCGTTGCTGTGGCAGCACCTCTTCTGGTTCTTCGGCCACCCAGAGGTGTACATCATCGCCCTGCCGTTCTTCGGCATCATCTCCGAGATCATCCCGGTCTTCTCCCGCAAGCCGATGTTCGGCTACATGGGCCTGATCGCGGCGACGATCTCCATCGCCGGTCTGTCCGTGACCGTGTGGGCGCACCACATGTACGTCACCGGCGGTGTGCTGCTCCCGTTCTTCTCCTTCATGACCTTCCTGATCGCGGTACCGACCGGTGTGAAGTTCTTCAACTGGATCGGCACCATGTGGAAGGGCTCGCTGTCCTTCGAGACGCCGATGCTCTGGGCGACCGGCTTCCTGATCACCTTCACGTTCGGTGGTCTGACCGGTGTCATCCTGGCCGCGCCGCCGCTGGACTTCCACGTCTCCGACTCGTACTTCGTGGTGGCCCACTTCCACTACGTGGTCTTCGGTACGGTCGTGTTCGCCATGTTCGCCGGCTTCCACTTCTGGTGGCCGAAGTTCACCGGCAAGATGCTGGACGAGCGCCTCGGCAAGATCACCTTCTGGACGCTGTTCATCGGCTTCCACACCACCTTCCTCGTCCAGCACTGGCTGGGCGCCGAGGGTATGCCGCGCCGGTACGCCGACTACCTGGCGGCCGACGGCTTCACCGCGCTGAACACGGTCTCCACCATCGGTTCGTTCGTGCTCGGCCTGTCGATCCTGCCGTTCCTCTACAACGTCTGGAAGACGGCCAAGTACGGCAAGCCGGTCGGCGTGGACGACCCGTGGGGCTACGGCCGCTCGCTGGAGTGGGCGACCTCCTGCCCGCCGCCGCGGCACAACTTCACCACCCTGCCGCGGATCCGCAGTGAATCCCCGGCGTTCGACCTGCACCACCCCGAGATCGCCGCGCTCGAGCAGCTCGAGTACGCCGGTCACGCGCCTGCCGTCGCGGACAGCAAGGAGGCCGGCAAGTGAAGATCCAGGGCCGGATGTTCATCTGGCTGAGCTTCTTCATCCTGATCATGGCCGTCGTGTACGGCGTGTGGTCGAAGGAGCCAGCCGGTACCACGGCACTCTTCCTGGCCTTCGGCCTGTCGATCATGATCGGCTTCTACCTGGGCTTCACCGCCCGCCGGGTGGACGCCGGTGCGCAGGACGACAAGGAGGCCGATGTCGCGGACGACGCGGGCGAGCTGGGCTTCTTCAGCCCGCACAGCTGGCAGCCGCTCATGCTGGGCTTCGGCGGCGCGATCGCCTTCCTCAGCATCGCGGTCGGCTGGTGGCTGATCTACTTCTCCGCGCCGTTCATCGTGATCGGTCTGTTCGGCTGGGTGTTCGAGTACTACCACGGTGAGAACCGCACCCAGTAGGACATCGAGTTCCACTCCGGGAGCCCGGACCCCCCGTCAGGAGGGTCCGGGCTCCCGGCTTTTCGGCGTCCGTACGGGGTGTCCCTCGGATGCGGGAGTGTCGTTCCCTCGTATGGGTTACCTACCGCGCCAGTAGGGTCTCCATCTCATAGCGTGATCGTATGAACCACATTCCGCGGACCCGTACCGTCGTCAGCTGTGCCGTGCTGGTGACCGCCCTGGGCGCGGGCAGCACCGCCTGCGGTTCGCACGGCGATCCCCTGTCCGCCACGCCGTACGACGCGGCGGGCCTGATCTCCTTCAACGCGCCCACCGAAGCGGGCAAGCGGGCCGACCCGGACAAGCCCCTGGAGGTCACCGTCAAGGACGAGGGGCGCATCACCGACGTGACCGCCCAGGACTCCACAGGGCGCTATGTGGCGGGCGAACTCACCGCCGACGGCAGTCGCTGGCACAGCACCTCCCCGCTGGCCGCGAGCGCCCGCTACACGGTCACGGTGAGCACCGAGGACGAGGACGGGGCGCCCGGCCGCAAGGTCCTCAGCTTCGAGACCACCCAGCCCACCGCCAAGAAGCAGCTGGGCGTCACCTTCGGGCCGGACACGGGCCAGTACGGCGTCGGGCAGATCATCACCGCCCAACTCGGCCAGGAGGTCAAGGACAAGGCGCAGCGGGCCGTCGTGGAGCGCGGCCTGCGGGTGGACTCCGTGCCCGCCGTACCCGGCTCCTGGTACTGGGTGAGCGGCAAGGAACTCCACTACCGGCCCAAGGACTACTGGCCCGCCCACGCCACGATCCTGGTGCACAGCAACCTGGACGGCGTGAAGATCGGCGACGCGCTGTGGGGCGCCAAGTCGAAGCCGGTGAAGCTCACCACGGGCGACCGGATCGAGGCCCTCACGGACGCCTCCGCGCACGAGATGACGGTGCTCAAGAACGGTGCTGTGATCAACAGCATCCCGGTCACCACCGGCAAGCCCGGCTACGAGACCCGCAACGGCGTCAAGGTGGTCCTGGAGAAGCAGTACTTCGTACGCATGCGCGGCGTCACCGTCGGCATCGCCGAGGGCAGCCGGGACAACTACGACCTGCCCGTGTACTACGCCACCCGAGTGACCTGGTCCGGCGAGTACGTGCACGCGGCGCCCTGGTCGGTCGGCTCACAGGGGTACGCCAACGTCAGCCACGGCTGCACCGGCATGAGTACGTCCAACGCGCGCTGGTTCTTCGACACCGTCCATCCAGGTGACATCGTCCGGGTCGTCAATTCCAACGGCCGGCCGATGGAACCCTTCGGCAACGGCTTCGGCGACTGGAACGTCACCTGGAAGAAGTGGCGCACGGGCTCCGCGTTGACCGGCACCCAGACCAACGGCCAGTCCTCCGCGGACACGGTCCGCCTCCAGCCAGCGGCCGTGTGAGCAGCGTTCCGACGGGGCGCGGGCCGTGCGCCGGCACGGACCCGCGCCCCGTCGCGCTAGGCGCTCACCAGCCTCTTGCGCCGCAGCAGGGCGGCCAGCGAGGCGGCGAACTCCACCGGGTCCACCGGCAGGGTCACGGCGGCGTCCGCACGGCTCCAGGTGGCCAGCCAGGCGTCCTGGGGCCGCCCGATGAGCAGCAGCACGGGCGGGCACTGGAACACCTCGTCCTTGATCTGCCGGCACATCCCCATGCCGCCCATCGGGACGGCCTCGCCGTCGAGCACGCAGGCATCGATGCCCCCGCGGTCCAGTTCGCGCAGCACCGCCGCGGGCGTGGCGCACTCCACGAACTCCACTCGGGGCACGTCCGGCGCGGGCTGCCGCCCGGTGGCCAGCCGTACTTGCTCGCGGGTGTTGGAGTCGTCGCTGTAGACCAGCACAGTGGCGGTCGGCTGCATTGTTCCTCCGGGTCGACGTCGGCGTCGTACGGACAGGACGGACGGGGCCGTTTGGGCGGATGTTACTCCCATGAACACCACGTCAACACCGGTTCGGAGGGCAGCAACACTCCGAACGGCACCCCCCGGAGTGAGGGCGAGATAAGCGACCGACATAATGTCGGTCGTGGCGACAGCAACGACAGTAGAAACCGGGCACGCGCACCCGTCGGTCAACCGGCCGAACCTCACCAGCGTCGGAACCATCATCTGGCTGAGTTCCGAGCTGATGTTCTTCGCGGCCCTCTTCGCGATGTACTTCACCCTCCGGTCGGTGACCGGACCGGCTCACTGGAAGCACATGGCTTCAAGCCTCAATGTGCCTTTCTCCGCGACGAACACCACGATCCTGGTGCTCTCGTCGCTCACCTGTCAGCTCGGCGTGTTCGCGGCCGAGCGGGGCGACGTGAAGAAGCTCCGTGGCTGGTTCATCCTCACCTTCATCATGGGTGCGATCTTCATCGGCGGTCAGATCTACGAGTACACGAGCCTGGTGAAGGAGGACGGCCTCTCGCTCTCCTCCGACCCGTACGGCTCGGTGTTCTACCTGACCACCGGCTTCCACGGCCTGCATGTGACGGGCGGTCTCATCGCCTTCCTGCTGGTCCTCGGCCGCACCTACATGGCCAAGAGGTTCACCCACGAGCAGGCGACGGCCGCCATCGTCGTGTCCTACTACTGGCACTTCGTCGATGTCGTCTGGATCGGCCTCTTCGCCACGATCTATTTGATCAAGTAGCCGGGACCGCTCCCGCTAAGTCCAGAAGCACCGACGCAGAAGATCCTGACACCGGGGTAATCCGTGAAAAAGCTCTCCGCACGACGACGCCATCCGCTGGCGGCGGTCGTCGTCCTACTCCTCGCGCTGGCGGCCACGGGGGGGCTGTACACCGCGTTCGCGCCCGCGGGCAAGGCGCAGGCCGACGCAGGCTCCCAGTCCCTGACCATCAAGGAGGGTAGGAAGCTCTTCGAGGTCGGCTGCGCCAGCTGCCACGGCACCGGTGGGCAGGGCTCCTCCGACGGGCCGAGCCTGGTCGGCGTGGGCGCCGCGGCCGTCGACTTCCAGGTCGGTACCGGCCGTATGCCGGCCGCGACCTCGCAGGGCGCCCAGGTCCCGCGCAAGAAGACCGTGTACACCCAGACCCAGATCGACCAGCTCGCCGCGTACGTCGCGTCGCTGGGCGCCGGTCCGGTGGTGCCGACCAAGCAGCAGTACGGTCCGGACGGCGCGGACATCGCCAAGGGTGGCGAGCTGTTCCGCACCAACTGCGCGCAGTGCCACAACTTCACCGGCAAGGGCGGTGCCCTCACCGAGGGCAAGTTCGCGCCCACGCTGGAGGGTGTCGACCCGAAGCACATCTACGAGGCCATGCAGACCGGCCCGCAGAACATGCCGTCCTTCCCGGACACCACGATGTCCTCCCAGAACAAGAAGGACATCATCGCGTACCTGCACGCGATCGACAGCAGCCAGACGACGAATCCGGGCGGTCTGGAGCTGGGCGGCCTCGGGCCGGTCAGTGAGGGCCTGTTCGCCTGGATCTTCGGTCTCGGCGCGCTGATCGCCGTCGCCGTCTGGGTCGCCGCTCGGACCGCAAAGGCCAAGAAGTCATGAGTAGCCAAGACATTCCAGAAGAGAACCTGCCCGCTGAGCAGGACCACGCGCGCGGCGCGGTAGCGATCGCGGACGAGGAGAACCCGTTCGCCGATCCGGGGCTGCCGCCCCACGAGCACCGCATCCAGGACATCGACGAGCGGGCCGCCAAGCGGTCCGAGCGTATGGTCGCCCTGCTGTTCACGATCTCGATGCTGGCCACCGTCGGCTTCATCGTCTCGTACGTGACGATCCCGCACGACAAGAACATCTTCGTCTTCCCGATCGGTCACATCAGCGCGCTGAACTTCGCGCTCGGCCTGACCCTCGGCGTGGCGCTGTTCTGCATCGGCGCGGGCGCGGTCCACTGGGCCCGCACCCTGATGTCCGACGTCGAGGTCGCCGACGAGCGGCACGCGATCGCGGCCCCCGAGGAGGTCCGGGCGAAGGTCCACGCGGACTTCCGCCAGGGCGCCAAGGAGTCGGCGCTCGGCCGTCGCAAGCTGATCCGCAACACGATGTTCGGCGCGCTGGCCCTGGTGCCGCTCTCCGGCGTCATGCTGCTGCGCGACCTCGGCCCGCTGCCCGGCACCTCGCTGCGGCACACCCTGTGGGCCAAGGGCAAGCGCCTGGTCAACATGAACACCAACCAGCCGCTGCGCCCCGAGGACATCGCCGTCGGCTCGCTCACCTTCGCCAAGCCGGACGGCCTGGAGGAGACGGACGAGGAGTTCCAGAACGAGCTGGCCAAGGCGGCCCTGATGATCGTCCGGCTCCAGCCGGACAACATCAAGGACAAGCGCGAGCTCGACTGGTCGCACGAGGGCGTCGTCGCCTTCTCCAAGATCTGCACGCACGTCGGCTGCCCGATCTCGCTGTACGAGCAGCAGACGCACCACGTGCTGTGCCCGTGCCACCAGTCCACCTTCGACCTCTCCGACGGCGCCCGAGTGATCTTCGGCCCCGCCGGCCACGCCCTGCCGCAGCTGCGCATCGGTGTGGACAGTGAGGGTTACCTCCAGGCGCTCGGCGACTTCGAGGAGCCCGTCGGTCCTGCATTCTGGGAGCGCGGATGAGTACTGCAGCGAACGAGACCTCCCGCGCGCGCGGGAAGGCACCGGCCGGCGAGCGGATCGCCGACTGGGCCGACGGCCGGCTCGGGATCTACTCCCTGGCCAAGGCCAACATGCGCAAGATCTTCCCCGACCACTGGTCGTTCATGTTGGGCGAAGTGTGCATGTACAGCTTCATCATCATCATCCTGACGGGTGTCTATCTGACGCTGTTCTTCCACCCGTCGATGAACGAGGTCGTGTACCACGGCAGCTATGTCCCGCTCCAGGGGCAGATGATGTCGGAGGCCTTCAACTCGACCCTGCACATCTCCTTCGACGTGCGCGGTGGTCTGCTGGTCCGGCAGATCCACCACTGGGCCGCGCTGATCTTCCTCGCCGGCATGTTCGTGCACATGATGCGCGTGTTCTTCACCGGCGCGTTCCGCAAGCCGCGTGAGATCAACTGGCTGTTCGGCTTCCTGCTGTTCGTCCTCGGCATGTTCACCGGTTTCACCGGTTACTCGCTCCCGGACGACCTGCTCTCCGGCACCGGTGTGCGCTTCACCGAGGGTGCGATCCTGTCCATGCCGATCGTCGGCACGTACATCTCGTACTTCCTCTTCGGCGGTCAGTTCCCCGGCCACGACTTCGTCGCCCGGTTCTACTCGATCCACATCCTGCTGCTGCCGGGCATCATGCTCGGCCTGATGGTGGCGCACCTGATCCTGGTCTTCTACCACAAGCACACGCAGTTCGCGGGTCCGGGCAAGACCAACAACAACGTCGTCGGCATGCCGCTGCTGCCGGTGTACATGGCCAAGGCCGGTGGCTTCTTCTTCCTGGTCTTCGGTGTCATCGCGGCCATCGCCGCGGTCGCGCAGATCAACCCGATCTGGGCCATGGGCCCCTACCGTCCGGACCAGGTGTCCACCGGCGCCCAGCCCGACTGGTACATGGGCTTCGCCGAGGGTCTGATCCGCTTCATGCCGGGCTGGGAGATCAACTTCTGGGGCCACACCCTGGTCCTGGGCGTCTTCATCCCGCTGGTGCTGTTCGGCGTGGTCCTGGGCGCGATGGCGCTCTACCCGTTCATCGAGTCCTGGATCACCGGCGACAAGAGCGAGCACCACATCCTGGACCGCCCGCGCAACGCCCCGACCCGTACCGGTCTCGGTGTCGCCTGGGTGACGATGTACATGATCACGCTGGTCGGTGGTGGCAACGACCTGTGGGCCACCCACTTCCACCTGTCGATCAACTCCGTGACCTGGTTCGTCCGGATCTTCTTCTTCGTCGGCCCGGTCATCGCGTTCATCGCCACCAAGCGGATCTGCCTCGGCCTCCAGCGCCGCGACCGCGACAAGGTGCTGCACGGCCGCGAGACCGGCATCATCAAGCGGCTGCCGCACGGTGAGTTCATCGAGGTGCACGAGCCGCTCAGCCAGGAGCAGCTGCACACGCTCACCACGCACACGCAGTACGCCCCGGCCGAGATCGGCCCCGCGGTCGACGAGAACGGTGTCGAGCGCAAGGTGAAGGCGTCCGAGAAGCTCCGGGTGAAGCTGTCCAACGCCTACTACGGCGAGGACAACCAGATCCCGAAGCCGACCTCCGAGGAGTACAAGGAGATCACGAGCGGCCACGGCCACCACTGATCCCCGCGTCGCCACGCCACAGAAGGGCCCCGTCCGCGAGCCGGACGGGGCCCTTCCCCGTGCCGGGGGCTCGATAGGGTGGGTACGGGTTTTCCCCGCCGAGCACCACCGAGTACGACTTTTCCCGAGGAGCGGCTGATGAGCGCTGTGACCCCCGCTGGAGGCGACACCGCGGCGGGCCGCTCCTGGCCCGCCCTGCTGAACGGCCTGCTGACCGGTCAGAACCTGTCCGCCGACGACACCGCCTGGGCGATGGACCTGATCATGCGGGGCGAGGCGACCGACGCCCAGATCGCCGGTTTCATGGTCGCGCTGCGCGCCAAGGGCGAGACCGTCGAGGAGATCTCCGGTCTCGTGCGCACCATGTACGCGCACGCGAACGTGATCGAGGTGCCCGGACCGGCGGTGGACATCGTCGGCACCGGCGGCGACGGCGCCAAGACGGTGAACATCTCCACCATGTCCTCGATCGTGGTCGCGGGCACCGGCGCCAAGGTCGTCAAGCACGGCAACCGCGCCGCCTCCTCCGCCTCCGGCTCCTCCGACGTCCTGGAGAAGCTGGGCGTCAACCTCCAGCTGACCCCGAAGCGGGTCGCCGAGGTCGCCGAGGAAGCCGGCATCACCATCTGCTTCGCGGTCAAGTTCCACCCCGCGCTGCGCCATGTCGCTGCCGCACGCGGCCAGTTGGGCATCCGTACGACCTTCAACGTGCTCGGTCCGCTGACCAACCCGGCCCAGGTGCGCGCCCAGGCGGTGGGCGTCGCCGACCCGCGGATGGCACCCGTGGTGGCCGGGGTGTTCGCCGAGCGCGGCAACTCCGCGCTGGTCTTCCGCGGCGACGACGGGCTGGACGAGCTGACCGTCACCGGCACCTCGCGGGTGTGGGTGGTACGCGACGGCAAGGTCACCGAGGAGGTCTTCGACCCGCGGGACACCGGCATCGAGCCGGTCTCCCTGGAGGCCCTGCGCGGCGCGGACGCGGCGTACAACGCGCAGGTCGCCCGCCGGGTGCTGGACGGCGAGCGGGGCGCCGTACGGGATGCCGTGCTGCTGAACTCGGCGGCGGCGCTGACGGCGCTGGAGCCGACCGACGCGCCGCTCACCGAGCAGTTGCGGGCCGGTATGGCGAAGGCCGCGCGGTCCATCGACTCGGGCGCGGCAAAAAGGACGCTGGAGCGCTGGGTGGCCGCCAGCAACGCCTGACCGCGCCGTCCGACGGCTGATCGTCCCGCGATCCGGACACGGGTTGCGGGACCTCGATCTTTTCGCGTACGTTCCCTGACAGGTCATGAGTGACAGTCATGAGGCCCCGGCCGACTGTCCGGCAACCCTCCGTCCGTGGCGGGGTGCCCCGGGTGAGGACCAGGTCGTAGGCAGCGAGGTCTACGGCAAGCGCGGACCCCTCGGGCGCTCTCGACAGCGCCGGGCCAGGGGTCCTGGTCGGTCGAGGGAGCCTTCCGTGAGCAAGCGAATGCGCTAGGGCCGCCGAGCCCCGCCTCCGCGCACCCCTTTCACTTTTCTTCCGTACGCCCCCCCGCGGCGTGCGTCCTCACGGGAGTTCCCCCATGTCTGTCTCCACCGTTGCCGTCCGCCCGTCGATCTGCACCCCGCTGCCCGTTCTGGGCCGTGATGTCACCGTTCCGCTCGTCACCGGCGGCACCATCACCTACGCGGCCCTCGACTACGCGGCCAGCGCCCCCGCCCTCCAGCGCGTCTGGGACGACGTCGCCGCCTACGCGCCGTACTACGGCAGCGTCCACCGGGGTGCCGGGTACCTCTCCCAGTTCTCCACCGACCTGTTCGAGAAGGCCCGCCGCACGGTCGCGGAGTTCCTCGGCTGCCGCGCCGGCGACCAGGTGGTCTTCACCCGCTCGACCACCGACTCGCTGAACCTGCTGGCGCGGGTGATCCCGGCCGACTGCCAGGTCTTCGTCTTCGAGACCGAGCACCACGCCTCGCTGCTGCCCTGGCGGGACGACCGGGTCACCTACCTGGACGCGCCGCGCAGCCCGCGGCAGGCCGTCCAGACGCTGGAGCGGGCCCTCGCCGACCGGGAGCCGTACGGGCCGGCCCTGGTCTGCGTCACCGGCGCCTCCAATGTCACCGGGGAGCTGTGGCCGGTGCGCGAGCTGGCCGCCGCCGCGCACGCCCACGGCGCCCGGATCGTCCTGGACGCCGCCCAGCTGGCCCCGCACCACCCGGTCTCCCTCGCCGACCTGGACGTCGACTGGGTCGCCTTCTCCGGGCACAAGCTGTACGCCCCCTTCGGCGCGGGCGTGCTGGCCGGGCGTGCCGACTGGCTGCGGGCCGCCGAGCCGTACCTCGCGGGCGGCGGCGCCAGCCGCAGCGTCGCCCGGCGCGCGGACGGGGGAGTGGAAGTGGAGTGGCACGAGAGCGCCGCCCGGCACGAGGCGGGCTCCCCGAACGTCATCGGCGCCTACGCCATCGCCTCCGCCTGCACGGCCCTCACCGAGGCCGGCTGGGACGCGCTGGTCGCCCGCGAGCAGTACCTGATCGACCGGGTGCGCTCGGGCCTCGCCGGGATTCCGCAGGTCAGGGTCCTGTCCCTGTTCGGGGACGAGGCCCCGCGGGTCGGCGTGCTCTCCTTCGTGGTGGACGGCTGGAACAGCTCCCACTTCGCGGCCGCGCTCTCCGCCGAGTACGGCATCGGCGTCCGCGACGGCCTCTTCTGCGCCCACCCGCTGCTGCGCACCCTGCTCGGCACGGCCCCCGAGTCCCCGGCCGAGTGCGGCGCACCGTCCCTGAACGCCCTCCGCGTGAGCTTCGGCGCGGGCACCCCGGACGAGCACGTGGACCGCTTCGTCACGGCCGTGCGACAGCTGGTGACCGAGGGTGCGAAGTGGACGTACCGGACGGAGCAGGGACGCTGCGTGCCGGTGGCGTGAAAGGCCGGACGAGTTGGTGGGGCGGCTTTCGGCGGACGGTCAGGAGTCCAGGCCGATGGCGAACGCCGCCTCCAGGTCGTGCTGCGAGTACGTACGGAACGCCACATGCGTGTCCGTCGCCTCCACGCCCGGAATCCTGCTGATCCGGCCCGGAATCACATCGGCCAGATCCTCGTGCTCCCGCACCCGCACCATGGCGATCAGATCGTACGTACCGGTGACGGAGAAGACCTCGCTCACCGACTCCAGCGAGGCGATCTGCTCCGCGATCTCGGGAATCCGGTCCACGCTGGTCTTGATGAGGACGATCGCGGTGATCACGGCTGGTTCTCTCCCTCGGGGGCCGGTTCGGGTGCGCATTTCACTCTAGCCCGCCCGTCTCCCGCCACCGCCCCGCCGAGGCCGCCCTCCGGGTCCTTGGAGCGGCCGTACCGCACCCACGCGTAGACGAACCCCGCCCCGAACCCCACCAGGTGTGCCAGATACGCCACCCCCGGCCCCTGCACCGAGCGCCCCGCCGCCAGCCACTGGAGCGTCACCCAGAACGGCAGCACGACCCACGCGGGAAAGCGCAGCGGCAGGAAGAAGAGGAACGGCAGGAGACTGGTGACACGGGCCCGCGGGAACAGGAAGAGAAACGCCCCGAGCACCGCCGAGATCGCCCCCGACGCGCCCACCAGCGACTGCTCGGAAGTGTCGTTGGCGACCGCGTACCCCAGCAGCGCCAGATAGCCGCAGCCGACGTAGAAGAGGGTGAACTCCACCCGGCCCATCCGCTCCTCGGTCAGCACACCGAAGACGAGGAGGAAAAGCATGTTGCCGAGCAGATGCACCCAGTTGCCGTGCACGAACAGCGCCGTGACCGGGGCCAGCGCATGCGCCCCCGGACCGGCGAACAGCTCGGCCGGGACCACCCCCCAGTGCCGGAAGTACACCCGCTGCGCGTCCTGGAGTACGTACCCGGTGCCGTATCCGGGGACGATCCCGGAGGCCGGGCCCAGTACGAAGATCAGGCAGCACAGGGCGATCAGGCCGTACGTCATCGGCGCGTCCCGGAGTGTCCTGAAGGTCCTGCCGGCCGCCGCGCTCCACTCGCTGATCATGAACACAGAGCATGACGTAACCGGACGCAAGCTGACAGACCGCCTCGCCGCCGCGAACGGACGGGCGGCGACAGGCCCCCAGGCCGTAGGGTTACGAGCCACACGCGTCGGCCCGCCGGCGCGCTCCGACCGACCCGAGAAGGGCATGATGACGGTTCCCCAGCCGACCGCCACGACGCGATGGCGCTGCACCCTGTGCGGCAACCTCACCCGCTTCGACGTCACGCGCTCCTCGAAGGTCGTGGAGTACGTCCACCTCGACCTCGCGGGCGAGCCGACGGTGGAGGAGCGCCAGGTGGTCGGTGAGACCATCGAATCGGTGCGCTGCCGCTGGTGCAACGCGGTGGACCAGGTGGAACTCGTGGACCGGCCGGGCGCCGGCTCCTGACGGGGCCGGGTCGGGCCCGAAGAGGCATGTTTCGGCAAGGTAGTGGGGTGTGACGGATGGTGGAGAGCGCGAGCGGGGGGCCGGGCGACGGCACCGCCGAGGTGCTTGACCGTCCGCTGCCCGACGGGGTGCGCCGCAGGGTCGTCGCGATCGTCTCGGAGTGCTTCGGCAAGCTGACCGTGGCCGAACTGCCCGCACAACTGCGACAGTACGTCCGGTTCGCCCCGAATCGCCGGGCGAAGTTCGCCGGGAACGCGATGGCCGCGGCGCTGGAGACCGACACGCTGTTCCGGCAGCGTATCGGCGAGAAGTTCCGCGCCGCGCAGCCGGAGTTGGCCGGCGCCCTGGAGGCCGGGTCGGTGCCCGCGGCCGCCGACCCGCTCGATGTGGCGGCGGCGGCCTGTGTGCTGCGCCCGGCGGGCTGGGTGAAGCTGGTCACCGCGGCCGGCGAGGAGGCCCAGCGCGCCGACGCCGAGCGGGCCGACGAGGAGAGCCGCGCCGAACTGGAGCGGCTGCGCGCCGAACTGGACCGCGCCCGCGAGCAGACCAGAACCGAGACCGAGCGGCTGCGCGCGGAGCTGGAGTCGGCGAAGCGGGACCTGGAGTCCCTGAACCGCAAGCTGCGCTCGGCGCAGAGCGATGTGCGCCGGGGCGAGGCAGCGCTGCGCAAGGCGCAGGGCGAGATGGACGCCGTACGCGCCGAGGCGGGCGCTCGGGTGTCGGCCGCGGAGAGCGAGTCCCGGCGGCTCAAGACGCGGCTCGGCGAGGCGGAGGCGGCCCTGGAGGCCACCCGCCGGGCCGCCCGCGAGGGCCGCAGCGTGGAGGACATGCGGGTACGGCTGCTGCTGGACACCCTGCTGGACGCCACCCAGGGCCTGCGCCGCGAGCTGGCGCTGCCGCCGGTGTCTGTGCGGCCGGCCGAGACCGTCGACGCGGTGGAGCCGGGCCGGATGACACCGAAGGACATCGCGGCGCGCGCCCTGTCCGAGCACGACCCGGCGATCCTCGACCAGTTGCTCGCTCTGCCGCAGGCGCATCTGGTCGTCGACGGCTACAACGTGACCAAGACCGGCTATCCGCAGATGCCGCTGGAGAAGCAGCGGCTGCGGCTGCTGGGCCAGTTGTCCGCGCTCGCCGCGCAGACCGGCGCCGAGGTGACCTGCGTCTTCGACGGCGCCGAGCTGGCCGCGCCGGTGCTGCTCGCGCCGCCGCGCGGGGTGCGGGTGCTGTTCTCCAAGCCGGGCGTCACGGCCGACGAGCTGATCCGCCAGCTGGTGCGCGCGGAGCCGCCGGGCCGGCCGGTCATCGTCGCCTCCACCGACCGTGAGGTGGCCGACGGCGTGGCGCGGGCCGGTGCCCGCCCCGTGGCCTCTGCGGTACTTCTGAAGCGACTGTCCTGAAGGCCCAACGGGCATACGCAATGCCCGAATTGGTCAGCCCGTCACGCAACGTAGGGTCAATCCGTCATCACAGCTTGTGGCTTGTGTGCAAAGAATGCATTGCGTGACGGGAATTTTTGCCGTGAGGATTTGAATGATCACAACATGGTCACTAGGGTCGGGGCTCGAACCTCCGAACGGGTGAACACTCACAAGAAGGAGTTCGTCCTCCGTGGCGTCCCACCGTCGACCCAAACAGCAGAGCCGTGCACGCGTGACCGTGCTGACCACCGCAGCCGCCGCAGCGGTCGTGCTCAGCGCGAACGCCGCGAACGCCGCGCCGAGCGAGAAGCTCAGCAAGGACCAGGTCAAGTCCAAGGTCGACAACCTGTACCAGCAGGCCGAGCAGGCCACCGAGAAGTACAACGGCGCCAAGGAGAAGCAGCAGCAGCTCCAAAAGGAGATCTCCACGATCCAGGACAACGTCGCGCGGGGTCAGGAAGACCTCAACAAGCTGCGCGACGGCCTGGGTTCGCTGGCCACGGCCCAGTACCGCTCCGGCGGTATCGACCCCTCGGTCCAGCTGTTCCTCTCCTCCAACCCGGACGACTTCCTCGACAAGGCGTCCACCCTCGACCAGCTGAGCAGCCAGCAGGTCGACGCGCTGCGCAAGATCCAGGCCAAGCAGCGCGAGCTGGCCCAGGAGCGCTCCGAGGCCACCGAGAAGCTCAAGGACCTCGCGGACACCCGCACCGAACTGGGCGACAAGAAGAAGGAAGTCCAGGCCAAGCTCGCCGCGGCCCAGAAGATCCTCAACAGCCTCACCGCCAAGGAGAAGGCCGACCTCGCCGCCCAGCAGCAGCGTGCCGACCGCTCCTCCAGCGAGCGCGTGAACCTCGGCGACGCCCCGCCCGCCTCCGGCAGGGCCGCGGCCGCCTTCGCCGCCGCCCAGGGCCAGCTCGGCAAGCCGTACGTCTACGGCGCCACCGGCCCCTCCTCCTTCGACTGCTCGGGTCTGACCTCCTACGCCTACGCGCAGGCCGGCGTCTCCATCCCGCGCACCTCCGAGGAGCAGGCCAACATCGGCACCCGGATCTACAACCAGAGCGACCTCAAGGTCGGCGACCTGGTGTTCTTCTACGGCGACATCCACCACGTCGGTCTGTACGCGGGCAACGGCCAGGTGCTGCACGCCCCGCACACCGGTGCCGTGGTGCGCTATGAGGCGATGTCCGACATGCCCTTCCAGTTCGGCGTCCGGGTTTAAACCCCCGACGCTCCCGGAGGAGGTCGTCCGATCGGGCGAATCCACGGGACGGAAACTGACTCCACGCCCCGCCGGTGACCTGCGTCAGCGGCGGGGCGTCACTCTTCGTCGCCGCCGCGGTCTTTGGCCGCGGCCCTTCCGCACGGCTACTGTCTGCCGCGTTTCCCCGGCGCCGGGGCCTCCCCGTCCCCAGGCGCCGGGGAACGCCGTCCTGTCAGCCAGTGGAAGGAGTTCGGCAACCCGTGGGCTCCCATCGCCGCCTTGCACCGTCCGGTCAGCACCGCACACCGGCCGGATTCGACCGGGGTGCCGCAGCAGCCCTGTGCGCCCTGTCGGCCGCCGCCGCGGCCCTCGGCTCGGTACCGGCGCACGCCGCGCCGCACCCCGACGCCCGCGCCGAGGTGGACCGGCTCTACACCCAGGCCGAGCAGGCGACCCAGGCTTACGACAAGGCGCAGGAACGCACGGACGCGCTGCGCCGCGAGGTCCGCTACGCCCAGGACCGCGTCGCCCGCCGCCAGCAGGACGTCAACGCGCTGCGCGAGGAGCTCGGTTCGCTGGCCGGGGCGCAGTACCGCTCGGGCGGCATCGATCCGGCCGTCGCGCTGCTGTTCTCCGACGACCCGGACGACTACCTCGACAAGGCCGCCACCCTCGACCGGATCAGCGCCCAGGAGGCGGGCCGGCTGCGGGAGTTGCGCGCCGCGCTGCGCGAGCTGGGCCAGGAGCGGGCGGAGGCGGCCGACGAGCTCGACGCGCTGGACCGCAGCCGCCGGGCGGTCGCCGCGCACAAGCGGACGGTGGAGGGCAAGCTCGCGCGGGCCCGGCAGCTGCTGAACTCGCTGTCCGCGGCCGACCGCGCGGCCTACGACCGGTCCTCCCGCTCGGCCGGCCCCGACCGCCTCGACCTGTCCGCCCTGACCGGCGCGGCCGGTGCGCCCGGCGCGCGCGCCGCCGCCGCCCTGGCCGCCGCCCGCTCCGCGCTCGGCCGCCCCTATGTCTGGGGCGCCAACGGGCCCTCCGGCTTCGACTGTTCGGGCCTGATGCAGTGGGCGTACGCGCAGGCCGGCGTCCAGCTGCCGCGCACCTCCCAGGAGCAGCGGTACGCCGGGCGGCGCGTCCCGCTCTCCCAGGCCCGCCCCGGTGACCTGGTGGTCTACCGCTCCGACGCCAGCCATGTGGCCATGTACGTCGGCCACGGCCAGGTGATCCACGCCCCGCATCCGGGGGCGGCGGTGCGCTACGACCCGGTGGGGATGATGCCGATCTCCTCGGTGACCAGGCCCTGACGCCCGCGCGGCGCGCCGTACGATCGTGTGATGGCCGGTGGCAGGCGGGTGAGAAGCGTCGGGGCGATGGCCCTGTGTCTGCTGCTGTTCCTGGCCGGGTGCGGCGGGCGGTCGGCGGCCGACTCCGCGAAGGCCGAGGTGCAGCACCTCCTCGACCTGCGCTCGGCGGCGCTGCTGCGGCACGACGCGCAGGCGTACGGCGCGACGGGCGCGGGCGCCGAGTACACCAGGCTGCGCGCCCTGCCGCTGGCCTCCTGGGCCTACCGGATCACCACCCTGCGCCGCACCCCCGCGGGGGCCACCGCCGACGCCGACCTCAGCTACCGGGTCGCCGGGTACGACCGGGCCCCCGTCGACACCCGGCGCACCCTCACCCTGACCCGCACCACCTCCGGCACCTGGTACGTCACCGCGGACCGGCCGGCCGGGACGTCCGGGCAGCAGCTGTGGGACCAGGGCACCGTGACCGCCGTACCCGGCGCGCACAGCCTGGTGCTCGGCACCGGGCAGCCGGCGGCCGATCTGCGGGCGTACGCCAGGATGGCCGACGAGGCGGTCCCGGCGGTGTCCGGGGCGTGGGGCACCGACTGGACGCGCCGGGTGGTCGTCCTGGTCCCCGCGTCCCTGACGGGCATGGCCGGTCTGCTCGGCTCGCCCGCCGCGAACTACCGGGGGATCGCCGCCGTGACCACTGGGGAGGCGGGGGGCGCGGGACAGACGCCGGCCGACCGGGTGGTGATCAACCCGGACGCGTACGCGGTCCTCGGCGCGATGGGCAAACAGGTCGTCCTCACCCACGAGACCACCCACGTGGCCACCCGCGCCCACACCACCGTGGCCACCCCGCTCTGGCTCTCCGAGGGCTACGCCGACTGGATCGGCTACCTGGGCACCGACCGCACCCCGGCCCAGGCCGCCCCCGAGCTGGCCCGCGCCGTCGACGCCGGCCAGGTCCCCGCGGCGCTCCCCACCGACAAGGACTTCGGCTTCACCAGCGACCCCACCGAGCTGGCCCGCGCCTACGAGGGCGGCTGGCTGGCCTGCCGCATGATCGCCGACCAGTGGGGCCCGGCCCGCCTGACCGCCTTCTACCGCGCCGTCGGCACCCGCCCCACCCGCCCCACCGCCCTCACCAGCGCCCTCCACCGGATCCTCGGCCTGACACCGGCCTCCTTCACGGCCCGCTGGCAGAAGTACGTCAGGAGCGAGCTGCGCTGAGTTCCGGCTCGGCGGGTTCGGCGGTGACGGCCCTGTCGCGGGAGACGGTCGTACGCCACAGGCGGTGGGCCGCCAGCAGGGTGGCGGCGGTCAGCAGGCCGTTGCGCAGGGCCATCAGGGCGATGCCGTACCAGTCGCTCGTCACCACGTCGACGAAGCCGATGGGGAATTCCAGGACGGTCAGGAGGGAGGAGGCCAGGATCAGGAGGGCGGGCGCGGTCATGCGGCTCACCCGGTGGGTGAGGCAGACGGCGGCCAGGCCGATCAGCCAGACCAGGTACTGCGGGCTGATCACGCGGCTGGTGACGGTGAACAGCAGGACGGCGGTCAGCGCCGCGTCCGCCAGGGTGTGCGGGGGGAAGCGGCGGGCCCGCAACCGCCACAGCAGCAGCCAGCCGAAGGCGCCCACGCTCAGTGCCAGCGCCGCCGCGCTCACCTCGGGCACGTACGGGCCCAGGAACTCCAGCGAGCCGTAGTTCAGCAGCACCTGCCCGCTCCAGCCGAAGTGCCGGGCCACATGGAAGACCAGGGCACCCAGCGACTCCACCTCCGTGCCCCGCTCCCGCTGGAAGGCCAGGAAGGCGAACGCGCCCGGCATCGTCGCCGTGAACACCGCCGCGAGCACCGCCCCGGTCACCGCCGCCGACACCCAGGCCCGGCGCCGCACCGCCCCGGCCAGCAGCAGCGCCGGCCACACCTTCAGCAGCGCCCCGAAGGCCGCCAGCGCGCCCATCACCCGCGGATGCCGGACCCCCGCGAGCAGCGCGGCCACGGCCACCGCGGTCACCATCACGTCGTAGCGCGCGTACACGGTCGGCCCGAGCAGCGGGACGCCCGCCACCCACACCCAGGCCCCGCGCCGCGACCGGCCGGGGTGCCGGGCCGACCGCAGCAGCAGCACCAGCACCGCCAGGTCGGCGAAGCACGCCAGCGCGAAGAAGGCGTGCGGGTAGGAGAGGAAGGGCAGCAGGGCGGGGGCGAGGATCGGGAGCGCGGCGGCGGGCGGGTACTGCCAGGTGACGTCGTCCAGCGGGAACGTGCCCTGGCGCAGCACCTCGTACCAGTTGTGGTAGATCACCGAGACGTCCGTGGTGACGTCCGGGCCGGGCAGGACGTACACCCCGAGGACAAGGAGCAGCAGCACCACACGGGTGACGCACCAGGTCGCGAGCAGGTACGCCGGCGAGCGCCGGGCGTCCTTGGTCTCCACGTCTTCCCCTGCCGTTCGTTTCCGATTCGAGTCCCGTGTCGCGGACCATGATGTCCCGACCACCCCGGACCGTGCCAACGCACCGGCCGCCGCCCGGCGCCGGTCGGCGGCCGATTCGGTAGGGTCGGCGGCGATGCACAAGACCCTGATCGTGACCAACGACTTCCCGCCCCGGCCGGGCGGCATCCAGGCCTTCCTGCACAACATGGCGCTGCGCCTGGACCCCGGCCGGCTGGTCGTCTACGCCTCCACCTGGAAGCGCGGCCGCGAGGGGATCGAGGCGACGGCCGCCTTCGACGCCGAGCAGCCCTTCACCGTCGTACGCGACCGTACGACCATGCTGCTGCCGACCCCCGGCGCGACCCGGCGCGCGGCCGGGCTGCTGCGCGAGCACGGCTGCACCTCGGTGTGGTTCGGGGCCGCGGCACCGCTCGGGCTGATGGCGCCCGCGCTGCGCCGGGCCGGTGCCGAGCGCCTGGTGGCCACCACCCACGGGCACGAGGCCGGCTGGGCCCAGCTGCCCGCCGCCCGGCAGCTGCTGCGCCGGATCGGCGAGACCACGGACACGATCACCTATCTGGGCGAGTACACCCGCTCCCGGATCGCCGGCGCGCTCACCGCCGAGGCGGCCGCGCGGATGGTGCAACTGCCGCCCGGAGTCGACGAGAAGACCTTCCACCCGGCCTCCGGCGGCGACGAGGTGCGCGCCCGGCTCGGCCTCACCGACCACCCGGTCGTCGTCTGCGTCTCCCGGCTGGTGCCGCGCAAGGGCCAGGACACGCTGATCCGGGCCATGCCCCGGATCCTCGCCGCCGAGCCGGACGCCGTGCTGCTGATCGTCGGCGGCGGCCCCTACGAGCAGGACCTGCGCCGGCTCGCCCGCGAGACCGGCGTCGCCCCCTCGGTCCGCTTCACCGGTGCCGTCCCCTGGTCCGAGCTGCCCGCCCACTACGGCGCCGGCGACGTCTTCGCCATGCCCTGCCGCACCCGCCGCGGCGGCCTCGACGTCGAGGGCCTCGGCATCGTCTACCTGGAGGCGTCCGCGACCGGCCTGCCGGTCATCGCGGGCGACTCCGGCGGCGCGCCGGACGCGGTCCTCGACGGGGAGACGGGCTGGGTGGTGCGCGGCGGCGACGTGCTCGACACCGCCGACCGCGTCGTCACGCTGCTGGGCGATGCCGCGCTGCGCCGCCGGATGGGGGAGCGGGGCCGCCGGTGGGTGGAGGAGAAGTGGCGCTGGGACCTGCTCGCGGAGCGGCTGAAGGACCTTCTGTGAACACCGCCTCGCGACTGACGCCCTGTCAGCCGCAAGGCGGGGCCGACTACTTGGCGTAGATCGCCTCGATGTCGTCCGCGTAGTCCTTCGCCACCACGTTCCGCTTGAGCTTCAGCGACGGGGTGAGGTGGCCCGAGTCCTCCGTGAACTGGGCGGCGAGAATGCGGAACTTGCGCACCGACTCGGCCTTGGACACCGCCGCGTTGCCGTCGTTCACCGCGTCCTGGATCGCCGCGTTCAGGTCCGGGTCGTCGCGCAGGGACGACGCCGTGGAACCCGCCGGCTTGCCGTGCTCCGCGGCCCAGCGCCCCAGGAACTCCTCGTCCAGCGTGATCAGCGCGCCGACGAACGGCCGCCCGTCGCCGACCACCATGCACTCCGCGACCAGCGCGTGCGCGCGGATACGGTCCTCGATCACCGCCGGGGCGACGTTCTTGCCGCCCGCTGTGACGATGATCTCCTTCTTGCGGCCGGTGATCCGCAGGTAGCCGTCCTCGTCCAGGGTGCCGATGTCCCCGGTGTGGAACCATCCGTCGGCCAGCGCCTCCGCCGTCGCACCCGGATTGTTCCAGTACTCCTTGAACAGGTGCTCGCCGTGCAGCAGCACCTCGCCGTCGTCCGCGATCCGCACCACGGAGCCGGGCAGCGGCTGCCCCACCGTGCCGATCTTCTGCCGGTCCCACGGGTTGAACGCGGTCGCCGCGCAGGACTCGGTGAGGCCGTACCCCTCCAGCACCGTGAAGCCGATGCCCCGGAAGAAGTGGCCGAGCCGCTCGCCCAGCGGGGCGCCGCCGGAGATGGCGTACTCGCCCCGGCCGCCGAGGACCGCGCGCAGCTTGCCGTAGACCAGCTTGTCGAAGACCTTGTGCTTGATCTTCAGCCCCAGCGACGGTCCGGACTCGGTGTCCTGGGCCCGGCTGTAGGCGATCGCGGTGTCGGCCGCCTTGTCGAAGACGGCGCCCTTGCCGTCCGCCTGCGCCTTGGCCCGCGCGGAGTTGTAGACCTTCTCGAAGACACGCGGCACGCCGAGGATCAACGTCGGCCGGAACGCGGCCAGTTCATCGGTGAGGTGCTTGATGTCCGGGACGCAGCCCAGCTTGATGGGCGCCATCATCGGCGCGATCTGCACCAGCCGGCCGAAGACGTGGGCGAGCGGCAGAAAGAGCAGCACCGAGCACTCGCCGGTGCGGAACAGTGGACGCAGCCGCTCCACGATGTTGCCGCACTCCGCGAAGAAGCTGCGGTGGGTGAGCACACAGCCCTTGGGGCGGCCGGTGGTGCCGCTGGTGTAGACGATGGTGGCCGGGTCGTCGGCGCAGGCCAGCGAGGAGCGCTCGTCCACCGTCTCCTGCGACACGTCCTGCCCGAGCCGCTCCAGCTCCTCCACGGCGCCGGCCTCGATCTGCCAGACGTGCTTCAGTGCGGGCAGCGTCTCGCGTACGGCCTCCACCGCGGCCGCGTGCGCGTCCAGTTCCACGACGCAGGCGGTCGCGCCCGAGTCGGAGAGGATCCACTGCACCTGCTCGGGCGAGCTGGTCTCGTACACCGGCACGGTCACCGCGCCCGCGCTCCAGATGGCGAAGTCGAGGAGCGTCCACTCGTAGCGCGTCCGGGACATCAGGCCCACGCGGTCGCCCGGCTGCACCCCGGCGGCGATGAGCCCCCTGGCCGCGGAGTGCACCTCGGCCAGGAACTGCCGGGCCGTCACGTCCTGCCACACCCCGCCGGACTTGCGGGCGATCACGGCGACGTCGGGATGCTGCGCGGCGTTTCTGCGGACGATGTCGGTCAGGTTTCCGTCCGCAGGGACCTCGTACAAGGCCGGAAGGCTGAACTCGCGCAAGACTGCTGCTCCTCATAGGGCGCCGGCGCCACGACGTTGTGTGCTGCGACGGTGCGGTCCAAGGCTCGGGCTGGTGCTCGGGGCTACCGGTGGCTGAAACCCAGAGCACGACTGGACTGCCCGGACGTTACCCGTCGGTATGCGGTTCCCGACAGGGGGTCCCGGCCAGATGTTCGCTGCGTCACACGCGATGGCGTTCCTTCGCGCACAGTAGTCCACGGCCTTCGCGACGGGCGAGTAACCGCAGGCCACGACCGGGACTGTTCACCTGCGGCACACACGCCTACGCTTGATCGCCATGGCATCCACACCCCCTCGAAGCAGCCGGCACCGGGTCCATGTGGTCAGCGATGTGCACGGCAACGCACGGGACCTGGCGCGGGCCGGCGAGGGTGCCGATGCCCTGATCTGCCTGGGCGACCTGGTGCTGTTCCTCGACTACGCCGACCACTCGCGCGGCATCTTCCCCGACCTGTTCGGCGAGGAGAACGCCGACCGGCTCGTGGAGTTGCGCACCGCCCGGCGCTTCGAGGAGGCCCGCGCGTTCGGCGCCGGGCTGTGGAGCGGGATCGAGGGCGACCGGTTCACGGCCATCGAGAAGGCGGTGCGCAAGCAGTACGCCGGACTCTTCGCCGCGTTCCCCACTCCGACGTACGCCACCTACGGCAATGTCGACATGCCGGGGCTGTGGCCGGAATACGCCCGTCCCGGTACCACCGTGCTCGACGCGCAGCGGGTGGAGATCGGCGGCTGGACGTTCGGGTTCGTCGGCGGGGGACTGCGCACGCCCATGCGGACGCCGTACGAGATCTCCGACGAGGAGTACGCCGCGAAGGTCGAGGCGGTGGGCGAGGTCGACGTGCTGTGCACCCACATCCCGCCGGAGGTGCCGGAGCTGGTGTACGACACCGTCGCGCGCCGCTTCGAGCGGGGGAGCCGGGCGCTGCTGGACGCCATCCGGCGCACCCGGCCCCGGTACGCGCTGTTCGGGCACGTCCACCAGCCGCTGGTGCGCAGGATGCGGATCGGGGCGACGGAGTGTGTGAACGTGGGGCACTTCGCGAGCGCCGGGAAGCCCTGGGCGCTGGAGTGGTGACGGGGCGGGGGCCGGGGGGAGGCGGGCGCACGGTAGCCTTCACGCTGCACACACCTGCGCAGGTCGCGCACGGCAAGAGTCTCTTCGGTCCGCATCTGGAGGAGCCACGGCGATGGCGGAACACACCAGTTCGAGCATCACGATCGAGGCGGCTCCGGCCGACGTCATGGCGGTGATCGCCGACTTCGCGCGCTACCCGGACTGGACCGGCGAGGTGAAGGAGGCGGAGGTCCTCAAGACCGACGAGCGGGGGCGTGCCGAGCAGGTACGGCTCGTCATGGACGCCGGTGCGATCAAGGACGACCAGACGCTGGCGTACACCTGGGCCGGCGACAACGAGGTCTCCTGGACGCTGGTCAAGTCCCAGATGCTGCGCTCGCTCGACGGGTCCTACCTGCTGCGGCCGGCGGGACCGGGCGGCACGGAGGTCACGTACCGGCTCACCGTCGACGTCAAGATCCCCATGCTCGGCATGATCAAGCGCAAGGCGGAGAAGGTCATCATCGACCGCGCCCTGGCCGGCCTGAAGAAGCGCGTCGAAACCCCCTGACCCCTCCTGCCCGCCTCCCACCCGGCTCGGTCGGATGAGTGGCGGGACCACAGGAGCTCGTCGGCCGCGGGCAGCCGTGCGGCTCTGGGACGGCACGGGCGGACGGGCGCGGGAGGCACCCCGCCGGCGCCGGGCCGCCTGTCCGCGTCCTGCCGTCGGGTCCGCCGACGGGAGGCACCGGGCGGTAGGAAGCACCCCCGTCGGCACCGCGCCGTACGACCGCTCCCGGTCGGTCCCCCGATCCCGGTCGGCCGTCGCACCGGGCTGCTTGTCCGCGTCCTGCCGTCGCGCGGCCGGGCCGTGCGCCCAATCCCCGCCCGACTCCCGGCCGACCCCGCCCGACCCTGGTCGGCCGTCCCCGTCCTGCCGTCGCGCCCGCCGTCGCGCCCCGCCCCCGTTCCCTCGCCGCCGCGCACCGCGCGGAGTGTCCGTTACCGTTCGGAGCTATGCGGACCATCCTGATCACGGGGCCCGGTGGCAGTGGGCGGACGACCGTCGGCGCCGCCACCGCGCTGCGTGCCGCCCGTGAGGGCAGTCGGACCTTGTTGCTGAGCGCGGAGCGCGCGGACACCCCCGGCGCGGTGCTGGGAGTGCCGACCGGGGCCCGGCCCGTCGAGGTCGCGCCCCGGCTCACCGCCTGGCGCCCCGACGCCGCCGCCGGCTTCCGCCAGGACCTCGCCGAGTTCCAGCGCCGCGCCGCCGGCGTCCTCGACCTGCTCGGCGCCTCCCGCCTGGACGCCGAGGAGGTCACGCCGCTGCCCGGCGCCGAGGAGCTGACGTTCCTGCGCGCGCTGCGCGACGCCGCGCTCTGCGAGGAGTACGACCTCCTCGTCGTCGACCTGCCACCCCTCCCGCAGGCCCTCGCCCTGCTCTCCCTCCCCGAGGAACTGCGCCGCTATCTGCGCCGCCTGCTGCCTCCCGAGCGCCAGGCCGCCCGTGCCCTGCGCCCGGTGCTCGGCCGGCTCGCCGGGGTCCCCATGCCCGCCGACTGGCTGTACGAGACGGCCGGTCGCTGGGACGTGGAGCTGGCCGCCGTGGAGGCCGTGCTCACCGACCGCGACACCGCCGTACGCCTGGTCGCCGAACCCGGCCCCGCCGCCCTGGACGCCCTGCGCACCGCCCGCCTCGGCCTCGCCCTGCGCGGCCTGCGCACCGAGGCCCTCGTGGCCAACCGCGTCCTGCCCGACACCACCCCGGACACCTGGCTAGCCGCCCTGGCCGCCCAGCAGCGCAAGGCGCTCAGGGAGTGGGAGGACGACGGGGAGTGCGCCGTGCACCCCGTGCCGCACCTCGGCCGCGACCCGCACGGCCCGGACGACCTCGCCGCCCTCGCCGTACCCGCCGTCGCCGACACCGCCCGCCCCGTCGAGTGGCCCGTCGCCGACCGGATCGCCGAGGACGGGGTGCTGGTGTGGCACATCCCGCTGCCCGGCGCCATACGCGAGGAACTCGACCTCATCCGGCGCGGCGACGAACTCGTGATCACCACGGGCTCCTTCCGGCGGATCGTCTCCCTGCCCTCCGCCCTGCGCCGCTGCACCGTCTCCGGGGCCGGACTGCGCGAGGGCGAGCTGCGGGTGCGCTTCGCCCCCGATCCCGGCCTGTGGCCCGCCGCCGCACGGTGAACGGCCCCCTGCTGTTCGGGTAACGTCGTAGGGGTAAGGGCGTACCGCAGTCAGGAGTCCGCCATGAGCGATGAGCGCCCCGCCGAGCCGCACGAGGAGCCGCGGGTGAGCGACGCCGACGCCTGGGCCACGGCCTGCGCCGAGGACCTGGAGGCCGAGAAGGCCCGCCACCGCACCAGCTACGGCCCGCCCCCCGGCTCCGCCGCCGAGGAACTGAAGAAGCTCGTGGACACGGTGGCCGACAAGCTGTCCGGCCTCCAGTCCCCCCTCGGCGCGCTCGCCGGACCCGCCGCCCAGCAGATGGTCAAGCAGGTCGTCCAGCAGGCGAAGGCCGCCGTCGAGCCCGTCATCGAGCGCAACCCCGGCGTCTTCGACCACCTCGCCGCCGCCGGCGGCGAACTGCTCGCCGCCTACCGCTCCGCCGTCCAGTCCCAGGAGCGCCGCTGGACCTCCGGCCCGTCCGGCCTCGCCGACGAGTGGCGGGGGGAGCAGGGCGACGGCAAGGGGCGCGACCGGGGCGAGGGCACCGGCTCGGGAGAGCGCATCGACCTGGACTGAAGCCCTCGCCCGCAGGGGCCTCGGGTACGGTTGGCCGTAGCGGGGCTCGACCGAAACTGAGGGATTCATGGGACTCACCATCGGCGTCGACATCGGCGGCACAAAGATCGCGGCCGGCGTGGTCGACGAGGAAGGCAACATCCTCTCGACCTTCAAGGTGCCGACCCCCACCACGCCCGAGGCCATCGTGGACGCCATCGCCTCCGCGGTGGAGGGCGCGCGTGCCGGGCACGAGATCGTCGGCGTGGGCATCGGCGCGGCCGGTTACGTCAACCGGCAGCGCTCCACCGTCTACTTCGCGCCCAACATCGACTGGCGCAACGAGCCGCTCAAGGAGAAGGTCGAGGCCCGCACCGGCCTCCCCGTCGTGGTCGAGAACGACGCCAACGCCGCCGCCTGGGGCGAGTACAAGTTCGGCGCCGGCAAGGGCCACCGCAACGTCATCTGCATCACCCTCGGCACCGGTCTCGGCGGCGGCATCATCATCGGCAACAAGCTGCGCCGCGGACACTTCGGCGTGGCCGCCGAGTTCGGCCACATCCGGATGGTCCCGGACGGCCTGCTGTGCGGCTGCGGCTCGCAGGGCTGCTGGGAGCAGTACGCCTCCGGGCGCGCCCTGGTCCGCTACGCCAAGCAGCGCGCCAACGCCACCCCCGAGAACGCGGAGCTGCTGCTCTCGCTCGGCGACGGCACCCCGGACGGCATCGAGGGCAAGCACATCTCCATGGCCGCCCGGCAGGGCGACCCGGTCGCCGTCGACTCCTACCGCGAGCTGGCCCGCTGGGCCGGCGCCGGCCTCGCCGACCTGGCCTCCCTCTTCGACCCCTCCGCCTTCATCGTCGGCGGCGGCCTCTCCGACGAGGGCGAGCTGGTCCTCGACCCGATCCGCAAGTCGTACAAGCGGTGGCTGGTCGGCGGGAACTGGCGCCCCGTCGCCGACGTGATCGCGGCGCAGCTCGGCAACAAGGCGGGCATGGTCGGCGCGGCGGACCTGGCCCGCGAGCCCGACCCGATCATGTAAGCGGGACGCGAACAGCTCGGGGCGCGAGGTTCGTGTGCGGCTGCCCGTTCGACGTGGCTCGTCGCGCAGTTCCCCGCGCCCCCCGGGCCGGCACAGTCGCCCGCTCCCGACAGCGCGGCGTACATTGATCCACATGGCGCCGCTCCCCAACTCCCACACAGAACCCGATGGTTCAGCCGTCCTCCGCGTCCTGAGCTACAACATCCGCTCGCTGCGCGACGACACCGACGCCCTCGTCCGGGTGATCACCGCCTGCGCCCCCGACCTGGTCCTCCTCCAGGAGGCGCCCCGGTTCTTCCGCTGGCGCAAGAAGCTCGCGCGGCTGGCCGGGGCCTGCGGTCTGGTCGTCCTGACCGGCGGCGGCACCAGCGCGGGACCCGCGATCCTGTGCTCGCTGCGAGCCACCGTGGAGCGCACCGAGGACGTCCTGCTGCCCCTCACCCCCGGCCTGCACCGGCGCGGTCTGGCCACCGCCGTGGTCCGCTTCGGCGGCGCCCGGCTCGGCGTGGTCAGCTGCCACCTCGGCCTCGACGGCGGCGAGCGCTACGCCCAGGGCGGTCTGCTCCTCGACCGGCTCGACGGACTCGGTGTGGAGCACGCGCTCGTGGGCGGCGATCTGAACGAGGGCCCCGACGGCCGCACCTTCCGGCTGCTCGCCGGCGCCCTCCAGGACTGCCGGACGGTGGCCCCGTGGGGCGGCGAGGAGACCTGGACGCACAGCGCGCCGGGACGGCGTATCGACGCGGTGTTCGCCACCAAGGGCATCGAGGTCCTCGGCTGCGGGGTTCCCGAGGACCAGCCGGGCGTCACGCGCGCCGACCTGGCCGCCGCCACGGACCACCTCCCGGTCCTGGCCGCCCTGCGCGTCCCGGCCACCGGGTCGGAAGCCGCTCCCGGCCAGGGCCGCTAGACCACGGCCCCCGGTCCCCGGCCAGGGCCGCTAGACCACGGCCCCCCGGCCCGGATCGTCGTCGTCGTCCTCGTCCGTCCGCATCCGCGCCACCAGCGTCGCGAAGCCGCCGAGGAAGCCGCCGATGCAGGCGGTCGTCAGCCACCAGGTCATGTCCCAGCCGAGCAGCACCGCCAGGAGCAGCAGGACCGGCCCGCCGATCACGCCCAGCCAGGCGAACCTGGACGTGGTGTCGCCGGTGTCCAGCGGGGGCGGCTCGGGCGGCACGAAGTGGCCCTCGTCGTCCTCGTCGAAGTCGTCCTCGGACGGCTCCGGCGCGTGATGGTCGCGGGGGCCGACGCCGGGTGCGAAGGAGACGGAGCTGCCCAGCGGGGGCCGGGCGGGCCGCGGGTCCTCCTTCTTGCCGGCGCCCTCGTCCGCCGCCGCGTCCTGCTCCAGCTTCTCCAGCAGCGCGTCCTTCTCCAGCAGCGCGAGGTCCTCCACCGGCTTGAAGGGCTTGCTGCCCGGCGGGTCCGGCGGCTCCTCGCCGTACCCGGCCACGATGGCCCGCCAGGCGGCGTCCTCGTCGAAGCGCAGCCCGTTCTCCTCCGGCTCCCGGTCCTCCCGGCCCTCGGGACCCGGATCGTGCTCAGCCAACTGCGGCCGTCCCTTCCTTGCCCGGAATCGGTGCGAGCCGGCCGATGAAACCGAGGCTCTCCTCGAAGATCCGGTCCGCGTCCACATCCAACGTCGCGACGTGGTAGCTGTGTTCCAGCACGATCTCCCGGACGTCCGCGGACGAGATCCGGCTCAGCACCCGCGCCGAGTCGACGGCCGGTACGACATGGTCCCGGGCGCTGCGCAGCAGCAGCAGCGGCTGGGTGATCCGGGGCAGCTCGCCGTCCAGCCGGCGCAGGAACCGGCGCAGCGAGTGCGCCGCGTGCAGCGGCACCCGGTCGTAACCCGTCTCCGCCACCCCGTCCTTGGCGATGTCGCTGGCGATGCCCTTGGTGGAGGGCACCAGGTACCGGGCCACGGGTAGGGCGTACGCGGACAGTCCGTGGACCTTGTTCGCCGGGTTGACGACGACCACGCCGCTGATCCGCTCGCTGTGCAGGGCGGCCAGCCGCAGCGCGAGGGCGCCGCCCATGGACAGGCCCGCGACGAACACCCGCGAGCAGCGCTCGGACAGCAGCCGCAGCTCGCGGTCCACCTCCGCGTACCAGTCCTGCCAGCCGGTGACCTGCATGTCCTGCCAGCGGGTGCCGTGTCCCGGCAGCAGGGGCAGCGACACCGTCAGACCGTGCGCGGCGTGGTGTGCGGCCCAGGGGCGCAGTGACTGCGGGGAGCCGGTGAAGCCGTGGCAGAAGAGGACGCCCACCTCGCCGCCGGAGTGGCGGTACGGCTCGGCTCCAGGGAGAACCGGCACCTTCGACGCTCCTGTTCCTGGGGAAGGGCCCCGCCGCCGTCGGGCCGGGGCGCGGAGAACACGCGGATGTGCTTCACGGTACGCGACCGCACGGACACCGACCAGGGCCGTCGGGTGCTTTGACGGTCCAGCGGGTTATGGTCTGTCCGACGGAAACGGGAGGCACACGGGTGTTGTACGGCACGATGAAGGTCGCCATCGGAGGGCCGCTGAAGCTCGCCTTCAGGCCCTGGGTGGAGGGGCTGGAGAACATTCCGGCCGAGGGCCCGGCGATCCTGGCCAGCAACCACCTGTCCTTCTCGGACTCGTTCTTCCTGCCGACGATGCTGGACCGCAAGGTCACCTTCATCGCGAAGGCCGAGTACTTCACCACGCCCGGTGTGAAGGGCCGGCTCACCGCCGCGTTCTTCAAGGGCGTCGGCCAGCTCCCGGTGGACCGCTCGGGGGCGCGCGGTGCCGGCGAGGCCGCGGTCAGGAGCGGCATCGAGGTGCTGGAGCGCGGCGAGCTGTTCGGCATCTACCCGGAGGGCACCCGCTCGCCCGACGGGCGGCTCTACCGGGGCAAGCCCGGCGGCCTCGCCCGCGTGGCGCTCGCGAGCGGTGCCCCGGTCATCCCGGTGGCGATGATCGACACCGAGAAGATCCAGCCGCCCGGCAAGGTGATGCCGAAGCTGATGCGGCCGGGCATCCGCATCGGCAAGCCCCTCGACTTCAGCCGCTACCAGGGCATGGAGCACGACCGCTTCGTGCTGCGGGCGCTGACCGACGAGGTCATGTACGAGATCATGAAGCTCTCCGGCCAGGAGTACGTCGACATGTACGCGACCGCCGCCAAGCGGCAGATCGCGGAGGCGGCGAAGGCGGCCAAGGAAGCGGAGAAGGCGGAGAAGGCGGAGAAGGAAGCCGAGAAGGCGAAGGACGCGGAGAGCAGGTAACCGCAGCGGGCCTACGGGGTTCACGGGGGGCGCGGGGGATGGCCGGGCGCGAGCGTGTGCTGAGGATGTCGGTGGAGCTGCCGCTGTGGCGGGCGCTGGCCGGCTACCGCGTGCTGACCATGCTGTACGCGCTCGGCCTGTGCGTCACCTCGTACGAGCACTTCACCCGTCCGTGGATCGCGGTCGGCTACGACGCCGTCCTCGCCGTCTGGACCCTCGCCACCCTGCCCCGCGTGCGCGGCGCGGCCGACTGCACCAGGGGCTTCCTCGCCGCCGACCTGGCCATCGGCCTCGCCGGCGTCCTGCTCACCGCGTTCGCCGACAGCCACCAGCGGGCCGCGGGCGGCCCCACCCTGCCGACGATATGGACCGGCGGCGCGGTCCTCGCCTTCGCGGTCAAGGGCGGCTGGCGCTGGGCCGCCGTCGCCTCCACCGCGGTGGCCGCCGCCAACCTGGTCGAGCGCGGCCAGTTCGCGCGGGACACCGTGCACAGCCTGATCCTCGTGTGGGTGGCCTCCATCGGCATCGGCTACGTGGTGGAGGTGGCCCGCGCCTCCGAGCGCACCCTCGCCCGCGCCCTGGAGATCGATGCCGCCACCCGTGAGCGGGAGCGGCTGGCACGGGACATCCACGACAGCGTGCTCCAGGTGCTGGCGATGGTGAAGCGGCGCGGCACCGCCCTCGGCGGCGAGGCGGCCGAACTGGGCAGGTTGGCCGGGGAGCAGGAGGTGGCCCTGCGCACCCTGGTCTCCGGCGGCCTGCCGCCGGTTCCCCGAACCGCGCCGGCCGGCGGGGGCGGTGTCGGACCCGCCGCCGGGACGGCGGGAGCGGCGGACGGCGACGGGCCGGTCGATCTGCGCACCCTCCTCGCCCCGTTCGCCCGCGACCGGGTGAGCCTGGCCGAGCCCGGCGCCCCGGTGCCGCTGCCCCCGGCCGCCGCCCGCGAGCTGGCCGCGGCCGTCGGCGCCGCCCTGGACAATGTGCGCAGGCACGCCGGCGAGGGGGCGCGGGCCTGGATCCTGGTCGAGGACGAGCCGGAGGACGTCCTCGTCACCGTCCGGGACGACGGGCCCGGCATCCCGGACGGCCGGCTCGCCGAGGCGGAGGGCGAGGGGCGGCTCGGCGTCGCCCAGTCCATCCGGGGCAGACTGCGCGACCTCGGCGGCAGCGCCGAGCTGATCTCGGTGCCCGGCCAGGGCACGGAGGTCGAACTGAAGGTACCGAAGGGCGCCGTTGCGGCGCGGGGGAAGAAGGCGGAGCGGCGATGACACAGCGGCAGGACCCGATCAAGGTCATGGTGGTGGACGACCACCCCATGTGGCGCGACGCGGTCGCCCGTGACCTGGCCGAGTCCGGCTTCGAGGTGGTCGCCACCGCGGGCGACGGCGACCAGGCCGTGCGCCGCGCCAAGGCCGCCGCCCCCGATGTGCTGGTCCTGGACCTCAACCTGCCCGCCAGGCCGGGTGTCCAGGTGTGCAAGGAACTCGTCGCGCACAACCCGGCGTTGCGCGTCCTGGTCCTGTCCGCGAGCGGGGAGCACGCCGATGTCCTGGAGGCGGTGAAGTCCGGCGCGACCGGCTATCTGCTGAAGTCCGCGTCCACCGCCGAACTGCTGGACGCGGTGCGCCGCACGGCCGTCGGCGACGCGGTGTTCACGCCGGGCCTCGCCGGCCTCGTCCTCGGCGAGTACCGGCGGCTGGCCGCCGAACCGGCGCCCGCGCCCGACGCCGGGCGGCCGGGCGCGCCCCGGCTGACCGAGCGGGAGACGGAGGTGCTGCGGCTGGTCGCCAAGGGCCTGAGCTACAAGCAGATCGCCGAACGCCTCGTCATCTCCCACCGCACCGTGCAGAACCACGTCCAGAACACCCTCGGCAAGCTCCAACTGCACAACCGCGTCGAGCTGGTGAGGTACGCGATCGAACGCGGCCTCGACGGCGAGTAGCGCCCCGCTCCGGCGGTCGTGCCCCCGGTTCCCGCCGCAATCCCCCCGATTCACCCGTACCGCCTCTCCCGGTGTGACGCGCATCACCATTAGCGTGACGAAACGTCAGGCACTGCGGGTGAAGGGACATTTCCATGCGGGTCGGAGTACTGACCGGAGGCGGCGACTGCCCCGGACTCAACGCCGTCATCCGAGGCATCGTGCGCAAAGGCGTGCAGGAGTACGACTATCAGTTCGTCGGCTTCCGGGACGGCTGGCGGGGCCCCCTCGAAGGCCGCGCCGTCCCCCTCGACATCCCCGCCGTGCGCGGCATCCTGCCCCGCGGCGGCACCATCCTCGGCTCCTCCAGGACCAACCCCCTCAAGATCGAGGGCGGCATCCGCCGGATCAAGGACAACCTCGCCAAGCAGGAGGTCGAGGCCCTGATCGCGATCGGCGGCGAGGACACCCTCGGCGTCGCCGCGCGACTGTCCGGCGAGTACGGCGTGCCCTGCGTCGGCGTGCCCAAGACCATCGACAACGACCTGTCCGCCACCGACTACACCTTCGGCTTCGACACCGCCGTCAACATCGCCACCGAGGCCATCGACCGGCTCCACACCACCGCCGAGTCCCATATGCGGGTCCTGGTCTGCGAGGTGATGGGCCGGCACGCCGGCTGGATCGCCCTCCACTCGGGCCTCGCCGGCGGCGCCAACGTCATCCTCATCCCCGAGCAGCGCTTCGACCTCGACCAGGTGTGCGCCTGGATCACCTCGCGCTTCAGGGCGTCGTACGCCCCGATCGTGGTGGTCGCCGAGGGCGCCATGCCCAAGGACGGCGAGATGGTGCTCAAGGACCAGTCGCTGGACTCCTTCGGGCATGTGCGGCTCTCCGGGGTCGGCGAGTGGCTGGCCAAGGAGATCGAGAAGCGCACCGGCAAGGAGGCGCGCACCACCGTCCTCGGGCACATCCAGCGCGGCGGCACCCCCAGCGCCTTCGACCGCTGGCTCGCCACCCGCTTCGGGCTGCACGCCGTGGACTGCGTCCGCGACGGCGACTTCGGCAAGATGGTCGCCCTGCGCGGCACCGACGTCGTCCGCGTGCCCCTCGCCGAGGCCACCGCCAAGCTGAAGACCGTCGACCCGAAGCTGTACGAGGAGGTCGGGGTGTTCTTCGGCTGAGGGACCGAGCGGCCACTCAGGGCTGTGGGCCGGCACCGGCCCACAGCCCCCGGCCGGCCGTCTCAGAACGCGCTCGCGCCGCGCAGCCGCCCCATCAACTCACCGACGATCGCCGCCCCGTCGAGCGTCAGCACCGACTCCGGGTGGAACTGCACCCCCGCGAAACCGGGCCCCCGTACGGCATGCACCTCACCGGCCGCCGACCGGCTCACCTCGATCCCGTGCGCCGCCAGCTCCCGCGCCGCCTCCTCGTCGCAGCGGGCCGTGAAGCTGTTGTAGAAGCCGACGGTCTCGTGGCGCCCGAACAGCTCGATCTCCGTCTGCGCCCCCTGGTACGGCACCTCCTTGCGGACGATCTCCAACCCCAGCTCCGCGGCGAGCAGTTCATGGCCCAGGCACACGCCCAGCACCCCGTGCCGGTGCTCCCGCACGACGGTCCGGGTCAGCTCGCGCAGGAAGCGCATCTTCGGATCGGTGAGGTCGCCGGGGTCGCCGGGGCCGGGGCCCAGCACCACCGGGCCCTCGTGCGCGAGCACCGCGGCCCGCAGCCCCGGCTCGTCGTAGCGCCGTACCGTCACCTCCAGGCCGGTCGAGCGCAGCAGGTGGGCCAGCATCGCGGTGAAGGTGTCCTCGCCGTCGACCATCAGGGCATGCCCGCACACCTCGGCGGACGGCTGCCGCATCCGCAGCCAGAACGGGGCGAGCCGGGCCCGCCGCCCGTCCAGCGCGGCCCGCACCCGCGGGTCGTCGGCCAGCCGGGGCAGCTCCCGCTCCGCGCGCGGCCGACCGGGCCGCACCCCGAGCGCCGCCAGCACGCCCGCCGCCTTCGCATGGGTCTCGGCGACCTCGCCCGCCGGCTCCGAGCCGCGCACCAGGGTGGCCCCGACCGGCACCCGCAGCCGCCCGTCCGCGCCGATGTCGGCGGTGCGGATCACAATGGGGGAGTCCAGCGTCTGCGCGCCGCCCGCGTCCCGCCCGAGCAGGGCCAGCGCCCCCGCGTAGTAGCCGCGCCCGCCGACCTCGTGCCGCTCGATCACCCGGCACGCGTTCTGCACCGGCGACCCGGTGACCGTCGCCGCGAACATGGTCTCCCGCAGCACCTCGCGGGCGTCCAGGGAGGACCTGCCGCGCAGCTCGTACTCGGTGTGCGCGAGGTGCGCCATCTCCTTCAGCCGCGGCCCGACGACGACCCCGCCCATGTCGCCGACGGTGCACATCATCTTCAGCTCCTCGTCGACCACCATCGACAGCTCCTCGATCTCCTTGCCGTCGGCGAGGAAGTCCAGCAGGTGCTCCGGCGTCGGCCCTCCGGCGGGATAGCGGTAGGTCCCGCTGATCGGGTTCATGACGACCGTCCCGCCGGACATCCGCACATGCACCTCGGGGCTCGCGCCGACCAGGGTGCGCCCGCCCGTCTCCTGCCCTTCCAGGCGATGCCCTCCGGGCCCCTGCTGCTCTCCGGTGTGCACCACGAACGTCCAGTACGCCCCGCGCTCGCCCTCCAGCAGCCGCCGGAACAGCGCCAGCGCGTCCGCCCGGCCGAAGTCCGGGATCCGCCCCTCGTACGTCCGCCGGATCACGAAGTTCGCGCCCTCACCGCCGCCGATCTCCCGCTCCAGCACCCGCCCGACGATCCCGGCGTACTCCTCGTCGCCGACGTCGAAGCCGCCGCCCTCGACACGCACCGCGTGCGCCGGGAGCTGCCGCAGCGCCTCGTCCAGCGGGATCTCGTACGACTCCTCGGGCGTCAGCACCAGCAGCGGGGTGCCGTCGTCGCGGACGTCGAAGCCGCGCTCGCGGATCTGCCGGAACGGCACCAGGGCGAGGCCCTCGTCCGGCAGCTCGGCGAGCCGGTCCCGGCTGCCGACCGGGCCGATCAGCACCTCCACCGGGTGCTCGGCGCGGCCCGGCAGACGGCGGCGCAGCAGGGCGAAGGGGCGGGGGTCGGACAGCAGGTCCATGAGGTCCACGGGTCGGGCTCCTACTCGATCAGGTGAGGAATCGGCTGAAGGAGAGGAACGACCGCGGAAACGCCGAAGGCCGCCCCTCGGGCGGCCTTCGCGAAGTCTGGGTGCGCGCGAATCAGTGGGCCGCCGAAGAAGCGGTCCACCACCAGTTCCGGTTGGAAAGCGCGAACATGCGAAAGACCCTACCGCACCACCACCGTCCACGACTCAGTCACCGCGTCTCACGTTCCGGGCGACTCGTGGGGCAGGGGATACGACCCCGTAATGTGTACAAGGTGACCGTGAACGCTAAGTCCAGCGCGAGCGCTGGCAACACCTGGCGAGACCTGCCCGCGGCGCAGCAGCCCGAGTACCCCGACCCCGTGGCTCTGCGCGAAGTCGTCGCGGAGCTGGAGTCGTATCCGCCGCTCGTCTTCGCGGGCGAGTGCGACCAGCTGCGTGCCCGGATGGCGGCCGTCGCCAAGGGAGAGGCGTTCCTCCTCCAGGGCGGCGACTGCGCCGAGGCGTTCGACGCGGTGTCCGCCGACCAGATCCGGCAGAAGCTCAAGACGCTGCTCCAGATGGGCGCCGTCCTCACCTACGCGGCCTCCGTGCCCGTGGTGAAGGTCGGCCGGATCGCCGGGCAGTACTCCAAGCCGCGCTCCAAGCCGACCGAGACCCGCGACGGGGTGACGCTGCCGACCTACCGGGGCGACTCCGTCAACGGCTTCGAGTTCACCGAGGCCGCCCGCATCCCGGACCCCGAGCGGCTGAAGCGGATGTACCACGCCTCGGCGTCCACGCTGAACCTGGTGCGTGCCTTCACCACCGGCGGATACGCCGACCTGCGCCAGGTGCACGCCTGGAACCAGGACTTCGTGAAGACGTCCCCCTCCGGCCAGCGCTACGAGCAGCTCGCGCGGGAGATCGACAACGCGCTGAACTTCATGCGGGCCTGCGGCACCGACCCGGAGGAGTTCAAGACCGTCGAGTTCTTCTCCTCGCACGAGGCGCTGCTGCTGGACTACGAGTCCGCCCTGACCCGCGTCGACTCCCGCACCGGCAAGCTGTACGACGTCTCCGCGCACATGGTGTGGATCGGCGAGCGCACCCGGCAGCTGGACCACGCGCACATCGAGTTCGCCTCGAAGATCCGCAACCCGATCGGCATCAAGCTCGGCCCGACCACCACGGCCGAGGAGGCGCTGAAGTACATCGACCGCCTCGACCCCGAGCGGGAGCCGGGCCGGCTGACCTTCATCGTCCGCATGGGCGCCGACAAGATCCGCGACCGGCTGCCCGAGCTGGTCGAGAAGGTCACGGCGTCCGGCGCCACGGTGGCCTGGGTGACCGACCCGATGCACGGCAACACCTTCGAGGCGGCCTCCGGGCACAAGACCCGCCGCTTCGACGACGTGCTCGACGAGGTCAAGGGCTTCTTCGAGGTGCACAAGGGCCTCGGCACCCATCCGGGCGGCATCCACGTGGAGCTGACCGGCGACGACGTCACCGAGTGCGTGGGCGGCGGCGACGAGATCTTCGTGGACGACCTGCACCAGCGCTACGAGACGGCCTGCGACCCGCGGCTCAACCGCAGCCAGTCCCTGGACCTGGCGTTCCTGGTCGCGGAGATGTACCGGGACCAGTAGGCGACCGGTTCGCCGACGGTGCCGCTGGGGCGCGGATCACATGCGATCCGCGCCCCTCGGCCTTTTGCGGTCGCGAAGCGACGGGTAAGGTTAGGTTTGCCTCACCGGGAACGGGGTGGCAGAGCTACGGCGATCCCGTCGGGAGGTGAGTCCGCGTGTACGTGTGCAGCTGCTTCGGCATCACCGAGGCCCAGGTCCGGCAGCACGCGGAGGACGGCGCAGGCACTCCGCGCCAGATCGCCTCCGCCTGCAAGGCGGGCACGGACTGCGGCCGCTGCGTACGGCGCATCCAGGCGCTGCTCGGCCGGGGCGCCTGCCCCCGCCGCGAACTGATCGAACAGCGCTCCCCGGCGACCCTCGACCGGCTGGACGACGCCGCCTAGGCGCGCCGCTAGAAGCTGCTGGTGCCCGGCCCCGACGGGTCCGGCTGGTTCTGCTCGATCAGCGTCGAGATGTAGAGCGCCTCGCCCAGCTTGTCCACCAGCTCCAGCTGGGTGTCCAGGTAGTCGATGTGGTGCTCCTCGTCGGCCAGGATCGCCTCGAAGATGTTCGCGGACGTGATGTCGTCCTTGTCGCGCATGATCTGCACGCCCCGGCGCAGCCGGTCGATCGCCTCGACCTCGATCTGCCGGTCGGCCCGGAACATCTCGGTCACCGTCTGTCCCACCTCGATATGGGAGAGCCGCTGGTAGTTCGGCAGCCCGTCGAGCAGCAGGATGCGGTCGGTCAGGAGTTCCGCGTGCCGCATCTCGTCGAACGACTCGCGCCGGGTGTACTCCGCGAGCTTGGACCACCCCCGGTGATCCTGGATCTTGGAGTGCAGGAAGTACTGGTTGATCGCCGTCAGCTCGGCGGTCAACTGCTCGTTGAGCAGTTCGATGACGTCGGGGTCGCCCTGCATCGCAGCGGCTCCTTCCACGCGGATGTCTCCCGCACGGATATCGGGGGAGGGTGTGGGCCGCATGATTGCACCGGACGCGAAGATCGTCCAGTAAGTGCGTACTTAGTAAATACGCTGAGGTTTGATGTCATTTGCCCGTTTTGGATGGGGGCGGTCAAGGGCACTGCCCGAGGTCTGTCAGGATGGTTACATGGGTCATCCGGTGGAGCGAGAGTCTGGAGCAACGGCAGGGTCCGAGCTTCCGCCGGGGCAGCGACTCCAGCGCGGCTGGCCGGTCACGCACTACGGACCCGTGCCCAAGTTCCGGCCCGAGCGCTGGGACTTCCGGGTCTTCGGCGCCACCGCCGACGGCGACAAGCACGGCTGGAGCCACGAGGAGTTCACGGCCCTGCCGTACGCCACCGTGGTGGCCGATCTGCACTGCGTGACCAAGTTCAGCATGCTCGGCGCGGAGTGGGGCGGGGTGCCGGCCGCCGCGATCGTGGAGCTGGCCCCGCCGGCCCCGGACGTCACCCATGTGATGGTCTGGGCGGAGTACGGCTTCAGCTCCAACCTGCGCCTCACGGACTTCCTCTCCGAGAGCACCCTCTTCGCCACCCACAAGGACGGCGAGCTGCTGACCGCCGAGCACGGCTTCCCGGTCCGCCTGATCGTGCCCCATCTGTACGCCTGGAAGGGGCCCAAGTGGGTGCGGGGCGTGGAGTACATGACGGCCGACCGGCGCGGTTTCTGGGAGGAGCGCGGGTACCACAACGTGGGCGACCCGTGGAAGGAGCAGCGCTACTCCTACCAGGAGGAACCGGGGGAGGGGCCGGAGCTGTGACGGCCCGGCCACCGGCCCCCGAGGCTCGCGTCAGCCGTCCCTGAGGCGCTTGAGCCGGGCCACGTCCGCCGCGTGGCCCTCCTTGCCGCCCGGAGTCTCGATGACCAGCGGGACGCCCGCGGTCGCCGGGTGGCTCATCAGGGCGCGGAAGGGCTCCTCGCCGATGTGCCCGGAGCCGATGTTCTCGTGCCGGTCCTTGTGCGCGCCCACCACGTCCTTGGAGTCGTTGGCGTGGATCAGCTTCAGCCGCCCCTCGCCGACGGTCTCCACCAGCAGATCGAGGGTCTGGCGCATCCCGGCCGGGCCGGTCAGATCGTGCCCGGCGGCGAAGATGTGGCAGGTGTCCAGGCAGACGCCCAGCCTGGGGTGGGCGTCCAGCGCCTCGAAGTACGGCCCGAAGTCCCAGGTCCGCGAGCACAGCGAGGCACCCTGGCCCGCGGTGGACTCCAGCAGCAGGAACGGGTCGTCGTCATGGGTCAGCTCGTCCAGCAGCGGAAGCAGGTGCTCCCGTACCTGCTTCAGTGCCACCTCGCGGGCCCGGCCGCCGGTCGCGCTGCCGGTGTGCACCACCACGCCGAGCGCGCCGATCTCCCGGCCGCGCCGCAGCGAGTGCCGCAGCGACTCGGCCGACTTCTCCACCGTCGCCTCGGTGTGCGAGCCGAAGTTGATCAGGTAGGGGGCGTGCACGTACGCCGGGATCGACTCCTCGGCGCAGGCCGCGCGGAACGCCTCGTCCTGCTTCGGGTTGCCGGCCGGGGTGGCCCAGCCGCGCGGGTTGGCCACGAAGACCTGGACGGTCTCCGCCTTCAGCTCACGGGCGTACGACAGCCCCACGGAGTGCAGGCCGCCGGCCACCGGGACATGGCCGCCGACGGGGTTGCGAGGGAGGGACGGAGGGCGGGACGGGGAAACGGGACTCACCTGTCCAGGGTGTCATGTCCGCGGGGGGCCCGGACCGGCGGCGGGCGTGAACCCGCTCACCGGTCCCGCGGCCCTCACCTGATGGTGATCGTGATCGTGGACCCCTTGGGCGCCGTCCCGCCGCCCTCGACGGACTGCTTCTTCACGGTGTCGCCGAACAGCCCGAGCAGCCCGCGGTCCTCGCTGACCTTGAACCCGGCGCCCTCCAGCGCCTGGTGGGCGTCGTCCACGCTGTCGCCGGTCACGTCCGGGACCTCGATCATCTGCGGGCCCTTGGACAGGGTGAGCGTCACCGTGTCGCCCGCGGCGGCCTGCTTGCCGTCGCCGGGGCTCTGCCGGGCCACCTTGCCCTTGTCGTACTCGGAGTCGACCTGCTCGCTCGCGATCTTCACCTTGAGCCCGGCGTCCGTCAGCTCCTGCCGGGCGTCGGCCGGGTCGTCGCCGGTGACGTCGGGCACGTCGACGGGGCTGCCCTTGCTGACGGTCAGCGCGATCGCGGAGCCCGCGTGCCGCTCGGTGCCCGCGCCGGGGGCCGTGGAGATCACGGCGCCCTGGTCGATGTCGTCGCTGAAGTTCCGGGTGACCATGCCCGGTTCGAGGCCGGCCGCCTTCAGCTTCTGCCTGGCCTTCGCGAGCGGCAGGTCGGCGAGGTCCGGCACCTTGACCGTCTCCGGGCCGAGCGAGACGGTCAGCGTCACCGCGTCGTGGTCCCGGATCCGGGCCCCGGCCGCCGGGTCGGTGCTGATCACGGTGCCGCGCTCGACGGTGTCGTCGTAGGCCCGCTTCACCTTCCCGACCTCCAGCCCGGCGTCCGCCAGCCGGTTCCGGGCCTGTGCCTCCGTCTTCGTCAGCAGCGGGGGGACCTTGGTGAACTGGCCGGAGTTGATGTACCAGATCCCGGTGCCGGCGCCGAGCACCAGAAGCACGGCGACGGCGAGGGTGAGCACGAGCCGCCGGGACCGGCGCGGGGGCGGCACGGGCGCGGCCTGGAAGCGGGCGGTGCGGCTGACGCCGTCGCCGTCCCCGTCGACGCTAAGCGGTCCGGGCACGGTCAGCGCGCGCGGGATCACGCTCGTACGGTTCTCCGCGTTCTCGTGCTCCACCGTCCTCGCCTGCGGCGGTACGGCGTCCAGCTGCTCCCCGGTCAGCGCCGCGCGGGCCTCGCGGGCCTCGGCGAGCAGCGCGACCGCGTCGTACGGGCGCAGCTCGGGGGTGCGGGCGGTGGCCGAGGCGACCAGCTCGTCCAGCTGCGGCGCGAGCCCCGGCACCAGTGCGGAGGGCGGCGGGACGTCCTCGTTGATGTGCCGGTAGAGCACCTGCGCGGGGGAGTCACCGGAGTGCGGCTTGGCGCCGGTCAGCATCTCGTACAGGACGACACCGCAGGCGTACACGTCGACGCGGGGGTCGGCGGCGCCCTGGTCGATCTGCTCGGGGGCGAGGTAGGCGACGGTGCCGAGCACGGAGCCGGTCGTGCTGGTCACCGTGTCCACGGAGCGGACCAGGCCGAAGTCGGCGACCTTGACCCGGCCGTCGTCGCCTATCAGCACGTTCTCGGGCTTCATGTCCCGGTGCACGAAACCGGCCCGATGGGCGGCGCCGAGCGCGGCGAGCACCGGCTCCAGGATGTCCAGCGCGGCACGCGGGCGCAGGGCGCCGCGCTCGCGCAGCACGTCACGGAGGGTGCACCCGGCGACGTACTCCATCGCCATGTACACGTACGACCCGTCGGTGCCCTGGTCGTAGACCTGCACCACGTTCGGGTGGTCGAGCCGGGCCGCGGACTTGGCCTCGCGGATGAACCGCTCCACGAAGACGCCGTCGGCCGCCAGCGCGGGATGCATCACCTTCAGCGCGAGCACCCGGTCCAGGCGCGTGTCCAGCGCCCGGTACACCGTCGCCATCCCGCCGGCCGCGATCCGCGCGTCCACGCGATACCGACCGTCGAGCACGTGCCCGACGAGGGCGTCCTGAAGGGTCATATCCACACGGCGAGTCTACGAGCCCCCGACCCCGCCCCGGCCCCGCCGGCCTCTCCCACCTGCCCACTGAAGCCCACCTGTGACGCTTCTTACGCGGCCACGCCACATTCCACCGGAGCCGGCGGCCACCCGACCCCCTGAATCCACCCCCGCGACCGGACAGCCACCGACGTCGACCGCCCCCACGGGGCGCCAGCGCCGTCGGCGGCGTCCGTCCGGCCTTCGGAGGTCAGAACGCCGGGCGCTCGGGGTCCAACGCGGCCAGGCCCTCGGCAGGAGAGGACGCCTCCGCCCAGTACCGCCGGGGTATCCGCCCCGCGAGCCGCGCCAGCCTCCCGCCGGTCACCGCGTGCCGCATCGCCGCCGCCATCACCTCCGGCTCCCGCGCCCGCGTCACCGCCGACGCCAGCATCACCCCCGCGCACCCCAGCTCCATCGCCAGCGCCACGTCCGACGCCGTCCCCGCCCCCGCGTCCAGGATCACCGGCACCCCCGCCCGCTCCACGATCAGCTGGAAGTTGTGCGGGTTGCGGATCCCGAGCCCCGACCCGATCGGCGACCCCAGCGGCATCACCGCCGCACACCCCACGTCCTCCAGTTTCCGCGCGAGCACGGGATCGTCGTTGGTGTACGGCAGCACCGTGAACCCGTCGTCCACCAGCGTCTCCGCCGCCTCCAGCAGCTCCACCGGATCCGGCAGCAGCGTCCGCTCGTCGGCGATGACCTCCAGCTTCACCAGCGACGTACCGAGCGCCTCCCGCGCGAGCCGCGCCGTGAGCACGGCCTCTCCGGCGGTGAAGCACCCCGCCGTGTTCGGCAGCACCCGGATGCCGAGCTTCTCCAGCACGGACAGCACCGAGCCGTGCACGGACGGATCGACCCGCCGCATCGCGACCGTCGTCAGCTCCGTCCCGGACGCCACGAGGGCCCGCTCCAGCACGTCGAGGCTGGGCGCCCCGCCGGTCCCCATGATCAACCGCGACCCGAAGGCCGCGTCCCCGATGACAAGGCGATCGTCGGTCACCGCTCAGCCCCCCTGTACCGCGGTCAGCACCTCGACCCGGTCGCCCTCGGCGAGCGCCGTCCCGGCCCACCGCGTGCGCGGTACGACGGTCTCGTTGACGGCGGCCGCCACCCCGGCGGGGGCCCGCACGAGGGACCGTACGACCGCGTCGAGCGCGGTCCCCGGCGCGACCTGCCGCCGCTGCCCGTTGACGGAGATGGTGATGGTGGACGGCACGGCGCTCATGCGGTCTGCTCCAGCTGCTGTGTGCGCGGCGCGCCGAAGCGCCCCGGCGTGAACGGACGGGCTTCCTCGGGCAGCGGGCCGCCGGCCAGCAACTGCCCCATCACATCCCCGGTCACGGGCGTGAGCAGCACCCCGTTGCGATGGTGCCCGGTGGCCAGCAGCAGCCCGGCGAGGCCGGACGGCCCGAGCAGCGGCGCGTTGTCCGGGGAGCCGGGCCGCAGCCCCGCCCGCGTCTCGGTGAGCGGCAGCTCGGTGATGCCCGGCACCAGCTCGTGCGCGTCGCGCAGCAGCTCGTACACCCCGCCCGCGGTGACCGTCGTGTCCCAGCCCTGCTCCTCGCTGGTGGCGCCGACGACCAGCTCGCCGTTCTCCCGCGGCACCAGGTACAGCTGCCCGCCCCGGACCACGGCCCGCACCGTCCGGCTGAGGAACGGCGCGTACCGCTTCGGCACCGCGAGACGCAGCACCTGCCCCTTCACCGGCCGCACCGGCGGCAGCACCTCCCGCGGCACCCCCGCGAGCCGCCCGCTGAGGCTGCCGCCCGCGAGCACCACCTGCCCGGCGGCGAGCGCCGTACCGTCCGCCGTGGTCACCCCGACGGCCCGGTCCCGTACGACGTCCAGCCGCTCGGCCCACACCCGGTGGAACACCACCCCGGCCCGCTCGCACGCGATCACCAGCGCCGCGGCCAGCCGGCGCGGATCGATCTGGTGATCGCCGTCCACCCGCAGGCCGCCGCGCACGCCCGGCGCCAGCATCGGCTCCAGACGGCGGCACTCCCGGCCCGGCAGCCACTGCGCGTCGAGGCCGCAGCTCTGCTGGAGGGCGTGCAGTTCCCGCAGATGGGCGCGGTCGTCGGCGTCCAGCGCGACCGCGAGGGTGCCGCAGCGCCGGTAGCCGAGGTCCCGGCCGCTCGCCTCGGTCAGCTCGGCCACGAAGCCGGGGTAGCGGCGCGCCGACTCCAGGTTGAGGGCGAGCAGCGTCTCCTCGCCGTAGTGCAGTTCGGTGACCGCGGCCAGCATCCCGGCCGCGACCTGCGCGGCCCCGCCGCCGGGTACCGGGTCCACCACGGCCGTGGCGAGCCCGCGGCGCGCCGCGCGCCAGGCCGTCACCAGGCCGATGATCCCGCCCCCGACGACGAGGACGTCGGAGGTTCCCGAGGTGTCGGGCGTACGTGTGGACATGGGCGTCCAGCCCCTCCCTTCGCCGGCATGACCCGGATCAGGTTCGTACGGTCGGAGGCCGCCAGCCTCCCTCTCAGCCCGGTGCGTCCGGGCTCCCGCGAGTGCTTGTACGGTGGCCACCCTAGCCCGCCCCCCTCGTCACCCGTAAGGGAGCCCTCGCCCATGGCCCCGTCGCTGGACGGTCTGATCCTCGCCCCCGTCGCCGACCAGTCCGCAGGTCAGGTGGGTACCCGCACCCGCTTCGCCTACCACGAGCGGGACGGCGCGGTCTGGGCCGAGTACCAGGGCGGCGACATCGTCCGCGGCCATCTGGTCGGCACGCGTGCGGGCGACCGGCTGGACTTCCGGTACGTGCAGCTGCGCACCGACGGCAGCACGGCCTCGGGCCACTGCGTCTCCACGGTCGTGGAACTGCCCGACGGCCGGGTGCGCCTGGAGGAGACCTGGGAGTGGGAGTCCGGACCGGGCTCCGGCACGAGCGTCGTGGAACAGCTCACCGTGCACACCCGCTGACTGACTGATCGTCATCTGTCTAAGGTGATCGGGTGAGCGAGCAGACAGCCCGGCAGGGCACGGCAGGGACGCGGCGCGTGGTCGTCGTGGGCGCGGGCATGGCCGGGGTGCAGACCGCGGTCGCGCTGCGGGAACGGGGTTTCACGGGCGAGGTGACCGTCATCGGCGCCGAACCCCACCAGCCGTACGACCGGCCGCCGCTGTCCAAGGCCGTGCTGCTCGGCAAGGCCGAGGGCTCCGCGTTCGACCTCGACTTCGACGCGCTCGGCGTCGGCCTCCGGCTCGGCTGCGAGGTTCTCGGCGCCCGCCCCGCCGACCATGAACTGGACACCGAGGCGGGCCCGGTGCCGTACGACGTGCTGGTGCTGGCCACCGGCGCCGAGCCGGTCACCCTGCCCGGCAGCGAGGGCGTCCCCGGCGTGCATCTGCTGCGCACCCTGGACGACGCCGAACGGCTGCGGCCCGTGCTCGCCCGGCAGCACGACATCGTGGTCGTCGGCGCCGGCTGGATCGGCGCCGAGTTCGCCACGGCCGCCCGCGAGGCCGGTTGCGCGGTCACCGTCGTCGAGGCCGCCGACCGGCCGCTCGCCGGAGTGCTGCCCGCCGAGGTCGCCGCCCCCATGGCCGGCTGGTACGCCGACAGCGGGGCCGAACTGCGCACCGGCGCGCGGGTGGAGCGCGTCGAGCCCGGCGCGGTGGTACTCGCCGACGGCACCCGGCTGCCCGCGGGGGCGGTCGTCGTCGGCATCGGCGCCCGCCCCGCCACCGGCTGGCTGGCCGGCTCGGGCATCGAGCTGGGCGCGTTCGGCGAGGTCGTCACCGACGCCCGGCTGCACGCCTCCGCGCCCGATGTGTACGCCGTGGGCGACTGCGCGTCCTTCCCCTCGGCCCGCTACGGCGAACGCCTCCTCGTGCACCACTGGGACAACGCCCTCCAGGGCCCGCGCACCGTCGCCGCCGGCATCCTCGGCGAGAGCGCCGTCTACGACCCGGTGCCGTACTTCTGGTCCGAGCAGTTCGGCCGCTTCGTCCAGTACGCGGGGCACCATGCCGCCGCCGACCGGCTGGTCTGGCGCGGCGATCCCGCGGGCCCCGCCTGGACGGTGTGCTGGCTGCGCGAGGGCCGCCTGGTCGCCCTGCTGGCGGTGGGCCGCCCGCGCGACCTCGCCCAGGGCCGCAAGCTGATCGAGGCGGGCCGCGCCCTCGACCCGGAGGCACTGGCGGACCCGAGCCGGCCGCTGAAGGACGCCACGGCCGACTGAGCCCCCGCCAGGCCACCGGCGTAAAGCGCCGAACCCGGCCGAGCGCCTACCCTGTACCCGTGACCGAGATTGACACGAAGATCGACGCGCTCGTCCCCGCCTGGCTCACCCTCCCCGACATCGCCGAACAGTTCGGCGTCGAGGTGACGCGGGTGCGGCAGCTGGTCAAGGACGGCCAGCTCATCGCCGTACGCCGGGGTGAGAACCGCGCGCTGCACGTTCCCGCCGCCTTCATCGACGGGGACAAGGTCGTCAAGGGCCTGTCCGGGACCCTGACGCTCCTGCGGGACGACGGCTTCACGGTCGAAGAGATGATCGAATGGCTTTTCACCCCCGACCCGACCCTGCCGGGCACCCCGGCGCAGGCCCTCAGCGAGAATCGCGGCACGGAGGTGAAGCGCCGCGCCCAGGCGCTCGCCGTCTGAGCCGGACCACATGAGGGCCGTCCGGGCCCACCGCCCGCGGGCCGTCCGGGCCCGACCGCCGAGGGGTGGTGTACGACGCCCCGCGCGCCGTACGCCACCACCCGCCCAGCACGCACACCGACTCCGGGGGACCACGCATGCCCGACACCGCCCGCGCCGAGCTCGCCGACGCCCGGCTCTACCTGTGCACGGACGCCCGCAGGCGCCAGGGCGACCTGCCCGAGTTCCTGGACGCGGTGCTGGCCGGCGGTGTCGACATCGTGCAGCTGCGCGACAAGGGCATGGAGGCCGCCGAGGAGCTGGCCTGCCTGGAGGTCTTCGCCGAGGCCTGCGCCCGGCACGGCCGGCTCCTCGCGGTCAACGACCGGGCCGACGTCGCCCACGCCGCCGGCGCCGATGTGCTCCACCTCGGCCAGGGCGACCTGCCGGTCCCCGCGGCCCGCGCGATCCTCGGCGGCGACGTGCTGATCGGCCGCTCCACCCACACCGAGGACGAGGCCGCCGCGGCCGCCGTCCAGGAGGGCGTGGACTACTTCTGCACCGGGCCCTGCTGGCCCACCCCCACCAAGCCGGGCCGCCCCGCACCGGGCCTGGACCTGGTCCGGTACACGGCCGCGCTCGGCACCGGGCGCCCCTGGTTCGCCATCGGCGGCATCGATCTCGGCAATCTGGACGAGGTCCTGGCGGCCGGGGCCCGCCGGGTGGTCGTGGTGCGCGCGCTCACCGAGGCCGACGATCCGGGCGCCGCGGCAGCCGAGTTCGCCCGGCGGCTGCGGAAGGCCTGAGCGGCGACGTCTCGGGGCCCCGTCCCAAGGGGTGGACGACAAACCGACAATTCCGGCAAATTCCCGGAGTGCGGTTGGGGGACCGGCGTCCCCTGGCTAACCTGCGGGTATGGCCCTCGGAACCGCATCCACCAGGACTGATCGCGCGCGCACCGTGCGTGACATGCTCGCCGGCGGCAAGACCACGTACTCCTTCGAGTTCTCGGCGCCGAAGACGCCCAAGGGCGAGCGGAGCCTGTGGACCGCGCTGCGCAGGGTCGAGGCGGTCGCCCCCGACTTCGTCTCGGTGACGTACGGCGCCGGCGGCTCGACCCGCGCGGGCACCGTCCGGGAGACGCAGCAGATCGTCGCCGACACCACGCTCACCCCGGTCGCCCACCTCACCGCCGTCGACCACTCCATCGCCGAACTGCGCAACATCATCGGCCAGTACGCGGACGCCGGGATCCGGAACATGCTCGCCGTGCGCGGCGACCCGCCCGGCGACCCCATGGGCGAGTGGGTGGCACACCCCAAGGGCCTGACCTACGCGGCCGAACTGGTGCGCCTCATCAAGGAGTCGGGCGACTTCTGCGTGGGCGTCGCCGCCTTCCCCGAGATGCACCCCCGCTCCACGGACTGGGACACCGACGTCGCCCACTTCGTGGACAAGTGCCGCGCGGGCGCCGACTACGCCATCACCCAGATGTTCTTCCAGCCGGAGTCCTATCTGCGGCTGCGCGACCGGGTGGTGGAGGCGGGTTGCGACACCCCGGTCATCCCGGAGATCCTGCCGGTCACGAGCGTGCGGATGCTGGAGCGGCTGCCCAAGCTCAGCAACGCCCGGTTCCCGGACGCCCTCAAAGAGCGGATCCTCGCGGCGAAGGACGATCCGGCGGCTGTACGCTCGATCGGGGTCGAATTCGCCACGGAGTTCTGCGCGCGACTGCTGTCCGAAGGCGTGCCCGGACTGCACTTCATCACGCTCAACAGCTCCACGGCGACCCTGGAGATCTACGAGAACCTGGGCCTGCACCACCCCCCGCGGGCCTAGACCTGCCGCACCCTGTTGCGACACACTGCGTAACGGCCACTGGGAGAGGGGCGTACATGGGCTGGACGGTCCTCTACATCGCATTCGGCGGCGTCGCGCTGTGGTTGCTCGGCGAGGTGCTGCTGCAGTACAAGGCGCGCCTGCGCTGGCGGCTGCTCGCCTTCGCCGGCTTCCTCGGCGTGGTGGTCGGCGTCATGATGCCGTCCGTCCTCGTCATCGGGGCGGGCGCGATCGCCTTCGCCGTCGGCCAGACCCTCGTGACGCTCTCCTTCCGCCGCGGCTTCGCGGCGGGTTGGGCGGTCCGGCGCCCCGACGCGGGCGCCGTGGCGTCCGGCGGCAGCAAGCGCCGCCGCGGCCGCGGCGACCGCAACACCCGCACCGCGCAGGCCCCGGCCCCCGCTCCCACCGGCGCCGACGAGGACCCGGCCGCCGCTCAGGACGGCTACGCCCAGGACGGCTCCGCCCCGGACGCGTACGACGACTACGACCGCGACGACGTCTTCACCCCCGCGCGCCCCCCGGCCGCCGACACCGGCTCCGTCTACGAGCCGCAGCCCCTGCCCGACGACACCGGCAACTACGGCGTCTACGGCGACACCGCCACCCACGCGGCCCCCCAGCAGGACCCGTCCTACGACTACTCCGGCTACGCACAGCAACAGGGGTACGGATACGACGCCGCCCCCCAGCAGGGCTACGCCAACTACTCCGACCCCTACATCGGCAGCCAGTCCTACGCCGGCACCGGCTACGACCCCGGCTACGCCCCGCAGGACTACACCCAGGACCCCTACGCCACCGGCGGCTACGGGGAGACCCCGGCCGGCGGGGTGTGGGTGCCGCAGCAGCGCACCGACGAGGGCCAGGGCGGCGAACCCCAGCAGGAGCAGCCGTACCCCTACCAGAGCCACGGCCAGCAGCAGCCGGGCGCCGGGTACGACGAGCAGCAGCAGTACCGCTACTGAGACGACGGGAGCCGGGCGGGCCGGGGCCGAAGCGGCTCACGGACCCCGGCGCACGGGTCCCGGCTCTCGGGCCCGGCTCACGGGGTCACTGCGAGCCCCGGAAGTCCGGCCCCTCCACGATCAGCCCGGACACCAGCGCGCCCGACATGCCCGCGTGCGGCAGCCCGCCGCCGGGATGGGACCAGCCGCCGACGGCGAACAGGCCCGGTATCGCCGTGGTGTTGGCCGGGTGCAGCACGCCCTGCGGCGCGGCCAGGGCCGGCGGCGGGACCGCGCCCCCGGTGGCGCCCGTCTCCCGCGCGGTGTCCAGGGGAGTGCGTACCGCGCGCCACAGGATCCGCTCCCCCAGGCCGGGCACGGCGCGCTCGGCCGCGGTGATCATGCGCTCGGCGAACGCGTCGGCGACACCCGGCGCACCCCAGTCGTACCGCGTCGCCGCGGGGACCGTCGCCGTCAGCACCATCGATTCGTGCCCGTCGTCGGGGCGCAGCGCCGGGTCGTCGGGCCGGTCGACGCGGACCGTCGGCAGCTCCGGCGGGGTGCCGTGCCGGAACAGGCCGAGTTCGCCCTCGGTGTCGGCCGAGTGCACCACCGTGCGATGCGCGGCGCCGGGCTCGCGGGCGCCGCGCAGGGCGAGGCAGACCACCAGCCGCCCCGGAAACCGGTCCTCGGGCTCCGGCGCGACCGCCCCCGGTCCGTACGGCGCGCCCTCGACCAGACCGCCCAGCCGCCAGGGCTCCGCCCCGACCACGAAGTCGGCCCCGGCATGCGTCCCGTCGGCCAGCTCGACCCCGGCCGCCCGGCCGTCCTTGTGCAGTACGCGGGTGATCTCGGCGCCGAAGACGAACTCCACCCGCCGCGCCAGGCACCGCTCGTACACCGCGCGTGCCAACTCCCTCATCCCGCCGCGCACATACCAGGTGCCGAAGGCGTGCTCCATGTACGGCAGCACGGCCGCGCTCGCCGGGGCGGTGGCCGGGTCGACGCCGTAGGCCAGGGCGTATCCGGCGAGCAGCGCCGAAAGCCGGGGGTCGCGCAGCTCCCAGGCGCCGATCTCGGCCAGGGTGGCCGCCCGACGGGTGCGCAGCAGCCGCTTGTGCGGGACCGCCGGATAGGGCTCCTTCTGGGTCAGCACCCGCCAGTCGGGCCACAGCGGCTCCTCCAGCAGCGGCCGGCGGGTGCGGTCCCAGGCCTCGCGGGCCCGCACCAGGAAGTCGCCCCAGCGGCCGCCCGCGCCACCGCCCAGCGCTTCGTCCAGCGCGGCGACGACGCCGGCGCGCGAGGCGTTCGGCAGGGCGGCCTCGGTGCCGTCCGCGAAGAGGTGCCGTGCGGACGGGTCGACCTGGACCAGCTCGACGCGGTCCTCCAGCGGCTCCTTGCCGGTCTTGACGAACAGGTCGCGGTAGACGGCGGGCAGCGTCAGCAGCCCCGGACCGGTGTCGAAGCCGAATCCGTCCCGCTCGAAGCGGCGCAGGGCACCGCCGTAGGTGTCCGTGCGCTCGTACACCACCACCCGGTGGCCCGCGACGGCCAGCCGGGCGGCGGCCGCCATCGCGCCCATACCGGCGCCCATCACCGCGATCCGTGCCATGTCTGCGACTCTAGCGACCACCACTGACAATCCGGCCGCCGGGCGGGGTCCGGGCAGCTCAGGGCACCCGCGGGGCCGGCCGGCGCGCCTCCCGGCGCTGGGCGCGGCGGCGCAGGAAGCGCCGGATGCGGGAGACGAGGAAGAACAGCGCGGCCAGTCCGGCGGCCAGCAGCACCGCGGCGACGACCGCGGCGGCCTGCGGATGGAAGATCGCGAAGGAGACCAGCGCGCCGACGCCCAGGTCCTCGCCGATGCTCAGCGCGATGTTGCTGAACGGCTCCGGCGAGGCGTTGACCGCCATCCGTGTGCCGGCCTTGACCGAGTGGCTGGCCAGCGCCGTCGCACCGCCGATCAGCGCGGCCGTCACCTCGGAGTACGAGCCGCTGTGCCCGGCGAGCAGCGCGCCCACCCAGGCGCCCGCGGCGGGCCGGATCACGGTGTGCACGGAGTCCCACACCGAGTCGACGTAGGGGACCTTGTCGGCGGCAGCCTCGCACAGGAACAGCACGCCCGCGATGATCAGCACCTCGGGCCGCTGGAGGGTCCGGGGCACGTCGTCGCTCACCCCGGTCACGCCGAACAGGCCGAGCAGCAGCACCACCGCGTAGGCGTTGATGCCGCTGGCCCAGCCACTGGTGAAGACGAGCGGGAGCACGGACACGCAGGCGATCGTAGCGAGGGCGCAGGGCGGTCGTCCCGCGGCGGGTACGCGCGGTCTGAGTATCCGTACCTAGGTCACCGGATGAGTAGGCGCACGGATGTGCCGGCGGGGGCCGGCACGGGAGAGTGGAACCCGGCAAGGGGGCGCGGCCCGGAACCGCCGGCACGGGGCGGCGGAACGGCGCCCGCAGCCTGGCCACGACCCAGGGGGAGACGGGGGAGACGGGGGGTACGGGGGGAGCGCGAAGGCGCCGGTCCGGGAGCGGACCGGCGCCTTTCGCATGCCGTGCGGGGGTGCCGCCGACCCGGTGGCTCAGACCCTGCCGCTGACCCGGCCCTGGAGCAGCCGGGACAGGGCCGCGTGCACATCGTCCAGGGAGCGCTGCGGCTGGAAGGACTTCCAGTCCAGTGCGGCCACCAGGACCATGCCGACCAGGGCCGCCGCGGTGAGCTGGACGTCGATCTCCTCGCTGAACTCGCCGCCCGCCACCCCCGCGCGCAGCACGCCCTCGACCACGGCGACGGCCTCCTGGCGCACCACCATCAGCGTGGACTGCCAGGCCCGGTTGGTGCGCCACAGCTCGGCCACGTACAGCTGGGTGAAGGCCGGATAGCGGTCGATGAAGACCAGGCCGGCGCGGACCATCGCGTCCAGCGCGTCCACCCTGCTGCCGCCCTCGTGCGCGGTCTGCTCCGCGGCCTCCTTCAGGGACGCGGTGAGCAGGCTGACCCCGTGCCGCAGCAGCTCCTCGAAGAGGACCGACTTGCTCGCGAAGTTGTAGTAGACGGTGCCCTTGGCCACTCCCGCCCGCTCGGCGATCTCGTCCACGGTGGTCGCGGAGAAGCCCTGCTCGGCGATGAGGGTGACGGCCGCCTCGTAGAGCTTCTGCCGGGTCGCCTCCCGGCGCGTGCTGCCGCCGGACCTGGCGCTGCTGCTTTCCATGGCACCGATTCTCACAGGTGCCGGGGCCTGCCGGGCCGGTGCGGGGCTCACAGGCTCAGCTCCGGGTGCAGCCGGTCCAGCGTCCACACCTGCCGCTTGCGGGCCGCGAGCGCGGTCAGTGCGAGGGCGCCCACCGTGAACGCGGTCAGCACCGCGCACGCCTGCCACACCGGGCCGAGCCCGCCGCCCGTGATCAGCCGGCGCAGCGCCGTCACGACGTAACTCATCGGCAGGTACGGGTGGATGAGGTTGAAGAAGCCGGGGCTGGTCTGCACCGGATAGGTGCCGCCCGCCGAGGTCAGCTGGAGCATCAGCAGGGCGAGGACCAGGATCCGGCCGGCCGGGCCGAAGCGGGCGTTGAGCCACTGCACGATGGCCGCGAAGCACGCGGCGACCAGGAGCAGGAAGCCGATGGTGCCGGTGGCCCGCAGCATCCGGAGCCCGATCCCCCAGTGCAGTACGGCCATCAGCGCGCCCACCTGGAGCACGCCCACCGCGACCACCGGCAGCCAGCCCGCGAGCGCGATCCGCCACGCCGGGGAACCGGCCGCCAGGGCACGCCGGTTGAGCGGCGCGATCAGCATGTAGGCCACCATCGCGCCCACCCACAGGGACAGCGGGATGAAGTACGGGGCGAAGCCGGTGCCGTAGTTGGGCGCCTTGTGCAGGTCGTGGGAGGCGAGCTGGACCGGGTCGGCCATGACGCCGGTGCGCCGGTCGCGGTCGTGCTTGTCGTAGTCGGGGATCTTCCCGGCGCCGTCGTGCAGCCCGCCGGCCAGCTTGCCGGAGCCGTCGGTCAGCTTGTACAGGCCGCCGTCGAGGGTCTGGGCGCCGGTCTCCGCGGTGCCGATGCCCGCGTCCAGGGTGGTCGCGCCGGTGTCGGCGGTGGCGAGGCCGGTGTGCAGCTTCTTGGCCCCCTGGGCGACCTGCTGCGCGCCGTCGTTCAGCTTGTCGATCTTCTCGACGGCGTCGTGGACGTCCTCGGAGAGGTGGGGTGCGGCCTTCTGGAGGGCGGTCGCCTGCTTCCGCAGGGTGCCCAGGTTGTCCCGCATGGTCGTCAGATCGCCGTTCTGGTCGGCGATCAGCGTGTCGAGGTCGTCGGCGACGCCGGCCACGTCCTCGGCGGCCTGCTTCGCCTTCTTGAGCTGCGGGCAGGCCGGATCGGGGACGGTGGCGGTCTCGCAGCGCTCCTTGTAGAAGTCCGCGAGGACGGTGGCGGACAGATGCGCGGCCTTCGCCGCCAGGGGCGCGCGTTTCACCAGGGTGCCGAGGTTGTCCTGGACCGTCCTGGCGGAGTCGGCGACCAGGCCCGCGGTGTCCCCGATGGTCTTCTGGTTGGCCTTGAGGAAGGGGCCCGCCTGGGCGTAGACGCCGTCGACCTTGTCGGCGAGCGCCTTGGTGCCGTCGGCGACCTGCTGGGAGCCCTGCTGGAGGTCGCCGGAGCCCGTGTCCAGCTTCTTGATGCCCTTGGCGAGCTTTCCGCTGCCGCTCTTGGCGTCCACCAGCCCGTCGGCGAGGTCCTTGGAGCCCTTCGCGGCCTTCCCCAGGCCGGTGTTCAGCTTGTCGGCGCCCTTGGCGGCGGTGACCGTCTTGTCGTGGATGTCGGAGAACGAGATGAAGATCTTGTCCAGGAAGGACCGCGACGCCTTGCTGGAGGCCGCCGAGCGGACCTCGTTGAAGACCGTGCGGGATATCTGCCCGACGATGTAGTTGTTCGCGTCGTTGCTGCGCACCTGGAGGGCGCCGGTCTCCGGGTCGGCCCCGGAGCTGGAGGCGATGCGTGCGCTGAAGTCGCGCGGCATGGTGAGCGACAGGTAGTACGTGCCGTTCTCCACGCCCTCGCGGGCCTCGGCGTCGCTCACCTCGTGCCAGTCGAAGGTCTTGCTGTCGCGCAGCCCGGACACCAGGTCGTCGCCCGCGCTGATCTTCTTGCCGCCCGCGGTGGCGCCCTTGTCGTCGTTCACCAGCGCCACCGGGATGCGGTCCAGGCGGCCGTACGGGTCCCAGAAGGACCACAGGTACAGGCCGCCGTAGAGCAGCGGCAGCACGAGCAGGGCGACGAGGGCGGCGCGCGGCAGCCTGCCGCGCCCGAAGCGCCGCAGTTCGAGGGCGGCCAGCCTAGGCGAGCGCATCGGCGTCCTCCTCGGTGCGGTCCGCGGGGCCCCGGTCCGCGGCGTCCTCCGCGCCTCCCGTGGACACGGCGGCGCAGCCCTCGGGGGCGGTACGGCACACCGCGAGGACCGTCGTGCCCGCGCGCGCCAGGGAGCGCAGGAGGCCCCACACGTCGGCGCGTTCGGCCTCCGACAGCTTGGTGTCGAGGTCGTCCACGCCCAGCAGCCGGGGCCGGCCGACGAGGGCCAGGGCGATGGACAGGCGCAGCTCCTGCACCCGCTCCAGGTCGCGTACGGCCGTCCTGGGGCCCTTGGGCAGCGACTCCAGGTCGAGTCCGGCCGCGGCGAGCGCCGCGTCGACACGCAGCCGCGCCTCGTGCGAGCGCCGGCCCCGCGGGTGCAGCAGCTCGCGCAGGGAGTCGCCGAACCTGCGCTGGAGCAGGGCGCGTTCGCGCAGATGCTCGCCGACGGTCAGGGCGGGTTCCAGATCCGTCACCCCGGCCACGTTGGCGAGCGCGCTGACGCGGCGCACGGCGGCCAGGTGTCCCGGAAGTGTGGATCCGCCGACGGTGGCTACTCCCTCGGTGGACTTCATCCGTCCGGTGAGCGCGAGCAGCAGACACGTACGGCCGGAGCCGGACGGTCCCTCGATCGCGGTCAGCGAGCCGGGTTCCGCGTCGAGGGTGATGCCGCGAAAGGCCCACCCCCGCGGTCCCCTGAGCCCGAGGTGCTCGGCCGTGACGTGCGCGCCGTCCACAAGCCCCCCTGCGGTTCGGTGTTTTGAACTGACTGGTCAGTACAAAATATGCCCCGTCATCGCCCGGAGCAAAAGCCCAGGTCGGATCGGATTGTCAGTGGCATACCTCACGATGGGGCACATACGGCACCCGTGCCGTGACCCAGACGACAGGAGGTTCGTCATGGCCCACTCGTCCGCGGCCGCCGCATCCCGGCGCCGCCCCCTCGGCCCTGCCCCCTCACTGCACCGCGCCGTCCCCTCCGCGACCGGCCCGGCGAGCGATGTGCACCCCGTGCTCCGGCAGGCCGCCGCCCCGCCCGCCGCCCTCGACCTGCTCGCCCAGGCGCGCGCCGGCCTGGAAGAGGCCGCCGCCCTCGAAGTGCCGAACGAGCGCTATGCCACGGCCCACCTCGCCGCCCTGCGCACCGCCGCCGCCGTGCTCGCCGCCCGCGGCCGCCCCGAGACCACCGCGCGCCGCCGCGCCCGGATCCGCAGCGCCTGGGAGGTGCTGCCCGAGATCGCCCCCGAACTGACCGAATGGAGCGCCCTGTTCGCCTCCGGCGCCGCCCGCCGGGCCCGCGCCGAGGCCGGCATCCGGGGCGCCGCGAGCCGTCGGGACGCCGACGACCTGATACGTGACGCGGCGATGTTCCTGCGCCTCGTCGAGCGGATGCTCGCCCTCCAGCCGGTCCTGCCCCGGCCCCGCCCGGACACCGGGGAGGCGGGCCGTCCGGGAGGCCGCGGTGACCTACCGGATGCGGGCTGACCACAGGTGGTGCGCCCGGCGTCCGCCGAGCGAGACGGACACGGCGGCGGCGCCCGCGATGACCAGGCGGAGCGCCGGAGGCAATAGGGTGGAGAAGCCTGAAAGACGTCCAGCCCTGCCGAGGAGCCCACTGCCGTGTCGGACCCGATGCGCCCGCCCGTCTCCCCTCACCACCCGCATACGGCCTCGCTGCGCTCCGACCGCTCCGGCACCCGCGCCTCGCTGCGCACCGCCGTGGTCTCGGAGGTCCTCCAGGACGCCCTCGACCGGCGGATCAAGGCGACGGGACGGGACGCGCTGGACGTCCTCGACACCGGCGGCGGCAGCGGCAACTTCGCGGTGCCGCTCGCGCGGGCCGGCCACCGGGTCACCGTGGTCGACCCCAGCCCGAACGCGCTGTTCGCACTGGAGCGCCGCGCCGCCGAGGCCGGCGTCGCCGACCGGGTCAAGGGCGTCCAGGGCGACGCCCACGGCCTGTTCGACGTGGTCGAGCGCGGCGGTTACGACGCGGTGCTGTGCCACGGCGTCCTGGAGTACGTGGACGACCCGGCCGAGGGCGTGCGCAACGCGGTCGCGGCCCTGCGCCCCGAGGGCGTGCTCAGCCTGCTGGCCGCGGGCCTCGGCGGCGCCGTGCTCGCCCGCGCCCTCGCCGGCCACTTCACCGACGCCCGGCAGGCCCTCCAGGACCCCGACGGCCGCTGGGGCCCCGGCGACCCGATGCCGCGCCGCTTCACCGCCGACCAGCTGACCGCGCTGGTCGAGGACGCGGGCCTGCGGGTCGGCGCGGTGCACGGCGTGCGGGTCTTCGCCGACCTGGTGCCCGGCGTCCTCGTGGACACCGAGCCCGCCGCGCTGGACGCGCTGCTGCGGCTGGAGGCGGCGGCGGCCGAGCTGCCCGCGTTCCACTCCGTGGCCACCCAGCTGCACGTGCTCGGCGAGACGCCGGGTGCCGCGGAGGTCTGAGTCACGGGCCGACCCGCCGCTGATCAGGGCATCGACGGCGGATGGAGTACAGCACAAGCCCCCCGATCGAGGGGTTTGCGCCGTATGATCGAGGTACACCACCCGGCATGACGGGTCGGCCGCCGGGGAATGGAAGCATCGGCGAGTCGGGACGGCCATGGCGGGACCCCGGTTGGTCAGTTGGCGCAGAGGGGCGGGTTTCACGGGGGCGATTCCCTGCCTATCCTGAAGGGACCCCCCGGGTCGCCCCCGGCGACCGCACGATGAGGAGGACTCCGTGCCGCTCTCGGAGCACGAGCAGCGCATGCTCGAGCAAATGGAGCGAGCGCTGTACGCCGAAGATCCCAAGTTCGCGTCAGCGCTTGAGGGAAGCGGGCTGCGTACGTACACCCGGCGGCGGGTCTACCAGGCGGTCGCGGGCTTCCTCGTCGGTATCGCGCTCCTCATGGCCGGAATGGTCGCCCAGCTGATCTGGGTCAGCGTCGTCGGTTTCCTCGTCATGCTCGGCTGCGCGGTGCTCGCGGTCACGGGCTGGCGCAAGGCGCCCAAGCCGGGGGAACAACCCGCGGGTGCCGTGCGGCGCCCGCTGCGGCCCAAGCGGTCCATGATGGATCGCATCGAGGAGCGGTGGCAGAGACGGCGGGACGAACAGGGGCGGTAGCGCTCCGCCGGTCCGGCCGGGCGTACCTGAGCTTTCCTGAGGGGTGACCACCCGTACCGGTGGTCACCCCTCAGGCGTTGCCGCGCCCGTGCCGCCGCCCCACGGTCCACGGAGCCCCCACCGCGGCGGCGCCCCCGCGGCGGCTAACGCTCCGAGGAACGCGGGCGGCGAACCAGCGGTCGGGCCGCCGTCGCCCGTGCGCGCAGCGCCGACCAGCGGGCGGCGACCGCCCACAGCACCCGGACCGTCGAGCGCGGCAGGAAACGGGCCCGCAGGCGCGTCCCGCGGGAGGCCGTGCCGTAGAGGGCGGCCGCGGCCCGGCGTACGTCGTCGGCCACCCCCGGAGCGGGGCGGGGCCGGGGGGCGTACAGGACCTGTTCCAGAGCGGTGGCGACACGGTGCACCGCGTCGCCCGCTGCTCCGTCGAGACGGCCCAGGCGGATGATCCGGTCGGCCGCGCTCCGCGGCGTCAGCGACTCGTCCGGCACGATGCCCAGGTCCCAGGCGCTGTCGGTCAGCTCCTGCCACGCGGCCGGCGTCCGCGCCGCCGCCCCCTCGCCGGTGCGGGCGTGGCCACCGAGCCGAACCGACCGCAGCCGGGCCCGCCACAGCAACGGCGCGAACGGAACGGCGAGCAGCACCAGCACGGCCAGAGCGATCAGCGCGAACGACCACGGGCCCGGACCGACGCCGCCCCCGGACGGGGCCGCCGCCGGCGACGGCGCGTCGCACATCCCCGGATCGTGCGCGCAGTCCGAACCGGCCGACGGGGCCGCCGAGGGCTGCGCGGAGCCGTTCCTGGACGGCAGCGACTGGTCCGGCTGCGAGGTGCCGGGCGTGACCGACTGGGCGTACGACGGCACCACGCCCCGCGTCGGCGTCGGCTCGAACCGCGTCCAGCCCACACCCTGGAAGTACAGCTCGGGCCAGGCGTGCGCGTCCTTCAGGGTCACCGCCACCGAACCGTCCGCCTGCGGGGTGCCGGGCGCGAAGCCCACCGCGACCCGCGCCGGGATGCCGAGGGTGCGGGCCATCGCCGCCATCGCGAAGGAGAAGTGGACGCAGAACCCCTGCTTCTTCTCCAGGAAGTTCGCGATCGCGTCGGGGCCGCTGCCGACCGCCACCTGCGTGTCGTACTGGAAGCCGCCGTCGGTGGAGAACCAGTCCTGGAGCCGGACGGCCTCCTCGTAGTGGTTCCTCGCGCCGGCCGTGACCTCGCGGGCGGTCCGCGCCACCACCTTCGGCAGCGAGTCCGGCACCGTGGTGTACGCCCGCCGCAGCGCGGCCGGCGGCTCGGGCGCCGACGCCAGCTGCGCCGCGGTCGGCCGCACGTCCAGGCTGGTCACGTCGTACGTCTTGCCGCGCGTGGTCTGGCCGTGGTCGCCCACCAGCGTCATGCCGACCGGTTCGTAGCGCCAGCTGCCGCCGATCTGCACCTTGCTCGGGGGGTAGGGCATCGGCAGCCAGTCCTGGGCGTACCAGTCCGCCGCCTGGACCGTGGTCCGCAGGGTGTCCCGCCGGACGTCCGGGCTCAGCCCGGCCGGCGCCGGGAACGTGTCCGGCACGCCCACGATGTGCCGCTGGGCCGGCTTCCACGTGGTGCCGTCGAAGTCGTCCAGGGAGACGATGCGCAGATACAGGTCCGAGAGGTCGGCGGAGCTGGTGCGCACGGACAGCGCCGTGCGGTCGTCGGTGGTGTTCAGGCTGTCGCGCAGCGAGACCAGCGGGTTGACCGCCGAGATGGTGCCGCCGGGGCCCGTGCCCATTCCGGCGCCCTCCCCGGCCAGCAGGCCGCCCTGCATCGCGGGCAGCGCGAGCGGCACCAGCACGGCCGCCCCGAGGGCGACCGCGCCGATCCGCCGACCGGTGCGCACCGGAGCGAGGGCGCCGCCGTCCGGGTCGCGGGGCGTGGCACCGAAGACGCGGCCCCACTGGGCGAGCCGGTCCCGGCCCTCGGCGAGCAGCAGCATCAGATAGCCGCCCGCCGCCACCAGGAACCACAGCCAGTCCGCTCCGCCGCGGGAAAGCCCGGCGGCCACCGAGTACAGCGCGAGCAGCGGCAGCCCGGCCGGCGCCGCGCTGCGGAAGGTCACCGCGAGGGTGTCCACCAGCAGGCCGATCAGCAGCGCGCCCCCGATCAGCATCAGCCGGATGCCGTCGGTGAGCGGCGCCGGTATCGCGTACTGGCTCACGTCCTGCGCGCCCTGCCGCAGGAGGTCGGCGAGGTAGGCGAAGGTGTCCGGGCCGGGGATCATTCCGGCGATCGCGTGGCCGCGGGCGAAGACGAGGGTGAGCAGCAGCAGCGTGGCCACCGCCTGCGCCACCACGGTCAGCGGCCGTCCGAGCGGTACCCGCCGTGCCGCCGCGCCCACCCCGCTCTGCACGGCCACCAGCGGGACCAGCTCCAGCAGCCAGGACGGTCCGTTCACCAGCGGCAGCAGCGCGCAGGAGGCCATCAGGGTGGCCGCCGCCGCGCACAGCGTCAGCCGCGCCCGCCCGCTCATGCGCGCGCCTCACGCGCCACCGCGGCCAGTCCCGAGCGCTCGCGGTCCGCCTGCTGCCACAGCTCGTCGAGGGCGGCGGCGCGCGGCACCGCGCACGCCGTCCAGCCCGCGTCGCGCAGCAGCCGCAGCCGTTCCGTGTGCGGGTCGCCGGGGGGCGGGGGCTCGGCGGGGTCACGGGTCCAGGCGGTCGGGTCCAGTACGAAGGCGACGGCGCCGCCGCGCCGGCCCAGCCCGGCGACCGCGGTGGCCTGTTCCTCGTCCAGGTCGCCGAGGAAGGCGATCAGCAGGCCCTCGCCGCCGCGCAGCGCGTCGTGGGCCCGTGAGAAGTCCTCGCCGCCGGAGTGGCCGATCACCGCGAGGGTGTCCAGGATCAGCCCGGCCGCGTCCGCGGCGTCCTGGCCGCCGCCCGCGAAGCCCTCGGCGCTCTCGCCGGGCACGGCGCTGCCGGTGTCCGTCAGCAGCCGTACCGAGAAGCCCCGTTCGAGCAGGTGCACCAGGGCGGAGGCGGCGCCGGAGACGGCCCACTCGAAGGCCGAGTCGGGGCCCGCCCCCTCGTAGGCGCCGCCGCGGGTGTCCAGCAGGACGGTGCAGCGGGCGCGCCGGGGCTGTTCCTCGCGGCGCACCATCAGCTCGCCGTAGCGCGCGGTGGACCGCCAGTGCACGCGGCGCAGATCGTCGCCGTACCGGTAGCCGCGCGGGATCATGTCGTCCTCGCCGGCCAGGGCGGGCGCGCGCCGGTGCCCCTCGCCGTAGCCCCTGGCCTCGCCGGCGAACCGGGCCGGGGGCAGCGGGACCACGCGGGGGACGACGGTGAGGGTGTCGGACTCCGCGAAGGAGCGGGTCAGTTCGCACATCCCGAAGGGGTCGGTGAGCCGGAGCTGGAGCGGGCCGAGCGGATAGCGGCCGCGCAGGTCCGAGCGGACCCGGTAGGACACCTCGCGCCGGCCGCCCGGCTCCACCCGGTCCAGCACGAACCGGGGCCGGGGCCCGAGCACGTACGGCACCCGGTCCTGGAGCATCAGCAGTCCGGTGGGCAGCCGGGAGACGTTGTCCATCCGCAGCCGGACGCGGGCCTCGCCGCCGGCCGGGACGCGCGCGGGGTCGAGTGTCCGGGTGCCGGTCACCCGGTGGCGGGTGCGGTAGAGCACGGTCGCGCAGGTCAGCGGGAGCACGGCCAGCAGCAGGCCGACCCGCAGCAGTTCGCTCTGGCCCAGGGCGTAGGCGCAGATCGCGGCGGCGATCCCGGCCGCCAGGAAGGAGCGGCCGCGGGTGGTCAGACCGGCCAGCGCGGTGCGGAACCCGCCCGCCTCCCTGCGTTCGTCCGCCGTCCGCTCCCGCCCCGCGGCGCTCATCACAGGCCCCGCGGGGGCTGCTGGGGATAGGCCGGTACGCCCCGGCCGATGCCGTCGAGTCCGCCGCGCGGGCCCGGAGCCGCGGGCACCGGGGTGTGCCGGAGGATCTCCTGCACCACCTGCTCGGCGCCGCGGCGGTCGAGCTGCGCCCGCGCGGTGGGCAGCAGCCGGTGCGCGAGGACGGCCACGGCGAGTTCCTGCACGTCGTCCGGGAGCGCGTACTCCCGGCCGGCGAGGGCGGCGGACGCCTTCGCCGCGCGCAGCAGATGCAGGGTGGCGCGCGGCGAGGCACCGAGTCTGAGGTCGGGGTGGACACGGGTGGCGGCGACCAGCTGCACGGCGTACCGCCGCACCGGTTCGGCGACGTGCACCCCGCGCACCGCGTCGATCAGCTTCACGATCTCGTCCGCGTGCGCCACCGGCTGGAGGTCGTCCAGCGGGTTGGCCCCGCCGTGTACGTCCAGCATCCGCAGCTCGGCCTCCGCGCTCGGGTAGCCGACGGAGACGCGGGCCATGAAACGGTCGCGCTGGGCCTCGGGCAGCGGGTAGGTGCCCTCCATCTCGACCGGGTTCTGGGTGGCCACCACCATGAACGGGGCGGGCAGTTCATAGGTCTGCCCGTCGATGGTGACCTGGCGCTCCTCCATGGACTCCAGCAGCGCCGACTGGGTCTTGGGCGAGGCGCGGTTGATCTCGTCGCCGATCACGATCTGCGCGAAGACCGCGCCCGGCTTGAACTCGAAGTCGCGGCGCTGCTGGTCCCAGATGGAGACGCCGGTGATGTCCGAGGGCAGCAGGTCGGGCGTGAACTGGATGCGCCGCACCGAGCAGTCGATGGACCGCGCCAGCGCCTTGGCGAGCATCGTCTTGCCCACGCCGGGGACGTCCTCGATCAGCAGATGGCCCTCGGCGAGCAGCACGGTCAGCGCGAGCCGTACGACCTCGGGCTTGCCCTCGATCACGTCCTCCACCGAACCGCGCACCCGCTCCACCGTGGCGCTCAGCTCGCTGAGGCTCCCTCGACCGTCATAGGTCGTCACCCGGCCCTCCTCGGCCCGTTCTCCGCCGGGCCGGCGCGCTTGATCGCGGCCGGCCCACCCCGAAACACGGACACCACGCGGAAATGGTTCCGCGCGATGTCGCACACCGCATTCTCGCTGTCGTTACCGATTCGTGTCACCGCCTGTGGACAACTGCCCGAACGATGTCGGTCGTACGAGCTTTTCGATCAGGCTTTCGATACGTCTCGGCGGGGAACGCCTCGGGGGCGGCAGCCGGAACGGGAGGTGCCCCGGAGCGGGCCGGGCGGCGGTCAGGCCGGGTCGACCTCGCGCAGCGCGCCCGTGCGCACGTCGAAGACGAAACCGCGCACGTCCTCGGTGCTCAGCAGGAACGGCGAGGTACGCACCCGCTGCATCGACTGCCGTACGTCCTGGTCGACGTCCCGGAAAGCCTCCACCGCCCACGACGGGCGCTGGCCGACCTCCATCTCCAGGTCGTGCCGGAACTCCTCGGTGATCGTCTCCATGCCACAGCCGGTGTGGTGGATGAGGACGACGCTGCGGGTGCCCAGCGCCCGCTGGCTGATGGTCAGGGAGCGGATCACGTCGTCGGTGACCACCCCGCCCGCGTTGCGGATGGTGTGACAGTCGCCCAGCTTCAGGCCGAGGGCGGCGTGCAGGTCGAGACGGGCGTCCATGCACGCCACGACGGCGACCTTGAGCACGGGACGGGCGTCCATGCCGGGATCGGTGAATTCGGCGGCGTACCGCTGGTTGGCCTCCACCAGGCGGTCGGTAACGGTGCCGCCACCGGTTATGGCGCCGTCGGATCCAGTGGGAATTGCTGCGGAAGTCGACATACTCATGACGTTACTGGTCACCCGCGGACATGGCCCGCTGTGAGAGCGGACAAAGAACATCATCGTGGCTTGTTGTGAGCTACCCCATACGGACGGCAAACCAGGGCCGGGAGGGTGAATATGTTCGAAAGGCGGCGTCCGTGCGGAGGCGGTGCGCGACGCGCAGGCCGGTTGATTGACCGTGAGACACCGTGGACTAAAGTGACGCGAAGCGGGAGGCGTGGCTCTCCCTGCTGGTGAAACCACGGAGACCCGGCACCCGCCCGGACCCGTCTCCCCGCGTGCGCGGCGCGTACGTACGGCTCGGCCTCCTCCCGCTCCCGGTCGGCTGACGCTTCCGGCGCCGGCCGTCCCCCTGTTCACGAGCTGGCGGGGGCCCGCGGTGCGCACGGCGCCTCGCCGGAATGAGAGGCCCCCTTGAGCCAGAGTCGACACGTCCCGGTGATGCTCCAGCGGTGCCTGGACCTGCTGGCACCCGCCCTGGAGCGCCCTGGAGCGGTGGTCGTCGACTGCACCCTCGGTCTCGGCGGGCACAGCGAGGCGCTGCTGACCCGGTTCCCCGAGGCCCGGCTGATCGGCCTCGACCGGGACAAGGAGGCGCTGCGCCTGTCCGGGGAGCGCCTCGCGCCCTTCGGCGAGCGGGCCACCCTGGTGCACGCCGTCTACGACGAGCTGCCCGACGTCCTCGACCGGCTGGGCGTCCCGCGCGTCCAGGGCGTCCTGTTCGACCTCGGCGTCTCCTCCATGCAGCTGGACGAGGCCGACCGCGGCTTCGCCTACGCCCAGGACGCGCCGCTCGACATGCGCATGGACCAGACGACCGGCATGAGCGCCGCCGAGGTCCTCAACACCTATCCGCCGGGCGAGCTGGTGCGGATCCTGCGTGCCTACGGCGAGGAGAAGCAGGCCAAGCGGATCGTCGGGGCGATCGTGCGCGAGCGCGAGAAGGAGCCGTTCGGCAACAGCGCCCGCCTGGTCGAACTGATCCGCGACGCCCTGCCGCAGGCGGCCAAGCGCACCGGTGGCAACCCGGCCAAGCGCACCTTCCAGGCGCTGCGCATCGAGGTCAACGGCGAGCTGTCGGTCCTGGAGCGGGCGATCCCGGCCGCCGTGCGGGCCCTCGCGGTCGGCGGGCGGGTCGCCGTGCTGTCGTACCACTCGCTGGAGGACCGGCTCGTCAAACAGGTGTTCGCGGCGGGGGCGGCGAACACCGCGCCGCCCGGACTGCCGGTGGTGCCCGAGCGCTTCCAGCCGCGACTCAAGCTGCTCACCCGCGGTGCCGAACTTCCCACCGAGGAGGAGGTCGCCGAGAACCGCAGGGCCGCCCCCGCCAGGCTGCGGGGTGCCGAACGCATCAGGGAGGACGCCGAGTGAGCCGGACGGGTGGGCTGGTCCGCGGGGCCTCGGTCCTCGGAACTCACTGGGGGAGCGGTGCCTAGGAAACCCGAACTGAAAGGGCGGGCCGCCCGGCTCGCCCGGCTCTTTCCGGCCGGCCGCGCCAAGGCCGCCCGCACCCCCTTCGTCCTCCTCGTCGTCCTGCTCCTCGGCGGCGGCCTCATCGGGCTGCTGGTACTGAACTCCGCCCTGAGCGAGGGTTCCTTCAAACTCGCCGACCTCCAGAAGCGGACCCAGAACCTCACCGACGAGGAACAGGCCCTCCAGCGGGACATCGACGCCTACTCGTCCCCCGACGCCCTGCAGCGCCGGGCCCGTGAACTCGGCATGGTCCCCGGCGGCGACCCCGCCTTCCTCGATCCGAACGGCACGGTCAGGGGCGTACCCGGCGCGGCCTCCCCCGCGGCCGTCCTCGACGGCCCGCCCGCCCCCGAGTCCCTGACCCTCACCCCGCCGCCCGGCCTCACGGCCACCGGGACGCCGAGCCCCGCCCCGCCGCAGAACGCCGCCCCGGCGGTTCCCGGCCTTACGGCCCCGACCGCCCTCGCCCCCCAGTCCGCTCCCACCCCGACCCCCGGCAGGTGACGGAAGTGTCCGACAGGGAACCCCCGCGCCGCCGCGTGCCCCGCCCCGCGAAGCCGCCCCGGCCGCAGGGCGCCGGCCGCCGGCAGCAAGGACCCGGCGCCCGTCCCGCCCGGCGCCCGAGCGCGGGCCGGGTGCCCGTGCAGCGCCCGCTGCGGCTCGGCAGCCCCCGACCCCGGCTGCGCCTGGTCGGCCTCGCCCTCGGCCTGGTGCTGCTCACCTTCGTGGTGCGGCTGCTCCAGGTGCAGGCCGTGGAGGCGAGCGCGTACGCCGCGAAGGCCGAGGTGAACCGGTATGTCGTCCACACGCTGGCCGCCGAGCGCGGCGGGATCACCGACCGCAACGGCGTGGCCCTCGCCGTCAGCGAGGACGCCTACGACATCACCGCCGACCCGACGATGTTCAGCGCCAAGCAGCTGAAGATCAGCGACGGCCCCGAGCGGGCCGCCGCGCTGCTCGCGCCGATCCTCGGCCAGGACCAGGCCACGCTGGTGAAGAAGCTGCGGCCCGCCGACAAGAACTCCCGCTACACCCGGCTCGCCACCCGGCAGACCCCCCAGGTCTGGAAGCAGATCAAGGACCTGAAGTCGGCGCTTGCCCAGAAGGCCGGCGCCGTCAACGTACTCGCCGGGGTCTTCGCCGACCCCAGCAGCCAGCGCGTGTACCCCAACGGCGACCTCGCCGCCGCGATACTGGGCTGGGTGAACGCCGACGGCAAGGGCGGCGGCGGCATCGAACGCATGCTGGAGAAGCAGCTCGCGGGCAAGAACGGCAAGATCCGCTACGCCCAGTCCGGCGGCCGCGAGGTGCCCACCGCGGGCTCCGCCGAGACCCCGGCGGTGCCCGGTTCCGACGTCGAGCTGACCATCGACCGCGACATCCAGTGGGCGGCCCAGGACGCGATCACCCAGCAGGTCAAGAAGTCCAGGGCCGACCGCGGCTACGTCGTCGTCCAGGACACCCGCACCGGCCAGATCCTCGCCATGGCCGACGCGCCGGGGTTCGACCCCAACGACCTCTCCAAGGCGGACCCGGACGCCCTGGGCAACGCGGCCGTCCAGGACGCCTACGAGCCCGGTTCCACCGCCAAGGTGATGTCCATGGCGGCCGTCCTCCAGGAGGACGCGGCGACCCCGCTCACCCACGTCGTCGTACCCAACCGGCTGCACCGCGGCGACCGGCTGTTCCAGGACGACGTCGACCACGCCACCTGGAACCTCACGCTCAACGGCGTGCTCGCCAAGTCCAGCAACATCGGCACCATCCTCGCCACCGGCCAGCTCGGCAAGACCCAGCCGCAGGCCAACCAGGTCCTCTACTCCTACCTGCGCAAGTTCGGCATCGGCAGCTACACCGGGCTGGGCTTCCCCGGCGAGACGCCGGGCATCCTCGCGCCGCCGCAGAAGTGGTCCACCTCGCAGCAGTACACGATCCCCTTCGGGCAGGGCTTCTCCATCAACGCCCTCCAGGCCGCCTCCGTGTACTCGACCATCGCCAACGGCGGCGTCCGCATCCAGCCGACCCTGATTCGCGGCACCAAGGGGCCCGACGGACGGTTCACCCCGGCCGCGAAGCCCGGAGAGACCAGGGTCGTCAGCGCGAAGACCGCCAAATCGGTCGCCGAGATGCTGGAGTCCGTGGTCGACGACGAACAGGGCACCGGCATCTCCGCGCGCATCCCCGGCTACAACGTCGCCGGCAAGACCGGCACCGCCAACCGAGTGGATCCGGCCACCGGCAGGTACCGCGGCTACACCTCGTCCTTCGCCGGGTTCGCCCCCGCGGACAAGCCCCGCATCACCGTCTACTGCGCCATCCAGAACGCCACCTCCGGAGGCTACTTCGGCGGCCAGATCTGCGGGCCCATCTACAAGAAGGTCATGGAGTTCGCCCTGAAGACCCTCCAGGTCCCGCCCACCGGCGCGCCGCCCGCGAACCTGCCGGTCGACTACAAGCCCTGACCAGCACCGAAAGCACAGGAATCAGCCAGTGACGACGATCACCCCAGGCCCCGGGAACCACGCGGGCCCCGAGCCCTCGCTTCGCTCCGAGGCCGGTACGCCCGGTACGCTCACCGCCGTGCCACACGCTGATCAGTCCCAAACCACCCAGAAGGGCGCTTCCGTGACATATCCGGGACCGCCGCGACCGGTCCACGTCTCCGCCACACCCCTCGCGGAGCTGGCCGATCAGCTGGGTGCCGCCGCCCCGGACGCCGCCGCCGAGATCACCGGGATCACCCACGACTCGCGCGCCGTCCGCCCCGGCGACCTGTACGCCGCCCTGCCGGGCGCCCGCCTGCACGGCGCCGACTTCGTCACCCAGGCCGCCGGCCTCGGCGCGGCCGCCGTGCTGACCGACCCGGCCGGTGCCGAGCGCGCCGCCGCGACCGGCCTGCCGGTCCTGGTGGTGCCCGACCCGCGGGCCCTGATGGGCGAACTGGCCGCCACCATCTACGGCCGGCCGGGCCGCGACCTGCTCCAGATCGGCATCACCGGCACCTCCGGCAAGACCACCACGGCCTACCTGGTCGAGGGCGGCCTCAAGAGCGCGAAGGCCACCGGTCTCATCGGCACCGTCGAGACGCGCATCGGCGACGAGCGCATCAAGTCCGAGCGCACCACCCCCGAAGCCACCGACCTCCAGGCCCTGTTCGCCGTCATGCGCGAGCGCGGCACCGAGGCGGTCGCCATGGAGGTCTCCAGCCACGCCCTGGTCCTCGGCCGGGTCGACGGCTGCGTCTTCGACATCGCGGTCTTCACCAACCTCAGCCCGGAGCACATGGAGTTCCACTCCGACATGGAGGACTACTTCCGGGCCAAGGCACAACTCTTCACGCCGAAGCGCAGCAGGCTCGGCGTCGTCAACGCGGACGACGAGTACGGCCGCCGCCTCGCCGCCGAGGCCACCGTCCCCGTCGTCACCTACTCCGCCGAGGGCCACCCCGACGCCGACTGGCGCGCCGAGCACGTCCACGTGGGCCCGCTGGACTCGACGTTCACGGTCCTCGGCCCGAACGGCGAGCGGGTGCAGGCCAGGTCGCCGCTGGCCGGACCCTTCAACGTGGCCAACACCCTCGCCGCCATCGTCGCCCTCGCCGCGGCCGGCCTCGACCCGCAGGCCGCCGCCGACGGCATCGCCGCCGTTCCGGGCGTCCCCGGCCGCCTGGAGCGCGTCGACGCCGGGCAGCCCTACCTCGCGGTCGTGGACTACGCCCACAAGACCGACGCGGTCGAGTCGGTGCTCAAGGCACTGCGCAAGGTCACCAAGGGCCGGGTGCACATCGTCCTGGGCTGCGGCGGCGACCGCGACCAGACCAAGCGCGCCCCGATGGGCGCCGCCGCGGCCCGGCTCGCCGACACGGCCGTACTGACGTCGGACAACCCCCGCTCCGAGGACCCGCTCGCGATCCTCGCGACCATGCTCCAGGGCGCGGCGTCCGTGCCCGCGCACGAGCGTGGCGAGGTGCTCCTCTTCGAGGAGCGGGCCGCCGCCATCGCCGCCGCCGTGGGCCGCGCCCAGGCCGGCGACACGGTGCTGGTCGCGGGCAAGGGCCACGAGCAGGGCCAGGACATCGCCGGTGTGGTCCGTCCCTTCGACGACCGCCAGGTGCTTCGCGAAGCTATCCAGAAGACCCAGGGATGAACTTGTGATCGCCCTCTCCCTCGCCGAGATCGCAGCTGTCGTCGGCGGGCAGACGCACGACATACCGGATCCGTCCGTCGAGGTCACCGGACCGGTCGTCCGGGACTCCCGCGAGGTGGTGCCCGGCAGCCTGTTCGCCGCCTTCGTCGGCGAGCGCGTGGACGGCCACGACTTCGCACCGCAGGTCGTCGGGGCGGGCGCGGTCGCCGTACTGGCGTCGCGCCCGGTCGGTGTGCCCGCGATCGTGGTCGAGGACGTCCAGAACGCCCTCGGTGCCCTCGCCCGGCACGTCGTCGGCAAGCTCGGCGCGACCCTCGTCGCCCTGACCGGCTCGGCGGGCAAGACCAGCACCAAGGACCTCATCGCCCAGGTGCTGAGCGACAAGGCGCCCACGGTGTTCACACCGGGTTCGTTCAACAACGAGATCGGGCTGCCGCTGACCGCCCTCACCGCCACCGAGGAAACCCGTTTCCTGGTCCTGGAGATGGGCGCCCGCGGCATCGGCCACATCCGCTACCTCACCGGCCTCACCCCGCCGCGGATCGGCGTCGTCCTCAACGTCGGCTCCGCGCACATCGGCGAGTTCGGCGGACGCGAGCAGATCGCGCAGGCCAAGGGCGAGATCATCGAGGGGCTGCCCGAGGACGGCGCGGCGGTCCTCAACGCCGACGACCCGCTGGTGCGCGCCATGGCACCGCGAACCAAGGCGAAGGTGGTCCTTTTCGGAGAGTCGGCCGAAGCGGACGTACGTGCCGAGAATGTACGACTCACGGACACCGGACAGCCTTCCTTCAGGCTTCACACACCCTCCGGTGCAGCCGATGTGACCATGCGCCTGTACGGTGAGCATCACGTGTCGAACGCGCTCGCCGCGGCCGCCGTCGCCCATGAGCTGGGCATGTCCGCGGAAGAGATCGCCACCGCGCTCTCCGGGGCGGGCTCCCTCTCCCGCTGGCGCATGGAGGTCACCGAGCGCCCGGACGGCGTGACCATCGTCAACGACGCCTACAACGCCAACCCCGAGTCCGTGCGGGCCGCCCTCCGGGCACTCGCGGCCATGGGCAAGGGGCGGCGCACCTGGGCGGTGCTCGGCAAGATGGCCGAGCTGGGGGACGAGGCGCTCGCCGAGCACGACGCCGTCGGACGGCTCGCCGTCCGGCTCAACGTCAGCAAGCTCGTCGCCGTCGGGGGGATTGAGGCCTCCTGGCTGCAACTGGGCGCATATAACGAGGGTTCGTGGGGTGAGGAGTCGGTGCACGTGTCCGACGCACAGGCGGCGATCGACCTGTTGCGCAGCGAGTTGCGTCCGGGGGACGTCGTCCTCGTGAAGGCGTCCCGTTCGGTGGGGCTCGAAGGTGTCGCCGCGGCGCTGCTGGAGACCGGCGCCGAGGGTGAGGTTGCCGCCCGATGATGAACCAGATCCTGTTCTCGGGTGTCATTGGCCTCTTCCTCACCCTGGTCGGCACCCCGCTGCTGATCAAGCTCCTGGCCCGCAAGGGCTACGGCCAGTTCATCCGCGACGACGGCCCGCGCGAGCACCTCAGCAAGCGCGGTACGCCGACCATGGGTGGTATCGCCTTCATCCTGGCGACGGTCGCCGCGTACTTCCTGTCCAAGGTGATCACCGGCAAGCCGCCGACGTTCTCCGGTCTGCTGGTGCTCGGCCTGATGGTCGGCATGGGCCTGGTCGGCTTCCTGGACGACTACATCAAGATCGTCAAGCGGCGTTCGCTGGGCCTGCGGGCGAAGGCGAAGATGGCCGGCCAGCTGATCGTCGGCATCGCCTTCGCCGTACTGGCGCTGATGTTCCCCGACGCCCGCGGCAACACCCCGGCCTCCACCAAGCTGTCGTTCATCACGGACTTCGGCTGGTCGATCGGCCCGGTGCTGTTCGTCATCTGGGCGCTGTTCATGATCCTCGCGATGTCGAACGGCGTGAACCTGACCGACGGTCTGGACGGTCTCGCCACCGGCGCCTCCGTCCTCGTCTTCGGCGCCTACACGTTCATCGGCGTCTGGCAGTACCAGGAGTCCTGCGCCAACGCGCAGACCCTGACCAACCCGGCCGCCTGCTACGAGGTGCGCGACCCACTCGACCTCGCCGTGGTCGCCTCCGCGCTGATGGGTGCCTGCCTGGGCTTCCTGTGGTGGAACACCTCGCCGGCGAAGATCTTCATGGGCGACACCGGCTCGCTCGCCCTCGGCGGTGTCCTCACCGGCCTGGCCATCCTCTCCCGCACGGAGCTGCTGGTGGCCATCATGGGCGGTCTGTTCGTCCTCATCACCATGTCGGTCGTCATCCAGGTCGGCTCCTTCCGGCTCACCGGGAAGCGCGTCTTCCGGATGGCGCCACTCCAGCACCACTTCGAACTCAAGGGCTGGTCCGAGGTCCTGGTCGTGGTCCGCTTCTGGATCATCCAGGGCATCTGCGTGATCGTCGGACTCGGCCTCTTCTACGCGGGATGGGCAGCGGAAAAATGACCACCGGCTCGGCGCCCTTCGACGTAGAGGGCATGCACGTCACCGTCGCGGGACTCGGCGTCTCCGGCATCCCGGCGGCCAGGGCCCTGCACGCGCGCGGCGCGATCGTCACGGTCGTCAACGAAGGCGACGACGCCCGCGCCCGCGAGCAGGCCGAAGGGCTCCGGGCGCTCGGCATCACCGTGCGCCTGGGCGACGGGGCGACCCTCCCGGAGGGCACCGAGCTGATCGTCACCACCCCCGGCTGGCAGCCCGGCAAGCCGCTGTTCCAGGCGGCCGACAAGGCGGGCGTGCCGGTCTGGGGCGATGTGGAGCTGGCCTGGCGGCTGCGGGGACCCGACGCGGCCCCCTGGCTGGCCGTCACCGGCACCAACGGCAAGACCACCACCGTGCGGATGCTCGCCTCCATCCTGGAGGCGGCCGGGCTGCGCACGGCGGCCGTCGGCAACATCGGGGTCTCGCTGCTGGACGCCGTCCTGGGCGAGGAGACGTACGACGTCCTCGCCGTGGAGCTGTCCAGCTACCAGCTGCACTGGGCGCCCTCGCTGCGCGCCCACTCCGCCGCCGTCCTCAACCTCGCGCCCGACCACCTCGACTGGCACGGCTCCATGGCGGCGTACGCCGCGGACAAGGGCCGTATCTACGAGGGCAACCAGGTCGCCTGCGTCTACAACGTGGCCGACAAGGTCACCGAGGACCTGGTGCGCGAGGCCGACGTCGAAGAGGGCTGCCGGGCCGTCGGGTTCACCCTCGGCACCCCCGGACCCTCCCAACTCGGCGTCGTGGACGGCATCCTGGTCGACCGCGCCTTCGTCGAGAACCGGCAGAAGAACGCGCAGGAACTGGCCGAGGTCTCCGACGTCCGGCCGCCGGCCCCGCACAACATCGCCAACGCCCTCGCGGCGGCGGCCCTCGCGCGCGCCTTCGGGGTGCCCGCCCAGGCCGTACGGGACGGACTGCGCGCCTTCCGGCCGGACGCCCACCGCATCGAGCACGTCGCCGACATCGACGGCGTGGCCTACGTGGACGACTCCAAGGCGACCAACACCCATGCCGCGCAGGCATCGTTGGCGGCGTACGAGTCGGTCGTCTGGATCGCGGGCGGCCTCGCCAAGGGCGCGACCTTCGACGAACTGGTCGCCGCCTCGGCCAAGCACCTGCGCGCCGTCGTCCTGATCGGCGCCGACCGGGCCCTGATCCGCGAGGCCCTTGCGCGACACGCCCCGGAAGTACCCGTGGTCGACCTCGACCGGACCGACACTGGGGCGATGCTCCAGGCGGTGACGGAGGCCAGGCGGCTCGCGGTCGCCGGCGACACGGTGCTTCTCGCTCCGGCCTGCGCCTCCATGGACATGTTCACCAACTACAACCAGCGCGGTGACGCGTTCGCGACGGCGGTCGGCGAACTCCGCGCCTGATCCCGGCCGCCCGCCGGGTGGATCCCAGGGAGGGACGCGTGGGGCGGCCGACGTCCAGTGGAGGCGCCGATGCCCAGTAGCCGTACCGGAAAGCCCCCCGTGCAGCGGGCCTCCCGGCGGCCCGTCCTGTCCAGGTCCGTGCGCGAGAACCCGGTACAGCGGTTCGTCACGCGTGCCCGGCGGGCCTGGGACCGGCCGCTGACCGCCTATTACCTGATCGTCGGCGGCAGCGTCCTGATCACGGTGCTCGGCCTGGTGATGGTCTACTCGGCCTCCCAGGTCACCGCGCTCCAGATGTCGCTGCCGGGCTCGTACTTCTTCCGCAAGCAGCTGCTGGCCGCCGTGATCGGCGGCATCCTGCTGTTCGCGGCCTCCCGGATGCCGGTGAAGCTGCACCGGGCGCTGGCCTATCCGATCCTGGCCGGTGCCGTCTTCATGATGGCCCTGGTGCAGGTCCCCGGAATAGGGATGTCGGTCAACGGCAACCAGAACTGGATCTCGCTGGGCGGCTCCTTCCAGATCCAGCCCAGCGAGTTCGGCAAGCTCGCCCTGGTGCTGTGGGGCGCCGACCTGATCGCCCGCAAGCAGGAGCGGAAGCTGCTCACCCAGTGGAAGCACATGCTGGTGCCGCTGGTGCCGGTCGCCTTCCTGCTGCTCGGACTGATCATGCTGGGCGGCGACATGGGTACCGCGATCATTCTCACAGCGATCCTGTTCGGACTGCTGTGGCTCGCGGGCGCGCCGACCCGGCTGTTCTCGGGCGTCCTGTCGGTCGCGGTGGTGATCGGGGTGATCCTGATCGAGACCAGCCCCAACCGGATGGCCCGCCTCGCCTGCATCGGCGCCACCGAACCGCGGGCCCGCGGCGCCGACTGCTGGCAGGCCGTGCACGGCATCTACGCGCTCGCCTCCGGCGGACTCTTCGGCTCCGGCCTCGGCGCGAGTGTGGAAAAATGGGGTCAACTGCCGGAAGCGCACACCGACTTCATCTTCGCGGTCACCGGTGAGGAACTGGGCCTGGCGGGGACACTGTCGGTGCTCGCCCTGTTCGCGGCTCTAGGCTATGCGGGTATCCGCGTGGCCGGACGCACGAAAGACCCCTTCGTGAGGTACGCCGCGGGAGGCGTGACCACCTGGATCATCGCTCAGGCGGTGATCAACATCGGTGCGGTGCTCGGCCTGCTGCCGATCGCCGGTGTCCCGCTCCCGCTGTTCTCCTACGGAGGATCCGCCCTGCTGCCGACCATGTTCGCCATCGGGCTGCTGATCGCGTTCGCGCGCGACGACCCCGCTGCGCGGACGGCGCTTGCGCTGCGGCAACCTCGCTTTGGTAGAAAGCGGGCGGGAGGCCCCGGAGCGGATCGGGGGCCTCGGAGATGGAACACGATGCGACGGCGTGCCTCGGCGGCGCGTTCGTCCGGAGAGCGGTGAATTTCGGTGCATGTCGTACTCGCCGGTGGAGGGACCGCCGGCCACATCGAGCCCGCGCTCGCCCTCGCGGACGCCCTGCGCAGGCAGGACCCGAGCGTGGGGATCACGGCCCTGGGCACGGAGCGCGGCCTGGAGACCCGGCTCGTCCCGGAGCGCGGCTACGAGCTGGCGCTGATCCCGGCGGTGCCGCTGCCGCGCAAGCCCACTCCCGAGCTGATCACCGTTCCGGGCCGGCTGCGCGGCACCATCAAGGCCGCCGAGCAGATCCTCGAACGCACCAAGGCGGACGCCGTGGCCGGCTTCGGCGGCTACGTCGCGCTGCCCGCCTACCTCGCCGCCAAGCGGCTCGGCGTGCCCATCGTGATCCACGAGGCCAACGCCCGCCCCGGCCTGGCCAACAAGATCGGGTCCCGGTACGCGGCGCAGGTCGCCGTCTCCACGCCGGACAGCAAGCTGCGCGGCGCCCGCTACATCGGCATCCCGCTGCGCCGCTCCATCGCTACGCTGGACCGCGCCGCCGTGCGCCCCGAGGCCCGGCACCGCTTCGGCCTCGACCCCAACCTGCCCACGCTGCTGGTCTCCGGCGGCTCGCAGGGCGCGCGCCGGCTCAACGAGGTCGTCCAGCAGGTCGCCCCGTGGCTCCAGCAGGCCGGCATCCAGATCCTGCACGCGGTCGGCCCGAAGAACGAACTGCCGCATGTCCAGCAGATGCCGGGGATGCCCCCCTACATCCCGGTAAGTTACCTGGACCGGATGGACCTCGCGTACGCCGCGGCCGACATGATGCTCTGCCGCGCGGGCGCGATGACCGTCGCCGAACTCTCCGCCGTCGGACTGCCGGCCGCCTACGTACCGCTGCCCATCGGCAACGGCGAACAGCGGCTGAACGCCCAGCCGGTGGTCAAGGCGGGCGGCGGACTCCTCGTGGACGACGCGGAACTGACGCCCGAGTGGGTACAGAACAACGTGCTGCCCGTGCTCGCCGACCCGCACCGGCTCTACGAGATGTCCCGCGCCGCAAGCGAGTTCGGCCGCCGGGACGCCGACGACCTCCTCGTCGGCATGGTGTACGAGGCCATCGCCTCGCGCCGTTAGGACCGTATGACGAAAGGGTAGTGGGCGTGGCCGGACCAGCGACTCGTGAACGTGGGGAACGCCAGCAGGAGTCGTCCGGCCCGCCGCTCGCCCGAACGATAAAGCGACTACGTCTTCGTACGATCGTCATCCTGGCGCTGGTCGTGGTGCTCGTAACGGCCGGTTCGGTATGGGTGTTGTACGGCTCCCCGTGGCTGCGCGTCGAGCGCGTCCCGGTTTCCGGAACGCGGGTGCTGACGCCCGCCGAGGTGCGTGCCGCCGCCGCCGTACCGGTGGGAGCGCCCCTGATGTCGGTCGACACCGAAGCCATCGCGGCCCGAACCCGTCGCAAACTGCCACGAATTGACACGGTCGACGTGTCCCGTTCCTGGCCGCACGGCATCGAGCTGAAGGTGACCGAGCGGACCGCGGTCCTCCTGGTCCGAAAAGGCGGGAACTTCCTCGAAGTCGACCACAAGGGTGTCCGGTTCGCCACCGTCTCCCAGGCGCCCGGAGGCATCCCGCTGCTGCGGATGTCGGTGTCCGCCTCGGGCTCGGCCGCCGCGAGCCTGCGGCGCTTCGGCACCGACCGGCTGACCCGCGAGGCGGTCCTGGTCGCCGGCGAACTGCCGGGCCCCGTCCGCCGCCTCACCGGCACCGTCGAGGTCCACTCCTACGACGACATCCGGCTGGAGTTGACCGACGGCCGCGTCGTGGCCTGGGGAAGCGCGGAGAGCGGCCGCGCCAAGGCACGGACCCTCACGGCACTCATGAAAGCAGCTCCCGGCGCGCGCCACTTCGACGTCAGCGTCCCCACCGCCCCTGCGTCATCGGCGAGTTGACGCGCATCAGTGCAGGCCAGCACCCTGGTTGGGCACGGCTATGGCTGATCACATAGGGTGAAAAGAAAAACGGGAGGTTCGGCGTGTTCGTTGAACGGGCGCCACTTGTCGACTTAGTGTCCTGTTCAGAAGACTCCAGGGAACAGACACACTGGTAACCCTAAACTTCAGGCTTAGGGTTCGGGTCGGCGCTACGGACCGTCCCATTCGGCATCTGTCGTCACGGCGCGGGCAACCGCCCGGTGGCGACGACGTAATTCGAGGCGAGAGGCCTTCGACGTGGCAGCACCGCAGAACTACCTCGCAGTCATCAAGGTCATCGGTGTCGGCGGCGGTGGTGTCAATGCCATCAACCGGATGATCGAGGTCGGTCTCAAGGGTGTCGAGTTCATCGCCATCAACACCGACGCGCAGGCGCTGTTGATGAGCGACGCCGACGTCAAGCTGGACGTCGGCAGGGAACTCACCCGCGGACTCGGCGCCGGCGCCAACCCGGCCGTCGGCCGCAAGGCCGCCGAGGACCACCGCGAGGAGATCGAGGAGGTCCTCAAGGGGGCCGACATGGTCTTCGTGACCGCCGGTGAAGGCGGCGGCACCGGCACCGGCGGCGCACCCGTCGTGGCCAACATCGCGCGCTCCCTGGGCGCCCTCACCATCGGCGTGGTCACGCGCCCGTTCACCTTCGAGGGACGGCGCCGCGCGAACCAGGCCGAGGACGGCATCGCCGAGCTGCGCGAAGAGGTCGACACCCTCATCGTCATCCCGAACGACCGGCTGCTGTCCATCTCGGACCGCCAGGTCTCGGTCCTGGACGCCTTCAAGTCCGCCGACCAGGTCCTGCTCTCCGGTGTCCAGGGCATCACCGACCTCATCACCACTCCGGGCCTGATCAACCTGGACTTCGCCGACGTGAAGTCGGTCATGTCCGAGGCCGGTTCGGCCCTCATGGGCATCGGCTCCGCCCGCGGCGACGACCGCGCGGTGGCCGCCGCCGAGATGGCGATCTCCTCGCCGCTCCTGGAGGCGTCCATCGACGGCGCCCGCGGCGTGCTGCTCTCCATCTCCGGCGGCTCCGACCTGGGCCTCTTCGAGATCAACGAGGCGGCGCAACTGGTCAGCGAGGCCGCCCACCCCGAGGCCAACATCATCTTCGGCGCGGTCATCGACGACGCCCTCGGCGACGAGGTGCGCGTCACCGTGATCGCGGCCGGCTTCGACGGCGGCCAGCCGCCGGCCCGCCGGGAGAGCACCCTCGGCTCGGCGTCCACGCCGCCCCCCGCCCGCCGCGAGGAGCCCGCTCCGGTACGGCAGTCCGAGAGCCGTCCGTCCTTCGGCTCGCTCGGCAGCGTGAAGCCGAAGGAGGAGCCGGAGCCGGCCCCCGAGCCGGTGGCCGACATCCCGGTCGCCCCGCCGATCACCCCGGCGCCGCGCCCCGCCTACTCGGACAGCGCGGCCGAGGAACTGGACGTCCCGGACTTCCTCAAGTGATAGGACAGCGCGAGAGCGTCAGCGGCGCGCACTTCGCCTTCACCGACCGGTGGGGCGGGGTGAGCGCCGCTCCGTATGAGGAGCTGAACCTCGGCGGCGCGGTCGGCGACACGCCCGAGGCGGTCCGGACCAACCGGGAACTCGCCGCCAGGGCACTCGACCTGGACCCCGCCCGCGTGGTGTGGATGAACCAGGTGCACGGTGCCGAGGTGGCCGTGGTGGACGAGCCCTGGGGCACCCGGCCCGCGCCGGAGGTCGACGCCCTCGTCACCGCACGGCGCGGACTCGCCCTCGCCGTGCTCACCGCCGACTGCGTGCCGGTGCTGCTCGCCGACCCCGTCGCGGGGATCGCCGCCGCGGCCCACGCGGGCCGGCCCGGCATGGTCAAGGGGGTCGTCCCCGCCGCCGTACGGGCCATGGTCGAACTCGGCGCCGTGTCCGAGCGGATCGTCGCCCGCACCGGGCCGGCCGTCTGTGGCCGGTGCTACGAGGTGCCGGAGACCATGCGGGCCGAGGTGGCGGCGGTGGAGCCGACGGCGCACGCTGAAACCAGCTGGGGCACACCGGCGGTCGACGTGAGCGCCGGAGTGCACGCGCAGCTCGACCGGCTCGGGGTGTGCGACCGGGCGCATTCGCCGGTGTGCACGCTGGAGTCGGGGGACCACTTCTCTTACCGCCGGGACCGCACCACGGGGCGGCTCGCGGCCTATGTCTGGCTGGACTGATGGGGCATGACGGACCGTAAGACCGAACTCGCCGGGAATCTGGCGCATGTGGAGCAGCGCATCGCCCGCGCCTGCGCATCCGCGGGCCGGCGGCGGGAGGACGTGACCCTGATCGTGGTCACCAAGACCTACCCGGCGAGCGATGTGCGGTTCCTGTCGGAACTCGGTGTGAGCCATGTCGCCGAGAACCGCGACCAGGACGCCGCGCCGAAGGCGGCGGCTTGTGCGGATCTGCCCCTGAAATGGCATTTTGTCGGCCAGTTGCAGACCAACAAGGTGCGTTCCGTGGTCGGTTACGCCGACGTCGTGCAGTCGATCGACCGCGCGCGGCTCGTCACCGCGCTCTCCAAGGAGGCGGTGCGCGCCGGGCGCGAAGTGGGGTGCCTGATCCAGGTCGCGCTCGACGCCGGTGCCGACGGCCGGGGCGAGCGCGGGGGTGTAGCCCCCGAAGGAATCGAAGAGTTGGCCGACCTCGTCGCCGGCTCGCCGGGGCTGCGGCTCGACGGTCTGATGACGGTCGCTCCGCTCACCGGCGAGTACGCGGGACGCGAACAGGCGGCGTTCGAGCGCCTCATGGATTTGTCGACCCACCTGCGCCGAGTCCATCCGGCTGCAACCATGGTGTCGGCAGGGATGAGTGCGGACCTCGAGCAGGCCGTGGCGGCCGGGGCGACACATGTGCGCGTCGGCACTGCGGTACTCGGCGTCCGTCCCCGGCTCGGGTAACGTCGCCAGGAAGTCGGACCACAGCAGAAAATATGGTCAGTGTTCGCGAAACGGACACAACGACCGCGTGGATCGCGGGCACTTGGCAGTCGTCAGCCGATCCACCACAGAGCGGAGGACTCAGAGCATGGCCGGCGCGATGCGCAAGATGGCGGTCTACCTCGGCCTCGTGGAGGACGATGGGTACGACGGCCGCGGATTCGACCCCGATGACGATTTCGAGCCCGAGTTGGACCCGGAGCCCGAGCGCGACCACCGACGGCACGAGCCGTTGCATCAACCGCATGATGCACATCAGCCCCAAAGGGATGAATCGGTGCGAGTGGTGCAGCCTCCGGCGCCTCGCGAACCGGTCTCCAGAGCGGCTTCGCTACCCGCGGAATCGGGTCGCCCGGCGCGGATCGCGCCCGTGGCGTCCATCACACAAGAACGTCAGTCCCTGGAGAAGAACGCGCCGGTGATCATGCCCAAGGTCGTGTCGGAACGAGAGCCTTACCGGATCACCACATTGCACCCGCGGACCTACAACGAGGCCCGTACCATCGGGGAACACTTCCGTGAGGGCACCCCGGTGATCATGAATCTGACCGAGATGGATGACACAGATGCGAAGCGACTTGTCGACTTTGCGGCCGGTTTGGTGTTTGGTCTTCACGGCAGTATCGAGCGGGTGACGCAGAAGGTGTTCCTGTTGTCTCCTGCTAACGTCGATGTCACGGCGGAGGACAAGGCCCGCATCGCAGAGGGCGGGTTCTTCAACCAGAGCTGAGACGCAGACCGGACCGCAGTACGCAAGAGCTCGGAACAGGGGAGAGGGAAACACAGGCCATGGGCGTGTTCGCGCAGGTGATCTACATCGCGCTGATGGTGTTTCTCGTCGTGCTCATCTTCCGGCTGGTCATGGACTACGTCTTCCAGTTCGCCCGCTCGTGGCAACCCGGCAAGGCGATGGTGGTCGTACTGGAGGCCACCTACACTGTCACCGATCCACCGCTGAAGCTTCTGCGGCGGTTCATTCCGCCGCTGCGTCTCGGGGGCGTGGCGCTCGACCTGTCCTTCTTCGTACTGATGATCATCGTCTACATTCTCATCGCCATCGTGCAGAACTTCGTGAGATGAGCGTGTGGACGATCCGGTCTTGCCGACTGCCGATGACTACGTTGAGGTGAAGAGATGCCGTTGACCCCCGAGGACGTGCGGAACAAGCAGTTCACGACCGTCCGCCTCCGAGAAGGCTATGACGAGGACGAGGTCGATGCCTTCCTCGATGAGGTCGAAGCCGAACTGACCCGCCTGCTCCGGGAGAACGAGGACCTGCGCGCGAAGCTGGCCGCCGCCACGCGGGCCGCGGCGCAGAACCAACAGAACGCCCGGAAGCCTCCGGAGCAGGAACAGCAGCAACAGCAGGGCATGCGAGGTCCCGGCGCTCCGGTACCCGCCGGCATATCGGGCCCGCCGCAGCAGCAGATGGGTGGCCCCATGGGTGGTCCGCCCCAGCTGCCGAGCGGTGCCCCGCAGCTGCCCGCCGGTCCCAGTGGGCAGGGTGGTCCGCAGGGTCCCGGCCCGATGGGCCAGGGTCCGATGGGACAGGGCCCCATGGGCCAGGGCGGCATGGGCCAGGGTTCGATGGGTCAGGGCCCGATGGGCGGTCAGCCGCCCATGCAGCAGCAGATGGGTGGCCCCATGGGCGGTCCGATGGGTGGCCCGATGGGCGGTCCCATGGGCGGTCCCGGTCAGGGCCCCGGCGGCGACAGCGCCGCCCGTGTCCTCTCGCTGGCCCAGCAGACCGCCGACCAGGCGATCGCCGAGGCCCGCTCCGAGGCCAACAAGATCGTCGGCGAGGCCCGCAGCCGCGCCGAGGGTCTGGAGCGTGACGCCCGTGCCAAGGCCGACGCCCTGGAGCGGGACGCGCAGGAGAAGCACCGCGTCGCGATGGGCTCCCTGGAGTCCGCTCGCGCCACGCTGGAGCGCAAGGTCGAGGACCTGCGCGGCTTCGAACGCGAGTACCGCACGCGCCTGAAGTCGTACCTGGAGTCGCAGCTGCGCCAGCTGGAGACCCAGGCCGACGACTCGCTGGCCCCGCCGCGCACCCCGGCCGCCGCGTCCCTGCCGCCGTCCCCGGCGCCTTCCATGGCTCCGGCCGGCGCGAGCGCCCCGTCCTACGGCGGCAACCAGTCGATGGGTGGCTCGCCCTCCCAGTCGTCCGGCCCGTCCTACGGCGGTCAGCAGCAGATGACGCCCGCCATGACCCAGCCGATGGCTCCGGTCCGCCCCCAGGGCCCGTCCCCGATGGGCCAGGCCCCCTCGCCGATGCGCGGTTTCCTGATCGACGAGGACGACAACTGAGCGCCGGCCACGGTGAGTAGTACGCCGTAGGCGTCGGCAGCGCTGAGAACGCGGCCCTGGACTCCGGTCCGGGGCCGCGTTCTTGTGTGCGCGGTGCCCTTTCAAACTGTGTGTGCGGTGCCCCTTCCGACCGGGGTATGCCGGAGCTTTCAGGGCACGGGGACGCCAAGGGCGCCGAGCCGGCACCGCCAAGAAGGGCCCGGTCTCCGAGTCGGAGACCGGGCCCTTCGCTCAAGTGGCTACCGGCACCTACGCCTTGCGCAGCCGGAACTCCAGGCTCAGCCCCTCGTCGGTGAAGGCGTCCCCGAAGCTGTCGTCGGCCTCGCCCTGGGCGAAGTCCGTCGCCAGGACCTCCTCCGCGATCAACCCGGCGTGCTCGTTCAGCGCCGCGATCACCGCCGGGTCCGTGGACGTCCAGCGCAGCGCGATCCGGTCCGCCACATCCAGGCCGCTGTTCTTGCGGGCCTCCTGGATCAGCCGGATCGCGTCACGCGCGAGCCCCGCCTGCCGCAGCTCCTCCGTGATCTCCAGGTCCAGCGCCACCGTCGCACCGGAGTCGGACGCCACCGACCAGCCCTCGCGCGGCGTCTCGGTGATGATCACCTCGTCCGGCGCCAGTGTGATCGTCTCACCGTCGACCTCCACCGACGCCGTGCCCTGTCGCAGCGCCAGCGAGAGCGCGGCGGCATCGGCTGCCGCGACCGCCTTGGCCACGTCCTGCACCCGCTTGCCGAACCGCTTGCCCAGCGCACGGAAGTTGGCCTTGGCGGTGGTGTCCACCAGGGAGCCGCCGACCTCGGACAGCGACGCCAGCGAGGAGACGTTCAGCTCCTCCGTGATCTGCGCGTGCAGCTCGCCGTCCAGGGTCTCGAAACCGCTCGCCGCGATCAGCGCACGGGACAGCGGCTGACGCGTCTTGACGCCCGACTCGGCGCGCGTGGCCCGGCCCAGCTCCACGAGCCGGCGCACCAGCACCATCTGCTTCGACAGCTCCGGGTCGATCGAACCGAGGTCCGGCTCCGGCCACGACGCCAGGTGCACCGACTCGGGCGCGCCCGGCGAGACCGGCACGATCAGGTCCTGCCACACCCGCTCGGTGATGAACGGCGTGATCGGGGCCATCAGCCGGGTGACCGTCTCCAGCACCTCGTGCAGCGTGCGCAGCGCGGCCTTGTCGCCCTGCCAGAAGCGGCGGCGCGAACGGCGGACGTACCAGTTGGACAGGTCGTCGACGAACGCGGACAGCAGCTTGCCGGCGCGCTGGGTGTCGTACCCCTCCAGCGCCTGTGTCACCTGGTCGGTGAGGGCGTGCAGTTCGGACAGCAGCCAGCGGTCCAGCAGCGGGCGCTCGGCCGGGGCCGGGTCGGCCGCGCTCGGCGCCCAGTCCGAGGTGCGCGCGTACAGCGCCTGGAAGGCGACCGTGTTCCAGTACGTCAGCAGCGTCTTGCGGACGACCTCCTGGATGGTGCCGTGGCCCACCCGGCGGGCCGCCCAGGGGGAGCCGCCCGCCGCCATGAACCAGCGCACCGCATCCGCGCCGTGCTGGTCCATCAGCGGGATCGGCTGGAGGATGTTGCCCAGGTGCTTGGACATCTTGCGGCCGTCCTCGGCCAGGATGTGGCCGAGGCACACGACGTTCTCGTACGACGACTTGTCGAACACCAGGGTGCCGACGGCCATCAGCGTGTAGAACCAGCCGCGGGTCTGGTCGATCGCCTCGGAGATGAACTGGGCCGGGTAACGGCTCTCGAACAGCTCCTTGTTCTTGTACGGGTAGCCCCACTGCGCGAACGGCATCGAACCGGAGTCGTACCAGGCGTCGATGACCTCCGGCACGCGTGTGGCCGTCCTGCCGCAGCCCTCGTGCGGGCAGGCGAAGGTGACCGCGTCGATGTAGGGGCGGTGCGGGTCGAGTTCCGACTGGTCGGTGCCGGACAGCTCGGACAGCTCCGCGCGGGAGCCGACGCACGTGAGGTGGTCGTCCTCGCAGCGCCAGATCGGCAGCGGGGTGCCCCAGTAGCGGTTGCGGGACAGCGCCCAGTCGATGTTGTTGTTCAGCCAGTCGCCGAAGCGGCCGTGCTTGACCGTCTCCGGGAACCAGTTGGTCTTCTCGTTCTCCTGGATCAGGCGGTCCTTGACGGCCGTCGTGCGGATGTACCAGGAGGGCTGCGCGTAGTAGAGCAGCGCGGTGTGGCAGCGCCAGCAGTGCGGGTAGCTGTGCTCGTACGGCAGGTGCCGGAACAGCAGGCCGCGCTGCTTGAGGTCCTCGGTGAGCTGTTCGTCGGCCTTCTTGAAGAAGACGCCGCCGACCAGCGGCACGTCCTCCTCGAAGGTGCCGTCGGGGCGCACCGGGTTGACGACGGGCAGTCCGTAGGAGCGGCAGACCCTGAGGTCGTCCTCGCCGAAGGCGGGGGACTGGTGGACCAGGCCGGTGCCGTCCTCGGTGGTCACGTAGTCCGCGTTCACCACGTAGTGGGCCGGCTCCGGGAACTCGACGAGCTCGAAGGGGCGCTGGTAGGTCCAGCGTTCCATCTCGGCACCGGTGAAGGTCTGCCCGGTGGGCTCCCAGCCCTCGCCGAGCGCCTTGGCGAGCAGCGGCTCGGCGACGACGACCTTCTCCTCGCCGTTCGCCGCGACGACGTAGGTGACCTCCGGGTGGGCGGCGACCGCCGTGTTGGAGACCAGGGTCCAGGGGGTCGTCGTCCACACCAGGAGCGCGGCCTCGCCGGCGAGCGGGCCGGAGGTGAGCGGGAAGCGGACGTACACCGAGGGGTCGACGACCGTCTCGTAGCCCTGCGCCAGCTCGTGGTCGGACAGGCCGGTGCCGCAGCGCGGGCACCAGGGGGCGACGCGGTGGTCCTGGACCAGCAGGCCCTTGCCGAAGATCTCCTTCAGCGACCACCAGACCGACTCCACGTACTCCGGGTCCATGGTCCGGTAGGCGTCGTCCAGGTCGACCCAGTAGCCCATGCGGGTCGTCAGCTCGGCGAAGGCGTCGGTGTGCCGGGTGACGGACTCGCGGCACTTGTCGTTGAACTCCGCGATGCCGTACGCCTCGATGTCCTGCTTGCCGGAGAAGCCCAGCTCCTTCTCCACGGCCAGCTCCACGGGCAGGCCGTGGCAGTCCCAGCCGGCCTTGCGGGCCACGTGGTAGCCGCGCATGGTGCGGAAGCGCGGGAAGACGTCCTTGAAGACGCGCGCCTCGATGTGGTGGGCGCCGGGCATGCCGTTGGCGGTGGGCGGCCCCTCGTAGAACACCCATTCGGGGCGGCCCTCGGACTGCTCCAGGGTCTTGGCGAAGATCTTCTGCTCACGCCAGAAGTCGAGCACGGCGTGCTCAAGCGCGGGCAGGTCGACCTGTGCGGGCACCTGGCGGTACGTCGGCGCTGTCATCTGCGAGCATCCTCCAACGGACTTGCTGCCTTCCGTCGGAGGGACGAGAGCTTCGATTCCTACGCCGTGTGCGGCGCGCTCCCGCGGTACCACCCTCCTTGGCCCGCCACGGCCTCGGCCGCGGGTGAGCCCCCTCATTGGGTTCGCGAAGCCGGTTCTACTGGCCTTGCCCTGCGGCTGCGGCTTTCTTCCGGCGGCTCCGGGGTGATCTTCACGTCGCGCTCGCCCCCGGGCTTCCACCGTCCCCGGGTCGCTCTGGGCTGCGTACGCCGCTACTCGTCCCCATCCACGCTTCTCGCTGCGCCCAGTGTACGGCGCCCCGCGGACAGCGGCCGACCGCTTTTCGGGGCGGAGGCCGCCGGGGGCCCGGCGCGGGTGGTGGGTGCCCCGAATGGCGAGGGTGGCCGGGGTGATGCCCGGCGCGGCGGATTACCCCGCGGGGAGCTGGGCACAACGGATGCAGGCCCGCCGCGCGGGGGTGCGGGCGGGCGAATCGGGCGGTGTGCCCCGTTGCCGCGGGAGGCAAGTCGATTTATCGTCCCAGCACGATTCGCGAGCAAGATCACCCTATGTGAAGGGGCCGCGGCCATGGTGCCGAGAAAGAGCGCGAAGAAGGCCGTGGCCGGGAAGACGGATACCGAGACAACCGCTGCCGAGAAGGCCGCTGCCAGGACGGCGGCGGGGCAGGCCGCGGCCGGGGAGGGGGAAGGGAAGGCTGCGGCCACCAGGGCCGCGGCCGGGAAGGGAGCCGCCGTGAAGCCGGTCCTGGAGCAGACGGGCGGGGCCGAGGAGGCCGACGCCCACCCGGTGGCGCGGAAGACGGCCGCCAAGAAGACGCCGGCGAAGAAGGCGGCGGCCGGGAAGACCACGGCGGCCGCGCGGGAGACCCCGGCGGCCGGGAAGACGCCGGCCAGGAAGGCCGCGGCGAAGAAACCGGGCGCCAGGAAGGCCGCGAAGACCGTGGCCCACAAGGCGGAGCCGGACGACGAGAGCACGGCCAAGAAGGCGGGCGCGGCGCGGGCCGCCAAGCAGACGGGAGCCACCAAGGTGGTTGCGAAGAAGACTCCTGGCACGGTCACGGCGGAGGACACCGCCGTTCCCAAGGCGCGCCTCGCCGCGGCGGAGCCCGGCGAGCTGGCGGTGCGCCCCGGTGAGGACCCCTGGACCGCGCAGGAGGTCGCCGAGGCGCGTGCGGAGCTCCAGTCCGAGATGGAGCGGCTGCGGCGGGAGATCAGCTCGTCCGAGGAGTCGCTCGTCGGCCTGATGCGCGACTCCGGGGACGGTGCCGGCGACGACCAGGCCGACACCGGGACCAAGAACATCACCCGCGAGCACGAGCTGGCGCTGGCCGCTAACGCCCGCGAGATGCTCACCCAGACCGAACGCGCGATCGAGCGACTGGACGCGGGCACCTACGGCCTGTGCGAGAACTGCGGCAAACCCATCGGCAAGGCCCGGATGCAGGCCTTCCCGCGGGCCACCCTGTGCGTGGAGTGCAAGCAGAAGCAGGAACGCCGCTCCTGAGCGTGTGGGGCCGCCGGAGCGTGCCGTAGTCTCGTCCTCAGTCAGGTACCTAGGTCGAGGGACGCACGTGGCAGAGGCGGAGCGCATCATCAATACGCCGGACACCCCGGAGGACGGCGCACATCAGGCCCCTGAGCAGACGGCGGCACGGGCGCCGGAGCGGACCGGCCGCGGCCGCCGCATCGCCGTGCTGTTCGCCGTGGCCGCGTTCGCGTACGCGCTCGACCTGATCAGCAAGACGCTGGTGGTGGCCAAGCTGGAGGGCCATGCGCCGATCAAGCTCGTCGGGGACCTGCTGGAACTGAACGCCATCCGCAATCCGGGCGCCGCCTTCGGCTTCGGCGCGGCCTTCACCGTGATCTTCACGGTGATCGCGGCCGCGGTGATCGTGGTGATCATGCGTCTGGCCCGCAAGCTCTACAGCTTCCCCTGGGCCATCGCGCTCGGCCTGCTGCTCGGCGGCGCGCTCGGCAACCTCACCGACCGGATCTTCCGCGCGCCGGGGGTCTTCGAGGGCCAGGTCGTGGACTTCATCGCGCCCAAGGGCTTCGCGATCTTCAACCTCGCCGACTCGGCGATCGTGTGCGGCGGCATCCTGATCGTGCTGCTCTCCTTCCGCGGTCTGGACCCGGACGGCACGGTCCACAAGGACTGACGGCACGGCCCCGGCGGACCGGCCGGAGCCGGTTTTCCACAGGCCCGGTCGGGGGCGCCCCGCCCGTCCGGCATACTCGACGGGTGAGCACGCTTCCCGAGATCCGTACCCTGCCCGTGCCCGACGGCCTGGAGGGCGAGCGCGTCGACGCCGCCATTTCCCGCATGTTCGGCTTCTCCCGCACGAAGGCGGCCGAGCTGGCCGCGTCCGGCAAGGTGCAGGTCGACGGCGCGGTCGTCGGCAAGTCCGAGCGGGTGCGCGGCGGCGCCTGGCTGGAGGTCGAGATGCCGGGGGCCCCCGCGCCGGTGCAGGTGGTCGCCGAGCCCGTCGAGGGCATGGAGATCGTGCACGACGACGATGACGTGGTCGTGATCGTCAAGCCGGTCGGCGTGGCCGCGCACCCCTCTCCGGGCTGGACCGGACCGACCGTCATCGGCGGCCTCGCCGCCGCCGGGTACCGGATCTCCACCTCCGGCGCCGCCGAGCGCCAGGGCATCGTGCACCGCCTGGACGTGGGCACATCCGGCCTGATGGTGGTGGCCAAGTCGGAGTACGCGTACACCTCGCTCAAGCGCCAGTTCAAGGAGCGCACGGTCGACAAGCGCTACCACACCCTGGTCCAGGGCCACCCGGACCCGACGAGCGGCACCATCGACGCCCCGATCGGCCGCCACCCCAACCATGACTACAAGTGGGCGGTCACCGCCGACGGCAAGCCCTCGGTGACGCATTACGACCTCATCGAGGCATTCCGCGCCGCCTCCCTGCTCGACGTGAAGCTGGAGACCGGCCGCACCCACCAGATCCGCGTCCACATGGCCGCCCACCGCCATCCGTGCGTCGGCGACCTCACCTACGGCGCCGATCCCACCCTGGCCAAGCGGCTGCGCCTCACCCGCCAGTGGCTGCACGCCGTGCGCCTCGGCTTCGAGCATCCGGGCGACGGCCGCTGGGCGGAGTTCGCCTCCGACTACCCCGAGGACCTCCAGCAGGCCCTCGACCAGGTCCGCGAGGAGACCTACGGATGACCTGCACCGTCCGCGTCGCCGAGAGTCCCGCCGACCTGGAGGCGTGCTTCGCGGTGCGCAAGGAGGTCTTCGTCCGCGAACAAGGCGTGGACGAGACCATCGAGTACGACGCGTACGACGCCGTCGCCGTGCATGTGCTGGCCCTGGGCGCGGACGGCGCCCCGCTGGGCACCGGCCGGCTGCTGACCGGCGAGGCGGCCGTCGCCAAGACCGGCGCGGACCCCTCCGTCGGCTCCCTCGGCCGGCTCGCGGTCTCCCGTGAGGCGCGTGGGCTCGGCGTCGGCGCCGCCCTGGTGCGGGCCATCGAGGACGCGGCCCGTGCGCGCGGCCTGACCGCGGTGGACCTGCACGCGCAGACGCGGGCCCTGGGCTTCTACGAACGGCTCGGCTACGCGGCCTACGGACCGGAGTTCCCGGACGCCGGCATACCCCACAGGGCGATGCGCCGCGCCCTGTGACGGCCGGCGAAAGAGCCGGTGAACAGGGTGTGGCGGCACCCCCGAGGCGATGCGCAGAAACGGCCGGGGGCCGGGCGGCATGGCAGGCTTGAAGCCTCGCCCACCCTGTCGACCCCGGAGCGCCGGCCTTGGATCAGTTGGCTCTGTTGTTCGCCCTGCTGCTCGGGGCCCTGGTGAGCGTCCCGGTGGGCGACCGCCTCGGGGTGCCGGCCCCGGTGCTGATGACGCTGTTCGGCGGGGTCCTCGCGGTGGCCGACTTCGTGCCCAACGTGAACATCCCGCCCGAGCTGATCCTGCCGGGACTGCTCCCGCCGCTGCTGTACGCGGCCGTACGGCGCACCTCCTGGCGGCAGTTCGCGACCAACAGGCGCCCGATCCTCACCCTGGCCGTCGCCCTGGTGTTCGTGACCATGGTGTGCGTCGCCGTCGTGGCCCACGCGATCGTGCCCGGACTGTCGGTCGCCGCCGCCGTGGCGCTGGGCGCCCTGATCGCCCCGCCCGATCCGGTCGCCGCGACCAGCGTCGCCGGGCAACTCGGGCTGCCGCGCCGCCTGGTGTCGATCCTGGAGGGCGAGGGGCTGTTCAACGACGTCACGGCCATCGTGCTCTACCACGTGGCGATCGCCGCCGCGGTGAGCGGCGTCTTCTCGCCCTGGCGGGCCGGTCTGGCACTGGTGCTGTCCGCCGTGGTCGCGGTCGCCGTGGGACTGCTGCTCGGCTGGGGCGCGAACCGGGTGATGGACCTGCTGGGGGACCCGACGCTCCAGATCGGCCTGACCCTGCTGGTGCCCTACGCCTCCTATGTGCTCGCGGAGAAGCTCCAGGGCTCCGGCGTCCTCGCCGTGCTCACCACGGCCCTCTACCTGTCCGAGTACGCCACCGGCGCCGACGACGTGATGACCCGGCTGGCCGGACACACCTTCTGGGACATCATCGACACCCTCGTCACGGGCGTCGCCTTCGGCCTGATCGGCCTGGAACTGCACAACGCGATCCGCACGGCCAGCGGACGGTGGGGCGAACTGCTCGGCTGGTCGGCCGCCGTCGCCGGCGTGGTGATCGTCGTACGACTGCTGTGGCTGCTGCCGGCGACCTGGCTGACCAAACGGCTGCACGCCCGGCGGGACCTGGACGAGGAGATCCCGGCGAGCTGGCGGGAGACGGTCGTGATGTGGTGGTCCGGGATGCGCGGGGTGGCCTCGGTCGCGCTGGCGCTGGCCATCCCGCTGAAGACCGACGCCGGAGGACCCTTCCCCGACCGGGACGAGATCGTCTTCATCGCCTTCGGGGTGATCGTCGCCACCCTGGTGATCCAGGGACTGACCCTGCCGTGGCTGGTCAGGCGGCTGCGGGTGCGGGCCGACGCCGAGCGGGAGAAGGAGTACGAGAAGGATCTCGCGGTGCGCGCGGCGAAGGCGGCCAAGCGGCGGCTGCGGGAGATCGAGCAGGTGGAGGAGCTGCCCGAGGAACTGTCCGAGCAGATGCTCCGGCAGGCCTTCGACATCGGCATCCGGATCAGCCCCGACATGGGCGAGGAGGAGCGCCGGGAGGCACAGCACCAGCGGGCCAAGCGGCTGAAGCGGATCCGGCGCATCCAGGGCGAGATGCTCAGCGCGGCCCGGCACGAGGTGCTCGCCGCGCGCAGCGAACCGGGGATGGACCCGGAGATCGTGGACCGGGTCCTGCGCCACCTCGACGTGCGCAGCCTGCGCTAGGGCCTCTCGTTTGGATCAGGCGATCAGGCCGGATGTGTACCTCCGGTCATACGAATATGAGGCGGCTGTGGATAACCGGAAGCGCCGTCCGCCGGGGACTCCTACTCTCGGATCATGACTCGCAACATCGTGATCAGTGGTGGCGGCACGGGCATCGGCCTCGCGACGGCACGGGCCTTCGCCGCGGACGGGGACCGGGTGCTGCTTCTCGGGCGGCGTGCGCAGGTGCTGGAGAAGGCCGGGGTGCCGGGGGCGCTCACCCACGCGGCCGACCTCACCGAGCCCGCCGACGTGCGCGAGGTCGCCCGCCTCGTGGCCCGTGAGTTCGGCACCGTCGACGTGCTCGTGCACAGCGCCGGGGGCTCCGGCGGCCTGGAAGCCCCGGCCGGGAGCGAGGACCCGCTGGACCGGGTGGCCCATGCCTGGACCACCGCCTTCAGACTCAACACGCTGACCGCGGCGCTGCTCACCGAGGCCCTTGAGGAGCGGCTCGCCGAGCCCGGCGGCCGGGTGCTCTTTCTCAGCTCCATCGCCGCCTACCGCGGCTCGGGCACCGGCGCCTACGCCGCGTCCAAGGCCGCGCTGCATCCGTACGCCCATGATCTGGCCCGCCGGCTGGGCCACCGGGGCATCACCGTGAACGTGGTGGCGCCCGGCTATATCGAGGACACCGGCTTCTTCGGCGACGGCTTGCCCGAGGAGCGGCGCGCACAGCTCATCGCCGAGACCTCCACCGGCCGCCCCGGCGAACCGGGCGATGTGGCCGCCACCCTGCACTGGCTGGCCTCGCCCGCCGCCGGGCACATCACCTCCCAGATCATCCAGGTCAACGGGGGCGCGGAACGCGGACACTGAGCGAAGCCGCGCCGGCCGGCGGCCCCACCCCGCTCAGCCCCGGCCGGTGCGCGGGAACTCGTACGCCTTGCGCAGGGAGTGGCGGTCCGGGGCGGGGACGCGGTAAGGCGGCAGCACCGCGTCCGCGGTGTTGACACGGGGCAGCGCGTAGGGGTGCTCCGCGGACAGCCAGGTGATCATCTGCTCGCGGACCGCGACCCGGACCGTCCAGATGTCGTCGGCGTCCTTCGCGGTCACCAGCGCGCGCACCTCGATGGTGTTGGGGGTGGAGTCGGTGACCACCAGGTTGGCGGCGCGGCCGTCCCAGGCCGCGCAGTGGCGCAGGATGTCGCGCAGCTTCTCGCGCATCGCCTCCAGCGGCGCGCTGTGATCGAGCTGCCAGAAAACGATCCCGGTCATCTGCGAGGTGCCCCGCGACCAGTTCTCGAAGGGTTTGGAGGTGAAGTACGACACCGGCATGGTGATCCGGCGCTCGTCCCAGGTCCGTACCGTCAGAAAGGTCAGGGTGATCTCCTCGACCGTGCCCCACTCGCCGTCCACGACCACCGTGTCGCCGATGCGGACCATGTCCCCGAAGGCTATCTGGAGCCCGGCGAACAGGTTGGAGAGTGTCGACTGCGCGGCGACGCCGGCCACGATGCCGAGCACACCGGCCGAGGCCAGCAGGGAGGCGCCCGCCGCGCGCATCGCCGGGAAGGTCAGCAGCATCGCGGCCACCGCGACCACCCCGACGATCGCCGAGACCACGCGCATGATCAGCGTGACCTGGGTGCGCACCCGGCGCACCCGCGCCGCGTCGTGATGGGCGCGCGCGTAGCGGCTGTACGTCGTCTCGACCACGGCCCCAGCGATCCGGATCACCAGCCAGGCCGCCGCCCCGATCAGCACCAGGGTCAGGGTGCGCCCGATGCCGACCCGGTGCTCCTCCAGCAGCTCCGCCTGGTCGTAGGAGCCTCTGAGCAGGGCGGCGCATAGAACCAGCTGGTACGGAACGCGGGCGCGCCGCAGCCGGCCCCACAGGGGGGTCTCGGGGTGGCGTTCGTCCGCCTTGCGCAGCAGCAGGTCCGTGGCCCAGCCGACGAGGACGGTCAGGAACACGGACGCGCCGACCACGACGACAGGGCGCAGTACGGTCTCCATGCCTTGGAACGTAACCGGCTACGGCGATCGTGAACCTGTGACTTGTCCCGCTCCGGGGCCGGGCACCCGCGGCTGGCACCATGGGCTCATGAACATCATGCTCTTTCACTCGTCCTACGGGCTCCGGCCCGCGGTGCGCGATGCCGCCGAGCGGCTGCGCACGGCCGGCCACGAGGTGTGGACGCCGGATCTCTTCGAGGGCCGGACGTTCGACACCGTCGAGGAGGGCATGGAGTTCGGCGACGGGATCGGCAAGGAGGAGCTGCTGAAGCGGGCCGTGCTGGCGGCGGCACCGTACTCCGAGCGCGGACTGGTCTACGCCGGGTTCTCGCTGGGCGCCTCCGTGGCGCAGACCCTCGCGCTCGGCGACGACAAGGCGCGCGGGCTGCTGCTGGTGCACGGCACCTCGGACATCGCCCCGAACGCGTACGTGGACGAGCTGCCGGTGCAGCTGCACGTGGCCGAGCCGGACCCGTTCGAGACGGACGACTGGCTCGGCGCCTGGTACCTCCGGATGGGCCGGGCGGGCGCCGATGTGGAGGTCTACCGGTACGCCGGGGCCGGGCACCTGTACACGGACCCCGGCCTGCCGGACTACGACGCGCAGGCCGCCGAGGCGACCTGGCGCGTGGCACTCGGTTTCCTCGACGGCCTGCGGAGCGCCTAGGCTCCGCGACCCCGGCACGATCCGGGGTAAGTCCCTAGACCGGGTCGTAGGTCCGCTCGATCTTCTGGGTGCCGGTGCGGGTGCGGTACGAGCGCTCCCAGGAGGCGGTGGCGTTCGGGTCGGTGCGGTCGGAGAGGACGTAGTAGTCCATCTGGGCGCGGTCGGCGGTGATGTCGAGGACGCCGAAGCCGTGCCGGTCGGTGTCCACCCAGTGCACATGCCGGTTGGCGGCCTCGATGAGCGGCGCTGCGACCGTGGAGACCACGCCCTCGGGCACCTTGACGATGTCGTCGAGGTTGTCGGAGGTCACCGAGGTGATGACGAACTCGGTGGCGGCCGACTCCGACAGCGGGTAGGTGCCCGCGTCCACCGGCACGTCGTTGGCCCAGGACATGTGGATGTCGCCGGTCAGGAAGACGGTGTTGCCGATGCTGTTCGACGTCAGGTGGTCGAGGAGTTCCCGGCGGTCGTGGGTGTAGCCGTCCCACTGGTCGGTGTTGACGCCTATGCCGCCCTGCGGCAGGTCGAGCAGCTTGGCGAGCGGCTTGAGCAGGTCGGCGGTGAGCGAGCCGATGACGAACGGCGCGATCATCACCGAGTTGCCGACCAGGCGCCACGTGGTGTCGGACGCCTTCAGGCCCGCCTTCAGCCAGTCGAGCTGGGCCCGCCCGGTGATGGTGCGGTTCGCGTCGTCCACCGAGCCGCTGGTGCCGGACACCTGCTGGGAGCGGAAGGAGCGCAGGTCCAGCAGGGCCAGGTCGGCGAGCTTGCCGAAGCGCAGCCGCCGGTAGGTGGTGCCCTCGATCGCCGGGCGCACCGGCATCCACTCGAAGTAGGCCTGCTTGGCGGCGGCCTTGCGGGCGGTCCAGGTGCCCTCGGCGCCCTCGGTGTGGTTGACCGCGCCGCCCGACCACGCGTTGTCGGCGAACTCGTGGTCGTCCCAGATCGCGATGACCGGTGCCTTCAGGTGCAGGGCCTGGAGGTCGGGGTCGGTCTTGTACTTGCCGTGCCGGGTGCGGTAGTCGGCGAGCGTGATGATCTCGTTGGTGGGGGCGTGCTGCCGGACCACCTTGCCGCGGGCCGCGTACTCGCCGGACTCGTACTCGTAGATGTAGTCGCCGAGGTGCAGCCAGGCGTCGAGGTCGTTGCGCGTGGCGAGGTGGCGGTACGAGGAGAAGTAACCCGCCTCCCAGTTGGCGCAGGTGACCACGCCGAAGCGGAGCCCGGCGACGTCCGCGGTGGCGGCCGGGGCGGTGCGGGTGCGGGCGACCGGGGAGTCGGTGCCGCCGCAGGAGAAGCGGAACCAGTAGTCGGTGGCCGGCTGGAGGCCGCGGATGTCGGCCTTCACGGTGTGGTCCGAGGCGGCCGTCGCGGTGGTGGAGCCCCGGCTGACGACCTGGGTGAGCGCCTTGTCGGTGGCGACGACCCAACTGACCGCGGTGTCCGGGCCGATGCCCGAACCGGGGGTGGCGTCCGGGGTCGGGGTGATGCGGGTCCACAGCAGGATGCCGTCGGGCAGCGGGTCACCGGAGGCCACGCCGTGCAGGAAGGCGGGGGCCTGGGCGGCGGCGCGGGCCGGAAGGGCGGCGGCGAGCGGCCCGGCCAGCACGGCGGTCGCCGCGGCGGCCTTGACGACCGTACGGCGGCTGGGGGCAAGGCAGTTGGGGCCCTGGGAGGCCGGCAGCGAACTGTTTCGACTGGTCACGGCCGATCAGGTTACCGGCCGGTAGGGCGAAAGGGCGGGCGAACAGGCAATGTTCGCCCGCCCTTCACCGGGCCGTCGGTTTCCGAAAGGGTGCCGGCACCCCGGAGTCCGGCGGCCCGCAGGGAGCCGTCAGCTCTTGAGGGCCGCGTCGATGATCTTGTTGAACTCGGCCACCGACGTGATCATGTTGCCGCCGTTGAGCTGCTTGCCGTCCATGACGAAGCCCGGAGTGCCGGTCACACCGTCCTTGTTGTCGTCGAACTGCTTCGACATGGCCATCGCCCAGGCGTCGTAGGTGCCCTTCTTGACGGCGTTCTGGAACGTGGTGTTGTTCTTCAGCGCCGGGACGGTGTCGGCGACCTTGATGAGGTAGCTGTCGTCCTTGAACTTGTCGTCGTTCTCGTCCGGGTGCCACTTCGTGGAGTACAGCGCGGACTTGTAGTCCAGGAACGCCTCGGGGCTCACGTTCAGCGCGGCGCCGAGCGCGCTCAGCGCGTTCTTGGAGCCCTGGCCGTTGTCATGGGCGTCCAGGAAGGTGGCACCCACGTACTGGTACTTGAACTTGCCGTCCTCGATGTCCTTGTGCAGCGTCGTGCCGACCGTCTGCTCGAACTGGGCGCACACCGGGCAGCGCGGGTCCTCGTACATCTTGAGGGTCTTCTTGGCGCTCGCCTTGCCGATGACGACCGTGGTGCCGTCGGTGCCCTCGGTGTGGGCGGGCGCGACGACCTTGGCCGTCTTCATCTTCTCCCAGTGGCCGGGCTTGTTGGCCTGGACGACCAGGTAGCCGATGCCGCCCGCGGCGGCCAGGACGACCACGATGCCGCCGGCCACCAGTGCCTGGCGCCTGGCCTTGGCGCGCTTGGCCTGGCGCTCGCGCTCCTCGCGCAGCCGCTCTCGGGCCGCCGTCTTCGCCGCCTGGCTGTTCCGCTTGCTCATGTGGGTGTTCTCCCTGGGGGGCGCGCACCTGACGTGCGCGGGATACGGGTGGGGTGCTCCAGGTCGCTCACCAGGCGGTGAGCGGGGCGGAGCACGGCGGTCCACGCCGTTTCTGGGAGTGCGCGAGCAGCCGGTCGCGGACGGCGGCCGGGTGCCGGGCCGGGCGGGGCGGCCGGCCCTCGGGAAGGAGTCGTACGGTGACCGCGGCCACCGCGAGGAGCAGCGGCCGGAAGGAGGCGGCGGCCACCGCGCGCAGCAGCTGCACCAGGGCCCGCTCGCCCCGGCGCAGCCAGGCGGCGGCCAGCAGGCTCACGCCGATGTGCGCGGCGAGCAGCAGCCAGGCGGTGGCCGGGGAGGCATGCGCCAGTACACCGGCGGCCTGGCCGCGGCTCACCTGGGCCAGCGGGGTGCCCACCGCGCCGCCGTGGCACAGCAGGTCGAAGCCGAAGGCGTGCAGGGGTCCGGCGACCGGGCCGCCCGCCGGGCCGTAGCAGGTCCGCTGGCCGGTGGTGAACACCGTGTCGGCGGTCAGTTCCAGGGGGACCAGCAGGGCCGCGATCCGGCCGAAGCCGCGCTCGCGGCCCGCCAGCGCGTACGCGCCGGCGAAGACTCCGGCGGCGACCGCGGCCACGGTCGCGGCCGGCAGCGGCGTCCGGGACAGCAGCACGTGCGACGCGGTGCCGAGGGTCACGACGAAGGCCGTGAACAGCACCGCGCGTACGGCTCTGAGATAGGTCCCGGATATGTCCATAGCGAGAGCAGAGTCTGTCACGAACCGGAGTAAGGGACCCCTAAAGGGGGCCTGTGAGTACCCGCACGCTACCGCCTCGGCGAGGCGTCCTGAAGCCCCGGAATCCGGCCGTTGCGGAAGAGGTCCACGAAGATCTGGTGGTCCGCGCGGGCGCGGGCGCCGTAGGTGTGGGCGAAGTCCACCAGCAGGGGGGCGAAGCCCTCCTCGTCGGCCGCGATCGCCGCGTCGATGGCCCGCTCGGTGGAGAAGGGCACCAGGGACTCGCCGGAGGTGTCGTCGGCCGCCGCGTGCATGGTGGCCGTGGCCCGGCCCAGGTCGGCCACGACCAGCGCGATCTCCTCCGGGTCGTCGAGCTCGCTCCAGTCCAGGTCGACGGCGTACGGCGAGATCTCGGCGACCAGCTGGCCCGCGCCGTCCAGCTCGGTCCAGCCCAGCCACGGGTCGGCGTGTGCCTGGAGGGCGCGCTGGGAGATCACCGTGCGGTGGCCCTCGTGCTGGAAGTACCCGGCGATGGCCGGGTCCGTGATGTGCCGGGAGACCGCCGGGGTCTGGGCCTGCTTGATGTAGATCACGACGTCGTTCTCCAGGGCGTCGCTGTGGCCCTCCAGGAGGATGTTGTACGACGGCAGCCCGGCCGAGCCGATGCCGACGCCCCGGCGGCCCACGACGTCCTTGACCCGGTAGGAGTCGGGGCGGGCCAGGGAGGAGTCGGGCAGCGTCTCCAGGTAGCCGTCGAAGGCCGCGAGGATCTTGTAGCGGTCGGCCGCGTCCAGCTCGACCGTGCCGGGCCCCGAGGTGAACCGGCGTTCGAAGTCGCGGATCTCGGTCATCGACTCCAGCAGCTCGAACCGGGTCATCGAGCGGGCCGCGCGCAGCGCGCCGAGCAGCGGGCCCTCCGCGGTGTCCAGGGTGAACGGCGGCACCTCGTCGCTCTTGGCGCCGGTGGCCAGGGCGTGGATCCGCTCCCGGTAGGCGGCCGCGTAGACCGTCACCAGCTCGCTGATCTGGTCGTCGCCGAGCGCCTTGGCGTAGCCGAGGAGCGCGATCGAGGCGGCGAAGCGCTTCAGGTCCCAGGTGAAGGGGCCGACGTACGCCTCGTCGAAGTCGTTCACGTTGAACACCAGGCGGCCGTACGAGTCCATGTACGTGCCGAAGTTCTCCGCGTGCAGGTCGCCGTGGATCCATACGCGCGAGGTGCGGTCGTCCAGATAGGGGCCGCCCCGCCGCTCGGCGTCGATGTCGTGGTAGAAGAGGCACGCCGTGCCCCGGTAGAAGGCGAAGGCCGAGGCCGCCATCTTCCGGAACTTCACCCGGAACGCGGCCGGGTCGGCGGCCAGGAGCCTGCCGAAGGCGGTGTCGAACACGGCGAGGATCTCCTCGCCGCGCTGCTCGGCGCCGGGCTGGGAATCCGACATCGCGGGATGCCTCCTGGTGCGGGAGTGGTGCGTCACTGTGCGTCCATGGATACGACAGTGCTTTCGCCGTCTCCAACGGGCGACGCCGTGCGGGAGTGCCCGGTTCCCGCCCGACCGTACGCGGGGATCCGTCCCGGCTGTCAGTGGCAGGGCATAGGATTCGAGGCTGTCCCCCAGAGTGTCCGCCCGCCCGTCGCCTGACGTTCTCCTTGGAGGCCGAACCGTGTCAAAGCCGCCGTTCACGCACCTGCACGTCCACACCCAGTACTCGCTGCTGGACGGTGCCGCGCGGCTGAAGGACATGTTCAACGCCTGCAATGAAATGGGCATGACGCACATCGCCATGTCCGACCACGGCAACCTGCACGGCGCGTACGACTTCTTCCACTCCGCGCAGAAGGCCGGGATCACCCCGATCATCGGGATCGAGGCCTATGTCGCCCCCGAGTCCCGGCGCAACAAGCGCAAGATCCAGTGGGGCCAGCCGCACCAGAAGCGCGACGACGTCTCCGGCTCCGGTGGTTACACCCACAAGACGATGTGGGCGGTGAACAGGACCGGTCTGCACAACCTCTTCCGGCTGTCCTCCGACGCCTACGCCGAGGGCTGGCTCCAGAAGTGGCCCCGGATGGACAAGGAGACCATCTCCCAGTGGTCCGAGGGCATCGTCGCCTCCACCGGGTGCCCCTCCGGCGAGGTGCAGACCCGGCTGCGCCTCGGCCAGTTCGACGAGGCGCTCAAGGCCGCCGCCGAGTACCAGGACATCTTCGGCAAGGACAAGTACTTCCTGGAGCTGATGGACCACGGCATCGACATCGAGCACCGGGTCCGCGACGGCCTCCTGGAGATCGGCAAGAAGCTCGGCATCCCCCCGCTGGTCACCAACGACTCGCACTACACGTACGCCCATGAGGCGACCGCTCACGACGCGCTGCTGTGCATCCAGACCGGCAAGAACCTCTCCGACCCCGACCGCTTCAAGTTCGACGGCACCGGCTACTACCTGAAGTCCACGGACGAGATGTACGCCATCGACTCCTCGGACGCCTGGCAGGAGGGCTGCGCCAACACGCTCCTGATCGCCGAGATGGTGGACACCACCGGCATGTTCGAGAAGCGCGACCTGATGCCGAAGTTCGACATCCCCGAGGGGTACACCGAGGTCACCTGGTTCAAGGAGGAGGTCCGCCGCGGCATGGAGCGCCGCTTCCCCGGCGGCATCCCCGAGGACCGCCAGAAGCAGGCGGACTACGAGATGGACGTCATCATCTCGATGGGCTTCCCCGGCTACTTCCTCGTGGTCGCCGACTTCATCATGTGGGCCAAGAACAACGGCATCGCGGTCGGCCCCGGCCGAGGCTCCGCGGCCGGCTCGATCGTCGCCTACGCCATGGGCATCACCGACCTCGACCCGATCCCGCACGGCCTGATCTTCGAGCGCTTCCTCAACCCCGAGCGCATCTCGATGCCCGATGTCGACATCGACTTCGACGAGCGCCGGCGCGCCGAGGTGATCCGGTACGTCACCGAGAAGTACGGCGCCGACAAGGTCGCCCAGATCGGCACCTACGGCACCATCAAGGCCAAGAACGCGATCAAGGACTCGGCGCGTGTGCTGGGCTACCCGTACGCGATGGGCGACCGCATCACCAAGGCCATGCCCGCCGACGTCCTCGGCAAGGGCATCCCGCTGTCCGGCATCACCGACCCCAGCCACCCCCGTTACTCGGAGGCGGGCGAGGTCCGGGCGATGTACGAGAACGAACCGGACGTGAAGAAGGTCATCGACACCGCCCGCGGTGTGGAGGGCCTGGTCCGGCAGATGGGTGTGCACGCGGCCGGCGTGATCATGTCCAGCGAGACCATCACCGACCACGTCCCGGTCTGGGTCAGGCACACCGACGGCGTGACCATCACGCAGTGGGACTACCCGAGCTGCGAGTCGCTCGGCCTGCTGAAGATGGACTTCCTGGGCCTGCGCAACCTCACGATCATGGACGACGCGGTCAAGATGGTGAAGGCCAACAAGGGCCTCGACATCGACCTGCTGTCCCTGCCGCTGGACGACCCCAAGACCTTCGAACTGCTCCAGCGCGGCGACACCCTCGGCGTCTTCCAGTTCGACGGCGGCCCCATGCGCTCGCTGCTGCGGCTGATGAAGCCCGACAACTTCGAAGACATCTCCGCCGTGTCGGCCCTGTACCGGCCGGGCCCGATGGGCATGAACTCCCACACGAACTACGCGCTGCGCAAGAACGGGCAGCAGGAGATCACGCCGATCCACCCCGAGCTGGAGGAGCCGCTCAAGGAGGTCCTGGACGTCACCTACGGCCTGATCGTCTACCAGGAGCAGGTGCAGAAGGCCGCCCAGATCATCGCCGGGTACTCGCTCGGCGAGGCCGACATCCTGCGCCGTGTGATGGGCAAGAAGAAGCCCGAGGAGCTGGCGAAGAACTTCACCATCTTCCAGGCCGGCGCCCGCAAGAACGGCTACAGCGACGAGGCCATCCAGGCGCTGTGGGACGTGCTGGTCCCGTTCGCCGGCTACGCCTTCAACAAGGCGCACTCGGCCGCGTACGGCCTGGTGTCGTACTGGACCGCCTACCTCAAGGCCAACCACCCCGCCGAGTACATGGCCGGACTGCTGACCTCCGTCAAGGACGACAAGGACAAGTCGGCGGTGTACCTCAACGAATGCCGCCGCATGGGCATCCGGGTGCTCCCGCCGAACGTCAACGAGTCGGAGGCCAACTTCGCCGCCCAGGGCGACGACGTGATCCTCTTCGGCCTCTCCGCGGTGCGCAACGTCGGCACCAACGTGGTCGAGTCGATCATCAGGAGCCGCAAGGCCAAGGGGAAGTACGCCTCCTTCCCCGACTACCTCGACAAGGTCGAGGCGGTCGTCTGCAACAAGCGCACCACCGAATCGCTGATCAAGGCCGGCGCGTTCGACACCATGGGCCACACCCGCAAGGGCCTCACGGCGCAGTACGAGCCGATGATCGACAACGTGGTGGCGGTCAAGCGCAAGGAGGCCGAGGGCCAGTTCGACCTCTTCGGCGGCATGGGCGACGACAGCGCCGACGAGCCCGGCTTCGGTCTCGACGTGCAGTTCACCGACGAGGAGTGGGACAAGACCTATCTGCTCGCCCAGGAGCGCGAGATGCTCGGTCTGTACGTCTCCGACCACCCGCTGTTCGGCCTCGAACACGTGCTGTCCGACAAGGCCGACGCGGGCATCTCCCAGCTCACCGGCGGTGAGCACGCGGACGGCGCGGTGGTCACCATCGGCGGCATCATCTCGGGCCTCCAGCGCAAGATGACCAAGCAGGGCAACGCCTGGGCGATCGCCACCGTCGAGGACCTCGCGGGCTCCATCGAGTGCATGTTCTTCCCGGCCACCTACCAGCTGGTGTCGACCCAACTGGTCGAGGACGCCGTGGTGTTCGTCAAGGGCCGCCTCGACAAGCGCGAGGACGTGCCCCGGCTCGTCGCCATGGAGCTGATGGTCCCGGACCTGTCCAACGCGGGCGCCAACGCGCCGGTGGTCCTCACCATCCCGGCGACGCGGGTCACCCCGCCCATGGTCAGCCGCCTCGGCGAGATCCTCAGCCACCACAAGGGCGACAGCGAGGTGCGGATCAAGCTCCAGGGCCCGCGCAAGACCACGGTGCTGCGCCTGGACCGGCACCGGGTCAAGCCCGACCCGGCGCTGTTCGGTGACCTGAAGGTGCTGCTCGGCCCGTCCTGCCTGGCGGGCTGAGCGGGCTGCCGGCGGCGCGGCGCCGAGTTCGCGAGAGGGGCGCACCCGCGGCGGGTGCGCCCCTCTTTCTTACGCAACAGGCGTCCAGCGCCCCTTAGTTGTGGCCGAAGCTCTTTTGCTTCCGGCCGCGCCCGGTATCACCGGAACTGCCCTGGATGTGTGTCACCGGGGACTCGTGGGACTCCGCGGCGTGCTGCGTCTGCTCGTGCGCCGGACCGGCGTGCTGCGCGGCGCGGTTCTGCGAGCCGCCCTGCTTGCGGTTCTTGTTCTTGGCCATGGTGATCTGCCTCCTGCGGGGGATCTGGGGGCCAGGACCGGATTCAGATTCACATAAGCTGACATCAATCGCATGTCGGACAATTACCCTGTGTGACAGGGTAGGTTGGCGGGTAACAGCCGCAAACGCCACGCCGAAGATCGAGTTCGGGCCGTTAACCCCCGCGCGGTCGGGCAGACTCGAAGGAAGTCCGAAGCAAAACCTCCCGGAAAGAGGGTGAGTCGCGTGGACCGCTGCATCGTCCTGGTGGACGCCGGGTATCTGCTGGGCGCAGCCGCCAGTCTCCTCGCGGGCGAGCCCTCGCGGTCCCGGATCACCGTCGACCACCCCGCGCTGATCCAGGCGCTGCGCGAGCGCGCGGAGTTCGAGACCGAGCGCCCCCTGCTGCGCATCTACTGGTTCGACGGCGCCCCCGACCGGGTTCCGCAGCCCGAGCACCGCAGATTGCGCGTGATGCCCCGCGTCACCGTCCGCCTCGGCGCCCTCACGCGCAGTGACGGGCGCTGGGCGCAGAAGGGCGTGGACGCCGCCATGCACGCCGAGCTGACCGAGCTGGCCCGCAACCGGGCCTGCTCCGACGTCGTCCTGGTCACCGGCGACGGCGATCTGCTGCCCGGCATGATGGCGGCCAAGGAGCATGGCGTCGCCGTCCACCTGTGGGCCGTACAGGCCGCCGACGGGGACTACAACCAGTCCGAGGACCTGGTCGCCGAGGCCGACGAGCGGCGCGTCCTGGACCGGGCGTGGATCACCCAGGCGGTCCGGGCCAAGGAGCTGACCGGTGTGTGCGCGCCGCAGCCGGTGCCGCGGCCCGAGATCGCTGCGATCCTCTCCGCGCCGCTGCCCGAGTCCGCGCTCGCCGCGGCCGCCGAGCGCTCCGCCGAGCAGGAGACGCGCCCGGCCGGCGACGCCGCCGCGAACGGGACCCAGGAGCGGGTGCCGGTGACCAAGGGCGTCCCCACTCCCAAGGACCTCGCCGCGCTGCGCGCCCCCGGCGCCGTCCAGACCGCCCAGCAGCCGGCCACCGCGACCCTGCGCTGGTCCTCCGACAAGGGCTGGGTGGACCGGCCGGGCGCGGTGACCGAACCGGCCGAGGCCGCCGCCATGCCGACCCTCGCCCAGCTCACCACGGCCGAGCAGCGCTGGGCCGACCGTGAGGAGGACATCACCACCGTCGGCGGCGATCCGTACGAGGTCGGGCAGGTCTTCGCCCGCCGCTGGATCTCCCGGCTCGGCGACCAGAGCCATCTCCAGCGGCTGTCCCAGATGTACCCGCGCATCCCGCACCGCATCGACGGGGAGCTGCTGCGCTACGCCGCCCGCTTCGGGCTGCTCGCGCACAAGGACGACCAGATCGACGAGCACGACCGTTACGCCATTCGGGCAGGCTTCTGGCGCGAGTGCGACATCCCGGCCGCGGCGGAACCCGCGAACGCGGGGGAGTGAGGCGGCGCCCGGCACGGGGGAGCGGCGCGGCGGGGACGAGGCCGGGAGCCGCGACCGGTGTGAGGCGGAGCGGGCCGCACGGGGCCGGTACGAGGCCCGGACGGGGGCACACCGGCTCCGCGCCCGGTGTTGCTCCGGGTGGCCCCAAGGGTGGGTAAAGGGGCCGGACCCCGTACCCTCTCCCCTTGTGAGTACGCGCGTGGGGCAGGCACTTCGGCAGGACGAGGTCGTCCGCGTACGCGGGCTCGCCAAGACCTATCCGGCCGTCAAGGGCCGCCGCGGCGCACCCGGCACCCCCGAGGTGCGGGCCACCGATGCCCTGGAGCTGACGGTACGGCGCGGCGAGATCTTCGGGCTGCTCGGCCCCAACGGCGCCGGCAAGTCCACCCTCGTACGACAGCTCACCGGTCTGCTGCGCCCCGACACCGGCAGCGTCGAGATCCTCGGCCACGACATCGTGCGCCACCCCGAGCGGGCCGCACGGCTCCTCGCCTACCTGGGCCAGGAGTCCACCGCCCTGGACGAGCTGACCGTCTCCCTCGCTGCCGAGACCACCGGACGCCTGCGCGGCCTGGACGCGCGGGCGGCGCGAGCCGAGCGGGACGCCGTACTGGAGGAGCTGGGGCTCACCCCGATCGCCGGGCGGCCGCTGAAGAAGCTGTCCGGCGGGCAGCGCCGGCTCGCCACCTTCGCCGCCGCCCTCGTCGGCGAGCGCCCGCTGCTCGTCCTGGACGAGCCGACCACCGGCATGGACCCGGTGGCCCGGCGCGCGGTCTGGGCGGCCGTGGACCGGCGGCGCGCCGAACGCGGCACCACCGTCCTCCTCGTCACCCACAACGTCATCGAGGCCGAGACCGTGCTCGACCGGGTCGCCGTGCTCGACCGGGGCCGGGTCATCGCCTGCGACACCCCCGCCGGGCTGAAGGAACGCGTCGCCGGCGAGGTCCGGGTGGAGCTGGTGTGGCGGGAGCGGGCGCCGCTGGAGGTGCCCGAGGTCGCCGTGCTGCGCGAGCGCGCGGTCGAGTCCGGTCGGCGCTGGACGCTGCGGCTCGCCCCCGAGGAGGCCCGCGCCGCCGTCGCCACGGTGACCGGCGGCGCCGCCTTCGCCGCCCTGGACGACTTCACCCTGGCCACGCCCAGCCTGGAGGACGTCTACCTGGCCCTCGGCGGCGCCGCCCGGCAGGGGCTGGTGAAGGCATGAGCACGCGGGCCGTACACAGGGCGCGGGCCGTACCCGGTGGGGCCGGTACGGCTGCCGTAGGGAAGAGGAGCAGCTCGTCGTGAGTGTCGTACCCGCGCAGGTTCTGCCCGACGGGGCCCGGACCGCCGTACCGGAGGCGGGGCCGGCCGCGGCCGAGCTCGCCCCCGCGGCGCGGCTGTGGCCGTCGCTGGCGGCCGTGTACCGGGCGCAGCTGTCCCGTGCGAGGGTGGCGCGGATCCCGCTGCTGTTCGTGGCGACCTTCCAGTCGATCGGCATCACCGTGATGATGCGCGGCGTCGTCGACAACGGCTTCGAGGCGCGGTCCGTGGTGGCCGGCTCCTCCGTGCTCGTCGTCGCGTTCGTCGCGCTCAACCTGCTGGCCCAGTACTTCGGGCAGCTGCGGGCCGGCGGCGGCCTCGACCACTACGCCACACTGCCGGTGCCGCCCGCCGCGGTGGTGCTGGGCACGGCCGCGGCGTACGCCTCCTTCACCGTGCCCGGCACGCTGGTGACCGCCGTCTTCGGCTGTGTGCTGTTCGGTCTGCCGCTGGCCAACCTGTGGGTGCTGCTGGCCGTCGTGCCGCTCGCCGGGGCCGCGCTGTCCGGGCTCGGCGCGGCGCTGGGCCTGCTCGCGCCCCGCCCCGAACTGGCCACGCTGCTCGGGCAGCTCGGCATGTCGGCCGCCCTGCTGCTCGGGGTGCTGCCGGCCGACCGGATGCCGGAGATCATCCGGCTGGCGCGGGACCTGCTGCCCTCCACCTACGGCGTGGAGGCGTACGCCCGCACGTTCGGCGCGCATCCGGACTGGGCCGTCGTCTTCGCTGACCTGGGGGTGTGCGCGGGGGTCGGAGTGGTCTCGCTGGCCGCGGCCGCGTGGGCGTACCGCAGGGCCGCCGTCCGGTGACGCGGCGCACAGGCCGACCTGGCACGATGGCAGGGTGACCGCACCGCTGAACCCGCCCCCGCCCCCGCACGACCACTCCGCGCACCAGGTCTGGCAGGCGCCGCCCGCCGGGGTGCCGACGGCGGGTGCCCCCGAAGAGGACGGCCCCGGAATGAAGACCGAAGTGCGCGAGGGCGCCGTGATCGCCGTGCTGACGGCGGTGTGCGGGGCGCTGCTCGGGCTGCTGTGGTGGCGGCTGGCACCCCATGTGCCGCTGGTGGGGGACCAGTCGGGCAACAGCTGGGTGGTCTACCTCAAGGACAGCGAGGGCGAGCAGGCGGTCGGCGTGGACGGCACCTTCACCCTGCTGGCGCTCGCGTTCGGCGCGGTGAGCGGGCTCGCGGCCTTCCTGTGGCGCAGGCGGGGCGGCGTACCGCTGGTCGTCGGGCTGGCGCTCGGCGGACTGCTCGGCTCCCTGCTGGCCTGGCGGCTCGGCGTGTGGCTCGGGCCCACGTCCGACGTCATCGCCCACGCCCGTGCGGTCGGCAAGGGGGTCACCTTCCCGGCGCCGCTGCGCCTGGGGGCGAAGGCGGCGCTGCTGTCCTGGCCGTTCGCCGCGGTGCTGGCGCACCTCGGGCTCACCGCGCTGTTCGGCCCCCGCGACCCCGAGCCGCAGCAGCCCGGCGAGGCACCGCTCACCCCCGCCCCGTAGCCGCGGCGCACCGCTCGCGGCAGGGTCCCGGCCCGGCGGGGGCTCGGGGCTCGACCCCGGCCCCCTTGCCCCGCTCGCTCGGCCCCGTCCCGCGCCCGGCCCCTCAGCCCCGTCCGATCGGCGCCGTCACCGCTCCCGTCAGCTCCGCCAGGTCGCCGGGCGCCAGCTCCACCTCCAGGCCCCGCCGCCCCGCCGACACGCAGATCGTGAGGTGGCCGAGGGCCGAGTCGTCGAGGACGGTGGGGAGCTTCTTGCGCTGGCCGAGCGGGGAGATGCCGCCGCGGACGTAGCCGGTGGTGCGCTCGGCCAGGGCCGGATCGGCCATGGCGGCGCGCTTGCCGCCCACCGCCGAGGCCAGGGCCTTCAGATCGAGGGTGCCGGCGACCGGGACGACCCCGACGACGAGGTTGCCGTCCACGTCGGCCACCAGGGTCTTGAAGACGCGGTCGGGGGAGACGCCCATCGCCTCCGCGGCCTCCTCGCCGTAGGAGGGGTGGGCGGGGTCGTGCTCGTAGGCGTGGACCGTGAACTCCACGCCCGCCGCGCTCAGCGCGACCGTCGCCGGGGTCCCGCCGGACTGCTGCTTCTTCGATTTCTTCGCCATGAGGATGCGCGCTCAGTTCAGACTGGTCGGCGTCCGCGTCAGCTCGGACGCGGGCAGCGACGGCAGGTTGCGGATGATGGCGGTCTCGCCGCGCAGGATCTTCAGCTCGTCCCGCAGCCGGGAGGCGGTGTCCGGCGCCTGGAGCAGCCGCTGCTTGGTCGGCGTGTCGTGCATCATCGCGGCCGCCACCAGGTACGACACCACGCTGGGTTCGTCCGGCAGCTCCGCGCTCGTGGCGAGCGACCGCTCCCGTGCCCCCGCCAGTCGCTTCTGGTACTGCCGGAAGGCCCTCAGCACGCCCTCCGCGAGCGCCCCCGCCTCGTCGCCCGGCTCCTCCGCCAGCTCCTCCAGCTCGGCCGTCAGACAGGGCCCCGAGGCGTCCACGGACAGCAGCCGCACCCGCGTCGTACCGGTCGCGAGCACCTCGAAGGTGCCGTCGGCGCGCTCCCGGATGGTGGCGGCGTCCGCGATGCAGCCGACCTGGTGGAAGGAGGTGAGCGGGTCCGGGCCGAAGCCCGCGGCCGGCCCGCGCTCGGGCTCCGCCGTGGGGTCGGGCATGCCGGGGGCGCTGGGCGCCACTTCGTACCCGTCGCGGATGGCCACGACGGCGAACCGGCGCGGCTCCTCCTCGGGGGTCTTCAGCAGCTCGCGCATCATGGCGCGATACCGCTCCTCGAAGACGCTCAGCGGGAGCACGAGTCCGGGGAAGAGGACCGTGTTCAGCGGGAAGAGGGGCAGACGGACGGTGGTCACGGCGCCCCAGCCTAATGGTCCGCGGCGCGGTGGTGTCCGCGGTGTCCCGGCACCACGTCCCCGGCGGCCGGCAGCAGCCCGGCCGCGGCGGGTGTCCCGCCGCCCGACAGCAGGTGCTCGCGCAGCCGCAGGAAGTGGCCGAGCGGGTCGTCCGAGAACCGGTCCCAGGGGGAGGAGGTCACATAGGGGCCGATCAGCCGCACCAGGGCGCGCGCGTCCTCGCCGCGGTCCAGGCGCAGCAGCACGTAGAGCAGCTTGTTGCGCACCGCGGCGGGCCACGGCTCGGCCGCCGCGAACCGCGCCGACAGGGCGAGGGCGCGGTCGGCCGCCTCGTCCAGCCGCTCGCGGGTCACTCCGGGCCCGCCGCCCTCGATCAGATAGCCGTAGGCCGCCCACGCGGGCAGGGCCTGCACCAGCGAGTCCGCCGGGGCGTCCTGCGCGGCCAGCTCGGCGAAGTCGAAGCAGGCGTGGTGCGCGGCGCTCGGCACGTGCGGGGTGTCCCCGAAGCGGATGCAGCAGAACGCGCCCAGGTAGCGGAGGGCGGCCACGTGGCAGCCGTAGTGGTGCGGGTCGCGGCGCAGCGCCGCCTCCCACAGCTCCTCGAAGTAGCGGTGCCCGGCCCGCGAGCCGCGCGCGTGGTCCAGGGCGATCCGCCAGGGCACCGGGTCCCGGTCGTCGGCCCGCGCGGCGGCCGTGATCAGCGGGCTGACCTCGCGCAGCAGCTCGGCACGGGCCGGCGAGGACCACACCCGGTCCACCGCCAGCTGGGCCGCGACCAGCAGGGCGCCGGGGTCGTCCGGTTCGGCCGCCCGCCAGTCCTCGAACCACTCGGAGCGCAGCCGGGCGAAGGCGGCCAGCCGCCGGGCGTACCCGTCGTGGTTCTCCCACTCGGCCGCGGCGCGGGTGCCGGCCAGCAGCTCGGCCGCGGCGCGGTACTCGCCCTGCCCGGCGGCGACCAGCGCGGGCGAGAGCCGGTCGTCGGGTGCGTCGAGCACGGCTTCGTCCCCGGAGGCGATCCCTCCGGCCGGGCGCGCGGAAGGTCGGGACATCCAGGAGCGGCGGAGGAAGGAGGGCAGCGGAACCATGGTGCGGACCATTGAAAGTCCGCAGGTCGCGGCTGCGCCAGAGGCTTGGGGGAAGTCATGGAAGGTTGTACGGCCCAGGGTCAAGGACCGGCAAAGGGCGACTGTTCGAGTTTTGTGCGGAGAGGACGGTCAAGGGCGGCCTTTACCCACATGCCCGCACATGCCCGCACATGACCGCGCACCCGCTGCCGCGGCCCGGCTTGCCGCGACGTCAGCTGCGCCGCAGCAGCCGGGTCGCGCCCGCCGCCACCGTCGTCGCCAGTACCCAGCCCAGCAGGATCATCGCGGCCGACAGCCACTGCCAGGGGCCGCGCAGCTGCCACTCGCCGACCTGGCCGAGGTCGATCACCGGCAGCAGCAGGTCCAGGGTGAACAGGGCCGAGCTCCAGTAGGGGCGGTCGTCGTGGTTGGCCGGGAGATGCGTCGCGTGCGAGAAGGCGAGGGTGCCGGCCGCCCAGAGCACCGCCATCCACACCGCGGCACGGCCGGGCCGGTAGCCGTACGCGACCGCCAGGTCCTGGGCGTAGCCCCAGAGCTTGCCCGCCAGCGGCAGCGTCTCCCGGCGCCTGCGCTGCTTGGCGAGCAACACCTCGCGGGCGTCCTCGTCCTCCCCGGCCTGCCGCAGCACCGAGGCGAGGCGCTCGTACGGCTCCGGGGCGTACTCGGCGGTGGCCGCCGCGATCCAGTCCAGGCGCCGGGCCAGCGGGAACGGACCCTGCGGCACCAGGTTCTCGTAGGTGAAGCCGCCCATGTGCAGCCGCCCGGCGCCGGGCCAGGCGCCCGCGCGGTCCACCAGATTCATGATCTGCGCCCCCGACAGCACCACCTTGCCGCGCTGCGGGCCGTCCCCGAGGAAACGCAGTTCGGGCGCGTGCACCCGGCGCAGCGACAGCTCCTGGTCGTCGGTGAGGGTGAACCGGGCCTGCTCCAGGTCCACCGCGTCCCCGAACCGCCCGTCGTCCAGCCGCAGCCCGCCCTGGCACTCGAACCGCTGGATCCGGGTCCCGCGCGCCGGTGTGGTCCCGCTGAGCAGCGGGTTCCCCACCCCGGCCGGGGTCAGGTACAGGGTGCGCTCCACACTGAGCTGGGGCGCGTTCAGGGCGAGCCTGGAGTACGGGTTGGACAGGCGCGCGCCGCGCAGGCTCAGCGAGACGCCGATCTGGGCGCCGCGCAGCCGCAGTTCGCCGTGCGACTCCAGCAGCTCCGCCTGGAGGTCCTGGCCGACGTTGAGGCCGTCCGCGGAGATCGAGCGCCCGCTGCGGTCCCGGTACACGATCGACTGGTTGAGCAGCAGATCGGTGCCGATGTGCGCGTCGGTCAGCCGGACCCCGCTCTGGAACCGGCAGCGCGGCAGATGGAGATCGCCCTCGGTGTGCAGCCGGGCCGCCTCCAGGCGCGGCACCGAGCAGTTCACCAGCCGCAGCGTGCTGAACCGCGCCTCCGGCACCAGCACCTGCTCGTCGAAGCGGCAGTCGCGCAGCTCGGCGTACGGCCGCACGGTGCCGCCCGCCACGTCCAGGGTGCCCGTGACGCGCACCCCGGCGAGTTTGAGCGCGGACACCCGCCCGGCCAGCGCCGGCGGCCCGTCCAGCAGCAGCCAGGCGATGATGCGCGCCCGCACGGACCGCTCGGGCCCCCACGGATGCCCGCCGTGCGGGTCGTCCACGACGGTGTCGCCGCTGCTCAGGTCGTACACACTGCCGTTGCGGAAGGCCTGCCACATGCCGGCCTCGGCCGCGGTCAGGTCGTCCGGCAGGTCCCCGGCGACGAAGCCGGTCCCCTCGGTCACCGCTGTTCCCTCTTTCTCCGCCGTCCGGGTGGTTCGTCCCGCGGTTGATGCCCGCTGAGTGACGCACGGAACACCCGTGGTGAACGGGATCTTCCGGGTTCCGGCCAGCGTCTGTACCAGGCATTGGCCCGCGGCCTGTATCAGCCATTGATACGTGCGGACGACTACGGACGGGGGTCTGAGAGAATTGGAACCGTGATTTCCCGAATCGATCTGCGCGGCGACGCCCTCCCCGAGGGTCCCGCCCTGCGTGACCTGCTGCCCCGAGCCGACTTCGACGTTCAGGCCGCCCTGGAGAAGGTGCGTCCGATCTGCGAGGACGTGCATCATCGCGGCGACGCGGCGCTGATCGACTTCGCCGAGAAGTTCGACGGAGTACGGCTGGAATCCGTCCGTGTCCCGGCCCGCGCCCTCGCCGACGCGCTGACCGGCCTCGACCCGGCCGTGCGCGCCGCCCTGGAGGAGTCCATCCGGCGCGCCCGCCTGGTGCACCGCGCGCAGCGCCGCACCGCCCACACCACCCAGGTCGTCCCCGGCGGCGCGGTGACCGAGAAGTGGGTTCCGGTCGAGCGCGTCGGGCTGTACGCGCCGGGCGGCCGCTCGGTCTACCCCTCCTCGGTGATCATGAACGCGGTCCCGGCCCAGGAGGCCGGCGTCGAGTCCGTCGCGCTCGCCTCGCCGCCGCAGGCCGAGTTCGGCGGCCTGCCGCACCCGACGATCCTGGCCGCCTGCGCGCTGCTCGGCGTGGACGAGGTGTACGCGGCGGGCGGCGCCACCGCCGTCGCGATGTTCGCCTACGGCACCGAGTCCTGCCCGCCCGCCACCATGGTCACCGGCCCCGGCAACATCTGGGTGGCCGCCGCCAAGCGCTACTTCACCGGCCGGATCGGCATCGACACCGAGGCCGGACCCACCGAGATCGCGATCCTCGCCGACGACACCGCCGACCCGGTGCACGTGGCGGCCGACCTGATCAGCCAGGCCGAGCACGACCCGCTCGCGGCCGCCGTCCTCGTCACCGACTCCCCGGACCTCGCGGACGCGGTGGAGAAGGAGCTGGAGCCGCAGGTCGCGGCCACCAAGCACACCGACGACCGGATCCGCCCGGCCCTCGCCGGCCGGCAGTCCGCGATCGTCCTGGTGGACGGCGTCGAGGAGGGCCTGAAGGTGGTCGACGCGTACGGCGCCGAGCACCTGGAGATCCAGACCGCCGACGCCGCCGCCGTCGCCGACCGGGTACGCAACGCGGGCGCGATCTTCATCGGCCCCTGGGCCCCCGTCTCCCTCGGGGACTACGCGGCCGGGTCCAACCACGTGCTGCCCACCGGCGGCTGCGCCTGCCACTCCTCGGGCCTGTCCGTGCAGTCCTTCCTGCGCGGCATCCACATCGTCGACTACTCCAAGGACGCGCTCGCCGAGGTCGCGCACCACGTGGTGACGCTGGCGGAGGCGGAGGACCTGCCGGCGCACGGCGCGGCGGTCAAGGCGAGGTTCGGCTGGAAGGTACCGGAGAGCAAGTGAGCGACGTAAGGATCGACGACCTTCCCATCCGGGACGAGCTGCGCGGCAAGTCCCCTTACGGCGCGCCCCAGTTGGACGTCCCCGTCCGCCTGAACACGAACGAGAACCCGTACCCGCTGCCCGAGCCGCTGGTCGAGCGGATCGCCGAGCGGGTCCGGGAGGCCGCCCGCGGCCTGAACCGCTACCCCGACCGGGACGCGGTCCAGCTGCGCACCGAGCTGGCCAAGTACCTCAGCGAGACCGGCAAGTTCCCGCTGACCCTGGCGAACGTCTGGGCGGCCAACGGCTCGAACGAGGTCATCCAGCAGCTGCTCCAGACCTTCGGCGGCCCCGGCCGCAGCGCGATCGGCTTCGAGCCGTCGTACTCGATGCACGCGCTCATCGCGCGCGGCACCGGCACCGGCTGGATCTCCGGTCCCCGAGGCGAGGACTTCACGATCGACCCGGCCGCCGCCGAGCGCGCCATCGCCGAGCACAAGCCGGACGTCGTCTTCCTCACCACCCCCAACAACCCCACCGGCAACGCGATCCCGCCCGAGACGGTGCTCGCGCTGTACGAGGCGGCGCAGGCGGCCAAGCCGTCGATGGTGGTCGTGGACGAGGCGTACGTCGAGTTCAGCCACGGCGACTCGCTGCTGCCGCTGCTCGACGGCCGCCCGCACCTGGTGATCTCGCGCACCATGTCCAAGGCGTTCGGCGCCGCGGGCCTGCGTCTCGGCTACCTCGCGGCCGACCCGGCCGTGGTGGACGCCGTCCAGCTGGTCCGGCTGCCGTACCACCTGTCGGCGATCACCCAGGCGACCGCGCTGGCCGCCCTGGAGCACACCGGCACCCTGCTCGGCTATGTCGAGCAGCTGAAGTCCGAGCGGGACCGGCTGGTCGCCGAACTGCGCGCGATCGGCTACGACGTCGTCGAGTCCGACGCCAACTTCGTGCAGTTCGGCCGGTTCGCCGACGCCCACGAGGCCTGGCGGAAGATCCTCGACCGGGGCGTCCTGGTCCGGGACAACGGCGTACCGGGATGGCTGCGGGTCTCGGCCGGCACCCCCGCGGAGAACGACGCGTTCCTCGACGCCGCACGTGAAGTCAAGAAGGAGCTTGAGGCATGAGCCGCGTAGGGCGCGTCGAGCGCACCACCAAGGAGACCTCGGTCCTGGTCGAGATAGACCTCGACGGCACCGGGCGGACCGACATCGCCACCGGCGTCGGCTTCTACGACCACATGCTCGACCAGCTCGGCCGGCACGGTCTGTTCGACCTGACCGTGAAGACCGACGGCGATCTGCACATCGACTCCCACCACACCATCGAGGACACCGCCCTCGCGCTCGGTGCCGCCTTCAAGCAGGCGCTCGGCGACAAGGTGGGCATCTACCGCTTCGGCAACTGCACGGTGCCGCTGGACGAGTCCCTCGCCCAGGTCACCGTCGACCTCTCCGGCCGCCCCTACCTCGTGCACACCGAGCCCGAGCGCATGGCGCCGATGATCGGCGAGTACGACACCACGATGACCCGCCACATCCTGGAGTCCTTCGTGGCCCAGGCGCAGATCGCGCTGCACGTTCACGTACCGTACGGACGTAACGCCCACCACATCGTGGAGTGCCAGTTCAAGGCGCTCGCCAGGGCGCTGCGCTATGCCTCCGAGCGCGACCCGCGCGCGGCCGGCATCCTCCCGTCGACGAAGGGCGCGCTGTAACCCATGACCGGTCTGTCGACCCTGCTGATCGTCGTCGGCCTCTTCCTGGTCGGCGGCATCATCTCCTTCGCCAAGCAGAAGATGCCCACCAGCCTGATCGTGCTGCTCTCCCTCGCGGCCGGACTGTGCCTGGTCGCCGGTGTCATGCGGCTGGAGGTGTGGAATTGACCGCGACAGCCAAGAAGGTCGTCGTCTTCGACTACGGCTTCGGCAACGTCCGCTCGGCCGAGCGCGCCCTCGCGCGGGTCGGCGCCGACGTGGAGATCACCCGTGACTTCGACGCGGCGATGAACGCCGACGGCCTGCTGGTACCGGGCGTCGGCGCCTTCGCCGCCTGCATGCGGGGCCTGCTCGACGCCCGCGGCGACTGGGTCATCGACCGCCGGCTGTCCGGCGGCCGCCCGGTGATGGGCATCTGCGTCGGCATGCAGATCCTGTTCTCGCGCGGCATCGAGCACGGCGTGCAGGCCGAGGGCCTGGAGGAATGGCCCGGCACCGTCGGACCGCTGGAGGCCGACGTCGTGCCGCACATGGGCTGGAACACCGTGGACGCCCCGGCCGACTCCGAGCTGTTCGCCGGCCTGGACGCGGACGCCCGCTTCTACTTCGTGCACTCCTACGCCGTCCACGACTGGACGCAGGAGACCCACAACCCGGTGATCGCCGCCCCCAAGGTCACCTGGGCCACCCACGGCAAGCCCTTCGTCGCCGCGGTGGAGAACGGCGCCCTGTGGGCCACCCAGTTCCACCCCGAGAAGTCCGGCGACGCCGGCGCCCAGCTCCTCACCAACTGGATCGGAACCCTGTAGACCATGGCCAAGCTCGAACTCCTCCCCGCCGTCGACGTGCGCGACGGCCAGGCCGTACGCCTCGTCCACGGCGAGTCCGGGACCGAGACCTCCTACGGCTCCCCGCTGGAGGCCGCGCTCGCCTGGCAGCGGTCCGGCGCCGAGTGGTTGCACCTGGTCGACCTGGACGCGGCCTTCGGCACCGGTGACAACCGCGCGCTGATCGCCGAGGTGGCGGGGGCCATGGACATCAAGGTGGAGCTGTCCGGCGGCATCCGCGACGACGACACCCTCGCTGCCGCCCTCGCCACCGGCTGCACCCGCGTCAACCTCGGCACCGCCGCCCTGGAGAGCCCCGAGTGGGTCGCCAAGGTGATCGCCGAGCACGGCGACAGGATCGCGGTCGGCCTGGACGTGCGCGGCACCACCCTGCGCGGCCGCGGCTGGACCCGCGACGGCGGCGACCTCTACGAGACGCTGGACCGGCTGAACAAGGAGGGCTGCGCGCGCTACGTCGTCACCGACATCGCCAAGGACGGCACTCTCCAGGGCCCCAACCTGGAACTGCTGCGCAACGTGTGCGCGGCCACCGACCGGCCGGTCGTCGCCTCCGGCGGCGTCTCCTCCCTGGACGACCTGCGCGCCATCGCCGAACTGGTGCCCCTCGGTGTCGAGGGCTCCATCGTCGGGAAGGCCCTCTACGCGAAGGCGTTCACCCTGGAAGAGGCCTTGGAGGCTGTGGCGTCATGACATCGGATGCCGTACGGCGGGTGCAGAGCGGGAGTCCCTGGGAAGAGAGTTTCGGTTTCGCACGCGCCGTCGCGGCGGGGGACCGGGTGTCGGTGGGCGGCACCACGCCCTTCCGGGGCACGGTCCTGTACGGCGAGGGCGATCCGTACGAGCAGACCAGGGTCGCCTTCGGCAACGCCCTGGAGGCGCTCAAGGAGTTCGGTCTCGGCATCGAGTCCGTGATCCGCACCCGTATGTACCTGAGCCATGTGCGCGACGTCGACGAGGCGGGCCGGGCCCACAAGGACCTGTTCGACTCCGTGCGCCCCGCCTCCACCCTGCTGGTGGTCGCGGGCTTCGTGGACCCGCGCATCCTGGTCGAAGTAGAGCTTGAAGCATTCAGAGGAGCCTGAGCAGTCATGACCCTGGCGGTCCGAGTCATCCCCTGCCTGGACGTGGACAACGGCCGGGTCGTCAAGGGCGTCAACTTCCAGAACCTGCGCGACGCGGGCGACCCCGTCGAGATGGCCAAGGTGTACGACGCCGAGGGCGCCGACGAGCTGACGTTCCTGGACATCACCGCGTCCTCGGGCGACCGGGAGACGACGTACGACGTGGTGCGCCGCACCGCCGAGCAGGTGTTCATCCCGCTCACCGTCGGCGGCGGCGTGCGCACCGCCGAGGACGTGGACAAGCTGCTGCGGGCGGGCGCCGACAAGGTGGGCGTGAACACCGCGGCGATCGCCCGCCCCGAGCTGATCCGTGAGATCGCCGAGCGCTTCGGCCGCCAGGTGCTGGTCCTGTCGGTGGACGCCCGGCGCACCGGGTCCGGCTCCTTCGAGGTGACCACGCACGGCGGCCGCCGGGGCACCGGCATCGACGCCGTCGAGTGGGCGCACCGGGCCGCCGAGCTGGGCGCGGGCGAGATCCTGCTGAACTCGATGGACGCCGACGGCACCAAGGACGGCTACGACCTGGAGATGATCTCCGCCGTCCGCAAGCACGTCTCCGTGCCGGTCATCGCCTCCGGCGGCGCGGGCGCGCTGGCCCACTTCCCGCCGGCCATCACCGCCGGCGCGGACGCGGTCCTCGCGGCCTCCGTCTTCCACTTCGGCGACCTGCGGATCGGCGAGGTGAAGGAGACGCTGCGCGGGGCGGGGCATCCGGTGCGCTGACCCGTGCGCTTCCGCGTTCCCGCGGCCGGGCCGGTCACGGGCCGGAGCGGGGACGGGCGGGAGCGCCGGTGGCAGCCGCCCTTCCGTCCCGGCCTCACAAGGAACCCGACTTGAGCTCGACCCTCGTCACCCCGGCCCCCGTCCAAGCCCACCGGGACCCCCAGGTGCGGCGGTGGCTGGCCGCCTACACGTGCTCCATGCTCGGGGACAGCGTGTACTACCTGGCGCTCTCCTGGGCGGCCGTACGGGCCGGCACCGCGGCGCAGGCCGGGCTGGTGATGTCGGCGAGTGCGCTGCCCCGTGCCCTGCTGATGCTCGGCGGGGGAGTGCTCGCCGACCGGCTCGGGCCCCGGCGGGTCGTCATCGGCAGCGACGCCCTGCGCTGCGCCGCCGTCCTCGCGGTGGCCGCCCTGCTGTACCTCACCCGCCCCGGACTGTGGCCGCTCGCCCTGCTCGCGCTGGTCTTCGGCACCGTGGACGCCGTGTTCGTGCCCGCCGTGGGCGCCCTCCCCGCGCGGGTCACCGGCAAGGACCAGCTGGCCCGCGTCCAGGGCATGCGCGGCCTGGCCATCCGCTTCGCGAGCGTCGTCGGCGCCCCGCTCGGCGGCCTCGCCGTGGCCGCCGGCGGCGCCCCCGCGGCCTTCGCCCTCGCGGGAGCGCTGATCGCCGTGTCCGTGCCCCTGCTGCTCTCTGTACGGATACGGGAGCTGCCCGGCGACCGTGCGGACGCCCCCCGCACCACCGCGCGGGCCGACCTCGCGGCCGGGCTGCGCCACATCCGCGGCCACCGCGTCCTCGCCCCGCTGATGCTCACCATCGCCCTCGGCGACCTGGGCTTCGTCGGCCCGCTCAACGTCGGCCTGACCCTGCTCGCGGACCACCGCGGCTGGGGCGCCTCCGGGATGGGCTGGGTGCTCGCCGGGTTCGGCGTCGGAGCCGGCGCCGCCTCGCTGCTGCTCACCCTCCGGGGACGGCTGCCGCGCGCCGGCCTCCTCGTCGGCGTCACCATCGTCGCCGGGTCCGCGGCCATCGGCGCCCTCGCCTACGCGCCCGGCCTCTGGGCGGCCGCCGGTACCGCCCTGCTCGTCGGCCTGCTGACCGGGCTCAGCGGCGCGATGTGCGGCGCTCTGCTCCAGACCCGGGCCGACCCCGCCTACCTCGGCCGGGTCACCGCCGTCTCCAGCCTGATCAGCCTCGGCCTCACCCCGCTCAGCATGCCCCTCGCCGCCGCCGCGATCGGCGCCTTCGGGCTCGGCCCCGTCTACCTGGTCAGCGCCTTCGTGTGCGCCCTCGGCGGGGTCGTCGCCCTCGTCGTACCGGCCCTGCGCCGCGCCGAGCTGCCCGGCTGAGGCTCCCCCCGGCATTCATCCCTTCGGCTGAACCAGCTGCACGAGATTGCCGCACGTGTCGTCGAACACCGCCGCCAGCACCGGCCCCTGCTCCCGCGGACCGTGCGGGAAGCGGACCCCCAGCCCGCTCAGCCGGTGGTGCTCGGCGGCGAGATCGTCCACGGAGAAGACGATGCAGGGGATACCCGCCTCGTACAGCGCGCGGCGGTAGGACTCGGCGATCGGGCCCTCGCCCGGTTCCAGGAGGAGCTGGAGGTCCGGCTGCGCTCCCTCGGGCGCGCCGACCGTGACGAACGGCGTGCCGTCACCGAGATCCATGTGGGTGCGCGTCTCGAAGCCGAGGACATCCGTGTAGAAGGCGTGCGCCCGCGCCACGTCGTCCACGTACACCCCGGTCATCGCGACCTTGATCACGGGCGGCCTCCCACGTCAGAGCCCCAGCTGCTTGGAGGAGTGCAGCTTGTCGATCGCGTCCGCCTCGCCCTCCACCTCGACGCGGGCCGCCCGGTCCCGGCCGAACGCGAACAGCAGCAGCTCCGACGGCTCCCCGGTCGCCGTGACCACCGGCGCGCCCTTGTGCGCCACCACGGTCTGCCCGTCGGGCCGGCGCAGCACCAGCCCCGTCGGCACCCCGCGCCCCAGCAGCCGCGCCGTGCGCTCCAGGCGCGACCACAGCGCGTCCTGGAACACCGGGTCCAGCTCCCGCGCGCTCCAGTCCGGCTGCGCCCGGCGCACGTCCTCGGTGTGCACGTAGAACTCCACCGTGTTCGCGGCCTCGTCCACCTGCTTGACCTGGAACGGCGAGAACCGCGGCGGCCCCGTGCGGATCAGCTGGATCAGCTCCTCGTACGGCTTCGCGGTGTACTCCGCCATCACCTTCTCCAGGCGCGGCGCGAGCTGCTTGATCAGCGCGCCGCCGGCCGCGTCCGGGCGGCGCTCGCGCACGATCACGTGCGCGGCCAGGTCGCGGGTGCGCCAGCCCTCGCACAGGGTCGGCGCGTCCGGGCCCACGGTTTCCAAGAGGTCGGCGAACAGGAGCCGTTCACGCTTGGCGAAGGTCGACATGGGGTCAGCCTACGACCAGCCACCGGTCCGCGCAGTGGACACCCGCCCGGCACTGCCGGTGGCGCGCGGCACAATGGCACCCATGACCAGTACGCCCGGAACCCCCCGGCCCAGCAGCCTCGACCCGGAGATCGCCGCCCGCCTCAAGCGCAGCGCCGACGGCCTCCTGCCCGCCATCGCCCAGCAGCACGACACCGGAGAGGTGCTCATGCTCGGCTGGATGGACGACGAGGCGCTGCACCGGACCCTGACCACCGGCCGCTGCACCTACTGGTCGCGCAGCCGCCAGGAGTACTGGGTCAAGGGCGACACCTCCGGGCACGTCCAGTGGGTGAAGTCGGTCGCGCTGGACTGCGACGCCGACACCGTGCTGGTCCAGGTCGACCAGGAGGGCGCCGCCTGCCACACCGGCGCGCGCACCTGCTTCGACGAGGACGTCCTGCTCAAGGACGCCGGTCTGCCGTCCGGCGCGGACCAGTGAGGCCCGCCGCCATGGACCTGGAGACCTTCCGCAAGCTCGCCGCCGACCGGCGCGTCATCCCCGTCACCCGCAAGCTCCTCGCCGACGGCGACACCCCCGTCGCCCTCTACCGCAAGCTGGCCGGCGAACGCCCCGGCACCTTCCTGCTGGAGTCCGCGGAGAACGGCCGCTCCTGGTCCCGCTACTCCTTCGTGGGCGTCCGCAGCGCCGCCACCCTCACCGCCCGCGACGGCCAGGCCCACTGGCTCGGCACCCCGCCGGTCGGCGTCCCCGCGGACGGCGACCCCCTCAAGGCCCTGCGCGCCACCCTCCAGGCCCTGCACACCCCGCACACCGAGGGCCTGCCCCCCTTCACCGGCGGCATGGTCGGCTACCTCGGCTACGACATCGTGCGCCGCCTGGAGAAGATCGGCCCCGGCGAGCGCGACGACCTGAAGCTTCCCGAGCTGACCATGCTCCTGACCAGCGACCTCGCGGTGATGGACCACTGGGAGGGCTCGGTCCTGCTGATCGCCAACGCGATCAACCACAACGACCTGGACACCGGCGTGGACGAGGCGTACCACGACGCGGTCGCCCGCCTCGACGCCATGGAGGCCGACCTCACCCGCGCGGTGGCCCAGCCCCCCGCCGTGCTGCCGCCCTCCGAGCTGCCCGAGTACACCGCGCTGTGGGGCGGCCCCGACTTCCGGCGCGCCGTGGAGGACGTCAAGGAGCGCATCCGCGCGGGCGAGGCCTTCCAGGTGGTCCCCTCCCAGCGCTTCGAGACGCCGTGCACGGCCGGCGCCCTGGACGTGTACCGGGTGCTGCGGGCCACCAACCCGTCGCCGTACATGTACCTCTTCCGCTTCGACGGATTCGACGTCGTCGGCTCGTCCCCCGAGGCGCTGGTCAAGGTCGAGGACGGCCGGGCCATGGTCCACCCCATCGCCGGCACCCGGCACCGCGGCGCCACCCCGCAGGAGGACCAGGCGCTCGCCGACGAGCTGCTCGCCGACCCCAAGGAGCGCGCCGAACACCTCATGCTGGTCGACCTCGGGCGCAACGACCTCGGGCGGGTCTGCGAGCCCGGCTCGGTCGAGGTGGTCGACTTCATGTCCATCGAGCGCTACTCGCACGTGATGCACATCGTCTCCACCGTCACCGGGCGGGTCGCCGACGGCCGCACCGCCTTCGACGTGCTCACCGCCTGCTTCCCGGCCGGCACCCTCTCCGGCGCCCCCAAGCCCCGCGCGATGCAGATCATCGACGAACTGGAACCGTCCCGGCGCGGGCTGTACGGCGGCTGCGTCGGCTACCTGGACTTCGCCGGGGACTCCGACACCGCGATCGCCATCCGCACCGCCCTGCTGCGCGACGGCACGGCCTACGTGCAGGCCGGAGCGGGCATCGTCGCCGACTCCGACCCGGTCGCCGAGGACCAGGAGTGCCGCAACAAGGCCGCGGCGGTGCTGCGGGCGGTGCACACCGCCAACCGGCTCGGCCGCCAGGGTCCTTCGTCCGGGCCGGGCTCAGGGAATCCTGCCGCACGGAACCCCGGATGACGCTTCGGCGGGGGTTCAGGCGATAGTGGAGTACGTGACTGCTGTTCCTCACCCCCGTTCCGAAGCCGCCGCGCCCGCCCGGACCGGCCGCCGGAGCCTCGCCATGGCCCTCCTGTTCGGCGCGCTCGGCGCGGCCGTGGCGCTGCTCGCCAGCCGGCAGCGCTGGGCGGAGGGCACCGCGTCGGTGGCCGGCGGAGCGTTCCCGCTCACCGCGAAGGGCAGCGAGGTCACGGGCGTGCCCGCGGCCCTCGCCATAGTGGGCCTCGCCGCGCTCGTCGCCGTCTTCGCCGTCCGCCGGGCCGGCCGCTTCCTCGTCGCCGCTCTGCTCGCGCTGTCCGGCGCGGGCATCATGGCCGCCGCCCTCTTCTCCGCCTCCGACGACAGCGCGCTGGACGAGAAGGCCGCCCAGGCCAGCGGCGACACCACCGCCACGGTCGCGGCGCTGAGCCACACCGGCTGGCCCTACGTGGCGGCCGTCGGCGGCCTGCTGATCCTGCTCGCGGGCCTGCTCGCGCTCCGCTTCGGCAGCGGCTGGCCCGCCATGTCCGGGCGCTACGAACGCGGCACCGACCGCCCGCGCAAGGCGGCCAGGCCGGTCGACCCGGAGCGGCCCGAGGAGATCTGGAAGGCCCTGGACCGGGGCGAGGACCCCACCGGCACCTGACCCCGCGCGGATGTGGCGAACCAGACGCCACCCCCGCGTCCGGCGCGCGCAGGCGTACGGGACAATGGACGGCGAGCGTCCGGCTCGGACAGTGACGGGCGGGCTCGGCGCCGTACGACACGTACGTCGCTCTCCTGGGACACGTACACAGCAACGAGGAGCACAGACATGGCGGGCAGCAGCCACGGCCACGGTCACACCCCGGCGGCCTGGACCGGCGTCATCATTTCCTTCATCGGCTTCCTGGTCGCGGGCGCCTTCATGGTGATGGCCAACACCATCGGCTTCTGGGTCGGCATGGCGCTCATCATCGGTGGCGCTCTCGTCGGCGGCATCATGAAGGCCATGGGTCTCGGCGCCAGCGCCAAGCCGCTCAAGATGGTCGGCGGTACCCCCATCGCCATGCGCGAGCCGGTCGCGGTGGAGAGCTGAGCCGCCGGGTACGGCACCTCTTCCCCGAGGGCGGACCGGAGTCCCTGACGGACCCGGACCGCCCTTTCGCGTCCCAGGGCACGGCAGAGGGCTCTCCCGCGCGCACGGCCGCCGTGTCGGCGAGAATGCCTGACGTGACCGCCGCCAACCGACCGGCCCCGCCCGCCGCGCCCCCCGCCCGGACCGCCCCGCACCCGGCCGCTCCGGCCGCTCTCGCCTGGTCCGGCGCCCCCGCCCGGCCCGTGTGGGCCGCTCCGCCCACCCCCCGGTGGTGGCGCCTTGCCACCCCCGCCGGTGTGCTCGCGGCGGTCGCCGGTGCCTTCGCCTACGTCGGGGCCGTCGACCCGAACCATCCGGGCCACTACCCGGTGTGCCCCCTCTACCGGTTCACCGGCCTGTACTGCCCCGGCTGCGGCGGGCTGCGCAGCGCGCACGCGTTCGTGCACGGGGACCTGGTGGCGGCTCTGCACGACAACGCGCCCGCCGTGGCCGGCTACGTCCTCTTCGCGGTGCTGTGGGTGGTCTGGGCCGTACGGGCGTGGCGCGGCCGGCCCGCACGGCTCGCCCCGGGCAACGCCCAGATGTGGGCCCTCGGCGGCCTGCTGCTGGTGTTCACCGTGGTCCGCAACCTGCCCTTCGGTGCCTGGCTGCACCCCTGACCTGCGGCGCCGGTGTCCAGGAAGTGAAACCGGCGTCCACCGGATGCGAGGCTCCGGCCCTGCTCCGGATACCATCGAGTGACCACGGGTTTCCACCACCTGAAGGAACCCGAAGGAACGAACCGTCTGAAAGGGGGCCGCTCGCGTGAGTGTGCTCGACGAGATCATCGACGGAGTCCGTGCCGACCTCGCGGAGCGGCAGGCACGCGTCAGCCTCGACGAGCTCAAGGAGCGCGCGGCCAAAGCACCCGCCGCCAAGGACGGGGTGGCCGCGCTCAAGGGCGACGGCGTCAAGGTGATCTGCGAGGTCAAGCGCTCCAGCCCCTCCAAGGGCGCGCTGGCCGCGATCGCCGACCCGGCCGGACTCGCCGCGGACTACGAGGCGGGCGGCGCCGCCGTCATCTCCGTCCTCACCGAGCAGCGCCGCTTCGGCGGCTCCCTCGCCGACCTGGAGGCCGTCCGCGCCCGCGTGGACATCCCGGTCCTGCGCAAGGACTTCATCGTCACCTCGTACCAGCTGTGGGAGGCCCGCGCGTACGGCGCCGACCTCGCCCTGCTGATCGTGGCCGCCCTGGAGCAGCCGGCCCTGGAGTCCCTGATCGAGCGCGCCGTCTCCATCGGCCTCACCCCGCTGGTCGAGGTGCACGACGAGGACGAGGCCGAGCGCGCGGTGGCCGCGGGTGCCCGGATCATCGGCGTCAACGCGCGCAACCTCAAGACCCTGGAGGTCGACCGCGGCACCTTCGAGCGGGTCGCCCCGGAGATCCCCGAGGGCATCGTCAAGGTCGCCGAGTCGGGTGTGCGCGGCCCGCACGACCTGATCGCCTACGCCAACGCCGGCGCCGACGCCGTCCTGGTGGGCGAGTCCCTGGTCACCGGCCGCGACCCGCGGACCGCCGTCTCCGACATGGTCGCCGCCGGCGAGCACCCGGCGCTGCGGCACGGCCGCGACTGATCCTCCACTAGGCTGCCCTCCGATGACTGCGACGACCACCGTGGACCGCTACGCGCGCCTCGCCCGCGGCTGCCGCCCCCGCGGCTGCCGCGCGCCCGCGCGCCGCGTCCACGGCCGCCGGGTCCGCTATGTCATCGGCGACGAGCCCGGCCAGGTCAACGGCATGCGATGGCACCGGCCGGCCTTCAGGGGCGCGGGGCAGAGCTGAATGCGCGGCTCCACCGCGTGAGCGCGACGGGCCACTGACGGCCCGCAGCCGGCCTCCCGCCCCACGGCGAACCGTGTCTCTTCACCGCACTCACCGTGAGGTTTCCGCATGCCCAGCAACTACTTCTTCCCCGACCCGGAGGGTCAGGTCCCCAGCTCCGAGGGCTACTTCGGAGCGTTCGGCGGCAAGTTCATCCCGGAGGCCCTCGTCGCCGCCGTGGACGAGGTCGCCGTCGAGTACGACAAGGCCAGGCAGGACCCCGAGTTCGCCCGTGAACTCGACGACCTGATGGTCAACTACACCGGCCGCCCCTCGGCGCTCACCGAGGTGCCCCGGTTCGCCGGACACGCCGGTGGCGCACGGGTGTTCCTCAAGCGCGAGGACCTGAACCACACCGGCTCACACAAGATCAACAATGTGCTCGGCCAGGCGCTGCTCACCAAGCGCATGGGCAAGACCCGCGTCATCGCCGAGACCGGCGCGGGCCAGCACGGCGTCGCCACCGCCACCGCCTGCGCGCTGTTCGGCCTCGACTGCACCATCTACATGGGCGAGATCGACACCGAGCGCCAGGCCCTGAACGTGGCCCGGATGCGCATGCTCGGCGCCGAGGTGGTGGCCGTGAAGTCCGGCAGCCGCACGCTCAAGGACGCCATCAACGAGGCGTTCCGGGACTGGGTCGCCAACGTCGACCGCACCCACTACCTGTTCGGCACCGTCGCGGGCCCCCACCCCTTCCCGGCCATGGTCCGCGACTTCCACCGGGTCATCGGCGTCGAGGCCCGCCGCCAGATCCTGGAGCGCGCCGGACGCCTGCCCGACGCGGCCGTCGCCTGCGTCGGCGGCGGCTCCAACGCCATCGGCCTCTTCCACGCCTTCGTGCCCGACGCCGGCGTCCGCCTCATCGGCTGCGAGCCGGCCGGCCACGGCATCGACACCGGCGAGCACGCGGCGACCCTGACCGCGGGCGAGCCCGGCATCCTGCACGGCTCCCGCTCCTACGTCCTCCAGGACGAGGAGGGCCAGATCACCGAGCCGTACTCGATCTCGGCCGGTCTGGACTACCCCGGCATCGGGCCCGAGCACGCCTACCTCAAGGACTCGGGCCGTGGCGAGTACCGCGCGGTCACCGACGACGCCGCCATGCAGGCCCTGCGCCTGCTCTCGCGCACCGAGGGCATCATCCCGGCCATCGAGAGCGCCCACGCCCTCGCGGGGGCCCTGGAGGTCGGCAGGGAACTGGGCCCGGACGGGCTGATCGTCGTCAACCTCTCCGGGCGCGGCGACAAGGACATGGACACCGCGGCCCGCTACTTCGGGCTGTACGACACCGACGCCGAGGTGGCCGCGGACGCCGCCGCCACCGCCGAGATCGAGGGGGACGCCAAGTGAGCGGCAACATCCAGCTGTTGACGGACACCCTCGCCGCCGCGAAGGCCGAGAGCCGGGCCGCGCTGATCGCCTACCTGCCGGCCGGGTTCCCGACCGTGGACGGCGGCATCGAGGCGATCAAGAACGTGTTCGACGGCGGCGCCGACGTGGTCGAGGTGGGCCTGCCGCACAGCGACCCGGTGCTGGACGGCCCGGTCATCCAGACCGCCGACGACATCGCCCTGCGCGGCGGCGTCAAGATCGCGGACGTGATGCGCACGGTGCGCGAGGCGCACGCGGCCACCGGCAAGCCCGTGCTCGTGATGACGTACTGGAACCCCATCGACCGCTACGGCGTCGAGCGGTTCACCGCCGAGCTGGCCGAGGCGGGCGGCGCGGGGTGCATCCTGCCCGACCTGCCGGTGCAGGAGTCGGCGCTGTGGCGGGAGCACGCCGACAAGCACGGCCTCGCCACCGTCTTCGTGGTCGCGCCGAGCAGCAAGGACGCACGGCTCGCCGAGATCACCGCGGCGGGCAGCGGCTTCGTCTACGCCGCCTCGCTCATGGGCGTCACCGGCACCCGTGAGTCCGTCGGCGCACAGGCCCAGGACCTGGTGCAGCGCACCCGCGTCAGCCGCCCCGAACTGCCCGTCTGCGTCGGCCTCGGCGTCTCCAACGCGGTCCAGGCCGCAGAGGTCGCCACTTTCGCCGACGGTGTGATCGTCGGATCGGCCTTCGTCAAGCGGATGCTGGACGCCCCGGACCACGCGTCCGGCCTGGCGGCGGTGCGCGAGCTGGCCGGGGACCTGGCGAAGGGCGTGCGCGGCCAGGCGTGACCGCGGGGCGCCGCCGGCCGCGACCACGGGGCGCGGCCGGACGCCCTGGCACGGCCCGGTCGTCATGTATCGGGCATTCCGGTCACTCGAACGGGTGGACCTCGGGCCGGGGAGGCGCGCTGCGCCTCCCCGGTTCGTTCTGGGGGTGTGAGCGAGAAGAACCGTGACGGAAAGCGGACCGCCCGGCAGCGGCTGGCGGTCGAGCGCGAGAAGCAGAAGTCCGCGGAGAAGCGGCGGCGGGCGCTGATCGTGGGCGCCAGCGTCGCCTGCGTGCTGGCCCTCGCGGCGGTGATCGGCGTGATCGCCGCGAACGCGGGCAAGAACAAGGCGAGCGGCAGCGCGGGCCCGGTCGTGGCGCCCTCCGGGGCGCAGGGCAAGGACAGCCTCGCGATCCCGGTCGGCAAGGACGGCGCGAAGTCGACGCTCACGATCTGGGAGGACTTCCGCTGCCCCGCCTGCCAGGCCTTCGAGGCGGCGTACCGGCCCACGCTCCATGAGCTGGTCGACGCGGGCAAGCTCCGCATCGAGTACCACCTGGTCCGGTTGATCGACGGCAATCTCGGCGGCACCGGCTCGCTGCGCGCGGCCAACGCGGCGGCCTGCGCCCAGGACGCCGGGAAGTTCCGCGACTACCACGACACGCTGTACGCGAATCAGCCCAAGGAGACCGACGACGCCTTCGCCGGCAACGCCAAGCTGATCACGCTGGCGGGCAAGGTCGGCGGCCTGGACACCCCGGCGTTCCGCAAGTGTGTGGACGCGGGGACGCACGACAGCTGGGTGAACCGCTCGCAGAAGGCGTTCCAGAGCGGCAACTTCAGCGGCACGCCCACGGTGCTGCTCGGCGGCAAGAACATCTACCAGGACCAGACGATGTCCCCGGCCAAGCTGAAGCAGCTGGTGGAGTCGGCGGACCGGGGTTAGGGGGCCGCGGGCGGGCGAATCCCATGTCCCTGTTATGGACCCGTAGCCAGGCGGCTTGGTGCCGCCGGGGCCCGGCACGGTAGCGTCGGACTTGCCATGGAACTTGCCTACATTCCCAGCCCGTCCCGCGGGGTGCTGTACCTCGGCCCCATTCCGCTGCGCGGCTACGCCTTCTGCATCATCATCGGCGTCTTCATCGCCGTCTGGCTCGGCAACCGGCGCTGGGTCGCCCGTGGCGGCCGGTCCGGCACGGTCGCCGACATCGCGGTGTGGGCCGTGCCGTTCGGCCTGGTCGGCGGCCGTCTCTACCACGTGATCACGGACTACGAGCTGTACTTCAGCCCCGGCCGTGACTGGGTGGACGCGTTCAAGGTGTGGCAGGGCGGCCTGGGCATCTGGGGCGCGATCGCGCTCGGGGCGCTGGGCGCGTGGATCGGGGCGCGGCGCCGTGGCATCCCGATGCCCGCGTACGCCGACGCGGTGGCGCCCGGCATCGCCCTCGCGCAGGCCATGGGGCGCTGGGGCAACTGGTTCAACCAGGAGTTGTATGGCAGGGAGACCCACCTGCCCTGGGCGCTGCACATCACGTCCTCCGAGGGCGGCCGGGTGCCGGGCTACTACCACCCGACCTTCCTCTACGAGTCCCTGTGGTGCATCGGCGTCGCCTTCCTGGTGATGTGGGCCGACCGCCGCTTCGCACTGGGCCACGGCCGGGCGTTCGCCCTGTACGTCGCGGCGTACTGCGTGGGCCGCGGCTGGATCGAGTACATGCGGGTGGACGACGCCCACCACATCCTCGGCCTCCGCCTCAACGACTGGACGGCACTGATCGTCTTCCTGCTGGCGGTCACCTACATGATCCTCTCGGCCCGCCTGCGTCCGGGCCGCGAGGAGATCGTGGAGCCGCTCGCCTCCGGCGGCCCGGCGGAGGACTCGGAGCCGCGTGCTTCCGGTGATTCGGCCGCGGGCAGGGAGCCGGACGCCGAGGCCGGCACGCCCGCCGCGGAGCCTGCGGACGAGCCGAAGGCGGCGGCCGAGGAAGCCGAGTCGGCGCCGAAGAAGACCTGACGAGCGGTTCGTACGACGCCGAGGGGCGCCCGGAGATCTCCGGGCGCCCCTCGCGCGTGCGACCGGCCCCGCCGCGAAGCCCGGCATCGCCGGTCACCGGCGCCGTGGCGACCACGGGGGTCCGGTCCCCGCGGTCACAGGGCGCCCTCGGCGCGCAGGGCGGCGATGTCGGCCGGGGCCAGGCCCAGCTCGGTGAGGACCGCGTCGGTGTCCGCGCCGTGCGGCCGGCCGGCCCAGCGGATCGCGCCGGGCGTCGCGGACAGCCGGAACAGCACGTTCTGGAGGCGCAGCGAGCCCAGCTCCGGGTCCGGCACGGTCGTCACCGTGTTCAGCGCCTGGTACTGGGGGTCCTCGAACACGTCCCGCACATCCTGCACCGGCGCCACCGCCGCCTCCGCCTTCTCGAACGCCGCGATGACCTCCGTACGGGTGCGGGCGGCGACCCAGGAGCCGACCGCCGCGTCCAGCACCTCCGCGTGCGCGGCCCGCTGCGCGCCCGTCGCGAACCAGGGCTCCTCGATCAGGTCCGGCCGCCCCACCAGCCGCATCACCCGCTCCGCCACCGACTGCGCGGACGTGGAGACGGCCACCCAGGTGCCGTCGGCGGTGCGGTACGTGTTGCGGGGGGCGTTGTTCGCGGACCGGTTGCCGGTGCGTTCCTGGACGTAACCGAGCTGGTCGTACCAGCTGGGGTGCGGGCCGAGCACCGACAGGATCGGCTCGATGATCGCCATGTCCACGACCTGCCCGGCGCCGGTGCGATCCCGCGCGGCCAGCGCCGTGAGCACGGCGTAGGCGGTGGTGAGACCCGCGATGGAGTCGGCCAGCCCGAAGGGCGGCAGCGTCGGCGGTCCGTCCGGCTCCCCGGTGAGCGCGGCGAAACCGCTCAGCGCCTCGGCGAGGGTGCCGAATCCGGGCCGGTGGGCGTACGGCCCGAACTGCCCGAACGCGGTGACCCGCGCGAGCACGAGGCGCGGATTGGCCGCGGACAGCTCCGCCCAGCCCAGGTCCCACTTCTCCAGCGTGCCGGGGCGGAAGTTCTCGATCACGACGTCGGCGGTGGCGGCGAGCCGCAGCAGGATCGCCCGGCCGCCCGGCCGGGACAGGTCCAGGGTGATCGCCCGCTTGTTGCGGCCGAGCACCTTCCACCACAGGCCGATCCCGTCCTTCGCCGGCCCGTGCCCCCGGCAGGGGTCGGGGCGCCCCGGATGCTCGACCTTGATCACCTCGGCGCCGAAGTCGCCGAGCAGCGTCGCGGCCATGGGCCCGGCGAAGAGGGTCGCCAGGTCCAGCACCCGCACCCCCTCCAGCGCCGCGGCGCGTGCCGCAGTGTCGCCCGCCCCTGCGCTCATGCGGTGAACCGGGTGTCGATCTCCGGGCGGTACGGCATCGACGCCGACGCCCCGGCCCGCTCCACCGAGAGGGACGCCGCGGCGGCCGCCCAGGACAGGGCCTCCCGTACGGGCTTCTCCTCGGCGAGGGCCACCGCGAGCGCCCCGGTGAAGGTGTCGCCCGCGCCTGTGCTGTCCACGGCCTCGACCCGCGGCGCGGGCACCACCAGCGGCTCGGGGGCGTCCCGCGCGACGTACAGGCAGCCGGTCGCGCCCAGGGTGACCACCGCGCGCGGCACCAGTTCCAGCAGCGCGGTGGCGGCCTCGCGCGGGTCGGTGCGGCCGGTGAGGGTGATCGCCTCGTGCTGGTTGGACACCAACAGGTCGGTGGCGGCGAGGAGTTCGGGCGGCAACGGCTGGACGGGGGAGGGGGTGAGGATCGTCCGCACTCCGTGCCGGTGGGCCGCCGCCGCGCCCGCGACCACCGCGGCCAGCGGGATCTCCAGCTGGAGCAGCAGGGTGTCGGCGGTGGCGATCAGCCCCTCGTCGCCGGGTGAGAGGTGGTCGACGGTGCCGTTGGCGCCCGGAATGACGACGATGGAGTTGCCGCCCTCGTCGTCCACCACGATGTGCGCGGTGCCGGAGGGGCCCTCGACCGTGCGCAGGAAGTCGGTGTCCACGCCGGAGTGTTCGAGGGTCTCCCGCAGCCGGGCCCCGGCCGCGTCGTTGCCGACCGCGCCGATCATCGAGACGGTGGCACCGGCCCGCGCGGCGGCGATCGCCTGGCCCGCGCCCTTGCCGCCGGGGATCGTGCGGAACTCCCGGCCGGTCACGGTCTCGCCGCGCCGCGGGGCCCTGGCGACGAAGGTGACGAGGTCCATGTTGGTGCTGCCGAGGACGGCGATATGGGTCATGGGCGGTTCGCCTCCAGACGGGTGAGGTGGGCGAGGGTGTCGAAGCCGGTGCCGTCGAAGTCGGCGACGGAGGTGGCGAGCCGGTTCTTCAGCGGGGCCCGCCAGCGCTCGGGGAGCGCGGCGGGGGAGCCCGCGAGGAGCCCGGCAATGCTGCCCGCGCTCGCGCCGACCGAATCGGTGACCAGGCCGCCCGCCACCGCCCGCCCGACCGAGCCGGTGAAGTCGCCGTCCGCGTGGGTGAGCGCGGCGGCCAGCAAGGCGGTGTTGGGCAGGGCGTGCATCCAGGGGTGGGCGGGGAGGTAGCGGGCGTGGAGTTCGTCCACCACGGTGTCGAAGTCGTCGTGGGACGCGGCCAGTCGGACGGCGTGGTCGATGGCGTGGGCCAGCCGGGAGCGGTGCGGGACGACCGAGCGGCCCACCCGCAGGCAGGCGTGCACGTCGTGGTCGCCGGTGGCCGCTGCGGCCAGGGCGGCGGCGGTGAACATGGCCGCGTAGACGCCGTTGGCCGTGTGACTCAACACCGCGTCGCGGTATGCCTGTTCGGCCGCGGCGGCCGGGTCGCCCGGATGGGTCCAGCCGTGGACGTCGGCGCGGACCAGGGCGCCGGTCCACTCCCGGAAGGGGTTGCGGTACCGGGCGGTGTACGGGGGTTCCACGCCGGTGAGGAGGTTGCGGTAGGCGAGGCGTTCGGCGGTGCCGGTCCGGCCGGGCGGCAGCTCCTCCAGCCACAGCCGGGCGACGTCCGTGGTGCTGAAGCCCTTTCCGTGCCGCTGGAGCAGCAGCAGGTGGAGCAGCGGATGGTCGAGGTCGCCGGCCGCGGGCATGCCGTCGATGTTCTCGGCGAGCGAGGTGGCGGCCGAGCGGCGGTCCCACGGGTGCGCGTCGAGCAGTTCCGCGGGTACGCCCCGTGCGGTGAAGTAGCCGGAGAGCGGCCAGTTCCCGGCCGCCCGGCCGAGGGAGCGCACCGCTTCCAGAGGGAGCTGCACGACCGGCTTGCCCAGCAGGCAGCCGATGGCCCGGCCCAGCCAGGACGCCTCGTACGCGAGCGGTCCCGGCGTGCCGGAGGGCCGCGCGGTGGGCCAGTCGGGGCAGGCGGCCCGGATCGCGGACAGCTCGGTCGGTTCGTCGTCGGCCAGCCGGCTGGGCAGATCGGCGAGTTCGTCCAGCAGGTCCTCGGCGAGCAGCCGCAGATAGCGGGAGACGCGGTGCGGGGAGGCGCCCGCGTGCTCCGGTGCGTCCGAGCCGCCCGCCGCGCGCCAGCGCTCCTCGATCCGGCACGGCTCACGGCCGTCGAGCCGGGCCTGGCGGAGCTCGTGGCCGAGCAGGTCCTCGGGCTGTACCCAGGTCAGGCGGAGCACGGCGCGCCTCCCCGGTCGCAGGGGAACGCGTCGCTCGTGTCCGGTGCGCCGCCCAGGGCCGCGAAGGCCAGTTCACGGGCGCGGCGCCGGGCGCGGTCGAGGGCGAAGACCTCGCGCGCGACCTGGGCGAGGACGCGGGCCGGCTGCCACAGGTCCAGGCGGCTCGCCTCCGCGACCGTCTTCGCCCACTCCTGCGGCACCGGCGAGCCGAGCGCGCCCGCGAGGGCACCGGCCATGGCGGCGATCGAGCCGCAGCCCCGCCCGTAGCCGACCGAACCGAGCACCGCGTGCCGGTAGTCACCGCCGGAGACCACCAACAGGCCCAGCGCGACGGGCAGTTCCTCGATGGAGTGCAGCCGTGAGGGGGGCGAGGGGGACCGGTGATCCGGGCCGACCGTGGCGTACGGCTCCACCGCCGCCCGCAGCGGACCGAGCGCCGATACGACGTCGCTGTGCCGGTACGCCACTGCGCAGACCTTCTCGATCGCCTCGCGGGTGCCGTCCCTGGCCGGCGCGAGGCAGGCGGTCACCACCGAGTCCGGCGTCGCGTCCGGCGCGGTGGCGGCGGCGACGGCCGCGGCGAAGACACCGGCCGCCTCCCGGCCGTACGAGGACTGGTGGGCACCGGCGATGCCCAGCGCCTCGGTGTACGCGGCGCGCGGGTCGGCCGCGTTGACCAGGCCGACCGGGGCCATGCACATCGCCGCACCGCAGTCGAGGTTGGTGCCGAGGCCCCAGCGGGGGTCGGTCGTCACGTCCGGCACCAGGTGCTCGGCGAGCGTGCGGGCGTCGAGGTGGTCGCGGACGCGGTCGTAGACCCGGACCAGAGCGTGGGTCGTCAGGGTGCGGTCGGTGACGTGGCCGTCGCCCCGGGGGTACGGCGCGAGCGGGCCGGCGGTGCGCCGGGCGTCGCCGCCCCGGAGACCGGCGACGCCGTGCTCGGGGCCGCCGTGCCGCTCGGTGATCCGGCCCGGGGAGTAGCCCTCCACCGGCCCGCCGAGGGCGTCGCCGACGGCCGCGCCGACGAGGGCGCCGGTGATCCGTTCGTCCAGATCGGGCTGTCCGGTGCCTTTGGGTTGCTTGGGCGTCATGCCCGAATCATCCTCCGGGCCGGGCCGGTTGCGCGGTTTCCGGGAGTCCGGCGAGTTCCACCGGCCGGGCGCCGACCGTGCGGACGGAGCGCGGCCGGGCCGTCGGCGTCCTGGGTGCGGCGGGCGTCGAACTCCGTGAGCGCGACGGAGTGTTCGGACGGCCGGGCGCGGAGCGGGGGCGGGGGAGTGTCGGCCGGCGATGCCACCGGTGGCCCTCGGGAACCGCAAAGCCGCAGGTAAGCCCAGCCTTTCCTTGCTGGCGGCGCGATCAGTGACGACGTAGATTCTGTGGTGTCGAAAAGTAGAACTCGTCCAAAGTTAGCTTTGGCTAAGCTAAATCGGGGAAGAGGATCATGGCCCTCATCGAAACCGAGGCCGCGCTGCACGAGGCGCACCGCGACAACCACACGCACCGCGATGTCAACGGCGGCTGGCTGCGCCCCGCCGTCTTCGGCGCGATGGACGGCCTGGTCTCCAACCTCGCCCTGATGACCGGCGTGGCCGGCGGCTCCGTCGGCCACCAGACCATCGTCATCACCGGACTCGCGGGCCTCGCCGCCGGCGCCTTCTCCATGGCCGCCGGCGAGTACACCTCCGTCGCCTCCCAGCGGGAGCTGGTCGAGGCCGAGCTGGACGTCGAGCGCCGCGAACTGCGCCGGCACCCGCAGGACGAGGAGGACGAGCTGGCCGCGCTGTACGTGGCGCGGGGCGTGACCCCCGAGCTGGCCCGCGAAGTCGCCCGGCAGCTCTCCAGGGACCCCGAGCAGGCCCTGGAGATACACGCCCGCGAGGAGCTGGGCATCGATCCCGGCGACCTGCCCTCCCCGCTGGTCGCGGCCGTCTCCTCCTTCGGCTCCTTCGCCCTCGGCGCGCTGCTGCCCCTGCTGCCGTACCTGCTCGGCGCGACCGATCTGTGGCCCGCCCTGCTGCTCGCGCTCATCGGACTGTTCGGCTGTGGCGCCGTCGTGGCCAAGGTGACCGCGCGCAGCTGGTGGTTCAGCGGCCTGCGGCAGCTCGCGCTGGGCGGCGCGGCCGCCGGTGTGACGTACGCCCTGGGAACGTTGTTCGGAACGGCCGTAGGATAAGGCGCGACCGGTACTTATACGGGATGACGAATAAGTAGCCGTTACCCGTTGGTTTCGGATGCATGACCGCGGGGCATGAGCCGTAAGCGCCGTGGGCAATGACGCCTGCCGCACCCCCTGCGGGGCGGGCCGACGAAGACCCCCCTGCTCCCCCCGGACCGATGGACACCGATCCGACCGATGGTGTCGCAGCGGTCCACCCACACGCGTTCGCCGCCACCGCGGCGGCCGGCCCGCCCCGTGCGGCACACGGTCGTCGCGCCATGCGGCTCCGGCCGTTTCGTGCGGTACCCGGCCGCCCCGCGCGGCTCCCGGACACCGGCCATGAACTCCCGCGGTGTCCGCATGATGAAACGGAGTATCCGCTTCCCGAGAACCGGGCCATCATGTAACCTGCACGAAATTTCGCCATCTCCGCAGAGGGCCAACGTCGTCCCTCGGCACACGCCACATGCCACATGACGACGACGGGAGAGCCGATGCGTACGCCGCGCCAGCCGTCCCAGCATTCCGAGAACGGCCAGAACTGGTCGTTCATGGATGCTCGCCCTGCTGCGCAGGGTATGTACGACCCCCGCAACGAACACGATGCCTGCGGCGTCGGTTTCGTCGCCACTCTCACCGGCGAGGCCTCCCACACCCTGGTCGAGCAGGCACTGACCGTGCTGCGCAACCTGGAGCATCGCGGCGCCACCGGCTCCGAGCCGGACTCGGGCGACGGCGCGGGCCTGCTCTCGCAGGTGCCGGACGCCTTCTTCCGCGAGGTGGCCGGATTCGAGCTGCCCGCCGCCGGTTCCTACGCCGCCGGCATCGCCTTCCTGCCCCCCGAGGGCACCGAGGACGCCGCGGCGGCCATCGACGCCATCGCCGCCGAGGAGGGCCTGACCGTCCTCGGCTGGCGCGAGGTGCCGGTCGCCCCCGAGCTGCTGGGCGCCACCGCCCGCTCCACCATGCCGGCCTTCCGGCAGATCTTCGTGACCGACGGGGCCAGCGAGGGCATCGCCCTGGACCGCAAGGCGTTCGTGCTGCGCAAGCGCGCCGAGCGCGAGGCGGGCGTCTACTTCCCCTCGCTGTCCGCGCGCACCATCGTCTACAAGGGCATGCTGACCACCGGCCAGCTGGAGCCCTTCTTCCCGGACCTGTCCGACCGCCGCTTCGCCTCCGCGATCGCGCTGGTGCACTCCCGGTTCTCCACGAACACCTTCCCGTCGTGGCCGCTGGCACACCCCTACCGCTTCGTCGCCCACAACGGTGAGATCAACACCGTCCAGGGCAACCGCAACTGGATGCGTGCCCGCGAGTCCCGGCTGGCCACCGACCTGTTCGGCCCCGCGGAGAAGCTGGACCGCCTCTTCCCGGTGTGCACTCCGGGCGCCTCCGACTCCGCCTCCTTCGACGAGGTCCTGGAGCTGCTCCACCTCGGCGGCCGTTCGCTGCCGCACGCCGTGCTGATGATGATCCCGGAGGCCTGGGAGAACCACGCCACCATGGACCCGGCCCGGCGCGCCTTCTACGGCTACCACGCCACCATGATGGAGCCCTGGGACGGCCCCGCCTGCGTCACCTTCACCGACGGCACCCAGGTCGGCGCCGTACTCGACCGCAACGGCCTGCGCCCCGGCCGCTACTGGGTCACCGACGACGGCCTGGTCGTCCTCGGCTCCGAGGTCGGCGTCCTGGACATCGACCCCGCACGGGTCGTCCGCAAGGGCCGCCTCCAGCCCGGCCGGATGTTCCTCGTGGACACCGCCGAGCACCGCATCATCGAGGACGACGAGGTCAAGGCCGCCCTCGCCGGCGCCGAGCCGTACGCGGACTGGCTGGAGGCCGGCGAGATCGAGCTGGCCGACCTGCCCGAGCGCGAGCACATCGTGCACACCCACGCCTCGGTCACCCGCCGCCAGCAGACCTTCGGTTACACCGAGGAGGAGCTGCGCGTCATCCTCGCCCCGATGGCCCGCGCCGGCGCCGAGCCGATCGGCTCCATGGGCACCGACTCCCCGATCGCGGCCCTGTCCGAGCGTCCCCGGCTGCTGTTCGACTACTTCACCCAGCTGTTCGCCCAGGTCACCAACCCGCCGCTGGACGCCATCCGCGAGGAACTGGTCACCTCCCTGCGCAGCGCGCTGGGCCCGCAGGGCAACCTGCTGGAGCCGTCCGCCGCCTCCTGCCGGTCCGTCCTGCTGCCCTTCCCGGTGATCGACAACGACGAGCTGGCCAAGCTCATCCACATCAACGCCGACGGCGACATGCCCGGCTTCAAGGCCGTGACCCTCTCCGGTCTGTTCCGGGTGAGCGGCGGCGGCGAGTCGCTGGCCGCCCGCATAGAGGAGATCTGCGCCGAGGCCGACGCGGCCATCGAGAACGGTGCCCGTCTGATCGTCCTCTCCGACCGGCACTCCGACGCCGAGCACGCGCCGATCCCCTCGCTGCTGCTCACCGCCGCCGTCCACCACCACCTCATCCGCACCAAGCAGCGCACCCACGTGGGCCTGCTGGTCGAGGCCGGCGACGTCCGCGAGGTCCACCACGTCGCCCTGCTGATCGGCTACGGCGCCGCCGCCGTCAACCCGTACCTCGCCATGGAGTCGGTGGAGGACCTGCTGCGTGCGGGCACCTTCCTCCAGGGCATCGAGCCCGAGAAGGCCATCAAGAACCTGATCTACGCCCTCGGCAAGGGCGTCCTGAAGGTCATGTCCAAGATGGGCATCTCCACCGTCGCCTCCTACCGCGGCGCCCAGGTCTTCGAGGCCGTCGGCCTGGACGAGGCCTTCGTGGAGAAGTACTTCAACGGCACCGCCACCAAGATCGGCGGCGTCGGCATCGACGTCATCGCCGGCGAGGTCGCCGCCCGCCACGCCAAGGCGTACCCGGCCTCCGGCATCGCCCCGGCGCACCGCGCCCTGGACATCGGCGGCGAGTACCAGTGGCGCCGCGAGGGCGAACCGCACCTGTTCGACCCGGAGACGGTCTTCCGCCTCCAGCACTCCACGCGCAGCGGCCGCTTCGACATCTTCAAGAAGTACACCTCGCGGGTGAACGAGCAGTCCGAGCGCCTGATGACCCTGCGCGGCCTGTTCGGCTTCACCTCGGACCGGGCGCCGATCCCGGTCGAGGAGGTCGAGCCGGTCAGCGAGATCGTCAAGCGGTTCTCGACCGGTGCGATGTCGTACGGCTCCATCTCCAAGGAGGCGCACGAGACCCTCGCCATCGCCATGAACCAGCTGGGCGGCAAGTCCAACACCGGTGAGGGCGGCGAGGACCCGGAGCGCCTGTACGACCCCGCGCGCCGCTCGGCGATCAAGCAGGTCGCCTCCGGCCGCTTCGGCGTCACCTCCGAGTACCTGGTCAACGCGGACGACATCCAGATCAAGATGGCCCAGGGCGCCAAGCCCGGCGAGGGCGGCCAGCTGCCCGGCCACAAGGTCTACCCCTGGGTCGCCAAGACCCGGCACTCGACGCCGGGCGTGGGCCTGATCTCCCCGCCGCCGCACCACGACATCTACTCCATCGAGGATCTGGCCCAGCTGATCCACGACCTCAAGAACGCCAACCCCCGCGCCCGGATCCACGTCAAGCTGGTCTCCGAGGTCGGCGTCGGCACCGTCGCGGCCGGGGTGTCCAAGGCGCACGCGGACGTCGTGCTGATCTCCGGCCACGACGGCGGCACCGGCGCCTCCCCGCTGACCTCGCTGAAGCACGCGGGCGGCCCCTGGGAACTGGGCCTCGCCGAGACCCAGCAGACGCTGCTGCTCAACGGGCTGCGCGACCGGATCGTCGTACAGACCGACGGTCAGCTCAAGACCGGCCGCGATGTGGTCATCGCCGCGCTGCTCGGCGCCGAGGAGTTCGGTTTCGCGACCGCGCCGCTCGTCGTCTCGGGCTGCGTCATGATGCGCGTCTGCCACCTGGACACCTGTCCGGTCGGCATCGCCACCCAGAACCCGGTGCTGCGCGAGCGCTTCGCCGGCAAGGCCGAGCACATCGTGAACTTCTTCCGGTTCATCGCCGAGGAGGTCCGCGAGCTCCTCGCCGAGCTGGGCTTCCGCTCCATCGAGGAGGCCGTCGGCCACGCCGAGGTGCTGGACGTGCGGCGGGCCGTCGACCACTGGAAGGCGCAGGGACTGGACCTGGAGCCGCTGTTCCACGTCCCGGACCTGCCCGAGGGCGCCGCCCGCCACCGGCTGACCGCCCAGGACCACGGCCTGGAGAAGGCCCTGGACAATGAGCTGATCAAGCTCGCCGCCGACGCCCTGGCCGCGAACGAGGCGACCGAGGCCCAGCCGGTGCGCGCCCAGGTCGCCATCCGCAACATCAACCGCACGGTCGGCACCATGCTGGGCCACGAGGTGACCCGGAAGTTCGGCGGCGCGGGCCTGCCCGAGGACACCATCGACATCACCTTCACCGGTTCCGCGGGCCAGTCCTTCGGCGCCTTCCTGCCGCGCGGCATCACGCTGCGCCTGGAGGGCGACGCCAACGACTACGTGGGCAAGGGCCTGTCCGGCGGCCGGATCATCGTCCGCCCGGACCGCGCCGCCGACCACCTCGCCGAGTACTCGACGATCGCGGGCAACACCATCGGCTACGGCGCCACCGGCGGCGAGCTGTTCCTGCGCGGTCGTACCGGCGAGCGGTTCTGCGTGCGCAACTCCGGAGCGCTGGTCGTCTCCGAGGGCGTGGGCGACCACGGCTGCGAGTACATGACCGGCGGTCACGCGGTCGTCCTCGGCCCGACCGGCCGCAACTTCGCGGCGGGCATGTCCGGTGGCATCGCCTACGTCGTCGACCTCGACCCCGACAACGTCAACGCGGGCAACGCGGACGCCATCCAGGAGCCGGACGAGTCGGACAAGGCGTGGCTGCACGACGTGGTGCGCCGGCACGCCGAGGAGACCGGCTCGACCGTCGCCGCGAAGCTGCTCGCCGACTGGGACACGGCCGCGACCCGGTTCAGCAAGATCATCCCCCGCACGTACCAGGCAGTGCTCGCCGCCAAGGACGCCGCCGAGCGAGCCGGTCTCTCCGAGACCGAGATCACCGAGAAGATGATGGAGGCGGCGACCAATGGCTGATCCGAAGGGCTTCCTCAACCACGGCCGCGAGGTCGCCAGGACCCGCCCCGTCGGTGAGCGCGTCAAGGACTGGAACGAGGTCTACGTCCCCGGCTCCCTGCTACCGATCATCGGCAAGCAGGCCAGCCGGTGCATGGACTGCGGCATCCCGTTCTGCCACAACGGCTGTCCGCTCGGGAACCTGATCCCCGAGTGGAACGACTACGCCTACCGCGAGGACTGGGCCGCCGCCTACGAGCGGCTGCACGCCACCAACAACTTCCCGGAGTTCACCGGGCGGCTGTGCCCGGCACCGTGCGAGTCGGCCTGCGTGCTCGGCATCAACCAGCAGCCGGTCACCATCAAGAACGTCGAGGTCTCCATCATCGACAAGGCGTGGGACGGCGGGCACGTCGTGCCGCGCATCCCCGAGCGCCTGTCCGGCAAGACGGTCGCGGTGATCGGCTCGGGCCCCTCCGGCCTGGCCGCCGCCCAGCAGCTGACCCGCGCGGGACACACGGTCGCCGTCTACGAGCGCGCGGACCGCATCGGCGGCCTCCTGCGGTACGGCATCCCCGAGTTCAAGATGGAGAAGCGGCACATCAACCGCCGTATCGAGCAGATGCGCGCGGAGGGCACCCGCTTCCGCACCGGCGTCGAGATCGGCCGCGACCTGAACGCGCGCGACCTGAAGAAGCGCTACGACGCCATCGTGATCGCCGCCGGCTCCACCACCGCCCGTGACCTCCCCGTCCCCGGACGGGAGCTGAAGGGCATCTACCAGGCGATGGAGTACCTGCCCCTGGCCAACAAGGTCCAGGAAGGCGACTACGTGACCTCGCCGGTGTCGGCCGAGGGCAAGCACGTCGTCGTGATCGGCGGCGGTGACACCGGCGCGGACTGCGTGGGCACCGCCCACCGGCAGGGCGCGGCCTCGGTCACCCAGCTGGAGATCATGCCCCGCCCGAACGAGGAGCGGCACCCGACCGGGCAGCCCTGGCCCACCTTCCCGATCCTCTACAAGGTGACCTCGGCCCACGAGGAGGGCGGCGAGCGGCTCTACTCCGTCTCCACCACCCACTTCGAGGGCGACGAGGACGGCAATGTGCAGTGGCTGCACCTGGCCGAGGTCGCGTTCGTGGACGGCAAGCTCACCCAGAAGCCGGGCACCGAGCGCCGTATCCCGGCCCAGCTGGTCACCCTGGCGATGGGCTTCACCGGCACCGACCGGGAGAACGGCCTGGTGGAGCAGTTTGGTCTAGACCTCGATGAGCGCGGTAACATCGCCCGCGACGCCGACTTCCAGACCAATGTGCCGGGGGTGTTCGTCGCCGGTGACGCCGGCCGCGGGCAGTCCCTGATCGTCTGGGCGATCGCGGAGGGCCGCTCGGCCGCCCGCGGCGTCGACCGCTACCTGACCGGGGCCAGCGACCTGCCGGCCCCGATCCGCCCGACCGACCGCGCGCTCGCGGTCTGACGGCACCCCTGGAGCGTCCCGCACAAAGGCGTGCGGAACACCAATGGCGCCTGCCCACCTGTCCCCGACCGGACGACCGGGCAGGCGCCGTTGAAATTCCCCCGTCCGCGCCTCACGTAGGCTCGGCTCCTCGGAACAGCCGGAGGGGGCCATGGCCGCGATCAGCCTGCGCAAGGTGGAGGAGACCGCGCCCGCGCTCGTCGGCGCCTACCGCTCGGCCGGGGTCAGCCTGCGCAAACACGGCCTGGACGGGCTGCGGGCCGCCGTCTACCTCGTCCTCGACCACTCCGGTTCCATGCGGCCGTACTACCAGGACGGCAGCGTCCAGGCGTTCGCCGACCGGGTGCTGGGGCTGTCCGCGCACCTGGACGACGACGGCCGGGTGCCGGTGGTGTTCTTCTCCACCGGCATCGACGCCGTCACCGACATACCCCTCGCCGGGCACGCGGGCAGCGTCGAGCGGATCGCCGCCGGGCTCGGCCACATGGGCAAGACCAGCTACCACCTGGCGATGGACGCCGTCATCGACCACTACCTGGACGGCGGCGCCACCGACCCCGCCCTGGTCGTCTTCCAGACCGACGGCGGCCCGATCAACAAGCTCGCCGCGGAACGCCACCTCTGCAAGTCCGCCAAGCTGCCCCTGTTCTGGCAGTTCGTCGGCTTCGGCGACCCGCACGGCAAGCAGTTCGACTTCCTGCGGAGACTGGACGAACTCCCGGTGCCCGGCAAGCGGATCGTGGACAACGCCGGCTTCTTCCACGCGGGCGAGGACCCCCGGCGCGTCCCCGACGCCGAGCTGTACGACCGTCTCGTCGGCGAGTTCCCCTCCTGGCTGTCGGCCGCCCGCGCCGCCGGCATCGTCCGCCCCGCCTGAACCCGGCTGTGCGCGGCGCACGGCCCCCGCTCAGCCCCCTCCCGGACGCCTCACGTGTCGCACTCCAGCACCGTCCCGCACAACCCGCACCGCGCCCGTACCCGCCCCCGCACCGGCACCCGGATCCGCTGGTGGCACGTCGGGCAGGGGAAGGTGACGTGGCGGCGGCCCGCGGGGTCGGAGCCGAAGGAGTAGGGGACGCCCGCGGGAGCCGGCCCGGCCCGGCGGCGGTCGTGGGCGTAGCGGTGGCGGCCCGCCCAGCCGGCGCCGGCCAGCGGGGGCTGCCGGGCGTCCTGCCGGGCGCGGGCCAGGCCCTTGGTGTACGCGGTGTACGCCTGCGGGCTGGTGAACCGGACCGAGGGGTCCTCGCCGAACAGCAGGGACCGCTTGGCCAGCACATAGCCGAACTCCTCCGGGGTGAGGTAGCCCAGCTTCTGCGAGGAGAGCGAGTCCTCGCGGTAGGCGTCCAGCAGGAGCCAGCCCGCGCCCAGGTACGTCGTCACCGTGTCCGTGAGGATCTCGTTCTCCGCCGTCGTGGGGAAGGCGAGGTCCAGGCGGTGCAGATACACGTGCGCCACCTCGTGCGCGAGCGCCGCGCCGATGTCCCGGCGATGGGTGCGGAAACGGTCGTTCAGCTCCACGAAGTACTCGGGGCCCGCAGCCAGTTCGACGTTCGCCGCATGGGTCATCTCCCGGAAGCCGACGATCAGCCGCGCGTCCGGCAGCCGGAAGTGCCGCACCAGCGCGCGGGCCACCCGCTGCGCCCCCAGATGCAGGTCGTCGGTGTCGCGGAACGCCACGTCCGCGGGGGCCACGCTGACCGGGAACGTCCGCACGGTCGTCGGCGACAGCCGCCGGTACAGCGCGGTGATCGCCGCCCGCACCGTCTCCAGATGCGGGAACCCGTGCTCCACCGGCCCGCCGTTCGCCACGTCGGCACCCCCAGACCCCGACAGCCGATGAGCCCTCGCGACCGCCGCGCCCGAGCCCGCACCGCTCCTCCAGGGTAGGCGCCCCGCCGCCCGGAGACACCCGGCGCGGCCCCGGCCTCACACCGGCAGCAGCCGCGGCGCCACCCCGCCCTCCTCCGTGCCCGCCAGCTCCAGCACCCACACCTCGTTCGCCCCCGACCGCAGCACCGGACCGGGGACGTACAGCGACCGCTGGGGCCCCGCCGACCAGTAGCGGCCCAGGCAGAAGCCGTTGATCCACGCGAAACCGCGCGTCAGGCCCGCCAGCTCCAGCCGGGCGTCCCCGGCCGTCCCGAGCACCGTGGCCGTGCCCCGGTACAGTCCCCGCGCCCCCGCGGCGGGCGGCGCGCCGAACGGCACCGCGGACACGCCGTCCTCGAACGCGTCCAGGTCCAGCCCGCGGGCCCGCACCCCGTGCAGGTACTGCCGCTCGTGCAGCACGCCCCCGGTGATCCCCTTCGCCTCGCCCAGGAGCGGCCCGTAGTTCACCCGGCCGAGGGACTCCACCCACAGCTCCACCCGCGCCGGACCCGCGACGGGCTCCTTCAGCCGGGGTTCCGCCTCGGTGAGCACCCCGGCCCGCACCCCGTCGACGTACACCACGGCCAGATCCCGCAGCCCCCGCACGGTCAGCGGGTACGGCTCGCGCGGTCCGGGCACGTCCACCTCGTAGCGGACCAGGCCGCGCGTGACACCCAGGTCCTCGAACGTGGGCGCCAGGGGGCGTGTCGTCTCCTCGCCGCCCAGAGCGGCCAGGACGGCGTCCACGGGCGCCCATCCGGTGAGCGGGACCCCGACCGGGGAGGACAATCGCGCGGGCTCCGGCGGGAGTTTCGGCAAGGGGCCCTCCCGGTAGCGCGCCAGCACCTGCCGGAAGCGCCGGAACTTCTCGGTGGGGCGGCCGTATTCGTCCACCGGGGCGTCGTAGTCGTACGAGGTCACATCCGGTTGGAGGGCGCCCTCGTGCAGCTCGCCGCCCCGGTTCGCGCCCGCCCAGCCGCCGAAGCTGGTGCCGCCGTGCGCCATGTAGAGGTTCACCGAGGCGCCGCACTCCAGGATCTCCCGCAGCGCCTCGGCGGCCTCCCGCGGATCGCGCGCGGCGGGCGTGCCGGACCAGTGGTCGAACCAGCCGCACCAGAACTCCATGCACATCAGCGGGCCCGAGGGACGGTGCCGGCGCAGCGCGGCGAACGCCTCGCGCGCGCGGGAGCCGAAGTTCGCCGTGGCGAGCACACCGGGCACGGACCCGCCGGTCAGCATGTGGTCCTCGGGGCCGTCGGAGGTGACCAGCGGCACCGTGACGCCCCCGGCGCGCAACAAGGCGGTCAGTCCGGCGAGGTAGCCCGCGTCGGAGCCGTAACTGCCGTACTCGTTCTCCACCTGCACCAGCACCACCGGGCCGCCGCGGTCGGCCTGCCGGGGCACGATCTCGGGCAGCAGCCGGCCGAACCAGTCGCGGACCCGGCGCAGATACCGCTCGTCCCGTGTGCGCACCCGCCGGCCCAGCTCGCCGGTCAGCCAGGCCGGCAGACCGCCGTTCTCCCACTCGGCGCAGATATAGGGGCCGGGCCGCACGATCGCCCACAGGCCCGCCGCGCGCGCCGCGTCCAGGAACCGGCCCACCGCCGCCACGTCCCGGTGGCGCCCCGGAGCCGGCTCGTGCAGATTCCACGGCACATAGGTCTCCACGCAGTTCAGGCCCATCGCCCGCAGCATCGCGAGCCGGTGCCCCCACAACTCCTCGTGCACCCGGAAGTAGTGCAGCGCGCCGGACAGCAGCCGCACCGGCCGCCCGTCCAGCAGGAAGTCCCTCTCGCCCACGGTGAACTCGCCCATACCGCCAAGGCTCATCCCTTCCGGTGCCCCGCGCCATGGACGAAGATCGGCACCACTTGGACAAAAACCGGCCGCCGCCGACGCCGGGAGGAGCAGCGGTGTACCAGACCTGGATGCGGTTCTTCAGCCCCGGCCCCGCCCACCACCGCCTCGGCCTGGTCTGCCTCGGCGTCGGACTCCAGCACGGCGCGCTGCCCACCGTCGGCCCGCGCACCCTCGACCACCACGTGGCCGTCGTGATCAGCTCCGGCGGCGGCTGGTACGCCGGCGCCGACGGCCGCCGTACGACCGTCACCGCGCCCGCGCTGCTCTGGCTCACCCCCGGCGTGCCCCACCACTACGCACCCGGTCCGGACACCGGCTGGGACGAGGGTTTCGTGGACTTCGCCGGGCCCGCCACCGGCACCTACACCGAGCTGGGCTACATCGAGCCCGAACGGCCCGTCGTGGCCCTCTCCGACGCCGCGGGACCACGCGCGGTCGTCGCCCGCATCGCCCGCGCCGCCCGCCGCGGCAACCCCCTCCTCGAGGTGGAGACCGGCGCCGCCGTGCACGAACTCCTCGTCGCCCTGCGCCGCGCCCGCGCCGACCTCGCCCCCGACGGCGACCAGGTACTCGAAGCCCTCGCGCGGGACGCCTGCGCCCCGCTCAGCGTCGCCGACCACGCCGCCCGGCACGGCATGACCACCGCCGAACTGCGCGGCGCGGTCCGCCGGGCGGCCGGCTGCACCCCGAAGGACTACCTGCTCGGCATCCGGCTCGGCCGCGCCAAGGAGCTCCTCGCCGCCACCGAACTGCCCGTCGCCGCCGTCGCCCGCCGCGTCGGCTACGACGATCCCGCCTACTTCTCCCGCCTGTTCACCCGGCGCGTCGGCCTCGCCCCGGCCCGCTTCCGCGCCCAGCAGGGCCGCAGCGTCCCCGGCGGCTGGAGCGACCGGGTCCCGGACCCGGACGACCCCCCGGTGATCCACCCCTCGGACACCGCACGAGCCACACCCGCCGACCACATAGGGTGGGCGTCCATGACCACCAGCAACACCGGTACGGGTGACGTGGACCCCGCGGTCCGCCAGGAACTGGAGCGGCTGCGCGACAGCATCGACAACATCGACGCGGCCGTCGTCCACATGCTCGCCGAACGCTTCAAGGCCACCCAGCAGGTCGGCCGGCTCAAGGCCGTGCACCAGCTGCCGCCCGCCGACCCGGCCCGCGAGGCCCGCCAGATCGACCGGCTGCGCCGGCTCGCCGAGAACGCCAAGCTCGATCCCGCGTTCGCCGAGAAGTTCCTCAACTTCATCATCGCCGAGGTGATCAGACACCACGAGCGCATCGCCGAGGACACCAACGGCAGCTGAATCCGGAACCCGGAGCCCGGACACCGAATCCCGAACAAGGGGAAGAAAAGGGTAGGTCGGATAATAACCGTGTAACGCTCCTCCGCTGTGCGCTGTCAGTCCCATCAGGCAGCATGGCGTCCATGTCCGTACTCACGCGCGATGAAGCGCAGCTCCGAGCTCAGCTCCTCGACGTCCACCGCTACACGGTCGAACTGGACCTCACCACCGGGGACGAGACCTTCGACTGCCGTACCGTGATCCGGTTCACCACGCGGTCCGACGGGGACACGTTCCTCGAAGTGAAGCCCGCCGAGCTGCGCTCCGTGACCCTCGACGGACAGCCCCTGACCCCGGACGCGCTGCGCGAGGACCGGCTGCTGCTGAAGAACCTCACCGCGGGCGAGCACGAGCTGCGCACCGAGGCGGCCATGCGCTACTCGCGCACCGGCGAGGGCATGCACCGCTTCACCGACCCGGTCGACGGCGAGGCGTACGTCTACACCCAGCTGGCCATGGACGACGTCCAGCGGGTCTTCCCCGCCTTCGACCAGCCCGACCTGAAGGCCGTCTTCGAGATCTCGGTCAAGGCGCCCGAGGAGTGGACCGTCCTCGCCAACGGCGTCACCGAGCGCGGCGCCGACGGCATCTGGCGGGCCGCGCCCACCCCGCCGATCTCCACCTACCTGGTCGCCGTCGCCGCCGGCCCCTGGCACTCGGTGCGCACCGAGCACCGCGGGCTGCCCTTCGGCATCCACTGCCGCCGCTCGCTCGCGCCCCACCTCGACGCCGACGCCGAGGAGATCTTCGAGGTCACGCGCGCGTGCTTCGACCGCTACCACGAGAAGTTCGAGGAGCCGTACCCCTTCGACTCCTACGACCAGGCGTTCGTGCCCGAGTTCAACGCGGGCGCCATGGAGAATCCGGGCCTGGTCACCTTCCGCGACGAGTTCGTCTACCGCTCCGCCGTCACCGACACCGAGCGCCAGCTGCGCGCCATGGTCATCTCGCACGAGATGGCCCACATGTGGTTCGGCGACCTCGTCACCCTCAAGTGGTGGGACGACATCTGGCTGAACGAGTCCTTCGCCGAGTACATGGGCTACCAGACCACCGCCGAGGCCACCCGCTTCACCGACCCCTGGACCGAGTTCGGCGTCACCCGCAAGGCGTGGGGGTACGAAGCGGACCAGCGCCCCACCACCCACCCGGTCGCCCCCGAGGGCGTGGACGACGCCGCCACCGCCCTGCTCAACTTCGACGGCATCTCGTACGCCAAGGGCGCCTCCGCGCTGCGCCAACTGGCGGCCTGGCTGGGCGAGAAGGACTTCCTCGCGGGCATCAACGCCCACTTCGCCCGGCACCGGTTCGGCAACGCGACCCTCGCCGACTTCCTCGACTCCCTCGCCTCCGTCACCGAGCGCGATGTGCGCGCCTGGGCCGACAGCTGGCTGCGCACCACCGGCGTCGACACCCTCACGCCCGTGGTGGAGACCGCCGACGGCGCCTGCACGCTGGCCGTCGACCACCGGGGCAGCCGCCCGCACCGCATCGTCGCCGGGCTGTACGACCACGACGTCGCCGACGAGGACCGGCTGATCCTGCGCGAGCGCCTCGAACTCGACGTCCCGCAGGACACCCCGCGCCCCATCGGCAAGCGCCCCGCGCTCCTCCTGCTCAACGACGGCGACCTCACCTACGCCAAGGTCCGCTTCGACGCCGAGTCCTTCGCGACGGTCCGCAGCAGCCTGTCCGGACTGCCCGACCCGCTCACCCGCGCGATCGTGTGGAACTCCCTGCGGGACGCGGTGCGCGACGGCGAACTCGCGCCCGCCGCCTACCTGGAGATCGCCCGCGCCCATCTGCCGCGCGAGACCGACCTCGCCGTCACGCAGGGCGTGCTCGACTTCGCGCGCGGCCAGATCGCCGACCAGTACCTGCCGGCCGAGGAGCGCCCGGCCGCGCTCGCCACCCTCACCGCCCTCTGCCGCGACCTGCTGCGCCGCACCGAGGACGGCGACCAGCCCGGCCTGCGGCTGATCGCCGTCCGCCAGCTGATCGACGTGGCCGCCCACCCGGACACCATCGCCGCCTGGCTCGCCGACGGCACCGTCCCCGGCGGCCCCGAGCTCGACCCCGACCTGCGCTGGCGCGTCCTCGCCCGGCTCGCCGTACTCGGCGCCACCGACGAGGCCGCCATCGCCGCCGAACTCGCCCGTGATCCGAGCGCCACCGGACAGGAGGGCGCCGCCCGCTGCCGCGCCGCCCTGCCCGACCCGGAGGCCAAGCGCGCGGCCTGGGCGGCGATGTTCGGCGGCGACGAGCTGTCCAACTACCTGTTCAAGGCCACGGCCCACGGCTTCTGGCAGCCCGAACAGGCCGAGCTGCTACGGGAGTACGTGCCGCGCTTCTACGAGGAGTCGGTCCCGCTCGCCGCCCGCCGCGGCCACGCCATCGCCGCCTCCGCCGGCCGCTGGTGCTTCCCGGTGCACGCCGTGGACGCCGAGCACCTGCGTCTGGGCGAGGCATGCCTGGACCGCGACGACCTCACCCCGTCCCTGCGCCGCGCCCTGGCCGACCGCCTGGACGACCTGGGCCGCGCGCTGCGGGCCCGCGAGGGCGGGGCACGGCGGTAGGACCCGCGCCCAGGGCGCCGCCGGTCCGTGCGGCGCCCGGCACCGCCCCCCTAGGCTCGGTGCACCGACATGATCGACCGAGCCGGGAGGCAACCATCGTGATCGCAGTGACCGGCGCGACCGGAAACGTGGGCCGCGCCCTGGTGGACCGACTCCTCGCCGCGGGCCGGCCGGTACGCGCGCTGACCCGCGATCCGGAGCGGGCCGCGCTGCCCGAGCGGGCCGAGGTGGTGCGGTTCCGGTCCGAGGAACCCGCGGCCCTGTTCGACGGGGTGACCGGAGTCTTCCTCTACGCGCAGGCCGTCACCGCACCCCTGCTGGCGGCGGCCCGCGCGGCCGGGGTCCGGCACGCCGTCCTGCTCTCCAGCGGCATCGTCCAGGAGGGCGCCGACGAGACCCACCCCATCCACGCCCTGCACGCCACCGCCGAGCGGCTGATCCGCGACAGCGGCCTCGCGTGGACGTTCCTGCGGCCCAACGCGTTCGCCACCAACGCCCTGCAATGGGCACCCCGGATCCGTGCCGGGAACACCGTCCGGGGCGTCTACGCGGACGCGGTCACCGCGCCGATCCACGAGGACGACATCGCCGCCGTCGCCGAGCGCGCGTTCCTGGACGACGGCCACGAGGGCGCCGTACACCGCCTGACCGGGCCGGAGGCGATCACCAACGCCGGCCAGGTCGCGGCGATCGGCGCGGCCGTCGGCCGGGAGCTGACCTTCGTGGAGGCCGACCCCCGCACGGCCGGCCCCGAGCTGTTCCCGTACCTGGACCCGCACACGCTCGCCCGCCTCCTCGAAACCTTCGAGGCCACCATCGGCGTCCCCCCGGAGATCACCGGCACGGTCGAGCGGATCACGGGCACCCCGGCCCGCACCTTCGCCCACTGGGCCCGTGACCACGCCCCGGACTTCGGCGCCGCCGCGGCCTAGAGGCCGGTTCGCGCCGCGGCCCCGGCGACACGGATCCCGACGCCGTGCAACACCCTCGCCCCGACTCCTGCCTTGGCCGCGGCCCCGGTCCTGACCCCGGCCTTGGCTGCGGTTCGGCTCCTTGCCGCGGCTCCAGCCGCAACACAGGTCTTGGCCTGGGCTCCGGACTTGACCACAGCCCAGGCCCGACTCCGGCCGCGGCTCATGTCTTGGCCCCGGCCCCGGCCCGGACTTCGGCCCGGCTCAGGCCCCGGTCCTGGCCCCGGCTCCGGCCTTGGGTGCGGCTCGGCTCCTGGCCTCGGCTCGTCTCTTGGCCTCGGCTCCGGTCTTGGCCACAGTCCTGGCCACAGTCCTGGCCCCCACTCCGGCGTGGCTGAGGTCTTGGCGCCGGCCCGAACTTCGGCCCCGGCTTCAGCCGCAGCCCAGGCCCGACTCCGGCCGCGGCTCAGGTCTTGGCGTCGGCCATGGCCCCGGTCCCAGCCGCAGCACCGGTCCCGGTCCTGGCCCGACTCCGGTCCCGCCGCGGCCCCGGCTCCGGCTCCGACTTCACTCCGCCCCGGCCTCGGCTCTGGTCCCCCCCCCGCGGCCCCAACTCCGGTCCACCCCGTGGCTCCGGCTCCGGTCCCGCCCCGCTGCGGCCCCGGTTTCGTCCTGGCTCCGGCGGTGGCTCAGGAAGCCCCGTCCCGCCGTCGCAGTACCGCCCGTCGCACTGCCCCCTCCCGTGGGCCCGGCCGCCGGTTCGCGGCGCCCGGTCCGGGGGCCGGGTCGATCTCGAAGCCGAGCCGCTCCAGGAAGCGCTCGCCGGAATGCCAGCCGGGCGGAACCGTCGCCGTCACCAGGGGAGCGTCGCCGGCCCGTGCCAGCAGGGAGCGGGCCAGGGTGCCGCCGAGGCCCCGGCCGCGGGCCCAGGGAGCCAGCAGGAACAGGCCGACGGCCACCGCGCCCGGCTCCGGATGGTCGCGCACCGCGTCCACCACGCCCGCGACCACCCCGTCCCGCTCCAGCACCAGCAGCACCTTGGCGTCCGGGCACGCGCCCTCGGGCAGGGCGTAGCACAGGCTCTGCACATCGCCCGGCGCCGACGGCAGCCCGGTGGCCGCCAGGAAATAGTCCTCGCACTCCTCGAACAGCCGGATCAGCGGTGCCTCGTCCGCCGGGCCGAGTTCACGCACCAGTACCCGCTCGCCGGGCACGTCGAGCATCCACGCTTCCACCATCCGGCCGACGGTAGTGCCGGGCACCGGCTCCAACAAGTTTTCCCCGTACGGCAGTACCCACGCACGGGTTCCGCTCGTTGGAGACAGGGGACCCACGCCCCTCTTCCCGTACCACCCGGAGCCCACCCGGCGCGCCCCGAGCAGCCCCGAGAGCGGAGGCAAGCCCATGCCGACCCAGCCCCTCGCCTCGGGCCCGCACGGCCCGGACGCCCTCCGCCCGCTCCTCGGCACCGTGCTGGACGCGCTGGCGGAAGGCCGCGAGGCGCGCGGCGGCCCGCTGCCCGCGGGTGGACCGGAGGCCACCGCCCGCCGGGTCGCCGACGCGCTCGGGGACGTACTGCCCGACGAGGGCGACCCGGACGGCCTGCGCGTTCTCGTACGGCTCCTCGCCGAGGGCGCCGCCGACCCCGCCGACCCGCTGTGCGCCGGCCATCTGCACTGCCCGCCCCTCGCCGTGGCCACCGCCGCCGACCTCGCGGTCAGCGCCCTCAACCCCTCCCTCGACTCCTGGGACCAGGCCCCCGGCGCCACCGCCCTGGAAGCCGTCGTCGCGCGGGACCTCGCGCGCGCGGCGGGACTGGCCGACGCCCTGGTCACCACCGGCGGCACCGAGTCCAACCAACTCGCCCTGCTGCTCGCCCGCGAGGCCGGCCACGGCAGCGTCCAGCTCGTCTGCGGCGCTTCCGCCCACCACTCGCTGGCCCGCGCCGCCTGGCTGCTCGGACTGCCCGACCCGGTGCTCGTCCCGACCCCCGGCGGCACCCTCGACCCGGCCGCCCTCGACGCCGCCCTCACCGCGCTCCCCGGCCCCCTGCTGGTCGCCGCCACCGCCGGCACCACCGACGCCGGACTCATCGACCCGCTGCCCGAGATCGCCGCCCTGTGCGCGGCCCACGGCGCCCGGCTGCACATCGACGCCGCCTACGGGGGCGGACTGCTGTTCAGCGACCGGCACCGCGCCCGGCTCGCCGGACTCGACGCCGCCCACACCGTCACCCTCGACCTGCACAAACTCGGCTGGCAACCGGTCGCCGCCGGCCTGCTCGCCGTCGCCGACCCGGCCGACCTCTCCGTACTCCACCACCGCGCCGACTATCTGAACGCCGACGACGACACCGAGGCCGGCCACCCCGACCTGCTCGGCCGCTCCCTGCGCACCACCCGCCGCCCCGACATCCTCAAGGCCGCGGTCACCCTGCGCACCCTCGGCCGCCGCGGCCTCGGCGCCCTGGTCGACCACGTCTGCGACCTGGCACGGGAGTTCGCCGCGCTCATCCGGGCGCACCCCGGCTTCGAGCTGTACGACACGCCCGTCATCAGCACCGTCCTGTTCCGCCCCGCCGAGGCCACCGACGCCGCCGTGGCCGGTGTCCGCCGGGAGCTGCTGCACGAAGGCCGTGCCGTCCTCGGCCGCGCCCGGCTCGACGGCCGCCTCTGGCTCAAGGCCACCCTCCTCAACCCCCACACCCGGCCGGACGACCTGGCCCACCTGTTGAAACTCGTCGAAGGAAGCATCCCAAGATGACCCCCCACCCGGCTCCGCAGACGGCCGCCCGCACCTCCCTGCTGCCGCGCCGCGACCCCGACGCGCCCCGCGACCTGGTCGGTATCGGCATCGGCCCCTGCAACCTCTCCCTCGCCGCCCTCGCCCACCCGCTGCCCGAACTCGACGCCGTCTTCTACGAACAGCGGCCCGGCTTCAGCTGGCACCCCGGCCTGCTCATCGAGGGCTCCACCATCCAGGTGCCCTTCCTCGCCGACCTGGTGAGCCTCGCCGACCCGACCAGCCCCTGGAGCTTCCTCAACTACCTCAGGACCCGCGAGCGACTGTTCCCCTTCTACTTCGCCGAGCGCTTCCACATCGAGCGCGCCGAGTACGACGCCTACTGCCGCTGGGCCGCCGAGAGCCTGCCCGGACTGCGCTTCGGCCACCAGGTCGACGCCGTCCGCTGGAACCCCGAACGCGACCTGTTCGAGGTCGACTTCACCCAGCTGGACGCCGACGGCGAGGCCGACGCCCTCGGCCGCGCCTACACCCGCAACCTCGTCCTCGGCGTCGGCACCGTCCCCCATGTGCCGGCCCCCCTCAAGCCCATGGTGGACGCCGAGGGGCTGCCCGTCTGCCATGCCGCCGACTACCTCGACCACCGCGAGGAGCTGCTGGCCGCCGGGCACATCACCGTGGTGGGCTCCGGGCAGTCCGGCGCCGAGATCTTCCTCGACCTGCTGCGCCGCCGCCCGGCCGGCGCGGAGCGGCTGCACTGGATCGGCCGCAGCCCCGCGTTCTCGCCGATGGAGTACTCCAAGCTCGGCCTGGAGCACTTCACCCCCGACTACACCCGCTACTTCCACGCCCTCGCCGAACCCGTCCGCGACCGGCTGGTCGACGCCCAGTGGCAGCTGCACAAGGCCGTCGACGCCGGCACCCTCGCCGCCATCCACGACGAGCTGTACCGGCGCACCCTGGACGGCGGCTGGCCCGACGCCGTCCTCACCCCCGGCGTGCGCGTGCGCACCGCGGGCCGGATCGCCAGCAACAAGATCGAACTCCATCTGGAACACCTGGAGGAGGGCAGCCGCTCCCGGCTCGCCACCGACGCCGTCGTCCTCGCCACCGGCTACCAGCAGCGGCCCCTCGGCCGGCTGCTCGCCGGGCTCGACCCCTATATGCGCCGCGACGCCGCCGAGCGCCCGCGCATCGACGCCGACTTCCGCCTGGTCCTCGACCCCTCGGTCAAGGGCTCCGTCTACGTCCAGAACGCCGAACTGCACACCCACGGCGTCGGCGCCCCCGACCTGGGCCTCGCCGCCTGGCGCGGCGCCACCATCCTCAACTCGCTCACCGGAAAGGAGTCGTACCCCCTTCCGGCCCGTACGGCCTTCACCACCTTCGGGCTGCGCGAACCGCATTCCGCCGTTCCCCAGGCCCGGCACTCCGCCCAGCGGCTCACTCCGCTCGTCGAAGAACGGTGAGCGAATTCGCTCATAGGAGCGGCTGCCCGCACAATTCAACACTTGTCAATAAGGCTTCACCTGAAGGTTGTTGAGTGGTCATGCCGCCCGGAATCTCTACCGGCGGGTAAGCCCTAGGCTCGAACCATGCGCCGAGCAAAGATCGTTTGTACATTGGGGCCCGCCACCGACTCGTACGACCAGATCAAGGCACTGGTCGGGGCCGGAATGGACGTCGCCCGCCTCAACCTCAGCCACGGCACCCGCGCCGAACACGAGGAGCGTTACCAACGCGTGCGCGAGGCTGCCGACGAAACCGGCCGCAGTGTCGGAATCCTCGCCGACCTTCAAGGTCCGAAGATCCGCCTGGGCCGGTTCGCCGAAGGACCGGTACTCCTTGAACGCGGCGATGAATTCACCATCACCGTCGAAGAGGGCGTCGAGGGCGACCGCCACCGGTGCGGCACCACGTACGCGGGGCTCGCCGGTGACGTCGCCCCCGGTGAGCGCGTCCTGGTGGACGACGGCCGAGTCTGCCTGGAGGTCACCGCCGTCGACGGCCCCCGCGTGCGCACCCGCGTGGTCGAGGGCGGCATGGTCTCCGACCACAAGGGCCTCAACCTGCCCGGTGTCGCCGTCTCCGTGCCCGCCCTGTCGGAGAAGGACGAGGAGGACCTGCGCTGGGCGCTGCACGCCGGCGTCGACGTCATCGCCCTGTCCTTCGTGCGCAGCGGTGACGACATCCGGGTGGTGCACCGCATCATGGCCGAGGAGGGCCGCCGCCTCCCGGTGATCGCCAAGATCGAGAAGCCGCAGGCGGTCGCCAACCTGGACGACATCGTGGCCGCCTTCGACGGACTGATGGTCGCGCGCGGCGACCTCGGGGTGGAAATGCCCCTGGAGCAGGTGCCGATCGTCCAGAAGCGTGCCATCAAGCTCGCCCGGCGCAACGCCAAGCCGGTCATCGTCGCCACCCAGATGCTCGACTCCATGATCGACAACTCCCGGCCCACCCGCGCCGAGGCCTCCGACGTGGCCAACGCGGTCCTCGACGGCACGGACGCGGTGATGCTCTCCGGCGAGACCAGCGTCGGCAAGTACCCCGTGGAGACCGTGCGCACCATGGCGAAGATCGTCACGGCGGCCGAGGAGGACATGCTGGCCAAGGGGCTGCCGACGCTGACCGAGCGGAACAAGCCGCGCACCCAGGGCGGCGCGGTCGCCCGCGCGGCCGCCGAGATGGGCGACTTCCTCGGCGCCAAGTTCCTCGTGGCCTTCACCCAGTCCGGGGACACCGCCCGCCGGCTCTCCCGCTACCGGCCGCCGATCCCGCTGCTCGCCTTCACCCCGGTGCCGGCCACCCGCTCCCAGCTCAGCCTCACCTGGGGCGCCGAGACCTTCCTCGGCCCGCACGTGGACTCCACGGACGCCATGGTCGACCAGGTGGACGAGCTGCTGCTGCGGTACGGCCGCTGCGAGAAGGGCGACCTCGTGGTGATCACGGCCGGTTCCCCGCCCGGAGTCTCCGGCTCCACCAACCTGGTCCGCGTCCACCGCATCGGCGAGAACGACCCGGAGGCGTAGCCGTCCGTCCGGCATACGAAAAGGGCCCCTTTGTCGAAGGGGCCCGCACAAACCTGTGAATCGGGAAAACCGGTGACCTTGGAAAACAAGGAAAAAGTGCCCCGAGTCGGACTCGAACCGACACTGTACGGGTTTTGAATCCGTTGCCTGCTGCCAATTGGGCTACCGGGGCTCGCAGAATCCAAGGTTTCCCCCGACCCTCCGCGCGTCCACCATACCGTAGCTAGGTAGGCTCTTGTCAGCAGTACCCCTGCACCGAACGAGGAGCCCCCGTGACCGCCGAGTCGCCCCAGCCCGTAGACGCGCCCGACGACGACAAGTCGCACGTGCCTCCGCTGACGACCCGTGTCGTCATCGCCGAGGACGAGGCCCTGATCCGGCTCGACCTCAAGGAGATGCTGGAGGAGGAGGGCTACACCGTCGTCGGTGAGGCCGGCGACGGCGAGCAGGCCGTCGAGCTGGCCCGCGAGCACCGGCCGGACCTGGTCATCCTGGACGTGAAGATGCCCAAGCTGGACGGCATCTCCGCGGCCGAGAAGATCGCCGAGGAGTCCATCGCCCCGGTCCTGATGCTCACCGCCTTCTCCCAGCGCGACCTGGTCGAGCGCGCGCGGGACGCCGGCGCGATGGCGTACCTGGTCAAGCCGTTCAGCAAGAGCGACGTGGTGCCGGCGATCGAGATGGCCGTCTCCCGCTTCACGGAGCTGAAGCAGCTGGAGCAGGAGGTCGCCGACCTCACCCTGCGCCTGGAGACCCGCAAGCTGGTCGACCGCGCCAAGTCCATCCTCCAGACCGAGTACGGCCTGACCGAGCCGGCCGCCTTCCGCTGGATCCAGAAGACCTCCATGGACCGCCGCATGTCGATGCAGCAGGTCGCCGAGGCCGTGATCACGGACAACGAGGAGAAGAAGGCCGCGAAGAAGGGCTGAGCCCCGGCGGTACGGCGATGCCCGCGCCCCCCTCGCCGGGGGCCGCGGGCATCGCCGTACGCGCAGGGCGTCAGTCCTCGCCCAGATACGCCTTGCGGACCGACTCGTCGTGCAGCAGGTCCTGTCCGGTGCCGGACAGCACGATCGAGCCGACCTCCATCACATGGCCCTGGTCGGCGAGCGAGAGCGCCGCCTGGGCGTTCTGCTCGACCAGCAGGATGGTGGTGCCCTGGGACTTCAGCTCGGCGATCGTCGCCAGGATCTTCTGCATCATGATCGGCGACAGGCCCATGGACGGCTCGTCCAGCATCAGCAGCTTCGGCCGGGACATCAGCGCCCTGCCCATGGCCAGCATCTGCTGCTCGCCGCCCGAGAGGGTGCCCGCGGCCTGCTTGCGCCGCTCGCCCAGGATCGGGAAGAGGTCGTAGGCACGCTGGACGTCCCGCTCGATGCCGTCCTTGTCCTTGCGCAGGAAGGCGCCGAGCTGGAGGTTCTCCGCGATGCTCAGACGCGGGAAGATGTGCCGGCCCTCGGGGGAGTGGGCGAGCCCCAGGGCGACGATCTTGTGCGCCGGGACGCCGGTGAGCGGCTTGCCGTCGAACAGGATCCTGCCGCCGACCGGCTTGAGCAGCCCGGACAGGGTGCGCAGGGTGGTCGTCTTGCCGGCGCCGTTGGTGCCGATGAGGGTCACGACCTGGCCGGCCTCGACGCTGAACGAGATGCCCTTGACGGCCTCGATCTTGCCGTAGGCGACCCTGAGGTCCTCGACCTCCAGCAGTGCGGTCACTGGGTCTCTCCCTCTGTGCTGTCGGCGGTCCCCGCCGCCTCACCCTCGGCGGCCCCGGATCCCGCCGCCTCGCCCCCGGCCGTCTCGCCGCCGGCGGTCCCGGCCCCGGCGGTCCCGGCCGGGGCCGCTCCGGCCTCCGCTGCCTCGACCTCCGCGGCCTCCGCCGCGCCCGGATCGCCCTCGAAGGGCTCGCCCAGGTAGGCGGCGATGACCCGCTCGTCGGCCTGGACGACCTCGGAGGTGCCCTCGATCAGCTTCTCGCCCTGCACGAGCACGGCGACGCGATCGCACAGGTTGAAGATGAACCGCATGTCGTGCTCGATGACGAGGACGGCGATGCCCATGTCCCGGATGGCGAAGACCAGTTCCTCGGTGGCGCGGGTCTCCTGCGGGTTCATGCCCGCCGTCGGCTCGTCCAGGAGCAGCAGGCCCGGCTCGCTGGCCAGCGCCCGCGCGATCTCCAGCTTGCGCTGCTCGCCGTAGGGCAGATTGCGTGCCAGGTGCTCGCGCTTGCCGGCCAGTCCGACGAACTCCAGGAGCTCCACGGCCCGCGCCTCGGACTCGCGTTCGGCCTTGCGGAAGCCGGGGCCGCGCAGCAGCGCCGACCACAGGCCCTCCCTGGTCCGCGTGTGGCGGCCCACGAGGACGTTCTCCAGCACGGTCATGTTGGCGAAGAGGCGGATGTTCTGGAAGGTGCGGGCGATGCCCGCCTGCGTCACCAGGTGCGGCTTGGGCGGCAGCACCTTGCCCTGGTAGGCGACGGTGCCCTCGGTCGGGACGTACAGGCCGGTGAGGCAGTTGAAGAAGGTGGTCTTGCCGGCGCCGTTCGGCCCGATCAGGCCGACGATCTCGCCGCTGTTCACCGTGAAGTCCACGGACCGTACGGCGGTCAGACCGCCGAACCGCATGGTCACGTCACGGGCTTCGAGTACAGGTGTCGTCATGGTTCCTCACGCCCCTGCCTTGGTGACGGCCGCGTCCTCGGACAGCGTCGTCTGTGCCGGTACGTCGAGCTGGCCGGTCTCGTGGAACTCCAGCTTGCGGCGGCGGTCGGCGATGACGCCCTCCGGCCTGAACCGCATGAGCAGGATCAGCGCGACACCGAAGGTGAGCAGCTCGTAGTTCTGCATGAACTGGAGCTTCTCCGGGATGAGGTACAGCAGGCTGGCGCCGAGCAGCGGGCCGCTGACGGTGCCCATGCCGCCGAGGACGACGGCGGCCAGCAGGAAGGCCGAGTTGGGCGGCGCGGCCCCGGCGAACTGGTACGGCTGCGGGTTGACGCTGTAGTTCACGTGCGCCATCACGGTGCCGGCCAGGCCCGCCAGGGAGGCGCCGAGCGCGAAGGCGATCAGCTTGGCCCGGAAGCCGTTGATGCCCATGGCGGTCGCGGCGGTCTCGTCCTCGCGGATGGCGATCCAGGAGCGGCCGATACGGGAGTCGGCGGCACGGGTGAAGACGAGCACCACGATGGCCGTGATGATCAGCATCAGGAACAGGTAGTTGGCGAACCGGCCGAGGGTGAACGAGCCGAGGGTGTGGGCGTCGCCCAGGTTGAACCCGAAGAGTTTGATGTCGGGGATCTGGGTGATGCCGTTGGGACCGCGGGTGATGTTCGGACCGGAGTCGCCGTCCAGGTTGTTGACGGCGATACGGAAGATCTCTCCGAAGCCGAGCGTCACGATGGCCAGGTAGTCACCGCGCAGCCGCAGGGTCGGCGCGCCGATCAGGACGCCGAAGACCAGCGAGGCGGCCATGCCGGTGAGGGCGGCGGCCCAGAAGGGGAACTGCGCGTGGATGGGGGAGTACTCGGAGCCGGAGACCAGAGCGGCCGCGTAGGCGCCGACGCCGAGGAAGGCGACGTAGCCGAGGTCGAGCAGTCCGGTGAGGCCGACGACGATGTTCAGGCCGAGCGCGACGGTGGCGAAGATGAGGATGTTCACGCCGATGTTGGCGTTGTGGTCGTCGCTCTGCGTGAACGGGAAGATCACGGCGGCCACGAACGCCAGGCAGGCCGCGAAGCCCTTGTGGCGGGTGGACATGGTCGCGTACCGGTCGAGGAGCCCGGCGTGCACCAGGCCCCAGGCGGCGAACGCGCAGACCAGCAGGAAGCCGATGAAGGTCTCGCTGTCGTCGTCGTTGATGCCGATGCCGTAGGTGAAGACCACCAGGCCGAGGGCGGTGCCGACGGTGACGACGGCGCGCTCGGCGAGCGGCGACAGGGTGCCGGGGCGGGGCTTTTCGGGCTTGGTGAGGTAGCCCTTGAGGCCGGTGCCCAATGCCGGGCGGGGCAGGGCGAGCGCGCCGAGGACACAGAGCGCGGAGGCCACCATCGCGACGTACGCGCCCGGATCCAGGTTGACCAGGCCGCCGAGGTCGACGGCGATGGCGATGCCGGTGAACCAGCAGACGGTGAACGCCGACAGGCTGGTCAGCAGCACCGGGCTGGTGGCGCCCGACGGGTTGAGCCAGCCCAGGCCCCTGACCCGCCAGACGGCGAGCACGTGCAGCAGGGTGAGCGCGGCGGCGACCAGGGCCAGGATCTGCAGGCCGGCGGGGTAGCCGTAGATGGTCAGATTGCCGGGGAAGTCGGGCGTCCAGGTCCAGCTCATGAAGGCGCTGGCGATGGTGCCGGCGGCGCCGGCGGCGATGAGCGGCCGGGCCACGGCGGGCGGGAGCGGCAGGGGGCCGCGCGCTGCCGGGGTCTGGAGGGTGGTGTCGGTCATGGTGCTCACGCCCTGTCCGCGACGCGTTCGCCGAGCAGGCCCTGTGGCCTGATGAGGAGTACGAGGATGAGGAGGACGAAGGCCCACACCGGCGCCCAGCCCTGGCCGCCGAGCTGGTGCATACCGGGGATGTTGGCGATGTAGGCGGTGGCCATGGCTTCGGCGAGGCCGAGGACGAGACCGCCGAGCATGGCGCCGTAGATGTTGCCGATGCCGCCGAGGACGGCCGCGGTGAACGCCTTGAGACCGGCGAGGAAGCCCATCTGGTAGTCGACGGCGCCGTACTTGAGGCCGTACGCCGTGCCCGCGACCGCCGCGAACAGGCCGCCGATGGCGAACGCGATCACGATGATGCGGTTGGTGTCGATGCCCATCAGCTGGGCGGTGTCCGGGTCCTGCGCGGTGGCCTGCATGGCGCGGCCGGTGCGCGAGAGCCGTACGAAGAAGGCGAGGACCGCCATGCACAGCGGGGCGGCGATGATCAGGAAGAGGTCGCCGCTCTGCACGGTGACCGAGCCCAGGTGGTAGGGCCCGAACGGCAGCTGCGGAAAGACACGGGCGGACTTGGCGTTCGGGTACAGGTTGAAGACGAGCTGCTGGAGCGCGAGCGAGAGACCGATGGCCGTGATGAGGGGCGCCAGGCGTGGCGCGCCGCGCAGCGGCCGGTAGGCGAAGCGTTCGGCGCCGACGGCGATGAGTACGGCGACCAGGGCGCCGCCGACGAGCATCGCCGGCAGGGCTATCCACATGGATATGCCGTGCGGCAGGACGAGATACACCGTGAGGGCGCCGAAGCCTCCCGTCATGAAGATCTCGCCGTGAGCGAAGTTGATGAGCTGGACGATGCCGTACACCATCGTGTACCCGATGGCGATCAGGCCGTACATCGAGCCGAGGAACAGCCCGTTGGCCAGCTGCTGCGGCAGGGTGTTCACCGCATGGCCTCCATGTGGTGGGGAGAGTCAAGAGGGCGGTAGAAGGCGGGCCGCGCGGTGACGGTGGTCAGTGCCGCGCGGCCCTGGGTGTCGCGGTGTGTGCCGCGGGCTACTTGGGGTTGGCGACGCCGCTCTTGACGGCCTTCCACGCGCCGTTGACGACCTGGTAGACGGTCAGCTGCTTGTTCGTGGTGTCACCGAACTCGTCGAAGGAGATCTTGCCGGAGATGCCCTCGAAGGAGTTGTGCTGCACGGCGTCGACCACCTTGGCGCGGGCGTCGTCCGGGAGCTTGCCGTCCTTCACGACCTGGCCGACGGCCTTGATGATCGCGGTGGTGGCGTCGTAGGAGTACGAGCCGTAGGTGCCGTAGTCACCGGGGTACTTCTTGGCCTTGTAGGTGGCCACGAAGTCCTTGGCGGCGGGCAGGGTGTCGACCGGGACGCCGATGGAGGTCGCGAGGTCGCCCTCGGCGGCCTTGCCGGCGGTCTGGATGTAGGTCGGGGTGAACATGCCGTCGCCGCCGAACAGCGGGATCTTGGCGCCGGCGTCCTTGAGCTGCTTGGTCAGCACCTGGGACTCGTCGTACTGGCCGCCGTAGTACAGGATGTCGGCGCCGGAGCTCTTGATCTTGGTGACGAGGGTGGAGAAGTCGCGGTCGCCCACGCTCACGTGGTCGGTGCCGATGACCGTGCCGCCCTGCTTGGTGAACTGCTCCTTGAAGATCTTGGTGAGGCCGGCGCCGTAGGTCTGCTTGTCGTCGACGACGAACGCCTTCTTCTTGTGCAGCCCGTTGAAGGCGTAGTCCGCCGCGAACGCGCCCTGGAGGGCGTCGGTGGTCGCGGTGCGGAAGTAGGTCTTGAACGGACGGACCTTCTTGGTCTGCCAGTTCTTGCCCTGCGTCAGCTCGGGGGAGGTGTTGGACGGGGAGATCTCCACCAGGTTGGCGGTGTCCAGGACCTGCTGCATCTGGGTGGCCACACCGGAGTTGAGCGGGCCGACCACACCGAGGACGTCCTTCTCGGCGACCAACTGGGTGGCGTTCTGCTGGCCGGTGGCCGGGATCGCCTTGTCGTCCAGGGCCTTGACCTTGAAGGTGACGCCGGGCACGGTCTTGTTCTTGTTCGCGTCGTCGACCGCTATCTGCGCGCCGTACTGGATGCCGAGGCCGGTCGCGGAGTTCTGGCCGGTCAGCGGCGCGTCCACGCCGATGGTGACCGTCACGTTGCCGCTGTCGCCGCCCTTGCTGTCGTTGTTGCGGGAGCCGCAGGCGGTGAGAGTCAGAGCCCCGGTCGTCAGAACGGAGGCGAGAATCACCAGAGAACGCTGTCGCACAATCGATCCTTTCCGCAGGCATGGGCGGTCCCTGGAACGGGACGGCGTAGAGCCGCGTTGGTACCGAACTCCCGTTGGAGCGGTGACTGGCCGTGACTCTAAGCCCGCTATGGAGACCTGGGCAGCGCCGTGGGCTTCCTTGTGACTTTCTTGTTATGACGGCGTGGACGGGAAAGTTCCGCCGGGGATACTCTCGGCCGGTTTGGCGGAATTTCCCCGAGGTCCACATTTTGAGAATGCGCACTTCCGGTTGGCCCTCGTGCCGAGGTCGCGGCCCGGAGAGCCCCGCGCCCCAGGGGCGCCCGGCGAAGATCACCCGCGGGCGCGGCTCCGCGCCGGAGGCGGAAGGGGGCTTATTGCGCGCGTGTTACGCAGCGTTACGCCGGAAAATAAAGGTGCGGTGTACAGCAATTTCGGTCGGCCGGGCGCCGGTATATCCGTCTCCGTCTCACGAGCCGTCAAGGGGTCGTCTCGGCCGGACGCGGGAATTCCACTTTCCGTATGCGGGATGGCGCGGTATCGGAGACAAAAAGGCCCGGTCCCACCCCTTTTGGGGAGTGGGCCGGGCCTTTCGTTGAGGAGCCGTCAGACCGCCGCGGGCGCCTGCTCGCCGTTTCGCGCGCCGAGGTCGCGGAGCATGCAGGTCAGCCGCGCGCTGCACACCCGGCGGCCCTGCTCGTCGCTGATGACGACCTCGTACGTCGCCGTCGACCGGCCCCGGTGCACGGGCGTGGCCACGCCGGTCACCAGGCCCGAGCGGACCCCGCGGTGATGCGTGCAGTTGAGGTCCACGCCGACCGCGACCTTGGTGCTGCCGCCGTGCAGCATCGCGCCGACCGAGCCCAGCGTCTCCGCGAGCACCGCCGAGGCGCCGCCGTGCAGCAGGCCGTACGGCTGCGTGTTGCCCTCCACCGGCATCGTCCCGACGACCTTGTCGGCGGACGCCTCCAGGATCTGCACGCCCATCCGCGTGCCGAGGTCGCCGGCCGAGAACAGGGCGGGCAGGTCCACGCCGAGCGCCGCGTACTCCTCGATGACCTCCTGCGGGAATCGCACCTGCTGCTGCTCGCCCATGGGCCGGCTCCGTTCGTCGTACACCTGTCTTAACCTGAGCGAACGCTCAGTCGGTCGCCGATTGTTCCAGACGGCCTTCCACGTGCGCCTCCAGGCGTACGATCACCGACTTGCTGGCCGGGGTGTTGCTGGTGTCGGCCGTCGCGTCCAGCGGCACCAGCACGTTGGTCTCCGGGTAGTAGGCGGCCGCGCAGCCGCGGGCCGTCGGGTAGAGCACCACCCGGAAGCCGGGCGCCCGCCGCTCCACGCCGTCCCGCCACTCGCTCACCAGGTCCACGTACGTCCCCTCGGCGAACCCGAGCGCCCGCGCGTCCTCGGCGTTCACCAGCACCACCCGGCGGCCGCCCGTGATGCCCCGGTAGCGGTCGTCCAGGCCGTAGATCGTGGTGTTGTACTGGTCGTGCGAGCGCAGCGTCTGCAACAGCAGCCGCCCCGCGGGCAGTTCGGGGTACTCCACCGGCGCCGCCGTGAAGTTCGCCTTGCCGGTGGCGGTCGGGAAGCGGCGCTCGTCGCGCGGCGCGTGCGGCAGCGCGAATCCGCCGGGCCGGGCCACCCGCGCGTTGAAGTCCGCGAACCCCGGCACCACCCGCGCGATACGGTCGCGGACGGCCGCGTAGTCCTTCTCGAACTCCTCCCACGGCACGACGCTGCGCTCCCCGAGCACCGCACGCGCCATCCGGCACACGATCGCCGGCTCGGACAGCAGATACCCGCTCGCGGGCGCCAGCCGGCCGCGCGAGGCGTGCACCATGCCCATGGAGTCCTCGACGGTCACGAACTGCTCGCCGCTCGCCTGCGCGTCGCGCTCGGTGCGGCCCAGGGTGGGCAGGATCAGCGCCCGCGCGCCGGTGACCGTGTGCGAGCGGTTCAGCTTGGTCGACACATGCACCGTCAGGCGCGCCCGCCGCATCGCCGCCTCGGTCACCTCCGTGTCCGGGGACGCGGAGACGAAGTTGCCGCCCATGGCGAAGAACACCTTCGCCTCGCCGTCGCGCAGCGCGCGGATCGCCCGTACGACGTCGAAGCCGTGCTCCCGCGGGGGAGCGAAGCCGAACTCCCGCTCCAGCGCGTCCAGGAAGGCGGGCGCGGGCCGCTCGAAGATGCCCATCGTGCGGTCACCCTGCACGTTGGAATGGCCGCGCACCGGGCACACACCCGCACCCGGCCGGCCGATGTTGCCGCGCAGCAGCAGGAAGTTGACGACCTCGCGGATCGTCGGCACGGAGTGCTTGTGCTGGGTCAGACCCATCGCCCAGCACACGATGGTCCGCTCGGAGGCGAGCACCAGCTCCAGCGCCCGCTCGATCTCCGCGCGGCCCAGACCGGTGGCGGCCAGCGTCTGCTCCCAGTCGGCGGACCGCGCGGCCTTGGCGAACTCCTCGAATCCATGCGTGTGTTCCCGCACGAACTCCTCGTCGACCGCGTCCTCGGTCTCCAGGATCAGCTTGTTCAGAAGACGGAAGAGTGCCTGGTCGCCGCCGATGCGGATCTGGAGGAACAGATCGGTGAGGGCGGCGCCCTTGAGCATGCCCTGCGGGGTCTGCGGGTTCTTGAACCGCTCCAGGCCGGCCTCGGGCAGCGGGTTGACGCTGATGATCTTCGCGCCGTTGGCCTTGGCCTTCTCCAGCGCGGACAGCATCCGGGGGTGGTTCGTGCCCGGATTCTGGCCTGCCACGATGATCAGATCGGCCTGGTAGAGGTCTTCCAGGAGGACGCTGCCCTTGCCGATGCCGATGGTCTCCGTGAGCGCCGAGCCGGACGACTCGTGGCACATGTTGGAACAGTCCGGCAGGTTGTTCGTGCCCAGCTCGCGCGCGAACAGCTGGTACAGGAACGCCGCCTCGTTGCTGGTGCGGCCCGAGGTGTAGAAGACGGCCTCGTCCGGGGAGGCGAGCGCGGCGATCTCCTCGGCGATGATGCCGAAGGCGCGCTCCCAGGTGACCGGCTCGTAATGCGCCGCCCCTTCGGGGAGGTACATGGGATGGGTGAGCCGGCCCTGCTGGCCCAGCCAGTACCCGCTCCTGGTCGCCAGGTCGGCGACGGGGTGCGCGGCGAAGAACTCCGGGGTGACCCGGCGCAGGGTGGCCTCCTCGGCCACCGCCTTCGCGCCGTTCTCGCAGAACTCCGCGGTGTGCCGGTGCTCCGGCTCCGGCCAGGCGCAGCCCGGACAGTCGAAGCCGTCCTTCTGGTTCACCCGCAGCAGCGTCAGCGCGGTGCGCTTGACCCCCATCTGCCGCTGTGCGATCCGCAGGGTGTGCCCGATGGCCGGCAGCCCCGCCGCCGCGTGCTTCGGCTCCGCGACCTGCGGCGCGTCCTGCACCGGATCACCCTTCGGCGGCTTCGTCGCCATCGCACGCTCCCCTTCGACTGCGTCTCCCACGTACGGGCCCGATCCTCCCACGGGGCACCGACACCGGGAACGGGCGGTTCCATGAGGGCGGGGAGGGGGGGCATCTCCACTCGGTGGCCGGCCCCGGCGCCTGTCCGCCCGGCGGTCCGCCGTCGTCTCCTGTCCCGCTCGTGTCCCGCTCGGCCCCCGCCGGAGGCGGCCCGCGGGCGCACGCGGTCCGGAGTGTCAGTGGGGCGTGGCAGGATCGGTGGCGTGGCAGAGACAGCATCGAAGAAGACCGACAAGACCCCCGGCGGCGACCGTCCCCGGCTGATGCTCATGGACGGGCACTCGCTGGCCTACCGCGCGTTCTTCGCGCTGCCCGCGGAGAACTTCACCACCGCGACGGGCCAGCCGACGAACGCGATCTACGGTTTCGCGTCGATGCTGGCCAACACCCTGCGTGACGAGGCGCCCACCCACTTCGCCGTGGCCTTCGACGTCTCCCGCAAGACCTGGCGCTCCGAGCGCTTCACCGAGTACAAGGCGAACCGCTCCAAGAGCCCCGACGAGTTCAAGGGCCAGGTCGAGCTGATCGGCGAGCTGCTGGACGCGATGCACGCGCCGCGCTTCGCCGTCGACGGCTTCGAGGCCGACGACATCATCGCCACCCTCGCCACCCAGGCCGAGGCCGAGGGCTTCGACGTACTGATCGTCACCGGCGACCGCGACTCCTTCCAGCTGGTCAGCGAGCACACCACCGTGCTCTACCCGACCAAGGGCGTCTCCGAGCTGACCCGGTTCACCCCGGAGAAGGTTTTCGAGAAGTACGGCTTGACGCCCGCCCAGTACCCCGACTTCGCCGCCCTGCGCGGCGACCCGTCCGACAACCTCCCCGGCATCCCCGGCGTCGGCGAGAAGACCGCCGCGAAGTGGATCAACCAGTTCGGCTCGTTCGCCGAGCTGGTCGAGCGCGCCGAGGAGGTCAAGGGCAAGGCGGGCCAGAACCTCCGCGACCACCTGGAATCGGTCAAGCTCAACCGCGTCCTCACCGAGCTGGAGCGCCAGGTCGAGCTGCCGAAGTCGGTCACCGACCTGGAGCGCGCGCCGTACGACCGCAAGGGCGTCGCGATGATCCTGGACACCCTGGAGATCCGCAACCCGTCCCTGCGCGAGCGCCTCTTCGCCGTCGACCCCGGCGCCGAGGAGGCCGAGACCACCCCGGTCACCACCGAGGGCGTCGAGGTCGACGGCACCGTCCTGCGCACCGGTGAGCTCGCCCCCTGGCTCGCCGAACACGGCACGCAGCCCCTGGGCGTCGCCACCGTCGACACCTGGGCGCTGGGCACCGGCTCGGTCGCCGAGGTCGCCCTGGCGGCGGCCGGTGGAGCGGCCGCCTGGTTCGACCCCGCGGAACTCGACGAGGCCGACGAGAACGCGTTCGCGGCCTGGCTGGCGGACGCCGGGCGCCCCAAGGTGTTCCACAACGCCAAGGGCGCCATGCGCGTCTTCGCCGAGCACGGCTGGCGCATCGACGGCGTGCGCATGGACACCGCGCTCGCCGCCTACCTGGTCAAGCCCGGCCGGCGCTCCTTCGACCTGGACGCGCTGTCCCTGGAGTACCTGCACCGTGAGCTTGCCCCCGCCGCCGCGGCCGACGGCCAGCTGGCCTTCGGCACGGACGAGGCCGCCGAGGCCGAGGCCCTGATGATCCAGGCCCGCGCCGTCCTGGACCTCGGCGAGGCGTTCGAAGGCCGCCTGGAGGAGGTCGGCGCCGCCGATCTGCTGCGCGACATGGAACTGCCCACCTCCGCCCTGCTCGCCCGCATGGAGCGGCACGGCATCGCCGCGGACCGCGCGCACCTCGACGCGATGGAGCAGATGTTCGCCGGTGCGGTGCAGCAGGCCGTGAAGGAGGCGCACGCGGCCGCGGGCCACGAGTTCAACCTGGGTTCGCCCAAGCAGCTCCAGGAGGTCCTCTTCGGCGAGCTGGCCCTGCCCAGGACCAAGAAGACCAAGACCGGCTACACCACGGACGCCGACGCCCTGGCCTGGCTCGCCACCCAGACGGACAACGAGCTGCCGGTGATCATGCTCCGCCACCGCGAGCAGGCCAAGCTCCGCGTCACCGTCGAGGGCCTGGTCAAGACCATCGCGGGCGACGGCCGTATCCACACCACCTTCAACCAGACGGTGGCCGCGACCGGCCGGCTGTCCTCCACGGACCCGAACCTCCAGAACATCCCGGTGCGCACCGACGAGGGCCGGGCGATCCGCCGCGGCTTCGTCGTCGGCGAGGGCTTCGAGTCCCTGATGACCGCCGACTACAGCCAGATCGAGCTGCGCGTGATGGCGCACCTCTCCGAGGACGAGGGCCTGATCAGGGCGTTCACCTCCGGCGAGGACCTGCACACCACCGCCGCCGCCCAGGTCTTCGGCGTCGAGCCGGCCGCGGTGGACGCGGAGATGCGCCGCAAGATCAAGGCGATGTCGTACGGCCTGGCGTACGGCCTGTCCGCGTTCGGCCTCTCCCAGCAGCTGAACATCGAGGCGGCGGAGTCCCGCGCCCTGATGGACGCGTACTTCGAGCGCTTCGGCGGCGTCCGCGACTATCTGCGCCGCGCCGTGGACGAAGCCCGCGCCACGGGTTACACGGCGACCGTCTTCGGCCGCCGCCGCTACCTGCCCGACCTCAACAGCGACAACCGCCAGCGCCGCGAGGCCGCCGAGCGGATGGCCCTCAACGCGCCCATCCAGGGCACGGCGGCGGACATCGTCAAGATCGCCATGCTCAAGGTGGACTCCGCCCTGCGGGCCGCGGACCTGAAGTCCCGGATGCTCCTCCAGGTGCACGACGAAATCGTCCTGGAGGTCGCCCCCGGCGAGCGCGCCCGCGTCGAGGAACTCGTCCGCCACGAGATGTCCAACGCCGTGACCCTCAAGGCCCCCCTGGACGTCTCGGTCGGCGTCGGCCCGGACTGGGAGTCGGCGGCGCACTGACGCCTCTCGCTCGGGTCCTGCCGGGCCCGCGCGGCACCCCCGCGCTCCCCGCGGCGCCCGCCGCATCCGGGCCGCATCCGGGCCGCACCTGCGCGGGGGTGCCGTACTCCGACGGAATACGGCACCCCCTGCGGCCCGCCGTCCCCGCAACCCGGAATCGTCCATTCCGCACCAGCACCACAAAGACGGCTCAACCCCCGGCGGGACCGTCACTCACGTGGCCCCCGCCAAAACGCCTCCCGCCCTCCGCAGCCGCAACACTGCGGGCATGGGTATACGCATGCTTCACCGCCGGACGCCCGAGGCAGTCAGCCGGGTCTGGGCGGACACCGCCTCGGCGCAGGCACTGCCCGCCTCGCCGGTCCCGGCCCTCGCGGCCGGCGCAAGCACCGCCCGCATCCCCGCCGACCCCGCCACGGCCCTGCGCAGGACCGCCCGGAACGCCCGGCGCGGGCTCAAGGACCGCGCCGCCCGGACTCGCACCGCCGCACTGGCCGGCCGGGCCCCCGACTGGCGCCAGTGGGCCGATCTGGCCCGCGGCTATCTCGCGCTCACCCTCACCCTGGTGCCGAGGTCCCGCCCCCGCCCCACCCTCACGGTCTTCGTCGCGCCCCTCGCCGAACGCCCGGCCCGCCGGGACCCGCGCGACCCCGGACCGCGCGCCGCCTTCTGACGGCAGGCCATTCCCCCCGAACTCAAGAGCGGGCCAGCGTCACCGCCCTGGCGCAGCGCCGGGCGTGCCCACCCCAACGGCAGGTGGCCAACCGGTGAAAATCGGGCACGAACGGGTGCCCCCGCAAAGCAAGTTGTCGTAGGGTCGCCTGCGGCGCCGTGCCGGGCGCACGGGCCGACACCCATCGCACAGGTGAAAGGGCGGCACAGGGGCAACCGGAACGCCGGGTCGTACGTCAGACCAAGGCGGGACACACATGTGGATACGGACGCAGGACGTCCTTGGGAGGGGTTCACTCTATGGCGGCGCATTTCGGCAGGCGGCTGCGCAAGGGGGCGGCGACCACCGCCGTGGCCGCGGCGGCGGTCGCGGCTCTGTCCGCGTCCCAGGCTCCGGGAGCGACCGGCGAGGACCACGGCAGACCGGCGACGGCCGGCGCCTCCGCCCCCGTACCGGACCCCGCCGCGGGCGGCGACGCCACGGGCAACTCGCCGTACTACACGGACCTGCCGCCCCTGAACAGCCCCAACCCCAGCCCCTCGCCGAGTGCCGGCCCTCCCGTCGTCCAGGGCGCGGGCGAGGCCGGCATACCCGCCACGGTCCTCGACGCGTACAAGAAGGCCGAGGCGGAGCTGCGCACCTCCAAGCCCGGCTGCAACCTGCCCTGGCAACTCCTCGCCGCCATCGGCAAGGTGGAGTCCGGCCAGGCGCGCGGCGGCGAGGTCGACGCCGCCGGCACCACGCTGCGACCGATCCTCGGACCGGTCCTCGACGGCAACGGCTTCGCGCTCATCAAGGACACCGACCACGGCGCGTACGACGGCAACGCCCAGTACGACCAGGCCGTCGGACCCATGCAGTTCATCCCGTCCACCTGGGCCTGGGCCGGCCGCGACGGCAACGGCGACGGCAAGAAGGACCCCAACAACATCTACGACGCCGCCCTCGCCGCCGGCCACTACCTGTGCCGCGGCGACCGGGACCTGTCCCAAGAGGCCGACCTGCACAGCGCGATCCTCGGCTACAACGACTCGCAGGACTACCTGAACACCGTCCTGTCGTGGATGGAGTACTACAGCAAGGGCACCTACTCCGTGCCCGACGGCACCGGGCCCGCGCCCGGCCACCGCAGCGACGACGACACCCCGCGCACGACGCCGGCACCCGTGGACCCGCACCAGGGCAAGCCCGGCCCGAAGGACCACGGCAAGCCGGGTTCGAAGGACCAGGGCGGCCGGCCGGGCCCCTCGCCCACCGACCCCGGTGGCGGCCAGGACGGCGGCGACCCGGCCCCGCGCCCGCCGGGGACGCCCGCCCCGCCCACCCCCACCGACACGGTGGACCACCTGGAAGACGCGGCCACGGTCACCACCAAGCTCACCGCGATGGCCGGACACGCCTTCACGGGGACGATCAGCGCCCGCGCCGAGACCGCGTCGGGCGCCCCGGTGGCCAAGGTCAGGATCCGGTTCACCGTCTCCGCGGACTCCGACGCCACCTTCGACGGCGAGGACGTGGCCACGGTCACCACCGACGCCCGGGGCATCGCCAAGGCGCCGGTGCTCACGGCGGGCGAGAAGACCGGCGACTTCAAGGTCACCGCGACCGTCGTGGGCCGCTCGGTCAAGGGCGTGGACTACCGGGCGACCGTCACCGAACGCGGCGCCGACGAGCTGACCGCCGTCACCGCCGGGGACACCCCGCTGACCTGCACGCCGGGCGGTGAGTTCGCCGACCGGGTCAAGGTGAAGGCGACGTACAAGGGCGCCGTCGCGGACCAGGTCGCGGCCACCGCCACCCTGGTCACGTCCGCCATCGACGCCACCGAGAACGACAAGGGCCCCTACTTCAAGGACGCCACCGGCAAGGCCGTACGCACCCTCACCGGGCTGAAGACCGACGCCGAGGGCCAGTTGACGCTGCCGAAGCTGTACGCGGACGACACCACCGGCACCTTCCTGCTGCGCATCACCACGCCCGGCGGCGGCACCCTCACCGTCCGGCTGACGGTGGCCGCCGACGGCACCGCCACGACCAGCCCGTCCCCGTCCCCGAGCGCATCCGCCACCTCCTGACCCGACCGGACCCCGACGGCGCCCTCCCCGCCCCCCGCGAGGAGGGCGCCGTCCGTCCGTGCCGACGCCCGGTCAGGGAACCGTCCGCGGGCCGCCCGTCCACCGAAGGCCCGGCCGCCCCCTGCCCGCCACCACGACCGCACGGCGTCCGGAGACCCGCCCTCGCCCCTGCGCCGACCCGGCCGCGACCGGTCAGCGCCGGAGCCGCGCGTTGGTGTGCCGGGTGGGCTCGGCCGTCGCCGGGTCCTCCGGCCACGGGTGCTTCGGATAACGGCCGCGCAGCTCGGCCCGCACGGCCTTGTAGCCGTCCCGCCAGAACGACGCCAGATCGGCCGTGACGGCGGCCGGCCGGCCCGCGGGGGAGAGCAGGTGCACGAGCAGCGGCACGCCCGCCACGGACGGCGTCTCGCGCAGCCCGAACATCTCCTGGAGCTTGACCGCGAGCACCGGCCGCTCGGGATCCCCGTAGTCGATCCGGATCCTGGACCCGCTCGGCACGGCCAGCCGCTCGGGCGCCAGCTCGTCCAGGCGTACGGCCTCCCCGCTCGCCCAGGGCAGCAGCCGCGCCAGCGCCTGCCCGGCGTCGATCCGCGCGAGATCCGCCCGTCGCCGGGCCCGGCCCAGCTCCGGCTCCAGCCACCGCTCCGACCCCGCGACCAGCGCCTCGTCCGACACGTCCGGCCACGGCTCCCCGAACCGGGCGCGCAGGAACGCCAGCCGCTGCCGCAGCACCTCCGCGTCCGGCGTCCACCGCAGCAGCCCCGGCCCTTCCTGCCGCAGCCCTTCGAGCAGCGCCGCACGCACCAGTTCCGGCGCGGCGTCCCGCAGGGGCCGCACCGCCAGCTCGATCGCCCCGAGCCGCTCGACCCGCCGGGCCACGACATCACCGTCCGCCCAGCGCACCTCGTCCCGCTCGTCCAGCGCCGCGCCCGCAGCCGCCCGCGCCACCTCCTCGGACACGGCGGCCCCGAGCCGCACCCGCGCATGCCCCTTGCCGCCCGGCCGGTCGGCCACGGCCACGACGATCCACGGCGCCCCCCGCAACGCCGACCCCTGCGCCGGCTCGGCCCGCGTCCCGGACACCATCAGGTACGACCCACCGTCCAGCCTCGCCACCCGCTCGGGGAACGCCGACGCGGCGACGAGCCCGACGAGGTTCTCCTCCCCGGCCTCAACCGGCGGCCGGCCGGCGTCGGCGGGTGCGCGGGAAACCTCCGCGGAGGCGGACCGCAGCCGCCGCACCTCCCTGGCCCAGCGCGCCGCGTAGCCGTCGCCCCCGCGCCGGGCGGAGCGCAACGCCCCGGCGAGATCGTCGCCGTACTCCCGCGGCACCTCCTCCGAGAGCAGCGCGACCACCTCCGCCCCCGCCCCGGACGTGTCCAGCAGCGCCCGCCCCAGCCGCGGGTGCAGCCCGAGCCGGGAGAGCCGTACCCCGCGCTCCGTCGGCCGCCCGGCGCGGTCCACCGCGCCCACCGCCGACAGCGCGGAGCGCGCCGCCGCCATCGCTCCGCCCGGCGGCGGATCCAGCAGCGCCAGACCAGAGGCGTCCGGATCGCCCCAGCAGGCCGCCTGAAGGGCGAACGACGTCAGATCGGCCACCTTGATCTCCGGCGCCGGAAACGCCGGCAGCCGGCCGTCCTCGGCCTCCGCCCAGCATCGGTACACCGCGCCCGGCGCCTCCCGCCCGGCCCGCCCCGCCCGCTGCCGCCCGGCCGCGCGCGACGCCCGTACCGTCGTCAGCCCGCTGAGCCCGCGCGCGTGGTCCACCCGAGGCTCGCGGGCCAGCCCCGAGTCCACCACCACCCGCACACCGGGCACCGTCAGCGAGGACTCCGCGACCGACGTCGCCAGCACCACCCGCCGCCGCTCACCGGGCGAGAGCACCGCCTCCTGGACGCCCGCCGGTGCCCGTCCGTGCACCTGGAGCACCTCGACGCCGCCCAGGTCGCCCAACTGACCGGCCACCCGCGCGATCTCGCCGACTCCGGGCAGGAAACACAGCACGTCACCATCCCGCTCGGCCAGCGCCCGCCGCACCACCGACGCCACATGCGCGAGCAGCGCGGGATCCACCCGCATCCCGTGCGGCGGCCGTACCGGGCGCACGGGCGGCGCCCACACCACCTCCACGGGATGCGCGGTCCCCGCCGCCTCCACCACCGGCGCACCGCCCAGCAGCCGCGCCCACCCCTCGGCGTCCGTGGTCGCCGAAGCGGCCACCAGTCGCAGCTCCGGCCGCAGCGCCTGCCGCACGTCCCACAGGAAGGCTGCCACCGTGTCCGCGTCCAGATGCCGCTCATGGCACTCGTCGAGCACCACGACGTCCACCCCGGCCAGCTCCTGATCGCGCTGCAGCCGCTGGAGCAGCACCCCCGTGGTCACGACCTCCACCCGTGTGCGCCGCCCCACGGCCCGCTCGCCGCGCACCGTGAAGCCCACGCTCTCGCCCGGCCGCTCATCCAGCAGCCACGCCATCCGGCGCGCCGCCGCACGGGCCGCGATCCGCCGAGGCTCGGCCACCACGACCCGCCGCGCGGGCCCGTCCCCGACCAGCCCCGCCAGCACCAGCGGCACCAGCGTGGTCTTGCCGGTGCCGGGCGGCGCCACCAGGACGGCGGTGCCGCCGGCCGCGAGCGCGTCGGTCAGGGCGGGCAGGGCGGAGCGCACGGGCAGCGCGTCCAGGGCGTCGTAACGGATCACGCCCTCAAGTGTCGTACGACCCCCGAACCCGCCCGGCGTCCCTCGTCCGGGCGAACCCGTAGCCGGCCCCCCCGTCCGGAGGGTCCGCCCCCGCCTCCCCCGATCGTGGACGTTTCAGTCCCGCTCGCACACGAAGACGGCCGTCCCCGGAATCAGGCTGCCCCGCAGCGGGGACCAGCCGCCCCACTCCGAGGTGTTCCAGGCCGGCCACTCCGGCTCCACCAGGTCCACCAGCCGGAACCCGGCGGACACGATGTCCCGCACCCGGTCGCCCAGCGTCCTGTGGTGCTCCACGTAGACCGCCCGGCCCTGCTCGTCCTGCTCGACATAGGGCGTGCGGTCGAAATAGGAGGCGGACACCGCCAGGCCCTCGGGACCCGGCTCGTCCGGGAACGCCCAGCGGATCGGATGGGTCACCGAGAAGACGAACCGGCCGCCGGGCCGCAGCACCCGCCGCACCTCGCGCAGCACCAGCCGCGGATCGGCGACGAACGGCAGCGCGCCGTACGCCGAGCACGCCAGGTCGAAGGAGCCGTCCGCGAAGGGCAGCGCGCCCGCGTCCGCGCACACCAGCGGAAACGATCCACCGATGCGCAGCGCGTGCTGGAGCTGGCGGTGCGAGAGGTCCAGGGCCACCGGACGGGCGCCCTGGGCGGCCAGCCAGCGCGCGCACTGCGCCGCGCCCGCGCCGATCTCCAGGACGTCCTTGCCCTTCAGCTCCTCCGGCGGACCGAGCAGCTCGGCCTCCACCTCGTCCAGCCCCTCCGGGCCCCACACGAAGCGGTCGTCGCCGAGGAACGTGCCGTGCTCGACCTGGTACTCGTCCGCGTTGCGGTCCCACCAGCCCCGGTTGGCCCGGCTGCTCTCCGCGACATCGGCGTCACGGCGGGTGGCTTCGGGCTCGAACCCCTCGGGCTCGGGCCGTTCGGACTCTTGGATGATCGGCTCCCTCGTCGTAATCTTCCGTCCCGACCACCGGACGGCGGTACGCCGCCGAAGGGGGTCGCACAGCCCTGCCACGCGGCCATACGGGACATTTCCTGCCGGGTATACGGCGATCCGCCCCTGGTGTCCGCCTTCGCGCATTGACCCTGTCCGGCTGCCCCCGTATGCTACAAGTTGCGCTGCGGGCCTGCGCGCCTCAGACGTAGCAGGCTGCGCTCGCATCTGTATGTATGTCCCCTCGGTTCTCGAGGCGCCACCGGGCACCCGGTGTCCTGAAAAGGTGGCGCTTCCTTGGCTGTCCGGCTTCTGCAGAGCGAAACAGGCTCCCGGCGTAAGCAGTACCTACGACTTCAATGTCCGTACCGGAGCCCTTTCCCACATGACGAGCAGCACCGAGACCACCGCCACCACCCCGCAGGTAGCGGTCAACGACATCGGTAACGAGGAAGCTTTCCTCGCCGCGATCGACGAGACGATCAAGTACTTCAACGACGGCGACATCGTCGACGGCGTCATCGTGAAGGTCGACCGGGACGAGGTCCTGCTCGACATCGGTTACAAGACCGAAGGTGTCATCCCGAGCCGCGAGCTCTCGATCAAGCACGACGTCGACCCGAACGAGGTCGTGGCCGTCGGCGACGAGATCGAGGCCCTGGTCCTCCAGAAGGAGGACAAGGAAGGCCGCCTGATCCTCTCGAAGAAGCGCGCCCAGTACGAGCGTGCCTGGGGCACCATCGAGAAGATCAAGGAAGAGGACGGCATCGTCACCGGTACCGTCATCGAGGTCGTCAAGGGTGGTCTCATCCTCGACATCGGCCTCCGTGGCTTCCTGCCGGCCTCCCTGGTCGAGATGCGTCGTGTCCGCGACCTCCAGCCGTACGTCGGCAAGGAGCTCGAGGCCAAGATCATCGAGCTGGACAAGAACCGCAACAACGTGGTCCTGTCCCGCCGTGCCTGGCTGGAGCAGACCCAGTCCGAGGTCCGCCAGACGTTCCTCACGACCCTCCAGAAGGGTCAGGTCCGCTCCGGCGTGGTCTCCTCGATCGTCAACTTCGGTGCCTTCGTGGACCTGGGTGGCGTCGACGGTCTGGTCCACGTCTCCGAGCTGTCCTGGAAGCACATCGACCACCCGTCCGAGGTTGTCGAGGTCGGCCAGGAAGTCACCGTCGAGGTCCTCGACGTCGACATGGACCGCGAGCGTGTCTCCCTGTCGCTGAAGGCGACCCAGGAAGACCCGTGGCAGCAGTTCGCCCGCACCCACCAGATCGGCCAGGTCGTGCCCGGCAAGGTCACGAAGCTGGTTCCGTTCGGTGCGTTCGTCCGCGTGGACGAGGGCATCGAGGGTCTGGTCCACATCTCCGAGCTGGCCGAGCGCCACGTGGAGATCCCGGAGCAGGTCGTCCAGGTCAACGACGAGATCTTCGTCAAGGTCATCGACATCGACCTCGAGCGCCGTCGCATCAGCCTCTCGCTGAAGCAGGCCAACGAGTCCTTCGGCGCCGACCCGGCCGCCGTCGAGTTCGACCCGACCCTGTACGGCATGGCTGCGTCCTACGACGACCAGGGCAACTACATCTACCCCGAGGGCTTCGACCCCGAGACCAACGACTGGCTCGAGGGCTACGAGAAGCAGCGCGAGGAGTGGGAGCGCCAGTACGCCGAGGCGCAGTCCCGCTTCGAGCAGCACCAGCAGCAGGTCATCAAGTCCCGCGAGGCCGACGCCGCTGCCGCGGCCGAGGGCGGCGAGGCTGCGGCTCCGGTCGCGACCGGTGGCTCGTACTCCTCCGAGGGTGCGGACACCTCCGGCGCCCTGGCGTCGGACGAGGCGTTGGCCGCGCTCCGCGAGAAGCTCGCGGGTGGCCAGAGCTGAATCCCCTTGGCGGGGGGATTCCCCACCGCTGAGGCTTAGCAGGTAGCTGCCGAGGGGCCCCATCTTCCGAGGTGGGGCCCCTCAGGGTTTTCCGGGGCCCGGCAGACGGCGCGCCCTCGTCAGGACGTCACCCCGATATTCGTCAGGCCCTTGCCGCCCGTCACCGTGTTCGAGGTGTAGACCGTCGTCGTACAGTCGGGGGCCTTATTGGTGACGTCGATGGCCAGTTGGTCGGGTCCCGTGGCTCCGGTCAGGGTCGACCGGTTGCCCTTGAAGACCGTGCCGCAGCCCCAACCGGGCTGCTGGGTGTGGGTCTGGTAGCCGTCGTTGCTGGTATGGGTGCCGGTGTTGTCCTGGACCAGGACGCCGTTGCCCTTCACATCGACCCAGGAGTCGTCGTAGTGGGCGCCCGTCAGGCCGCTGCCGTCGAAGGCGTTGCCGACGATCCGTGTGCCGGTCGTGCCCTCCTTGACGTCGACGTTCTCGCCGCCCACGTCGGGGCCGATGGTGTTGCCGAGGATCTGGACCCGGTCGCTGTGGTCGGACAGCGTGCCGGCGGTGCCGACATAGACGCCCTCGCCCATGCCGTCGCCGTCGTTCCCGGTGTCGTAGATCTTCGAGTTCCTGATCACGCCGTCCGTGCTGGAATCGCGGAAGTGCACGCCCTCCATGGCGAGCCCGTGCACCGTGACACCGTCCACGATCACACCCTTCGCCGCGTCGATCATGATGCCCTTCTGGCCGCCGGTCACGGTCAGCCCGCTGACCGTCCAGTAGGAGGCACCGTTCAGATGCAGTCCGTAGCCGCCGCTCGCGGTGAGGACGGCCTTGGCGGAGCCGGTGAGGGTGATGCGGGCGGACGCCGTGGCCGGTGTGGACGCGCTGAAGTTGCCCTTGTAGGTGCCGTCCGCGAGATGGATCGTGGCGCCGGGCCGCGCGCCGGCCAGCGCGGTCTTCAGCTGGGCCGCGGTGGCCACCTCGACCGTCGAGGCGGCCCTGGCCGGGCCGGGGGTGGCGAGGAGCAGACCACCGGTGACGGTGGCCGCGGCGAGCAGGGAGGTGAGCGGCATGGATATGCGCATGGGGGGTGCCTTCCTGTTCCGGGGCGATCTCGTACGCACGAGCTGCGATCTCATACGTGAATCGTGGCCGACACGGTGAACAGTGCACCGCGAAGGTACGGACCAGGTGACGGACCGTCAAGACGGCCTGCGGGAGATCGCTGATCAGCGACGGGTGGCGGGAATGCCCCCGGTCAAGGGCGCGTTGTAGGCATGGAACAGGAGGAGGAGCGGTCACAGTGCTTGATCCGCAGGGTTTGTACGCATGGGAGCCGAAGGGCCTGGCCGTGGTCGACATGGCGCTCGCCCAGGAATCGGCCGGCCTTGTCATGCTCTACCACTTCGACGGATACATCGACGCGGGCGACACCGGTGACCTCATCGTCGACCGGCTGCTCGACTCACTGCCCCACCAGGTCGTCGCCCGGTTCGACCACGACCGGCTCGTGGACTACCGGGCCCGCCGGCCTCTGCTCACCTTCAAACGCGACCGCTGGACCGACTACGAGACCCCGGCGATCGAGGTCCATCTCGTCCAGGACGCCACCGGCGCCCCCTTCCTGTTGCTGTCCGGACCCGAGCCGGACGTGGAGTGGGAGCGCTTCGCCACGGCGGTACGGCAGATCGCCGACCGGCTGGGCGTCCGCCTGTCCGTGAACTTCAGCGGCCTGCCCATGGGCGTCCCGCACACCCGCCCCGTCGGCCTCACCCCGCACGGCAACCGCGCCGACCTGGTCCCCGGCCACACCAGCCCCTTCGAGGAGGCCCAGGTGCCCGGCAGCGTGGAGCAGCTGGTGGAGTACCGGCTCATGCAGGCGGGCCACGACGTCCTGGGCGTCGCCGCACACGTCCCGCACTACATCGCGCGCTCCCCGTACCCGGACGCCGCGCTGACCGTCCTGGAGGCCATCACCGCCGCCACCGGCCTGGTCCTGCCCGGCATCGCGCACTCCCTGCGCACGGACGCGCGGCGCACCCAGACCGAGATCGACCGGCAGATCCAGGAGGGCGACGAGGAGCTGACCGCCCTCGTCCAGGGCCTTGAGCACCAGTACGACGCGGCGGCGGGCGCCGAGACGCGGGGCAACATGCTCGCCGAGCCGGTGGAGATCCCGTCCGCCGACGAGATCGGGCGCGAGTTCGAGCGATTCCTGGCGGAGCGCGAGGGCGAGGCCTGAACCCCGAGCCGCCGCCGCTGTCCGGGCTCCGGCCCTGCCACTGTCGGTGGCAGGGCCTAAGCTTCCGCTCATGCTGAAAGTTGGCCTGACCGGCGGGATCGGCGCCGGCAAGAGCGAGGTGTCGCGGCTGCTCGTGGAGCACGGAGCCGTGCTGATCGACGCGGACCGCATCGCGCGCGAGGTGGTGGCGCCCGGCACCCCCGGCCTCGCCGCGGTGGTCGAGGCGTTCGGCCCGGACATCCTCGCCGGGGACGGCAGCCTGGACCGGCCCCGCCTCGGCTCGATCGTCTTCGCCGACCCGGACCGGCTCGCGGTCCTCAACTCGATCGTGCACCCCCTGGTCGGCGCCCGCTCCCGCGAGCTGGAGGAGGCCGCGGCCCCCGACGCCGTGGTGGTCCACGACGTACCCCTGCTCACCGAGAACGGCCTGGCGCCGTTGTACGACCTCGTGATCGTGGTGGACGCGAGCCCCGAGACCCAGCTCGACCGGCTGATACGGCTGCGTGGAATGACCGAGGAGGACGCCCGCGCCCGCATGGCCGCCCAGGCCACGCGCGAGCAGCGGCGCGCGATCGCCGACATCGTGATCGACAACGACGTCCCCCTGGACGAGCTGCGCAAGCGGGTCGACGCGGTCTGGGACGACCTGACGCGCCGGGCCCGCGGTACCTCCGCCGGGGACCGGCCTGCGGAATAGCGGCCCGGCGAGGGGCGTTGAATTGCGGGAACGAGGGAAGGACTCAGCAGTGCCCGAGACCAGCGGTTCCCCCGGACCCACTCCGGAGACGCATGTCATCGACTTCCGTGCCGCCGAGCAGTTGCTCCACGCGCGGGATCCGCGGGGCGCGGTGAAGCTGCTCGACGGAGTCATCGCCGCCCATCCCGAGAACACCGCGGCCCGGCTGCTGCGCGCCCGCGCCTTCTTCGCCGCCGCGCAACTGCGGCCCGCCGAGCTGGAGTTCACCATCGTCCTGGAGCGTGAGCCGGACAACGCGTTCGCACACTTCGCCCTGGCCCGCACCTACGAGCGGCAGGGCCGCGCCGACCAGGCCAAGCGCCACTTCCGGCTGGCCGCGGCGCTGGATCCGAACCCGGAGTATCTGAAGGCGGCGCGGTTCGACGGCTGAGGCCGGGTGGCCGGAGCGCTGACCCCGCGGCCGGAGGGCCGACGTCCCTCAGGGGTGCCGGTGGCGTGGCGGCCGGGGGTGGGAGGGTCCGCGCCGCGGTAGCCGGAGACCGCGGGGTTCCTCGTCGTCCGGTGGCTGGTACGGCGGCACGTCCCGGCCGGGCTGGTAGTGCGGACCCTGTCGGAGGTGCCGGACGATCATGGCCATGTCGACGGTGACGATCAGCAGCAGCACCCCGCATCCGACCGCCCAGCCGGGGCGTCCGACGAGCGCGAACACCGCCGTGCCGAAGACCGTCCAGACCAGCCCCCACACACACAGCCACAACCGCGCCCGCAGAGCACTGCGCGCGGTCGCCGGTTCACTCCCTGTACGCATCGGAACACCACTCCTCCTTGCAACGTACTCTCCAGGTCGGCGGGCCGCACTCATGGTGGGGGCGCCCTATGGCAGGGCGGCGGGGCGCACTCACGGCGGCCGGCGATTCCGTCGGCTCTGGCCCCGCTGGTCCGGCCCCCTGTGCTCCCGGTCGGCGGCGCATCGCTCGAACGGGTGAACTGCGGCCGAACGGGAACGGGAGGGCGGGGACGGTCCGTTCTCCGGGCATGACGGTCGGGATGCGTGAGGGATACGAAGGCACAGGCTCGGGTGCGATCACCCCGGACGGCTGCGCGGTGGAGGTCTACTCCCGTCTGCCGGTCGGCCCGGAGCCGGACATCATCGCCGCGGCGGTACCGGCCGGGGCGCACATCCTGGAACTCGGCAGCGGGGCCGGCCGGATGACCCACCCCCTGCTGGAGCGCGGCTTCACGGTCACCGCGGTGGACGAATCCGGCGACATGCTGGCCCGGATCCACGGGGCACGCACCATATGCGCCCCGATCGAGGAACTGCACCTGGACGGCGAGAAGTTCGATGTCGTGCTGCTCGCCTCGTTCCTGGTCCACGCCGGCGACGAGGAGGTGCGCCGGGGCCTGCTGCGCACCTGCGCCCGCCATGTGGCCGACGGCGGCTGCGTACTCATCCAGCGGGAGGGCGCCGACTACCACACGAATGTGCCGAGAGAGCGGACCGACCCGGCCGGCTTCACGGTGCGCGTCGCCTCGGTGACCCCCGTCGGCGGCGGAGTGGACTCCGTCCATGTCGCGTACGACTTCCCGGACGGCACCTGGACCCAGACCTTCCTCGCCCGGCCCCTGACGAAGGAACAGTTCGAATCGGCGCTGGCGGAGGCGGGGCTGGCGGTGGACAAGTACCTGACGGAGGACGGGACATGGGTACGGGCCGTGCGGAGGCGGTAGGCACCCTGGGCCGCGGTGGGCGCTCGGGGCGCGGTGGGCCCGACGGATGCGATGCGCGGGCCGGGGGATGCAGCGGGCTCGGTGGGTGCGATGGATGGGAAACGGACGCCGGGGCGGGGGTCGGCGCGTCCGGCGATCCGCGTCACCGCCCGCGGGGCCGTTCCTCCCGCCCGCTCATGCCGCTGCTGAACCCCGGCGGCATGAGACCGCGCAGCCGCTCGATGTCCCGGCGGTCGCGCTTGGTCGGCCGCCCGGTGCCCCGGTCGCGGAGACCGACGGCGGCGAGGGCCTCGCGGGGCGGCGGCGGAGGGGAGTTGTCGATGTAGCACTGCACGGCCACGGGCGCTCCGACCCGCTTGCGGATGAGCCGCTTGACGACCACGATCCGCTCCCGGCCCTCGTTCCGCACGCGGATCTCGTCGCCCACCCGCACCGCGTAGGCCGGCTTCACCCGTTCACCGTTCACATGCACATGCCCACCACGGCAGGCGGTGGCGCCCTGGGACCGCGTCTTGACCAGGCGTACGGCCCAGATCCAGCTGTCGATCCGGACCGTCCCGCCGCTGCCGGGACCCGCGGCCTCGGCGGCGGCGACCGCGGCGGCGACCTTGGGATCGACCGTGGCGTCCTCCACGGGCTTCGCTTCGGTGTCCTCCGCGGGCTTTGCCTCGGGGGCGACCGTCAGCTGGGCCTCGGTGTCCGCCGGCCTGCTGGCCTGCGCTCCGGCCTCCTCGGTGCCCGCGGCAGGTCCCGCCCCGGTCCGCCCGCCGGTGCCCCGGTGCACGTTCTCGTCCGTATCCTCCACAGCCATGTCCTGACCTTAACTCCACGGGCCGGGCGATCCGGACGGTATTTCCGGTGCGGTCGAAGGCCCACGGGGGAGTGGGGGCCGTCCGGGAGCGGGGGCGTCGCGTGCGGAGGCAGCGTGCGGGGCGGCCGGTGTGCGGGGCCGGTCGCCGGCATGGGCGGCGACGCCTTGGGCATACGGTGATCCCATGGACGACAGCAGCCCCCTTGCCCGGCTGGACCGGCGGGTCACGGGCTGTCGGGCCTGCCCCCGGCTGGTGGAGTGGCGCGAGGAGGTGGCGCGGACCAAGCGTGCCGCCTTCGCGGACTGGACGTACTGGGGCCGCCCGGTGCCCGGCTTCGGACCCGCCGACGCCCGGCTCCTGATCATCGGCCTGGCCCCGGCCGCGCACGGAGGCAATCGCACCGGCCGCATGTTCACCGGCGACCGCTCCGGCGATGTGCTGTACCAGGCGCTGTACGATCTCGGACTCGCCAGCCGGCCCACGTCGGACCGCGTCGACGACGGCCTGGAGCTGTACGGCGTCCGGGTCACCTCACCCGTGCACTGCGCGCCGCCCGCCAACAAGCCGACACCCGGCGAGCGCGACACCTGCCGCCCCTGGCTGGTCCAGGAGCTGAAGCTGCTGCGCCCGACGCTGCGGTCCGCGGTGGTCCTCGGGGCCTTCGGCTGGCAGGCGGCGCTGCCGGCGTTCACCGAGGCCGGATGGACCGTGCCCCGCCCCCGCCCGGCCTTCGCCCACGGCGCCCATGTCCCGCTCGACGGCCTGGATCTGTTCGGCTGCTTCCACGTCAGCCAGCGCAACACCTTCACCGGCAAGCTCACCCCGGCGATGCTGCGCGAGGTACTGGGCACGGCGGCACGGACGGCCGGGCTTCCGGTGCCCTGAGTCGCCGCTACCGGTGTCCTGAACCGCGCCCCGCCCCATCGCGCCCCCCGCCACCCCAGCCGCCGCGATGGGCCGTGCCGTGGGATTCAGGGCCGCCAGACGTACCGCACATCCGGTTCCCGCTCCTCGTTGCCGCTGCCGTCCGTGGACTCGGCGACGAGGAAACCGTGGCGTTCGTAGAAACGGTGGGCGGGCTTGTTGACCTGGAAGGTCCACAGGGTCAGCCCTTCCGGGCTGCGCTCCTTGGCCAGCGCGACGAACCGGTCCCCGAGCCCCAGCCCCCGCCGGTCCGGCTCCAGATACAGCTGGGACAGCAACTGTCCGTCGAGCACCATCACCCCGATGATCCGCTCCCCGTCCTCCTCCGCAACCCAGGTCTCCCGCAGCGGCACGACGACGTCCCGGAAGTAGTCGCGGACGTCGTCGTCGGTGCGCGGCCGGACGACCGTGGGCAGTGCGGCGGCGAAGGAGCGCAGCCAGACATCGGCGGCGGCCCGCGCGTCGGCGGCCCGCGCCCGCCGGAGGACGACACCGGTCATCGTCGTACCCCTTCGTTGCGCCGGACCCGCACCTCGGCCTCCGTGCCGCCCGGTACCACCGGCGTCGCCCTGATCTCCAGGAGCTGCCCGGCCCGACGCCCCGCATCGCCCGGTCCGACGATCTCACCGGGTGAGGACGCGGGTGGTGGAAGAAGAGTGGGGACGGCGATGCGCTGGATCACGGAGCTGCTCCTACGACACTCGGCGGACAATCTCCCGATCATCGGCCTCCGGCGGAGGCGCGCGCACCCCATTTACAGGGCACGGCAAGGGACATGGGGAAAGCCGCGAGCGCACCCGGCGGACCATGACACAGACTGGCCCCATGCCTCCCCCCGACCCGGACGCCCGTCCTGGAGCAGCCGCCCCCCTCCCCGGCGGCCCCGGACCCGACTGCGCCCCCGGCCCCGACTCCGGATTCCTCTCCGCCACCGCCGACCGGCTGGCCGCGCTTCCCACCGTCCGCGCGGTGGCCCTCGGCGGCTCCCGTGCACAGGGCACCCACCGACCGGACAGCGACTGGGACCTCGCGGTCTACTACCGCGGTCCCTTCGACCCCGCCGACCTGCGCGCCCTCGGCTGGCCCGGCGAGGTCGGCGAACTCGGCGGCTGGGGCGGCGGCGTCTTCAACGGCGGCGCCTGGCTGACCATCGACGGACGACGCGTCGATGTGCACTACCGCGACCTGGAAGTCGTGGAACACGAGCTGGCCGAGGCGGAACAGGGACGGTTCCGGGTGGAGCCGCTGCTGTTCCACCTCGTCGGCATCCCCACCTACCTGATCGTCGCCGAACTCGCCCTCAACCAGGTGCTCCGCGGCGAACTGCCCCGCCCGGCCGGCTACCCCGAGCGGCTGCGCCGTACCGCCGCCGAGCACTGGGGCGGCACCGCCCGCGCCACCCTCGGCTACGCCGGGGCCAACCACGCGCCCCAAGGCCGCCTCACCGAGACCGCGGGTGCCCTCGCCGCCGCCGCTGCCCAGACGGCCCACGCGGTCCTCGCGGCCCGCGGCGAGTGGATCACCAATGAGAAGCGGCTGCTGGAGCGCGCCGGGCTAAGGGAGTTCGACGAGGTGACGGGTCGGCTGCGGGCCACTCCCGACGCACTGGGCGCGGCGGTCACCAGGGCCGAGGAGATCGTCGCCGGGGCGCTGGGTCCGACTTGGCGGACAGCGGCGTCGTAAACCTGCCGGAGAAAATCCCCGCCTGGGCGATGAGTTCCGCCTCCGCCGCCGGTCACCACCCCGAACCGACCGTCGGACAGGAGGGCCCATGTCGCTACCGGAGATCGTCTCGCGCGAGCAATGGCGCGCCGCGCGCGAGGAGTTGCGGCGCCGGGAGGAGTCGGTCAAACGAGCGCGCGAGGCCCTCGGCGCCGAGCGGCGGCGGCTGCCCATGGTCGAGGTCGATCCGGAGTATCTGTTCGAGGGCGGCGACGGCAAGGCCACCCTTCTCGACCTCTTCGAAGGGCGCTCCCAACTCGTCGTCCACCACTTCATGTTCGCCCCCGAGTGGACGACCGGCTGCCCGTGCTGCGCCGCCTTCCTGGACCAGCTCGGCCACCTCGCCCAGCTGCGCGCCCGCGACACCTCGTTCGCCGCCGTCTCGCGGGCGCCGTTCACCCGGATCCTGCCGTTCAAGGCGCGGATGGGCTGGGCGGTGCCCTGGTACTCCTCGGCTCCGGGCGACTTCAACGAGGACTTCGAGGCCACCGTGCGGGACGGCGGAGAACCGGTCGAACGACCCGGCCTGAGCTGCTTCCTGCGCGAGCACGACCGGGTCTTCCACACCTATTCGGTGTACGACGCGGACCTGGACGCGCTGGGAACCACCACCGCCCTCCTCGACCTGACCGCCCTCGGCCGCCGCCCCGCGGGAAGCGAGGCGCTGCGCCTGCACGACGAGTACGACTTCTGACAGGCACAGCACGCTGCGTGCCGATAGATGACCGAAACGTCACTATCTGTGCCGGATTCGTATCAGGCATGTCTCAGTAGGGTCACCGGGCGAAGCGTTCGGCCCCCGCGAAGCGTTCACTCCAAGCAGGACGACGCTTTGTGGAGGTACGCGATGGTGAACGGGAGAACGGTGCTCGAACGCTTTCCCGCCGGGGGCCCACGCGGATCCTGGCCCGCCGAGGAGTTCGCGCACGCGCGGCGTCTGGAGGGCCTGCCCGCGGAGGTCGTCATGGACCTCGCGACGGACACCTTCCTGGTGATCGTACGGCGGAGCGAAACGGTCGAATGAGCCGCGCGCGGCGATGACGACGCGCTTAGGCAGCGGTGCGCTTACGCGGTGACGACGCGCTTACGCGGTGACGGTGCGCGACCAGTCCGGAGTCGTGCCCGTCGCCCGGCACAGCGCCAGGTAGAGGGGGATCGGCGGGGTGTACGGAGCCGTCCCGCCCGGACGGTGGACCAGCCGGGCGGCGCCCCTGACCAGGGCACCCGGAGCGTACTGGGCGGGCTCCGGCCACGGCAGGGCGTAGTCGGAGTCCGAGGGGACGAGCCACCACCAGTGGGCCTCGTCGGCGTACACACAGCCCAGCCGCGGCAGCCGCGACACGACGAGCGGCCCGAGCCGGTCGGGCACCCCCACGGCGTCGCAGCCGAGCGGCACCGCCATGCCTTCCGGCACCTGGAGGCGGAGGAGTGGCTCCGAGGCGGAGCGGCGGCGCCGTAGTCGTACCAGGGTGTCCATCCCCATCGCCCGCTCGGACCCGGCGGCCTCGGAGCGGACGTCGAGGCGCCTGCCGGAATCCCGGAGGCCGTGCCGCCCCCGGCCCGCCGCGCCGGTCACGGCCGCTCCCGCAGACGCTGCTCGGGGGCGCGGTGAGGACGGCGCTCCGGCACGCCGTACCGCTCCTGCGCCCCGTGCCACCGGTGGTCCGGGGTCCGCCGCGGAGGCCGGCCGGGCGCCTCGTGCGCAGGATGCTGCGCCGGTACCCGGAGCGCGGGCTGTTCCAGCGCGTCCCCGACTCGGTCGGTACCCATGTCACCGTCCATACCGTGATCCAAGCCATGGTCCGTGCCAGGAGCCCCGTGGTGCTCCATGCCGGGGTTCTCGGCCTGCTCGTCGCCGTCGGAGCCGTCCGGCCGGTCCGGTTTGGGGCGTGCCGCACCCCAGCCCAGGTCGGCGCGCGGCCCGGCGGAACCCGGAGACAGCTCGTCCCGCACCAGCTCGGCCCAGACCAGCAGTCCGGAACCGTGCTCCCGCGCGCCCCAGGACCGGCAGAGCGCCTCGACGAGGAGCAACCCCCTCCCGTGCTCCTCGTCGGGGCGCTGCGGGGACGGGTGGGGCTCGCCGGGGGCACAGCCCTCGTCGCGTACGGCGATGCGCACCAGACCGTCCCGGTCATGCAGCTCGCACACGACCCGCTCACCGGCGGTGTGCACGATCGCGTTGGTGACCAGCTCCGATATGACCAGAGCCGCGCTGTCACAGGTGTCCGCGCACACCGACCAGCCGGTCAGCCGGGCCCGCGCCAGGCGCCGGGCCCGAGCGACGGAACCCGGATGCGCGGCCAGCTCGAAGCGGAACCGGCGCTCGACGGCGGCGCCGCCCCGAGGGGCCGCAGCCGTCGCGGCGCCGGGACCGGGACGGTCTGCGGCGGCGTCTGTTCCTAAAGGCGCGGACGGAATCACGCCTGCCACTATCGCCCCGCCGCGGACACTTGGCAAGGGTCACTCTGAAAAATGCAGAGTGCGCTGTGACTCGGTCAGGCGCCGTGGCACACTGCTCGCAACAGCACGTCGCGCGGCGCCGATTGGGTCCATCGGGGGTCCGACCCGATCTCCGAGTGAGTCTTCGAACGGCGCCGCAGGGCTGTCAGGGTTCCTTCGGAAGAAGGCTTTCGGTGGAGGTGGGAGCGTGAGCGAACCGCGGTCCGCGCCGACGGTGGGTCAGGTGGTCCTCGGACGGCGCCTGCTGGACCTGCGGGAACGCGCCGGACTGAAGCGCGAGGACGCCGCGCGGGTACTGCGCGTCGCCCCCGCGACCGTCCGCCGCATGGAGACGGCCGAGGTCGCCCTCAAGATTCCGTACCTCCAGCTGCTGCTGAAGGCCTACGGCGTCCCCGACGAGGAGGCCGACGCCTTCGTCCAGCTGGCCGAGGAGGCCAACCGCCCCGGCTGGTGGCAGCGATTCCACGACATCCTGCCGAACTGGTTCTCCATGTACGTCAGCCTGGAGGGTGCCGCGAGCCTCATCCGCTCCTACGAGCCGCACTTCGTCCCCGGACTGCTCCAGACCGAGGACTACGCGCGCGGAGTGCTCAGATCCGGGGCGATCGGCCAGACCAGCCCGGACGACATCGAGCGCCATGTCGCGCTGCGCATGCGCCGCCAGGAACTCCTCCGGCGCCCCGACGCTCCCCGGTTCTGGGCCGTGATGGACGAGACCGCCCTGCGCCGCCCGGTCGGCGGCCCCGAGGTGATGCGCGCCCAGTTCGAACGGCTCATCGAGGCCGCGAGCCTGCCGAATGTGACGCTTCAGGTCGCCCCGTTCGAGAACGGCCCGCATCCGGGGACGTACGGGCCCTTCGTGCTGTTCCGATTCGCCATGTCAGAACTGCCGGACATGGTCTACAGCGAGTACCTGACCGGTGCGGTCTACCTCGACGCGCGCGCCGAGGTGGCGACCCACCTGGAGGTCATGGACCGCATGGCGGCGCAGGCCGCCACGGCACAACGCACGAAGGAGATCCTCCAGGATCTCTGCAAGGAGCTGTGAATGAAACGCATCGAGCCGCGTGCCCGCGTCTACAACGGCATGCCCGCACGGGAGCTGGGCAGCGAGGGCTGGCACAAGCCCTGGAGTGGCGGCAACGGCGGCAACTGCCTGGAGGCGATGAAACTGGCCGACGGCCGCATCGCCGTACGCCAGTCCACCGACCCCGACGGACCGGCCCTGATCTACACCACGGACGAGATGACCGCCTTCATAGAAGGAGCCAAGGCGGGGGAGGCCGACTTCCTGCTTTCCTGACACGTGTCGTTTGTGTTGTTACTTGCTCGACTTCTGCTCTTGACAACAGGCTTGACCAAAGACTTGACCGACCATCACCACAGACGCTTACGGAGTGCCGCATGAGCGGGCAGGACCCGACGGCCATCGAGATCGACACCAGCAAGCCACATCCCGCACGGATGTACGACTGGTACCTCGGGGGCAAGGACAACTACCCCGTCGACGAGGAAATGGGCCGCCAGATGCTGGCGCTCGAACCCCGCGTGCCGGTCATGGCACGGGTCAACCGCGCCTTCATGCACCGCGCCACGAGGTGGCTGGCCCAGCAGGGCGTACGGCAGTTCCTCGACATCGGCACCGGCATACCGACCGAGCCGAACCTGCACCAGGTCGCCCAGCAGGTCGCGCCCGACGCCCGCGTCGTCTACTGCGACAACGACCCGATCGTGCTCGCCCACGCGGCCGCCCTGCTGCGCAGCACGCCCCAGGGTGCCACCGAGTACCTCCAGGCCGATGTGCGCGACCCGGACGCGATCATCGCCGGCGCCCGCGAGGTCCTCGACCTGAAGCAGCCGGTCGCCCTCTCCCTGATCGCCCTGCTGCACTTCATCACGGACGCGGACGGCGCGCACGAACTCGTCCGCCGCCTGCTGTCCGAACTGCCCTCCGGCAGCTACCTGATGATGACCCACGCCACCTCCGACTTCACCCCGGAGGAGTCCGCCACCGCCACCGACAAGCTCAAGGGCGCCGGCATCACCATCGCCCTGCGCTCCCGCGAGGAGTTCACCCGCTTCTTCGACGGCCTCGAACTCGTCGAGCCCGGCGTCGAGGTCGTCCACAAGTGGCACCCGGAACTCGGCGAGCCGGTACCGGGCCAGGACGACGGGGTGATTCCCGGATACGGTGCCGTAGCTCGTAAGCCGTGAGCGGGGGGCGTGAGCGGGGGGCGTAAGTCCTGGTCGGTGAGTGCGGCGGGGGCGGCGGGTGCCCACGGGCGGGCAGCCGCCCCCGGCTCACACCCGCATCGGCTTGTCTCCGGGCGAGATCGGTGCGGGCAGCTGCGAACTACCCGTCAGATACCGGTCGACGGCCGCCGCCACCGCCCGCCCCTCCGCGATGGCCCACACGATCAACGACTGCCCGCGCGCCGCGTCCCCGGCCGCGAACACCCCCGGAACGTTGGTGGCGAAACCGATGTCACGGGCGATCGTGCCCCGCGCGTCGAGCGCCAGCCCCAACTGCTCGACCAACCCGTCCTCCCGGTCCGGCCCCGAGAACCCCAGCGCGAGCAGCACCAGGTCCGCCGGGATCGTCCGCTCGGTCCCCGGCACCGGCTGCCGCCGCTCGTCCACCTCCACCAGTTCGAGCGCCCGCACATGCCCGCCCTCGTCTCCGGTGAAACGCAGCGTCGACGCCGCGAACAATCGCGCGTCCGCGTCCGCCGCAGGCGCCGTCCGCAGCTCCGCCGCCTCCTCGTGCGCGGGCGACAACCGGTACACCTTCGGATACGTCGGCCACGGCTCCGCGTACTCGTCGCGCTCCGTGCCCGGCTGCGCGTAGATGTCCAGCTGGGTCACCGACGCGGCACCCTCCCGCACCGCCGTGCCCAGGCAGTCCGCCCCGGTGTCCCCGCCGCCGACGATCACCACATGCCGCCCCGCCGCCGACAACGGCGAGACCTCCAGATCCCCCTCGCCCACCCGGTTGGAAAGCGGAAGATACCGCATCGCCTGATGTATCCCCTCCAACTCCCGCCCCGGCACCGGAAGCTCCCGCCACGCCGTGGCGCCCGTGGCGAGCACCACCGCGTCGTACCGCGTCCGCAGCTCCGCCGCGTCGACATCCCGGCCCACCGACATCGAGGTCCGAAACCTCGTCCCCTCGGCACGCATCTGCTCCAGGCGCCGCTCCAGATGCCGCTTCTCCATCTTGAACGAGGGGATGCCGTACCGCATCAGCCCACCGATCCGGTCGTCCTTCTCGTACACCGCGACCGTGTGCCCGGCCCGCGTCAACTGCTGCGCGGCGGCGAGCCCGGTGGGCCCTGAGCCGATGACGGCGACCGTCTTCCCCGACAACCGCTCCGGCGGCCGCGCCGGCACGAACCCCTCCTCCCAGGCCCGGTCGGCGATCGCGCACTCGACGTTCTTGATGGTGACGGCCGGCTGGTTGATCGCCAGCACACACCCCGCCTCACAGGGCGCCGGACACAACCGCCCGGTGAACTCGGGGAAGTTGTTCGTCGCGTGCAGCCGTTCGCTCGCCGCCCGCCAGTCCTCGCGGGCCACCAGGTCGTTCCACTCGGGGATGAGATTGCCCAGCGGACAGGCGTCATGGCAGAAGGGGACCCCGCAGTCCATGCACCGGTCCGCCTGCTTGCTGATGATCGGCAGCAGCGCCCCCGGCGCATACACCTCGTCCCAGTCCCGCACCCGCTCCCCGACGGGCCGCCGCGCCCACTCCTGACGCGGCGTGGTCATGAACCCCTTGGGATCGGCCATGATCATCTTCCTCGCCTACGGGCACCCCGCACCGCCCACCCGACCGGCCGTACGCCACCGGGCGACACATATCGGCACTCTTTTGGCCACGATACGACCGCACGGGGGGCGGCGCAGAGCGGGCGACGGAGCGGGTCCGGGGCGGTGGGTATCGCAGTCCGCAGCGAGGGTCACACTCTGTAGCCGATGCCGCAGGCCCCCGTACCGTCAGCCCACGCCCTCCTCTTCGCCCCCCTGCCACGACCGCAGCACGCCCTCCACGACAGGGACGATCCGGCGCCGGGCCTCGTACCGCGGCACCCCACTCATCAGCAGCTGGTCGTACGGCGTGTCCACATGCCGTACACCCGCCACGACCGCCGAGATCACCGCACCCTCGGACAGCGCCCGCCCCGCCGCACTGCGCCCCACCCGTCCGCTGCCCCGCACGGAGGCATGCGCCGCGATCGCCCGCGCCCGCTCCGCCGGGCAGCCCGGAAACAGCCGCAGTATCTCCGCCGCGAACGCCGCCGCGAACCGCTCGTCCTCCACCCCTCTGCGCCGCGCGTCCCGTGCCCGCCGCCGGCGCCGGGCCTCCGCGTCCGCCAGACACCGCTCCTCGGCCCGCGCCAGCGCCGCCTCCTCCACGAGCACACCCTGCCGCTCGTAACGGCCCTTGCGCCGGTTGAACCGCACCACCACCGCCGACAACGCGCTCTCCTCCCGCGACCTGCGCGTCAGCGCCGTGTCACCGCGCGGCAGAAGGACCAGATGCCCGAGATCCGCACAGCCCAGGCAGCGGGGAGCACCGTCCTCCAGCACCAGCAGGGAGAGCGGCCCACGCCGACAGGCCGAACAGCGCTGGTGCCTGAGGGGCTGGATGACGACAAGCCCGTGTGCAGGGAGGGGAGTTGAGGGGGTCTCCATGCTTGTTTCCTTCCCCGTTCGGTGCGCTGCCTTTCGGCCCCGGCTCTGTCCGTGTGGTCCTCGTCCCTTGGGCTTCTCTCCGCGTGACCTCTTTGTGGCGCGTCCTGGTGGTGCGTGCGTGGGGGATCCGCGATGGCTCGGCCAAAGACAGGGGGGGCTCCCCCCGGCCCCCCCACCCCCACCCACCCCCCTCTCCCACCCGGCATCATGGCCCCGTGCGACTCGAAGCGATCACCTGGGAACGGCTCGCCGGACTGCTCGCCGACCGGCTTGCCGGGTCGGTGCCGGCCGACGGTGGCGCGTGGCTGCGCGTCGCCGTCGACGGGGCCCCGGCCGCCCACCCCGGAGACCTGGCCGAACGGGTCGGCGAGGCACTCCGGGTGCGCGGCCGACCCTCGCTGGTCGTCGGAGCGGAGGGCTTTCTCCGCCCCGCCTCACTGCGCCTGGAACACGGACGGCGCGACGCGGAGTCGTACTACGGCGGCTGGTACGACACCGGCGCCCTGTGGCGCGAGGTGTTCGGCCCGCTCGACCCCGGCGGCAGCGGGCGCGTCCTGCCCGACCTGTGGGACCCCACCACCGACCGCGCCACCCGCAGCCCGTACGTCCAACTCCCGCCCGGCGGCGTTCTGTTGCTTCACGGCCCCCTTCTGCTGCGCCACTGGTTCCCGTTCGACCTGACCGTCCACGTCCTCCTGTCCCCGGCCGCTCTGCGCCGCCGCACTCCCGAAGCCGACCACTGGACGCTTCCCGCCTTCGAACGCTACGAGGCGGAGAGCGACCCGGCCACCACGGCGGACGTCCTCGTCCGCGCCGACGATCCACGCCACCCCGCCTGGCGCGGCTGACCTCCGGCGCCTGCCCCACCGGAACGGCCGCGTCGCGCGCACCGCCCGTACCGGACACCGGCACCCGCCCGCCGCCCGGCGTACGGCCGGTCAAGGCGGCCGTCGCGGCTCAGAGCCACCCGTTGCGGCGGAACCCCCGGTACAGCGCCAGGCACGCCGCCGCCATCACCCCCATGGCCAGCGGATAGCCGAACCGCCAGTGCAGCTCCGGCATGTGGTCGAAGTTCATGCCGTACACCCCGCACACCATGGTCGGTACGGCGATCACGGCCGCCCATGCCGTGATCTTCCGCATGTCCTCGTTCTGCGCGACCGTCACCTGCGCGAGGTGCGCTTGGAGGATGGAGTTGAGCAGTTCGTCGAAGGCGGCTATCTGCTCCGTGGCGCGGGTCAGGTGGTCGAGCACATCCCGGAAGTACGCCTGTATGTCGGGGGCGACGACCCGCAGGGGCCGGGTGGCAAGGTCTTCCACGGGGCGGGCCAGGGGCATCACCGCCCGCTTCAGCTCCAGCAGTTCACGCTTCATCTGGTAGATGCGCCCCGGATCGAGCCGCGCACCCCCTTCCGAGAACACCTCCGTCTCCACCTGGTCGATGTCGGCCTGCACCGCGTCCGTCACGCTCAGATAGCCGTCGACCACATGGTCCGCCAGCGCGTGCAGCACCGCCGCCGGCCCCTTGGAGAGCTGGTGCGGGTGTGCCTCCAGCTCCTCGCGCAGCGGCCCGAGCGAGCCGTGCCGCCCGTGCCGCACCGTGATGACGAAGTCCTCACCGACGAAGGCCATGATCTCGCCGGTGTTCACCACCTCGCTGGTCGCGGTCAGCCGTTCGTGCTCGACGTAGCAGACGGTCTTGAACACCGCGAACAGAGTGTTGCCGTAGTGCTCCAGCTTCGGCCGCTGATGGGCCTCGACCGCGTCCTCCACCGCCAGCGGATGCAGGTCGAACAGCTCGGCCACGCCCGCGAACTCACGGTCCGTCGGCTCGTGCAACCCCAGCCAGACGAAGCCCTCGCCGGTCTTGCGGACCATCCGCACGGCTTCCAGCAGATCGGTGCACTGCGGTACCCGTATGCCGTCCTGGTACATCACGCAGTTGACCACGGAGGAGCCCAGCGGCGAGCGGGCGGGATGGCTCAGGTCCACGCGCGGCCGCCGCCGGGCCAGCTGAGCGACCTTGCGCAGACCGTCGGCCGCGCCCAGCTTCGTGACCTTCCGCAGATTCCCTGCCATGGACATCCGGGTCTCCTCGCGTGGTTCTCCCCCTGCGGCGCTTCGGCGCCCTGGCTCGAAAGTGTGCCAGTCTCGGGCAAAGAGCGGGCAAGCCTGTGGAAACAGGGAATTCCGCTTTGTTCCCGCCTGTGGAAAACCCCCGTCCGCCTGCGCCGAACCGACCGGCCGCCCCCGCCGAACCGTCCGTCCGCCCCCGCGGAGCCGGCCCCTCGCGCCAGTGGAGCCGACCGCCCGGACCCGCCAGTCACCTGCGATGATGCCCGTCATGACAGCATCCGACGGGTATCTCCTGGACAACCGGCAGCGCGAGGCGGGGGAGCGCTTCGACGCGTTCGCCACCCTGTTCGACCCCACGACCTTCCGGCACATCGAGGCCCTCGGTATCGAGCCGGGCTGGCGCTGCTGGGAGGTCGGGGCCGGCGGCACCTCCGTGGTGTCCTGGCTCGCGCGGAAGGTCGGGCCGGACGGCACGGTCGTGGCCACCGACATCGACACTTCCCGGCTGGCCCCCGTGGACCAGCCGCCGGTGGAGATCCGCACCCACGACGTGGGCGCCGAGGAGCCGCCGGGGGAGGGGTTCGACCTGGTCCACGCCCGGCTCGTCCTCGTCCATGTCCCGGACCGCGCACGCGCGTTGAGGTCCATGATCCAGGCGCTGAAGCCCGGCGGCCGACTGCTGATCGAGGACGCCGACCCCGCCCTCCAGCCGCTCACCTGCCCCGACGAGTACGGCCCCGAGCAGCGGCTCGCCAACCGGCTCCGCCAGGGCTTCCGCAGCCTGCTCGCCGAACGGGGCGCCGACCTCTCCTACGGCCGCCGACTGCCGCGCCTGCTCCGGGAGGCCGGACTGCGCGACGTCGAGGCCGACGGCTTCTTCCCCGTGACCTCGCCCGCGTGCACCGCCCTGGAAGCCGCGACGGTCCGCCAGATCCGCGGCCGCCTCCTCGACGCGGGCCTGGCCACCGACGAGGAGATCGACCAGCACCTCTCCAACGTCGAGACCGGCGGCATGGACCTGACCACGGCGCCGATGATCTCGGCATGGGGCCGCAAGGCATAGCCCGCCCCCTCGACGCGGCGCACAGCACCTCTCGCGCGACCGACCTGCCCTCACCCGGCTCGACCGGCGCGAGCGCAACCGCCTCGCCCGACGGGTTCTCTCGGCCGCCCCGCCCGGCACGCTCCTCAGCCGCCCCGCGTCACGCCCTCCCCGGCCACCCGCCCCGGACGCGGTGGTCTGCCGCCGGTCCGTGCCACCGCCCGCGCGCCCGCCCGGCACCCTCGCACCGCCGCTTCCCTCGGGTCCGCGCCCGCGAGGAGGGCGGCGAGGAAGGCGCCGGTGAAGGCGTCACCGGCGCCCGTGGTGTCGCGCGCGTTCGCCGGTACGGCCGGGACACGCACCGGCGCGCCCCCGGAGCGGACCACCAGCGCTCCGTCCGCCCCCGCCGTGACCACCACCAGCGGGACGGCACGGCTCAACTCGGCCGCCGCGTCGGCCGGTTCCGCCAGCCCCGTCAGCAGGCACGCCTCGTCGCGGCTGGGCAGCAGCGCGTCCAGCCCCTCGGCGAAGGCGAGGAACCGGTCCACCCCCAGCTCCAGCAGGAAGCCGGCCGACGCCGGATCCATGCTGACCGGCACGCCCCGTGCGCGTGCGGCATCGAGCGCGATCCGCGCGAGCGCCCGACTCGACTCCGTGAAGAGTAGATAACCCGACAAGTGCAGCCAGTCGACCCCGTCGAGCAACGCGTCCGACCAGTCCGCCGGCTCCAGCCGCAAGGACGCCCCGCTGTCCGTCAGAAACGTACGTTCGGCCGCCGCGCCCGCGTCGACCAGGCACACCACCGTCCCGGTCGCCGCCCGCGGGTCCGTCACCAGCAGCGGCCGCACCCCGGCCGCGACCAGCTCCCGTTCGTGCCACGCCACCGCGTCCGCGCCCACCCGGCCGAGCAGCCGTACGTCCGCACGGCCCGAGTGGGCGGCCCAGCAGGCCACGTTGGCACCCGCGCCGCCCGGCACCGTCCGGATCACCGCGGCGGTGTCCGTGCCGGTCGCGAGCGGCCCCCGGTGCCGGACGACCACGTCCGTGACGACGTCCCCGACGACCAGGAGCGCCCCCGTACGGGCCCCGGTCACCCCCGCGCCCACGCCGTGGCGATCCGCGCCCCGAGCCGCACGTTGCCACGCACCGCCGCCAGGTTGGCGCGCAGCGACGCGCCGTCGGTGTGCCGCACCAGGTAGTCGAGGAGGAACGGGGTCACCGCCTGACCGGTGACGCCCTGCTCCGCGCAGGCGGCCAGCGCCTCGCCGAGCACACGCGCGTGCAGCTCGGGGTCGAGCTGCTCCGCCTCCGGCACCGGATTGGCGACGATCAGCGCCGACTCGGCCCCGCCCAGCGCGTCCTGGGCCCGCATCACCCGCGCGACCTCCTCCGGGCCGCTCAGCGTCCAGTCGACCGGATACCCCGAGTCGGAGAGGTAGAAGCCGGGGAACCGGTCCGTGCCGTACCCGGCGACGGGCACGCCCAGCGTCTCCAGCCGTTGCAGGGTCGCCGGCACGTCCAGGATCGACTTCACGCCCGCGCACACCACGGTGATCCCGGTCCGCGCCAGCAGCCCCAGGTCGGCCGACTCGTCCTGGGTCACCGTCCACTCCCGGTGCACCCCGCCGAGTCCACCGGTGGCGAAGACCCGGATGCCCGCCAGCGCCGCCAGCCGCGCGGTCGCCGACACGGTGGTCGCCCCGCTCGCCCGCGTCGCCACGGCGAACGGCAGATCGCGATGGCCCAGCTTGCGGATGCCACCGCCCTGGGCGACCCGCTCCAGCTGAGCCTTGTCCAGGCCGATCAGCGGGCGTCCGTCGAGCACGGCGACGGTCGCCGGGACCGCGCCCTCGGCGCGTACCGCGTCCTCCAGTTCCAGGGCCACCAGCAGATTGCGCGGGCGGGGCAGACCATGGGCGATGATCGTGGACTCCAGGGCCACCACCGGCCGCCGTGCCGCGATCGCCTCCCGGACCTCTTCCGACACCACCAGCACCATGTGCCCGCCTCCTGTCCGCCGGTCCCTGCCGCTATCCCTGGCGGGCACCGGCCACGGCTAAACACCGGGAGGCCCGGCGGCGCACACGAGCCGGCCGTACCTGGCCGAACGGCGACCGGCCCTGGCCGGATCCGGTGGGCGACCGCTCAGAACAGCGGTTCCGGCAGCACCCCTTCCAGGGCGAGCAACCGCCGCTTGGTCTCCAGCCCGCCGCCGAACCCCCCGATTCCGCCGTCACGCTCGACCACCCGGTGGCACGGCACGATCACCGGCAGCGGATTGGCGCCCATCGCCGCGCCGACCGCCTGCGCCCCGCCGGGCTGCCCGACCCGGCCGGCGAGATCGCCGTACCCCACCACGCTGCCGTACGGCACCCCGGTCGCCAGCTCCCGCAGCACCTGCCGGTTGAACCCGGAGATCAGCGACCAGTCCAGCGGCAGCTCGAAGTCCCGCCGCTCGCCCGCGAAGTAGGCCCGCAGCTGACGTATCGCCTCGACCAGCACCGGCGCCCGCGGATCTGCCACGGGCGCGCTGCCGGACCACGCCGCCAGCCGCTCCAGCGTCCGTTCGCGCACCGCGTCGGTGGCGTGGAAGACCACGTTGACCAGTCCGTGCCTGGTCGCCGCCAGCAGCAGCGGTCCGATGTCGGTCCCGACGACGGTCCACACCACCCGCTGCTCGTCCTGCCCATGGCTGTCCATGCGCCCACGGTACGACCCACCACTGACAACGCCCGCCGCCCCGGCCCGCCCGCCCCGGCCTCCCCGCTTACCGATCCGTCCCGCCTGCCCCGCACCGCCCGCGCCCACCGCCCGGTCCCGCACCGGCATCCCGCCCCTACGCCCCGGCCGCGGACCGGCTCACTTCGGGTCCAGCGCCGCCCGCACCACGTCCGCCTTGCTGCTGATGATCCCGTCGACGCCGTACCCCGCGACCTTGCGGGCGGTGGCCTTGTCGTCCACCGTCCAGGCGTACACCCCGAGCGGCCGGCCGTGCGGCCCGCGGACGCCGTGCACCGCCGACACGTACGACTTGGTGAGTGATCCGTACGACGGATTGATCAGGTCGGCGAAGCGCGCGTACTGCTTCAGCTGCGAGACCGGGGGTGCCCCGAGGTAGGCCGTGGTCAGCGCCGGCTTGAGCTCGTGCACGGTCCGCACAGTGTCCGCGCTGAAGCTCTGCACGACGAGCCGCTTCAGATGGCCGCGGTCCAGCCAGCCCTCGTTGCCGAGGACCTTCAGGATCTGCTGCTCGATGCCCGGATACAGCTCCGGGTTCTTGACCTCCAGGAGCAGACTCTCGTGGTTGCGCTCGACGCGGCGCATGTACTGCTCCAGCGTCGGCACGCGCGTGCCCGCGAAGGCGGGGGAGAACCAGCTTCCCGCGTCCAGCCGGGCGATCTCGGCGGCGGTGAAGTCCTTCACCTTCCACGGCGCCCGGCCGGGGAAGACCTTCTCGGCGTTCGTGGTGCGCTTCAGAGTGTCGTCGTGGATGACCACCAGCCGGCCGTCCTTGGTCCGCTGGACGTCGTTCTCGACCCACGTGGAGCCCAGCCGCGCCGCCTCGTCGATCGAGGGCAGCGTGTTCTCGGGAGCGTGGGCCGGGGCACCCCGGTGGGCGATCACCAAGGGCGGCCGGACGCCCGCCTTGGCGTCGGAGGTGAGGCTCACCAGGGCCACCGCGGACAACACCGCCAGGACCACGGCGGTCATCACGGCGACCAGGCGCGTCTGCATGCTTACTCCTCGCGTCGAACGGAAAACCACGGCACCGGACCGGCACCCCGGGACGGACCGGCAACCGACAGCACCAGAGTGACAGCAGAGCGGCAGCGGGACGCGGCCGCACCAAGGTCACATATGCCGGTAAGACGCCGCCGAGCGCTCACCAGTGGCTCACAAGTGGGGCAAGCCCGTGTTTCTTTGTCGGAAAGTCGTTCGACCATTCCGGTGGCAGTCATACTCTCAGCGATACTCCCGGCCGCCCGCGTGGTCCTGGTACGGCGCGCATTTTCGGGGTTTCCGGGACAGACGAAAGCGAAGGGCAGCCGCGGATGCAGGGCACGGTCGACGGTTTCGGCTACGGGGCCGTCACCCCGTTGGTGGCCTATCTGATGGCCTGCCTCGGCGGCGCCCTCGGGCTGCGCTGCATCACCCGGTCCCTGCTGGTCACGCACTCGCGACGACCGGCCTGGCTGGCCCTCGGCGCCGCCGCGCTCGGCTGCGGCACCTGGACCATGCACTTCGTCGCCATGATGGGCTTCAGCATCGAAGGGGCCCCGGTCCACTACGACGAGCCGGTCACCTACGCCAGCCTCGGGCTCGCCGTCGTCATGGTCGGCGTGGGTGTCTTCATCGTCGGCTACCGGGGCGCCACCGGGGCGCCACTCTTCACCGGCGGCACCGTCACCGGGCTGGGCCTCGCCTCGATGCACTACCTCGGCATGGCCGGGATGCGCTTCCACGGCAACTTCGCCTACAGCACCCCCACCGTCGTCGCCTCCGTCGTCATCGCGGTCGCCGCAGCCACCACCGCCCTGTGGGCCGCCGGACGCGCCCGCGGCCTGCTGCCCAGCGTGGGGGCGAGCCTTCTGATGGGCCTTGCGGTCAGCGGCATGCACTACACGGCCATGGCCGCCCTCCGCGTCCACCTCGACGGCACCGCCGAGACCACCGCCGACACACCGGACGCTTCCGCCCTCGTCCCCATGCTGCTCGGCCCCCTCGTCCTCCTGGTCCTCGCCGGTGTCGTCGTGATCCTCGACCCGATGCTGGTCCTGCGCCGCCCCGAGCAGGCACCCGCCCTGCCCGCACCTGGTGTCCCCGCGACCTCCCTCGCCCCCCGCACCGGCCCACGCCGCGCCTCTCACCTGCACCGACACCCCGGCAGGGGGCCCGTACGGCAGGGCGCCCGCACCCCGCAGAACCGCTGACCGGGCTCCGTTGTCAGTGGGGGGTCGTACGGTTGATGGCATGCGGCCCGTTTCCCACATCGAACGCTCGGTGGCGCCCATCGAGGTCGTCAGTCCCTACCAGCCCAGCGGCGACCAGCCGGCGGCCATCGCCGAGCTGGCCAAGCGCATCAAGGCCGGCGAGAAGGACGTCGTCCTGCTGGGCGCGACCGGCACCGGCAAGTCCGCCACCACCGCGTGGATGATCGAGAAGCTCCAGCGCCCCACCCTGGTGATGGCGCCGAACAAGACCCTGGCCGCCCAGCTGGCCAACGAGTTCCGCGAGCTCCTCCCGAACAACGCGGTCGAGTACTTCGTCTCGTACTACGACTACTACCAGCCCGAGGCGTACGTCCCCCAGTCGGACACCTACATCGAGAAGGACTCCTCGATCAACGAGGAGGTCGAGCGGCTGCGCCACTCGGCGACCAACTCGCTGCTCACCCGCCGCGACGTCGTCGTGGTCGCGTCCGTGTCCTGCATCTACGGCCTGGGCACCCCGCAGGAGTACGTGGACCGCATGGTCCCCCTCAGAGTCGGTGACGAGGTCGACCGGGACGAGCTGCTGCGCCGCTTCGTCGACATCCAGTACACGCGCAACGACCTGGCCTTCACCCGCGGCACCTTCCGCGTCCGCGGCGACACCATCGAGATCTTCCCGGTCTACGAGGAGCTCGCCGTCCGCATCGAGATGTTCGGCGACGAGATCGAGGCCCTGTCCACGCTCCACCCGCTCACCGGCGAGATCATCAGCGAGGACCAGCAGCTGTACGTCTTCCCGGCCTCCCACTACGTCGCCGGCCCCGAACGCATGGAGCGGGCCGTCAACGACATCGAGAAGGAGTTGGTCGAGCGCCTGGCCGAGCTGGAGAAGCAGGGCAAGCTTCTGGAGGCCCAGCGGCTGCGGATGCGCACCACCTACGACATCGAGATGCTCCGCCAGATCGGCACCTGCTCCGGCGTGGAGAACTACTCGATGCACTTCGACGGCCGCTCGCCCGGCTCCCCGCCCAACACCCTGCTCGACTACTTCCCGGACGACTTCCTGCTCGTCATCGACGAGTCACACGTCACCGTCCCGCAGATCGGCGCGATGTACGAGGGCGACGCCTCCCGCAAGCGGACCCTCGTGGAGCACGGCTTCCGCCTGCCCTCCGCCCTGGACAACCGGCCCCTGAAGTGGGAGGAGTTCCAGGAGCGCATCGGCCAGACCGTCTACCTGTCGGCCACTCCGGGCAACTACGAGCTGTCGCGCTCCGACGGCGTCGTCGAGCAGATCATCCGCCCCACCGGCCTGGTCGACCCCGAGGTCGTCGTCAAGCCCACCGAGGGCCAGATCGACGACCTGGTGCACGAGATCCGCAAGCGCACCGAGAAGGACGAGCGCGTCCTGGTCACCACGCTCACCAAGAAGATGGCCGAGGACCTCACCGACTACTTCCTGGAACTGGGCATCCAGGTGCGCTACCTGCACAGCGACGTCGACACCCTGCGCCGCGTGGAGCTGCTGCGCGAACTGCGCGCCGGTGAGTACGACGTCCTGGTCGGCATCAACCTGCTCCGCGAGGGCCTCGACCTGCCCGAGGTGTCCCTGGTGGCGATCCTCGACGCCGACAAGGAGGGCTTCCTGCGCTCCGGCACCTCGCTGATCCAGACCATCGGCCGCGCGGCGCGCAATGTCTCCGGCCAGGTCCATATGTACGCCGACAAGATCACCCCGGCGATGGAGCGGGCCATCGACGAGACCAACCGCCGCCGTGAGAAGCAGATCGCCTACAACAAGGCGAACGGCATCGACCCGCAGCCGCTGCGCAAGAAGATCAACGACATCGTCGCGCAGATCGCCCGCGAGGAGGTCGACACCGAGCAGCTCCTCGGCAGCGGCTACCGCAAGTCGAAGGACGGCAAGGGAGCCAAGGCCCCCGTCCCCGCGCTGGGCGACAAGGCACTCAAGGGCGGCAAGGCGGCCAGGGGCGCGAAGGGCAAGGCCGCGGCCGCGGTGCCCACGGACCGTCCGGCGGCCGAGCTCGCCGAACAGATCGAGGAGATGACCGAGCGCATGCGCGCCGCCGCCGCTGAGCTGCAGTTCGAGATCGCGGCCCGGCTGCGCGACGAGGTCTCCGAGATGAAGAAGGAGCTGCGCCAGATGCGGGAGGCGGGCATCGCCTGATCCGGGACATACCGCCGGACCTCGGCATACACGCGGAGTGTTGCAACACCGACACAAAGCGCGGGCCGGGGTTCGGCGGTGTCGGTGCCCCTGCGTAGGGTTCTGATCAGCCGCGCGATGCGCGACAACAGGGGACCTTCGAGAGGGGATTCAGCCGTGTCGGTCAACTTGGCCAAGGGTCAGGCCATCAGCCTGGAGAAGAACGACGGGGGCACCCTCACCGCGGTCCGCATGGGCCTGGGCTGGCAGGCGGCCAAGCGCCGCGGCCTGTTCGGCTCGCGCACCAAGGAGATCGACCTGGACGCCTCCGCGGTGCTTTTCGCCGAGAAGCAGCCGGTCGACGTCGTCTTCTTCCGGCACCTGGTGAGCGACGACGGGTCGGTGCGCCACACCGGCGACAACCTGGTGGGCGGCGCCGGTCAGGGCGGCGACGACGAGGCGATCCTCGTGGACCTCCAGCGCGTCCCCGTCCACATCGACCAGATCGTCTTCACCGTGAACTCCTTCACGGGCCAGACCTTCCAGGAGGTCGAGAACGCGTTCTGCCGTCTGGTGGACGAGTCCAACGGCCAGGAACTCGCCCGCTACACGCTGGCCGGCGGCGGCGAGTACACCGCCCAGATCATGGCCAAGGTGCACCGGGCGGGCTCGGGCTGGACGATGACCGCGCTCGGTACGGCCGCCAACGGGCGCACCTTCCAGGACCTGATGCCGGCGATCCTGCCGCACCTGTAGACGCGGGTCCGGCGGGCGGGGCCTTACGACGACACGGCACGGGGGCGACGGGGATGACGGCCGAGCTGGTGCGGGGGCAGAACCATCCGCTGCTCCGGGTCCGGCTGGAGATCCGGATCCGGGCCGGAGCCCCGGTCCTGGCCGGGGCCACGCTCGCCGACGAGAACGGCACGGTGCACGGCCCCCGGAGGGTCGCCCACCCCGGCGCCCCCGCGCTCCCCGGCATCGAGGTCCCCCGGCGGGCGGCCGCCGAACACCGCCTGGCCGTGGACCTGCCGGCCGTGCCCGAGGACGTCCACCGGGTCGGCGTCTTCCTCACCCTGCCCACCGGGACCGCGGGCCCGCACCGCTTCGGCGCCGTCCCCGCCCCGCAGACCGCGGTGCACGGACCCGACGGCACCGGGACCGCCCGCTACACCATCACCGGCCTGGACACCGAGACGGCCGTCGTCGCCCTGGAGCTGTACCGCAGACAGGGCGCGTGGAAAATCCGCGCGACGGGCCAGGGATACGCCGGCGGCCTCCCGGCCCTCCTCGCCGACCATGGCCTGCCCGAGCCCGACGCACTCGCCACCCTCATACAGGGAACGACGGCACCCGGCCCCACAGGCGCATACGACCACGACACGCACCGCGCGGACGGCACGGACCGCGGCAGCCCCTACGGCCCTGCGGAGCCAGAGGACGTACCCACCACCAGTGGGCCGGTCGACTACACGCATCCCCGCCGCACAGGACGCACCGCACCACCCCCGCCCCGCCCGCCGGCCTCCCCTGCCGCCGACGGACAGCCCGCGCCGCCGGTCGCGGGCGATGCCGTGGGCTGGTCGATGCACGAGCGGCTGTACAACCAGGTCTGGGGCATGTTCGAGGACCTGGCGCGCACCACGGCCGCGTACCGCAGCGCCGTCGGCTTCGCCGACAGCCGCCTGGACGAGGAACTCGACCAGGCCCTCGCCGACCCGCGTGCCCGCCTCGGCGACGGGAACGCGGCCGCACGCGAGGCGGCCCGGACCCGCCGGGACCAACTGGTCGACCGGGCCCGCGTCGCCTTCGACCGCGACCTCGCCCAGCTCACCGCGGAATCCGAGGTGGTGGAACCGGCGCTCCCGCCCGCCTACGCCCGCTGGGACAGCCCCGTCTGGCATGGCTACCGTGTGCCCGCCGAGCCACCGATGGCGCTTCGGCTCGGCGATCTGTATCTGCCCGAGAGCCTCCCGCTGCGCATCCCGCTGCTGGTCAGACTGCCGCTGGAGCAGGGTCTGTGGATCGACAGCGGGACCGCGGCCATATCCGGCGCTTCCTTCACGGACTCGGACGCGCCGCGGCAGTCGGCCATGGAGGCGGCGGTGACGCTCGCCGTGCGGCTGCTCGCCGCGCATCCGGCGGGGGAGTTCGCCGTGCGGGTCATCGACCCGGCCGGTGCGGGCGCACGCGCGCTGTGGCCGCTGACCGGCGCCGGAGTGCTCGCGGCGCTGCCCGCGACCGGGGCGGCGGGCGTCAGGGAGGAGCTGGAGCGGCTCACCCGGCGGGTCGATCTGGTACAGATGGCGATGCGAGGCGGCGTGGCCGCGTCGCTGCCGGACGATGTGGACACCGCACAGCAGCTGCTGATCGTCAACGACTTCCCGCACGGCTTCGACGACCGGGCCGTCACGCGGCTGCGCTACCTGGCGGACGAGGGCCCGGCCGTCGGCGTCCACCTTCTGCTGGTGGCGGATCGCGCGGACGCCGCCGCCTACGGCCCCCTGCTGGACCCGCTGTGGCGCTCGCTGACGCGCCTCACCCCGGTCCCTGACGAGCACTTCACGGACCCCTGGGTGGGCCATGCCTGGACCTACGAGCCCGCGCTCGTCCCGGCCGGCAGCCGGATCGTGGAGCAGGTGCTCGGCGAGATCGCCACGGCTCGGACCAAGTGCAGGTAAAGGATGCCTGACGTGCGCTTTTGATCTTTCTTTGCCTTTCTCTTTACCAATGCTTGGTTATTGGGGTACTGTTTTCCGTGCGGAGGGGAGTACTCCCTGACTGCGGCGCACCCGTCAGTACGGACCGGTTCCGGTTCCGGGGCGTCGGCCCCCGTGCGGGTGGAAGAGACCTCCGGCAGTGACAACGCATCTGTGCTTGCCATCTCGAAATGCCGGAGGTAGCCGTGGAAGTTTCGATGACCCTGTGGGTCCTGACCGTCGTGGGCCTCGCCGCCCTGATCGGCTTCGACTTCCTCATCGGGCGCAAGCCCCATGAGGTCTCGATCAAGGAAGCGGGCGTCTGGACCGTCGTCTGGATCGTCCTGGCCGGTCTCTTCGGCCTCGGCCTCCTCGTCTTCGGCGGCGGACAGCCGGCCGGCGAGTTCTTCGCGGGCTACATCACCGAGAAGTCGCTGAGCGTCGACAACCTCTTCATCTTCGTGCTGATCATGACGAAGTTCGCTGTCCCCGCCCTCTACCAGCGGCGCGTCCTGCTCATCGGCGTCCTGATAGCCCTGGTGCTGCGAGCGGTGTTCATCGCCGCCGGAGCCGCGATCGTCACCAGCTTCTCCTGGGTGTTCTACCTCTTCGGCGCCTTCCTCATATGGACCGCCTGGAAGCTCGTCCAGGAGGCCCGCGCCGACGACGAGGGCGAGGAGGAGTTCGAGGAGAACCGGCTGCTGAAGGCCGCGGAGCGCAGGTTCGGCGTCGCCGACCGGTACCACGGCACCAAGCTGTGGATCCGGCAGAACGGCAAGCGGGTCATGACCCCGATGCTGGTCGTGATGCTCGCCATCGGCACCACCGACATCCTGTTCGCCCTGGACTCGATCCCCGCGATCTTCGGCCTGACCCAGGACCCGTACATCGTCTTCACCGCCAACGCCTTCGCGCTGATGGGCTTGCGCCAGCTGTACTTCCTCCTCGGCGGCCTACTGAAGAAGCTGGTTCACCTGTCGTACGGCCTGTCGGTCATCCTCGGCTTCATCGGCGTGAAGCTCGTGCTGCACGCCCTGCACGAGTCGGGCGTCCCGGTACCCGTGATCAGCATCCCGGTCTCGCTCGGCGTGATCTGCGGAGTCCTGGTCATCACCACGGTCACCAGCCTCATGGCCTCCAGGAAGCAGGCGGCCGAGGCCGTGGGCGCCGACACCGAAGGGGCCGGGAAGAAGGAGTCCGTGGACATCTGACCACCGGCTCGCACGCCTCGTCAGGGCCACCACCCACGCAGGGGCCTCCGGTCGCGGAAGCCCCTCCACCGGACACGATCGGACACGCGGCGCCCGGCCCGGAGCCGGTACCGGGCGCCGCGAAGAAGGGACGGAAGCATCCGGAACGGACGGAATGCGAACCATGTGGCTCTCTGCGACGATCGCGGCATGATCACTTGGCTGCGATCGCTCGCCCGGCGCTGGACGATCCCCGTGCCGGTGCTCGCGGTCGTCCTGCTGATCCTCACCTGGCACCGGGCCATGCCCAGCCCGGTCATCGCCCTGGTGACGGTGGTGCTCGCCGGCTCCGTCCTCGCGGCGGTGCACCACGCCGAAGTGATCGCCCACCGCATCGGCGAACCCCTCGGTTCCCTGGTCCTGGCCATCGCCGTCACGGTCATCGAGGTGGCGCTGATCGTCACGCTGATGGCCGACGGCGGCGACAAAAGCTCCACTCTGGCCAGGGACACCGTCTTCGCCGCCGTGATGATCACCTGCAACGGCATCGTCGGCATCTGCCTGCTCGTCGCCTCGCTGCGGCACGGCACCGCCGTCTTCAACCCCGAGGGCTCCGGCGCCGCGCTCGCGACGGTCGCGACCCTGGCCACGCTGAGCCTGGTGCTGCCGACCTTCACCACCAGCAAGCCGGGGCCGGAGTTCTCCACGCTCCAGTTGACCTTCGCCGCGCTGTCCTCACTGATCCTCTACGGCCTGTTCGTGACCACCCAGACCGTGCGGCACCGGGACTACTTCCTGCCCATCACCCGGCAGGGGGAGGTCATCAGCAGCGAGGACCATGCCAGCCCCCCGTCCAGGCGCACCGCCCTGATCAGCCTCGCCATGCTCGCCCTGGCACTGATCGGCGTGGTCGGCCTGGCCAAGGGCGTGTCGCCCGCCATCGAAGCGGGTGTGGCGGCGGCGGGCCTGCGCCAGGCCGTCGTCGGTGTGATCATCGCCCTGCTCGTGCTGCTCCCGGAGACCATCGCCGCGTTGCGCGCCGCGCGCCGGGACCGTGTGCAGACCAGCCTCAACCTTGCGCTCGGCTCGGCGATGGCCAGCATCGGACTGACCATCCCGGCCGTGGCGCTGGCATCCGTCTGGCTGCCCGGACCGCTCGTCCTCGGCCTCGATCCCGTCCATATGCTGCTGCTCGCGCTGACGGTGGTGGTCGCCTCGCTGACCGTGGTGCCGGGCCGGGCCACCCCCTTGCAGGGCGGCGTCCATCTGGTGCTGTTCGCGGCCTACCTGGAGCTGGCGATCAACCCCTGACCGGGCCGGCCACCGTCTCCACCGCCGGTACGGGCGCCGGGTTCGTCTCCGGCAGCAGCGCGAAGCACCCCAGGCTGAGCAGTGCCATGCCGGTCAGATAGCCGCCCACGCCCCAGGGAACGCGCCCGCCGCCCTGCGCGAGCGCCGTGGCCACGATCGGGGTGAGCGCGCCGCCGAACACCCCGCCGAGGTTGTAGCCCACCGCGGCGCCCGTGCAGCGCACCCGCGCGTCGAACAGCTCCGGCAGATAGGCGGAGACCACCGCGAACACGGTGACGAAGGCGAGCAGCGCGCCCAGCATCCCGAGGAACATCAGCAGCGGCTCGCCGCTCGCCAGCAGCGAGACCATGGGCAGCATCCACAGCGCGCAGGCCGCGCATCCGGTCACGCACATCGGCCGGCGCCCGTAGCGGTCGCCCAGCATCGCCGCGGCGGGGATGAGCGGAGCCTGCACGAGCACCGCCGCCATGACACAGATCAGCATGACACTCCGGCTCACCTCCAGCCGTTCCGTCGCGTACGACAGCGACCAGGTGGTCACCGCGTAGAACACCGCGTACCCGGCGGACAGCGCCCCCGCCGCCAGCAGCACCGGCCGTCTGTGATGCCGTACGACCTCCATGAGGGGCACGCGCGGGTGGTCGTCGATCTCCAGGAACCGGGGGCTCTCGGCGAGCGACGAACGCAGCCACAGCCCGGCCAGCGCGGGCACGGCGGCCGACCAGAACGGCACCCGCCAGCCCCACTGCGCGAATTGCGCTTCGGAGAGCCCGGAGGACAGCGCCAGCATCACCCCGTTGGCGAGCATGAAGCCGATCGCGGGCCCCAGTTGCGGAATGCTGGACCACAGGGCGCGCCGTCCGGCGGGGGCGTGCTCGACGGTGAGCAGGACGGCCCCGCCCCACTCGCCGCCGAGCCCGAGCCCTTGCAGGAACCGCAGCATCAGGAGCAGCACGGGCGCGGCCAAGCCGATCGAGGCGTACGAGGGCACACAGCCCACCGCGATCGTCGAGGCGCTGGTGAGCAGCAGCGAGGCGATGAGCACCGGGCGGCGCCCGCGCCGGTCCCCGAGGTGCCCGAACAGCACCGAGCCCAGCGGCCTGGCCACGAAGCCCACGCCGAACGTCGCGAACGCCGCGAGCGTCCCGGTGGCCGGCGAGAACGAGGGGAAGAACAGCGGCCCGAGGACCAGTGCCGCCGCGGTCCCGTAGGCGTAGAAGTCGTAGAACTCGACCGCGCTACCGGCGAGGGAGGCGGCGGCGAGGCGCGGCAGAGAGACCCTGGTGACAGGGCGTACGTCGTACATGGCGTTTCAACTACCCGCTGTGATCGCGGGTTACGGGGGCGTACAGGGGTGACCGAGTGGTCGAAGCGCGCGACGGGGCGAGTGGGGCACGGAGCCGGAGCGCACGCCGGAGCCGTGATAGACCGGGGACGAGCGGCGGTCGCGGATGCACCGCCCGGAACGACCGGAGGAACCGTGCCCCGCACCCTGGCCAACGCCCCGATCATGATCCTCAACGGGCCGAACCTGAACCTGCTGGGCCAGCGCCAGCCGGAGATCTACGGCAAGGAGACCCTCGCCGACGTCGAGGCGCTGTGTGCCGAGGCGGCGGCCGCGCACGGGGGCACGATCGACTTCCGGCAGTCCAACCACGAGGGCGAACTGGTGGACTGGATTCACGAGGCCCGGCTCGGCCACTGCGGGATCGTCATCAACCCCGGCGCCTACTCCCACACTTCGGTGGCGATCCTGGACGCGCTCAACACCTGCGACGGCATGCCCGTCATCGAGGTGCACATCTCCAACATCCACCGGCGCGAGTCGTTCCGGCACCACTCGTACGTCTCCCTGCGCGCCGACGGCGTGATCGCGGGCTGCGGTGTGCAGGGCTACGCGTTCGGCGTCGAGCGCGTCGTGACCCTCCTGGGCGCGGCGCGGGCCGACGCATAGCCCCGCGCCCAGGAGGGCCCTGCGGCGGTCCTACAGGCGGCCCGCCTCGACGATCCGCCGCAGGAAACGCCGGGTGCGTTCCTGCCGCGGATCCCCGAACACCTGCTCCGCGGTGCCGCGTTCGAGGACGACGCCGCCGTCCAGGAAGCACACCTGGTCGGCGACGTCCCGCGCGAAGCCCATCTCATGGGTGGCCAGCACCATGGTCATGCCCTCGTCCTTCAGCCCCCGGACCACCTCCAGCACCTCGCCGACCAGTTCGGGGTCGAGCGCGGCCGTGATCTCGTCCAGCAGCAACAGCCGGGGCCGCACGGCCAGGGCCCGTACGATCGCCACCCGCTGCTGCTGGCCGCCGCTGAGCCGGTCCGGGTAGGCGTTCGCCTTGCCGGCCAGCCCGAGGCGCTCCAGCAGCCCCCTGGCCCGCTCCTCGGCCTCGGCGCGACAGACACCGTGCACCCGGCGCGGGGCGAGCGTGATGTTGTCCAGCACGGTCATGTGCGGGAAGAGGTTGTACGCCTGGAAGACCACCCCGATCCGGCGCCGCACCGCGTCCTGGTCGGTCCGCGGATCGGTGATCTCCTCGCCGTCCAGCCAGATCGCGCCGTCGTCGATCTCCTCCAGGAGGTTGGCGCACCGCAGCAGCGTCGACTTGCCGGAGCCGGAGGCGCCGATCAGCGCGGTCACCGTGTGCGGGGCGACCTCCAGGTCGACGTCCCGCAGCACCACCGACTCGCCGAAGGTCTTGCGGACCGACTCCATGCGCAGCACAGGCGCGTCGCTCATAGGGATCCCCCCTGTTCCCGCCGCCGGTCCAGCCGGGCCGTCACCCAGTCCGTGAAGCGGGTCATCGGAATGGTCAGCGCCACGAACACGAGGCCCGCCACGATGTACGGCGTGTAGTTCAGGCTGCGGCCCACGATGATGTCGGCCGCCCGTACGGCGTCCACGGCGCCGCCGATCGACACCAGGCCGGTGTCCTTCTGGAGCGACACCAGGTCGTTGAGCAGCGGCGGCACCTGCCGGCGCACGGCCTGCGGGAGCACCACGTAGCGCAGGGCCTGGCGGTTGGTCAGGCCCAGGGAGCGGGCCGCCGCGCGCTGGGAGGGGTGGATCGACTCGATGCCGGCCCGGAACACCTCGGCGACGTACGCCGAGTACGTCAGCGTCAGCGCCGTACCGCCGAGCAGTACCGGATCGACCGTGACGCCCTGGAGCCGCAGCGCGGGCACGCCCAGGACCACGATCATCAGATTGATGATCAGCGGCAGTCCGCGGAAGAAGTCGGTGTATGCCGCCGCCAGTACGCGCAGGGGGAAGAACACCGGGCCGCGCAGGGTCCGCGCGATCGCGATCAGCATGCCGAGGACCAGGACGGCGATCCCGCAGATCACCAGCAGGCGGACGTTCAGCCACAGCCCTTGGAGGACCTTGGGCAGTGCCTCGCGCGCGTACTGGGCGCTGAAGAACGTCTCCTTGGTGCGCGGCCAGCCGGGCGCGTCGACCACGACCAGGTAGAGCACGGCGGCGGTGACCAGGGTGGACAGCGCCGCGACGGCCGTCGCGCGGCGGGCCCGCGCCCGCTTGTGGCGCTCGCGCTCCAGCCGCCGCCCGGAGGGCACGTAGTCGTCGCCGGGCATGCCGTCCTCGTCGTCGGCTCCCTCCCGCGCGGACTCGCCCTTGATGACGGTCACTTGAGCACCGGGGCGCCGACGGCGTCGGACAGCCACTGCTGGTCGAGCCGGGCCAGCGTGCCGTTCTTGCGCAGGGCGTCCACGGCGCCGCTCACGCACGGGGTCAGCGCGCTGCCCTTGTCGAGCACCAGGCCGAACTGCTCGGGCGTGCCGCCCTGGTTCTCGAACTGACCGACGATCCTGGCGTCCGTCACCTCGGCCGAGGTGATGTAGAAAGCGGTCGGCAGATCGGTGACGACGGCGTCGACCTGACCGTTCTTCAGGGCGGACTTGGCCTGGTCGTTCTTGGCGTAGACGGCGGGCTCCTGCTTCGGCTTCACCACGTCGGTGATGTAGTCGAGGCTGGTGGTGCCCACCTGGGCGCCCAGCTTGAGGTCGCGCAGGTCCGCGATGCTCCTCGCCTTCGCGGCCTTGCCGTCCTTGAGCGCGATGACGGCCTGGCGCACGTCGTAGTAGCCGGAGGAGAAGTCGACGGCCTTTTTGCGTTCGGCGCTGATCGAAACCTGGTTGATGTCGAAGTCGAAGGTCTTCACACCGGGCGCGAACGCCTTGTTGAAGGGCACGCTCTGCCAGACCACCGCGTCCTTGCCGTACCCGAGCTGCCGGGCCACCGCGTAGGCGACTGCGGACTCGAAGCCCTTGCCGTTGGCGGGCTTGTCGTCCTTGAACCAGGGTTCGTACGCGGGTTCGTCCGTCGCGATGGTCAGCTTTCCGGACGTCTTGGTGGCCAGCTTGCCCTTGGCGCAGCTCGTGCCGGCCGAACCGGATCCGGTGGCCGGCGACTTCGCCTCGGGCTGCGGGGCGCAGCCGACGGCGGTGGCGAGCAGGGCGACGGTGGCGGCCGCTACCGCGCGGCGCACTGTGCGGGGAGCGAGGTGCATGGCGGGAGAGTGGCAGTGAACTCGGCCTTTGTCGAGGTCACGACCATTTTTGTCCGCATAGTGGGAGCGGGTGTTGCGGCCGTGTGAACGCGGTCCCGGACACCCGCACACGGGACCTGGCCGGGCCGCCGGACCGGGTGGGGTGGGCAGACCGGCGGCCCCCGCCGCTCGGGAGCCGTCAACCCGAGCGGGGCTGTGACCAGTTGACCGCGTGCCACCGGGCCGGGGGAGCGTGCGCGCGTGCCTGGCGCGTGCGAAACGTTCACACGGGGTGCGGGACGGCGTCCGCGCCGGGTGTACGGCACGCCCCTTGCGAGCGGCCGGGGTTCACCACCCGCGCGCGTGCCATTCCGGCAGATGCGGGCGCTCGGCGCCGAGCGTGGTGTCGTCGCCGTGTCCCGGATAGACCCAGGTCTCGTCCGGCAGCGTGTCGAAGATCTTCGTCTCCACGTCGTGGATCAGGCTGGCGAACGCCTCCGGGTCCTTGTACGTGTTGCCGACACCACCCGGAAAGAGGCAGTCGCCGGTGAAGACGTGCGGATGGCCGTGCGGGTCGTCGTAGACCAGCGCGATGGAGCCCGGTGTGTGCCCCACCAGGTGGCGCACGGTGAGTTCCACCCGCCCCACCCGGATGACGTCGCCGTCGTCCACGGGCACGTCGGTGGGCACCGGGATGCCGGGCGCGTCCTCGCGGCCGGCGTACGTGCGCGCGCCCGTCGCGGCCACGACCTCGGCGAGCGCCTGCCAGTGGTCGCCGTGCTGGTGGGTGGTGACGACGGACGCGATGCCGTCGTCACCGATCATCCCCAGGAGCGTCCGCGGCTCGTTCGCGGCATCGATCAGGAGTTGTTCGTCGGTGGCCCGGCAGCGCAGCAGGTAGGCGTTGTTGTCCATCGGCCCGACCGCGATCTTCGTGATCATCAGGTCCTTGAGCTCGTGCACATCCGCCGGCCCGCCGACCCTGACCTCGCCCGTGTACGTCATGACGATCAGCCTATGCCGTCCGGGCGGGGAGCGGTGCCCCACTGACGATCGGGGCACTGTCCCGCCCGCCACTTCCGCCTCGGCGCCGGCGACCGCTCTGCCGCGCCGCGCGTTCGAAACCTAGAGCGGCGGAAGCTTCGGCAGGTCACCGCCGTCCGTCGTCAGGGCGGAGCCATCGCGGCGGCCGGCGAGCCACCCGATCACGTCGGCCGGGGTGCCCGAGACGGTGATCTCGGGCTTGTCCGCGGGCCTGCCCGTGGTCCACGCGTGCGTGCCGTCCGTGACGAGGGTCGCGGGGACCTCGGGGTTGCCGGAGAAGCGCCGGGTCAGGAAGTCGGTCTCGCGCTCCAGGAACTCGGCGGGCAGGTCCTGCAGCTCGTACCCGATCCCGAGGTCCACATGGTGCAGCTCCACCTCGCCCCACCGGCGGAACGGCAGCCGCGCCGCGTCGTCGGTGACCCCGTTGCGCAGCTCCACCGTGCGCGTCCAGTCCGCGGGCGCGTCCCCCGCCGCCTGGAACCTGTCCGCCGTCTCGCGCAGGTCGGCGAGCTGGGTCTCCAGGGGGCGCGCGGCGCCGCCGTCGATGTCCGCGTCCCGCGCCTCGGCGCTCGCGTACATGGGGCGGCCCTCGAGGACGTTCACGAGCGCGTCCGCGTTGCGGGCGAGATGGGCGAGGACGTGGCCGCGAGTCCAGCCGGGAAGCCGTGACGCCTCGGCGAGTGAGGCGTTGTCCAGTTGTGCGACCGCGCTGAGCAGCCGCTCGGTCGCCTCACGTACACATGCCAGGTCATGAGCGTGATCAATCATGGGCCCGACCCTAGCCGCGCCACACGTTCGGGTGAAGCTGGCGAAGCTCATCCGTAATTCGAATGCGCGTGCTATATGGTCGAAGGTGGCGTCGGGCATGCTGGAAGGCCGGGGATTGTTATGCAACCGGGCAATCCGACCGGCGTTGTCAGTGGCTCCCCCTAGTGTGAAGAAGCACGGGGGCTTCGCCCCTGTCACTTCTCCCAAGAAAGGTGCGGACCGGCGTGGCCGACCGTCTCATCGTCCGTGGCGCGCGCGAGCACAACTTGAAGAATGTCTCGCTCGACCTGCCTCGTGACTCGCTCATCGTCTTCACGGGTCTGTCCGGGTCGGGCAAGTCCTCCCTGGCCTTCGACACGATCTTCGCCGAGGGCCAGCGGCGCTACGTGGAGTCGCTTTCCTCGTACGCACGGCAGTTCCTCGGACAGATGGACAAGCCGGACGTCGACTTCATCGAGGGCCTGTCCCCGGCGGTCTCCATCGACCAGAAGTCGACCTCGCGCAACCCCCGCTCGACCGTCGGCACCATCACCGAGGTCTACGACTACCTGCGACTGCTGTTCGCGCGCATCGGCAAGCCGCACTGCCCCGAGTGCGGCCGCCCGATCACGCGCCAGTCGCCGCAGGCCATCGTGGACAAGGTCCTGGAGCTGCCGGAGGGGAGCCGCTTCCAGGTGCTCTCGCCGCTGGTGCGCGAGCGCAAGGGCGAGTTCGTCGACCTCTTCTCCGACCTCCAGACCAAGGGCTACTCCCGCGCGCGGGTGGACGGCACGACCATCCAGCTGTCCGAACCGCCGACCCTGAAGAAGCAGGAGAAGCACACCATCGAGGTGGTCGTCGACCGCCTCACGGTGAAGGACTCCGCCAAGCGCCGCCTCACCGACTCCGTGGAGACCGCCCTCGGCCTGTCCGGCGGCATGGTCGTGCTCGACTTCGTCGACCTCCCCGAGGACGACCCCGAGCGCGAGCGCATGTACTCGGAGCACCTGTACTGCCCGTACGACGATCTGTCGTTCGAGGAGCTGGAGCCGCGCTCCTTCTCCTTCAACTCGCCCTTCGGCGCGTGCCCCGAGTGCACCGGCATCGGCACCCGCATGGAGGTCGACCCAGAGCTGATCGTCCCGGACCCCGACAAGTCCCTGGACGAAGGCGCCATCCACCCCTGGTCGCACGGACACACCAAGGACTACTTCGGCCGCCTGATCGGCGCGCTCGCGGACGCGCTCGGCTTCCGTACGGACATCCCGTTCGCAGGTCTGCCGCAGCGCGCCAGGAAGGCCCTGCTGTACGGCCACAAGACCCAGATCGAGGTGCGCTACCGCAACCGGTACGGCCGCGAGCGGGTCTACACCACGCCCTTCGAGGGCGCGGTGCCCTTCGTCAAGCGCCGGCACAGCGAGGCCGAGAGCGACGCCAGCCGCGAGCGCTTCGAGGGCTACATGCGCGAGGTGCCCTGCCCCTCCTGTCAGGGCACCCGCCTCAAGCCGATCGTCCTCGCCGTCACCATCATGGGGAAGTCGATCGCCGAGGTCTCGGCGATGTCCATCAGCGACTGCGCGGACTTCCTGGGCGAGCTGAAGCTGAGCGCCCGCGACAAGAAGATCGCCGAACGCGTGCTGAAGGAGGTCAACGAGCGACTGCGCTTCCTGGTCGACGTCGGCCTGGACTACCTCTCGCTCAACCGCGCGGCCGGCACCCTCTCCGGCGGCGAGGCCCAGCGCATCCGCCTGGCCACCCAGATCGGCTCCGGCCTGGTCGGCGTTCTGTACGTGCTGGACGAACCCTCCATCGGCCTGCACCAGCGCGACAACCACCGGCTGATCGAGACCCTGGTCCGGCTGCGCGACATGGGCAACACCCTCATCGTCGTGGAGCACGACGAGGACACCATCAAGGTCGCCGACTGGGTGGTGGACATCGGCCCCGGCGCCGGTGAGCACGGCGGCAAGGTGGTGCACAGCGGCTCCCTGAAGGAACTGCTCGCCAACACCGAGTCGCAGACCGGCGCCTACCTGTCCGGCCGCAAGGCCATTCCGCTCCCGGACGTCCGACGCCCCCGCGACCTCTCGCGCCAGCTCACCGTGCACGGCGCCCGCGAGAACAATCTCCAGGACATCGACGTGTCCTTCCCGCTGGGCGTGTTCACGGCGGTCACGGGCGTCTCGGGATCCGGCAAGTCCACTCTGGTCAACGACATCCTGTACACCCACCTGGCACGCGAGCTGAACGGCGCGCGCACGGTCCCCGGCCGCCACACGCGCGTGGCCGGCGACGACCTGGTGGACAAGGTCGTCCATGTCGACCAGTCGCCGATCGGCCGCACCCCGCGGTCCAACCCGGCGACCTACACCGGTGTCTTCGACCACGTCCGCCGCCTGTTCGCCGAGACCACCGAGGCCAAGGTCCGTGGCTACCAGCCCGGCCGCTTCTCCTTCAACGTCAAGGGCGGCCGCTGCGAGAACTGCGCGGGCGACGGCACCATCAAGATCGAGATGAACTTCCTCCCGGACGTCTACGTCCCGTGCGAGGTCTGCCACGGCGCCCGGTACAACCGGGAGACCCTGGAGGTCCACTACAAGGGCAAGTCCATCGCCGAAGTGCTGAACATGCCGATCGAAGAGGCCATGCACTTCTTCGAGGCGGTCCCGGCGATCTCCCGCCACCTGAAGACGCTGCACGACGTCGGCCTCGGCTACGTCCGCCTCGGCCAGTCCGCCACCACGCTCTCCGGCGGCGAGGCGCAGCGCGTCAAGCTCGCCAGCGAGCTGCAGAAGCGCTCCACCGGACGCACGGTCTACGTCCTGGACGAGCCGACCACCGGTCTGCACTTCGAGGACATCAGCAAGCTGCTGAAGGTGCTCGGCGGCCTGGTCGACAAGGGCAACACGGTCATCGTCATCGAGCACAACCTCGACGTGATCAAGACCGCCGACTGGCTCGTGGACATGGGCCCCGAGGGCGGCGCCGGCGGTGGCCTGGTGGTCGCCGAGGGCACACCCGAGGAGGTCGCCGCGGTCCCGGCCAGCCACACCGGCAAGTTCCTGCGCGAGATCCTCGGCGACCGGGTCAGCGACGCGGAGACCGTGAAGGCGCCGCGCGCGACCAGGAAGACGGCCGCCACCAGGAAGACCGCGGCGGCCGGGACGGCGTCGAAGAAGACGGTGACGGCCAAGTCCGACAGCGCGGTGACCAAGAAGGCCGCCGCGGCCACGAAGAAGACGGCCGCGAAGAAGGCGGCGCCCGCGAAGAAGACGACGCGGACGGCCAAAGCCTGACATCCGGTCAGAAATACGGCGCCCCGCGGGAACTCCCCGCGGGGCGCCGTTCGTTGCACCATCAGCCGCATGAACCGGCGGCCGCTCCTTGACAAGAGCAGACAGCGAGCGGACGGCTCACACATCACCCAGCTCGTCCGCGTACGGCGGTTCCGCCCCCGCTCGTGAACAGGTGATCGCCGCCGCACGCGCCGCGAAGCGCAGCAGCCGCGCCCAGCCCTCCGTCCCGAGGGCGGCCAGCGCCTCCCGCGACAGAGCGTCCAGGGCGGACAGACCGTGCAGCAGCGCCGCGTTCACCGTGTCACCGGCACCGATGGTGTCCATGACATCGACCTTCTCACCGGGCACGGAGCACTCCCCGCCGTCCCGCGTGTAGACGGTCAGACCCTCGCCGCCCCGCGTCACCACCACGGCCGACGGTCCCTCGGCCAGCCACTCGCGCGGCGTCCCGCCCAGCCACGCCGCGTCCTCCGCGGACACCTTCAGCAGCGTCACCGAGGGCAGCCAGCCCGCGAAACGCTCCCGGTAGGCGTCCGCGTCCGGGATGAGCCCCGCCCGGATGTTCGGGTCGAGCGCGGTGAACAGCCCCTGCCCGGCCGCCCTGCGCATCAGCTCCTCATAGGCGCTCGCCCCCGGTTCCAGGACGAGCGACAGGGTGCCGAAGGACACCGCGCGGGTGCCCTTGGGGAGCACGTCGGGCGCGGTGAAGAGACGGTCGGCGGTGCCCTCCACATGGAAGGAGTACGACGCCGAACCGCCGTCGTCGATCGTGGCCACCGCGAGGGTCGTCGGCTCCGGCCCGCGCTGGACCCCCGACACCTCGACGCCGGCCCGCCGCAGCCCGTCGAGCAGCGCCTCGCCGAAGGCGTCGTGCGACGTGCGGGAGCAGAAGGCGGTGGGGGAGCCGAGCCGGCCGAGGGCCAGGGCGGTGTTGTACGGACCGCCTCCGGGCGCGGGTTTCAGGGCCGCGAGGGCGCCGGGGCCCTGCGGTACCAGGTCGATCAGTGCCTCACCGGCGACGACGATCACGAGGCGGTTCCCTTCTCGGACGGGGGCTCGGGCGGGATCTCGGACAGGACGGACGACGCGGCAGGCACGGCTGCCTCGGGCCGCTCGGGTCTCTCCGGGCAGCCGCAGGAAGTGCGGTGCACGAACGCGCAGGGCAGCCGCACGGTGCGGGACGGCCGCTCCGGCTCGGCCAGGCGTTCCAGCAGCAGCCGTACGGCGCGGGCGCCCAGCTCCCGGCTGGGCTGGGCGACGGCGGTGAGCCGGGGCGAGAAGAGGTCGGCCCAGGGGAAGTCGTCGAAACAGCACAGGGCGATGTCGCCGGGCACGGACAGACCGCGTCGCCGCAGGACGCGCAGGGCGCCGAGGGTCATCGCGTTGTTGGCGGTGACGAGGGCGGTGGGCGGGTCAGGGAGGGTGAGCAGAGCGGCGGTGGCCCGCTCGGCACCGGCGGACTCGGAGTCGCCGGACACCACAAGGCGGCCGTCGTACGGGAGGCCCGCGGTGGCGAGGCCGTCCAGGTAGCCCGTGACGCGCTCACGGGTCGTGCTGAGCCCCGGCAGCCCGGCGATCAGACCGACCCTGCGATGCCCCAGCCCGGCGAGATGGGCGACGAGGCGGGCCGTCGGCGCGGCGTTTTCCGCACAGACCTGATCGAAGAACGGGGCGACCGCGGCCGCGGTGTCCGGCGCACCACCGGGCCCGGTCGGATCGATCAGCCGGTCCAGGAACACGGTCGGCACGGCATGGCGGCCGAGGTAGTCGACCAGCTCGCCCGGCCGCGCGGACGGGGCGACGATCATGCCGTCCACCCGGCGCTCATGGAGAAGCTGTGCGACCTTGCGCTCGTGCAGGGGGTCGTCGTGCGGGTCGGCCAGGAGCAGCCCGTAGCCGGACTCCAGGGCCGCGGTCTCCACGCCTTGGAGGATCTCGGTGAAGTACGGATTGCTGACCGCCGACACCGCGAGCCCGATGGAACGGGTGCGCGCTGTCACCAGGGAGCGGGCCAGGGTATTGGGCGTGTAGCCGAGCTCGTCCACGGCGTCCAGGACGGCCCGGCGGGTGCCGGGCGACACCGGGCGCGTGCCGTTGAGGACGTGGGAGACGGTCGCCACGGAGACTCCGGCGCTCCGCGCGACGTCCGCCATGGTGGCCATCGTTTCCCCTCCTCGCCGCCCGGACGGGCGCCCTCCGGCCGGGAAGGTACCCCACCGGCCGCCCCCGCGTAAACGCTTGCGCAAGCGTTTACGCGCTCGATCTCGCCCTAGGGAACGCGCTTCCCTGGTGCTTGTCTCCTCCGGTCCTCGCGCTCCCCACCCCGGCTCACGGGGGCGAAACCGGGCCCCGTATCGTCGCCGTGTACAACACCTTGACCAGTGGAGTCCGAGATGCCCACGCGTCCTTCCGCGAGCCGCCGTACCGTCCTTCGAGGGGCCGCCGTGGTCCCGGTCGCCGGGCTCGGCCTGGCCGCGTGCTCCGCACCTGGGAACGACGGCTCGGCCGCCACCCCGACCGCTTCGGTCGACCTCGGCGCGGAGAGCGAGGTGGCCAAGGGCGGTGCCAAGCTCTACCGGGACCACAACGTGGTGGTCAGCCGGGACAAGAGCGGCACGCTGAAGGCGTACAGCACGGTCTGCACGCATGCCGGGTGCCCGATCAACAAGCTCCAGGGGACGACCCTGATCTGCCCCTGTCACGGCAGCGAGTTCGACGCCGTGACCGGCAAGGTGGTCCAGTCGCCCGCCACCGAGCCGCTGACCGAGCTGTCGGTGAAGACGCAGAACGGCAGGATCGTCGCAGGTCCGGCCGCCTGATCCCGCGCCGCCGACTCCTGCGGTCGCACCGGCCGGCGGACGGCGCGGTCCCGTTCACCGGGGCCAGTCCCAGGCGATGCCCACGATGCCCGGCCTGATGCGCGGCTCGACCACATGCGCGCAGTGATGCGGCCCGGTGACGAAGAGTTCCTGCCGGACGGTGCGCGGAGCCTCCGGGGAGTGCTGCGTGAAGCGCCGGCAGCGCAGGGGCAGCGCGGACGCGTCGAAGCGCACCTGGAGCGCGTACTGGCCGCCGGGCGCGTCGAACCGGTGCAGGTACTCGTGGGCGGCGCCGGCCGTGCCGTCCTCGACGGCGTAGCGGAAGAGGAAGGTGTCGCCGGCGCGCAGCCGGGTGTCAAAGAGCAGTTCGGCCACCAGTACACCGGCGTCCTGGTCCCGGCGGACGCGGCCCGTGCGGCAGTTCTCCAGGGCCCGCACGCTCATCTCGTGCGGGGCACAGCCGGGGTCGCCCTGGTGGACGACCAGGAAGCGGTCGACGCCGTCGCGGTGCGCGCGCACGATGTGATGGGCCTCGCGGGCCATCAGCTCGCGCCCGGCGCCGATCCGGACGCACTCGTGGTGGCCCAGGGTGTGCAGCCCGCTGTCGGCCGGCCGGTCCAGCTCGGCCCTGAGCCGGTCCAGTACGCCCGCGGCCTCGACCAGGGAGCGGTACGAGCGGCCCGCCGGGGCCTCGGCCTCGCCGCACCGGCCGGACTCGGCCAGCAGCCGGATCAGGGATTCGTCCGGCAGCTGGAGGATCTCCTCCAGGGCGCGGACGGCACGCAGCGACTCGGGGCGCTGCGGGCGGCGCGCGCCCTGCTGCCAGTAACTCAGGCTGGTCACACCGACCTTGACGCCGTGGCGCGAGAGATGGTGCTGGACGCGCTGGAGCGGCAGGCCGCGCGCGGCGATCGCGGCACGCAGCGCCACGTGGAAGGGGCCGCCCCGCAGGGCCGTGTCCAGTTCCCCGGTGGGGAGGTCAGCGTGCTCTAGGGCATGCCGCATGCCGAGGGGCCTTTCTGTCGGTGTCACGACGGCTGGTCGGACCGCCTGCGCGGGTGTGCGGGGCCACCCCCGTGGCGCCGTGGACGCCCCTGGCTGCGCGCGCCGCGCCCCTTCCTGCGCGTGCCGGCCCCGAGTTCCCCCGCATTGAAGCGTGTTGACCAGAACCCGACAACACCTTGAGGTCGTACGCCCCGTACTACTGGCCGGACCGCGTCCCCCACGGCCCGCACGGGGCCGGCGGGCCGGCGCGCCGGGAGTCGGCGCGGGTGTCCCCGGACGAGCCGCGTGGCCGGGGTTATCCACAGGCCCGACGCGGTGTCGGTGCTCGCCAGTAGGGTGTGAGACATGGCCGATCCCTCCAGCTACCGCCCCAGGCCGGGTGAGATCCCGGACACCCCCGGGGTGTACAGGTTCCGTGACGAGCACCGCCGGGTGATCTACGTCGGAAAGGCGAAAAGCCTGCGCCAGCGCCTGGCGAACTACTTCCAGGACCTGGCGAACCTGCACCCGCGCACCCGGACGATGGTGACCACCGCCGCGTCCGTGGAGTGGACCGTGGTGTCCACCGAGGTCGAGGCACTGCAACTGGAGTACTCCTGGATCAAGGAGTTCGACCCCCGGTTCAACGTCAAGTACCGCGACGACAAGAGCTACCCGTACCTCGCGGTGACGATGAACGAGGAGTTCCCGCGCGTCCAGGTGATGCGCGGTCACAAGAAGAAGGGCGTGCGGTACTTCGGGCCGTACGGACACGCGTGGGCCATCCGGGACACCGTCGATCTGCTGCTGCGGGTCTTCCCGGTGCGCACCTGCTCGGCGGGCGTGTTCAAGAACGCCGCCCGCACCGGCCGCCCCTGCCTGCTCGGCTACATCGGCAAGTGCTCCGCCCCCTGCGTCGGCCGGATCAGCCCCGAGGACCACCGGGAGCTGGCCGAGGAGTTCTGCGACTTCATGGCCGGCCGCACCGGCACCTACCTCCGCCGCCTGGAGAAGCAGATGATGGACGCGGCCGAGGACATGGAGTACGAGCGGGCCGCCCGGCTGCGCGACGACATCGGGGCCCTGAAGAAGGCCATGGAAAAGAGCGCGGTCGTGCTCGCCGACGCGACCGACGCCGACCTCATCGCGGTCGCCGAGGACGAACTGGAAGCGGCCGTGCAGATCTTCCACGTGCGTGGCGGCCGGGTCCGCGGCCAGCGCGGCTGGGTGACCGACAAGGTCGAAGAGATCACGACCGGCGCCCTGGTCGAACACGCCCTCCAGCAGCTGTACGGCGAGGAGACTGGAGACGCCGTGCCCAAGGAGGTGCTGGTCCCGGCGCTGCCCGAGCCGGTCGAGCCGGTCCAGGAGTGGCTGACCGGCCGCCGCGGGTCGAACGTGTCGCTGCGCATCCCGCAGCGCGGCGACAAGAAGGCGCTCATGGAGACCGTGCAGCGCAACGCCCAGCAGGCGCTCGCCCTGCACAAGACCAAGCGCGCCTCCGACCTCACCACCCGTTCGCGCGCCCTGGAGGAGATCGCCGACGCCCTCGACCTGGACAGCGCCCCGCTGCGCATCGAGTGCTACGACATCTCCCACCTCCAGGGCGACGACGTGGTCGCCTCCATGGTCGTCTTCGAGGACGGCCTCCAGCGCAAGGGCGAGTACCGCCGCTTCCAGATCAAGGGCTTCGCCGGCCAGGACGACGTCCGCTCCATGCACGAGGTGATCACCCGCCGCTTCAAGCGGTACCTCGCGGAGAAGGAGCGGACGGGGGAGTGGGCCGACGGCGAGGAGCCGGGCAGCGACGGCGACAGCGTGCTCACGGTCGGGCCGGCCGCGCCTGTCGGCACCGGGGTCGCACGGACGGACGAGGGAGCCGCGCCCGCGAACGCCGGGGCCCCGCTCACCGGCGAGGAGCCCGCGCCTGCTGACGCCGGACCCGCGCCCGTCGCTTCCGGCACCGCGCCGCAGGGCGCCCCGGCCGAGCCCACCGACACCGTCCCCTCGCCGACCCCGGCCCGCACGGACTCCGGCGCTCCCGCCGCCCCGGACTCCGGCATCCGCACCGACGCGGACGCCCCCACCCCCGCCGCCCCGGCGTCCGGCGTGCCCGCCACCCCGGAAACCCCCCGGTCCGCCCCCCTGACCACCACCGAGCCCGCCCCTCCCGACGATCCTCTCGGAAGCCCCTTCAACGGCTCCCTCAAGGATGACGACGGCCGGCCCCGGAAGTTCGCGTATCCGCCCCAGCTGGTCGTGGTCGACGGTGGTCAGCCGCAGGTCGCGGCCGCCCGGCGGGCGCTGGACGAACTGGGGATCGACGACATCGCGGTGTGCGGCCTGGCCAAGCGGCTGGAGGAGGTCTGGCTGCCCGGTGAGGACGACCCCGTGGTGCTGCCCCGCACCAGCGAGGGCCTGTATCTGCTCCAGCGTGTGCGGGACGAGGCACACCGCTTCGCGATCACCTACCAGCGAACCAAGCGCGCCAAACGCTTCCGCGCCGGCCCCCTGGACGACGTCCCCGGCCTCGGCGAGACCAGGAAACAGGCGCTCATCAAGCATTTCGGCTCGGTGAAGCGGCTGCGGTCCGCCACAATCGAACAGATCCAGGAAGTGCCCGGAATAGGCCGCAAGACGGCCGAGACCATCGCCGCGGCCCTCGCCCGGTCGGCCCCGGCCGCACCCGCCGTGAACACGGCGACCGGAGAGATCATGGAAGACGAGGAACCCGAGACGACGGCGGGTTCCTCGGGGGAGCCCGTGACCGCGGGTCCCCCGGACGAACGACGGGGGTAGGAGACATGACCGAGCACGACGCACAGCCCGCACAGCGCCGAGATCAGGCCCACCCGGATCCGGGCGAGGAGACCGCCCCGCGGTCCGCGGGCCAGGAGACCGGCCAGGACACGGGCGACGACAACGGAGCACAGGTGAGTACGGGCGGCGAGGCGGCCGGGGTCCCCGAAGCGGCGATCCCCGAGCTGGTGATCATCTCCGGCATGTCCGGAGCGGGCCGCTCGACGGCCGCGAAGTGTCTGGAGGACCTCGGCTGGTTCGTCGTGGACAACCTGCCGCCCGCCCTCATCCCGACCATGGTCGAACTGGGCGCCCGCTCCCAGGGAAACGTGGCGCGGATCGCGGTCGTGGTGGACGTCCGCGGCCGGCGCTTCTTCGACAATCTGCGCGAGTCCCTGGCGGACCTGGAGGCCAAGCACGTCACCCGGCGGATCGTCTTCCTGGAGTCCTCCGACGAGGCCCTGGTGCGCCGCTTCGAGTCGGTGCGCCGCCCGCATCCGCTCCAGGGCGACGGCCGCATCGTGGACGGCATCGCCGCCGAGCGGGAACTGCTGCGCGAACTGCGCGGCGACGCCGACCTGGTGATCGACACCTCCAGCCTCAACGTGCACGAGCTGCGGGCCAAGATGGACGCCCAGTTCGCCGGCGAGGAGGAGCCCGAGCTGCGGGCCACCGTGATGTCCTTCGGCTTCAAGTACGGCCTCCCGGTCGACGCGGATCTCGTCGCGGACATGCGCTTCCTGCCCAACCCGCACTGGGTCCCGGAACTGCGCCCCTTCACGGGTCTCAACGAGGAGGTGGCCGGCTACGTCTTCAACCAGCCCGGCGCCAAGGAGTTCCTGGACCGCTACGCCGAGCTGTTGCGGCTGATCGCGGCCGGCTACCGCCGTGAGGGCAAGCGCTATGTGACCATCGCGATCGGCTGTACCGGGGGCAAGCACCGCTCGGTCGCGATGTCGGAGAAACTCGCCGCGCGCCTTGCGGCCGAGGGTGTGGAAACGGTGGTCGTACACCGGGACATGGGACGGGAATGACGGAACGTACACCGCGGCTGGGCCGGCTGCGCCGGGTGGTGCCCGAGGCTCGCTCCGGCCGCGCGGGTGAGACCCGTGCCAGCCGCCCGGCCGAGGCCCGCGGGGGCCGGCCCCGCCGCAGGGGCGCACAGCCCAAGGTCGTCGCGCTCGGCGGCGGCATGGGCCTGTCCGCCTCCCTCGCCGCGCTGCGCCGGATCACCGGCGATCTCACCGCCGTCGTCACCGTGGCCGACGACGGCGGCTCCAGCGGACGGCTGCGCGACGAGCTGGGTGTGCTGCCGCCCGGCGATCTGCGCAAGGCGCTGGCCGCGCTGTGCGGGGACGACGACTGGGGCCAGACGTGGTCCCGTGTCATCCAGCACCGCTTCCAGTCCCAGGGCGACCTGCACGACCACGCGGTGGGCAACCTGCTGATCGTCGCCCTGTGGGAGCAGCTCGGCGACCACGTCCAGGCGCTGGACCTGGTCGGCAAGCTGCTCGGCGCGCACGGACGGGTGCTGCCCATGTCCGCCGTGCCGCTGGAGCTCCAGGCCCTCGTCAAGGGGCACGATCCGGAGCAACCGGAGGCCGTGGACACGGTGCGCGGACAGGCCACCGTGGCGCTGACACCCGGCGAGGTGCAGTCCGTGCATCTGGTGCCGAACGACCCGCCGGCCGTCCCGGAGGCCCTCGCGGCGGTCCTGGACGCCGACTGGGTGGTGCTCGGTCCCGGCTCCTGGTTCTCCTCGGTGATCCCGCATCTGCTGGTGCCCGAGCTGCTGGACGCCCTGACCGAGACCAAGGCCCGCAAAGTCCTCTCCCTGAACCTCGCGCCGCAGCCGGGCGAAACCGACGGCTTCTCCCCGCAGCGTCATTTGGAGGTTTTGGGGCGACACGCCCCTAAACTCGCCCTGGACGTGGTGCTGGCCGACGAGGCCGCCGTGCCCGACCGCGACTCGCTCACCGAAGCCGCCAAGCGGCTGGGAGCCGCGGTCGAGCTGGCCCCGGTGGCCCGGACCGACGGAACACCCCGGCACGACCCGGAGCTGTTGGCCGCCGCGTACGACCGTATTTTTCGGATGCATGGAAGGATCGGCCCATGGCGATGACGGCAGCGGTGAAGGACGAGATCTCCCGGCTTCCCGTCACCCGGACCTGCTGCAGGAAGGCGGAGGTCTCCGCCATTCTGCGGTTCGCCGGCGGCCTGCATCTGGTGAGCGGGCGCATCGTGATCGAGGCGGAGCTGGACACGGCGATGGCGGCCCGCCGCCTCAAGCGGGACATCCTGGAGATCTTCGGGCACAGCTCGGAGCTGATCGTGATGGCGCCCGGCGGACTGCGCCGCGGCTCGCGCTACGTCGTCCGGGTCGTCGCGGGCGGGGACCAGCTCGCCCGGCAGACCGGCCTGGTCGACGGCCGCGGCCGGCCGATCCGCGGGCTGCCCCCGCAGGTGGTCTCGGGGGCCACCTGCGACGCGGAGGCGGCCTGGCGCGGGGCGTTCCTCGCGCACGGCTCGCTGACCGAGCCCGGCCGTTCCTCCTCCCTGGAGGTGACCTGTCCGGGGCCCGAGGCCGCGCTGGCGCTGGTCGGCGCCGCCCGCCGGCTGTCGATCGCCGCCAAGGCGCGGGAGGTGCGCGGGGTGGACCGCGTGGTCGTCCGGGACGGTGACGCGATCGGCGCGCTGTTGACCCGGCTCGGCGCGCACGAGTCGGTGCTGGCCTGGGAGGAGCGCCGCATGCGCCGCGAGGTGCGGGCCACGGCCAACCGGCTCGCCAACTTCGACGATGCGAACCTGCGGCGCTCGGCCCGCGCGGCGGTGGCCGCGGGGGCGCGGGTGCAGCGCGCGCTGGAGATCCTCGGCGAGGAGGTGCCCGAGCACCTCGCGGCGGCCGGGCGGCTGCGCATGGAGCACAAGCAGGCCTCGCTGGAGGAGCTGGGCGCGCTCGCCGACCCGCCGCTGACGAAGGACGCGGTCGCGGGCCGGATCCGCCGGCTGCTGGCCATGGCCGACAAGCGCGCCTCGGACCTGGGCATTCCGGGCACGGAGGCGAACCTGTCGGAGGAGCTCGCGGACAACCTGGCCGGCTGAGCCGCCGCACGCCGCACGCCGCACGCCGCGGCCGGTAACCGACAGGCCGGTGCCGACCCCCGTCCGAGGGGGTCGGCACCGGCTTTCGTATGCCCTCCTCGGGCGCGCCGGAGGAGGGCATACCACAGGTGAGCGCAGGCCCCATCAACGGTGCGAAATCGGGGTAGTGAACAGGTGAGCCGACCCGCTCACGAACGAGTGACATCGACGTCACCAAGGGGCGACATTCGATAGCAAAAACGGGTGAATCAACTGCCGATCCGAGAGGGTCCGTACCTCTACTGCCAGGTACGAAACGCCTGCCCATGTATGCGCCATCTCGATGTCACCGAGGGGCCCTCGGAGAGGTAGGGTCGGTGGTGGTCGGGGACATCCCAAACAGAGCTCGCCGGCTCGCGTGGCCGGCGTACCAACGAGGAGATCGGTTCGTGACGATCCGCGTAGGCATCAACGGCTTCGGCCGCATCGGCCGTAACTACTTCCGCGCACTGCTGGAGCAGGGTGCGGACATCGAGGTTGTGGCTGTCAACGACCTGGGTGACACGGCCACCACGGCCCACCTGCTCAAGTACGACACGATCCTGGGCCGCCTCAAGCAGGAGGTCTCCCACACCGCCGACACGATCACCGTCGACGGCCACACCATCAAGGTGCTGTCCGAGCGCAACCCGGCCGACATCCCGTGGGGCGAGCTGGGCGTCGACATCGTCATCGAGTCGACCGGCATCTTCACCAAGCGCGAGGACGCCGCCAAGCACCTGGCCGGCGGCGCCAAGAAGGTCCTCATCTCGGCTCCGGCCAAGGACGAGGACATCACCATCGTGATGGGCGTCAACCAGGACAAGTACGACGCGGCCAACCACCACGTCATCTCGAACGCGTCCTGCACCACCAACTGTGTGGCCCCGATGGCGAAGGTCCTGGACGAGAACTTCGGCATCGTCAAGGGTCTGATGACCACGGTGCACGCGTACACCAACGACCAGCGCATCCTGGACTTCCCGCACAAGGACCTGCGCCGCGCCCGCGCCGCCGCCGAGAACATCATCCCGACCACCACCGGTGCCGCCAAGGCCACCGCCCTGGTCCTGCCGCAGCTCAAGGGCAAGCTGGACGGCCTCGCCATGCGCGTCCCGGTCCCGACCGGCTCCGTCACCGACCTGGTGGTCGAGCTCAGCCGCGAGGTCACCAAGGAAGAGGTCAACGCCGCCTTCCAGAAGGCCGCCGAGGGCGAGCTGAAGGGTCTCCTCGACTACACCGAGGACCCGATCGTCTCCTCGGACATCGTCAACGCCCCGGCGTCCTGCACCTTCGACTCCTCCCTGACCATGGTCCAGGAGGGCAAGAACGTGAAGGTCATCGGCTGGTACGACAACGAGTGGGGCTACTCCAACCGCCTCGTGGACCTCACGGTCTTCGTCGGCAACCAGCTCTGAAGCGCCGAAGACCGCAGCAGCACGACCGTGACATGAGAGCAGGGCTCGGCCAGCGCACCGTCGCGCTGGCCGGGCCCTGTCTCACGCATGGAGCACGTCCTCATACGATCAAGGTGCACCACGAGCCCTCCTCAGGAGTCCACTCAATGAAGACGATCGACGAACTTCTCGCCGACGGCGTAAGCGGCAAGCGGGTCTTCGTCCGCGCCGACCTCAACGTGCCGCTGGCCGACGGGACGATCACCGACGACGGCCGCATCCGCGCCGTGCTGCCCACCGTCAAGGCCCTCGCGGACGCGGGCGCCAAGGTGATCGTCGCCTCGCACCTGGGCCGCCCCAAGGGCGCCCCGGACCCCGCCTTCTCGCTGCTGCCCGCCGCCGAGCGGCTCGGTGAACTGCTCGGCGCCCCGGTCGCCTTCGCCCAGGACACGGTCGGCCCCGCGGCCCACGACGCCGTCGACGGCCTTCAGCCCGGCCAGGTCGCCGTCGTCGAGAACCTGCGTTTCAACCCCGGCGAGACCGCCAAGGACGACACCGAGCGCGGCGAGTTCGCGGACCGGCTGGCCGCCCTCGCCGATGTCTACGTCGGCGACGGCTTCGGCGCCGTGCACCGCAAGCACGCCTCCGTGTACGACCTCCCGGCCCGGCTGCCGCACTACGCCGGCTACCTCATCGCCACCGAGGTCGGCGTCCTGAAGAAGCTCACCGAGGACGTCAAGCGCCCCTACGTGGTCGCGCTCGGCGGTGCCAAGGTCTCCGACAAGCTCGCCGTCATCGACCAGCTGCTCGGCAAGGCCGACCGGCTGCTCATCGGCGGCGGCATGGCCTACACCTTCCTCAAGGCCAAGGGCTACGAGGTCGGCATCTCCCTCCTCCAGGAGGACCAGATCCCGGCCGTCACCGAGTACATGGAACGCGCCGAGAAGCTCGGTGTGGAACTGCTGCTCCCGGTCGACGTCCTGGTCTCCCGCGAGTTCCCGGACCTGAAGACCAAGGCGCCGAGCCAGTACGACACCGTCGACGCGGACAAGATCCCCGCCGACCAGGAGGGCCTGGACATCGGCCCGAAGACGCGGGCGCTGTACGCCTCGAAGCTCGCCGACGCCGAGACCGTGTTCTGGAACGGTCCCATGGGCGTCTTCGAGCACCCCGACTACGCCGAGGGCACCAAGGCGGTCGCCCGGGCGCTCGTAGACTCGAACGGTTTCACCGTCGTCGGCGGCGGTGACTCCGCCGCGGCCGTGCGCACGCTCGGCTTCGACGAGAACGCATTCGGCCACATCTCGACCGGCGGCGGCGCCTCCCTCGAATACCTCGAGGGCAAGACGCTTCCCGGTCTCGCCGCACTGGAGGACTGACCCCGTATGACCACCCGCACGCCGCTGATGGCGGGCAACTGGAAGATGAACCTCAACCACCTCGAGGCCATCGCCCACGTCCAGAAGCTCGCCTTCGCCCTGGCCGACAAGGACTACGAGGCCGTCGAGGTCGCCGTCCTGCCGCCCTTCACCGACCTGCGCTCCGTACAGACCCTGGTCGACGGCGACAAGCTCAAGATCAAGTACGGCGCCCAGGACATCTCGCAGCACGACTCCGGTGCCTACACCGGCGAGATCTCCGGCCCGATGCTGGCCAAGCTGAAGTGCACCTACGTGGTCATCGGCCACTCCGAGCGCCGCCAGTACCACCACGAGACCGACGAGATCGTCAACGCCAAGGTCAAGGCCGCCTACAAGCACGGCCTGACCCCGATCCTGTGCGTCGGCGAGGAACTGGACGTCCGCGAGGCGGGCAACCACGTCGGCCACACCCTCGCCCAGGTCGAGGGCGGCCTGAAGGACCTCCCGGCCGAGCAGGCCGAGACGATCGTGATCGCCTACGAGCCCGTGTGGGCCATCGGCACCGGCAAGGTCTGCGGCGCCGACGACGCCCAGGAGGTCTGCGCCGCCATCCGCGCCAAGGTCGCCGAGCTGTACTCCCAGGACGTGGCCGACAAGGTCCGCGTCCAGTACGGCGGCTCCGTGAAGTCGGGCAATGTCGCCGAGATCATGGCCAAGGCCGACATCGACGGCGCCCTGGTCGGCGGCGCCTCGCTGGACACCGACGAGTTCGTCAAGATCGTGCGCTTCCGCGATCAGTGACGGTGCGGCGGCGCCGACTGTGAGTAGGCGGTAGCCGCGATACGTCGTACTCTTGCGGGGGCACGGCCCAGGTGCCGTGCCCCCGTCGTCCATCCGAATCCGAGGAAGTTGGTCCAGCCGTGGTTTTGGGGTTCTCGATCGCCCTGATCGTCTTCAGCCTGCTGCTGATGCTGCTGGTGCTGATGCACAAGGGAAAGGGCGGCGGCCTCTCCGACATGTTCGGTGGCGGCATGCAGTCCTCCGTCGGCGGCTCCTCGGTCGCCGAGCGCAACCTCGACCGGATCACCGTCGTGGTCGGCGTGCTGTGGCTCGCGTGCATCGTGGTCCTCGGCATCCTGATGAAGACGAACGGCTGATCCCGGCCTTCCAGGCGCACACATTCCGTACGTCGAGCCCCATGTCCGGCGCGCGCTCCCGAGCGCGGCCTATCATGGGGCTTGCGTCTGAGTGCGGGGGCGGTAACTCCCATCACTGGACGCGCGTTGGGCCTTACGTAGACTGAGGCGCTCGCAGCGAAGCGGTACGCCGACTCGCTTCGCGGCACCATCACGCAGGGAGTTACGACCGTGGCAAGTGGCAACGCGATCCGGGGAAGCCGGGTCGGGGCGGGGCCGATGGGCGAGGCCGAGCGCGGCGAGTCCGCACCGCGACTGCGCATCTCCTTCTGGTGCTCCAACGGGCACGAGACCCAGCCGAGCTTCGCCAGCGACGCACAGGTCCCCGACACCTGGGACTGCCCGCGCTGTGGCTTTCCGGCCGGCCAGGACCGGGACAACCCGCCGGACCCGCCGCGCACCGAGCCGTACAAGACGCACCTCGCGTATGTGCGGGAGCGGCGCAGCGACGCGGACGGCGAGGCGATCCTCGCCGAGGCACTCGCCAAACTGCGCGGCGAGATCTAGACATCGAGGCCCGGCCGGGCACCCTCGGGTGCCCGGCCGGAGCCGTATCCGCCGCTCGCGTCCGACCGATTGTCAGTGGCACCCTCTACGGTTCTTGTGAAGGCGACGACCGCGAGGGGGAGTTGTGACGACGGTGGCGGCGGGGGAGACGAGAGTGCCCACACGGCGCGGGGGCTCCGGGCGACTGCGGCGCGTCGCCGTGCCCGCCATCGCGCTGCCGGCCGCCTTGGCCGTCTTCCTGCGTGCTGTCCTGCGCGCGGGTACGGCGTGGGCCGCAGCGCTCCTCGTCCTGGTCTTCGCATCCGACCTGCCCCAGCGGAGCGTCACCGGCACCACCACCCCGATGCGGCAGTGCGGCCCCGACGGTGCTTGCCCCGGCCGGGCCGGCTCCGCCTCCCGTCCTCCGGGCGCCGCCCGCTCCGTCCGCGCGCTGATACCCGTCGGCGGACGCCCCGGTCGCCGCGCCCGAGGACGGCGCCGTGGCGGCCCGCGTCCCCAGGTGATCAATTAGGTTGGAACCTCTGGGACAGGCACGAAAGAAGGCGGAAGTCGGAAATGAACGCAGACGGCCGTACCAGGCTCAACCAGACGCCCGAGTGGACCGCTCTCGCCAAGCACCGGGAGGAGCTGGCCGGCACCCATCTGAGGGAGCTGTTCGCCGCCGACCCCGAGCGCGGCACCGGGTACACGCTGCGGGTCGGTGATCTGTACATCGACTACAGCAAGCACCTGATCACGGATCAGACCCTGACCCTGCTGCGGGAACTCGCCGCCGCCACCGATGTGTT
>NZ_JBVJUC010000003.1:0-428790 GCF_055605065.1 Streptomyces sp. NPDC037203
AAACGCCCGGTTACATTCCGAACCCGGAAGCTAAGCCTTTCAGCGCCGATGGTACTGCAGGGGGGACCCTGTGGGAGAGTAGGACGCCGCCGAACTCCTTTTAGAGCTCCGGCTCTTGGGCACCAGCCCGAGAGCCGGAGCTTTTTTGCGTTGGGGTAAAGTCGGGGAGCATCGTTGGCTCGTTTTCCCACAGGAGGCATCCGGGTGGAGGTCCAGGAGACCCGTGTCCAGACAGACCGGGTCCTCACCATCCCCAACATCCTCAGCATGGCGCGGCTCCTCGGCGTGCCCCTGTTCCTGTGGCTGATCCTCAGGCCGGAGTTCGGGGGCCCCAAGAGCGACGGATGGGCCCTGCTCGTGCTGGCCTTCAGCGGAGTCAGCGACTACCTGGACGGCAAGCTCGCCCGGCGCTGGAACCAGATCAGCAGCCTGGGCCGGCTCCTCGACCCGGCCGCCGACCGGCTCTACGTGCTCTCCACGCTGGTCGGCCTCACCTGGCGGGAGATCCTGCCCCTCTGGCTGACGGGCCTGCTGCTCGCGCGGGAGCTGATGCTCCTGGTGATGGTGGGTATCCTCCGCCGGCACGGCTACCCGCCGCCCCAGGTCAACTTCCTCGGGAAGGCAGCCACGTTCAACCTCATGTACGCCTTCCCGCTCCTGCTCCTCAGTGACGGCCACAGTTGGATCGCGTCACTGGCCGCTGTTTTCGGATGGGCGTTCGCCGGATGGGGTACAACCCTCTATTGGTGGGCAGGAGTGCTCTACGTGGTACAAGTCCGCCGATTGGTTCGCGCGGATGCCATGGCCGATTGAGCTCGGCGATTGTCCTGACGTAACGCCTCGATGGCCCGCGGCAGAAAAGTGCGGGACAATCTGGACGGGTGAAGTCGGCTAAGACCGTCGTCTCTCAGAGGAGGACGCTTCCGACATGAAGGCCGTCGTGATGGCCGGAGGTGAAGGCACCCGCCTTCGCCCCATGACCTCAAGCATGCCCAAGCCGCTCCTGCCAGTGGTGAACCGCCCGATCATGGAGCATGTGCTACGGCTGCTCAAAAGGCACGGGCTCACCGAGACCGTCGTCACCGTGCAGTTCCTTGCCTCGCTCGTCAAGAACTACTTCGGTGACGGCGAAGAACTCGGTATGGAGCTCACCTACGCCAATGAGGAGAAGCCACTCGGTACCGCCGGAAGCGTCAAGAACGCCGAAGAGGCATTGAAGGACGATGCCTTCCTCGTCATCTCCGGTGATGCCCTGACCGACTTCGACCTCACGGAGCTGATCAATTTCCACAAGGAGAAGGGCGCGCTCGTCACGGTCTGCCTGACCCGCGTGCCCAACCCCCTGGAATTCGGCATCACCATCGTGGACGAGGAAGGCAAGGTCGAGCGCTTCCTGGAGAAGCCGACTTGGGGGCAGGTCTTCTCCGACACCGTCAACACGGGCATCTACGTGATGGAGCCCGAAGTCTTCAACTACGTAGAACCCGATGTTCCGGTCGACTGGTCCGGCGATGTCTTCCCGCAGCTGATGAAGGAGGGCAAGCCGATCTACGGCTTCGTCGCCGAGGGCTACTGGGAGGACGTCGGCACGCACGAGAGCTACGTCAAGGCGCAGGCCGACGTGCTCGAAGGCAAGGTCAACGTCGACATCGACGGATTCGAGATCTCCCCCGGCGTATGGGTGGCCGAGGGCGCCGAGGTACATCCCGACGCCGTCCTGCGCGGACCGCTCTACATCGGCGACTACGCCAAGGTCGAAGCCGGAGCCGAGATACGCGAGGACTCCGTCGTCGGCTCGAACGTCGTCGTCAAGAGCGGCGCCTTCCTGCACAAGGCGGTCGTCCACGACAACGTCTATGTGGGCCAGCACAGCAATCTGCGCGGCTGCGTCGTCGGCAAGAACACCGACATCATGCGGGCCGCCCGGATCGAGGACGGCGCCGTCATCGGCGACGAATGCCTGATCGGCGAAGAATCGATCGTGCAGGGCAATGTGCGGGTCTACCCGTTCAAGACGATCGAGGCCGGCGCCTTCGTCAACACCTCGGTCATCTGGGAATCCAGAGGCCAGGCGCACCTCTTCGGCGCCCGCGGGGTCTCCGGCATCCTGAACGTGGAAATCACGCCCGAGCTCGCCGTACGCCTCGCCGGCGCGTACGCGACCACGCTCAAGAAGGGCTCCACGGTCACCACGGCCCGCGACCACTCCCGAGGCGCCCGCGCGCTCAAGCGCGCGGTGATCTCGGCACTGCAGGCGAGCGCCATCGACGTACGCGACCTGGAGAACGTGCCGCTGCCCGTGGCCCGGCAGCAGACCGCGCGGGGCAGCGCCGGCGGCATCATGATCCGCACCACGCCCGGCGTCCCCGACTCCGTCGACATCATGTTCTTCGACGGCCAGGGCGCCGACCTGTCCCAGGGCGGCCAGCGCAAGCTGGACCGGGTGTTCGCGCGCCAGGAGTACCGGCGGGCGTTCCCCGGCGAGATCGGGGACCTGTACTTCCCCTCCAGCGTCTTCGACTCGTACACCGGGTCGCTGCTGCGCAATGTCGACACCAGCGGGATCGCCGAGTCCGGCATGAAGGTCGTCGTGGACGCCTCCAACGGCAGCGCGGGCCTGGTGCTGCCCAGCCTGCTGGGCAAGCTCGGAGTGGACTCGCTGACCATCAATCCGGGTCTGGACGAGTCCAGGCCCACCGAGACCGCCGAGATGCGGCGCAGCGGTCTGGTGCGGCTCGGCGAGATCGTCGCGTCCTCGGGCGCCGCGTTCGGCGTCCGCTTCGACCCCGTCGGCGAGCGGCTGTCGCTCGTGGACGAGAAGGGCCGGATCATCGAGGACGACCGGGCGCTGCTGGTGATGCTGGACCTGGTGGCCGCGGAGCGGCGCAGCGGCCGGGTGGCGCTGCCCGTCACCACGACCCGCATCGCCGAACAGGTGGCCGCCTACCACGGCACCCAGGTCGAGTGGACGACGACCTCGCCCGACGACCTCACTCGTGTGGGTGGTGCGGAAGGCACCATCTTCGGCGGTGACGGCAAGGGCGGGTTCATCGTTCCCGAGTTCGGCAGCGTGTTCGACGGTACGGCCGCGTTCGTCCGGCTGATCGGGCTCGTGGCGCGCACCCAGCTCACCCTGAGCCAGATCGACGCGCGGATCCCGCGGGCGCACGTCCTCAAGCGGGATCTGGCGACGCCGTGGGCCGTCAAGGGACTCGTGATGCGCCGGGTGGTCGAGGCGGCCGGGGACCGCTCGGTCGACACCACCGACGGGGTGCGGGTCGTGGAGGCCGACGGGCGCTGGGTGATGGTGCTGCCCGACCCGGCCGAGGCCGTCACGCATCTGTGGGCCGAGGGTCCGGACGACGCTTCCGCGCAGGCCCTGCTGGACGAATGGTCCGGGGTCGTGGACAGCGCCGGGCGGTAAGCCGCACGGCCGCGGCCCGCACGGATCGCGGCCGCGGAACCGCCGCACGCGCGGGTGTCGGACAGGTCTCCCCTGAGGGGGGCCTGTCCGGCCGCGTCGGTGGGGCCATTCGGAGTATCGGGCGCGACATGCGACGATGTGCGGCATGCCGCAGCAACCCCCCGATCGGAGCAGCGCCGCGCGGTCGCGCCGCCTGGACGCCTCCATGTCGTTGATCACCAACGTCATGGACCACAGCCTCGACGACGGGTATGCCGAGGCCGCCGCCCGGAAGAAGTCCTGGGGCGAGGGCGGCCTGCCGAAGACCCTCAGGGCGAAGCTCGGCCTCGCGGGCGGGCTCGTGCTCGCCGCGCTGGTCGTGACCGTCGGGGCGGCCCAGGCGCGGGTGGCGGCGCCCGTGGTGGCGAAGGAGCGCCAGGAGCTGATCGACCGCGTCGACAAGGAGACCGCCGACGCGGACAAGCTCCAGGGCAGCGTGGACAAGCTGCGTGAGGACGTCAGCGCGCGCCAGCGGGCGGCGCTGCGGTCGAGCGGCGGCAGCGCCGAGGCGGACCTGGTGGGCATGCTGTCGGGCGCCACCGAGGTACACGGTCCGGGCGTCAAGCTGGTGGTGAACGACGCCAAGGAGGCCAGCACCGGCGGCGACGGCACCAACCCGCGGGAGACCGCCGGGTTCTCCGACACCGGCCGGGTGCGCGACCGCGATCTCCAGCGCGTGGTCAACGGGCTGTGGGCGTCCGGCGCCGAGGCCGTCTCCGTCAACGGGCAGCGGCTGACCGCCCTGTCGGCGATCAGGGCCGCCGGAGACGCGATCCTGGTCGACAACAGGCCGCTCGTGCCGCCGTACACCGTGCTGGCGGTGGGGGACGGGCCCCGGCTGAGCAGCGACTTCCAGAACAGTGGCGACGGGCTGTATCTGCACGCCCTGGAGCAGAACTACGGCATCCGCGCCACCATCTCCACCGAGCACGACGTCCGCTTGCCCGCCGCGCCGAGTGTGATCGTACGCACGGCGCAACCGGTCCCCGAGACGGCGGACGCCAAGAACTCCGAGAACGCCAAGCACACCGAGAACAACGAGAAGACGGAGAAGGGCACATCGTGATCGCCGTACTGGGCCTCGTCGTGGGAGTGGTGGCCGGCCTGTTGGTCCGGCCCGAGGTTCCGGCGGTCGTGGAGCCTTATCTGCCGATCGCCGTCGTGGCGGCATTGGACGCCGTCTTCGGTGGTCTGCGGGCCATGCTGGACGGCATTTTCGACGACAAGGTCTTCGTGGTGTCCTTCCTGTCGAACGTGGTCGTGGCGGCCCTGATCGTGTTCCTGGGCGACAAGTTGGGCGTGGGCGCGCAGCTGTCCACGGGCGTCGTGGTCGTCCTCGGTATCCGCATCTTCTCCAACGCCGCGGCGATCCGGCGGCATGTCTTCCGGGCTTGAGGCGATGAGCGACAACCAGCACCCCGACGACGAGCGGCACGGGCACCACGGCCACGCGCACGGCGAGCACGCGCACGGCGAGCACGCGCACGGCGAGCACGCGCACGGCGAGCACGCGCACGGTGAGCACGCCGCCCGGCCGGAGAACCGGCTGCGCAAGGAGCTGCCCGCCGAGGTGCCCGCCGCGGCGCCCGGTGCCGGCCAGCGGCCCGTTCCGCGCCCCGACGCGTCGCTGACCGGCCGTGAGCGGCTCGCCAAGGGGCTGTGGCCGCCGCGCCTGACCCGGCCCCAACTCATCGTCGCGCTGCTCCTGTTCGGGCTCGGCTTCGGCCTGGCAGTCCAGGTGGCGTCCAACAGCGACACCGACAGCGCGCTGCGCGGCGCACGTCAGGAAGATCTTGTCCGCATCCTGGATGAACTGGATTCGCGTACCCAGCGTCTTGAGGACGAGAAGCAGGGACTCGAAAAGCAGCGGTCGGAGCTCCAGAGCAGCTCCGACCGGGCCGCGGAGGCACGCAAGCAGACCGCCGAGAAGGAACGGCAACTCGGCATCCTGGCGGGCACCGTGGCGGCCCGGGGTCCCGGCATCACCATGACGATCGAGGACACGAAGGGGACGGTCCAGGCGGACATGCTGCTCGACACCATCCAGGAGCTGCGCGCGGCCGGTGCTGAGGCGATCCAGGTCAACGGCGTGCGCGTGGTGGCCAACACCTACTTCGCGGACGCGGGCAAGAGCGTGAGCGTGGACGGGAACAAGATCAACGCCCCTTATCGTTTCAAGGTCATCGGCAAGCCGCAGGATCTCGAGCCGGCGCTGAACATTCCGGGAGGCGTGGTGCAGACTCTGGAGAAGGAGCAGGCCACGGTCTCTGTCGCGCAGTCGGGCAAGATCGTCGTGGACGCCTTGCGACAGGCGAAGCAGCCTGACTACGCTCGGTCGTCCTCCCAGTGAACCGGCGGTGCATGGGGGCGGTCCAGCAAGGGCATGAGGTTGCGGGGGGTCGGCGCACCGACGAGGTGACGCGTGGTGGAAACTGTCTGGCGGGCACGGACGTTGTGAGGGTGTCCGGGTCGGCCGGTGTCGGCAATCAGGGTTCGTCCTGCCCCACGGGCGGGTCTGTTTCGGTCAAGGGGAATCGCCCGTGAAGTTGTTTGCGAAGTGGTTCGGCAAGAGCGCGCGAGAGGGCGGCGACAACGCGACCGCTCGTCATCGCGCACAGCCTGACGCACAGGGTCAGCGACCGCTGTTCCGGGACCAGGTGGCTGGTCCGGGCGGTGACATTTCGGGAGGCCAGGGCGCGCCGTCAGTTGACCCTGCCCACTCCGGCGGCATAGGTTTCGGGCAACCGTCAACCTCAAGTACGGGTGGAGACTTTGCTCCGGGCCCGTACGCGTCCAATGCCCCGGCGGGGCAGCCGCGGCAGGAGGATCCGTCCATGTCGGCCCTGGTGTGTACGAGGTGCGGTAACCGCAACGCGGAGAACGCCCGCTTCTGTTCCAACTGCGGCGCGCCGCTGCGTCCCGGCGCCGTGCCCGAGCGCGCGTCCGAGACGACGTCCACGATCTCGATCTCCGGTCTGGAGGCCTACGACGCGGAGGTGACCGGCCAGACGCCGATCCCGTCGCTGTCGCCGGAGGCGCAGGCCGCGGTGGAGGCGCTGCCTGCGGGCTCGGCCCTGCTGGTGGTGCGCCGGGGCCCGAACTCGGGCAGCCGCTTCCTGCTCGACGGCGACCTGACCACGGCGGGCCGTCATCCGCAGAGCGACATCTTCCTGGACGACGTGACCGTCTCGCGCCGCCATGTGGAGTTCCGCCGCTCGCCGGACGGTTCGTTCACCGTCGCCGACGTCGGCAGCCTGAACGGCACGTACGTCAACCGCGAGCCGATCGACCAGGTCGCCCTGCACAGCGGTGACGAGGTGCAGATCGGCAAGTACCGGCTGGTGTTCTACCCGAGCCGGCAGGGCATCTGACCTACCCCCGGACGCGTTCCGGGGGTAACCCAGGGAAGGTCCATGCTTCACACACCGAGCGGCGGTGCCGGAAGCGGTACCGCCGCCAGGGACAGCGGGTTGATGAGCATCGGCGCGGTGCTGAACGCGCTGCGCGAGGAGTTCCCCGAAGTCACCATCTCCAAGATCCGTTTCCTGGAGGCGGAGGGGCTCATCGAGCCGCAGCGGACCCCTTCGGGGTACCGCAAGTTCAGCCCCGGTGACCTTGAGCGCCTGGGCCACGTCCTGAGAATGCAGCGGGACCACTATCTGCCGCTCAAGGTGATCCGCGAGCATCTGGACGCCATGGAGCGGGGCGAGGCCGCCCCACTGCCCGTAGTCGGGCGCCAGCGCACCGGGGACGACGTCCTGGAGGTGCAGGAGGGGCCCACCGTGGCCAGGGTCGGCCGCTCCGAGCTGCTGGCCGCCGCGGACATCGGGGAGGCCGAGCTGGCGGAGTGGGAGTCGTATGGACTCCTGGTGCCGCTGGCGGACGGTACGTACGACGCGGAGGCGGTCACCGTGGCCTCCCTCGTCGCCGAACTGGGTCGCTTCGGTATCGAGCCCCGCCATCTGCGGGTGATGAAGGCGGCCGCCGACCGGGAGGCCGGGCTGGTGGAGCAGGTGGTGGCCCCGCTCAAGCGCCACCGCAACCCGCAGACCAGAGTGCTCGCCGAAGCCCGGACGAAGGAGCTGGCGGCGCTCACCATGAAACTGCACGCGGCCCTCGTGAAAACCGCCCTCGGGGTGCGTCTTCCCTGATCCGCGGGCGGCCCGCAGGGGACCGGTTCGGCCGGCGCTCGCGGCCCCGACTACCCAAACGTCCGGGGCACGGCCTAGGGTTGCTGTGTGAACGAGCTCGATGTCGTAGGTGTCCGGGTCGAAATGCCCTCCAACCAACCGATCGTGCTCCTGCGCGAAGTGGGAGGCGACCGTTACCTCCCCATCTGGATCGGGCCGGGGGAGGCGACGGCGATCGCCTTCGCCCAGCAGGGCATGGCCCCGGCCAGACCGCTGACCCACGACCTGTTCAAGGACGTGCTGGAGGCCGTCGGCCAGGAGCTGACCGAAGTCCGCATCACCGACCTGCGGGAAGGGGTCTTCTACGCGGAGCTGGTCTTCGCCTCCGGAGTCGAGGTCAGCGCCCGTCCGTCCGACGCCATAGCGCTGGCCCTGCGCACCGGCACGCCGATCTACGGCAGCGACACGGTGCTGGACGACGCGGGGATCGCCATCCCGGACGAGCAGGAGGACGAGGTGGAGAAGTTCCGCGAGTTCCTCGACCAGATCTCGCCCGAGGACTTCGGCACCAGCAGCCAGTGAGGCCGTCGGTGCGTCCGGGTGGCGTACAGGTGCCCTGGCCTGCGCGGCCGGGGCATCCGGGGGACGGCCCGTCGTCCGGCGCGGCCCGGTTCCGGCGGCAATTGCCACCGGCGATTGAGAGCGTCCTACGGGTCCCCGCGAGGGCATTCGGCTAGCCTTTCCCCGCGGTGGGACACGGGAAACCACTCCTTGGGTGATTATCACTCGGCGTGCCGAGTGTGGCGATCGTTGACGCACCCCTGGTGACTGCCTACCGTCGAGAAGGCAGGTCGAGGACGGAGGTCGGCGTGAGAACCAGCGGCGACGGTACGGCTGGGGGTGCTCCCGTGCGCGGTTTCGGGGAGAGCGGTCCGTACCCGGTTCACAGCAGCGCGGTGGATCACGCTCCGCAACGGCCGACGGCGGTGCCGGACGGCGAAGGGGCGGCGTCCATGACGTCCGAGGAGATCGGCTACCGGGGGCCCACGGCCTGTGCGGCGGCCGGCATCACGTATCGACAGCTCGACTACTGGGCGCGTACGGGCCTGGTCGAGCCGAGTGTGCGGCCCGCGTACGGGTCGGGAACCCAGCGGCTGTACAGCTTCCGGGACGTCGTCGTCCTGAAGATCGTCAAGCGGTTCCTGGACACCGGGGTCTCGCTCCAGAACATCCGTTCCGCCGTGCAGCATCTCAGGGAGCGCGGTTTCTGCGACCTGGAGCGCATGACGCTCATGAGTGACGGCGCGACCGTCTACGAGTGCACGTCGCCGGACGAGGTGCACGCGCTCCTCCAGGGGGGCCAGGGCATCTTCGGGATCGCGGTCGGCGTGGTGTGGCGGGACGTGGAGAACGCCCTGTCCCAGCTGCACGGCGAGCGCGTCGACACGGGCGAGACGCTGGTCGGGCACAACCCGGCGGACGAACTGGCGCGCCGCCGCAACCGGGCGGTCTGAACCTGCTGCCGGGCCGGAGGGCCGCCGGGCGCCCGCGGATTGTCAGTGCCGTGGTGCAGCATCGGAGATGTGAGAAACGCGCCCACGATCCTGCATCTCGACATGGATGCCTTCTACGCCTCGGTGGAGCAGGCATCCAAGCCGAGCCTGCGCGGGAAAGCGGTCGTGGTGGGCGGTCTCGGACCGCGCGGGGTGGTGGCCACGGCGTCGTACGAGGCGCGGGCCTTCGGGGTCCACTCGGCGATGCCCATGGCCCAGGCCCGCCGGCTCGCGCCCCACGCGGCGTACCTGGTGCCGCGCTTCAGCCTGTACCGAGCGGTCAGCGAGCAGGTGATGACGCTGCTGCGGGCGCTGTCGCCGCTGGTGGAACCGCTGAGCCTGGACGAGGCGTTCGTGGACCTGGCGGCCTCGGGTGCGGCGACGGACGCGGAGTCGGCACGGCGGACGGGAGAGCGGCTGCGTGCGGACATCAGCGCCGTCACCGGGCTCACCGGGTCGGTGGGGCTCGCCGCGTCCAAGATGCTCGCCAAGATCGCCTCCGAACAAGCCAAGCCGGACGGTCTGGTCCTCATCGAGCCGGGCACCGAGCGGGCGCTGCTGGGCCCGCTGCCGGTGCGGACCCTGCCGGGGGTGGGGCCGGCCACCGGTGACCATCTGCGGCGCGCCGGGATCACCACGGTCGGGGAGCTGGCCGAGGCGGGCGAGGACGAACTCGTACGACTGCTCGGCAAGGCCCACGGCGGGGCGCTGTACGCCATGGCGCTGGCGCACGACGAGCGGCCGGTGGTGGCCGAGCGGGAGGCCAAGTCCGTGTCGGTCGAGGACACGTACGACGTGGACATCCACGACCGGCCGCGGATCGGCCTCGAAGTGCGGCGGCTGGCGGACCGGTGCGTGCGGCGGCTGCGCGAGGCGGGACTGTCCGGGCGGACGATCGTACTGAAGGTGCGGCGGTACGACTTCTCGACGCTGACCCGCTCCGAGACGCTGCGGGGACCCACGGACGATCCGGCGGTGGTGCGGGAGGCCGCCGAGCGGTTGCTGGACTCGGTGGACACGACGGGCGGGGTGCGCCTGCTCGGTGTCGGCGTCTCCGGGCTCGCCGACTACACCCAGGAGGACCTGTTCGCCCAGGCCTCCTCTCGGGCGGAGCCGGCACCGGAGGAGGCCGCGGCCGAGCCGGTCGGCGTGCCCCGTGAGCCGGTGCTGCCGCACTGGCGGGCCGGCCAGGACGTCCGGCACGCCGAGCACGGACACGGATGGGTGCAGGGCAGCGGGGTGGGCCGGGTGACGGTGCGCTTCGAGACCCCGCAGTCCCCACCGGGACGGATACGCACCTTCCTCGTCACCGACCCCGCGCTGCAGCCCGCGGACCCCCTGCCCCTGGTCCTCCCGCCGCCCACACCCTCAGCCGTCCCCGGCCTTCCGGCCACGCCGTGACCGCGGGCTCTACGTCTCCTCCGAGCCCGCCAGTCTGCCGAAGGTGTGGTCCGGGGCGGGGTCCGGGGTCACGTCGAGGCCGTAGTGGTGGTAGAGCTGGAGTTCCTGTTCGGGGGAGAGGTGGCGGCCGACCCCGAAGTCGGGGGCGTCCTTGATCAGGGAGCGGTCGAAGGGGACGTGGAGGGTGCCCTCGACGAGTTCGCTGGGTTCCAGGGGGACGAAGGCGTCGCGGGAGAACAGGCCGGTGCGTATGGCCGCCCACTCGGGGACACCGGTGGCGTCGTCCAGATACACCTCGTCAATGGTGCCGATCTTGGTGCCACTGCGGTCGAACGCCTTGCGGCCGATCAGGTTCCGAGGATCGATGTCGCTCTGCACGGTCCCTCTCCCTCCAATTGGTCGCAACTCATCCGTAAGCACTACGAAAGAGCACATTCACTGCGGCGGCCACTTGAGAATCGGGCTGTTGACCTCGCTGGTAGGCTGATTGCGGCTGCTGACCCCGTGCGGGAGAGTCCTCCGATCCATCTCGGAGGCGCCGAAGGAGCAAATCCTCCCCGGAATCTCTCAGGCTCACGTACCGCACGGACGAGGTCACTCTGGAAAGCAGGGCGGGTGTCGACGGCTTCCGCTCTCACCGACGGTGAAAGCCGGCGCCGCGAGGTGCCCGGTGAAGCTCTCAGGTTGACATGACAGAGGGGGAGGCCGTCCGGGCACCCGCGCCGTGGTGCCCTTCGAAGGTCGTCAGACCAGGAGGCCTCCGCCATGACCGCCCATCGCATTCCGCTCTTCGAGCTCGAAGCGGGCATTTCCTTCGAACAGCGCCACATCGGGCCCGACCAGGAGGCGCGGGCCAAGATGCTCGCGCAGGTCGGCTACGGCTCCCTGGACGAGCTGACCGCCGCCGCGGTCCCGGATGTGATCAAGAACGCCGACGCCCTCGACCTGCCGGGCGCCCGCACCGAGGCCGAGGTACTGGCCGAGCTGCGCACGCTCGCCGACCGCAACCAGGTCCTCGGCTCCATGATCGGCCTGGGGTACTACGGCACCTTCACGCCGCCGGTCATCCTGCGCAACGTCCTGGAGAATCCGGCCTGGTACACGGCGTACACGCCCTACCAGCCGGAGATCTCCCAGGGCCGCCTGGAGGCCCTGCTGAACTTCCAGACCATGGTCGCCGACCTCACCGGTCTGCCCACCTCCGGCGCCTCCCTCCTGGACGAGGGCACGGCCGCCGCCGAGGCGATGGCCCTGTCCCGGCGCATGGGCAAGAACAAGAAGGGCCTCTTCCTGGTCGACGCGGACGCCCTGCCGCAGACCATCGCCGTCATCCAGACCCGCGCCGAGCCGACCGGCGTCGAGGTCGTCGTCGCCGACCTGAGCGCGGGCATCCCGGCCGACGTCGCCGCCCGTGACATCAACGGCGTGCTCGTCCAGTACCCCGGCGCCTCCGGTGCCGTACGCGACATCAAGCCGGTGATCGAGCAGGCGCACGAGCTGGGCGCCCTCGTCACCGTCGCCGCCGATCTCCTCGCCCTCACCCTGCTGACCTCGCCGGGCGAGCTGGGCGCCGACATCGCCATCGGCACAACCCAGCGCTTCGGCGTCCCGATGGGCTTCGGCGGCCCGCACGCCGGCTACATGGCGGTGCACGAGAAGTTCGCCCGCAGCCTGCCCGGCCGCCTGGTCGGCGTGTCCGTCGACGCCGACGGCAACAAGGCGTACCGGCTGGCCCTGCAGACCCGCGAGCAGCACATCCGCCGCGAGAAGGCCACCAGCAACATCTGCACCGCGCAGGTGCTGCTCGCCGTCATGGCCGGCATGTACGCCGTCTACCACGGCCCCGAGGGCCTGAAGACCATCGCCCGGCGCACCCACCGCTACGCGACGCTCCTCGCCGAGGGCCTGCGGGCCGGCGGCGTCGAGATCGCGCACGGCGCGTTCTTCGACACCGTCACCGCGCGCGTGCCCGGCAAGGCCGCCGAGATCGTCGCCGCCGCCCGTGACAAGGGCGTCAACCTGCGCCTGGTCGACGCCGACCACGTCTCCGCTGCCTGCGACGAGACCACCACGCGGGCCCATCTGGAGAGCGTCTGGTCCGCCTTCGGCGTCGAGGCCGACCTGGAGGCGCTGGACGCGGCCGCCGGTGACGCGCTGCCCGAGGCGCTGCTGCGCGGCGACGACTTCCTCGCCCACCCGGTCTTCCACCAGCACCGCTCCGAGACCTCGATGCTGCGCTACCTGCGCAAGCTGTCCGACCGCGACTACGCGCTCGACCGCGGCATGATCCCGCTGGGCTCCTGCACCATGAAGCTCAACGCGACCACCGAGATGGAGCCCGTCACCTGGCCCGAGTTCGGCGCGCTGCACCCCTTCGCGCCCGCCGAGCAGGCCGCCGGCTTCCTCACGCTCATCCACGAGCTGGAGGACCGCCTCGCCGAGGTCACCGGCTACGACAAGGTCTCCCTCCAGCCGAACGCCGGCTCCCAGGGTGAGCTGGCCGGTCTGCTGGCGGTGCGCGGCTACCACCGCGCCAACGGCGACGAGCAGCGCACCGTCTGCCTCATCCCGTCCTCCGCGCACGGCACCAACGCCGCCAGCGCCGTGATGGCCGGCATGAAGGTCGTCGTCGTCAAGACGTCCGACGACGGCGAGATCGACGTCGAGGACCTGCGGGCCAAGATCGAGCAGCACCGCGACCAGCTGTCCGTGCTGATGATCACCTACCCGTCCACGCACGGTGTGTTCGAGGAGCACGTCGCCGACATCTGCGCCCGTGTGCACGAGGTCGGCGGCCAGGTGTACGTCGACGGCGCCAACCTGAACGCCCTGGTCGGCCTCGCCAAGCCGGGCCACTTCGGCGGCGACGTCTCGCACCTGAACCTGCACAAGACCTTCTGCATCCCGCACGGCGGCGGCGGCCCCGGCGTCGGCCCGGTCGCGGTGCGCTCGCACCTCGCGCCGTACCTGCCCAACCACCCGCTCCAGCCGGCGGCCGGCCCGGAGACGGGCGTCGGCCCGGTCTCGGCGGCGCCGTGGGGCTCGGCGGGCATCCTGCCGATCTCCTGGGCGTACGTCCGGCTGATGGGCGGCGAGGGCCTCAAGCGGGCCACCCAGGTGGCCGTGCTCTCCGCGAACTACATCGCCAAGCGCCTGGAGCCGCACTTCCCGGTGCTCTACACCGGCCCCGGCGGCCTGGTCGCGCACGAGTGCATCATCGACCTGCGCCCGCTGACCAAGGCGACCGGCGTCAGCGTGGACGACGTGGCCAAGCGCCTGATCGACTACGGCTTCCACGCCCCGACCATGTCGTTCCCGGTGGCCGGCACGCTGATGATCGAGCCGACCGAGTCGGAGGACATCACCGAGCTGGACCGGTTCTGCGACGCGATGATCGCCATCCGCGCGGAGATCGAGAAGGTCGGCTCCGGCGTGTGGCCGGCCGAGGACAACCCGCTGCACAACGCCCCGCACACCGCCGCCGCGCTCGGCGGCGAGTGGACGCACGCCTACAGCCGCGAGGAGGCCGTCTTCCCCGCCGGGGTCTCGGTGGCCGACAAGTACTGGCCGCCGGTGCGCCGCATCGACCAGGCCTTCGGCGACCGCAACCTGGTCTGCTCCTGCCCGCCGCTGGACGCGTACGAGGACTGACCGCGCAGCCGTGCCCCGAGGGCCCCGTCCGGATCGCCGGGCGGGGCCCTCGCCCATGCCGTCCGCCGGTCAGCCGGTGGCCAGCGACACCTCGGTCGCCTTGATCAGGGCCACCACGTCGGAGCCCACGAACAGGCCCAGCTGCTCGGCCGCCTCCCTGGTGATGGCGGCGGTCAGCTCGCCGCCCGGCACCGAGATCCGCACGGTCGCCATGACGGCACCGATGGTCAGGCCGACCACCGCGCCGGGCAGCTGGTTGCGGATCGACAGGCCCTCCACCTGACGCGTGGCCACGGAGACCTCGGTCGACTTCACCAGGGCGCGCACCGGTGTGCCGGGGGAGAGGGCCAGGTCCTCGGCGGCGGCCAGGGTGATGGCCGCGGTGAGGCGCTGGCCGCCCTCCAGCCGGACCTCGACGGTGGCCATGGCCTCGCCCGGACGGACCGCCGTGACGGTGCCGGCGAGCTGGTTGCGGATGCTCAGGGTCATGGGCACCCACCGTAGAGCGCCCGTCGGCTCAGGCGGGGTATGCGTGGGTCTGGGTCGCCTTGACCGTCGCCCAGACCGGTGTACCGGGCTGGAGCCCCAGCTCGGCGGCGGACACCGTGGTGAGGTCGGCGGCGAGCGGGAGTTCACCGGTGAGCTCGGTGCGGATCTGGTCGCCGTGCGTCTCCAGGCCGGCCACCTCGCACCGCCACAGATTGCGGGCGCTGGCTCCGGCGGGCCGCTCCCGGAAGAGGGTCACGGCCGAGGGCGGAAAGGCGACGAAGGCCGGTCCGGACAGCTCCTCGGTCGTGGTGATCGAGGGCCCGGCGTCCAGTCGTACGGTGTGGCCCGCGGCCTCGCCCCGGTAGAGGTTGAGGCCGACGAGCTGGGCGATGTAGTCCGTGCGCGGGCGGCGGGCGATGTCGGCGGGGGCGCCCTCCTGGACGATCCGGCCGTGCTCCACCACCACCAGGCGGTCCGCGAGCACCATGGCGTCCAGCGGATCGTGCGTCACGAGCACCGCGACCGCCTCGAACTCGGCGAGGTGGCGGCGGAGCTGGGCCCGCACCTCCAGCCGGGTCCGGGCGTCGAGCGCGGCCAGCGGCTCGTCGAGCAGCAGCAGCCGGGGCCGGGTGGCCAGGGCGCGGGCGAGGGCGACGCGCTGGGCCTGGCCGCCGGACAGCCGGCGCGGCTTGGCGCCCGCGTGCTCGGCGAGCCCCATGCGCTCCAGCCAGCCCGCGGCCAGGGCACGGGCCTCCGCCTTGCCCTGTCCCTGGCAGCGCGGCCCGAACGCCACGTTGTCCAGCGCGGACAGGTGCGGGAAGAGGAGGTAGTCCTGGAAGACGACACCGACCGGGCGGGACTCCGGCGGGACGCGCTCCAACGGGACGCCGTCCAGCCGCAGATGGCCGTCGCCGAGCGGCACCAGACCGGCGAGGGCGCGCAGCGCGGTGGTCTTGCCCGCGCCGTTGGGACCCAGCAGCGCGACCACGTCACCGGGCGCCGCCCGCAGCGCCACGTCCAGCCGGAAGCCGCCCCGGTCCACCACGAGCCGGGCGTCGAGGCCCTGCCGGTCGGCGCTCCGCGGGTCCGAAGGGCCGGGGTCCGGTGCGTCGGTCATGCGTACGGGGTCCTTCGGCCAGGGCTGCTCGGTGGGTGTCGTCCGCCATCCTCCCGTCATGTCACACCCCTGTCAGCCATCGGTCGCGCAAACCCGCCAGCACCGCGATGGAGACCACCAGCAGGACCAGGCTCAGCGAGATCGCGGCCTGAGGGTCGTTCTGGAGGGCGAGGTAGACCGCGAGGGGCATGGTCTGGGTACGGCCGGGGAAGTTGCCCGCGAAGGTGATCGTCGCGCCGAACTCGCCGAGCGCCCGCGCCCAGGCCAGCACGGCGCCCGCCGCGACACCGGGCGCGATCAGCGGCAGCGTGACCCGGCGGAACGCGGTGAAGCGGGAGGCGCCGAGCGTGGTGGCCGCCTCCTCGAAACGCGGGTCGGCGGCGCGCAGGGTGCCCTCCACGCTGATGACCAGGAACGGCATCGCGACGAACGCCTCCGCGAGCACGACCCCGGTGGTGGTGAACGGCAGCGTGATCCCGAACCAGGCGTCGAGCCACTTCCCGATGACGCCGTTGCGGCCCAGCGCCAGCAGCAGCGCGACACCGCCGACGACCGGCGGCAGCACCAGCGGCAGCGTCACCAGGGCGCGCACCAGACCGCGGCCCGGAAAATCCGTACGGGCCAGCAGCCAGGCCAGCGGCACGCCGAGGACGAGGCTGACGGCGGTCGCCAGGGTGGCGCTGACCAGCGACAACTGGAGCGCCTGCCACACCTCGGCGCTGGTCAGCTGGTGCGGCAGGCTCCGCCAGGGGGCGCGGACGAGCAGCGCGAGCAGGGGCAGCAGGAGGAAGGCGAGGGCCAGGACACCGGGCAGCAGCAGGGGCAGCGGGACACCGCGGCGGCCGGAGATGCCGGGGCGGCGGGCCGTGCCGGGTTGGCGCATCGTGCCCGGTCGGCGGGTCGTCGTACCCCCCTTGGCGGCTCTGCCGACACGGCGGCGCCGCGGCCGGTCCGTGCGGGGACCGGTCGCGGCGCCGGGCTCATCGGGTGAGGTCACGGCTTGAGGAACCCGGCCTCGCCCAGCACCTTCTGGCCCTCGGCGGACCGGACGAGGGCGATGAACGCCTTGGCCGTACCGGCGTTCCTGGCGTTCTTCAGCAGGGCGATCGGGTAGGCGTTGACGGCCTTGGCGGACTCGGGGAACTCCACACCCTCCACCTTGTCACCCGCGGCGTGCACATCGGTCTTGTACACCACCGCCGCGTCGGCCTCCTTCAGCTCGACCTTGTTCAGGGCGCTCTTGACGTCCTGCTCGTAGGAGACCGGGGTGAGCTTGAGACGGCTGGCGGTGAGCGCCTTCTGGGCCGCGGCGCCGCACGGCACGGTCTTGTCGCACAGGACGACCTTCAGACCGGGCTTGGTGAGGTCCTTCAGGGACGCGACCTTGTCGGGGTTGCCGGGCAGGGTGGCGATCTCCAGCTGGTTGCGGACGAAGGTGACCGGGGTGCCGGCCGCGTCCTTGGCGTCCGTCACGGTCGCCATGGTCTTGGGGCTGGCGGCGGCGAAGACATCGGCCGGGGCGCCGCCGGTGATGCTCGCGGCGAGGGTGTCGCTGCCGCCGAAGCTGAAGGTGATCCTGGTGCCCGGATGCTGCTGCTCGAACTCCTTGCCGAGGGCGGTGAAGCTCTCCTGGAGCGAGGCGGCGGCGAACACGGTGACCGTGCCGGACAGCTTGGCGGAACCCGAGGCGTCCGACGCCGGCTTCGAGGACCCGGACGACGAGGAGCAGGCGCTGAGGGTCAGCAGGGCGGCGGCTCCCGCGCCGGCCAGCTGAAGCATCCGCCGGGTCCGGCGCACGGAAGGGGTCATCACGGTTCTGCTCCTCGCGTTGTGCGGAACGACTGTCGCGCCCTGGTACGGCCGTACGAATCTGCCGCCCCGCGATGATACTGCCGCATCTGCCAGCTGTAAGTCCCTTGTCGCATCGCATGAGCGGGGATCTTGCGCGGTGTGGCTGGCATGTGCGTTTGTACGGTGCTCTGTCGCGGGTACCGTCCTGCCGGAGGTGGTCGCAGGTGACGCTCGCCCGACTCGCCCTGAGCGGAGATCTCGTACGTCCGGCCCGGCTCGCCGTGCCGGATCTGCTGCGCTGGCCGCAGCACCGGGTGGCCGTCAGCTTCGAGTGCGCGACCAGCGGCATGCAGCACCACCGCTTCACGGGGCCGCGGCTGTACGACGTCCTCGCCGACGCCGGACCCGGCTTCGACCCGGTGCGCCGCAAGGACCGGCTGCGCTTCCTGATCGCCGTCACCGGCACCGACGGCCACCACGCGCTGCTGTCCTGGGCCGAGATCGACCCGGACTTCGCCGACGCGCCCGTCCTGCTGGGCGTCACCATCGACGGCACCCCGCTGGACGCGACCGGTCCCCAGCTGGTCCTGCCCCAGGACCGGTGCGGGGCCCGGCACGTCAGCGGGATCACGGCGATCCGGGTGGACGGGGGGTACCGGTGCGCGCCGGTGGAGGTGGCGGTGGTGACCTGAGGGCGCCCTCAGGTTCCCGGAGGGGGCCTCACGGGGGCGGGGTGCGGCCGGCGCGGAGCGGTTCTCGGCCGGTGTGGAGCGGAGGCGGTCAGACCCGGTCGATATGGACGTTTGTCGACTTCACCCGCGCCGTGGCCTCCACGCCGACCTCCAGGCCGAGTTCCTCGACGGCCTCGCGGGTCAGCAGGGACACCAGCCGGTGCGGGCCCGCCTGGATCTCCACCTGGGCGGCGACGTCGCCGAGCTTGATGGCGGTGACGATGCCGGGGAAGGCGTTGCGTACGGAGGTGTAGGAGGTCTCCTCCTCGCCGCCCTTGGCCAGTTCGACGGAGAACGCGGCCAGGTCCCGGCCGTCGATCAGCCGCCGTCCCGCCTCGTCGCGATGGGTGGCCACCCGGCCCGCGTCGGCCCAGCGGCGGGCGGTGTCCGGGCTGACGCCGAGCAGCCGCGCCGCCTGGCCGATCGTGTAGGACTGCATGCCGGAAACGATAGGGCGCCGTTCAGCCCGTGTGCACACGCGGCCTGCGTTCCCGGTTCGGCTCCGCCTCGCGCAGCACCTCGCGGGTGACCGGCGCGACCTCGCCCTGGCCGAACAGGAAGAAGCGCAGGAAGTTGGCGAACGGGCTGCCCTCGGTCCACTCGAAGTAGATGTGCGGAGTGCAGCCGGTGACATCGCGGACATGCAGCAGCAGCGCGGCCAGGGCGTTCGGGATGGACGCCGACTCCAGCGTCAGCACCCGGTAGCGCCCGTGCAGGACCTCGCCGCGCACGGTCAGGCCCGCCTCGAACTCGGACGGGTCGGTGACCGTGACCTCGACGAAGACGAAGTCCTCCTGCTCCGGCATGTCGTTGTCGGCGCGGATCTGCTCGATCTTGTCGCGGTACTCGGCCTTGTCCCGGTGGCCCGGCTCGTTGGCGATGAACCGCATCTTGCGGCTGGCCATGTCCCTGATGAAACGTTCCGCCATCGGATCGAGCGTCACGCTGGTCACGCGCAGCTCGAAGGCGCGGGCCAGCCGGGAGAGCAGCGAGACCAGGATGATGCCGACGATGAAGCAGGCACCGATCTTCACACCGTCGGGACGCTCGATGACGTTGACGACCGTGGTGTACAGGAACACCACCGAGATCACGGCGAAGCCGATCGTCCAGCGGCGCTGGCCCGCCTTGCGCGCGGCGATGGTCACCGCGATCGCCGCGGAGCTGATCAGCACCAGCACACCCGTGGCGTAGGCGCCACCCTGTTTGTCCACGTTGGCGTCGAAGATCCAGGTCACCAGGAACGCGACCAGCGTGAAGACGATGACCATCGGGCGCACCGCGCGCGCCCAGTGCGGGGCCATACCGTAGCGGGGCAGATAGCGCGGCATCAGATTGAGCAGGCCCGCCATGGCGGAGGCGCCGGCGAACCACAGGATGGCGATGGTCGAGACGTCGTACACCGTGCCGAACGCGCCGCCGAGGTACTGGTGCGCGAGGTAGGCGAGGGCACGGCCGTTGGCCGGACCGCCCGGCTGGAACTCCTTCTCCGGGATCAGCAGGGTGGTGATGAAGCTACTGGTGATCAGGAAGCAGCTCATGATGACGGCGGCGGTCGTCAGCAGCTTCTTGGTGTCCCGGATGCGGCCGGCCGGCTGCTCCTCGGTGTCGCCCGGATCGCCCTTGACGTGCGGCATGACGGCGACGCCGGTCTCGAACCCGGACAGGCCGAGGGCGAGTTTCGGGAAGACGATCAGGGCCACGCCGATCATCACGAAGACGTTCCCGTGCTGCGCGGTCAGGGCGCTGGTCCAGTCCGTCACCACGTGCTCGGCGGTGATGACATGCCACAGGCCGACGACCACCACGACCAGGTTGAGCGCGAGATAGACGCCCACCAGGGCGAACGCGACGCCGATCGCCTCCAGGAAGCCCTTGAGGAACACCGCGCCGAGCAGCGCCACCAGCAGCAGCGTGATCACCATCTGCTTGCCCTGGAGGGCGCTCGTCAGATGCGGGTTCTCCACCAGGTGGGTGGAGGCGTCGGCGGCGGACAGGGTGATGGTGATCAGGAAGTCGGTGGCCGCGAACCCGAGCAGGGTCAGCACGAACAGCTTGCCCTTCCAGAAGGACAGCAGCCGCTCCAGCATCGCGATGGAGCCCTCGCCGTGCGGGCTCTCCTCGGCCACCCGCCGGTACACCGGCAGCGCGCCCGCCAGGGTGACGATCACCAGCACGATGGTCGCGATGGGGGAGACCAGACCGGCCGCGAGCGCGGCGATGCCCGGCTGGTAGCCGAGGGTGGAGAAGTAGTCGACACCCGTCAGGCACATCACCCGCCACCAGCGCTGCCCCTTGTGCGGGGGCTCCGGCTGGGCGTGCGGTCCGGTGTGGCCACCGCTCTTGCCCATGTCGGACAGGCCCTCCAGCATCCAGGCGCGCAGGCGACTGGTACTGGGAGGGTGTTCGGTCGTGGCCATCGGTGCGCTCCTGATGTGGGGCTCAGCTCTTTTCGGCCATCACACGGACGGCGGCACCAGCGTATGCAGAGCGTGACGCCTGGGCCTCCGGATCGGGGGCGGGGAGGCGTCAATCTTGCGTTAAGAATGGCGCGGTGCGGTCAGGGCCGCATCAAGAAGCTGAGGCAGGAGCGGGTCGCCGGGAGCTGGGCCGAACGAGTGGCGGGTCGCACCTCCGGGGGATCGGCGGCCACCGAGTGTCATCGTGCGCGGTGCCGTCGCGAAGGTGGTCGCCGGGCACGGGCCGCTTTGGGGCGCGGTGTTCGCGGTACGGTCCGGGCCCTGGTCACCGTGCGTGTGCCCGGCCGGGCCGCGGACACCGTCCGGAGTGCCGTCCGGGGCGTCACTCCAGCCCGGATGCCCGGAAGACCGCCAGCGCCGTCTCACGGTCGAGCCGGTGCGCGAGCTGGTCGAGGGCGGTGGTGCCGCAGCGCAGGGTGCCGCCGGCCAGGGCGTGGCGGGCGCCGTCGTCGAGCCGGTGCCACAGGGCCGGGTTGCGCACCAGCACCTCCGGATCGATCTCCACCCGGTTCCCCAGGAGGTCGCGCAGCACCAGGCGCCGGGTGACGCCGTCCAGCGGGCGGACGGCGACCAGCAGATCGGTGCGCACCCGGCGGGTGCGCAGCAGCCGCCTGCTGGCCAGCCAGCCGTCACCGGCCGACACCCTGGCCGGATACAGGACGAGGAACAGGGTCAGGGCCAGGACGCACCACAGCAGGCCCCGCGCCCAGGTGAGGGAGCCGGCCGCGCCGTCGATGCACAGCAGCAGCGCGAACAGCGCGGTGGCGCAGCGCGCGGCGGTGCGCACCTCGCCGGCCCACTCGCGGTCGTACGCCGTGGGCAGGGCGGTCGGCGGCCGCGGGCTCGTCAGCCGGGGGCGGGTGTCGTCGCTGTGCTCCATGACATCGACGGTAATCAGTCGGGGCGGGGGCGGCGCGATGCTTGACGGCGCCCTGACGTGCCTGGCCCGGTTCTTGACGGGGCTCCTACGCGTCCGCTGCGGCGAAGATCACAGCCCGCGGGTGTCCAGGGGCAGATGCCAGGCGTTGCGCCGGTGGACGGCGAGCAGCTGGGACTCCAGCGGGGACGGCGGTACGGCGAGGACCGGGCAGTCGGCGTGGGCGAGGCAGTGCCGGCGGACCCGGCCGGAGAAGACGCGCGGCAGGCCGCGCCGGCCGGTGCCGACGACCAGCAGATCGTCCTCGCGGTCCGCGAGCGCCACCAGCGCCCGGCCCGGACTGCCGCGGACGACGAGGGCGTGCACCGGCACGCCGGGCCCCCGCTCCCCGAAAACCGCCACCAGCACCGCGACCAGCCGGCCCCCGGCCAGCCGCTGCCACTCCTCGTCCGGCACGTCCGCGGTGGGCGAAGGGTGGGTGGCGGCGGGTGAGCGGTGGGTGGCCGGATCGCCGCCCGGCGGCTCCCAGGCCAGCACCGGCCACAGCTCCACCCCCAGCCGGCGGGCGAGCGCGCCGGCCCGCCGCAGGGCCGTGACGCTGCCCGGAGAGCCGCTCACTCCGACCACCACACGTGCGACCGCCGAGGCGTCGTAACCGGACATGACTCACCGTTCCTTACCGGTGTCCCGCGCCGTCTCCTTCCATCCCACCCCCGCGGCGGGGATACGACCAGCCGGACACGCGTCGGGGCCGGTCGCACCGGGTGGGTGCGGCCGGCCCCTGCGCTCCTCGCCGTCCTCGCGGCGCCGCCGTGGTCAGGCGGCGGTCACCACCTGGTCCGCGCCGAGCGGGCGGTGCGGGGCGATGACGCGGCCGTCGGGCAGCAGCTCACCGGTGTCCTCGAAGAACAGGACGCCGTTGCACAGCAGGCTCCACCCCTGTTCCGGGTGGTGCGCCACGAGGCGGGCGGACTCCCGGTCGGCGGACTCGGCTGGCGGGCACGGTGGCTGGTGCTGGCACATGGATGGGATCTCTCGCTCTGTGGTGGTCATGGCGTCCCCCGTCATGCAGTCGTTCGGAGCCCAGTCTTGCCCCACGGGCGTCGTTCCGCAGGGATTTCGAGGCACCGGTTCCCACAAGCTTGAGGACGCGTCACCCGCGCGGACGGTTCAGCCCAACTACCCTGTCCTTTCAGGTGGTTCGCCCTGGCCGAGGTGGACTAGTCCGTCCGGGCCCCGTGCGTCAGGCGGCCGGCGAGCCGAGCAGCGGGAGCCGGGTGGCCCGCAGGGTCAGCACCGGGAGCAGATCGGCGACCGGGTGCGGCAGGTGCGCCGCGATGCCGGGCGGTGCCGGGGCGAGCGGCACCAGCAGATCGCTGGCGGCCGGATGACCCTCGGCGCCGTCGGCGGTGGTGTCGCCGTGCAGCCACAGGGTGAGCATGTAGAGGCCGGGAACCGACAACAGCCTTGGCTGGTAAGGCTGTTGGAGAGACTCGGCCTGCTTCAGGGCCAGTTCGGTGGAGGCGACGTACGGGCCCTCGAAGAAGTGCGAGAAGGCCCAGCCGTCGGGGGTGAGCATGGTCTCCGCCGCGGCCGGCGCCCGGTCGCCGCAGCGGATCAGAAAGCGCCAGCCCGCCAGTCGGGTGGCGGACAGGCCCTGCGGCGTGATCCGGTCCAACACATGGACGGGCAAAGGGAGTTCGGGGGTCACGGGGCCCTGCGCGGCACGCAGGGAGGGGGTGCGGGCCTCACGGACCGCGGTCGGCGAGCTCAGGGCGGTGAGGACGGAGCGCAGGGCGGGCGCGGGGGCAGGGGCAACGTGAAGCGGCATGGTGGGTCGCCTCTCATTCGACAGGCGCGGGGCGCGAGGGAGGGTGGGGCGGACGGCGCTGTCTGCTCACAAAAGGCCGGAGAGGTGGGGGCCGGTCGGTGGAGAACGAGGGTGCGGCGCGCTCCTCCGCCCGTCAACCGGAGCGGCAGGAATGCGGCAGGACCCGGACCGAGGGTGCCACCCTCCCGCCTTGTGGACGAAGTTTATACGACATGTGTTCAGGCGGTGTTTCAGCTAACCCATTGCCGCGGGCCCCACAAGACATGAATAGGCCGCTGATTCGCGGAAATCATCCCGATTTACGGGCGGTCACCGGGTGTCGACCTGGCCTTACGCTCCGTTCGCGGACGGCCGAAAGTCGTCGGCGTTTCTCACGAGGCGTTCGGGGCACCCGTGGGTGCGCTCGCTACATGCCCCGTGAATGTGCCGCAGGGAACATTCCGACAGCGTAGCGGGCGTCCGGGTGGCGCGGGACGTTATCGATCGCTTTCACTGGGCATTACTCCACCTGACCCTGGGAGCCCCGGCGGCCGGAACGCGGGCCGCCCATCCGAGGAGGGATACTTCGATGGGGGAGAAGGTCGTGGCAGGGCAGTTCGACCTGTCCGATCGCCAGCGCTATCGCGAAAAGCTCCAGAAGTGCTTGACGGGGCTGGAGCGGCTGCTGGTCGAGAAGCGATTCGACCGCCCCAGGAACCTCATGGGCGTCGAGATCGAATTGAATCTCGCCGGTCCGGACGGCATGCCGAAAATGTTGAACGGCCAAGTGCTGGAGCGTATCGCCAGCCGTGACTTCCAAACGGAACTCGCGATGTTCAACCTGGAGGTGAACATAGCGCCGCACCGGCTCGGCGGCCGGGTCTTCGACCGCCTCGCCGAGGAGCTGCGGACCTCGCTCGCCTACGCCGACCGCAAGGCCGGGGAGGTCGACGCGGGCATCGTGATGACCGGCATCCTGCCCACGCTCGGCCGGGACGACCTGGTCTCCTCCAACCTCTCCGAGGTCGACCGCTACACCCTGCTCAACGACCAGATCGTGGCGGCGCGCGGGGAGGACTTCCGGCTCGACATCGAGGGCGTGGAGCACCTGGTCTGCACCGCCAAGTCCATCGTCCCGGAGGCCGCGTGCACCTCCGTGCAACTGCACCTCCAGGTGACGCCCGGGCGGTTCGCGGACGTGTGGAACGCGGCGCAGGCGGCGAGCGCCGCGCAGATCGCCGTGGGCGCGAACTCGCCGTTCCTGTTCGGCCACGAACTGTGGCGGGAGTCGCGGCCACCGCTGTTCCTCCAGTCCACCGACACCCGGCCGCCCGAACTCCAGGCGCAGGGCGTACGGCCGCGCACCTGGTTCGGCGAGCGGTGGGTCTCCTCGGCGTACGAGCTGTTCGAGGAGAACCTGCGCTACTTCCCGGCCCTGCTGCCGATCTGCGACGACGAGGAGCCGCTGGAGGTCATCGCGGCCGGCGGCACCCCGAAACTCTCCGAACTGGTGCTGCACAACGGCACGATCTACCGCTGGAACCGGCCGGTGTACGGCATCGCGGACGGCGTACCGCACCTGCGGGTGGAGAACCGGGTCCTGCCGGCCGGTCCCACCATCACCGACGTCATCGCCAACGCGGCGTTCTACTACGGGCTGGTGCGCGCCCTCGCCGAGGAGTCCCGGCCGGTGTGGACCCGGCTGCCGTTCGCCGCGGCCGAGGCCAACTTCGACGCGGCGTGCCGCCACGGCATCGACGCCCGCTTCGTCTGGCCCCGGCGCGGGCGCTACGGCGGCACGGGCGAGGTCGACGCGGTCACCCTGGTCCGCGACGAGCTGCTGCCGCTGGCCTCGGCGGGGCTGGACGCGTGGGGCGTCGAGGCGGCCGACCGCGACCTGTACCTCGGCGTCATCGAGGAGCGCTGCCGGCGCCGGATGAACGGCGCGTCCTGGCAGGCCGCGACCTTCCACCGCGCGCTGGAAGGCGGCCTGTCCCGGCAGGCCGCGCTGGCCGCGACGACGCGGCGGTACGCCGAGCTGATGCATGTGGGCGAGCCGGTGCACATGTGGCCGGTGGGGTTGCCGGAGCCGGTGCCGGCGGCCTGAGCGGGAGGTCCATGGCGGGCGGGCAGGTGGCGGTGGGGCCGTCTGCCGAACCCCACGGGCCCGGTGCGCGGTTCTCCCAGGTGCTTCTGCGATCCTTGCGGGCGATGCGGCAGTCGGCACGTGAGGTGTGGGAGGCAGGGGTGAAGGTGGAGGCCGGGGCGGAGGGCGGGCTGGAACAGCGGACGCGGCGGATCCTGCGCGACGAGACGATCCTCGTGCTCGCGCTGTCGCTGGGCGCGAGCGGGGTCTCCGCGCTGATCAGCTTCATCGGCTCGGTGACCAAGCCGGGCGGACTCAAGGAACAGGCCGCCACCCTCAACGCCTCGGCCGCGCCGGGCCGTCCCTGGCTCGACCTCGCCTGGCAGCTGTTCGGCATCGCCACCGCCCTCGTCCCCGTCGCCCTGGTCGCCCACTTCCTGCTCCGCGAGGGCAGGAGCCTGCGCACCCTCGGCTTCGACCGCACCCGGCCCTGGCCCGACCTCGGCCGGGGCGCGGCGGTCGCGGCGGTGATCGGCAGTACCGGGATCGCCTTCTACCTGGCCGCGCGGGGCCTGGGCTTCAACCTCACCGTCGTGCCCGAGGCGCTGCCCGGTGTGTGGTGGAAGTACCCGGTGCTGATCCTGTCCGCGGTGCAGAACGCGGTCCTCGAAGAGGTCATCGTCGTCGGCTATCTGCTGCGCAGGCTGGGCCAGTTGGGCTGGGCACCGGGGACCGCGCTGGTCGCGAGCGCGGTCCTGCGCGGCTCGTACCACCTCTACCAGGGCATCGGCGGCTTTCTCGGCAACATGGTCATGGGCGTGGTGTTCGTCTGGCTGTACCGCCGCTGGGGCCGGGTCGGCCCGCTGGTCGTCGCCCACTCGCTGCTCGACATCGGCGCGTTCGTCGGCTACGCCCTCCTCGCGGGCAGGGTGGGCTGGCTGCCGACGGCCTGACGGGGCCGGCGGGTCATGCGCCCGGACCGGCGTGCAGCTCGCCCTCGATGACGGTGACCGCGCGGCCGGTGAGCAGGGTGCGCGCCCCGCGGAGTCCGGTGCGCACCAGGCCGGTGCGGGGGGACGCCTGGAGGCCGGTGAGGTCGGTGCGGCCGAGCCGGGCGGACCAGTGCGGGGCGAGCGCGGTGTGGGCGCTGCCGGTGACGGGGTCCTCGTCGATGCCGACGTTCGGGAAGAAGCAGCGGGAGAGGTAGTCGTAGCCCCCTGACGGGTCGTCGGCAGGGGCGGTGGCGATGATCCCGCGCGCGGAGTACGCGGCGAGCGCCTTGTGGTCGGGGGTGAGACCGCGGACCGTCTTCTCGTCCGCCAACTCCACCAGCAGGTCACCGACGTTCGCCCCGGTGTCGAGGACGGCGACCGGCTCCGCGCCCAGCGCCTCGGCGACGCCGTCCGGCACCGGGACGGGGGTGAGCGGCGCGGTGGGGAAGTCGAGGGTGATCGCGCCGTCCTCGGCGGGCGTGGCGACGAGCACCCCGCTGCGGGTGGCGAACCGTACGGGACCCTCGTGCGTGCCGGTCGTGTGCAGCACATGCGCGGTGGCCAGCGTGGCGTGACCGCACATGGCCACCTCGGTGACCGGCGTGAACCAGCGCAGCGCCCAGTCCGCGTCGCCGCCCGCGGGCAGCCGGTGCGCGAACGCCGTCTCGGCGTGATTGACCTCCATGGCGACGTTCTGCATCCAGCCGTCGGCCGGGAAGGCGTCGCCGTCCAGCAGCAGCACACCGGCGGGGTTGCCCGCGAAGGGACGGTCGGTGAAGGCGTCCACGATTCGAATCCGCATGCCCCGAAACTAGCGGCTGCGCCGACCGGCCGGCCAAGGCCAATTCCGAGGCACCGGCCTGCTTTCCGGGCCACGTGCGCGCGCCCGGCAAGATCCGAACGAGGCCCTAGGACGGACGGCGTGCGAAGAGGACCGCACCGGGGACGCTCTCGTCGGGGTCGATCAGCATGTGGGCCTCGACGGTGAACCCCGCATCGCGCAGCCAGGCCGCCACTCGGTCGGGCCGGCGGCGGTGCACGTGGACGTTCATCGGGTGGCCGCCGTAGCCCTGCGTCTTCAGCCGCGACTCGTCGCCGACGTGAAAGCCGAGCAGCAGGGGTCCGCCGGGACGCAACACGCGCCGGAAGTGGCCGAAGACCGCGGGTACCGCTTCGTCGGGGACGTGGATCAACGACCAGAATGCGAGCAGTCCGGCGACCGAGGCGTCGGCGAGGTCGAGGTCGGTCATCGAGCCCACCTCGAACCGCAGGTGGGGGTGGTCGCGCCGAGCGACGTCGATCATCCCGGACGAAAGGTCGATGCCGAAGGCGTCCGCGCCCAGCTCGTGCAGGTGAGCGGTGACGTGTCCGGGCCCGCAGCCCACGTCCGCCACCGGCCCACCGCCGGCGGCCTGCACCAAATCGGCGAACAGCGCCAGAGCCGCCCGAAGATACGGCGCCCCGGTCAGAGCCTCCCGCAACTGGTCGGCGTAGCTGGCCGCGACCGTGTCGTAGGAGATCCGGGTGTCTGCCAACCAGGGGTCCGCGTTCATGGCCCGACAGAGTAGTGCAGCGATCAGCTTCCGAACCCGCGCATCGAAAGGGGCTTGGCAGGCGATCGGTTCCGATATATCGTTGAGGCATCGCGAACGATACGCGATGCATACGTGACAGATCAGCGAAGAAACGGAGTGATCACCATGCGTGGACATGGATTCGAGCGGCACGAGGATCGTGGCCGGCGCGGCATGGGCATGGGCGGGTTCGAGGGGCGGCGCGCCGCGTTCGGGCCGTTCGGGCCCGGTGGGCCGGGAGCTCCGGGGGGGCCGGGGTTCGGGCCCGGCGGACCCGGATTCGGGCCCGGATTCGGGCCCTGGGGGCATCGGGGGCGGGGCGGTCCCAGGGGGCGGGCGCGGCGCGGTGACGTGCGGGCGTCGATCCTGGCTCTGCTGAAGGAACGGCCGATGCACGGCTACGAGATGATCCAGGAGATCGCCGAGCGCAGCGGCGGCGCCTGGAAGCCCAGCCCCGGCTCGGTCTACCCGACCCTCCAGATGCTGGAGGACGAGGGCCTGATCGTCAGCGAGAGCGAGGGCGGCAAGAAGCTGTTCTCCCTCACCGACAGCGGCCGCGGTGTCGCCGAGGAGGGTCCGGAGGCGCCCTGGGAGGAGGCCTCGCGCGGGGTCGACTGGGAGGCGCTGGGCGAGGTCCGGCAGGCCGGCATGGGCCTGATGGAAGCCTTCGGGCAGGTCTGGAAGACCGGGACCAAGGAGCAGCGCGAGAAGGCGCTGGCCGTCGTCAACGAGGCCCGCAAGAGGCTGTACCTCATCCTCGCCGACGAGGACTGAGGGTCGCGGCGGCAAGGCGGGAAGCGGCAAGAGGGTGCCCCGCGGAGCGCGAGCGCGGGGCACCCTCCCGGAACATGGCGTAGGGCGGTCGCCCGGCCGGTGGTGCGCAAACCGGCGCGCCCCCCGGAGGTGGAACGGCCGAAATCTCCTCCCCAGGAAGGAGATCGCGGACGGCGGTGTCCACTCTGCGTGGGACGCGCAAATGGTTCCGCTCGGGGATGACCCGGCCCGTTGTGGCTGATGGGGTGGGGGTGTGCAATCCCGTACCGACCGCCCGACTGCCCCCGCGTCCTCGGGCGCTCTCCCGCAGGACACCGCGGGGCTCGGCGCCGAGCTCGCGACGGTGGTCGCCGGTGCGCGCCGCCGGGCCGTACGGGACGGCGACCGGCAGCTCGACACCGCCCACCTGCTGCACTCCCTCCTCGAGCAGGACCCCGAGGTGCGCTCCGCCGTCGGCGGCCCGCCCCGGCTCGCCCGGCTCCTCGGCTACCTGGTGCAGCGCAGCATCGGCTACGGCCTGCGCTGGCAGGGCAGCGTGGAGGACTCGGGCGCGATCCCCGTCGTACCCCGCCAGGCCACCGGCGACGCGGGCGACTGGTCCCCGGCGGCGGCCGCCGCCCTGCACGGTGCCCGAGAGCGGGCGCGGCGGCGCGGCGGGCACGCGGCCGACGCGACCGATCTGTTCGCCGCGCTCCTCGCCGACCCGGACTCGCGCGCCGTCGAGGTCCTGGAGCGCGCGGGCATCGACGCGCGCGAGCTGTCCGACCGGATCGAGGTCGCCGGTTCCGGGGGCTTCGGCGCGGACGACCGCGAGGAGTTCGCGCGGGACGCGGGTTTCTGAACGCCGTCCCCGGCTCCGGCGGACCTCCGCGGCCTCCCCCCTCCGCCGTCCATCTCATGAGACAGGTGTCAACGAGAATGACGCTCCTGTCGCCGCCTGTCATCATGTGCCGGTGCGTACCTCTGAGAGCAGTGACACCGGCGGCAGAGGCGTCGGTCTGGGCCTCGCGCTCGTCTCCGCGCTGGCCTTCGGCGGGTCCGGAGTGGCCGCCAAGCCGCTGATCGAGTCCGGAATCGACCCACTGCACGTGGTGTGGCTGCGGGTGACCGGCGCCGCCCTCGTCATGCTGCCGCTCGCCTGGCGCCATCGCGCCCTGCCGCGCCGCCGCCCCGCGCTGCTCCTCGGATTCGGACTGTTCGCCGTCGCCGGCGTCCAGGCCTGCTACTTCGCGGCCCTGTCCCGCATACCCGTGGGCGTGGCGCTGCTCATCGAGTACCTGGCGCCCGCGCTGGTCCTCGGCTGGGTGCGGTTCGTGCAGCGGCGGCCGGTCACCCGCGCCGCCGCGCTCGGTGCCGTCCTCGCGGCCGGGGGACTCGCCTGTGTGGTGGAGGTCTGGTCGGGGCTGAGCTTCGACGCGCTGGGCCTGGCGTTCGCGCTCGCCGCCGCCTGCTGCCAGGTCGGCTACTTCATCCTCTCCGATCAGGGCGGCGACGCGGGCGCAGAGGCGCCGGACCCGCTCGGCGTCATCGCGTACGGCCTGATCGTGGGCGCCCTCGTGCTCACCGCCGTCGCCCGGCCCTGGGAGCTCCACTGGGCGGCGCTCACCGGTTCGGCGCGGATGAACGGGACCGCCGTACCGGCCGCGGCCCTGCTCGCCTGGCTCGTGCTCGCCGCCACGGTGGTCGCCTACATCACCGGCGTGCTGTCGGTGCGACGGTTGTCCCCGCAGGTCGCCGGGGTAGTGGCCTGTCTGGAGGCGGTGATCGCGACGGTGCTCGCCTGGGTGCTGCTCGGCGAGCACCTGTCCGCGCCGCAGGTCCTCGGCGGCGTGATCGTCCTGGCCGGCGCGTTCATCGCCCAGTCCGCGACGCCCGCCGGGGGGCCGCCGGAACCGGTCGTCCCCGGCGGCCCGGAAAGGGCGTTGTCGGGGCCGCGCACCTCCGCCTAGAGTGCTGGTCATGCCGTCCACGCTCGTACTTCCGCCCCCCGCCGCCTGAGGCGGGCCTCCGGGACACCCGCCCGGCGCTGTCGGCGCCGGGCCGGACGGTGCTGCCCGCAGACGAAGTCCGCGCGATCCGATCGATCGGGTCGCCCCCGAACTTCCGCACCCCTCGGGTGCGTTTCTGCGGAGAATCTCCTTTGTCACACTCGAAATCGAACTCGACCTCGAACACGTCCGGCGGCTTGCCCGTAGGACGCGGCCTGCTGTATCTCGTCGTCACCGGTGCCGCCTGGGGCACCGCGGGCGCCGCCGCCTCACTGATCTACCGGACCAGCGACATGGGCGCCTTCGGCCTCTCCTTCTGGCGCTGCGCGCTGGGCCTCCTGCTGCTGCTCGCCGGCCGCGGTCTGCGCCCGCGGGCCCGGCAGGGAACGGCCGAACCGGCGGCGCGCCGGGTGCTGAAGGCCCTCGCCACCGGCCTCGGACTCGCGGTGTTCCAGACCGCCTACTTCGCGGCCGTGGCGGCCACCGGACTCGCCGTGGCCACCGTGGTCACCCTCGGCGCGGGCCCCGTGCTCATCGCGCTCGGCGCCCGGTTGCTGCTCGGCGAGCGGCTCGGCGCGGGCGGTGTCCTGTCGGTGGCCGGCGCCCTCGCCGGACTCGCCGTGCTGACCTTCGGCGACTCGGGCGCGGCCGTCCGCCCCGCGGGTGTGCTGCTCGCGCTGCTGTCGGCCGCGGGCTACGGCGCCATGACCCTGCTGACCCGCTGGTGGGGCCGGGACGGCGGCGCCGACGCCTCCGAGACCACCGTATGGGCCTTCGCGGTGACCACCCTGTGCCTGCTGCCGTTCGCGCTGCACGAAGGACTGCTCCCGCACACCGGCCATCCGGCCCGGCTGCTGTGGCTCCTGTGCTACATCGCCGCCGTGCCCACGGCGCTCGCGTACGCCCTGTACTTCGCGGGCGCGGCCGTCGTACGTTCCGCCACCGTCTCCGTGATCATGCTGCTGGAGCCGGTGACCGCGGCCGTGCTCGCCGTGCTGCTGCTCGGCGAGCGGCTCACGGCCACCACCGTGATCGGCACCCTGCTGCTGCTCACGGCGGTCGCGGGCCTGACCGTGAGCGAGGCGGCCGCACGCGGGGGCGGCGCCGGCCGTGCGGCGGGTCCCGGCGACAACCCGGCCGCACCGAAGGGGAGTTACTCCCCGGCGAGGTAGTCCGGCAGCTCGATCCCGGACGCCAGGTCGGCGTTCGGGATCGGGGCGTCGTACCCCTTGCGGAGCGGGACGACACCGGCCCAGTGGGGGAGGGCGAGGTCCTCCGGCTCGTCGTTGGCGCCGCCGGTGCGGAGCTTCGCGGAGACCTCGTCCAGGTCGAGGCGGATCACCGCGGTGGCGGCCAGCTCCTTCCTGTTCGCGGGCCGGGAGTCGGCGGCGCGCCCCGGTACGACATGGTCCACCAGGGCGTCCAGCGCGCGGCGCCGCTCCTCGGGGTCGGTGACCTCGTGCGCGGTGCCGTGCACCACCACCGAGCGGTAGTTGATCGAGTGGTGGAAGGCGGAGCGGGCCAGCACCAGGCCGTCCACGAGGGTCACGGTCAGGCACACCGGCAGACCCGGATCGGCCGCGCCGGTCATCCGCAGCGGGCGCGAACCCGTCGAGCCGTGGATGTAGAGCCGCTCGCCCACCCGGCCGTACAGCGTGGGCAGCACCACGGGCGCGCCGTCGCGGACGAAGCCCAGGTGGCAGACGTACCCCTCGTCCAATATCGCGTGCACCAGCTCCTTGTCGTACGACGCCCGGTCCGCGCTGCGTGTGGGAACGGTGCGCTCGGTCGGTGTGTAGGCGGTGGGCTGGGTTTCCGCGGTGGTGCCCGGCATGACGTCCCTCCAAGGCGAAGCCGACAGGCGATCGCATTTGTACTAGTGCATAATGGGTATTGTGCTAGGAGAGTATCGGATCGAGGGCCGGGGCGCAGCAGAGATCGCGGCCGACGTCGAACGCGCGGTGGGCACCGGGGAGCTGCGCCCCGGTCAACCGCTGCCGCCCATGCGGGAGTTGGCGGCCCGGCTGGGGGTGAACCCGAACACCGTCGCGGCCGCCTATCGCACGCTGCGCGAGCGCGGGGTGATCGAGACCGCCGGGCGGCGCGGCAGCCGGGTGCGGCCCAAACCGGCCACGACCGGACGCGCTCAGCTCCGGGTCGAGGTGCCGCCGGGCGCCCGCGACCTGTCCACCGGCAACCCGGACCCGGCCCTGCTGCCGCCCCTCGCCCCGGCGCTCGCCGCGGCGGCCGAGGCGGGGGACCGGCGGGCCGTCCTCTACGGCGACGACCCCGTCGACCCCGAGCTGGCCCGCGTCGCCCGCGCCGAACTCGACGCGGACGGCGTCCCCGCGGGGGCCCTCACCGTCACCTCGGGCTCCCTCGACGCCATCGAGCGCGTCCTCGCCGCCCACCTCCGGCCGGGTGACGCGGTCGCCGTCGAGGACCCCGGCTGGGGCAGCGTCCTCGATCTGCTGCCGGCGCTGGGCCTGCGCGCGGTCCCGGTGAGTGTGGACGACGAGGGGCCGTCCCCCGCGGACCTGGCCCGCGCCCTGGCCGGCGGGGCCCGCGCGCTGATCGTCACCGCGCGTGCCCAGAACCCGACCGGCGCGGCCGTGACCGCCGCCCGCGCGGGTGAGCTGCGCACGGTGCTGGGCGCGCATCCGGACACCCTGCTGATCGAGGACGACCACGGCCACGGCATCGTGGACCTGCCCCCGCACCCCCTCGCGGGCGCCACCCGCCACTGGGCCTTCGCGCGCTCCGCCGCCAAGACGTACGGCCCCGATCTGCGCCTCGCCGTCCTCGCCGGCGATCCGGTGACCGTCGACCGGGTCCGCGGCCGGCTGCGCCTCGGGCCCGGCTGGGTGAGCCTGGTGCTCCAGCGCGCGGTGGCTCATCTGTGGACCGGGGGCGCGGTGGACCGTACCGCGGTGGCGGAGTCGTACCGCGCCCGGCGGCAGTCCCTGATCGAGGCGCTGGCCGCCCGTGGCATCGAGGCCCGAGGGCGTACCGGCATGAACGTCTGGGTCCCGGTCCCCGACGAGACGGCCACCGTGGCCCGCCTCCTCCAGTCCGGGTGGGGTGTCGCGCCGGGCGCCCGCTTCCGCCTGTCGAGCCCCCCGGCCGTCCGGATCACGGTGTCCCCGCTGACCCCGCGGGACATCGAACCGCTGGCAGAGGCGGTCGAGGCGGCGGTACGTCCGTCACCGGCACGGGTCTACGGCTGACCGCGCGTCCCGCGGGAGCGCGGCTCACCGGCCCGGATCGCGGCGACCGGGCCAGAAGCTCGGGTGACCTGCCTGGCCGCGCCCGGCAGCCGCTCTACGAACGTGCGGCGCCCTTCCTCCCCCGCACCTGTGTGAGCGCCGCCCCCGCGAGCACGATCACCGCTCCCACGGGTGTGTTCCAGCGCAGCGACTCCCCGAGGATCGCCACCCCCGCCGCGGTCGCGATCACCGGAATGAAGTACGTGACCATCTGCGCCGTCGTGGGCCCGACTTCGGCGACCAGGCCGTACTGGAGGAGCACCGCGAGTCCCGTGCCGAGCGCGCCCAGCGCGGCGACGGCCAGCAGCGGCACCAGGGCGAAGTGCTTCGGCATGCCGGTGAACAGCGGGGTCAGCACGGCCAGTTGGACCGTGGCCGCCAGCAACTGGCCGCCGGTCATCGCCAGATGGGAGTTGCCCGTGCCCGCCAGCGTCCGCCGCACGTAGATCCAGCCCACCGGGTAGCTCAGCGAGGCGAGCAGGGCCATCGCCGTGCCGGTGGCGTCGAGGCCGTGGAAGCCCTGCCAGGCGCCGAGCACCGTCAGCACCCCGAGGAACCCGAGCCCCAGCCCGGCGACCCGGATGCGTGTGGGCCGGTCCTCGGAGAGCGCGACGACGGACAGTGCCATCCCCCACAGCGGCGAGGTGGCGTTGCAGATGCCGGCCAGCGTGGACGGAATGGTCAGCTCGGAGTAGGCGAAGAGGGAGAACGGCAGGGCGTTCAGGAAGAACGCGGCGACCGCCATGTGCGCCCACAGCCGGCCCCCGCGCGGCAGCCGCTCCCGCTTGACGGCCATCGCCGCCACCAGCACCGCCGTACCGAAGACCAGCCGGCCGAGGGTGACCTGGAACGGCGCGTACCCGCTCGTCCCCACCTTGATCAGCAGAAAGCTGAAGCCCCAGATCAGGGACAGGGCGCCGAAGCGCAGCCGCCAGTCGAGGCGGGGGCGGGACGGTGCCGGGTCCGGGACGGCGGGGGACTGGGTTCGGGATGTGGTGACCGTGCTCATGGTGACAACGATGCGGGATCAAACTTCTTAGCACAATCGAGAAATCTCACGGGGTATCTCGTAGGATCTCTTATATGTTGAACTTGGAGCGCCTGCGCACCCTGGACGCCCTGGCCCGGCACGGCTCGGTCAGCGCCGCCGCCGACGCGCTGCACGTCACCACCTCCGCCGTCTCCCAGCAGCTGGGCAAGCTGGAACGCGAGGTCGACCAGCAGCTCCTCGCGAAGAACGGCCGGGGCGTACGGCTCACCGACGCCGGCCGGCTGCTCTCGGAGCACGCGGCGCGGATCCTGTCGCAGGTGGAGCTGGCCGAGTCGGACCTGGAGGCGCACCGCGGCCAGGTCGTCGGCGAGCTGCGGCTGTCCGCGTTCCCCACCGCCGCCCGCGGCCTGTTCCCGGTGGCGCTGCGGGCGCTGCGCGCCGAGCATCCGGGGCTGCGGGTGCGCTCCAGCGAGCTGGAGCCGGAGCAGGGCATCGCCGCCGTGGTGCGCGGCGACCTCGATCTCGCGGTGGTCCTGGACTGGTACAACAAGCCGATGCCGGTGCCCGACGGCCTGGTCAAGGCACCGCTCCTGGACGACCCGGCCGAGGTCGCCGTGCCCGCGGGACACCGGCTCGCCGGCCGTGCCGAGGTGGACCTCGCCGAGTTCGCCGAGGACGAGTGGATCACCTGGGGCGAGGGGGAGTTCTGCCACGAGTGGCTGATGTTCACCCTGCGCTCCAAGGGCGTCGAGCCGATCGTCGGTCATCGCGCGGGCGAGACGCACACCCAACTACAGCTCGTGGCAGCCGGGTTGGGGGTGTGCATCGCGCCGCTGCTGGGCCGCCATCCGGTGCCGGACGGCGTGGTCCTCGTACCCCTCACCCAGCGCGTGCGCCGGCACGTCTACGTCATCTGGCGCGCCGACGCCGACCGCCGTCCCTCCATCCGCGCGGCGGTCGAGGCTTTGCGCACGGCCGCGCGGAAGGTCGACTGATCCCGCGGCCCGGCGCCGCGGGGCGACGTACATGCGGCCCCCTCCTCGGAGTACGGCGCGTTCTCTCGTACGGCTCCTCGCCGCGCGGCCCCGGCGGCCGCCGCGGTGCCCGGCCGCCTCCGGCCCCGCGCCGCGGGCGGCCCAGTAACCTGGGGCGATGCTCAAGCAAGTCACCGCAACCCGCTACATCACGCCGCTGCGTGAGGGCGGCTCGCTGCCGGGGCTCGTCGAGGCCGACGACTTCGGGACCTACGTCATGAAGTTCACCGGAGCCGGACAGGGCCGCAAGACCCTGGTCGCCGAGGTGGTGTGCGGCGAACTCGCCCGGCGCCTCGGCCTGCGGGCGCCCCGCCTGGTCACCGTCGAGCTGGACTCGGTGCTCGGACTCGGCGAACCCGAGCCGCAGGTGCAGGAGTTGCTGCGGGGCAGCGGCGGCACCAACCTCGGCATGGACTTCCTCTCCGGCGCCCTCGGCTACGACCCGCTCGCCTTCGCGGTGAGCCCCGAGGAGGCCGGGCGGATCATCTGGTTCGACGCGCTGATCAACAACGTGGACCGCTCCTGGCGCAACCCCAACCTCCTGGTGCACCGGGGCGAGTTGTGGCTCATCGACCACGGCGCCACCATGATCTGGCACCACAACTGGCCCGCCGCCGAGAAGTCCGCGGCCCGTCCCTACGACGCCGCCGAGCACGCCCTCGCCGGCTTCGCCCCGGACCTCGCGGCGGCCGCGGCCGACCTCGCGCCGCGCGTCACCGAGGACCTGCTCGCCGAGGTCACCGCCGAGATCCCGGACGCCTGGCTCACCGGCGAACCCGGCTTCGACGACCCGGACGAACTGCGCCGGGCCTACGCGCGCCCGCTGCTCGCCCGCGCCGCCGTCATCGCCGACCGCATCACCGGCATCCTGGAGGACAAGTGAGCGAGACCCACATCCACATGGCCGGCCACGTGACCGAGCGCCACATCACCCGAGCCGGCCAGGGCGGCGACCGGGACGTCTTCGAGTACGCGCTGATCAGGGTCGTACCCCGGATCGAGCGCGGGGAGTGCCTCAACGCGGGCGTGGCCGTCTACTGCCGCGCCCGGGGCTACGTCGGTGCCCGCACCCACCTGGACGAGGACCGGCTGCGGGCCCTGGACCCGGCGGCCGACGCGGCCGGGATCCGGGCGGCGCTCACCGCGATCGAGCGGCACTGCGCGGGCGGCGCGGCGGCCGGGCAGGCGGCCGGGGACGACGCGGGGCGGCGCTTCCGCTGGCTGATCGCGCCCCGCTCCACCGTGGTCCAGCCCGGCCCGGTGCACACCGGACTGACCGCCGACCCGGCCGCCGAGACGGAGCGATTGCTGGACCTGCTGGTGAGGTAATGGATCACAACGGCCGGATGAGCCGTTGACACCGGGTGCCAGGGCTTCTAGCGTCGTGTGAGCTCAGGATACTAAGCGGTCGCTCACCGCACCGGAAGGCCCTCCTGGAGGGTCGTACGGGATCTCTCAAGGGCGAGGAGAAACAGCACATGTCCACCACTGAACAGCGGGTCGCGGTCGTCACCGGCGCGGCGCGCGGCATCGGCGCCGCCACCGCGGTACGGCTGGCCGCCGAGGGCCGTGCGGTCGCCGTGATCGACCTGGACGAGGCCGCCTGCAAGGACACCGTCGAGAAGATCACCGCGGCCGGCGGTACGGCCATCGCGGTCGGCGCCGACGTCTCCGACGAGGCACAGGTCGAGGCCGCCGTCGCCCGGATCGTCGCGGAGCTGGGCGCCCCGACGATCCTGGTCAACAACGCGGGCGTGCTGCGCGACAACCTGCTGTTCAAGATGAGCGTCTCCGACTGGGACACCGTCCTGAACGTGCACCTGCGCGGCTCGTTCCTGATGACCAAGGCCGTGCAGAAGCACATGGTCGACGCCGGCTTCGGCCGGATCGTCAACCTGTCCTCCTCCTCGGCGCTCGGCAACCGAGGCCAGGCCAACTACTCGGCCGCCAAGGCGGGTCTCCAGGGCTTCACCAAGACCCTCGCCATCGAGCTGGGCAAGTTCGGCATCACCGCCAACGCCGTCGCCCCCGGCTTCATCGCCACCGAGATGACCAAGGCCACCGCCGAGCGCGTCGGCATGGGCTTCGAGGACTTCAAGAAGGCCGCCGCGGGCGCCATCCCGGTGCAGCGCGTCGGCGAGCCCGAGGACATCGCCAACGCCATCGCCTTCTTCACCGGCGAGGCGGCCGGATTCGTCTCCGGCCAGGTGCTGTACATCGCCGGCGGACCGCTCGACTAGGGGACAGGGCACATGACTTCCGCAGAACTCCCGCCCCTGTCCGGCCAGGTCGCCCTCGTCACCGGCGCCAGCCGCGGCATCGGCTACGGCGTCGCCGAGGCCCTCGTCGCGCGCGGCGACCGGGTGTGCATCACCGGCCGCAACGAGGACGCGCTCAAGGAGGCCGTCGACAGGCTCGGCGCCGAGCGGGTCATCGGTGTGGCCGGCAAGGCGCACGACCTCGACCACCAGAGCGAGGCCGTCGAGCGCACCATGGAGGCCTTCGGCCGCCTGGACCACCTGGTCAACAACGCGGGTACCAACCCGGTCTTCGGGCCCATCGCGGACCTGGACCTGAACGTCGCCCGCAAGGTGTTCGAGACCAATGTGATCTCCGCGCTCGGCTTCGCCCAGAAGACCTGGCACGCCTGGCAGAAGGACAACGGCGGCGCGATCGTCAACATCGCCTCGATCGCGGGTCTCGCGCCCTCGCCGTTCATCGGCGCCTACGGCGTCAGCAAGGCCGCCATGATCAACCTGACCCAGCAGCTGGCGCATGAGTTCGCGCCCAGGGTGCGGGTCAACGCGATCGCCCCGGCCGTGGTCAAGACGAAGTTCGCCCAGGCCCTGTACGAGGGCCGCGAGGAGGAGGCGGCCGCCGCCTACCCGCTGGGCCGGCTCGGCGTGCCGTCCGACATCGGCGGCGCCGCGGCCTTCCTCACCTCCGCGCAGTCCGACTGGGTCACCGGCCAGACCCTCGTCGTGGATGGTGGACTCTTCCTCAACGCCGGGGTGTGAAACCACTTTCCGGGCGCCGGAATCCGGACGGACCGGCGCCCGGAACACCGCACAGCGAACGCAAGGAAGGATGACAACGTCGTCACCGCTTTTTCGATCAAGTGGCCGTGTTCAAGGGGAGGTTGGGCGCACTGACGCTGAGGTAAGGTCTGCCGACCCAGGTAGGCGGATCGAGGAGCGTGCGCGTTGTCCAACCGGAACCGATTCCTGCGGTCGGTCACGGCGATCGCGTCCGTGTCGCTGGTCGCCGGCGGCTGCGGACTGCTGTCCGAGGGGGGCTCGGGCGGCGGGGACCCGATCGTGGTCGGCACCACCAGCGCGCCCAGCACCCTGGACCCGGCCGGCGCCTGGGACGGTTCCTGGGAGCTGTACCGGAACATCTACCAGACGCTCCTCGCCTACCCGAACGGCGCGACGGCCCCCCAGCCCGACGCCGCGCAGAGCTGCTCCTTCGCCGACTCCTCCAGTCGCACCTACCGCTGCACGCTGCGCGCGGGCCTGAAGTTCGCCGACGGCGACCCGCTCGACGCCCGCGCGGTCAAGTACTCCGTCGACCGCATCCGCGCCATCGGCGCCGCGGCCGGCCCCGCCGGGCTCCTCGGCAGCCTCGACCGCGTGGACACCTCCGGCGACCGCGGGATCGTCTTCCACCTGAGCAAGCCCGACGCGACCTTCCCCTTCGTGCTCGCCACCCCGGCCCTGTCGATCGTGGACCCGAAGGACTACCCGGCCCGCGCCCTGCGCAAGGGCTCCGGGGCCGACGGCTCGGGACCGTACAAGCTCACGTCGTACCAGGAGGGCCGGCAGGCCGTCCTGACCAGCAACGGCTACTACCACGGCTTCGCCCGGCGGCAGAACGACGCGGTGACCATCCGCTACTTCCAGGACTCCGCCGGCATGGTCAAGGCACTGCGCGACAAGCGGATCGACGTCACCTACCGGGGACTCGGCGCCGACGACATCCTCGCGCTCCAGCAGCAGGGCAACTCCGGCCTCCAGCTCGTGGACGGCGCGGGGACGGACATCAGTTACCTGGTGTTCGACCCCGAGGACCCCTGGGCCGGGCGGCCCGCCGTGCGCAAGGCGATCGCCCAGCTCGTGGACCGGGGCGCCATCGCCCACAAGGTCTACAAGGACACCGTCGACCCGCTGTACTCGATGGTCCCCAAGGGCCTCGTCGGCCACACCACCGCCTTCTTCGACGAGTACGGCGACCCGAGCGCCGCCAAGGCGCGGACGATCCTCCAGGACGCCGGCATCCACCGGAAGGTCCCGCTCACCCTCTGGTACACCACCGACCGCTACGGCTCCGAGACCGCCCTGATGTTCCGGGAGCTGAAACGCCAGCTGGAGGGCTCCGGGCTGTTCACCGTCACCCTCAGGAGCCGTCCCTGGAAGACGTATGTGGTCGGCTACCAGAAGGGCGAGTACCCGGTGTTCGGCCGCGGCTGGTCCCCGGACTTCCCCGACGCGGACAACTTCATCGCGCCCTTCACCGGCGAGCACAACGCGCTGGGCACGCCCTACCCGGCCAAGGAGATCACCGGCCGGCTGCTGCCGCACTCGCGCGCCCAGAGCGACCGCGCCAGGACGGTCGGCGACATGGAGCGGGCCCAGCGGATCATCGCGGGCGACGCCCGGCTGCTGCCGCTGTGGCAGGGCCGGCAGTACGTGGCGGCCAGTGACGACATATCCGGTGGCGAGCAGGCACTCGACCCCTCGACGATCATGATGATGTGGACGCTGCACCGTAAAACCAGCTGGTGAGCGGCGGGGGAACGGTCCTGCGGGGGAACGCTGTCAGTGGTCGCCTGTAGGTTCTGAATCCTGAAGTGACCGCACGCGGTAATTGATCGACATCGTGAGGACGTTGACGTGACCGACATCGCCATGCTGCCCGAGTCCTGGCGCGGGGTTCTGGGCGACGAACTGGAGCAGCCCTACTTCAAGGAGCTGGCCGAGTTCGTCGAGGAGGAGCGGGCGAAGGGCCCCGTCTACCCGCCGCGCGAGGAGGTCTTCGCCGCGCTGGACGCCACGCCGTACGACAAGGTCAAGGTCCTCGTCCTCGGCCAGGACCCGTACCACGGCGAGGGTCAGGGCCACGGCCTGTGCTTCTCGGTCCGGCCGGGCGTGAAGACCCCGCCCTCGCTGCGCAACATCTACAAGGAGATGCAGGACGAACTGGGCCTCCCGGTCCCGGACAACGGCTATCTGATGCCGTGGGCCCGGCAGGGCGTGCTGCTGCTCAACGCGGTCCTCACCGTGCGGGCCGGCGAGGCCAACTCGCACAAGGGCAAGGGTTGGGAGAAGTTCACCGACGCCGTGATCCGCGCGGTGGACGCCCGTCCCGACCCGGCGGTGTTCGTGCTGTGGGGCAACTACGCGCAGAAGAAGCTCCCGCTGATCGACGAGGGCCGGCATGTAGTGGTCAAGGGCGCGCACCCCTCCCCGCTGTCCGCGAGGAAGTTCTTCGGCTCCCGCCCCTTCACCCAGATCAACGAGGCGATCGCCCGCCAGGGCCACGAGCCGATCGACTGGCGCATCCCGGACCTGGGCTGACGGGGGAGTCGGCGCCGCCTGACCGGGAATCCGGGCGGCGCCGGTTAGCGTCGGTGCACGACAGCGGACGATCGCCGGAGGACGCGGTGGCGGAGCGACGGGAACAGACGGCCCTGGACGAGGTGCTGACGCGGATCGGCCAGGTCGTGATGCTGCAGCACGCCGGCGACCGCGAGGAGGCCCGCGGCCGCTTCCTCGACCTGTGGACCGAGATCGGCGAGGACGGCGATCCGCTGCACCGCTGCACCCTGGCCCACTACCTCGCCGACACCCAGGACGACCCCGAGGACGAACTCGCCTGGGATCTGCGGGCGTTGGCGGCGGCCCGCGAACTCCCCGACGGCGACCCGCGGGGCGTGCCGGGCTTCTTCCCCTCGCTCCACCTCAACCTGGCCGCGGACTACGTGAAGCTGGGCCGTACGGAGGCTGCCCGCGCCCATCTCGACCACGCCCGCACCACCGCGGACGCCCTCGCGGACGACGGGTACGGCGAGGGCGTCCGGGCGGCGATCGGCCGGCTCGAGCGGAGGCTGGCGGAGGGTCCGTCGGGCGGGGGGCCCTGGGGGCCGCCTCGGCAGCGCCCCAGCTGAGGGGGCGGCGCGGGGTCGGAGGGGCCGGTCGGCGGTCGGCCCGTTCAGCCGGGGCGCCGGGTCGCTCAGTGGTGGCCGTACGTTCGTTCGCAGATCTGCGACTCCGGGCTGTTGCCGCGCCAGCCGCCGTACTCGCGGCCCAGGTCGCAGACGTCCGCGGGTACCCGCTGGGAGGTCCGAGGGGGTGCCTGCGGGGGGCGGTGCGCACGGAGTCGCCGGGGGCGCGGGGCAGCCGGGTGGCTGGGCGGCGGGGCGGCCGGACTTCCGTGCGGGGCGGCCTTGGGCGCGGGCGCCGGGTCCCCGGACGGGCCGACCATGGCCAGTGCCTCCCGCGCCGGTGCCTGCACCACCCGTGGTGACGCGCTGCCGTCCGTGCGGGGCGCCGGCCGGAGCGGGGGCGCGGCACTCGGGGGCGGTCCCGGTGCCGCCGTGTGCCGTACCGTCACACAGCCGGTGAGGGCCGAGACGGCGACGGTGACCAGAAGCGCTGCGGTGGTCGTCGTTCGATGCACTCGGGCAACGATGCTGGTTCTGGACCCGTTTGGCATCGGAGAAGCGAGTCGGGCGCCCCCGTTCGGGTGGACTACCGCACCGAACGAGGGGCCGCCGCGGCCCCGAGCTGACGGCTCAGGCGCCGGTGGCGCCGTCGATCCGCTCCCGGAGCAGATCGGCGTGCCCGTTGTGCCGGGCGTACTCCTCGATCATGTGGGTGTAGATCCAGCGGAGGCTGAAGGGTTCCTTGCCGGCGCGGTCGGTACGCCGGGACAACTCGTCGAGCGAGCGGCCCGCGGTGTCGCGCCGGGCCCTTTCGACCTCGGCCTGGTGGGTGGCGTACGTCTCCTTCCAGGTGTCCGCCTCCGTGACGTGGAAGTCGCCGTCCGCGTCGGCCTCGGAGGAGTAGAGGTCGCCGAGGTCCTCGTCCAGCAGCACCTCGTGGAACCAGAACCGCTCCACCTCGGCCATGTGCCGCACCAGCCCCATCAGGGTCAGCTCCGAGGGCGGCACCGAGGCGGTGCGCAACTGCTCGTCGGTCAGTCCCTCGCACTTCGCGATCAGGGTCCGGCGGTGGAAGTCCAGCCAGCCCTCCAGCATCTCGCGTTCGCCGGCGTTCAGGGCGGGTTCGTCGCGTTCGATCGTCATGGCCCCATCCTCGCCGGTCAAGTGCGGCGGCTTCCAGGGGTTTTCAGCGGCCCGGCATCCCCGCGAGGCTTCGACGGCGCCGCCGACTGGCGGCCCCCGTATGCTGCCGGGACGTACAGGTGGGCGAATCGCAGGGGAGAGATACGTGAAGGTCGGCTGCATCGGGCTCGGGGACATCGCGCGGAAGGCGTATCTGCCGGTGCTGGGCGCACTGCCCGAGGTCGACCTCCATCTGCACACCCGCACCCCCGCCACCCTCGCGCGCGTCGCCGACGGACTGCACCTGCCCGCCGGGCAGCGGCACGACAGCCTCGACTCGCTGCTCGCCGCCGGTCTGGACGCGGCCTTCGTGCACGCGCCCACCGCCGCCCACCCCGAGATCGTCACCCGGCTGCTGACGGCGGGCGTCCCGACGTACGTCGACAAGCCGCTCGCCTTCCGGTTCGCGGACTCCGAGCGGCTGGTGGAGCTGGCCGAGGAGCGTGGCGTCTCCCTCTTCGTCGGCTTCAACCGGCGCTACGCCCCCGGTTACGCGCAGTGCCTGGAGCACCCGCGCGAGCTGATCCTGCTCCAGAAGAACCGGGTCGGGCTGCCCGAGGAGCCGCGCTCGATGATCCTGGACGACTTCGTGCACGTTGTCGACACCCTGCGCTTCCTGGCGCCGGGCCCGGTCGACGACGTCACGGTCCGCGGCCGGGTCCGGGACGGGCTGCTGCACCACGTGGTGCTCCAGCTCGGCGGCGACGGCTTCACCGCGCTCGGCGTGATGAACCGGCTCAGCGGCTCCACGGAGGAGATCCTGGAGGTCTCGGGCCAGGACGCCAAGCGCCAGGTGCTCAACCTCGCCGAGGTGATCGACCACAAGGGCCAGCCGACCCTGCGCCGGCGCGGCGACTGGGTGCCGGTGGCCCGCCAGCGCGGCATCGAACAGGCGGTCCACACCTTCCTGGACGCGGTGCGCGCCGGGCACCTGCTCAGCGGCCGGGACGCGCTGGCGACCCATGAGCTGTGCGAGCGGGTGGTACGAGCGGTTCAGGACCTCCCCGGCGCGGCCTGAGTGCCCGCACCCCCTCGCCGGCGCACAGCGCGGTCAGCACCAGCAGCGCGGCATGCACCGGCCAGTCGCCGTAGCGGACGTACGGCGTGATGCCGTGCGCGAGCGGCACGTCGTACACGCGTGCGGCGTTCGCATCGGTCCCCAGCCAGGGGCCGAGCCGCTGTCCGCCGGGTCCGTACGCGGCGGAGACGCCGGTGAGGGTCGCGTGCACCATGGGGCGGCCGGTCTCGGCGGCACGCAGCGCGGCCAGCGAGGCATGCTGCTCCGGCGCCCAGCTGTGCTGGAAGGTGGAGGTGGAGGACTGGCCGAGGAGCACGTCCGCGCCGTCCTCGGCGAGATGCCGGCTCATGTCGGGGAAGGCGGTCTCGAAGCAGATCAGCGGGCCGATCCGCAGTCCGTGCCCCACGTCCATCACGACCTGCTCGGTGCCGCGCCTGCGGTCCTCGCCGGCCGCCTTTCCCACCGAGGTGGCCCAGCCGAGCAGGGAACGGGCGGGTATGTACTCGCCGAACGGGACGAGACGCATCTTGTCGTACCGGTCGCCGGTGAGGCCGTTCGGACCGATGAGCACCGAACTCTTGTAGATGCCGGGCCGGTCGGAGCGGCGGGCGTCCACGTTCACCAGGACGTCGGCGCCCGTCGCGCGGGACAGCGCGGCGATGCGCCGGGCCAGGTCGGGCCGGTCGGCGAGGTCGTAACCGACGCTGGACTCGCCCCACACCACCAGGTCGACGTCCTGCCCCACGAGCCGCCGGGTCAGCCGCTCCTCCCGGTCGAAACGCAGCTCCGGGCTGTCCCGCCCGGTCACCACGCCCGGCTGTACGACGGCGATCCGCGTCCGCCCGTCGATCTGCGGCCGGGGTGCCCACGCCCAGGCGGCGGTGGTCGCGGCGGCGGTGGCGAGCACCGTGGCCACCGCGGGCGTCCGGGCACCGCGCACCGCGATCAGCACGGCCGCCGCCACGTTCACGGCCACCACCAGGAAGCTCAGCAGCCACACCCCGCCGACGGAGGCCAGGCGCAGCGCCGCTGCCACCTGCCACTGGCTCGCGCCCAGGATGCCCCAGGGCCCGCCGAGCCCCTGCCAGGAGCGGACCAGCTCCACCAGCAGCCAGCCGGAGGGCAGCACGAGGAGCGCGACGGCGCACCGGCCGGGGCCGGGGGTGCCGCCCAGGTACCGGCGCACCAGCCAGCCCCAGGGCATCCAGAGCAGTCCGAGCAGCGCGCCTATCAGGAAGATGAACACATGCAGGCTCGGCAGCAGCCAGTGGTGCACCGCCACCAGATAGCCGAAGCCGCCGCACCAGCCGTCGTACGCCGCCCGCCGCCCGGTCGGCGCCGAGCGGGCCAGCAGCAGCCAGGGGACCAGGGCGACGTACGCGAACCACCACAGCGACGGCGCCGGGAACGCCAGGACGGGCAGGGCACCCGTGAGGGCGACGAGGACGGAGCGCCGCCAGGGAGAGACCAGCCAGCGTTCGATCGTCGTCATGCGGAGCCTCCCTACCCAAGGGCTCCAGTGTGCGCGTCCCCAGCGATCTACGACAGGGGGCCTCCCGGTGTCCCCGGAGGGGGTCTGCCGGCCTCTGGGGCGGGGGGCTGCCGGCCCCCGCGCGGGGGGCTTCCCGCCTCGCCGGTCACCGTTCCGGGGCCGTCGCCTCCCGCCCCTCGGCCGTCCTCCGCCACTTCTCCGTGACCACGACCTCGCCGATCCGCCAGCCGTCCGGCGTGCGCAGCAGCCCGAAGTCGTACCGGCCGCCGCACTCCACATCCGGCGGGGCCGGGTGGTCCGTGCCGGTGCGCCGCATCGGGTTGAAGTAGTCGGCCCGCACCCGCGCGGTGTCCCCGGTGTCATGCTCCAGGACCCCGAACCGCACCCGCCGGTTGACGATCAGGTGCTGCCGTACGGCGAACCGCGCCAGGCTCTCGGCGAGCCACCCGGCCACCTGCCCGGCCTCGCCCTCGATCCCGCCGGACGAGCGGTAGTCGGCTCTCCCGCCGGGCGTGAACAGGGCCGGGTACGCCGGCCAGTCGCCGTCGTCCACCGTCACCGCGTACGCGGTCACCAACTCGTCCACGGCCAGCCGGTCCAGTACGGTCGCGAGTTCCGCGCGCTGCGTCATCGGCTCAGTCTTGGCCACGGCAGGTGCGGAGCCAAGGGGCATGCGGGGAAATTCGGCGGTTCGGGCGAGCGGGAGGACCGGGGCCGGGGCCGTGCCGGCCCGGCGGGGTGTGGATCATGGCCGGATGACGCAGCGGACGAAGAACGGACCACCGCTCGGGCGGCCGGGCGGCGAACCGGAGCTGTCCCCGTACCAGCGGGAGATGCGGCAACGGCTCCTCGCGGCCCCGGTGGTACCGGCGCCCGAGCCCTGGCGGCGCATCGCGTACGCCCCGGTCGGCGGGCTGCTCGGGATCGGCTTCGCGACGCATCCCGGCGACGGCCGGGACCTGGTGATGGTCGTCTCGGGCGCCGGCCATGGTCTCTTCGACGCGCTCACGGGGGAGCGGATCGCCCGTGAGCGCGTCCCCGACCCCGCGGACGAGACCCCCGACGCGAGCGCCGACCTGACATGCCCCGGTCTGGGCCCCGTCGCCGGCCTCAGGGTGCACATCGCCGGGCTTTTCGGCGGCGGCTTGCACGCCACCACGGGCGACGGCTGGACCGTGAGGGCGGTGGCACCGGCCTGGCCGCATGACCGAGTCCTGCTGTCCCGCGGCAGCGGCTTCCCCCACCCCGGTCCGCACGGGGAGCGCTGGTGGCACATCTTCCACGCGGACTACTCCGCATTCCGGGCCGCCGGTTTCTCCCCGTCGGGCCGAACCCTCGCCGTCGCGACGAGCAGCGATCTGTCCCTGTGGACGCGCGGGGCGGGCGCTCGATGATGCCGGCCGGCCGCGCGGGGGCGACGGCCCCCGGAGGCCGGTCAGGCGGCCCTGATGATCTCCTCGCGGATGGCCTTGGCCCATTCCACGACCAGCAGTTCGTACTCCGCGCGCTCCTCGGCCGAGAGGGCGCCGCCGGTGCGCAGCCACAGGGCCCGGATCTGCTCGTTCACCTCGGCGGCAGACCGTGCGGAACCAGGGGGCGGGGGATGGGGGGACATGCGGGACAGCCTAGGGGCAAGGGCTGACACTGCGCTACCGCGCCACTACGCAGAAGGTATGCGGTTGGTCACCGGCACCCCCGGTCGCGTCCCGTGGTCGGCCCAGTTCAGGTGGCATATGCCCGAGCGAGTTGACGCCGGGGAGTGGCCCGGAGTTGGCCGAAACGGGGGTACGGGCGCCCGGTGAGCCGGGTTGCGTATGGGGTAACTGCCTTCTCTGGCAGGGGAGTTCAGGATGTTTTGGCGGGTCCCCGTACCGTCCAGCCCGGCGTCTGCGGGTGGGCCGTCAGGTCGTCGTGATGGACGGGGGAGCCGCAGGCGCGGCAGGTGACCACCGGGACCAGTTCGTGACCGCAGCTGTGCTCCACGGCCATGGGCAGGTCCGTGTTGTGCCGCAGGTGGCGGTCGCCCCACTCCTTGAGGGTCATCAAAACCGGTTCCAGTTCCAGCCCCGCCTCGGTCGGCCGGTAGTCGAAACGCTGCGGGTGCTCGCTGTAGGCGCGCTTGGTCAGCACCCCGGCGTCCACGAGCCGGCGCAGCCGGGCGGCCAGGATGTCGCGCGGGGCGCCGATGTTGCGCACCAGCTGGTCGAACCGGCCGTTGCCCAGGCATACCTCCCGCAGCACGAGCAGGGAGTACTTCTCCCCGACCACCGCGAGGGTGTCGGCGATGGAGCAGGGGCGCGGGTCCTTCGGTGCGGCCATGCGCCCCAGCTTAGGGGAGAGTTTGGATTCCAAATCATCGCGGGCGGCAGGAGCATGCGCACACTTGCAGTGAGTTGGATTTTCCAACCCGCTGCGTTATGGTGAGTCCGGATTTCCTACTTACCGGTAACCACGCTCGTGAACGAGCCTGCCGCAGGAGGCCGCACCATGCGAGACGCAGTGATCGTCGAGGCCGTACGCACCCCGATCGGCAAGGGCAAGCCCACCGGCGCCCTCGCGCAGGTCCACCCCGTCCAGCTGCTCGCCCACACGCTGAAGTCCCTGGTCGAGCGCTCCGGCATCGACCCGGCACTGATCGACGACGTGATCGGCGGCACCGTCGACCAGGTCGGCGAGCAGGCCATGAACACCACCCGGTACGCCGTGCTCGCCGCCGGTCTGCCCGAGACGGTCCCGGCCACCACGGTGGACCGCCAGTGCGGCTCCTCCCAGCAGGCCGTGCACTTCGCCGCACAGGGCGTGATCGCCGGCGCGTACGACATCGTCGTCGCCTGCGGTGTGGAGTCGATGAGCCGGGTGCCGATGTGGTCCAACGTGCCCGCCGGCCAGGACCCCTTCGGACCCGGCGTCGCCGCGCGCTACCCGGAGGGCCTGCTGCCGCAGGGCATCAGCGCCGAGCTGATCGCCGCCAAATGGTCGCTGACCCGCGCGCAGATGGACGCCTTCGCCGTCTCCTCCCACCGCAAGGCCGCCGCGGCCTGGGACGCCGGGCTGTTCGACGCCGAGACCGCGCCCCTGGAGGGCGTCACCCGCGACGAGTGCGTACGGCCCGGCAGTACCCCGGAGATCCTCGCCGGCCTCAGGCCGGCCTACCACGACCCGGCATTCGCCGAGCGGTTCCCGCAGATCGAGTGGAACGTCACCGCGGGCAACACCAGCCCGCTCAACGACGGCGCCTCCGCCGTCCTGATCACGTCCAGCGAGACCGCCGCCCGGCTCGGCCTGCGCCCGCTCGCCCGGCTGCACAGCTTCGCGGTCACCGGCTCCGACCCGCTGCTGATGCTCACCGGGGTCGTCCCGGCCACCGAGAAGGTGCTCGCCCGCGCCGGCCTCTCCCTCGGCGACATCGATCTGTTCGAGGTCAACGAGGCGTTCGCCAGCGTCGTCCTCGCCTGGCAGCAGGAGACCGGCGCCGACCTGGACAAGGTCAATGTGAAGGGTGGCGCCATCGCCCTCGGCCACCCGCTCGGCGCCAGCGGCACCCGGCTGACCACCACCCTGGTGCACGCGATGCGCGAACGGGGTGCCCGCTACGGCCTCCAGACGATGTGCGAGGCGGGCGGCCTCGCCAACGCCATGATCCTCGAAGCCCTCTGACCGGCCGTCACCGCACCCCCGTCACCTGCCGCGCAGCCGGTGCCGCTGCCGCCAGGCCACCACCATGCCCACGAGGGCCGGTACGGCGATGCAGGCCATCGCCAGCAGGAACGCGGGCGAGGTCGGCGTCGAGGCGCGGGCGCCGGCGACCGCGTAGGCGGCGGTGTTCGGGACCGACCCGAGCGCCGTCGCCAGCAGGAACGGCGACCAGCCCATCCGGGAGACCGCCGCGCAGTAGTTCGCCGCCCAGAACGGCACCCCCGGAAAGAGCCGCGCGGCCAGCATGGACCGGAAACCGTGCCGGCTCAGCTGTCCGTCCGCCGCCCGCAGCAGCCGGCCGCGCAGCAAGGGGCGCAGCGCGTCCTGCCCGAGCAGCCGCCCGAGCCCGAAGGCCAGGCCGGCCCCGAGCACCGTCCCGGCGAGCGCGGTCCCGAGGCCCACCTGGGAGCCGAACAGCGCGCCGGCCGCCAGGTTCAGCAGCGGCCGCGGCACGAACGCCACCGTGCACAGCCCGTAACCCGCCCCGAACACCAGCGCCGCGAGGAGCCCGCCCGCCTGCGGCTGCCAGCCTCGGGTCAGCAGCCGCTGCGGATCGAAGAGCAGCACCAGCGCGCCCGCGGCCGCCAGCAGCACCAGCAGCAGGGTCAACCGCGCCCACGGCGACAGCAGCGCACGGGCGCAGCGGGCCGTGAACCCCGCGCGGGCCGCGGGCGGCGCGGGGACGGTGGTGGCATCGAGCACGTGACCCCCTGGAAGACATCGACGGCCGACGCCGATGATAGAGGGCGCCCCGGACCGCCTCCTCGTACGAGCGGCGCGGCGCGGGTAAACCGGCGGAAAACCATTCGACGCCGGACATCCCGTCGGCGATGATCGACCCCATGTTCCGGTACGCCTTCCACCTCGCAGCATCCGCGGTCGCGGATGTGCCGAAGGCTGCCGTCCCCACGCTCGCGGCCGCTGTCGACGGCGCCCGAAGCTGACCCTCCCCGGATCGTCCGGCGGACCCCGCAGGGGGAGGGTCGGCCATCCTCCGGGGGTCCTCGATTTCCCTACGACAGCGAAGGCTTCGAGGTACAGCCATGTCCAAGACCGCCTACGTGCGCACCAAGCCGCACCTGAACATCGGCACCATGGGTCATGTCGACCACGGCAAGACCACGCTGACCGCCGCCATCACCAAGGTCCTCGCCGAGCGCGGCACCGGCACCTTCGTGCCCTTCGACCGCATCGACCGCGCCCCCGAAGAGGCCGCGCGCGGCATCACCATCAACATCGCGCACGTCGAGTACGAGACCGACACCCGCCACTACGCCCATGTCGACATGCCGGGCCACGCCGACTACGTGAAGAACATGGTCACCGGCGCCGCACAGCTCGACGGGGCGATCCTCGTGGTCTCCGCGCTCGACGGGATCATGCCGCAGACCGCCGAGCACGTCCTGCTCGCCCGGCAGGTCGGCGTCGACCACATCGTCGTCGCCCTCAACAAGGCCGACACGGCCGACGAGGAACTGATCGACCTGGTCGAGCTGGAGGTCCGCGACCTGCTCACCGCTCAGGGCTACGCGGGCGACGCGGTGCCCGTCGTACGCGTCTCGGGGCTGCGGGCGCTCGCGGGCGACCCGCGCTGGACGGCGTCCATCGAGGCGCTGCTCGACGCGGTGGACACGTATGTGCCGATGCCCGAGCGGTATCTGGACGCGCCGTTCCTGATGCCGGTGGAGAACGTCCTCACCATCACCGGGCGGGGCACGGTCGTCACCGGCGCCGTGGAGCGCGGCACGCTCAGGCTCGGGGACCGCGTCGCGGTGCTCGGCGCGGACGCCGTGGAGAGCGTCGTCACCGGCCTGGAGACCTTCGGCAAGCCGATGCCGGAGGCTCAGGCCGGGGACAACGTGGCCGTGCTGCTGCGGGGCGTGCCCCGGAACGCGGTGCGGCGGGGGCATGTCGTGGCGGCGCCGGGCAGCGTGGTGCCGGCCCGGCGGTTCACGGCGCGGGTGTATGTGCTGTCGGGGCGCGAGGGGGGCCGTACGACACCGATCGCGACCGGGTACCGGCCGCAGTTCTACCTCCGCACCGCGGACGTGGTCGGCGCCGTCGACCTCGGCGCGGCGGCCGTGGCCCGGCCCGGTGAGACGGTGGAGATGACCGTCGAGCTGGGGCGGGTGGTGCCGCTGGAGCCGGGGCTCGGCTTCGCCATCCGCGAGGGCGGCCGGACGGTCGGCGCGGGCACGGTGGTCTCCGTCGGTTCGTAGGGCCGTCGCGGGGCGCGTCACAATGAACCCGTGACCGAGCAGATACCCGTCTTCCGCACCACCGACCACGGCGCGGCCAAGCTGATGCCCGATGTGGACCGGGAGCGGGCCTGGCTGCTGACGGTCGACGGGGCGCCGCAGTCGTACGTCGACCTGGACGAGCCGACGTACCTGGAGTTCGAGTACGCGCGCCGGCTCGGGCACGCGCTGGACACGGTGGCCCCCGAGGGCCGGACGCTGGACGTGCTGCACCTGGGCGGGGGAGCGCTGACCCTGCCCCGGTACGTCGCGGCGACCCGGCCCGGTTCCCGGCAGGACGTCGTGGAGGCCGACCGGGGGCTGCTGGAGCTGGTCGCCGAGTATCTGCCGCTGCCCGAGGGCGCGGGCGTCGCGGTGCACGCCGCCGACGCCCGCGCCTGGCTCCAGTCCGCACCGGACGACACGGCCGACGTGCTGATCGCGGACGTCTTCGGCGGTTCCCGCGTCCCGGCGCATCTCACCACCCTCGCCTACGCCCGCGAGGCCGAGCGGGTGCTGCGGCCCGGCGGGACATATCTCGCCAACCTCGCGGACGCCGCGCCGTTCGCCTTTCTGCGCTCCCAACTGGCCACGTTCGCCGCGGTCTTCGAGGAGCTGGCGGTGGTCGCCGAGCCGGGGGTGCTGCGCGGGCGGCGGTTCGGCAACGCGGTGCTCATCGCCGCGCACCGGCCGCCGGACGTCGCCGCGCTGGCCCGCCGGGTGGCGGCGGACGTCTTCCCGGCGCGGGTCGAACACGGCTCCGCCGTGCGGGAGTTCATGGGTGCCGCGCGGCCGGTCGAGGACGCGGACGCGGTGCCCTCGCCGGTGCCGCCGGGCGGGTCGTTCGGCATCGGCTGAACGCCGGGTGCGCGGGGCCACGCCCCCGGCTCCGCACCCGGCGCCCCGCGTCAGCCGGAGGTGGGGGAGCCGTGCAGCCGGACCGAGCCGAGGATCTTCATCACCGTGGCGTTCGGGACCTCGTCCTTGACGCCCTTGGCGCCGTAGAAGTTGAACGACACATAGTCGTGCGCCGAGTTCTGGAAGCCGAAGGTGAGGGCCTTGCCGTCGCTCGCGCACTTGCCCTTCTGGGGGGTGCCGCTCGACCTCGCCCACGCGTAACTGCCCTTGATCCCGGACGTGGTGGTGAAGGGGGTCGCCTTCTTGTCGAAGGTGACGCTTTTCTTGTCCGGCTGGGTGTAGCCGCCGTAGACCCACCACGCCGGGGTGTTGACGGCGATCTGGTCGGTGCTTTTCGCGCCGCTGGCGCCCTTGGAACCCACCACGGCGAGCGGGGTGTCGTCGGTGCGGCCGTCCTTGTTGTCGTCGGACGTGCACCACTTGGGCTGGTCCTCGGCCGTGCCCGACATCACGATCAGCGGCTTGCCGCTGGTGGACTTGTTGTCCTCGAAGCCCACCTCCAGGTCGGGCGCCTGGGCCTGCCAGTCCGAGGGCACGTCGTAGGCTATGCCCCATTTGGGGTTGACCACGACCTTCCAGCCCGGCACGGTCGGCTTCTCGCTCTCCGCGGCGCGCGGATTGTCGGTCGAGGCGGGGCTGGACGAGGCGCCCGTCGGCGACTGGCTGGTGTGCGCGTTCTTGCCGTCCGCCTGGTCGTCCTTGGAGCCGCCGAGGACCAGGGCGCCGGTCACACAGGCGGCGACGACCACGGCCGCGGCCGCCACGATCGCGATCAGCTTCGTGCGGTTCCCGCCGCCGTTGCCGCCGCCCGGCGGGGACTGCTGGATCGGCACGGTGGGCGGCTGCTGGCCCCACTGCGGCTGCTGCCCGTAAGGGCCGGGGGCCTGCGGGTACGGGCCGGGGGCCTGGGGGTACTGGCCGGGTCCGGGCTGCTGCCCGGCCGCCGGCTGCTGACCGGCACCGGGGTTCTGGCCCCCTTGCGGGTACTGCTGGTAACCCGGCTGCTGATACGGATTCGGCTGCTGCTGGTAACCCGGCTGCTGGTACGGGTTCTGCTGCGGGTTCTGCGCGCCCCCGGGCGGCTGCTGATCTGGCCACATGGCCGACAACACTAGTGCGGCGGCGGCACGGTTCGGTCACGGGACCTCGTCAGGGCCGTAGCGAAAGCGGTGCGAAGGCGTGCGGAGCGGATGCGGAGCATGCTGGTCAACAGCTCCTACTGACCGGTAACATCGGGTCCATGACTGTTGACAGCGCCTCGATGGGCGAGATGCTTGCCGCCGCGGTCCCGATGGTGCGGACCCTGAATCTGGAGTTCGTCGAGGTGACCGCGGAGCGCGCCGTGCTGCGGCTCCCGGACCAGCCGGACTACCACAACCACATCGGCGGCCCCCACGCCGGCGCCATGTTCACGCTGGCCGAGTCCGCCAGCGGCGCCATCGTGCTCACGGCCTTCGGCGACCAGCTCTCGCGCGCGGTGCCGCTCGCGGTCCGGGCCGAGATCGGCTACAAGAAGCTGGCCAAGGGACCGGTGACGGCGACGGCCACCCTGGGCCGCCCGGCCGCCGAGGTCGTCGCCGAGCTGGACGCGGGCGGCCGGCCGGAGTTCCCGGTCGCCATCGCCATCCAGCGCGAGGACGGCGCCGTGAGCGGGGAGATGACGGTGGTGTGGACCCTGCGGCCGAACGGCTGAGGGACCTCCGGAAAGCCTTCAAGGGCCGGGCCCTCGACAGATGTCGGGGGCCCGGCCTCGTTCATGGGGTCGGGGGCGTTTCAGGCCGCGTGGTGCTTTCCGGTCCGTGCGCCGCCCCCGCCCCTCGTACACGACGGCGCGCGGCCGTTCACCGCCGACCGGGTAGCCTTTCTTGGGGAGCGCTTTACACAGCGTGGCCCGGCAAGGTCAGCGGCAGGGGAGGATCCCGCGGTGCACGTCCAGGAATGGCTCGACTCGGTCCCGGCGGTGGCCGTCTACGCCGTGGTGGCCCTGGTGATCGGTGTCGAGAGCCTCGGCATCCCGCTGCCCGGCGAGATCGTTCTCGTGTCGGCGGCGCTGATGTCCTCCCAGCACTCCCACATCGACCCGCTGATCCTCGGCGCGTGCGCCACCGCGGGCGCGGTGATCGGCGACTCCATCGGCTACGCCATCGGCCGCAAGGGCGGCCGACCGCTGCTGGCCTGGCTGGGCCGGAAGTTCCCGAGGCACTTCGGCGAGGCCCATGTGGCGACCGCCGAGCGCTCCTTCCAGAAGTGGGGCATGTGGGCCGTCTTCTTCGGCCGCTTCATCGCCCTCCTGCGCATCTTCGCGGGCCCCCTCGCCGGCGTCCTGCACATGCCCTACTGGAAGTTCCTGATCGCCAACATCCTCGGCGGCGTCTGCTGGGCCGGCGGCACCACCGCCGCCGTCTACTACGTGGGCGTCGTCGCCGAGGGCTGGCTGAAGAAGTTCTCCTACGTGGGCCTGGCCGCCGCCGTCGTCATCGGTCTCGCCACGATGCTGATCGTCAAGCGCAGGACGAAGCAGACCCAGCAGGAGCTGTCCGAGCGGGAACCTGTCAACGCCGGCGAGTGACGGCGCCCGCGACCCCGGCAAGGTCCGGACGAGAGACCCTAGCGATGCACGTCCTTGTGCGCGCGGGCCAGGTCCGCGTACAGCGTGCCGTTGAGGGTGACCCCTTCCCGCTCCTCGGCGGACAGCTCGCGCCGCACCTTCGCCGGCACCCCCGCCACCAGCGACCCCGCCGGCACCACCATCCCCTGCGGCACCAGCGCCTGCGCCGCCACCAGTGAGCCCGCCCCGATCACCGCCCCGTTGAGCACCGTCGCCCCCATCCCGATCAGGCAGTCGTCCTCGACCGTCGCCCCGTGCACCACCGCGTTGTGCCCGATGGACACCCGCTCCCCGATGGTCACCGGAAAGCCGGGATCGGCGTGCAGCGTCGCGTTGTCCTGCACATTCGCCTGCGCCCCCACGGTGATCGTCTCGACGTCCCCGCGCACCACCGCGCCGTACCAGACGCTCGCCCCCGCGCCCAGCGCCACGTCCCCGATCACCGAAGCCGTCGGCGCCACGAACGCCTCCGCGTCGACCCGCGGCTCCTTGCCGCCGATGCCCACGATCAGTGCCCGCTGCGTCATCACCGTCTCCTCGCGTCGCTACGTACCCGCACGGTACGACAGGGGGTGGGGCAAAGATCACAGCGGTCCGGCCTCTCGCCGGACGCAACCCGTGAGTAACGTGACCCCGTGCCGAAGCGCAAGAACACGTTCTCATCCTGGCGCCATGGCCTGGCCCAGCGTGCCGTCCACGCGGCCTGGACCTGGGCCCAGCGGGCCGGCTCCGTCACGGCGGAGCATCCGGGACGTCTCCGCTTCGGCGCCATCGGCGAGGCCACCCGGCTCGCCTTCCCGCTCGGCACGGTCTTCGGCGAACCCTGGATCCGCCTCGGCTCCCACTGCATCATCGCCGAACAGGTCACCCTGACCGCCGGTCTGATGCCCGACCTGGATCTCGGCCCGGACCCGATCCTGCGCATCGGCGACGGCGTGGTGCTCGGCCGCGGCAGCCATGTCATCGCGGACACCACGGTGACCATCGGCCGCGACTGCTACTTCGGGCCCTACGTCTACGTCACCTCCACCAACCACTCCTACGACGACCCGCACGAGCCCATCGGCCGGCAGTGGCCCCGCATGGAGCCCGTGGAGATCGGCCCCGGCTGCTGGATCGGCACCGGCGCGGTGATCCTGCCGGGCGCGCGGATCGGCCGGAACGTCGTGGTCGCCGCCGGTGCCGTGGTGCGCGGCGCGGTGCCCGACCACGCCGTGGTGGCCGGCGCTCCCGCCAGGGTCGTACGGCGCTGGACGCCCGAGGCCGGCTGGCAGCCGCCGCTGCGGACCCCCGCTCCGGTGCCGGTGCCGGACGGAGCGACGCCGGCGCAGCTGCGGGCGCTGGCCGGTCTCGACGAATCCGCGGTGGCCCGGCTCGCCGAGCTGGAGACCGAGGGCTGAGCCCTCAGCCGGTGGCCAGCAGCACCGTGCCCAGCAGGGCGAGGCCCGCGCCCGCCGCCTGGACGGCGCGCAGCCGCTCGCTGAGGAAGCCGCGGGCGGCGAGCGCCGTCACCACCGGGTAGAGCGAGGCGAGGACGGCGGCCACGGTGACCGGGCCGTGCTGGGCGGCGAGGGCGTAGGTGCCGTTGGCCGCCACATCGGCGAGGCCCACGAAGGCCAGCGCGGGCAGCGAGCGGTAGCGGAAGCCGCCTTCCGGCAGGGCGGTGCCGCCGCGCCGCAGGGAGACGGTGAGCACCGTGCCGCCCACCGCGACATTGGTCAGCCGCTGCACGAACAGCGCGAGGTACAGGCCGGTGACCGTGGTGGACGCCTCGGCGATCAGGGCGAACACCGTGCCGAAGCCGAGCGCCGCGACCAGCGTCAGCAGGACCGTGCGCCGCTCCACCGGCGCGCCGCGCAGCTGGGGTCCGCCCGCGAGGACGACACCGCCGACGGCGACCGCGATGCCCGCGAGCTGGAGCAGCCCCGGACGCTCGCCGAGGAACAGGCCCACGCCGACCGGTACGACGACGCTCAGCGTGGCGAGCGGCGAGACGACGCCCATCGGCCCGCGCGCCAGGGCCTTGTAGAAGGCGAGCAGGGCGATCGGACCGACCAGGCCCGCCGCGCACGCGAACCACAGCCGGGGCCCGGCCGCGCTCCAGGCACCCGTGGCGGTGACGATCGCGCCGAGTACGGCCGCCGCGATGGCCTGCGAGACGACGACCACGGTGAGCGCCGGCGTCCGCCGGGTCAGCAGTCCGCCGCCGAAGTCGGCCAGCCCCCACAGCAGGCTGGTGGTCAGGGCGAAGAAGGCCGTCACGATCCCTCGCAGTACAGTTTGTTGGACGAGCGGATGTGCTTCACCGTAGTTCGGTGAACTGGACTGCGTCATCCAAGGAAGTGAACTATCTCGGATAGCGGACGGACTGTGTCGGACCTCGAATTGCTCACCCAGTCCCTGGCGCGCAACGTCAGGCACTGGCGTTCGGTGCGCGGTTTCACCCTGGACGTGCTCGCCGCCCGCGCCGGGGTCAGCCGCGGCATGCTGATCCAGATCGAGCAGGCCCGCACCAACCCGAGCATCGGGACCATCGTCAAGATCGGCGACGCGCTCGGCGTCAGCGTCACCACCCTGCTCGACTACGAGCGCGGGCCCCGCGTCCGCATCGTCCCCGCCGAGCGGGCGGTACGGCTGTGGCACACCGCGTCCGGCAGCTACAACCGGCTGCTCGCGGGCACCGAGGCACCCGGCCCGCTGGAGATGTGGGACTGGAAGCTGATGCCGGGCGACGAGAGCCCGGCGGAGCCGCACCCGGCCGGCACGGTGGAACTGGTCCATGTCACGGCGGGCGAGCTGACCCTCACGGTCGACGGCGAGGACCACCTGGTGCCGGCCGGCGCCAGCGCCACCTTCGAGGCCGACGTCCCGCATGTCTACGCCAACCGCGGCGAGGCCCCGATGGAGATGATGATGGCCGTCTCGGTGCCGCCCGTGCAGTGAGACGTCCGCGCCGCCGTGCCGCGCCTTGTTAGCGTGCGGCCATGCGCGCACCCATCGGAGACTTCGAGACCGCGACCCCGGTGACCGACTGCCTGGCCGGGCTGACCGAGCCGGTGGCACGGGCGGTGCGGAACTGGCCCGCCCGGATCCCCGCCGACCGCGTCCTGTATGTCGACACCGACCCGGACTGGGCCGACACCGCCGTCTTCGTGGAGCACTACGGCAGCGATCTGCCCGAGCGGTCGGCGAACTGCGTGGTGGTCGCCGCCAAGCGGGCCGGCGAGACCACGCTCGCCGCGTGCCTGGTGCTGTCCACCACCCGCGCCGACGTCAACGGCACGGTCCGCCGCCGACTGGGCGCCCGCAAGGCGTCGTTCGCCCCGATGGACACGGCGACGGGGTTGACCGGGATGGAATACGGGGGCATCACCCCGATCGGGCTGCCCGCCGGCTGGCCCCTCCTGGTGGACTCCGCCGTCGTGGACCTGCCCTACGTCCTGGTCGGCAGCGGCCGCAGGCGCGGCAAACTGCTGGTACCGGGCGAGGTCTTCGCACAGCTGCCGGGGGCGGTGGTGCTGGAGGGTCTGGGCGTGGCCTGATCCCGGCAGGCCCTCGACGCGACGGTGCCCCGTCGGCCGCGGACGGCCGACGGGGCACCAGGTCAGGCTCCGGTTCAGTGTGCCGGCGCGTCCGTCACGACGACCTCGTCGATGCTGCGCTCGATCGCCTCCGTGTCGGAGGCGGTGGCCTTCGCCCAGTAGTAGATGCCCAGGGAGAAGACGGCGATGACCAGGATGTCCCAGTACAGCTTGATGTGGCCCTGGCTGCCGTCGCCGAAGCTGCCCTGCCAGGAGATCAGGCCGATGCCCAGCAGGTACGCGGGCAGCCACTGCGCGGCCTTGAAGTCCATCCGGGGGGCGTCGGGCCTGCCCTTGCGGTTGGCCCACAGGGCGTAGGAGCCCATCAGGACGTAGCCGAGCAGGATGGCGAAGGCCAGCCGCCACAGCGTGTTCCAGCCGCTCCAGTAGATGATCAGGTTCGCGACCACGAAGGACACGGGGGAGATGATCTTGCCGCCGGGCAGCCGGTAGGGACGCTCGAAGTGCGGCAGACGGTCGGCGAACACGCCGTAGGCCAGCGGCGCGCCCGCGTACATCAGCACGCTCGCCGAGGTGATGAAGCTGACCAGCTCCTGCCAGCTCGGGAACGGCAGGAAGCAGAGGATGCCGGTGACGAAGGTGACGATCAGGCCGATCCACGGCACGCCGCGCTTGTCGGTCTTGGTGAGCGCCTTCGGGGCGTAGCCGTTCTTGGCCAGGCCGTAGGAGACGCGGGAGGTGGCGGTGGTGTAGATCAGGCCGGTGCCACCGGGGGAGATGATCGCGTCGACGTAGAGCACCCAGGCCAGCCAGCCCAGGCCGACCACGGTCGCCAGGCCCGCCCAGGGGCCGCTGATGCCGGCGTACGCCAGCTTCCCCCAGCCGTGGGCGAAGGAGGCGTGCGGCAGCGCGGCTATGAACACGATCTGGAGCAGGATGTATATCGCGGCGCCGATGGCGACCGAGCCGAGCGTGGCGCGGGGCAGGTCCCGCCGCGGGTTGCGGCTCTCACCGGCCAGCTGGATCGCCTGCTCGAAGCCGAGGAGCGCGAAGATGATGCCGCTGGAGCTGATCGCGCCCAGCACACCCTTGGCGCCGAACGGGGCGAAGCCCTCCGAGGTGAAGTTGGAGCCGTGGAAGTTGCCGACGGCGATGATGAAGATCGCGGCGAGCGGGATCGCGATCTTCCACCAGGTGGCGGCGCTGTTGGTGTGTGCCAGGGCGCGGACGCCGAAGAAGTTGACGCCCACGAAGACGGCCATGAGCACGATTGCCGTAACGATTCCGCTGGTGGTCAGCGTCTGGTCGGCGTTCTGCAGGCCCTGCGCGAACTTCCAGTGACCGGCGTAGCCGATCATCGCCTCGACCTCGATGGGGGCCACGGTGGCCGCCTGGAGCCAGGAGAACCAGCCGAAGGACATGCCGGCCAGGCCGCCGAAGGCGTAGTGCGGGTAGCGCGCCGTACCGCCCGCCACCGGGAACATGCCGCCCAGCTCGGCGTGCACGAGCGCCAGCAGGACGATGGCCACCGTGCCGATCACCCACGAGATGATCGCCGCGGGGCCGGCCACGACGACGGCCTTCTCGGCGCCGTAGAGCCAGCCGGAGCCGATGATGGAACCAACGGAGGCCCACATCAGGCCGATGAGTCCGACGTCGCGACGCAGGCCCCCGGACTCACTCGTGGCTACCGGTGCAGCCCGATCGACTTTCGTCATGCAAGTGGCCTCTCAGATCGTAAACGCGATTTTAACGGGGAGGGAGGCCACAGGCTAGGAACGGTTTCCTCGTCGGCAAAAGACTGCTTACCAAAACTTGACCCAGGATCTTGGCCAACTTGAAGACAGGGTTTCCACAGCTCAGAGGCGCCTGTCGAATGTCAATATTCACCGCAGAATTGTGATGAAGAAGTTCTGACACTAGGGAAGGCGTGGAATTTCGATCGCCGGGCAGCGGTCCATGACCATGTCCAGGCCGGCCGCGCGGGTGCGCTCGCACGCCGCTTCGTCGACGACGCCGAGCTGGAACCAGACCGCCTTCGCACCCTTCGCCACCGCCTCGTCGGCCACCCCGCCCGCCAGCGCGCTGTTGACGAAGACGTCCACCACGTCGACGTCGAAGGGGATGTCCGCGAGCGAGGCGTAGCCCTGCTCGCCGTGCACCGTCTCCGCTTTCGGGTGCACCGGCACGATCCGCTTGCCGTACCGCTGGAGCACCCGCGCCACGCGGTACGCGGGCCGGGCGGAATTGCCGGACAGACCGACTACCGCCCAGGTATCGCCCCCTTCGGTCAGAATCCTGCGAATCGCCGCCTCTTCGTCGTACACGTCCGCCTCCTGTGGGGTGTCTTCCGGTGCCGTCAACCGGCCCCCGAAAGCGCTGATTCCCGTTCCCCTGCCCCACCATGGTGTCCGGAATCGGCGCGCGGTGCCCGCGCACGGGCCCCCGCGCGCCTACGCTCGGCCCGTGCTGCGCATCCTCGACGCCCGAACCGGTGAGTCCGTCGCCGCCACGCCCGCCCGCCGCGGCCTGACCCGTATCGAGGCCCGTGCCCCCGGTCCCGACCTCACGTCCCTGCGGGTGCTGCTGACCGCAGACCTCCTCGCCCGCGCCCTCGAACTGAACGGGCTCCAGGCCTGGACGACCGCTCCCGGCCAGGCGCCGGAGCTGCGCACCGCCGCCGACGCCCTCGCCGTGCGCCCCTTCGAGGAGGCGCACGGGCCGGGGTTCGCGGAGGCGGGCGTCGTACGGGTGACGGCAGGGGAGGCGGACCCGGCCGGTGCGGAGGGGCCGGTGGTGGCCGTGGCGCCGGTGGTGTGGGCGGGCCAGCCGGGGGCCACGCTGTCCGGCCTGCTCGCCGACCCCGCTGCCCTGCGCCTCGCCCTCCTCGCCGTCCCCCACGGGGAGGCCGTCACGCTGGACGAGGCCGCCCTGAGCCGGGCCGCCGAGCGGCTGGCCGGGTGGCGGCGGGACGTGGCCGGATGGGCGCGCCGGCCCTCGCGGCCCGTGCCGGAGGCGGTGCGCGAGCGGCTCACCGGGGCATGGGAGGACGACCTGGACACGCCGGGCGTGCTGGAGGCGCTGGCGCGGGCCGCGACCGATCCCGAGGTGGCCGACGGCGCCCGGTTCGAGACGTTCGCCTACGCCGACCGGCTGCTCGCCCTCGAACTCACCCGCGACCTCGGGACCCTCGGGTGAGCGACCGCGCGGGCTTCCGTCCGGCGCCCGCGCAACCACCACCGCCAGGAGCGCAGGGACCACGCGCCGCTCCATGCGTAGGTCTCCGTGGACCCGGCTGGCCGGAGGCATCGCAGCCCCGTGCTCGAACGTCCCGAGCAGCATCTGCTCCGTCGGAACGCTCTTGACTACGGATTAGGCTGGCGGGATGCAGGACGAGTACCGCACAGTGGCCCACGCGGGTGTGCACGAGACCGAGATCAACCGTTCCCGCTTCCTGTGCGCCCTCGCCCCGGCCGCCACCGAGCAGGAGGCGCAGGACTTCATCGCGGCCGTCCGCAAGGAACACGCCGACGCCACCCACAACTGCTGGGCGTACGTCATCGGCGCCGACGCCTCCGTGCAGAAGGCCAGCGACGACGGCGAACCGGGCGGCACGGCCGGCGTCCCCATGCTCCAGATGCTGCTGCGCCGCGACATGCGCTACGTCGTCGCCGTCGTCACCCGCTACTACGGCGGCGTCAAGCTTGGCGCCGGCGGGCTCATCCGCGCCTACGGGGGCGCCGTCGGCGAGGCCCTGGACGCCCTCGGCACCCGCACCCGGCGCCGCTTCCGGCTGGCCACGGTCACCGTCGACCACCAGCGCGCGGGAAAACTCCAGAACGAACTGCGCGCCACCGGCCGTGAGGTCCGCGACGTCCGCTACGGCGAGGCCGTCACCCTGGAGATCGGCCTGCCGGACGCCGGTGTGGAGGCCTTCCGGGGGTGGCTCGCCGACGCGACGGCGGGCACGGCCGCATTCGAGCTGGGCGGCGAGGCGTACGGGGACGCCTGAGGGGCGGGTGCTCCGGGGCATCGAACAGGGCGACCAAAAGGGACATAACGCCCTTGTGGTGTAACGGGTATGACGGGCGGTACGGCAGAGCCGGCCGTGTTGTCACACCCTGCCGATAGTCTCGGGAACCATGAGATTCCTGCACACGTCCGACTGGCATCTCGGCCGGGCCTTCCACCGGGTGAGCATGCTCGGGGCCCAGGCCGCGTTCATCGGACACCTTGTCGCCACCGCGCGCGAGCGCGAGGTCGACGCGGTGGTCGTGTCGGGAGACGTGTACGACCGCGCGGTACCCCCGCTGGCCGCCGTCGAGCTGTTCGACGACGCCCTGCACCGCCTCGCCGAGCTGGGCGTGCCCACGGTGATGATCTCGGGCAACCACGACTCGGCCCGCCGGCTCGGCGTCGGCGCGGGACTCATCGACCGCGCCGGCATCCACCTGCGCACCGAGCCGTCCGCCGTCGCCACCCCGGTGGTGCTCGCCGACGCCCACGGCGAGGTCGCGTTCTACGGGCTGCCGTACCTCGAACCCGCCCTGGTGAAGGACGAGTTCGGCGTCGCGCAGGCCGGACACGAGGCCGTCCTCGCCGCCGCCATGGACCGGGTCCGCGCCGACCTCGCGACCCGCCCCGCGGGCACCCGCAGCGTCGTCCTCGCGCATGCCTTCGTCACCGGCGGCCAGGCCAGCGACAGCGAGCGGGACATCACCGTCGGCGGGGTCGCCGCCGTACCGGCCGGGATCTTCGACGGCGCCGACTATGTGGCCCTCGGCCATCTGCACGGCTGCCAGACCCTCACCGAGCGGGTCCGCTACTCCGGCTCCCCGCTCGCCTACTCCTTCTCCGAGGCCGACCACCGCAAGAGCATGTGGCTGATCGACCTCGCCGCCGACGGCGCCGTCACCGCCGAACGCCTCGACTGCCCGGTGCCCCGCCCGCTGGCCCGCATCCGCGGCACCCTGGAGGAACTGCTCGCCGACCCCGGCCTGGAGCGCCACGCCGACGCCTGGGTCGAGGCCACCCTCACCGACGCTGTCCGCCCGCCCGAGCCGATGGCCAGGCTCACCGAGCGCTTCCCGCACACCCTGAGCCTGGTCTTCGCCCCCGAACGCGCCCCCGACGACCCCCGGCTCTCCTACGCCCGGCGCCTCGCGGGCCGCAGCGACCAGCAGATCGCACAGGACTTCGTCGCCCATGTCCGGGGCTCCGGACCCGACGAGCGGGAGGCGGCCGTGCTGCGCGAGGCGTTCGACGCCGTCCGCGCGGACGCCGCCGTCCGGGAGGTGGCCGGGTGAGGCTGCACCGGCTCGACATCACCGCCTTCGGACCCTTCGGCGACGCCCAGAGCGTCGACTTCGACGCCCTGTCCGCCGCCGGACTCTTTCTGCTGCACGGCCCTACCGGCGCGGGCAAGACCTCCGTCCTGGACGCCGTCTGCTACGCGCTGTACGGCTCCGTCCCCGGCGCCCGGCAGAGCGGCTCGGGCCAGGGCATGAACCTGCGCAGCGACCACGCCGACCCCCGCACCCGCACCGGGGTCCGCCTCGAACTGACCGTCGCCGGGCGCCGGTTGGAGGTCACCCGGCAGCCGCCCCGGGAGCGGCCCAAACTGCGCGGCAAGGGCACCACCGTCGACAAGGCCCAGACCTGGCTGCGCGAGTACGACGCCACGGCGGGCGCCTGGAAGGACCTCAGCCGCTCGCACCAGGAGATCGGTGCCGAGTTCGAGCAGCTGCTCGGCATGAGCCGCGAGCAGTTCTGCCAGGTCGTGCTGCTGCCCCAGGGCGACTTCGCCCGCTTCCTGCGCGCCGACGCCGAGGCGCGCGGACGGCTGCTCGGCCGCCTCTTCGACACCCAGCGCTTCGCCGACGTGGAGAAGCTGCTCGCCGAACGCCGCCGCGCCGCCGAGGCACGGGTGCGCGAAGGCGACGCGGCCCTGCTCGCCGACGCCCACCGCATGCAGCAGGAAGCCGGCGACGCCATGGAGCTGCCCGAGCTGGCGCCGGGCGACCCCGGTCTGGCCGAGGCCGTGCTCGGCGCCGCCGCCGTCGCCCGCAGCACCGCCAGGGAACGCCTCGCCGTCGCGGAAAGCCGCCTCACCGCCGCCGAGTCCGCCCACACCGCGGCCCGCCGCGCCCTCGACGCCCTCCGTGAACTCGCCCGCCTCCAGAACCGGTTCGCCGAGGCGCGGCGACGGGCCGAACGCCTGCGGGAGCGGGCCGCCGAGCACCATGCCGACCAGGAGCGCATGGACCGCTCCCGCAAGGCCGAGGCGGTCGCGCCCGCGCTGGAGCTGCGCGAGGAGGCCGAGCGGGAACACCGCGCGGCCAGCGCCGCCGAGGCCCGCGCCCGCGGCCCGCTGCCCCCGTCCCTCGCCGACGCCGGCGCGAGCGGACTCGCCGCCGCCGCGCGCCGCACCGCCGAGGAGCTGGGCGGCCTCGACGCCGCCCGGCGCGCCGAGCGACGCCTTGCCGAACTGGCCGTGGAGCGCGCCGCGCTGGACCGCCAGGAACGCGCCGACGAGGACGCGCTGCGCGAGGCCGAGGCCTGGCTGGAAGGCTGGGAGGGCATGCGTGCGGCGCTCCAGGCGCGCATCGACACCGCCCAGGAAGCAGCCACCCGCGCCGAGCAACTCGCCGTCCGCCGCGAGCCGATGCGGCGCCGCCTGGCCGCGGCCCGCACCCGCGACACCCTCACCGGCGACCTGGAGACGGCCCGGCGACGCGCACGAGAAGCCGCACAGCGGGCCCTGGACGCCCGCACCCACTGGCTCGACCTGAAGGAGCAGCGCCTCGACGGCATCGCCGCCGAACTCGCCGCCCACCTCACCGACGGCGCGCCCTGCGCGGTCTGCGGCGCCACCGAACACCCCGCACCCGCCCGCAAGATCGCCGGACACGTGGACCGCGCGGCCGAGGAACGCGCCCACAGCGCCTCTCGGGAGGCCGACCGGCAGCACGCCGACGAGGAGCGGCGGGTCGGCGAGGTCGGCCGGGCCCTGGCCGTCGCCGGCGCCGAGGCCGGTGAGACGTCCACCGGGCAACTCGAAGCAGAAGCGGAGGAGTTGGAGCAGGAGTACGCCCGCGCCCACCGCGCCGCCTCCGCCCTGCACGCCGCCCGCGAGGAGCTGCGGCGCGCCGAGCAGGAGCGCGAACGGCGCCTCGCCGACCGGCAGCAGGGCGGCGTCCGGGCCGCCTCCCGGCTCACCCGGCGCGAGGCGCTGGAGCGCGAACAGGCCCAGATGGAAGGCGAGTTGGCGCAGGCGCGCGGCGCCGCCGACAGCGTGGCCGCGCGCGCCGCCCAGCTGGAGCGGCGGGCGGCCCTGCTCACCGAGGCCGCCGACGCGGTACGCGCGGCCGAGGACGCCGCACAGCGCCTCAAGGCCGCCGACGCCCGGCTCGCCGACGCCGCCTACCGGGCCGGTTTCGCCACGCCTCGGGAGGCGGCGGACGCCCTGCTCACCGACGCGGCCCACCGCGAACTCCAGCACCGGCTGGACGCCCGGCAGTCGGAAGAGGCCGCCGTACGCGCCGTGCTGGCCGAACCCGACACCGCGGCCGCCGCCCTGCGCCCGCCCGCCGATCCGGCCGGCGCCGAGCGGGCCGCCGCCGTGGCCGAGCACCGGCTGCGGACGGCCGTCTCCGCCCGCGACGCCGCCGCCCGCTGCTGCGCCGAACTGGACCGCCTCTCCACCCGCGCGACCGCGGCCGTGCGCCGACTGGCCCCGCTGCGCGAGGAGTACGACCGCATCGCCCGGCTCGCCGCCCTCACCGCGGGCACCTCCGCCGACAACGAGCGCAAGATGCGCCTGGAGTCGTACGTGCTCGCCGCCCGCCTGGAGCAGGTCGCCGCTGCCGCGACCGCCCGGCTCCAGCGGATGTCGTCCGGCCGCTACACCCTTGTGCACTCCGACGACCGCAGCGGACGCGGTCGCAGCGGGCTCGGGCTGCATGTCGTGGACGCCTGGACCGGCCGCGAACGGGACACCGCCACTCTGTCCGGCGGCGAGACCTTCTTTGCCTCCCTCGCGCTCGCCCTCGGCCTCGCCGACGTCGTCACCGACGAGGCCGGCGGCGTGCGCCTGGACACCCTCTTCATCGACGAGGGCTTCGGCAGCCTGGACGACCAGACCCTGGACGAGGTCCTCGACGTCCTCGACGGCCTGCGCGAACGCGACCGCAGCGTCGGCATCGTCAGCCATGTCCCCGACCTGCGCCGCCGCGTCCACGCCCAGCTGGAAGTGGTCAAGGGTCGGACGGGTTCGACACTGCGGACGCGGGGCGTCTGAGCGGCGCGGCCTGATCGCGTCGCCCCAACCACTGCCCGCCAAGGGTGAGTTCGGCGGTCGCCGTGCGGGCGTGTAGGTTCTTCGCCCATGGCTCGGTTTGAAGATCACGGCGTGCTGGAGTGGGTGGAGTCGGGCGGTGGCCCCCTGATCGCCGTTCCGGAGGTGGTCCTGCCGTTCTGGGCGGGCGCCGACAGCGAGGAGCTGGACACGGACTACGACCGGGCCTGTGAGGTCCCCGGCTACGCCGGGCTGCTCCCGGTCGGCGACCGCGCGGCCCTCGTCCTCGGCGACGAGCCCGCCGCCACGTCCTACCTGCCGGAGCACAGCACCTTCGTACGCTGGTCCGCCGCGGACTCCGAACGGGACCTGCTGGCCCTGATCCCCGCCGCGCTGGAGACGGCGGTGTGGGAGCACGAGCTGCGCTGGGAGGTGCCGGGCCCCGTGGTCCTGTTCGACTCCGCCTGGCCGGGCGCCGAGGCCGCCCGGCAGGAGCACCTGCGGGTGCCGCTCGCCGCGGGCTCGTACACCGTGCGTGCGGCCTACACCCAGCCGGGCCCGGAGACCTGGGTGGGACTGGTCCGGCTGGGCAGGCTCGACTAGTGCTCTGACCGCATAGGTTCACCGGGCGATGCTGCTGCTCGCTCCGCTGGCGGGAACCGGTGATCGTCCAGCTGGTGCAGGCCGACGAGGGCAGCCGCGGCGACAGTCCTGTGAACACCTCGCAGAGGCAAGGGGGTCAGTTGACCGGCAGATCGTTGTTCTCCCGGCGGGAGGCTGTGCCGAGCACTGTACGTGCGACGTCTTCGAGTGATCCGAGCAGCGGGTTGGGGTCGTCAGCGCGCGTGACGAGCACGACTTCGCAGGGATCGATGTCGATGACGGGCATCAGGGCGATGTCCTCACGCACAGCGGCGCGTCGATCGCTGGCAGGGAAGATCGCGACACAGTGGCCGGTGGCGATGAGTTCCAGCTTGTCCTCGTAGCTGTCGTCGATTGCGGGCGGGGGTGGCGCCGGTCGGTCGCCGACCGGCTTGGGCGTGCTCCAGACGACCGGAGTGCTGACGCAGGTCACCAGTTCCTCGTCCGACAGAGCCCGCAGGCTGACGGGTTTCTCGTTCGCCAGGTGATGGCTCGCCGACGTAACGAGCACTCGCGGCTCCTCATGGAGCTTGGTCACCCGGAGGCCGTCCGTGGGCAAGGGCAGGGGTTTGTACGCGACGAGGGCGTCGACCCGACGCTCGGTGAGGGCGTGCGTGTCCCGCCAGTCGAGGTGCCGGGTGCGGACCCGGCTGTCGGGGTGCCGGCGGCGCAGTTCCTGCCACACAGGCGGTGATGATCAGCCCTTCGGCGCAGCCGACAGTGATGGTACGGGGCTGGGCGGCGGCTCTGGCCGTGTAAGCGGCTTGCTCGGCCTCGTGGAGCAGTATCCGGGCTCTGGGAAGAAAGGCCTGACCGGCGTCGGTGAGGCTGCTGCCCTGCGGCGAGCGATCGAAAAGCCGGACACCGAGCTGAGCTTCCAGTCGCTGGATCTGGCGGCTCAGCGACGGCTGCGCCAGGTGCAGCTTGGTGGCGGCCCGACTGAAGTTGCCGTACTCCGCCACGACCGTGAAATAGCGCACGAGCCGCAGATCGACGTCCATTCGCTCAGGGTACGCCGCGCGCCGTCATACGCCTGGGGCATCACGGCATACGGAACAGGTCTTGGACAGGGTGTGCGGGTGGGCATTTGGCTTGAGGGCATGACCACTTATGACGGCAAGAAGATCGTGATCACGGGCGGAAGCAGCGGTATCGGCCTGGCTACGGCCCAGTTGTTCGCGGACGGTGGGGCGCACGTACTGATCACAGGCCGTACCCGCTCCTCCCTGGACACCGCGTTGGCACAGTTGGGGAACAAGGCGATCGCCGTCCGTAGCGACGCCGCGTCCCTGAAGGACATCAAGGCGCTGGCCGACACGGTCCGGGAGCGGTTCGGCGCAGTGGACGCGCTGTTCGTCAACGCCGGCGTCACCGGGTCCGCGCCGTTCGACTCGACGACGGAGGAGATGTACGACGAGCTGTTCGACATCAACGCCAAGGGACCGTACTTCACGGTGCAGGCGTTGGCGCCGCTGTTGCGCGAGGGTAGCGGCGTGGTTCTCACCACGTCGGTGGTGAACGTCCTGGGCCTCGACGCGCTCAGTGTCTACTCGGCGAGCAAGGCAGCCCTGCGGTCGATGACGCGCACCCTGGCCCGCGAGCTGCTGCCGCGCAAGGTGCGCGTCAATGCCGTGAGCCCCGGCCCGATCGACTCGGGCATCCTGGACCGCTCCCCGCTGCCCGCCGATGTCGTCGAGGCGACGAAGGACACCTACCGGAGCACCATCCCGATGCAGCGGCTGGGGACGTCCGAGGAGGTGGCTGCCGCGGTGGCGTACTTGGCGTTCGGTGCGACCTTCTCGACGGGAACGGAGTTCCCTGTCGACGGAGGGGCTTCACAACTCTAGTGCTGTGACCGCACAGGTTCGCCGGGTTGTTCACGCTGCGGCGGCGAGGGGGGCGGTCGCCCCAGCACAGGCAGGCGTGCAGGGCGTAGGTCGGGGCGAAGCACGAACTGGTGCTGCCCCCGCGCACGATCTGCTGCGGCTTCTGCCGGATCACTCCCGGTTCGCGTGGGCGGCCACTGCTCGTAGACCAGCAGCGCGTCCTGCCCGGCCCGGCTGCTCGACACCTCCCGTGCCCGGGGTTCTTCGTTCGAGGTCGCGCCCCGAACCGATCGCCGCCGGGCCCGGCGGACTCGGCGGCGATCGGTTGGCGCGGTGCGGGGATCAGGCGGCGTCGCAGGTGAGGGTCGGGTTCACCCAGTCCCCGTGATCGTTTCCGTTGCCGTCCCCGCCGTCGCCGACCGACAGGTCGAGGACCTGGCCGCCGGTCACCGGGACATCGATGGCGACCGGGGCCGAGTGGCCGTCGAGGACCGGGGTGGTGGTCAGCACCTTGCCGTCCAGCCCGACGCTGAAGGTGACGGTGCCGGGATCGCCGTTGTCGACGCCGACCTTGGCGGTGAACCTGCTGCACTTCCCGCCGAGATAGACGGCCACGTCACTGGGCGAGTTGGTGCCCAGGCCCTTGGCGTAGACGGTGCCGCCGAGTTTCAGCGGAGTGCCGTCGCCGCTCGCGGTGCCGCCGACGCTCTGATCGCGTTCGACGGGCCCCCAGCCGTTGCTCGCGGACAGGAACTCCAGATCGCTGACCTGCCGGGTACCGGTCGGCGCTCGCGGTACGGCGCCCGGTGTGCGTTCGTCGGACGCCGTGGTGCGGCGGCCGCCCTGCGTCTGCCGGGTGACGACGCGCAGGGCGCTCGTCCTCGGCACGGTCGCCGGGGCGGTGACCTCCCAGCTGAGGGTGGCCGAGGAGCCACCGGGGACGCTGCGCACGCGCGGGGGCGTGGAGGTGCCGCTCGCCTTCCAGCCGTCCGGCAGGTCGAGCCGGGCCGTCACGTCCCGCGCGGTGGGCTTGCCCGCCGGTACGCCGACGGTGGCGGTCGCGGTGAACTTCTGGCCCCCGCCGACCATGCCGGGCACGTGCAGGGCGACCGTCGTCAGCGGAGCCTTCGGCATGGCGTAGCGCTTCTTGTCGTAGCCGGGGCCTTCGTGCTGCGCGACCTTCAGCGAGGAGGCGTAACTGCCGTAGTTCTCCAGGCTGACCTTGCCCAGGCCGCCGGTCGTGCCGTCCAGGTTCCAGACCGCGATGGCGATCTTGTTGCGGCCGTGCGGGTTCAGCACTCCGTTCGGCACGGGGAAACTGTGCTGCGGGCCCAGGTAGTTGACGTAGTTGCCCATGTCCCAGCCGTTGACGTAGATCTCGGCGCGGTATTTCCGGGAGGGGCTGTCGTCGAGCCGCACGCCCACGGAGGTGTCCTGGTCCTTGGGCAGATCCAGGAGGACGTCGGTGGTGTACCAGGAGACGCCCGGAGTGGTGTCGGCGGCGGGCAGGGTGACGGGCTTCCAGCCGCCCGTGGGATAGCCCGGCAGCATGTAGCCGGCCCGCTCTCCGTACAGCCCGCCCGTGGCCAGCGGACCGCGCACCGGGTCGAGCGGGCTCTCCCCGCCGCGCACTCCCTGGAGCCGCCAGGTGAGGCTGTTGAAGGCGGTACCCAGCAGGGTGGCGCTGGTCAGACCTCGGGCGGCCTTGTTGCCGCTGTGCGGGGTGTAGTCCTCCTCGTGGCCCATGTCGACCGTGAGCACCGACACGACGTTGTCCGCGCCGTTCTTCACCACCCCCTCGGGGAAGGTGTACGTCTGCTGGCCGTCCTTGGTGGAACTGCCCAGGAAGACGCCGTCCAGCCAGACCGAGGAGGCCGCCGCGCCCCCGCCGCTCTGCGTGGACAGGGTGATGCCGGTCTCCTTGCCGGTGCCGGTGAAGCGGCCCCGGTACCAGGTGCTTCCGGTGTGGAAGCCGTAGTCGTCGGCGAACAGTACCGGGCCGTTCGGACCCGGAGCGGTGATGCTGTGGGTGGTGGTCTTGTCGGCGACCTGCCAGGTGGAGTCGTCGAATCCGGGCCGCGCCTCGGGCGACTCCTCGGTGTGCTTCCAGTTCGTCAGCGCGGGCAGGGTGACGGGCTTGGCGGTCGGCAGGGTGCCCGCCCGGCTGCCGGTGCCGGTCGGCCGGGTCGCGATCGGGGTGCCGTTCCAGGTGATCGAGGTGGCGTCGCCGAACACCTCGACGGCTCCGTCGTCGCCGGTGTCACCGGTCAGGTCGAGCCGTCCCCCGTGCGTGGCGGCGCCGCGCAGCAGGTGGGTGCCGCGCACCAGCACCGGCCCGCTGGAGGTGTCCTGCCGCCAGAACGTCTTGGCCGTGCCGGTGTCGGCCAGCAGCAGGAGCAGCGGGTGGCCGCCGCCGCTGATCCGGACCCGCGTCAGCCCGGTGTGCCGGTAGTCGAGCCGCAGGTCGCCCGTCGCCGGGTCCCAGACCGATTCCACCGAGCCGCCGGTCGAGGCGACCTCGGGCCGGGTGCGGTAGTTGAGCACCGTCTCGCCGTCGGAGCCCTTGTCACCGTAGAGCACGGCCACTTCGCGGTCGCCGATGCGCGCGTCGGTCATGATCTCGGACGTGGAGTACTGGAGCTTGTTCCCGCCGAGGTCGTAGTCCGCGACGATGGTCTTCGAGGCCCGGCCGTCGAGGGTGAGGGCGGTGCCCGGCTTCTGCGGGACGGTGTAGACGGGGGCGGTGGGCGTGCTGCCGGTGCGGACGTCGATGGCGTCGACGGGCACGAACCCGTTCCCGGCGACGACGATCTTCAGTGTGTGCGGGCCGGAGGTGAGCCCGTTCACCTGGTAGGCGACGTACTGGCTCCGGCTCGTCGGCCCGTACAGGTCGACGGTCTTGACCTTGGCGCCGTCCAGGTAGACGTCGGCCTTGCCGTGGTTGGCGGCGAGGTTGCTGATGAACTTCACGCCGGTTCCGGTGAAGTCGACGCTCGCGCTGTCGCCCGCGGTGTCCGAGAAGGATTCGGTGTGCTGGTAGTCGCCACCGGTGTACGACTGCTCCGCACCGACGTGCGACCAACTGCCCTGGTAGGTGAGCGCGGTGTCGCGGTCGTCGTAGGTGTACCGGGAGCGCGCGCCGAGGTCGAGGGTGAGGTGCGTGGAGTCCTTGTCGTTCGACGTGGAGTCGGAGTGGCGCAGCACATGGAACTGGGTGCCGGTGTCCGGGTTGCCGCGGGCGGTGTCCACGATCTTCGCGTTGTCGGTGGGCGCCGGGGCCAGCGGGTCGGTCTTGGTCAGCGGGGTGAGCGCCTGGGTGAAGTACCCGATCAGCTTGTCCGTAAAGTACTTGGGATCGAGCTCCCGGTTCTCGCGGATGGCCGCCCCGTAGTCGTACGAGGTGTAGTTCTGCGGCATGCCCAGCCAGCCCCAGTTGGTGCCGCCGTAGGTCATGTAGAAGTTCTGCTCGGTCGCGCCGGCCGCGATGTTGTTCTTGTAGAAGACGTCGGCGAACTTGTCGTTGATGAGCTGGGCGCACTTGTCGTAGCCGGGGCCGCCCCACGGGTCGAAGGCGCCGCCCTGGAACTCCGGTGCGATCAGGGGCTTCTTCGGCGGGTGGTCGTAGGAGATGTCGGGCACGCCGCTCCACCGGCTGGGGTCGGAGCAGTTGAAGCCCTGCGGGTAGGAGTCGGCGCCGTCGACGTCCAGGGCGGCGTCCCCGGCGTTGAACGTGCCGTTGTCGTTGCCGACCAGCGGCACGGTGATGCCGTCGGCGGTGGCCTTGTCCTCCAGGTGCTTCATGTAGGTGCGGCCGGCGGCACTGCCGTTGTAGTACTCGTTCTCCACCTGGTACTGGATCACGGACCCGGTGCCGTTGGTGAGTTGGTGCCGGGCGATGATCCGGTCGATCCGGGTCTGCCACTCGTCGGAGTACTTCAGGTAGTCGGGATCGCTGGTACGGGTGCTGCCAGGCTTCGCCGACAGCCAGCCGGGGAAGCCGCCGCCGTCCACCTCGGCGTTGATGTACGGACCGGGCCGGGCGATCACGTAGAGGCCCGACTCGTCGGCCATGTCGAGGAGTTTGTCCACGTCACGGATGCCCGTGAAGTCGTAGACGCCGGGAGCCGGCGAGTGGTAGCCCCAGTCGAAGTAGAGCGAGACGGAGTTGAAGCCGGCCGCCTTCATCTTCTCCAGCACATCCCGCCACAGGTCCTGGCTCGGCAGCCGGAAGTAGTGGAACTCTCCGGACCACAGGTAGGTCCGCTTGCCGTCGATCATGAACGAATAGCCGTCATAGGTGACCGAGTGCGCCGAGCGCGCACCGCTGGCCGCGACGCTCCTGGCCGCCGCGGCCGGCGGTGCCGCGCTCGCGGCGGAACCGGTACCGAGGGCCAGTCCGACCGTCATCACGACGGCGGCGCACACTGCGAGGAATCTCCGGAACATCCCCACCTCCATTGCGGCAACCAGCTTGACCGCAAGCCATGTTGGGGTCTGTTGCCATATGTTTGATCGGGTGGTTTGGCGTCCGGCAGTGTGGCACTCGGCTGTGCGAAGCGCAACGGATCTCACACGGCGGGCGACCATTTCCGGAACCCCGGGCGGTGTTTCCCCCACAACCCGACACGACCGCTCAAGCCCATTGCGAGAGGCCGGCCGACTCGGCGCCGCCAGGTGCGGTCGGCTGCGGGAGGGACGGCACGGAGCCGCGAACTGCTCACCGCGACCGCGCGGTTCGGCCGTGCGCCCGCGCGTGCCCGGCCCGCCCCGGAAAGGGCCGCGGTGAGAGCGCCGGCCTGAAGCGACGGCGCGGCACCGGGGTCGCGGGCCGCGCGCGGGGTTTCAGGCCCGGACGCCGTCGAAGGCGATCCGCAGGTGCCGGGGGCCGCGCAGCACCGCGTTCTCCCGGTAGGGCGGCGGGTCCTGGACCAGGCGGGGGTTGTCCAGGCGCCGGGCCAGCTCGGTCAGGGCGATCTGGGTCTCCAGGCGGGCCAGCGGTGCTCCGAAGCAGATGTGGATGCCGCTGCCGAAGCCGAGGTGCTGGATGTCCTCGCGGTCCGGGTCGAACCGGTCGGGGTCCTCGAACCGCTCCGGGTCCCGGTTGCCCGCGGCCAGCACCAGCCAGATCCGCGACCCCTTGGGGATCGTCACCCCGCGCACCTCGATGTCGGTGATGCAGGTGCGCTGCGGCACCAGCTGCACCGGCGGCTCGTAGCGCAGCAGTTCCTCCACCAGCCGCGGCGCCAGCTCCGGCTCCTGGCGCAGCCGCTCCAGCACGTCCGGGTGGCGCAGCAGCGTGAGCATGCCGTTGGTGATCAGGTTGACGGTCGTCTCGTGACCCGCGATCAGCAGCAGGACGGAGGTGCTGAGGACCTCCATCATCGTCATGGCGCCGTCCGGGCCATGGCTGTTCACCAGGTCGGACAGCAGATCGTCGCGCGGCTCCTTGGCCCGCTCCTCGACCAGGGCGGCCAGATACATGCCGAGCTGCATCCGGGCCTCGCGCGCCGTCCTCGCGAAGTCCTCGTCCGCTTCCTGCCGTGTCCCCGGATCGAGGGTCGCGACCAGCGGATCGACCCAGGCGCGAAAGCGCGGCTCGTCCTCACGGGGCACCCCGAGCAGCCGGCAGATCACCGTCACCGGGAACGGGTACGCGAACTGGTCCACCAGATCGATCTCCCGCGCCTGACCGAAGCCGTCGATCAGACCCGTGACGATCTCCCGCAGCTCGCCCCGCATGCCGTCGATCCGGCGCGGCCGGTGCGGGGGCCCGAAGGCGCTGTTGGCGATCCGCCGCAGCCGGTCGTGCTCCGGCGGGTCCAGGCGCAGGAACGACGGCGGCAGCCCGCCCGTCTCCTCCGACTGGAGCAGGACGTCCTCCCCGGCCGCCGCCAGATTCGCCGCGTCGGAGCTGATCCGCGGATCGTGCAGCAGCGCCTCGATGTCCCAGTAGGAGCTGATGACGTAGGGGCCGCCCTCCTCCTCGTGCAGCACCGGTGTCCCGCGCAGTTCCCGGTACACCGGGTACGGGTCGGCGCGGTTGGCGAAGTCGGTGATCCGGCGCACGATCGAGTCTTGCGTCATGGGGCTTCCTCGGGGCGGTTCCGGCACTCGGGGCGCCGGTCAGTGGCGGGCGGGGTGGAAGACGAGCTGGGTATCGGCCGGCGAGTAGCCGCTCAGGGTCACCATCGGGCCGTGGGTCGGCAGGGACGGGTCGGGGAAGTCGGCCGGCACCGGGCGCCGGTTCTCGGACCGCCGGTCCATCGTCGGGTACTCCACCGGGAACGGCGCGCCCCGCTCGATCGCCCGCTGGTAGAACTCCAGCCACCGCGTGTTGTCGAAGCTCACCGCGGCCACCACCCGGCCCTTGTGGCCGTAGACCCCGACGAACCGGCGCTCCGCCGTCGAACCCTGGGTGATCATCAGCTCCTCGCCCATCGGGGGCACCCCGACCGACTTGATGTTCACCCCGAACTGCGAGGACCAGAACGCCGGCATCCACAGGTGCGGGCGCCGGTCCGCGCCGTCGCAGATCATGTTGTGCGCGGCCGTCTCCGCCTGCGCCACCGCGTTGCCCCAGTGTTCGAGCGAGAGGAACTGGTACTCGAACAGCGCGTGCGGGGAGCGCGCCACATCACCCGCCACGAACACGTCGTCGGTGACGATCCCCCGGAAGTCGAAGGCCCGGCAGCCCGCGTCACAGGCGATGCCGCGCGGCCCCGCGCCGAGCCCCGACCCCTGGAGCCACTCGGTGTTGCGCTGCGAGCCCAGCGAGACCACGACCACGTCCGCCTCGACCACGCTCTCGTCGGACAGATGGACCGCCCGCACCCGTCCGGCCGCGTCGCCCTCCAGCGCCGTCACCGTGACGCGGGTACGCAGATCCACGCCGTGCTCGCGCATCAGATCCGCGGCCACCGCGCCGATCACCCCGCCGAGCGCGCCCACCAGCGGCGCGCCCGCCCGTTCCGCGACCGTCACCGCGATGCCCTGCTCCCGGCACGCGGAGGCGACCTCGCAGCCCGCGAACCCGGCGCCGATCACGAACACCCGGCGCGGCCCGGCGCGCAGCCGCTGGTACAGCCCGGCCGCGTCGTCCCGCGTGCGCAGCAGGAAGACGCCGTCCAGCCGGGCCTCCGACTCCTTCGGCCAGGGCCGGGCGCGCACTCCGGTGGCGATGAGCAGCCGGTCGTACTCCACCTCGTCCCCGTCGGCCAGCCGTACCCGCCCGGCCGTCAGGTCCAGGCCGGTGGCCGCCGTGCCGAGCCGCCACTTGGCGTCGATCTCCCGGCGCCGGGGCAGCCCGGTGCGGTGCGGGTCCGCCCGGCCGAGCAGGACCGCCTTGGACAGCGGCGGGCGGTCGTACGGCTCGTACGGCTCGTCGCCGATCAGCGTCAGCTCCCCGGCGAAGCCCTCCGCGCGCAGCGTCTCGGCCGCCCGCAGCCCCGCCAGCGAGGCGCCCACGATCGCGATCCGGCCCTCGCGGCGGAGCCGTTCCATGTGGTCAGCGGCCATCGTCGGCGCTCCGCGAAGCGCCGGCCACCCCGTCGGCCGTGATCGCCTGCACCGGGCAGGCGGCCACGGCCCGCGCCAGCCGCTCGCGCTGCTCGTGGTCGGGCTGCGGGTCGTAGACCAGCGACTCCTCGCCGTGCATGGCGAAGACGTCCGGCGCGAGGAACGCGCACTGCGCGTACCCCTGACACTTGTTGAGATCGACGACGAGCCTCATCGACGCCCTTCCGGTGGCCAGGGTCCGCGGCGCGCCCACGCGGCTGGCGCGTGCGGCGGCCCGGACGGCGGTCGTCCCCCCGTTCGCCAGCATGGGAGCGAAGCCGGGTGACCCGCGCGCCGGGCACGCCGATCGAGTGAGCCGGTGCCTCAGAGCGCGGCCAGCTCGTCCACCAGGTCGTCCAGGCCCAGCGAACCCTGGGAGAGGGCCGCCATGTGCCAGGACTTCAGGTCGAACGACGCGCCGTGCCGCTTGCCGGCCCGCTCCCGGCCCAGCAGCCAGGCACGCTCGCCGAGCTTGTAGCCGATGGCCTGGCCGGGGATGGTCAGGTAGCGGGTCAGCTCGCTCTCCACGAAGTCCGCCGGGCGGCTGCTGTGCGCCCCGAAGAACTCCTGCGCCAGCTCCGGCGTCCAGCGCTCGCCGGGGTGGAACGGCGAGTCCGCCGGGATCTCCAGCTCCAGGTGCATGCCGATGTCCACGATCACCCGCGCCGCCCGCATCATCTGCGCGTCCAGGTAGCCGAGCCGCTCCTCCGCGTCGCCGAGGTAGCCCAGCTCGTCCATCAGCCGCTCCGCGTACAGCGCCCAGCCCTCGGCGTTGGCGCTGACGATGCCCACCGTCGCCTGGTAGCGGGAGAGGTCCTCGGCCACGTGCGCCCACTGCGCGAGCTGGAGGTGGTGGCCGGGCACGCCCTCGTGGTACCAGGTGGACACCAGGTCGTAGACCGGGAAGCGGTCCAGGCCCATCGTGGGCAGCCAGGTGCGGCCGGGCCGGGAGAAGTCCTCCGAGGGGCCCGTGTAGTACGGGGCCGCCGCGCCGCCGGGCGGGGCGAGGCGCGACTCCACCCGCCGTACCCGCTCGGCCAGTTCGAAGTGCGTGCCGTCCAGGTCCGCGATCGCCCGGTCCATCAGGCCCTGGAGCCAGCCCTGTACCTCGTCCACGCCGATGTGCCGGCCGTGCTCGTCCAGGTGCGCCAGCGCCACCCAGGGGGTCTCGGCGCCGGGCAGGATCTTCTCCGCCTCGCGCCTCATCTCGCCGAGGATGCGGTGGAACTCGGACCAGCCGTACGCGTACGCCTCGTCCAGGTCCAGGTCGGTGCCGTTGAAGTACCGCGCCATGCGCGCGTACCGCTCCCGGCCCACCACGTTCGGGGCGCCCTCGATGGCCGGCGCGTACACCTCGCGCAGCCAGTCGCGCAGTCCTGCCAGGGCGGCGGTGGCGGTGCGGGCCGCCTCGTCCAGCTCGGTGCGCAGCGCGTCGGGGCCGGCGGCGGCGAACTCCTCGTACCAGCCGCGGCCCTTGCCGTCCGTGTCGATCCACTCGCCGAGCTGCCCGATGAAGGTCTCGGTGGGCCGCGGCGCCGCGAACAGGTGGCGGTCCAGGCCGAGTCGGAGCGACTCGCGGTAGCCGGCGAGCGCCCCGGGCACCGCGCGCAGCCGCTCGGCGATCGCCGCCCAGTCCTCCTCGGTCTCCGCCGGCATCACCGTGAAGATGTCCCGCACCGAGTGGCCGGGGGTGTGCATGTTGCCGACGGCGCGCAGGTGCTCCTGCGCCTCGTGCACGGCGAGCTCGGCGGTCAGCCGCTCCCGCAGCAGCCGTCCGCAGCGCCGCTCCACGTCGCTGTCGGCGCCGGGCCGGCGCTCCGCCTCGTCCAGCCTGGCGAGGGTGGTCCGGGCCAGCTCCGCGAGCGCCTCCTGGCCCGCGGGCGAGTAGTCGGGCAGCGTGCGCGAACTCTCCGGCACACCGAGGTAGGTGCCGGTCACCGGGTCGAGGGCGATCAGGTCGTCCACGTACGCGTCGGCGACCTGGCGGGGCAGCGGGCTGTTGATCTCAGACATGCCGCCCATCCTCGTACTTCAGGGATCCCCGCGTCACCAGCGTCGGCCGGGATTCAGCTGTCGGCGTGGCCGGGCGGCAGCAGCGGCCCGCACTCCCACTGCTGGAAGATCAACCGGGTCTCCACGCGGGCGACTTCACGGTGCGCCGTGAACTCGTCCAGGACCAGCCGCTGGAGATCGGCCATGTCCGCGACGGCCACATGCACCAGGTAGTCGTCGGGGCCGGTCAGATGGAAGACCGAGCGGGCCTCCGGCAGCGCGCGCACCCGCTCCACGAACGGCCCCACCAGCTCCCTGCGGTGCGGCCTGACCTGCACCGAGAGCAGCGCCTGCAATCCGCGGCCGAGCTTGGCCGGATCCAGCCGCAGCCGATTGCCGAGGATCACGCCGCAGCGGCGCAGCCGGGTCACCCGGTCCAGACAGGTCGAGGGCGCCACCCCGACCCGGGCGGCGAGATCGCGGTAGGTGATCCGGGCGTCGTTCTGCAACAGCCGCAGCAGTTCGAGATCCACCGGATCCAGTACGACGGAATCGGCCATCGGCCGAACGTAGCACGGACTTCAGCCCCTGTAACCCGTTCGATGTTCACCCTTTTTCGTCATGGACACAGCGACGATGGGTGCCTACGACGACGTACGCCCCGCACCGAGAGCCCTCGCCACCGAGGCCGTGCACGCCGGCCGCGACGATCTCGCCCGCCAGGGGCTGCACGCCCCGCCGATCGATCTGTCCACGACCTACCCCTCCTACGACAGCCGGGGCGAGGCCGCGCGCATCGACGCCTTCGCCACCGACGGCGCCGACCCGGTGGGCCCCCCGGTCTACGGCCGGCTCGGCAATCCGACCGTCGCCCGCTTCGAGACCGCGCTGGCCCGGCTGGAGGGCACCGAGTCCGCGGTCGCGTTCGCCAGCGGCATGGCGGCCCTCAGCGCGGTGCTGCTGGCCCGCTCGGCGACGGGCCTGCGTCATGTCGTCGCGGTGCGGCCGCTCTACGGTTGCAGCGACCACCTCCTCACCGCCGGGCTGCTCGGCACCGAGGTGACCTGGACCGACCCGGCCGGCATCACCGACGCGCTGCGTCCGGACACCGGCCTGGTGATGGTCGAGTCCCCGGCCAACCCGACCCTCGCCGAGCTGGATCTGCGGGCCGTCGCGCACGCGTGCGGTGCGGTGCCGCTGCTGGTCGACAACACCTTCGCCACGCCGGTGCTCCAGCGCCCGGCCGAGCAGGGCGCGCGGCTGGTGCTGCACAGCGCGACGAAGTACCTCGGCGGGCACGGGGACGTGCTGGCCGGGGTCGTGGCCTGCGACGAGGAACTGGCCGGCCGGCTGCGCCAGATCCGGTTCGCCACCGGCGGCGTCCTGCACCCGCTGGCCGGCTACCTCCTGCTGCGCGGCCTGTCCACCCTGCCGGTCCGGGTCCGGGCGGCGTCCGCGAGCGCCGCGGAGCTGGTCCGCCGCCTCGCCGCGGACCCGCGGGTGTCCCGCGTGCACTATCCGCGCATCGGCGGCGCGATGATCGCCTTCGAGGTGGAGGGCGATCCGCACGAGCTGATCTCCCGCGTACGGCTGGTCACCCCGGCGGTGAGCCTGGGCAGCGTGGACAGCCTGATCCAGCATCCCGCCTCCATCAGCCACCGCATCGTGGACGCGGACGACCGCCGGGGCGCCGGGGTCGGCGAGAAGCTGCTGCGGCTGTCGGTGGGGCTGGAGGACGTGGAGGACCTCTGGGCCGACCTGGACCAGGCGCTGGGCATACCGGCCAGGGTGCGGGTGCGGGTGCGGACGGGGGAGGGGGTGCGGACGGCGGAGGCGGTCGGCTGACGCACCGGCGAGCGGCAGCGCCTCTCCCGGTGCCTCGGGGGGACCGGGAGAGGCGCACTCACCGGGCCCCACCGGGCCCGACCAGGCCCCGGCGGACTCCACCGGAACCCCGCGAGTCCCGGAATCCACCCGGTCGCACCGGCGGGATCCCGCCGGCGTCAGTCCCTGCGCGCCCTGTCGTACGTCGGCCGGAGCGGTGAGGACTCCGTCGCGAGGCGCGCCGTGATCACCAGCGTGCCCTCCTCCACCTGGTAGTCCAGCGGCAGCCCGAGCCCCCGCATCGCCGCGACCATCCCGGTGTTGGAAGCCTGCGTCACCGCGTACACGCTGTCGCAGCGGGCCTGGCGGGCCATCCCCACCAGCCGTCGCAGCAGCTCCGCGCCGACGCCCCGCCGCTGCCAGTCGTCCTCGATCAGCAGCGCCACCTCCGTCTCGTCGCCGTCCCACAGCAGATGCCCGAGCCCGACGATCCGCCCGGTGGACGTCTGTGCGGCGAGCGTCCGCCCGAAGCGGGGGCTGAGGAGGTGGTTGAGGTAGCGGTCGGCGTCGCCGACGGGCCCGTGGTAGCGCAGCGACAGCGTGCGGTCCGAGCACCGCTCGTGCATCGCCCTCGCCGCCGCCAGGTCACCGGTGTCGATCCGCCGTACGGCGATGTCGTCGCCCTCGGGCAGCGTCAGCACGTCCTGCCCGTCCGGGAGCCGCGGACCCAGCCGCGCGTCCAGCTCCACCAGCGCCCGTGCCCGCGCGAACTCGGTGGGAGTGAAAGGGAGATACGGCCGTTCCACGGTGAGTACACCGCCCTGCGGCGCCCGCAGTCGCATGACCGTGTCCTCCAACACGCCCTCCACCGGTACCGGTTCCTGGCCGCCGCCCCGGCCGGGAACCGAACGGATCGTGCACCGGCCCAGCAACTGCCGCAGTGCCAAGGGGAGTTCCGCCGAGTCCAGCGCCGTACGGGTGGCCAGGCCCAGCACCCGCGTCGGGGCGTCGACCAGATCGTGGGCGTCGGCCCGCTCGATGTACGTGGAACTGCCCCCGGCCGCCGCCACCGCCCGCGTCAGCTCGGCCGCGCCCAGCGTGCCGGGCGCCCGCAGCAGGAACTCGTCCACCGTGCCCTCGGCCAGCGGGTGCGTCTGGAGGCTCAGGATGTCCACCCGGTGTTCCGCCAGCGCCGTGCACAGCGCGGCCAGCGAGCCGGGTTCGTCCCTGACCGTCGTCCGCATCCGCCACAGCGTGCTGGGCCCGCTCGCCCCGTCGGCGCGGCCGCCCGGCCCGGCCGGCCGCGCGACGGCGGCCGGCCGGGCACCGGTATCACCGGCCGGCGACGGGGGCGCATGGCCGTGCCGCCGCGCCCACCAGGTGTGGAAGCCCGCCGTCGCGGCCAGCGCGAGCGCCGAGATCATCAGCAGGGCCGGTCCGTCGGGGCCGTGCCCGATCAGGTTCGCCACCCCGTCGGCCACGGCGACGGCGGTGAAGACGGCGGCCAGCTCCACCAGGTCCCGTCGCCAGTGGTGCACGGGCCGACCGTGCCGGGCGCGGGTCACATCAGACATATCCGGAGTCATACAAGCACTGTGAAGGAAGCGTGTTGCCTGATCACGAACTGTTTGTGACCGACAGGTAAAGCATGCTCCGCCCTATATGTTCCACCTTCTACGACCACGCGTGGCCGGCTCCTCGCCCCGGACGCCCGGAACAGGGCAAAGCCCGCCCCGCACGCACGAGTTGAGGCAGCCGCGCGCCGGGGGATGACGCCGACGCGCGACATGGATCGAAGCGTACGGGAACCCGCAGCCGTACCGTCTGCTCGCCGCCCGATCCACGCGACGGTGAAGCGCTGTGCGCCGATCGGGTGAACCAGGCGGGAACGGACGGAGCGGGGCGGCGCCCGCGCGATAGCTCTGAAGCGAGCCCGCGTCCGGAGCGGGAGCGTCAACGGTGAAGGATGATCGTGCGAGTAAAGGCAGTTCTGGTTTCCCTGGCCGCGGCCTGTTCGGTGCTGGGGCTCGCGGGCTCCGCGCAGGCCGCGTCGGGCGATGTCGTCGTCTTCTCCACCGAGGTCCAGCCCCTGGACGTCTACCACGACCCGGTGGGCTGCCACCGGCTGCCCGCGCTCGCCCACGTCCTGTCGAACCTCTCGGACCAGCCGGTGCGGATCTACGGCAACCCCTTCTGCGTCGGCCCCTCACTGGCCGTGCAGCCCGGCTTCGGAACGCATGTGCCGGGCGGCGCGGGGTCGTTCTCGGCCTAGGGCCCTTCTTCCGGATCTTGCCGGGGTCGCGGGGCCTGGTACGCACATCTGCGGCGTTGTCGTCGGTCGTCGACGCTCCGCGTCGACTCCCTCCTCCGCCTTGCATCTGCACGCACCAGCCCCCGCTCGGCTCGGCCGTAAGGCACCGCCAACCCGAGCCGACCTGATCCGGAAGAAAGGCCCTAGCACTCCTCCGGTGACCCGCCCCTGCTGCCGTCCAGGATCACCCGTGCCACCAGTGCCGGATCGTCGTTCATCGGGCAGTGCCCGCAGCCGGGGAGGCGGATCAGGCGGGCGTGCGGGATGGTCTGCTTGGCGCGGATGCCCTGGCGGCGCAGGAGGATGCGGTCCCGGCTGCCCCAGGCGACCGTGACCGGCAGGCCGGGCAGCGGGTCGGTGAAGCGGACGGTGCCGCCGGACCGCAGGGTCGCGGTGAAGCCCGTGGCCGCCACCAGCGCACGGGTCTCGGCGACCACGGCCGCGGGGTCGCGGCGGGCGGGCCGGGCGTAGATCGTGCTCGTCAGCGCCGTGCGGCCCGCCGCGCTGCGGCTGAGCTGTTCCACCAGGGGCACCGGCAGCCGCTGGGCGATCCCCCGCATCGCGAGCAGTGTCGCGAAGGCGTACCGCCGCTCGGCCTCGGTCCAGAACCCGGCGGGGGAGAAGGCCGTGACGGACCGTACGAGCTTCTCGCGGCCCAGCTCCAGTGCGAGCAGGCCGCCCAGCGAGTTGCCCGCGACGTGCGGGCGGTCCAGGCCCAGTGCCTCGAACAGGGCGCCCAGCACGGCGTTGGTCGTGGGCAGGTCGTAGGCGAGGGCGGGCGGCAGTGCCGGGGACGCGCCGAAGCCCGGCAGATCGATGGCGATCAGCTCGCGCTCGGTGGCGAGGATGTCCACCACCGGGTCCCATGCCTGCCGGTGGTGCCCGATGCCGTGCAGCAGGACCAGCGGCTCGCCGCGCCCCACGCGCGCGTAGGAGACGGCCACCTCTTCGGGGCCGCGCGGGGTCGATACGGTGAAGGAGGCGGTGGCGGACATGGATGCTCCTCGGCTCGACTGCTGACAGACGCCGTAGACAGCTTGTCAGCAATTACTACCGACGGGTAGCCCCAGGGGTGCCGGCCGGGTCCGAACCCGCGTCAACCCGCCCGCCGCACCTCGATGTTGATGTCCGTCTGCCCGAACGCCCTTGACATGCGCAGCCACAGCGGCAGATACATCTCCGTCGCCCGCGCCGCCGTGATACCTCCCAGATCCAGCACCCGCTCGGCCGGCCACCCGAAGTCGCCCAGCCACGCCGTCACCCGCTCCTTCGCCGCCGCGTCCTCCCCGCACACGAACAGATGGTGCTCGCCCGGCACCCGCGCCGGATCGACCATCACCGTGACGTCGACGGTGTTCAGCGTCTTGACCACCCGCGCTCCGGGAAACGCCCGCTGGATCCGCTCGCCCATGCTGTCCGACCCCACCGGGTCGAGCCGCGGCAGCCCGTCCTCGAAGGACAGCGGGTTGCACACGTCCACCAGGACCTTGCCGTCCAGGTGCGCGGCGCCCGCAGCCCGCAGCGCGTCCAGCGCAACCCGCCCGCTCACCGCGTTGATCACCGCCTCGCCCGCCTCCGCGGCCTGCGCGAACGTCCCCGCGTGCGCCCGACCGGCCGCCGCCGTCGCCCACTCCCGCGCCACCGGGTTGTCCGCGGTGCGCGACCCCAGCGTCACCTCGTGTCCCAGCTCCACCAGCCGCCCCGCCAGCGCCCGGCCCACCTCGCCCGTGCCCAGCACCCCGTACCGCATCGCACACCTCCGGCTCCCGGCCGCCGGCACCCGGCGCCCCGCGCGGTCATTGTGGTCCGGCACGCCCACGCGCGGCCTGATTCCGAGTGGACAGCGCCGGGGCGTGTCGGATGGGATGAGGGCATGACCGCCGACCCCGCGACCGACGTCTTCGAGGAGCACCGGAGCCTGCTCACCGGCGTCGCCTACCGCATGCTCGGCCGTGTCGCCGATGCCGAGGACGTGGTCCAGGACGCCTGGCTGCGCTGGTACCGCGCCGACCGCACGGAGGTCCGCGAACCCCGCGCCTATCTGGTGCGGATCACCACCCGGCTGGCCATCGACCGGCTGCGCCAGGCGCAGTCGCGCGCCGAGTCGTACGTCGGACCGTGGCTGCCCGAGCCGTACCTCACCGAGTACGGCGACACCGCACCCGACGCCGCCGACCGGGCCGTCCTCGCCGACACCGTCTCGATGGCCGTGCTGGTCGTCCTGGAATCGCTCTCGCCCCTGGAACGCGCCGTGTTCGTGCTGCGCGAGGCGTTCGGCTTCCCGTTCGCCGAGATCGCCGCCCTGCTCGACCGCGGCGAACCGGCGGTACGGCAACTCGCGGCACGCGCCCGCCGGCATGTGCAGGAGCGGCGGCCGCGCTACGACGCCGATCCGGGCCGGCGCCGCGAGTTGACGGAGCGTTTCCTGGTCGCCGCGTCCGGAGGCGACCTGGACGGGCTGATGTCGGTGCTCGCCCCGGACGTGCGGCTGGTCTCCGACGGCGGGGGCAAGGTCAGGGCGGCCCTGCGGATCCTGCACAGCGCGGACAAGGTGGCCCGCTTCGTGGCCGCCGTCGCCCCCGCCGTGGGTCCCGACCCCACCCCGCGGCTGCTGGAGGTCAACGGCGGTCCCGCCGTCCTGGTCCTGTCCGGCGGCAAACCCGACAGCCTCTTCCAACTCGACGTCACGGAGGGCCGCGTGACCTCGGTCTACATCCAGCGCAACCCCGACAAGCTGCGCCACCTGGCCGGCCAATGAACCGCCTGCGGACCCGAGCCCCCGTCCCGCGACGGGGGCTTTGCCGTGATGTCACCCGGACCACCGCGTACGAACGCCTCGTGAACGCTGCGCTGCGGCCCTCCCCGGCGTTCGTCCGGGGAACGAGGATTGGTCTTGACCAAGGGTGTCGGCCGTCCTATGGTCGGCAGAGAAGTGCAACAACCTTTAATAAACAAGGGCGCTAAAAACCGCCGCACCACGGCTCTTGCGGAGGACAGGGTGGGGACCACGCAGCTGGATTCGGTGCAGGAACCGAAGTACTGGCATCTCAGGACCGTGCTCAGCGAGGCGCTCGACTCCGAGTTCTCGGTCGGCGAGATCCTGCCCAACGAGCGCGATCTGGCCGCCCGCTTCGGCGTGGCCCGCGCCACGCTCCGCCAGGCCCTCGAACAGCTGGAGCTGGAGGGCCGGTTGCAGCGCCGCCGGGGCGTCGGCACCACCGTCGCGCCGCCGCGCGTGGGCGTGGCCGTCGGCGGCGAACAGCACTCCTGGCCCGGCGTCGCCGGGGACGCCTGGCAGGCCGTCGACTGCGTCCAGGAGATTCCGCCCGCGATGGTCGCCGCCGCGCTGGAGACCGGCGCGGACGAGCCCGTGCACACCGTGCGCCGCTCCCGGATGTCGGGCGGCCAGCTGGTCGCCACCGAACTCCTGTACATCCCGGCCGCGTCGGTGCCCGGCCTCACCGCGATCGACGCGCCCTCCGGCGCGGCCCGCGCGCGTGCGGTGCTGCGGGAGCTGCACCACCTGGACCTGGAGGGCCAGGACCGGGCCGTCGAGCTGGGCTCGGCCCGCGCGGACGACGCCCGTGAACTGGACCGGCTCCCCGGCTCGCCCGTCCTCGTCGTCACCACCCGCTTCACCGCCCTGAGCCGCACCGCCGCCCTCTCCGTGGCGACCTACCGCGCCGACACCTGCCGGCTGACCTTCGGCGACAGCGCGGGCGTGGAAATCCACCACGACCCGGCCCAGCGGGCCTCCTGATCCGTCCGGACCGCTCCTCGCAGCGTGCGCGCGCCCCTGATCCACCAGGGTGGGCCGGCCGGTGCCGGGGGAGCCGCGACCGGCACCATGTCGCCGGCCGCGTGCCGCTCCTATGATTCCGGCGACCACGCACCGCGAGGAGGCCGTTCCGTCATGAGCCGTATCCCGCCCGTAGCACAGATACCGGCGTACGAGGAGCTGCGCGTCCCCGTGCGCGGCGGTGAGCTGGCCGTACTGCGCTGGCCCGCCGCCGACCCCGGCGCCCCCGTGGTGCTGGCCCTGCACGGCATCACCGCCAACGGCCTGTCCTGGGCACGGGTCGCCCACCACCTGGCCGGGCGCGTCACCCTGCTCGCCCCGGACCTGCGCGGCCGGGCCCACAGCCGCGGCCTGCCGGGCCCGTACGGCATCGCCGCGCACGCCGACGACATGGCAGCCGTGGCCGCGCGGCTGGCCCCCGGCCCCGTGGTGCTCACCGGCCACTCCATGGGCGCCTTCACCGCCGCGCTGACCGCCGTACGCCACCCCGCCCTGCCCTGCGCCCTGCTGCTCGTCGACGGCGGCGTGACCTTCCCCCTGCCGGCCGAGCCGGACCCCGACGAACTGATCGCCGCCGTCCTCGGCCCCGCCATGGCCCGGCTGTCGATGACGTTCGAGAGCCGGGACGCCTACCGGGCGTTCTGGCAGCGGCATCCGGGCTTCGCCGCCGCCTGGTCGCCCTGGGTGGACGCCTACACCCAGCGCGATCTCGTCGGCGCGGAGCCCGAGTTGCGCTCGTCCTGCGCGATCGAGGCGGTCCGCGTCGACGGCATCGACCAGCTCGGCGGCGAGGTGGCCGACGCGATCCACCGGCTGCCGCTGCCCGCACGGCTGCTCTGGGCGGAACGCGGCCTGATGGACGAGCCGCAGGGCCTGTACGACGACGACCGCCTCGCCGCCGCCGGACTCGATCCCGGACGGGTCCAGGCCCGGCGCGTCCCCGGCACCAACCACTACACGATCCTCGTCGGCGACACGGGCGCCCGGATCGTCGCGGACGAGCTGCTGGCGGCGGCGGGCGTCGCGGTGCCGTAGCGGGAGCGGTCGTACGGCTCCCGTCAGCGGCGCGCCGTCACCGTGCCCTCCACCGCGAACAACTGCTCCTCCACATGGTCCAGGGCCAGCCGCAGCGCGCCCGTGGCCACGGCCGCCTCGCCCAGCACGGACAGCGCCACGCGGGGCGGCCGCAGACAGTAGCGGGCCAGTTCGCGGCGCAGCGGTTCCAGGACACCGTCCAGCCCGGCCGCCCAGCCGCCGATCACGACCAGCTCCGGATCGAGCGCGAGGACCAGCGCGGCCACGTCGTGCACCAGCCGCTGGATGAACCGCTCCACCGCCGCCCGCGCCCGCAGATCCCCCTCCCGCGCCAGCGCGAACACCTTGGCCACCGCCTGCTCGTCCAGCGGATGCAGGGGCTCGTCGGTGGTGGACAGCAGCGTCTCCGGAGTGGCCTCCCGGCCCAGCAGATGCAGCGCCCCGATCTCCCCGGCCGCCCCGCCGAAGCCGCGGTGCAGCCGGCCGCCGATCAGCGCGCCCGCTCCGGGGCTCAGCCCGGCCAGCACGAACACCACGTCGTCGGTGTCGTCCGCCGCGCCCTTCCAGTGCTCGGCGACCGCCGCCGCGTTGGCGTCGTTCTCCACCAGCACCGGGCACTTGAAGGAACGGCTCAGCCGCTCGCCGAGGTCGAGGCCCGTCCACTGCGGCAGCGCCGTGCTCAGCCGCACCGTGCCGCCGGCCGCCACGATGCCCGGCGTGCCCACGCCCACCGCGCGCAGCGAGCCGCGGGGGACCCCGCAGCGCCGCAGCAGCTCGGCGACCGTGCCCCGCAGCCGGTCCAGGCGCTCGTCCGCCGGTGCCGTCTCGGCGACCTCCTTGGCCTGCCGGCCCAGCACCCGCCCGTCCAGGTCGGACAGCAGCGCGGCGACCCGGTGCGGGCCGATCTCCAGGCCCAGCAGATGCCCCGCCTCGGCCCGGAACCGGAACCGCCGGGCCGGGCGCCCCTGCCTGCGCGCGATCCCCTCGTCGGCGGCCCGCTCCACCACGAGCCCGGCCTCGATCAGCTGCTCCACCACACCCTCGACCGTGGGCCGGGACAGCCCGGTGACCCGTGCGATCTCGGTGAGCGTCGCGCAGTCCGTGGCCCGCAGCGCGTGCAGCACCACCGCGGAGTTGATCCTTCGCAGCAGCGAGGGATCGCCGCCGGTCAGCTGCCCCACCGTCCGTCCTCCCAGCTCGCGGGCGTGTTGGCCGGATCGTACTCGGCCTGCTGCGCCCCGGCGAGCGCCGGGTTCGACCCGGTCGCGCCGGTTCCCACCGAGACCACCGGGCCTGCCGCCCTCGGGGGCCCGGATCGGCCGGCCGCGGGGATGCCCCGGCCTACTCCTCCGCCGCCGCCCGCAGCCGCCCGAACTCCTCCGCCATCGTCGCCGCCGTCCAGTGCGCGTTCAGGCCACTGGGGTTGGGCAGGACCCAGATCCGGGTGTCCCCGATGGTCCGCTCCTGCGGCCCCACCTTGGCGGCGCGGTCGGCGAAGGCGGCGCGGTAGGCGGTCACCCCGACCACCGCGAGCCAGCGCGGTGCGAGGTGGCGTACCTTCTCGGTCAGCAGCCGGCCGCCCTCGGCGTACTCCTCGGCGGTCAGCTCGTCCGCCCGAGCGGTCGCGCGGGCCACGACATTGGTGATACCGAGGCCGTACGACAGCAGGTCCCGCTGCTCGGCCGGCCTCAGCAGCCTCGGCGTGAAGCCGGACAGGTGCAGCACCGGCCAGAACCGGTTGCCGGGCCGGGCGAAGTGGTGGCCGGTGGCCGCTGTCAGCAGGCCGGGGTTGATGCCGCAGAAAAGCACCTGGAGGCCGCCCGCGACCACGTCCGGAACGAGACGGTCGCGGGCGGCCTCCAGGTCCGCTCGGGAAAGCCGCGGGGTCAGAGGATCGCCCCCGGTGTGTAGCCGGCGGCCTCCGGGTGCTGCTTGACGATCTCCTCGATCCGGCCGACGACCACGGCGACCTGGTCGGCCGCGGCGCCGGTGAAGGACAGCTTGTCGGCCATCAGCGCGGCCAGCTGCCCGCGGTCCAGCGGGAGCCGCTCGTCGGCGGCGAGCTTGTCCAGCAGATCGTTGCGCTCGGCGCCCTGCTCGCGCATGGCGAGGGCGGTGGCGACGGCGTTCTCCTTGATCGCCTCGTGCGCGACCTCGCGGCCGACCCCGGCGCGCACCGCGCCCATCAGCACCTTGGTGGTGGCGAGGAACGGCAGGTAGCGGTCCAGCTCGCGGGCGATGACCGCCGGGAACGCACCGAACTCGTCGAGCACCGTCAGGAAGGTCTCCAGCAGGCCGTCCAGCGCGAAGAAGGCGTCCGGGAGCGCGACGCGGCGCACCACGGAGCAGGACACATCGCCCTCGTTCCACTGGTCGCCCGCCAGCTCGCCGGTCATCGAGGCGTAGCCGCGCAGGATCACCATCAGGCCGTTGACGCGCTCGCAGGAGCGGGTGTTCATCTTGTGCGGCATCGCCGAGGAGCCGACCTGGCCGGGCTTGAAGCCCTCGGTGACCAGCTCGTTGCCGGCCATCAGCCGGATCGTCTTGGCCAGCGAGGACGGCGCCGCCGCCAGCTGCACCAGCGCGGTGACGACCTCGTAGTCCAGCGAGCGCGGGTAGACCTGGCCGACCGAGGTGAACGCCTGGGAGAAGCCCAGGTGGTGGGCGATCCGCTGCTCCAGCTCGGCGAGCTTGGCCGCGTCGCCGCCCAGCAGGTCCAGCATGTCCTGCGCGGTGCCGACCGGGCCCTTGATGCCGCGCAGCGGGTAGCGGGCGAGCAGCTCCTCGATACGGCCGTAGGCCACGAGCAGCTCGTCGGCGGCGGTCGCGAAGCGCTTGCCGAGGGTGGTGGCCTGCGCGGCCACGTTGTGGGAGCGGCCGGCCATGACCAGCTCGGCGTACTCGCCGGCCAGCTTGCCGAGACGGGCGAGGACGGCCACGCCGCGGTCGCGCATCAGCTCCAGGGAGAGCCGGATCTGCAGCTGCTCGACGTTCTCGGTGAGGTCGCGGGAGGTCATGCCCTTGTGCACGTGCTCGTGCCCGGCGAGGGCGTTGAACTCCTCGATCCGCGCCTTCACATCGTGCCGGGTGACCTTCTCGCGCTCGGCGATCGAGGCCAGGTCGACGGTGTCGAGGACACGCTCGTAGTCGGCGATCGCCTCGTCCGGCACCTCGATACCGAGATCCTTCTGGGCCCGCAGCACGGCGAGCCAGAGCTGCCGCTCCAGTTTCACCTTCTGCTCGGGCGACCAGAGCGTGGCGAGCTCGGCGGAGGCGTAGCGTCCGGCGAGGACGTTCGGGATGCGGGGCTTGGCGGGCGCTGAAGTCACGTGTCCAGAGTTTACAGTCCGTCCATACAGGCTCCGCACCGTCCAGGGACCGTAGAAAGCTACAGGTCACGGGCCCCTGTAGGGGTCATCACGTATCCGGTCCGGCCAGTCCGGGCGGTTGGCGGCTCTCGGCGCGCGGGCCGGACCCCGCGAGCCGCACGGCAGGGGGCAGGGTGGCTCTGGGTCCACCCCCGTGGGGGCGCTGGACCGCTGGTGGGCCGAACTGGCCGTTCCTAGCGTTGTGTTCATGACGGATGACACGGACGGAACGCGGAAAAGCACCACCCGGCGGACGGCGCTGCACGGGCTGGGACTCGCCGTGGTCGGCATGGCGCCGGCCACCGGACGCGGAACCTCGCCGGCCGCGGCGTCCCCGCGTCGCGGGCCGGTGACGTACGTGCTGGTGCACGGTACCCACAGCGCCGGCGCGTTCTGGATGCCGATCGCGCGGGAACTGGTGCTGCGCGGCCACCGCGTCGTCATGGTGGACCAGCCGCGGCACGGCGCGGAGGCTTTCGTGGCGGAGTCGTACCAGCGGCAGGACCTCACGGCGATGGCCGTCGAGCCCTCCCCGCTGAAGGGCCTCGGGCTGGACGACTACGAGGCGCGCGTCACCGGCATCGTGCGGCGGGCCGCACGAAACGGTCCGGTGGTACTCGTCGGGCACAGCCTGGGCGGCGTGTCGGTCAGCCGTGTCGGCGACGCCGTCCCGCACCTGCTTCGGCACCTCTGCTACATGGCGGCCTTCTGTCCCAGCCGCGCCCTGCCCACGGCGGACGCCTGCACGGCGGCACCCGAGAACGCGAACGCGGTCAGCCCGGTGCAACTGACGGTGGGCGACCCGGACCGGCTCGGGGTGTTGCGGCTGAACTTCCGTACGGGTGCCAGCGGTGAGTTGGCCCTCCTGAAGGAGATGATCTGCGCGGACTACCCCGACGCCGACTTCCGCCGGATACTGGCCGGCATGCAGACCGACGAGCCCGTCGCCGCCTATGCGGGCCGAGCGGTCGGCCGGGCCGGCACCTGGGGACGCGTTCCCCGCACCTACCTGCGTTTCGGCAGGGACCGCACGATCGCCACCGCGCTCCAGGACAGAATGATCACGGAAGCCGACGCGTCCACACCCGGCAACAGCTTCCGCGTGCACGACTTCCCCGGCGCGTCACACGTCGGTCCTCTCGACCCCACCCCGGTCGCGGACGTCCTGGCCACGCTCGCAGGACAGGGAGGCTAGGTCCTGTCCTGCGGGGATCATGCGTCCTGCGTCGGGGAGACCTGGCGGATCACGCGCTTGCGCAGCTCTTCGTCCGCCTCATGCGTCTCGTACGGCAGCAGCTCCGGCCGCTTGGCCGGCCGGCCGTCGCCGGAGGAGCGGCCGGTCAGGCGTCTCGCGATCCAGGGGAACAGGTGCTGCCGGGCGAAGCGGAGGTCCGCCGTGCGCCGGTGCAGCCAGGCCGGGGGTGCGGTGGCCGGCATCGGGACGTGCCACTCGGTGTCCTCGGGCGGGTAGCCGAGCGACTGCCAGACCGCCTCGGCCACCCGGCGGTGACCCTCGGCGGTCAGATGCAGCCGGTCCACGTCCCACAGCCGGGGATCGCCGAGCGCGGGGGCGCCGTACAGGTCGACGACGAGAGCGCCGTGCTTCGCGGCCAGCTCGTCCACGGTGGCGAACAGCTCCTCCATGCGCGGCCGGAACCGCTCCAGGACCGGGCCCTGGCGGCCGGGGCTGCGCATCAGCACCAGCCGCCGGCAGGAGGGGGCCAGCCGCTCCACCGCCTCGGTCAGCAGCCCGCGCACCCTGCCCATGTCGCACTTGGGTCGCAGGGTGTCGTTGAGCCCGCCGACCAGGGTCACCACATCGGCGTTCATGGCGGCGGCCCGGTCCACCTGCTCGTCGACTATCTGCCCGATCAGCTTGCCCCGCACGGCGAGGTTGGCGTACCGGAAACCCGGTGTGCCCGCCGCCATCCGCGCCGCGAGCAGATCCGCCCAGCCCCGGTAGGAGCCGTCCGGCAGCAGATCGGACATGCCCTCGGTGAAGGAGTCGCCGATCGCGACCAGGCTGGAGTACGGGGGAGGCGTGGGATTCGTCTGCATGGCGACAGCGATGGTATCCCGGCTCCATACCCGGCGGTCGGTCAGGGGGCGCCCGGCTCAGGCCGGCTGGCCGAACAGCTCCCGCAGTACGTCCTCCATGGTCACCAGCCCGGCGAGGCGCCCGTCGTCGCCGAGGACGGCGGCCACGTGGTTGCGGCTGCCCCGCATCGCGGTGAGCACGTCGTCCAGCGGGGTGTCCGCCTTCACCCGCGCGATCGGCCGCATGTCGCGCAGCGCGAACGGCAGGTCTCGGGGCAGGGCGTCCAGCGCGTCCTTGACGTGCAGATATCCGACGATGCGACGGCTCTCGTCGACCACCGGGAAGCGCGAGAAACCCGACTCGGCCGACAGCCGCTCCAGCTGCTCCGGGGTGACGCCCACCCGCGCGTACACCACCCGCTCCAGGGGCACCACCACATCCCGCACCGGGCGGCTGCCCAGCTCCAGGGCGTCGTGCAGCCGCTCCTGCGCCCGGCCGTCGATCAGGCCCGCCTCGCTCGCGTCCTTGACGATCTCGGCGAGTTCGGCGTCCGTGAAGGTGGCCGCGACCTCGTCCCTGGCCTCCACCCGCAGCAGCTTCAGCAGCCCGTTGGCGAACGCGTTCACCGTGAAGATCACCGGGCGCAGCGCGCGGGACAGCGCGACCAGCGGCGGCCCGAGCAGCAGCGCGGCGCGCACCGGCTCCGCGAGCGAGATGTTCTTGGGCACCATCTCGCCGAGCAGCATGTGCAGGTACGTCGCCAGGGTCAGCGCGATCACGAACGAGACCACATGGCCCACGCCCAGCGGCACGCCCACCGCGTGGAACACCGGCTCCAGCAGATGGGCGATGGCCGGCTCGGCGACCACACCCAGGACCAGCGTGCACAGCGTGATGCCGAGCTGGGCGGCGGCCAGCAGCGCGGAGACGTGCTCCAGGCCCCACAACGCGCTCCTGGCGCGCCGGTCGCCCTCCTGCGCGAGCGGCTCGATCTGCGAGCGGCGCACCGAGATCAGCGCGAACTCACCGGCCACGAAGAAGGCGTTGACCACGAGGGTGGCCAGACCGATCAGCAGCTGTACGGCGGTCATCGCGCCCCCTCCGTCGTCCTGTGTCCGCGTTCGTCGTCCAGGGGCGCGTGCAGCAGCAGCCGGGCGGCGCGCCGGCCGGAGGCGTCCACCACGTCCAGGCGCCAGCCGGCGATCTCGACCCGGTCGCCCGCCTCGGGTATGCGGCCCAGCTCGGCGGCGACCAGACCGGCCAGGGTCTCGTACGGCCCCTCGGGGACCCGCAGTCCGACGCGCGCGAGCTGATCGGTGCGGGCGGCGCCGTCGGCCGAGTACAGGGCCCGGCCGTTCTCGTCCGCGCCGGCCGGGGCGAGGTCGGGCGTCTCGTGCGGGTCGTGTTCGTCGCGCACCTCGCCGACGACCTCCTCGACGATGTCCTCCAGGGTCGCCACGCCCGCCGTGCCGCCGTACTCGTCGATGACGACGGCCATGGTGCGGCGGCCGGAGAGCCGGTCGAGGAGCCGGTCCACGGTGAGGGACTCCGGCACCAGCAGCGGCTCCCGCATCAGATGCGAGATACGGCGGTGGCGGCGGTGCTCGGCGGGCACCGCGAGGACGTCCTTGATGTGGACGGTGCCGACGACGGAGTCGAGGGTGCCGCGGAAGACCGGGAAGCGGGACAGGCCCGTCGCACGGGTCGCGTTCGCCACGTCCTCGCAGGTCGCCTGCTCCTCCAGAGCGATGACCTGGACGCGGGGGGTCATCACGTTCTCCGCGGTCAGGTCGGCAAGGTTCAGTGTCCGCACGAACAGCTCGGCGGTGTCCGCCTCCAGGGCGCCCTGCTTGGCGGAGTGCCGGGCGAGCGCGGCCAGCTCCTGCGGCCCGCGCGCGGAGGCCAGCTCCTCGGCGGGTTCGAGACCGAGCCGGCGTACGACATGGTTGGCCGTGTTGTTCAGCTGGGCGATGAAGGGCCGGAAGGCGGCGCTGAACCAGCGCTGCGGGGTGCCCACCCGTTTGGCGACGGCCAGCGGCGAGGAGATCGCCCAGTTCTTGGGCACCAGCTCGCCGACGACCATCAGGAACACCGTGGACAGCGCGGTGCCGAGCACCAGCGCCGCCGATTGCGCCGCACCACCCGACAACCCCATGGCCCGGAACGGTCCGGCGAGCAGCTTGGCGATCGAGGGCTCGGCGAGCATGCCGACGACCAGGTTGGTGACGGTGATGCCGAGCTGGGCACCGGACAGCTGGAACGTCAGGTTCCGGACCGCCTTCAGGGCGCCCGCGGCACCCCGCTCGCCGCGCTGCGCGGCCCGCTCCAGCTCACCGCGCTCGACCGTGGTCAGCGAGAACTCCGCGGCCACGAACGCGCCGCAGGCCACCGACAGCAGGATCGCCACCAACAGGAGCAGCACTTCGGTCATCGGGTCACCCCCGTCCCATGATCGGACAGGGGACGGCGGGACGCGCGGTGTCGCGGGCCGGGGGGCTCGTCCATCAGAGGATGCTCACTACCTTTCACAGAGGACCGAGTGCTCCCTCCAGGGTAAAGGATGGGCAAAGTGTCGCCGGGACCCTGTGGACAACCGCGGCGGCTCAGCCGGTGAGCGGCTTCACCCAGCGCCGCCACTGCTCCTCGGGGCCGTACCCGGCCGAGCTCCACGCGTGCCGTGCCCGCTCGTTGCGTACCAGCACCATCGCGTCGGCGCGCCGGCCGCCGAGGCGCACGAAGCGCTCCTCGGCGGCGGCCAGCAGGGCTGTGGCGATGCCCTGGCGCCGTCGCTCGGGAGTCACCGCGAGCCGGTACAGATGGCAGCGCCACCCGTCGAAGCCCGCGATCACGGTGCCGACCAGCTCACCGCCCCGCTCGGCCAGGATCAGCGCCTGCGGGTCGCGCGCCACCAGACGCTCCACCCCGGCGTGGTCGTCGCTGATGCTGGTGCCCTCGGCGGCCGTCCGCCAGAAGGCGAGCACGGCGTCCAGGTCGTCGGGGGCGGCGGGCCGTATGCGCAACTCGTCCATACGGCCATCCTGATCAGGGCCGTTGTCCGGGCGCCGGGGATTCCGTCATGCGGACGCGGCGCGCAGCCGCTCGATCACCGGTGCGAACGCCTCCATGTGCGCCTCCAGGATGGTGAGGTTGGTGAACCCGTACCGGTCGCGCTGCGCCCTGACCTTCGCCACGACCTCGTCCAGCGTCCCCACCAGCATGACGGGCAGCGCCAGCATGGCCTCCAGGGTCAGCTCCGGCTGCCGCTCCAGCACCGCCCTGAGCGCCGGCTCGGGGTCGTCGGTGACGGCGACCTGCTGGATCAGCAGATTGAGTTCCGCGGGCTCCGCCCGGCCGGCCGCCAACTGGCGGTAGCGCCCCACCCGTTCGTCCAGCTCGTCGGCGTCGAGCGGTTCGAGCGAGGTCGTGTTCCCCGAGCGGACGCCCGCGAAAGCCGCGATGTCGGCGTGCTCGGCGGTCAGTCGCAGCATCCGGTCGCCGTTGCCGCCGATCAGCAACGGTACTCGGGCCTGTTCCGGCCGCGGCCGGTATTCCGCGGAGCCGAGCAGCCGCGCCAACTCCTCGACAGTGCGCCGCAGATGGTCCACCCGCTCGCCCGGAGAGCCGAACGGCAGCCCCGCCGCCTCGTGCTCCGCCCGCACATAGCCGGTGCCCAGGCCGAGTTCGAGACGTCCGCCGGTGAGCGCGTCGGTGGTCGCGACCTCGCGGGCCAGCAACACCGGGTTGTAGAAGCCCGCGTTGAGCACGAGCGTGCCGACGCGGGGCCGCTCGGTCGCCTCGGCCGCCGCGACCAGCGCCGGGAAGGGCGCCACCCAGCCGAGATGGTCGGGGACGAGGATCACGTCGTAGCCCAGTTCCTCGGCGCGACGGCACTTCGCGCGCCACTCGGCCGCGGAGGCGGGCGTGAGCAGATTGACCCCGAAGCGGAACGGACGCGGCATGAAGTCTCCCCGTTAATCGGTGAATTGACCTTGAGCAGACATACGATCACATCTCCCGGGCGGGATCACTCGTGGGCGATCGCGGCCAGCACGTTCATGCGTGACGCCCGCAGCGCGGGCAGCGCGGCGGCGACGACCCCCACCACCGCGGAGCCGACGACCACGGCCACGATCGTGCCCCACGGGATGGCGAACGCCGTCAACCCGCGCAGCGCCAGCACCCGTTGCATGCACACGCCCCACACCAGGCCGAGGACGAGACCGAGGACCGCGCCGAACACCGCGATCACCACCGACTCCAGCCGGATCATGCGCCGCAACTGCCGCCGCCCGAGCCCGATCGCCCGCAGCAGTCCGATCTCCCGCGTGCGCTCCACCACCGACAGGGCCAGGGTGTTGACCACACCGAGCACCGCGATGACGATCGCCAGGGCCAGCAGCGCGTACACCAGGTACAACAGCACCCCGATCTGGTCGTGGACCAGTCGCTTGTAGTCGCCCTGGTCACGCACCTGCACCTGCGGAAACGGCTTGAGCGCCTGTTCGAGGCGGGGCCGCAGCTCCTGCGGCGCGGTGCCGGGCGCCGCGTTCACGTACAGCGCGGAGTCCTGGCCGCCGGGCGCGTACCGCTCCAGCGTGCCCAGGCCGAAGAACACCCCGCCCTGGTCGCCGAAGCCGTCGGTGGTGGACTGCTCGGTGAGCGCGCCGACTCGCAGCCCGGCCCGGCGACCGCCCGGAAACTCCACCGGGAGCACACTGCCGAGCCGCACCCCGTGATCCTGAGCGAAGCCCGCGTCCAGGGCGAGGTGCCCCTCGGCCAGCGCGGACGCCGAGCCGCCGCGCGCGTAAGAGAGGTGCACGACGTCGTCCAGCCCCGGACCGTAGCCGGCGGCGCCGGTCTCCACCCGGCGGCCGTCGGGCAGTCGTACGGCGATCCGCGTCAGCCGCTGCGCCACGACGAGCCCGGTGCCCCTGGTCGCGGCCACACGCTCGGCGACCTGCCGGGTGAACGGGGTGAAGTTGGCGCTCTGCACCGTGAAGTCCGCGCCGAGCCGTTTGTCGATCTGCTGGTCGAACGACGCCGACATGGAGGCGCTCGCCACCGACATCCCGCCCACCAGGGCCAGGCCCACCATCAGCGCGGCGGCGGTGGCACCGGTGCGGCGCGGATTGCGCAGGGCGTTGCGCTGGCTCATCCGGCCGACCGGTCCGAACAGCGCGGGGAAACCCGCGCCCAGCACCCGGATCACCGGCCGCACCAGCAGCGGCCCGGCCACCACGGTCGCGATCAGCGTCAGCGCCACCCCGGCGCCCAGCAGCCCGGCGGCGGGACCGGTACGCGTGGCCGCCGCACACCCGGCGAGCGCCGCCGCGCCCACGGCCCCGACCGCCGCGCCGGCGATCGCCCGCGTCCGCAGCGGCTCGCCCACACCGGCGACCTCGGCGTCCGCGAGCGCCGCCATGGGGGAGACGGCCGCCGCCCGGCGGGCCGGGAGGTAGGCGGCCACGAAGGTCACGCCGAGCCCGACCAGGTACGCGGCGACGGGCGTGCCCCAGCCGATCACCATCTGGGCGGCGTTCAGATTCATCCCGAGCGTCCGCATCAGGCCGATGAGCCCGAACGCCAGCCCGATCCCCGCCGCCAGGCCGAGCGTCGAGCCGACCAGGCCGAGCAGCAGCGCCTCCGTCAGCACCGAGCGGCGCACCTGGCGCCGGTCGGCGCCCAGCGCGCGCAGCAGGCCCAGCTCGCGGGTGCGCTGGGCGATCAGCATGGAGAAGGTGTTGACGATCAGGAAGACGCCGACCAGGAGCGCGACCCCGGCGAAGCCGAGCATGACGTACTTGATCACGTCCAGGAAGCTGCCGAGGCTGGCCGCCGCTGACTTGGCCTGCTCGTTCGCCGTCTTCACGTCGTATGTCGCGGCGTGCGCGCCGAGCGCCGCGACGACCCGGTGCCGGAGCTGCTCGTCGGAGACGCCCGGCGCCGCGTCCACCGAGATGCTCGTCGCCCGCGCGCCCGAGCCGAGCAGCCGGCGTGCGGCCACCGCCGGGTCCAGGTAGACCAGGGCGGTGCCCGGATTGGTCGTGGTGAAGGTGGCGATCCCGACGACCCGCACCCGGAACGTGCCGGGCTGGGCCTGCACGGTCAGCGTGTCGCCGATCCGTACGTGTCCCCTGCCCGCCGTGTCCGCGTCCAGCAGCGCCTCGCCCGCACCGCGCGGGGCGTGCCCGGAGGACAGCCGCACCGGGCTGTGCCGGGTCGGGTACCAGGAGCCGGCGAGGGTGGGTGCGCCGTTGGTCGGGCTGACGGAGCGGTCGCGGCGGTCGACCACCACGATGTTCCGCACCTGCACATCGGCGCGCGCCGCCGCCACGCCGGCGGCCTTCGCCACCGTGTCGCGCAGCGCGGCGGGCAGCGTCTGCACCGCGCCGCTCGCCCGCGCGGACACGAGGTCGCGCTTCGGTTGCACGGTCACATCGGCGGCGGTGGAGGCGAACAGCCGGTCGAAGGTGCGGGTCACGGTGTCGGAGAAGATCAGGCTGCCCGCGACGAACGCCACCGACAGGACGACGGCCAGCGCGGACAGCGCGAGCCGCCCCTTGTGCGCGAGGAAGCTCCGCAGGGTCGCCTTGAGCACCGGATCAGCCCTCCCGCGCGGCATCCGGGCCGCGGGTGTCGTCGAGCCGTCCCGCCCGTTCCCCGCCGAGCCGATCCGCCCGCGCCCCGCCGAGCCGATCCGCCCGCTCGCTGTCGAACCGTTTCATCCGCTCCAGGACCCGCTCCGCCGTCGGCCCGTCCAGCTCGTCCACGATCCGCCCGTCGGCGAGAAAGAGCACCAGGTCGGAGTGGGCGGCGGCGCCCGGATCGTGGGTGACCATGACGACCGTCTGCCCCAGGTCGTCCACCGCGCCCCGCAGAAAGCCCAGCACCTCCAGGCCGGCCCGCGAGTCGAGGTTTCCGGTCGGTTCGTCGGCGAAGATCAGCTCCGGCCGGGAGGCCAGCGCCCGCGCGCACGCCACCCTTTGCTGCTGACCGCCCGAGAGCTGAGCGGGCCGGTGCGCGAGCCGCCCGCGCAGCCCGAGGGTGTCGATCACCTGATCGAGCCACGCCTGATCGGGTTTGCGGCCGGCGATGTCCATCGGCAGGGTGATGTTCTCGGCGGCGGTCAGCGTCGGGATGAGATTGAACGACTGGAACATGAACCCGATCCGGTCCCGCCGCAGGCGGGTCAGCTCCCGCTCCCGCAGCCCGGTGATCTCGGTGTCGCCCAACCACACCTGTCCGGCCGACACCGTGTCGAGCCCCGCCAGGCAGTGCATCAGCGTGGACTTGCCGGACCCCGAGGGCCCCATCACGGCGGTGAACCGGCCCCGCGCGATGTCCACGTCCACCGAGTCCAGCGCGAGCACGGCGGTCTCGCCCGCGCCGTACGCCTTGGTCAGCCCGCGGGCGCGGGCCGCGGTCCCCTCGCCCGGCGCGCGGCCGGGAGCGTGCTGTGCGGCTGCGGATGTCCCCAAGACCGCCTCCCGGTCACCGGTACGAGCTGTCCGCCCGAGCCTAATGTGACCGGGCGCACGGGGGAACCAGTGACAGGCGCGGCGGCCCCGGCGACCCGTCCCGACCCTGCCCCCGACCCCGACCTGTCCCATGCCCGCCGCCGGGCGCGACCGTGCGCCCCCTCGTGCCCCCGGTCCCGCTTGCCTCTGCTAGCGTCCGGGCGCTAGCGTCGAGACATGGCGAAAACCCAGCTGAACGTGCGCGTGGACGAGGGCACCGCCCGCGCGGCGCGTGAGCGCGCGCTGGCCCGCGGGATGAGCGTCAACCGCTACATCGAGGAACTGGTCAGACAGGACACCGGCGAAGTGGGCCGCACCTTCGTGGAGGCCGCCGCCGACTTCATGAAGCAGTACGAATCCGTGTTCGCCGAGGAGTTCACCGAGGCGCGCGGCACCGCTCCGGGCGAAGGACGCAGTTGATCCCTTGAGCGATTCGCCGAACGGGCTGAGCATCGACCTCGCCTGGCTGCTCATGCTCGCCGAACAGCAGACGCCCGGAGATCCGCAGGTCACCGACTGGGGCGCGCTGATCGCCGCCGTCGCCCGGCACCGGGCGGAGATATTCGGCGTGCCGGTGTACGAGACGCCGTACACGCGCGCCGCCGCGCTCCTCCAGCTGCTCATCCACGTGCCGGCCCTCGAACGCTCCAACGCGCTGTTCGCCTCCGCGGTGGCCTACGCCTACCTGGTCGCCAGCGGCGCCAAGGTCGTCACCACCCCGGAGCAGGTGCGCGACCTCGCCCGGCTGGTCAAGGACGGCGCGGCGAGCATCGAGGACATCGCCCGCGAGCTGCGCCGCTGGAGCCTGTGATCAGCGGGCGCCCGGCCCGCCGTCCGGGCGCCAGGCGGTCCCCAGCACGCAGTACGAGGCCGGCAGCCGCGGCCCGCCCTCCGGCAGCAGAAGACGGCGGTACGGGCCCAGTTCGAACCCGGCGCAGCGCAGCGCGGCCACCGGGTCGCGGGCCAGATGGCAGCCCCCGGCGAGCGCGGGCCACACCGTACGGTCGAGGGCGCGCTGGGTCAGCCGCATCGCCCGCCCCCCACCGCGTCCGTGCTCGAAGAACCGCACCTGCCCGCCGGGCCTGAGCACCCGCCGCGCCTCGGCCAGCGCCCGCGCCACATCGCGCACGCTGCACAGCACCAGGGAGAGCACGACCGCGTCGAACGCCCCGCTCCGGGCGGGCAGCGCCTCCGCCGTGCCGGGCACCACGTCGACCGGCACCGGTGCGCACCGCGCCGCCTCCCGCGCCAGCCGGCCGAGCAGCGGCTCCGGCTCGACGGCGACGACGCGCGAGACGGCGGCGGGATAGCGGGCGAAGTTGAGCCCGTTGCCCGCGCCGACCTCGATCACCCGGCCGGTCAGTCCGGCGAGCAGCCGCTCCCGCACCCCGGCGAACCCGAGCCGCGCGTCCGCCCCGGCGCCGACCCGCGCGTAGTACCGCGCGAACACCGGGTGCCGCACGGCACCCGGTCCCGCCGCCTCGGACCCCAGCCGCACACCGACCTCCCGGACATCGCGGACCTGCGGGAAGTATCCCTCCGCGAGCCCGGCATGATCCGGACGAGAGGCCCTAAGCCCCCTCCCGCGCCCGGAACGCCTCCGCGTCCCACGTGCCGTCCAGCCGCGGGGACAGCCAGCCGGGAGCCATCGCCCTGAACTCGGCCGGGGGCAGGGCACCCGCGCCCGCCGGGAGCGCGCCCAGGAGGGGCGTGGCCGAGACCTCCGGCAGATCGGCGACATTGCAGCGGGTGGCCAGGTCGGGCTCGGCCGGCCAGCTGCCGATCACCACGCCGAACGGCTCCAGGCCACGGCCGCGCAGTTCACGCGCCGTCAGCTCCGTGGCGTTCAGCGTGCCCAGGCCCGCCTGGGCCACGATCAGCACCGGCGCGCCCAGCGACCGCGCCGTGTCGGCCAGTGTGCCGCCCGCCGCGTCGAACCGGACGAGCAGCCCGCCCGCCCCCTCGACCAGCACGAGATCGTGCTCGGCGGCCAGCTTGGCGGCCCGCTCGGCCACCTCCTGCGGATGCACCGGCGCCAGGCCGGCCCGCCGCGCCGCCGTGCCCGGCGCCAACGGCTCGGGATAGCGGGCGACCTCCTCGGCCGTGACGGCACCGGCGAGCCGGGCCACCTCGTCGGCGTCCCCGCGCTCGTCGGGCCGTACCCCCGTCTGGGCGGCCTTGAGGACGGCCACCGAACGGCCGGCCACGCGTGCCGCCGCGGCGACGGCCGCCGTGGTGACGGTCTTGCCGACCTCCGTGCCCGTCCCCGTGATCACCAGTACCGGCATCTCATCCCTCCCGCGCCGCGGCGCACACCGCGCGCGCGATCCTCGCCACGTCCTCGTCGGAGGTGACGTACGGCGGCATCGTGTACACCAGATCGCGGAACGGGCGCAGCCACACGCCCTCCGCGACGGCCGCGCGGGTGGCCGCGGCCATGTCGATCTCGTGGTCCAGCTGTACGACGCCGATGGCGCCCAGCACCCGTACGTCCCGCACGCCCGGCAGTTCGGCCGCCGGTGCGAGACCCGCGGTCAGGCCCGCCTCGATCCGCTTGACCTCGGCCTGCCAGTCCTGGCCCCTCAGCAGGTCCAGCGAGGCGCAGGCCACGGCGGCCGCCAGCGGATTGCCCATGAAGGTCGGCCCGTGCGCCAGTACCGGCACCTCGCCCCGTGAGATCCCCTCGGCCACCCGCGCGGTGCAGAGCGTGGCCGCCATCGTCAGATAGCCGCCGGTCAGCGCCTTGCCCACGCACATCACATCCGGGGTGACGGCCGCGTGGTCCGCCGCGAACAGCGCGCCCGTACGCCCGAAACCGGTGGCGATCTCGTCGAACACCAGCAGCACACCGTGCGCGTCGCACGCCTCGCGCAGCACCCGCAGATACGCGGGGGAGTGGAAGCGCATACCGCCCGCGCCCTGCACCACCGGCTCCACGATCACCGCGGCCAGTTCGTCGGCGTGCCGCCCGATCAGCTCGCGCACATGCTCCGCGTACGACTCCTCGTACCCGGCCGGCGGCGCGTCCGCGAACACCTGGCGCGGCAGCACGCCGGACCACAGCTCGTGCATCCCGCCCTCGGGGTCGCACACCGACATCGGCTGCCAGGTGTCCCCGTGGTAGCCGCCCCGCCAGGTCAGCAGCCGCCGCTTGCCGGGCCGGCCGAGCGAACGCCAGTACTGGAGGCACATCTTGACGGCCACCTCGACCGACACCGAGCCGGAGTCGGCCAGGAACACATGCTCCAGGCCGTCGGGCGACATGTCGACAAGGAGCTTCGCGAGCCGGACGGCGGGCTCGTGGGTGAGCCCGCCGAACATCACATGGCTCATGCGCTCCAACTGCCCCCGCGCGGCCTCGTTGAGCACCGGGTGGTTGTAGCCGTGGATCGCCGACCACCACGAGGACATGCCGTCCACCAACTCGCCCGAGCCGTCCGCGAGCCGCAGCCGGACCCCGCTCGCCGACTCCACGACGAGCGGTTCGGCGCGTCCGGGCATCGGGCCGTACGGATGCCAGACGTGCCGCCGGTCCAGCTCCAGCAGCTCGGGGACGCTCAGGCGGGGCAGATCAGGCATTGGGCGCGAGATCCGTTCCGGCGCCCCGGCGGCGGACGGCGACCAGGTCGGTACGGGGCTCGTTCGCGGCCACCGGCTCGGCGGCCGGCTCCGCGGAGACCGGACCGCAGACCCCGCCGCCCTCGTGGCAGCCGCCCGCGCCGCCCTCGTGGCAGCCGGCACCGGCGCCCTCGTGGCAGCCGCCGCCCGCCCGGTGCTCCGGCAGGGTGATCTGGTCGGCGCCCTCCACCTCGAAACCGGCGTCGGCGATCATCTCCAGGTCCGCCTTGCCCGCCTGGCCCTCGCTGGTCAGGTAGTCGCCGAGGAAGATGGAGTTGGCGAGGTGCAGCGCGAGCGGCTGCATCGTGCGCAGATGCACCTCACGGCCGCCCGCGATGCGCACCTCCACGTCCGGGCAGACGAAGCGGACCATCGCCAGGATCCGCAGACAGCGCTGCGGGGTGAGGTTCCACTCCTTGGCCAGCGGGGTTCCCTCGAACGGGATCAGGAAGTTCACCGGAACGGAGTCCGGGTCCAGCTCGCGCAGCGAGAAGACGACGTCCACCAGGTCCGCGTCGCTCTCGCCCATGCCGGCGATCAGACCGGAGCACGGCGACAGACCGGCCGCGTGCGCCTTCTGCACCGTGTCCACCCGGTCGGCGTAGGTGTGGGTGGTGGTGATGTCCCCGTAGGTGGACTCGGAGGTGTTCAGGTTGTGGTTGTAGGCGTCCGCGCCCGCCTCGCGCAGCCGTTCGGCCTGGCCGTCGGAGAGCAGCCCGAGGCAGGCGCACACCTCGACGCCCTCGTTCTCCTCCTTGATGGCCTTGATGGTCCGCGAGACACGGTCCACGTCGCGGTCGGTCGGGCCGCGCCCGCTCGCCACCAGGCAGACGCGCTTGGCGCCGCCCGCGAGCCCCGCGGCGGCCGCCTTCGACGCCTCGTCGGGCTTGAGCCAGGTGTACTTGAGGATGCCCGCCTCGGAGCCGAGCCGCTGGGAGCAGTAGGAGCAGTCCTCGGGGCACAGGCCGGACTTGAGATTGACCAGGTAGTTGAGTTTCACGCGCCGGCCGAACCAGTGCCGGCGCACCTTGCCGGCCGCGGCCACCACGTCGAGCAGGTCGTCATCGGAGGTGGCCAGCACGGCGAGCGCTTCCTCGCGGGTCGGCAGCTCGCGCCGAAGCCCCTTGTCCACCAGCGTGTTCAGCAGGTCCATGAGGCCCGATCCTGTCTTACCGGACCGCCCCTGGCCAAGGAGAGTTCGCACAAGGAACACCGTTCACCGTGTGGGTATTGCCACACGGTGGGCGGCGGGCGGGCCAGCTAGGGTCTGTGCGCTACCTACAAAACCTCCGGAGGACTCATGGCGTTCGGCTGGATCGAGGAGCAGGCCCGCGCGCGTCACCGGGCCGGGCTCGTACGGCGCCTCAGCCCGCGCCCCGCCGCCTCCCCGCTGCTGGATCTGGCGAGCAACGACTACCTGGGCCTCGCCCGGCATCCCGAGGTGACCGAGGGCGCGGCGCGGGCCGCCCGCACCTGGGGCGGCGGCGCCACCGGCTCCCGGCTGGTCACCGGCACCACCGAGCTGCACGCCGAACTGGAGCGGGAACTGGCCGCGTTCTGCGGCTTCGAGGCGGCCCTGGTCTTCTCCTCCGGGTACGCCGCGAACCTGGCCGCGGTCACCGCGCTCGGCCCGCACGGCTCGCTCGTCGTCTCCGACGCGGGCAACCACGCCTCGCTCATCGACGGCTGCCGGCTGGCACGGGGCGAGACCCAGGTCGTCGGGCACGCCGACCCGCAGGCGGTGCGCAAGGCCCTCGCCACCCACGAGGGGACGGCGATCGTGGTCTCGGACACCGTGTTCTCGGTCGACGGGGACCGGGCGCCGCTGCCCGCGCTGGCCGAGGCGTGCCGGGAGCGCGGCGCGGGACTCGTCGTGGACGATGCCCACGGCCTCGGCGTGCTGGGCGACGGGGGTCGCGGGGCGGCGCAGGCGGCCGGGCTCGCGGGCGCGCCGGACGTGGTGGTCACGGCCACCCTGTCCAAGTCGCTGGGCAGCCAGGGCGGGGCGGTGCTGGGCCCGGCGCGGGTGATCGACCATCTGGTCAACGCCGCCCGGACGTTCATCTTCGACACCGGTCTGGCGCCGGCGGCGGCCGGTGCGGCCCTCGCGGCCCTGCGGCTGCTCGCCAGGGAGCCCGCGCGGGCGGCGCGGGCCCGCGAGGTGGCGCAAGAGCTGCACGCGCGGCTGACCGCCGCGGGCCTGGAGGCGGTGCGTCCGGACGCCGCGGTGGTCTCCGTACGGGCCCCGTCCCCGGAGCAGGCGGTGCGCTGGGCGGCCGACTGCCGGACGGCGGGACTGGCCGTGGGCTGTTTCCGTCCTCCCTCCGTGCCCGACGGCATCTCACGGCTGCGGCTGACCGCCCGCGCGGACCTCTCCGGGGCCGAGATCGCACACGCGGTACGGGTGATCGGCGAAACGCGACCATGAGTCGGCGGACACGGCCGTGCTTCGCGGCGGGTGTGTCGACGGGTCCGGCGGGTCCGGCCGGACGCACCGGAACCGGCGGGTTTCAGCGGAGCGCGGCCACGAAGCCGGCCCAGCTGCCGGCGGAGAAGACCAGCGCGGGCCCGGCCGGGTCCTTCGAGTCGCGCACGGCGAGCAGTCCGGACCAGGGACCGGAGCGCGGCCTGGCCGTCTCCACGCAGTTGTTGGCTCCCGTGCTGTAACTGCTGCGCAACCAGCGCACGTCGTACAGGTCGGTACTGGCAGGGACGCTCCGAGGCAGAGCTGACAATGGTGCCTCCTTACGCGCCGTCACCTATCCCGGCGAGGTAGTCCAGCGAATCGTGGGGGGAAAGAGCGTGTTCCTGAAGGGTCTGGAAGGCTTCCGAGTACGCCCGGAGGTCTTCTTTCCGCTCCAGGTAGAGGCTACTCGTCAACTGGTCGAGAACAACAACATCGAGATCAGAAGTGCTCGGAAATGAGAAAATAACGAAAGGCCCCGTGAGGCCGACATGCGCGCCCGCCCCGAACGGCAGCACCTGAAGCCGCACTTGGGGCAGCCGCGCCGCGTCCATCAGCCGCTCCAGCTGGCGCGCCATCACCTCGGGACCTCCGACCTCGCGCCGCAGCACCGCCTCGTCCAGGACCGCGCTCAGCTCCAGCGGCGGGTTCGAGCGCAGCACGTCCTGCCGGGCCAGGCGGACCTCCACCAGCGCGTCCAGGCGCTCCTCGTCCAGGTCCTTGACGGCCGCACGGGTCACCGCGCGGGCGTACTCGGCCGTCTGGAGCAGGCCGGGCACCACGGTGGTCTCCAGCGTGCGCATCGCGCGGGCCTGCGACTCCAGGCTGATGAAGTCCCGGTACGTCGGCGGGAGCACCCCGCGGTAGGCGTGCCACCAGCGGTTGCGGTCGCCGTCGCCGTCCTCGGAGCCGGCCAGCATCAGCAGCAGCTCGCGCAGCTGGGCGTCGCGCACGGCGTAGGCGTCCAGGAGTAAGCGAAGATCGGCCGGTTTCACACCACTGGCGCCCGTCTCGATGCGGCTCACCTTCGACTGGTGCCAGCCGACCAGTCGGGCCGCCTCCCCACTGGTGAGCCCCGCACCGGTGCGCAGCGTGCGCAGTTCGGCACCCAATTTGCGGCGGCGCACTGCCGGCCCGTTCTGCATGGGCTCCTCCTTACTCCTTACGGGCCGCCCGAATACGGTCTCCCGTCGCAGAGTTCACCGCATCGGGCGACAGATATATGCATATCTTGGTGGATCGCTCCCCGTGACCGGTTCGGTGGTGGCAGTCTGGCGAGGAAGCACCAGTCCGGGACCGTACTCGAACCATCCGCTCCATGGAGGACTCCGGTCCCGTGGGAAAGGGACGATGTCGCCATGGCAGACCACCTGGAAGCATCCGTCACTCTGCCGAGCGATCCCGCCTCGGTGGCCGCCGCGAGGTCGTACGTGGTGGCAACCCTGGCGGAGTGGGGCCTGCCGTCGGACACCGAGGCGGCCGACACGGTGCGGCTCATCGTCTCGGAACTGGCCACCAACGCCGTGCAGCACACCTTCGGGCAGTCCCCGACCTTCACGGTCGACCTCGCGCTGGAGCGCGACGAGCAGCTGCGCATCGGCGTCACGGACAGTCATCCGCGCTTCCCGAAAAGACTGCCCGCGGCCGTCCAGCAGGACAACGGCCGCGGGATGGTCATCATCCGCTGGCTCACCGCCGAGTGCGGTGGCAGGCTCCGGGTCCGCCCGACCCGTGAGGGCGGCAAGACGGTCTCCATCGAACTGCCCTGGACCGTCCCGGCCGAACCGGCGGCGGCAGGCCGTCAGGAGCCGTAGCGAGGGGCCTCGCGCGCGGCCGCGAAACGTTCATCCGGGCGCGCGGCACCCCGTTCCGGACCGCCCCGAGGCCGGCGGCGCTGCCGGATGGGGGAGGCACGGGGAGCGGCCCGTCGGCGGGAGCCGCTCCCGGTGCGCGGGCGGGTCAGCTGACCCGGCCGTACCAGACGCTCTTGGTCCAGATTTTCTCCAGCCGCACCACGGAACCGGTCTTGGGCGCGTGCCAGATCTTGTTGTGACCGGCGTAGATGCCGACGTGGTAGACGTTCGAGCCGTAGTGGAAGAACACCAGGTCCCCGGCTCTGCGATGGCCGGAGGAGATGTGGTGCGTCTTGTTGTACTGCTGCGCGGCGGTGCGCGGCAGATTCTTGCCGGCCTTCTTGAACGAATAGAGCGTCAGACCCGAGCAGTCGAACCGTCGCGGCCCGGTGGCCCCCCACTGGTACGGGGCGCCCTTCTTGGACGCCGCGATGTTCAGGGCCTTCGTCGCCAGCGTCGCGGCCGAGGCGTCGGCGGAGAGGCCCGGAACCGCGATCGAGCCGCCCACGGCGGCCAGGGTGAGGGCCGAGGCCGTACCGGCGCGGGCCATCAGCGACGGGACACGATTGAGCGCAGTCATGCGCAACCCTTCGTCAGCCGCCTGTGAAGGATGACCTGTCGGATTCGGGCTGGCGAAGTAGCCCGGCCGCGTTGCCACGGCTTCACCCCAAGGGCCGCCCGAAGCGCCCGTCCGTCCGCTCACGCGGCCGGCCGACCGTCCGGGGACCCGCCTTGCCTGGGTCCTCCACTCCTGCCGATCCACTCCTGTCGACCGGTCATCCGGGCGGCGGCAGGACTCGGCGTCCGCCCGGATCGCCCCGCCGCGGCGGCGGGGGCTTGTCGTCAGACAGGGATCTTGACCTACAGCTGTCCGAAAATCCCAACGGAATCGGGGATTTGTGGCGTTACTCACCACTCGCCTGTTCGGGTGGCGGATGCTGCGTTCGATGCTCCGTCAGTTCCCGTGCTGAGCCCCGGACCTGGGAAAAGACGGTCGCGCGCGAAGCGTGGGCGCGCCCCGCGCGCAACTCGGGAGAGCCGGAAACGGATCCGGATATACACCGGTCGGCGGTACGTCGTTCGGACCGTTTCGAGCCCGGATCCGGCGGCCGCGCGGACGCCCCGCACCCGCCGGGTCCGGCGGCCGTCCGGATCAGCCCACGGCGTCCGGCGGGAGCGCGACGCGAGCGGCCCGGCGCTCGCCGTCGAGCACCCGCAGAGCCCGTGCCAGCGTGCCCCCGTGCACCTCCCGCTCGCCCCGTTCGTGCATCAGCACCAGCGCGTCGCGCAGCTCCTCCGCCCGGCGCACCAGCGCCTGCGCGGCGCGCAGCCCGCGATAGGTGTCCCCGTCGCGCGCCGGGTTGATCCTGCCGAGCAGATCGACCACCGCCAGATAGTGGTCGACCACCGCGCCCTCCGCCTGCGTCAGCGCCGGCAGCGGCGGCAGCCCGTCGGGCAGCACGGCCGGCTCACCGCCCGCCGGGCAGGTCCCGGCGGCTGGGCACCACGCCGTCCACCAGGCCGTACGACAGCGCGCCCGGCGCGTCCAGCATGAGGTCGCGCTCCAGGTCCTCGCGGACCTGCTCCGCGGTGCGCCCGGTGTGCCGGACCAGCATCTCCTCCATCAGGGTGCGCAGCCTGACCAGTTCGCCGGCCTGGATGAGCAGATCGCTCGGCTGGCCCTGCGCCGGCTCGGGCAGCTCGGGCTGGGAGAGCACCACGCGGGCGCCGGGCAGGGTGAACCGCTTGCCGGGGGTGCCGGCGGCCAGCAGCAGGGCGCCCACCGAGGCGGCCTGGCCCAGGCAGTAGGTGGCCACGTCGCAGGTGACGTACCGCATCGTGTCGTAGACCGCCGTCATGGCGTGGAAGGAGCCGCCGGGGCAGTTCAGGTACAGCGTGATGTCCCGATTCGGTGCCAGGTGTTCGAGGTGCATGAACTGGGTGATCACATCGCTGGCCGCAGTCTCGTCCAGGGGCGTCCCCAGGAAGACGACCCGGCTCTCGAACAGCTTCGAGTAGGGATCGAGCCGCCGCTCCCCGAAGCCGGTGCGTTCGGTGAACTCGGGCAGGACGTAACGGGCGGACGGTCGCGGCATCTGGGCACACCCCTCCTCATGGCGGAGACCGACGATCTCCGACTTCTGTACAGAATGTACAGGACGTACCTGCCGTTATGATGGGGCCATGGCCTACGAGATTCCGGTGACGCAAGCCAGGGCTGAGCTCGCCGATCTGATCAACCGGGTGGTGTACGGCGGCGAGCGCGTCGTCGTGACCCGGCACGGCAAGCCGCTGGCCGCGCTGGTGTCGGCCGCCGACCTGGAGCGACTCGAAGCCCTCGACGCCGCCGAGGCGGGCGAGGAGCAGGTGGCCGACTCGGTGTCCCGCATCCGCGAGAGGGCCGTCCGCGAGGTGCCGTCCGCTCCCCGCGAGCGTCAGCGCTTCGGCATCGCGGCGGAGTACCGGGGGCCGGGCATCTCCTGAACCGCGGCCGAGCGCGACAGCGGGCATGCCCTGTATCGCGGCCGGGCACGGGGCCGGGCATGTCCTGAACCGCCCCTGCCCGCGCGGCGATTATCGCCGTTGCCATACGGCGGTCATGAGCCGCCCAAAGGCTGGTTAACGTCGTTGAAACTCCGGCGAACTAGCCTGTGGATCGATGCCGCCGGAGGGATTTTGTGCCCTCGTTGAGCACGGTCGGTCCCCATTCGTCCGTGTGTTACACCTGACTTCCGTCGCGGTGGCTGCGGCACCCGGACCCCGCACGGTCCGGAGCGAGGACTGTGAGGTGGGACGTGCAACTGACCCCGCACGAGCAAGAGCGGCTGCTCATCCATGTGGCCGCCGATGTGGCCGAGAAGCGTAGGGCGCGCGGCCTTCGGCTCAACCACCCCGAAGCGGTCGCCCTCATCACCGCGCACATCCTGGAAGGCGCGCGCGACGGCCGTACCGTCGCCGAGCTGATGTCCACCGGCCGCAAGCTCCTCACCAGGGACGACGTCATGGACGGCATCGCCGAGATGATCCACGACGTGCAGGTCGAGGCGACCTTCCCGGACGGCACCAAACTCGTCACCGTGCACGAGCCGATCATCTGACGGGGGCCGCGATGATTCCCGGAGAGATCCTGTTCGCGGACGACCCCGTGTGCGTCAACGAGGGCCGGGCCGCCACCCGGCTCACCGTGCTCAACGCCGCCGACCGGCCCGTCCAGGTCGGCTCCCACTACCACTTCGCCGAGGCCAACCCCGGCCTGGAGTTCGACCGCGCCGCCGCGCGCGGCAGGCGGCTGAACGTCGCCGCCGGCACCGCCGTGCGCTTCGAGCCCGGCATCCCCGTCGACGTGGAACTCGTCCCCCTCGCCGGCGCCCGGATCGTGCCGGGGCTGCGCGGCGAGACCGGGGGTGCCCTCGATGCCTGAGATCTCCCGCGCCGCCTACGCCGACCTGTTCGGACCCACCACCGGCGACCGCATCCGGCTCGCCGACACCGATCTGCTGATCGAGATCGAGGAGGACCGCTCCGGCGGACCCGGCCGCTCCGGGGACGAGGCGGTCTTCGGCGGCGGCAAGGTCATCCGCGAGTCCATGGGCCAGTCCCGTGCCACCCGTGCCGACGGCACTCCCGACACCGTGATCACCGGTGCCGTGGTGGTGGACCACTGGGGCATCGTCAAGGCCGACGTCGGCATCCGCGACGGCCGTATCACCGCCCTCGGCAAGGCCGGCAACCCCGACACCATGGACGGTGTCCACCCCGACCTGGTGATCGGCCCCGAGACCGAGATCATCGCGGGCAACGGCCGGATCCTCACGGCCGGCGCCATCGACGCGCACGTCCACTTCATCTGCCCCCAAGTCGCCGACGAGGCACTGGCCTCCGGCATCACCACCCTGGTCGGCGGCGGCACCGGCCCCGCCGAGGGCTCCAAGGCGACCACCGTGACACCCGGCCCCTGGCACCTCGCCCGGATGCTGGAGGCCATGGAGTCCTACCCCCTGAACATCGGCTTCCTCGGCAAGGGCAACACCGTCAGCCACGAGGCGATGCTGTCCCAGATCCGCGGCGGCGCCGTCGGCCTGAAGCTGCACGAGGACTGGGGCTCCACCCCCGCCGTCATCGACGCCGCGCTCACCGTCGCCGACCGCACCGGCATCCAGGTCGCCATCCACACCGACACCCTGAACGAGGCCGGGTTCGTCGGCGACACCCTCGCCGCGATCCGGGGCCGGGGCATCCACTCGTACCACACCGAGGGCGCGGGCGGCGGGCACGCGCCCGACATCATGACCGTGGTCTCCCAGCCCAACGTGCTGCCCAGCTCCACCAACCCGACCCGGCCGTTCACCGTCAACACCGCCGAGGAACACCTCGACATGCTGATGGTCTGCCACCACCTCAACCCGGCCGTCCCCGAGGACCTCGCCTTCGCCGAGTCCCGGATCCGGCCCTCCACCATCGGCGCCGAGGACATCCTGCACGACCTCGGCGCCATCTCGATCATCTCCTCCGACTCCCAGGCCATGGGCCGGGTCGGCGAGGTGATCCTGCGGACCTGGCAGACCGCGCACGTCATGAAGCGGCGCCGGGGCGCCCTGCCCGGCGACGGCCGCGCGGACAACCACCGGGTACGGCGCTATGTCGCCAAGTACACGATCAACCCGGCGCTCGCCCAGGGCCTCGCCGGCGAGACCGGCTCCGTGGAGCAGGGCAAGCTCGCCGACCTGGTGCTGTGGGAGCCCGCGTTCTTCGGGGTGAAGCCGCTCCTCGTGCTCAAGGGTGGTCAGATCGCCTACGCGCAGATGGGCGACGCCAACGCCTCCATCCCCACCCCGCAGCCGATCCTGCCCCGCCCGATGTACGGCGCGATCGGCCGCGCCCCGGCCGCCAACTCCGTCAACTTCGTCTCCTCCCTCGCCCTGGAGGACGGGCTGCCGGAGCGGCTCGGGCTCGGCAAACGGTTCGTGGCGATCGACTCCACGCGCGCGGTCACCAAGGCCGACATGCGGGAGAACGACGCCCGCCCCGACGTCCGGATCGACCCCGACAGCTTCGCCGTGCACATCGACGGCGACCTGGTCGAGGCGACTCCGGCCGCCGAACTGCCCATGGCCCAGCGCTACTTCCTCTTCTGACGGCCACGGGCACCATGATGACGCACGCGACACTGCTCGTCCTCGCCGACGGCCGCTTCCCCGCCGGAGGGCACGCCCACTCCGGCGGGGCCGAGGCCGCCGTCAAGGCGGGACGCATCACCTGCGCCGCCGACCTGGAGGACTTCTGCCGGGGCCGGCTGCACACGGCCGGACTGGTCGCGGGCGCCCTCGCGGCGGCCGCCGCGCTCGGCCTGGACCCCCGTGAGCTGGACGCGGCGGCCGCCGCCCGCACGCCCTCCCCGGCGCTCCGGCTCGCCGCCCGCCGGCTCGGCCGCCAGCTGCTGCGGGCCGCGCGGGCGAGCTGGCCGTGCGCCGAACTCGACCAGCTCGCCCGGTGGTTCCCCAAGGGCGCCCACCAGCCCGTGGTCCTCGGACTCGCCGCCCGCGCGGCCGGGCTCGGGCCCACGGACGCGGCGTACTGCGCCCTGTACGAGAGCGTGAGCGGACCGGCCACCGCGACCGTACGACTGCTCAGCCTCGACCCCTTCGACGCGACCGGAGTACTGGCCCGGCTGGCACCGGAGCTGGACGCGGTCGTGCGGACGGCGGTGGACGCGGCGGGCAGAGCGGCGGCGGAAGGGACCGACGCGCTGCCGGCGGCATCCGGCCCGCTGCTGGAGATCCTGGCCGAGGCCCACGCCGCCTGGCCGGCCCGGCTGTTCGCGTCCTGACCCACCCCGTCACCGTCCGACGTACGACCCCCTCCCGCACCCCCCTTGTGAAACAAGCCCCCCGCCCCCAGGAGCCGTCCATGCACCTCGACCACTCCCACGAAGGCCCCGCCGCCGTGAGCGCCGACGCCCACCGCCCGGACGGAACGCGCCGTGCCCTGCGCATCGGGCTCGGCGGACCCGTGGGCTCGGGGAAGACCGCCACCGTGGCCGCGCTCTGCCGGGAACTGCGGGACGAGCTGTCCCTCGCCGTCGTCACCAACGACATCTACACCCGCGAGGACGCCGAGTTCCTGCTGCGCGAGGCGGTGCTGCCGCCCGAGCGGATCACCGCCGTCGAGACGGGGGCCTGCCCGCACACCGCGATCCGGGACGACATCTCCGCCAATCTGGAGGCCGTCGAGGACCTGGAGGAGAGCGTCGGCCCGCTGGACCTGATCCTGGTGGAGTCCGGCGGCGACAACCTCACCGCGACCTTCTCCAAGGGGCTGGTGGACGCGCAGATCTTCGTCATCGACGTGGCCGGCGGCGATGACATCCCGCGCAAGGGCGGTCCCGGCGTCACCACCGCCGACCTGCTGGTCGTCAACAAGACCGACCTCGCCCCCTACGTCGGTTCCGACCTCGCCCGGATGGCCGCCGACGCCAAGGCCCAGCGCGCCGAACTGCCCGTGGTCCTCCAGTCCCTGCGCGGCGGCACGGGTGTCGCCGACGTGGCCGCATGGGTCCGTGAGCGGCTCGCCGCGTGGTCGGCATGACCCTCACCGGCGTCACGACCGCCCCCCGGTACGGGACCCGCACCGGCATCCGCCCCGGCGAGCCCGGCACGGCGCCCGCCCGTGTCCGCGCCGACGCCCGGATCGTGGCCCGCGCCGACGGCCGGGGCGGTACCGCGCTGCCCGTGCTGGACGGTTCGGGGCCGCTGGCGCTGCGCCGCACGCGGGGGAGCGGGGCCGAGGCACGGGTCATGGTCGTCGGCGCGATGAGCGGCCCCCTCGGCGGCGACCGGTTCGCCCTCACCGCCCGAGCGGAGCGGGGCGCCCGGCTGCATGTCGGCTCCGCCGCCGCCACCCTCGCCCTGCCGGGTCAGGCCCCCGGCGAGGCCCGCTACGACGTCCGGCTCGACGTGGCCGACGGCGCCGAGCTGCACTGGCTGCCCGAGCAGCTGATCTCGGCCGCCGGCAGCGACCTGCGGGTCACCACCCTGGCCGAACTCGCCGCCGATGCCCGGCTGGTGCTCCGCGAGGAGCAGGTGCTCGGCCGGGCCGGTGAGCGGCCGGGCCTGCTCACCACCCGCCTCACCCTGCGCGTCGCCGGCCGCACGGTCCTGGACCAGCAGCTGTCCTGCGGCCCCGGCGCCCCCGGCGGCTGGGACGGCCCCGCCACCCTCGCGGGCCACCGGGCGGTGGGCCAACTCCTCGTGGTGCGGCCGGAGTTCGCCGAGCAGCCGCCCGCGCCCCGCCTGCTGGGCGACCGCGCCGCCCTGATGCCGCTGCCCGGCCCGGCCGCCCTGGTCACCGCCCTCGCCCCGGACGCGCTGCGACTGCGCCGGGTGCTGGACGAGGGGCTGGCCCTGCTCGGGTGAGGAATGAAGGACGAGGGACGAGAAGGGAACGTCAGCCGAGCGGTGCCCTCGGGAACCCGCGGTCCCTCGGCCTCCTCTCCGTGGGCGGCTGGGCCTTTGCCACGGCCGCGTACTGGTCGACGTACTCCTGCTCGGACAGGGTCAGGATGGCGTACATGATCTCGTCGGTGACGGCCCGCAGGATGGCCTTGTGCTGCTCCATGCCCGCGTAGCGGGAGAAGTCGAGGGGCTTGCCGAAGCGGATGGTCACGGGGCGGACGCGGGGGAGGGTCTTGCCGGGCGGCTGGGCCTCGAAGGTGCCGATCATGGCGCAGGGGATCACCGGGACGCCCGCCGTCAGGGCCATCACCGCGACCCCGACCTTCCCTTTGTACAGCCGGCCGTCGTGCGAGCGCGTGCCCTCCGGATAGATGCCGAGCAGTTCGCCCTTGCGCAGCACCCCGAGGCCCTCGCGGATCGCGGCCTGGCCCGCTTCCTTGCCCGAGCGGTCCACCGGGATCTGTCCGGCGCTGCGGAAGAAGAACGCGGTCAGCCTGCCCTTGACGCCGGGCCCGGTGAAGTACTCGGCCTTGGCGAGGAAGGTGATGCGGCGCTTGAGGATCGCCGGCATCAGGAAGTGGTCGGAGAAGGAGAGATGGTTCCCGGCGACGATCGCCGGTCCCGCGCCCGGCACGTTCTCCAGGCCCTCGATCCGGGGTCGGAAGACCAGTCTGAGCAGGGGACCCAGCAGCACGTACTTCAGCAGGTAGTAGAACAAGGGGGTCGCTCCTCACTCCGGCGGCTCGGCTCGGCCGCGAGGACAGCGTGCTGCCACTTGCGCCTGGAGGCAACCGGACCGGAGAGCCTGACGCGCGGACGGGAGACGCTAGGACCGCTCGCCGCCGGCGCCCCGCGGGTGCGGGCCGGGGGCGCTGGGGCGCAGCCGGGGTATGAGCGCCGGGACCCGTGACCGGTAGGCGTCGTACGCGGCGCCGAACTCGCCCGCCATCAGGGCGTCCTCGACCCGGACCCGGCGCAGCAGCCAGGGGATCGCGGCGGCCAGGGAGGCAGTCCAGACGCCGAAGCCGTCGGCCAGCATCGAGCCGGTGATCAGGCCGAGGGTGCCGGTGTAGATGGGGTGGCGGACCAGCCGGTAGGGGCCGTCCGTGCGCAGCTCGTGGTGTTCCTGGAGGGAGGGGACGCTGTCCCACATCGTGCCCAGCACCCAGCGGGACCACAGCAGCAGGGCGGTGGAGACGAGGGTGAGCAGGGCGCCGAGCAGCGCCAGTCCGGGCTGCCAGAACCGGAGATGCTCCCAGATGCCCCGCGTGTACCGGACCACCACGAGGAACGTGGCCACGCCCGCGATCAGCAGGAGCCGGCGTGGCGCCGAGGCGCGGGAGGCGCGGAGCCAGCCGCGGACGCCGCCGTGGGCTCTGATGCCGAAGTAGGCGGCACCGAGCAGCCAGGCGGCCGCGAAGACCAGGGAGCAGACACTGGTGAGGGCAACGAGTGCCGTACGCAGCGAATTCATGCCTCAAGGCTGCGCCCCGCACCCCACCGCTCACCAGCACCCACGGGTCGATGGAGGGCTCTCCACCCACGGATGGAGAGCCCCCGACCGCCCCCCTGCCCAACCCCCCGAGCGCCCCCCCGGACCACCCCTGAGGAGTCCCTGAGGAACCCTCAGCCCACTCAGCCCAGCACCCGCTCCAGCGTGCCGAGTGCGGACCGCAGCTCCTCCGCCGTGATCGTCAGCGGCGGTGCCAGGCGGATCGTGGAGCCATGGGTGTCCTTCGCCAGGATCCCCTCCCGCATCAGGCGCTCGCTGATCTCGCGCCCGGTGCCGATCGCCGGGTCGATGTCCACGCCCGCCCACAGACCGCGGGCGCGGAAGCCCAGCACGCCCTTGCCCACCAGCTCCGTCAGCCCGTCCCGCAGGATCACGCCCAGCTCGGCGGCCCGCCGCTGGAACTCGCCGGTCTCCAGCAGTTCGAGCACCGCGATGCCGACCGCCGCCGCGAGCGGGTTGCCGCCGAACGTCGAGCCGTGCTCGCCCGGATGCAGCACCCCCAGCACCTCGCGCCGTGCCACCACCGCCGAGACCGGCACGATGCCGCCGCCGAGCGCCTTGCCGAGCAGCAGCACGTCCGGCACCACGCCCTCGTGGTCGACGGCGAGCGTACGGCCCGTGCGCCCGAGGCCCGACTGGATCTCGTCCGCGATGAACAGGCAGCCCTTGCGCCGGGTCAGCTCGCGCACGCCCGTCAGATAGCCGTCGTCCGGGACGACCACCCCGGCCTCGCCCTGGATGGGCTCGATCAGCACCGCCGCCGTGTTCTCGTCGACGGCCTCCTCCAGCGCGGCCAGGTCGTTGTACGGCACGACCGTGAAGCCCGGTGTGAAGGGGCCGAAGCCCGCCCGTGCCGTCTCGTCGGTGGAGAAGCTGACGATCGTCGTCGTACGGCCGTGGAAGTTGTCCGCCGCGACCACGATGGTGGCCTGGTCGGCGGGGACGCCCTTGACGTCGTAGGCCCACTTGCGGGCCACCTTGACGCCGCTCTCCACCGCCTCCGCGCCGGTGTTCATCGGCAGCACCATGTCCAGGCCGGTCAGCGCCGCGAGCCGCTCGGCGAACTCGGCGAGCCGGTCGTTGTGGAACGCCCGCGAGGTGAGGGTGAGCTGGTCCAGCTGGCGGTGGGCGGCCTCGATCAGCGCCGGGTGGCGGTGGCCGAAGTTCAGCGCCGAGTACCCGGAGAGCATGTCCAGGTAGCGGCGGCCCTCCACGTCCTCCACCCAGGTGCCCTCCGCCCGTGCCACGACCACCGGGAGCGGGTGGTAGTTGTGCGCCAGGACCGGTTCCTCCGCGCGGATCAGGTCGGCGGACGTACGGGGGCGCGCGGGTGCGGTCATCAGCGGATCTCCTGGGTGCAGCACTTGATGCCACCGCCGGCCTTGTGGAACTCGGACAGGTCGACGGGGACGGGGACGTAACCGTGGTCGGCGAGGCGCTCGGACAGCGCCTGTGCCTGGGGGGCGATGAACACGTGCCGGCCGTCGGACACCGAGTTCAGGCCCCAGCTCATCGCGTCCTCGCGGGTGGCCTCCACCGCGTCGGGGTACAGGCGCCGCAGCACCTCGCGGCTGCCCGGCGAGAACGCCTCCGGGTAGTAGCAGACATTGGCGTCGTCCAGCACGAACAGCGCCGTGTCCAGATGGTAGAAGTACGGATCCACCAGTGTCAGGCCGATCACCGGGTGCCCCAGGAACTCCTGCGCCTCGCGATGCGCCTCACGGGTGGTGCGGAACCCGGTGCCCGCCAGGATGTACCGGCCCGTCCACACCAGGTCGCCCTCGCCCTCGGAGACCGACTCGGGGCGGTACACGGTGTAGCCCGACGCCTTGAACCAGGTGTCGTAGTGCAGCGACTCGGGGCGCCGCTCCGGTGCGTGGAACAGGGAGCCGAAGACCCGGCCGCCGACCACGCACGCGGCGTTGGCCGCGAACACCATGTCCGGCAGGCCGGGGACCGGCTCGACGGCGTCGACGGTGTGCCCGTGGGCGCGGTAGGTGCGGATCAGCTCCTGCCACTGCTCGCGCGCCAGATCCACGTCAACCGGCCGGTCGGGGTTCATCCAGGGGTTGATCGCGTACTGCACCGCGAAATGTCTGGGTTCACAGACGAGGAAGCGCCGGGGGCGCGATGCACGGCTTTCGGACACAGAGGGTTCCCTCCGGTTTCCGTCTGTCACTGTTGGGTGACTCCACGGTAGGAAGGAACGAGACCGCCCGACAAGCGCAGAAAGCTGCGTGGACCTGCACCATCGCTGCGTTGTCCGGCGCGCTCACGCAGGCCTGCTGCGCATACTCGCGACCATCGTCGGGAGGTCGTCTGCCGGTCATTCGGGGGCCGCCTGGGTGGCACCGGCCTCCGGGCTGTCCGGCAGGAGATGGGAGAGCACCATCACGCTGATCGTCTTCCGGATGAAGGGCACCGTGCGGATCCGCTCCAGCACCTCCTCGAAGTGGTCCACGTCCCGCGCCCGTACGTGCAGCAGCGCGTCCGCGCCGCCGGTCACCGTCATGGCCGCCGTGATCTCCGGATGGTTGCGGACGACTTCCGCGAGGCGCCGGGGCGGGGCCGCGCCCTCGCAGTAGACCTCCACGTACGCCTCCGTGCGCCAGCCCAGCGCGGAGGGCTCCACCGTCGCCGTGAACCCGGTGATGACCCCGGTCTCGCGCAGCCGGTCCACGCGCCGCTTGACCGCCGTCGCGGACAGCCCGATCGCCGCCCCGATCTCGGCGAAGCTGCTCCTGGCGTTCGCCATCAGCGCGGTGATGATCTTGCGGTCGAGTTCGTCGAAGGACGCGGTCCTGCTGCTCATGCGGGCAATGTAATCAGCCGGGCGAGCGGGACGCCGGGGCGGCTACGGCTGGGTGACGGCCATGGCGAGGGTCAGCAGTCCCAGCACCACCCAGCCGAACCACAGCCAGCCGTCGCCGCCGAGCGCGACCGTGTACGCGGTGACGGCGACGAGGGTGCCGACCGTGAGCGCGCCCATCGCCCTGAGGGAGCCACGGGCACGGCCGTGGGCGGAACCGTGCGTGGTGCCATGGGTGGAACCGGTCATCGCGGGGCCCTCCTCCTGGTCCGTCCGACCATGGTGCCCCGCCGGACGCCCGCAGGGGATACCCCGGACCCGGCTGCGGGGCGTGGCGGGCTCAGCCCTGGCGTGCGTTCAGCGACGCCAGGTAGGCGTTGTACTCCGCCAGCTCCTTGTCGCCGTCCCGGTCCGCCTGCCGGTCCTTGCGCTTGGCGTGCCGCTTCTCGGAGCCGTACCACTGGAACAGCAGTGCGATCAGCACCAGCACGGACGGGACCTCGCTGAACGCCCAGGCGATGCCGCCGGCGCTGTTCTGGTCGGAGAGGGGGTCGACGCCGAGCGAGGCGGGCGGGTGCAGGAAGGTGGTCACCATCGGCGTGGACGCCATCATCAGCGCGATACCGAAGAAGGCGTGGAACGGCATGCCCGCGAACAGCTCCAGCATCCGCATCAGATGGCCCGGCCGGTGCGGGCCCGGATCCACGCCGATGATCGGCCAGAAGAAGACGACACCGACCGCGAGGAAGTGCACCATCATCGCGATGTGCCCGGTCTTCGAGCCCATCAGGAAGTCGAACAGCGGGGTGAAGTAGAGCACGTACAGGCTCGCGATGAACATCGGGATGGTGAACAGCGGGTGGGTGATGACCCGCATGTACCGGCTGTGCAGCAGCATCAGCAGCAGCTCGCGCGGGCCCTTGCGGCCGCGGGCCGCGGTCGGCAGCGCGCGCAGCGCCAGGGTGACCGGGGCGCCGAGCAGGATCAGGATCGGCGACAGCATGCTGATGATCATGTGCTGCACCATGTGCACGCTGAACATGACCATCCCGTAGTCGTTCAGCTTGGTGCACATCACCAGCAGGATGGTGAGCACGCCGACGACGTACGAGAAGGTGCGGGCCACCGGCCATGCGTCGCCGCGCCGGCGCAGTCGTACGACCCCCCACGCGTACAGGCCGAGCCCGAGCAGGCAGGTGATCAGGAAGAAGGGCTCGGCCGAGAAGGCGAGCCCGCGCCCCAGCGTGAACGGCGGCAGATTCATCACCATGCCGTGCCCGCTGTGATCCATGTGTCCCATGTGATCCATGCGGCGGCTCCTGATTCATGGGGGTTGTACGTTTCTGTCCGCCCATAAGAGTAGGACCGCCCTCGATCATGCCGATGACCGGGGGCGGGTAGTCCAGGACCGAACCAAAGGCCGGACTAGAGCACGCACTCCGCCTCGTCGTACCGCTCCACCGGGACCGTCTTGAGGGTCTCCACGGCCTCGGCCAGCGACACCATCACGATGTCGGTGCCGCGCAGCGCCGTCATCATCCCGAACTCGCCCCGGTGCACCGCCTCCACGGCGTGCCAGCCGAAGCGGGTGGCCAGCACCCTGTCGTAGGCGGTCGGCGTACCGCCGCGCTGCACATGCCCGAGGATGACCGGCCGGGCCTCCTTGCCGAGCCGCTGCTCCAGCTCGATGGAGAGCTGGCGGGCGATGCCGGCGAAGCGCTCGTGGCCGTAGACGTCCGTGCCGCCCTCGTCGAACTCCATGGACCCGGCGCGCGGCTTGGCGCCCTCCGCGGCGACCACGATGGCGAACCGCTTGCCCGCGGCGAACCGCGCGCCGACCTTGCGGGTCAACTCCTCGATGTCGAAGGGCCGTTCCGGTACGACGACGGCGTGCGCGCCGGCCGCCATACCGGAGTGCAGGGCGATCCAGCCGGTGTGCCGGCCCATGACCTCCACGATCAGCACCCGCTGGTGGGACTCGGCGGTGGTCTTCAGCCGGTCCAGGGCCTCCGTCGCCACGGTCACGGCGGTGTCGAAGCCGAAGGTGACATCGGTGACAGCGATGTCATTGTCGATCGTCTTGGGCACGCCCACGATGGGCAGCCCGTTGTCCGACAGCAGCCGGGCCGCCTTGAGGGTGCCTTCGCCGCCGATCGGGATGATCGCGTCCAGACCCAGCTCCGCGACATGCCCCCTGGCCCGCTCGACGCCGTCGCGCAGGTGCTCGGGGCGGACGCGGGAGGAGCCGAGGATGGTGCCGCCGCGGGCCAGGATGCCGCCGACCGCGTCGAGGTCGAGCTTCACGGAGTCGCACTCCAGGAGGCCCTTCCAGCCGTCCCGGAAACCGATGACCTCGTCGCCGTGGTCGGCGACCGCACGGTGCACGACGGACCGGATGACGGCGTTCAGACCGGGGCAGTCGCCGCCGGACGTGAGGACACCAATGCGCATAGCCCGAATTACCTTCTCGAACGTGGGCCGGGAGACCGGACCACGTTGTCCGGCGGATTCCCGGTCACCCTACCGGCGTGAGGGGGTGGCTCCGCAGTGGGCGTCCGCCTGCTGGACGCGTCCGCCCAGATGAGCGGACGAGCCGTCAGGCGGGCCCGCCATGATCCTGCCGGAAGGCGCTGAGCGGCCCCTGACGCGCGGCTTACGCCGGTCCCTCGCGGCCGGAAACGGGGCCCGTGCAGCCGTATGCGCACGGCTGTGCGGACCCCGGTGCGGCCGTGCCGTGCCTGGGGCCTCTCGTTTGGATCTTGCCGGCCTGATCCAAACGAAAGACCCTAGGCGGGCTGCTGCGCCGCCGCGATGCGCTCCTCGCGCAGCGCGTCGTACCAGCGGTCGTCGATCGGCGGCAGCGCGTTGACGTCGAGCGCCAGCTTCAGCAGCAGGTCGGCGATGAGCGGGTTGCGGGCGAGGACCGGCCCGTGCATGTACGTGCCGAAGACGGTCCCGTTGTACGCGCCCTCCGTGCCGTCCCCGGTGCCGTTGCCCCGGCCGATCTTGGTCCGGGCGAAGGGGCGGGCGGTCGGCCCGAGGTGGGTGACGCCCTGGTGGTTCTCGAAGCCGGTCAGCGGGGGCAGGCCGAGCTGCGGGTCGATGTCGGCGAGTACGTCGCCGACGCACCGCTCGCCCTCGCCGCGCACCGACACCACGTCGAGCAGGCCGAGGCCCGGCTCGCGCTGGCCGAGGTCGTTGATGAACTCGTGGCCGAGGATCTGGTAGCCGGCGCACACGGAGAAGACGATGGCGCCGTTCTGCACCGCCCGCTGGAGGTGCCCGTCACGGCGCAGCCGCTCGGCGGCCAGCCGCTGCGGACGGTCCTCGCCGCCGCCGATCAGGTAGATGTCGCCGGAGGTCGGGATCGGCTGGTCGCTGCGCACGTCGAGCCGGGCCACGTCCAGGCCGCGCTGCCGGGCCCGGCGCTCCACGACGAGGGCGTTGCCCTGGTCGCCGTAGGTGCTCAGCAGGTCCGGGTAGATCCACACCAGCCGCAGTTGGTTGTCGCTCATGAGGTGATCGCCCTTCGAAGATCAGTTGCCGACGCGGCGGCGCAGGTCCTGGAACGCGGTGTAGTTCGCGATGACCTCGATCCGGCCGGGCGGGCACAGCTGCACGGCCTGGTCGAGGCTCTCGCAGACCTGGAAGTGCTGGTTCGCGACCTCCAGGCGCACCGCGAGGTCCAGTTTGCGGTCGCCGAGCACGAAGATCGGGTGACCGGTGAGCCGGGTGTAGTCGACGTCCCACAGCCAGGAGGTGTCGGTGCCGTCGGCCCCGCGGGCGTTCACGGACAGGATCACCGGGGCGGGCGGCGGGTCGATCAGCGAGAAGGTCTCCAGCCAGCCGGCCGGGTTCTTGGCCAGCAGCAGGCGCAGATCGCGGTTCTGGAACTGCACGACGTCGTACCGGCCGGCCACCGCCTGCACCTGGTACATCCGCTCCAGGGCGACCTGCGGCGGCACCCCGAAGACGGCGGCGACGGCCGCGGAGCTGGCGGCGTTCGCCTTGTTGGCGCGGCCGGGCAGCTGGAGGTGGATCGGCCAGGCGGAGCCGTGCGGGTCGAGGACGTGGTCCCCGGACAGCGCCCAGCTGGGCGTGGGCCGGCGGAAGCCGCACTCGCCGCAGTACCAGTCGTCGCCGGGGCGCTGCATCACGCCGCCGCAGGACGGGCAGGACCAGGCGTCGTCCTTCCACATCTGCCCGGCCGCCACCCAGATCACGTTCGGGGACGAGGAGGCGGCCCACACCACCAGCGGGTCGTCGCAGTTGGCGACGACGACCGCCTTGGAGCCGGCCAGGCCCTCGCGCCAGTTCTCGGCGAGCATCCGGGTCTCGGCGGCGCGGTCGAGCTGGTCGCGGGAGAGGTTCAGCAGCGCGATGCACTTCGGGTCGGTGTCGCGGGCCACACCGGCCAGGTACTTCTCGTCGACCTCTATGACGCCGAACTTGGCGTCCGAGCCGCCCGCCAGCGCGGAGGTGATACCGGCCGGCATGTTGGCGCCGAGCGCGTTCGAGACGACCGGGCCCGCGGCGCGCAGCGCCTCCGCGATGAGCCGGGTGGTGGTCGTCTTGCCGTTGGTGGCGGACACCAGGACGACGTCCAGGTTCTGGGCCAGCCGCGCCAGGAGGTCGGGGTCGAGCCGCAGCGCGACCTTCCCCCCGATCACCGACCCGCTGCCCCGTCCGGCGGCCCGCGATGCCGCCGCGACCGCCTTGCCCGCGGTCACGGCCAGCTTGGCCCGCGGCGTGAGCGGGTCCGAGTTGCCTGCCATCAGTTCTCGATCCTCCTTGCGTACGCGCCGCGCCTGGGGCCATCCGGCAACGTGGTGTGAACCCTCAGCCTATCGAGATCCATTCGCACACCCGAATCCGGTGCGCACCCACTGCGACGGGCATGAGCTGAACGAACCGTACCCTTGCCGCCATGCGACACGGTTCCATTCCGGGCGTCCACGGGCGCGTCCGGCCCCTCACCCTGCTCGGCGACCCCGCTCTGCGCGAATGCTGCGGGGACGTCACCGACTTCGGCCCCGAGCTGGCGGCGCTCGTGCAGGATCTGTTCGCCACGATGTACGCGGCCCGCGGGGTGGGCCTGGCCGCGAATCAGATCGGGATCCCGCTGCGGGTGTTCGTCTACGACTGCCCGGACGACGACGATGTCCGGCATCTCGGACATGTGGTGAACCCGCGTCTGGTGGCGGCGGACGGGATCGTGCTGCGCGGCCCCGAGGGCTGCCTGTCCCTGCCGGGCCTGGAGGCGGGCACCGAGCGGTACGACCACGCGGTGGTCGAGGGTTTCACGGCCGCCGGTGAGCCCGTCACCGTCCACGGCACGGGCTTCTTCGCGCGCTGCCTCCAGCACGAGTGCGACCACCTGGAGGGCCGGGTCTACGCGGACCGGGTGACGGGGTGGCGGCGGCGCCGGCTGGCGCGGCAGATCGGGCGGGCCGGCTGGAGCCGGTGACCCGGAGGGGCCGCGGGCGGGGGCTCAGAACCCCGGTCCGCCCACCCGGTCCCCGGCGGCCGCGAGCCGCCCCCACAGCAGGTCGGCCAGGGAGCGCACCAAATCGGCGCGGGAGCAGGGGCGTTCGCCGAGCCACCAGTCGCCGGCCGCGTGCATCATGCCGACGATGCCGTGCCCCCACACACGCGCGAGCTGCTGGCTGCCGGGGCCGAGGTCCACCCGCTCCTCGATGACCTGGGCCAGCTCCTCGCCCATCCGCCGCAGCAGCGGGGCGCTGTGCTTGCCGACGTCGAAGCCCTGGTCGGCGCCGGTGCTGCCCTCGGAGGGGTGCATCAGGAACCGGTACACCTGGGGCCGCGCCTCGATGGCGGCGAGGTAGGTGTCCAGCGTGGACTCCACCCGCTCGCGCCGGTCCGCCGGGGCGTCGAGCGCGGCGCGCAGGGAGGAGAGCAGGGCGTCGGTGTGCCGCTTGGCGAGCGCGGCGTAGAGTCCGCCCTTGTCGCCGAAGTGCCGGTAGAGGATGGGCTTGGTGATCCCCGCCTCGGCGGCGATCGCGTTCATCGACGCCTGCGGGCCGTCGCGGAGCACCACCCGGTCGGCGGCCTCCAGCAGCTCGCGCCGGCGGCGGTCGGCGGACCGCTGCTGATCGGTCCGCTGTGTGGTGTCCATGCGTGCTCTCCCCACCCGTGTTGATTCGGTGACGCCTGCGCAAACTAACACTCACCGGGCCGCTGACATCGAACGGGATACCGGGAGGTCAGTGCAGGTTGACTTTTCCTACCCGTCAGTAACAGACTCGGGTTACCGTAAGTAACACATCGTACCGCCGCTGGAGGGGACATGGCCGAGTTCACCATGGAGCTGAACGACGAGCAGAAGGAGGTCCGGGACTGGCTCCATGGCTTCGCCGCCGAGGTGATCCGGCCCGCCGCCGCCGAGTGGGACGAGCGCGAGGAGACCCCCTGGCCGGTCATCCAGGAGGCCGCGAAGGTCGGCATCTACTCCCTCGACTTCTACGCGCAGCAGTACTTCGACCCCACCGGCCTCGGCATCCCGATGGCCATGGAGGAGCTGTTCTGGGGCGACGCGGGGATAGCCCTGTCCATCGTGGGCACCGGCCTGGCCGCGGTGGGCGTGCTCGCCAACGGCACCGAGGAGCAGATCGGCACCTGGATCCCGCAGATGTACGGCGACGCCACCGATGTCAAGGTCGCCGCGTTCTGCTCCTCCGAGCCCGACGCCGGCTCCGACGTGGCCTCCATGCGCACGCGCGCGGTGTACGACGAGGCCAAGGACGAGTGGGTGATCAAGGGCACGAAGACCTGGGCGACCAACGGCGGCATCGCCAACGTCCATGTCGTCGTCGCCAGCGTCGACCCGGAGCTGGGCTCCAAGGGCCACGCCTCCTTCATCATCCCGCCGGGCACCAGGGGCCTCGCGCAGGGGCAGAAGTTCAAGAAGCACGGCATCCGCGCCTCGCACACCGCCGAGGTCGTCCTCGACGACGTGCGGGTGCCCGGCTCCTGCCTGCTCGGCGGCAAGGAGAAGCTGGACGAGCGGCTGGCGCGCGCCCGCGAGAAGGCGAAGGCGGCGGGCGGAGAGCGGGTGAAGAACGCGGCGATGGCCACGTTCGAGGCGTCCCGGCCGGCCGTCGGCGCGATGGCGGTCGGTACCGCTCGGGCCGCTTACGAGGTCGCGCTCGACTACGCCAAGTCCCGCGAGCAGTTCGGGCGGCCCATCATCGACAACCAGGGTGTCGCGTTCCAGCTCGCCGACATGCGCACGCAGATCGACGCGGCGCGGCTGCTGGTGTGGCGGGCGTCCTGGATGGCCATCAGCGGCAAGAAGTTCACGGCCGCCGAGGGCTCGATGTCGAAGCTGTTCGCCAGCGAGACCGCGAAGAAGGTGACCGCGCAGGCGATCCAGATCCTGGGCGGGAACGGGTACACGCGGGAGTATCCGGTGGAGCGGATGCACCGGGACGCGGCGATTTACACGATCTTCGAGGGGACGAGCGAGATCCAGCGGCTCGTCATCGCGCGGACGCTTTCGGGAATGCCGATCCGGTAGCGCCGTGCGGGGAACCGCGCGATCCCGGCTGTCCGCCGGAAGGTGCCGACCGCGCGGTTCCTCGCGCCCCTGCGGGGCGCTCGGCTCACCTGTGCCGCAAAGGCGTGAGCTGCTCGATGTCGTATTTCAGGCGCAGGGCCTCGATCGCCTCCTGGTCGGGCGGGCCGCCGTCGCGGAGGATTTCGAGGAGTTCCTCGAAATAGCGCTCGTGGTCGGGCGGCGGGCTCGCCTGGAAGAACATCTTGGCGGGGGAGTCCGTGGGGTTCGCGAAGGCGTGCGGGCAGCCGGGGGGGACGACGATGACCGTGCCCGGAGTCGCCCGGACCACCCGGTTGCCCGAAGTCGACTCCCACTTCCTCCAGTTGTCGGGGGTGCGGATGCGAGGCTCGAAGGCGAGCACGTCCAGCTCGCCCTCCAGGACGTAGAACAACTCCTCGCTGCGGGTGTGCACATGGGCACCGACGTCGAAGCCCGGCGGGACCTCCACCTCGAAGGTGGAGGCCATCCGCGAGTGCGTGCCGGTGACCTTGAACGTGACCCGCTGTGCGGGCGTCTCCACCACCCGGCCCTGGCCGGGCGGCACGAGCAGCCCGTCGACCGATGCCGATGTCAGCCCTTCGACCGTCGTCATCGCCGGCTCACCACATCACGGGCAGGGCCTCGGGACCGCGGATCAGCGCGCCCTTCTTGAAGGGCACCTCCTCGGGCGGTACGGCCAGCTTCAGTCCCGGAATCCGGTCCAGCAGCGCGTCGACCAGCAGTTCCGACTCCAGCCGGGCGAGCTGTCCGCCCGGACAGTAGTGCGGGCCGAAGCCGAAGGACACATGCGGGTTGGGACAGCGGGAGAAGTCGATCTCCTCCGGGTCGGGGAAGACCTCCGGGTCGCGGTTCGCGGCCAGGTACGACACGTAGACCGCGTCGCCCGCGCGTATGCGCACGCCCCCGATCTCCACGTCCTCCAGGGCGATCCGGGACAGGCCGACCGCGTTGCGGTGCGGGATGTACCGCAGCAGCTCGTCGATCGCCCGCGGCCGGATCTCCGGTGCGGCGCGCAGCCGTTCGGCCAAGTCGGGGCGGGTCAGCAGCAGATAGAACATCTGCCCGCTGTTGTTGGTGACCGCCTCACCGCCGATCTGGAGCAGCACGGCGAGTCCGACGGCCTCCTCGAGGGTGACCTCGCCCCGGCTCACGGCGGCACCCAGCAGCGAGGTGACGTCCTCGGCCGTGCCGCTTCCGCGCGCCGAGATGAGGCCGGAGAAGTACGCGCTCATCTCGCGCTTGGCCCGCTCGCTCACCTCCTTGCCGTGCGCGGAGGACAGGATCAGCTGGGTCCACTCGTGCATGTCGTGCCGGTCGGCGGCCGGGACGCCCATCAGCTCGCAGATCACCGCGATGGGGAACGGGCTGAGGATCGCCGCCGTCAGATCGGCCGGGGGACCGTCCGCCAGGAGCTGGTCGATCAGCTCGTCCAGCATGCCGCGCGCCTTCTCGCGCACCCGCTCCACACCCCTGGCGGTGAACGCCGCGGTGACCGAGCGGCGCAGCCGCGTGTGGTCGGGCGGGTCCAGGAAACCGACCGCGCCGCGGTCCGGTATGAAGTGCGGGGCGAGCCGGGTGACCGGCTTGTCCATGACCGCCTCGCGGCCGAAGCGCGGGTCGTTGGTCACCATGCGCACGTCGTCGTACCGGGTGACCAGCCACGCCCAGCCCTCGCCGTTGGGCAGCTGGATGCGGGTGACCGGGCCTTCGCGCATCAGCTCGGCGAGCACCGGGTCGAAGTCGGTTCCGGTGAGGTCGAGCGCCGGCCAGTGGCGGACCGGCGGCACGGCCTCGGTGAGCGTCGCCTCCTCGGTCTCCGTCATCGCCCGCCCCTGTCGCCGTCGGTCCAGCGGCCGACCGTCATCTCGGCGGTGATGCCGGGGCCGAAGCCCGCGAGCAGTCCGCGCGCCCGCTCCTCGGCGCCGCCCTCGTCGAACAGCCGGCGCAGCGCGTCCAGGACGACGGCGCTCGCGATGTTGCCGTACTCGGTGAGCGTGGAGCGGCTGAAGCGGAACGCGTTCGGCTCGACCTCCAGGAACTTGCTGAGGTCGTCGAGGATGCGGGGGCCGCCGGCGTGGATGATGTAGAAGTCCAGGTCGGTGGCGTCCCAGCCGTGGTTGCCCGCCAGGTCCTTCAGGGCCGGGGCGAGCGGCTCCATGGTGGTCGGCACCCGCTTGTCCAGCAGGAAGTGGAAGCCGGTGGCCCGGACGTCGTAGGCGATCCAGTCCTCGGTCTTCGGGATCAGGTAGGAGCCGTTGCGCTCCAGCTTGACGCCCCGGCCGCCGCGCCCGCGCACCACGGCGGCGGCGATGCCGTCGCCGAACAGGCCGTTGGACAGCAGCGAGCCGACGCCGAGGTCGGTGGGCTGGTAGCACAGCGAGCAGAACTCGCAGGCCACGATCAGCGCGTTGGCGTTCGGGTACGCCGTGCAGAAGTCGTGGGCCCGGTTGATCGCCGCGCCGCCGGCCGCGCAGCCCAGCTGGGCGATGGGCAGCTGACGGGTGGTGCTGTCGAAGTCCATCTCGTTGATCAGCCAGGCCGTGAGCGAGGGCATCATGAAGCCCGTGCACGACACGTAGATGATCACGTCGATGTCGGTGGTGAGGAGTTCGGCGTCGTCCAGCGCCCGCTGGATCACCGCGGGGACGCGGGCCTTCGCCTCGGCCTCGTACAGCTTGTTGCGGTCCTCGAAGCCGGGGTGCTTGAGGGTCTCCTCGATGGGCTGCACGATGTGCCGGGTCTTGACGCCGGTGTTCTCGATGAGCCTCAGCGCCAGCGCCAGTTGAGGGTGGTCCGCGTGGCGCGAACGCGCCAGCTCCAGCGTCTCCTCCATCGTGATCACGTGCTCCGGGACCGATACCGAGGGTCTGCACAAAGTCGCCATGAACCGTCCCTGCTTTCCGCGTGTCCGGAGGGCCTTCACCCACCGGTCAGAAGGTGGTTCACCTCAGGAGGTGCTCCACCCACCGTCACCCGTGAGGACCACGATCTCGCGCTGGGTTACTCCGAATCGGGGATGCCGGGTCGGTCTCGGAGGAGGACTTCCGGCGCCGGACGGGGGAAAAATCCACGCCGACCGTTACCGCGAAAGCCCTGCTGGGGACGGCCGCCGGGGCCCTCGCCCCGGACCCGGCGGCCAGCCGTTCCATGCCGCTCGCCGAACGCGGCACGGCGGGGTGGTGGAGCCGGGTGCGACGGGCGGGATTCCGGACGCGTCCGGGCTCGGCAGCGGGGGCTACGCCTTGGCGGGCCGCCTGCGGCAGGTCGCCGCCGGGGTCCTCGCCCCGGACCCGGTGGTCAGCTATGTCGTGCCGCTCGCCGAACGCGGTACGGCGGGCGGGCGGAGCCGGGTCCGGCGGGCGGGATTCCGGACGCGTCCGGGCTCGGCAGCGGGGGCTACGCCTTGGCGGGCCCCCTGTCGCAGGTCGCCGGTGCTCCCCGGCCGGTGATCCGCAGGTGGCCGACGCGTCCACCGGCCGGATGGTGTCCGCACCGACGGCTGCGTCACCGCGGCGGACTGTCCGGGGAGGGGGGCCGAGGGCGTGGCCCGGCACTGAGCACGGGCGGCGCGAGGGCCGGCACCGTCATCGGCGCCCCCCTCGGTGCGCCGATCGCCGAGCACCCCGGCCGGCGGGACCGGGGTGCCCTTCCGGTTCGAACGGCGTGCTCCGCTGTGGCGCGAAGGGCAGCGGCTCCGGGGCGAGTTGCCGGGCACGCTGCCGCGGCGCGAGGCCGCTCCGGCGCTCGTCGCGCCGCCCGCGGGCTACGGCGCTCCGCTGCTGTGGGCGATGCACGCCACGTCGATACGGTCGGCCAGTTTGGCGAGTTCGATCGTCAGCTCGGCCACCGTGTCCTCGTCCAGCCGCTGTTCACCGGTCTCGACCAGCCGCAGCCAGCGCCCGCCCACGGTCCGCAACAACTTGCTCACATCGGCGGCGGCCACCTGAAGGGTTCCATGGTCGTCGACGATCAGAGGCAGAGTCACTTCGCGGTTCACAAAAGAAGATGGTAGCCGCGCATACCTCACGCACTCTGCCAAACCGTGGTGATGTTGCAGAACTCCCGCATTCCGTGCCCGGACAGCTCACGCCCGTACCCCGAGCGCTTCACACCACCGAAGGGGAACGCCGGATGGGAGGCGGTCATCCCGTTGACGTACACCGCCCCGGCCTCCAGGTCCCGCGCGAACCGCTCGACTTCGCTCTCCTCACGCGTCCACACATTCGAACTCAGTCCGAAGGGGGAGTCGTTGGCGATGAGCAGCGCCTCGTCCAGGTCGTCCGCCCGATACAGCGTGGCGACCGGGCCGAACGCCTCCTCGCGGTGGATGCGCATCTCGCGGGTGATCCCGGCGAGCACGGTCGGCGGGTAGTACCAGCCGGGCCCGTCGGGGCGGGCGCCGCCGCACAGCACCTCGGCGCCGCCGCGCCGCGCGTCGTCGACCAGTTCCTCCAGGTCCGCGCGGCCCTGCTCGCTGGAGAGCGGCCCGACCTCGGTGTCCTCCTCCAGCGGGTCGCCGACCTTGAGGGCCTTCATCCCGGCGACGAACCGCTCGGCGAACGCGTCGTAGACGTCGCTGTGCACGATGAACCGCTTGGCGGCGATGCAGGACTGCCCGTTGTTCTGCACGCGCGCGGTCACCGCGACCTCGGCGGCCCGGTCGAGGTCGGCGGAGGGCATGACCACGAACGGATCGCTGCCGCCCAGCTCCAGGACCGTCTTCTTGATCATCTCTCCGGCCGTGGAGGCGACCGCCCGGCCCGCGGGCTCGCTGCCGGTGAGGGTGGCCGCCTTGACCCGCTCGTCGCGCAGGATGTCGTCCACCGCGGCGGAGCCGATCAGCAGCGTCTGGAAACAGCCCTCCGGGAAGCCCGCCCGGTGGAACAGGTCCTCCAGGTACAGGGCGGTCTGCGGGACGTTGGAGGCGTGCTTGAGCAGGCCCACGTTGCCCGCCATCAGGGCGGGCGCGGCGAACCGGATGACCTGCCAGAGCGGGAAGTTCCAGGGCATCACCGCGAGCACGGGCCCCAGCGGCCGGTAGCGGACCCGTACCCGCGCCGCCCCGGAGTCGCGGACGTCCGCCTCGGCGGGCTCCTCGTCGGCCAGCAGGGCCTCGGCGTGCTCCGCGTACCAGCGCATGGCCTTGGCGCACTTGGCGGCCTCCGCGCGGGCCTGCTTCACCGGCTTGCCCATCTCGGTGGTCATGATCCTGCCGATCTCCTGCTGGTCCTCGTCCAGCAGGTCGGCGGCCCTGCTCAGCAGCCGTGCGCGCTCGGCGAACGGGGTCGTCCGGTACGTGCGGAACGTGGCCTCGGCGAGCTGGAGCCGGCGTTCCAGCTCCTCCTCGCCCATGGCCTCGTACGTCTTGAGCGTCTCGCCGTTCGCCGGGTTCACCGTCGCGATGGGCATGGCTGACCTCCCTGTAAGCGGGCTGTGCTTCGACCTTCGCGCGCGGCCCGCCGGGGCGCAACGCCAGGTCGCCTGTTCAGCCCGAGTGCTCCGCCAGCCGGTCGAGAAACGCGGTCTGCGCCGTGATGATCACCTCGCGGGCCCGCGCCAGCCCGAGCCAGGCCACCCGGTCCAGCTCCGGGAACCGCGCCTGCCGCCCCGAGCGCGGGGGCCACTCCATGGTGAAGGTGCCGGGGCTGAACCCGGACAGGTCCGGGTCGCCGCGCAGCGCCCAGGCCGTGACGACCTTGCCGTTCCGCTGCACGACCTCGCCGAGCGGTACGGCCTCCCCGTCGGGCGGCGCGAGGCCCAGCTCCTCCCGGAACTCCCGCCGGGCCGCCTCCCACGGTGGCTCGTCGCCCTCGTACTCGCCTTTGGGGACGGTCCAGGCGCCGGCCTCCTTCTTCGCCCACAGCGGGCCGCCCATATGGCCGAGCAGCACCTGGAGACCGTCGCCGGTGTGCCGGTACACCAGCAGTCCCGCGCTGCGCTTCGTCGTACGCACCGTCACGGTGTGACCTCCGGGTGGGCCGCGAGCAGGGCCTCCACGGTATCGGCCTCGGCGGGGCTCTTGTCCTCGCGGTAGCGGATCACGCGGGCGAAGCGCAGGGTGACGCCGGCCGGGTAGCGGGAGGAGCGCTGGAGGCCGTCGTAGGCGATCTCCACGACGAGTTCGGGTCGCACCCGGACCGTCCAGCCGTCGTCCTCCACCGCCAGTTCCCTGAGGCGCTCGGTCTGCCAGGCGAGCAGCGCGTCCGTCATGCCCTTGAAGGTCTTGCCGAGCATCGCGAAGCCGCCGTCCGCGGTGCGGGCGCCGAGGTGCAGGTTGGAGAGCCTGCCGGTGCGTCTGCCGTGGCCCCACTCGGCGGCCAGCACCACCAGGTCGAGGGTGTGCACCGGCTTGACCTTGAGCCAGGCGGCGCCGCGCCGGCCCGCGCTGTAGGCGGCGGCCAGCGACTTCACCACCACGCCCTCGTGGCCGCGGGCCAGGGTGTCGGCGAGGAAGCGCTGCGCCGCCGGGATGTCCGCGGGGCTCTCGGCCAGCGTGCGCCGCACCCGCATCGGCTCGGGCACCAGCCGGGCCAGCTCCGCGTGCCGCTCGGCGAAGGGCAGGTCGAGCAGATCGCGGTCGCCGGCGGCCAGGACGTCGAAGAAGACGGGGGAGACGGGCACCGCCTCGGCCGCCCGCGCCACGTCCGTGCGGGAGCCGACGCGGCCCGCGGTCTCCTGGAAGGACCGGGGTCGGCCGGACGCGTCGAAGGAGATCACCTCGCCGTCCAGGATGAACCGGTCGCCGGTCAACTCCAGTGCGGCGGCCGTCACTTCGGGCAGCCGGGCGGTGATGTCCTCCAGCGTGCGGGTGTGCACGCGGACCGTGTCGCCGTCCCGGTGCACCTGCACCCGGATGCCGTCCAGTTTCTCCTCCACCGCGCACGCGCCCAGTTTCTCCACGGCCTCGGCGACGGAGGACGCGCTGTGCGCCAGCATCGGCAGCACGGGCCGGCCCACGGTGAGCCGGAACCGGTCGAGCGCGTCGGGTCCCCCGTCCAGCAGGGCCTCCGCGACGGCCTGGAGCGAGCCGGAGAGCATCACGGCCCGGCGTACGTCCTGCGCCGCCGCGCCGGTCGCCCGCGCGAGGCCCTCCACCGCGACGGCGTCCAGGGCGCCCTGGCGGACCTCGCCGGTGAGCAGGCCCAGCAGGAACCGCTGCTCGGCCTCGGTGGCCGCGCCCATCAGGGCGCCGACGAGCCGGGCGCGCTCGGCCTGAGCGCCGGCCCCGGACACCCGGCCCAGCTCGGTGAGGGCCGCGTCGACCTCGCGGACGGTGAGGGTGGGCTCGGCGGCCGGCGGCACCCGCTGTCCCAGCACCTTCCAGCCGACACCGAGCCGTCCCTGCGGCAGCCGCCCGGCGAGGTACGGAATCACGACCGGCACGTCCTCCGCGTCCGCCTCCCTGAACAACTCGGCGAGCAACGCGACCTTCCGCGACCTGGCCGCCGTCGCCGCCACCTCCCCCGAGACCTCCGCGAGCCGACTGAGCAACATGACCTCAGGGTGCCGCAGCGCTCCGCCCGGCGCGCGGTGCGGGCGCGAGGTCCGCGGGACGCGCCGCGGTCGCGGGCCCGTCGTGGCCGGTCGCGCGGTTCTCCGCACCCGTCGGAGTGGTCCTTCGGTTTGCGGGATTGACAACCCGGCATGCCGAAATTGCAATGACCGTATGAGCACCGAAGACGTCCTGGCGGCGGTGGGCCCCCGGCTGCGCCGGATCCGCAAGGAGCGGGAGGTGACACTGGCGGCGCTGTCCCAGTCCACCGGCATCTCCGTGAGCACCCTGTCCCGGCTGGAGTCCGGGCTGCGCAGGCCCAGCCTGGAGCTGCTGCTGCCGATCGCACAGGCCCACCAGGTCCCGCTGGACGAACTCGTCGGCGCGCCGCCCGTCGGCGACCCCCGTGTGCGCGCCGAACCGCTGCGGCGGGGCGGCCGCACCTTCTGGCCGCTGACCCGCCAGCCCGGCGGCCTCCAGGCCTTCAAGGTGCTCGAACCCAAGCGCTGCGGGGAACCCGAGCCGCGCACCCACGAGGGGTACGAGTGGCTGTACGTGCTGTCCGGCCGCCTGCGACTGGTGCTCGGCGAGCACGACGTCGTGCTCTCGGCGGGCGAGGCGGCCGAGTTCGACACCCGTGTGCCGCACTGGTTCGGGTCGGCGGGCCAGGGCCCGGTGGAGTTCCTGAGCCTGTTCGGGCCGCAGAGGGAGCGCATGCATGTGCGGGCGCGCCCGGCCGCTCGCGCATGAGCCGTCCGGGGGGTGTTCCCTGACGGGCAAGCGACCGCTTAGTATGCGACGGTTCCGATCGGACGATGCGGTCGCGTGGAGGCCCCGTATGCAGGCATGGCAGGTGCACGAGAACGGCGAGCCGAGCGAGGTGATGCGCCTCACCGAGACCGGGCGGCCCGCGCCGGGCGACGGCCAGGTGCTGCTGCGGGTCCGGGCGGCCAACGTCAACTTCCCGGACGCGCTGATGTGCCGGGGCCAGTACCAGGTGCGGCCCCCGCTGCCCTTCACGCCGGGCGTGGAGATCTGCGGCGAGACCGAGGACGGCCGCCGGGTGCTCGCCACCCCCGCGCTGCCGTACGGCGGTTTCGCCGAGTACGCCCTCGCGGACGCCGCCGCGCTGCTGCCCGCGCCCGAGGCGCTGGACGACGCCGAGGCCGCCGCGCTGCACATCGGCTACCAGACCGGCTGGTTCGGGCTGCACCGCCGGGCCCGCCTCGAAGCGGGCGAGACCCTGCTGGTGCATGCCGCGGCCGGCGGCGTGGGCAGCGCGGCCGTGCAGCTCGGCAAGGCGGCCGGCGCCACCGTGATCGGCGTGGTCGGCGGTGCCGACAAGGCCGCCGTGGCACGCGAGCTGGGCTGCGACGTGGTCGTGGACCGGCGCGCCGAGGACGTCGTCGCCACCGTGAAGGCGGCCACCGGCGGGCGCGGCGCCGATGTGATCTACGACCCCGTCGGCGGCGAGGCCTACGCCCAGTCCGCCAAGCTGGTCGCCTTCGAGGGCCGGATCGTGGTCGTCGGCTTCGCCGGCGGCACCATCCCGACCCCGGCGCTCAACCACGCGCTGGTGAAGAACTACTCGATCCTGGGCCTGCACTGGGGCCTGTACAACACGAAGAACCCCAAGCTGGTCCAGCACTGCCACGAGCAGCTGACCGAGCTGGCCGCGCGCGGCGCGATCAAGCCGCTGGTGAGCGAGCGGGTGCCGCTGGCCGGCGCCGCGGCGGCCGTGCAGAAGGTGGCGGACGGGCGCAGCACCGGCCGGATCGCCGTGACGACGGAGGTGGCGGCGTGAGCGACGCCGAGGAACTGCGCGACCGTACGCGGGAGTTCCTCGCCGCGCACCCGCCCGCGCGGACCGCGCGGCTGGACTTCCTGCGCGCCCGCTTCGACGCGGGCCTCGCCTGGGTGCACTACCCCGAGGGGCTGGGCGGCCTCGGCGCGCCGCGCTCCCTCCAGGCCGTCGTGGACGCCGAGCTGGAGGCGGCGGGCGCCCCCGACAACGACCCCCGGCGGATCGGCATCGGCCTCGGGATGGCCGCGCCGACGATCCTCCAGTACGGCACCGAGGAGCAGAAGCGGCGCCTGCTGCGGCCCCTGTGGACGGGCGAGGAGGTCTGGTGCCAGCTGTTCAGCGAGCCCGGCGCCGGGTCCGACCTGGCCGCGCTCGGCACCCGCGCCGTCCGGGACGGCGACGCGTGGGTGGTCGACGGGCAGAAGGTGTGGACCTCCAGCGCCCATCTCGCCCGCTGGGCCATCCTGATCGCCCGCACCGACCCGGACGTGCCCAAGCACCAGGGCATCACCTACTTCGTCTGCGACATGACGGATCCCGGTGTCGAGGTGCGGCCGCTGCGGCAGATCACCGGCGAGGCCGAGTTCAACGAGGTCTTCCTCACCGGCGTCCGCGTCCCCGACAGCCGCCGCCTCGGCGCGGTCGGCGAGGGCTGGCGGGTCGCGCAGACCACCCTCAACAACGAACGCGTCGCCATCGGCGGCATGCGGCTGCCCCGCGAGGGCGGCATGATCGGCCCGGTCGCCGCGACGTGGCGTCAGCGCCCCGAGGTGCGCACCCACGACCTGCACCAGCGGCTGCTGAGGCTGTGGGTGGAGGCGGAGGTCGCCCGTTTCACCGGCGAGCGGCTGCGCCAGCAGCTCGCCGCGGGCCAGCCCGGCCCCGAGGGCGCCGGCATGAAGCTCTCCTTCGCCCGCCTCAACCAGGAGATCAGCGGCCTGGAGGTGGAACTCCGGGGCGAGGAGGGCCTGTTGTACGACGACTGGACCATGCGCCGCCCGGAGCTGGTGGACTTCACCGGCCGGGACGCCGGATACCGCTATCTGCGGGCCAAGGGCAACAGCATCGAGGGCGGGACCAGCGAGATCCTGCTGAACATCGTCGCCGAGCGCGTCCTCGGGCTGCCCGCCGAGCCGCGCACCGACAAGGACGTCGCCTGGAAGGACCTGGCCCGATGACCGACCTGCTGTACTCCGAGGAGGAAGAGGCGCTGCGGGCGGCCGTACGGGACCTGCTCACCGACCACTGCCCCGTGGCCGGTGTGCTCGCCCGCGCCGAGTCGGCGGCCCCGCACGACCCGGCCCTGTGGAAGTCGCTCGCCCAGAGCATGGGCCTGGCCGGGCTGCTGATCCCCGAGGCGTACGGCGGTCAGGGCGCCACCCATCGCGAAGCCGCCGTCGTCCTGGAGGAGCTGGGCCGGGCGGTCGCCCCTGTGCCCTACCTCACCAGCGCGGTCGTGGCCACCGAGGCCCTGCTCGGCTGCGGCGACGCGGAACTGCTGGCGAAGCTCGCGACCGGGCGCACCATCGGGGTGCTCGCCGTCGGGCTGCACCTCGGTCCGGGCGCCGCGCTGCCGGTCGTACGGTGCGAAGGAGGCGCGCTGCACGGCGAGTTGACCGGCATCGCGGACGCGGCCGCCGCCGATGTGCTGCTCGTCCCGGCCGACGACGGCGGTCTGTACGCCGTGGCCGCCGACGCCGTCACCCGCACCCCGCAGATCTCCCTGGACCTCACCCGGCCGCTCGCCACCGTCACGCTGGACGGGGCGCCCGGCCGCAGGGTCGGGGACGCCGAGCCCGCCGTACGACGGGCGCTGCGGGCCGCCGCCGGGCTGCTCGCCTCCGAGCAACTGGGGCTCGCCGACTGGTCGTTGACCGAGACGGTGCGCTACCTCAAGGAGCGCAAGCAGTTCAACCGGCCGGTCGGCGGGTTCCAGGCGCTCAAGCACCGGCTCGCCCAGCTGTGGCTGGAGGTGGTGAACCTGCGGGCCGCCGCCCGCGCCGCCGCCGACGCCCTGGCCACCGGCGAGGACACCGACATCACGGTGGCCGTCGCCCAGGCGTACGCCGCCCCCGTCGCCGTCCGCGCCGCCGAGGAGGCGCTCCAGCTGCACGGCGGGATCGGCATGACCTGGGAGCACCCCGTCCACCTGTATCTGAAGCGCGCCAAGGCCGGCTCCCTCGCCTACGGCACCGCGGGTGCCCACCGCGAGGCCCTGGCCGAGCTGGTCGACCTGCGGGCCCCTCGGAGCCGTATTACCTGAAACACCACACGATCGGAGGACATGTCAGCTGCCCGGCGGAACCCCCCGCTACGCCACACTTGCGGCCGAACGCCGCTCATGGGCGTGGCGGAGGAGGTTCCCGATGGCGATTTCCATCTCTGTGGTGCTGCTGCTCCTGATCCTGGCGGTGATCTTCATGCGCAACGGTTCGCTGAAGGTCTCCCACGGCCTGGTCTGCGTGATGCTCGGCTTCTACCTGGCGTGTTCGAGCATGGCGCCGACCATCCACAACGGCCTGGACGCGACGGCCGCCCTGGTGAGCAGCCTGCGGCCCTGACCCGGTCAGCCCGTGGTGAAGACGCCGACCCCGTTCGCCACGGGCCGCTCGGCGCCGCCGCTCGGATGGTTGCGGACCGTCACGTCGGCCGCGCCGCTGTCGCGGGTGACCATCTCGCTGGAGCCGCCGCCGTCCAGGTTGAACGCGTCGGCGGCGCCCAGCGACCGCATCGTGGCGGCCTCCTCCGCGATCGTCAGGCCGGACCGGTAGGCGACGGCGCCGTCCAGGGCCAGGATCAGCAGCCGCCGCCCGCCCTCGTCGAAGCCCACGGCGGTGCGCACCGCCGAGGTGGCGTCGTCCAGCCCGGACAGCGGCCTGCCGTCGCGCAGCACCGGGAAGCCGCCGAGCGCGAAGGCGTAGGCGACCTTGGAGACGGCCGCGACCAGTGTGTGGGTGACGGACACCGCGTCCCCGACGGCGAGTTCACGCAACTGCTCGGCACCCTCCTCGCGGCCCACCAGGACCGTGGTGCCGGCCGGGATCGCGCCGCTGCCCGGAGCGTCGGCGACGGCGACCACCCGACCGCGGCGCACCGTCACCTCGTACGTCTCGGAGCTGCAGCCCGCCGCCCGCTCGGTGTCGGTGCCGCAGACCGCGCGCTCGCGGGAGGCGCTGCCCCACCGGGAGGTGTAGGCGCCGACCGAGTTCTGCGGCAGCGCGTACTGGTTGAGGCCCTTCAGGGGCAGCCTGCCCCGCGGGGTGCGCACCGATCCGGTCAGGGTGAGGCGGTCCAGGCGGGCCCGGCGGTCGGTGCCCACGCCGAGGACGTCCTCGGTGTCCGTACCCGGCGGCAGCGCGGGCCCGAACCGCTGGCCGTCCGGCACCGCGGCCTTGAGCACCCGGCCGTCCGCCACGGCCGGGCCGACGCTCGCGCCGGTGGGGTCCACGCCCGGATGCTGGGTCTCGGTGATGTCGAAGAAGTCCCCGTTGACGCCCGCGACCGCCTTCGCCGCGTCGGCCATCCGGGAGACCGTGGCGCGGGCGGCCACCGCGCCCGGATCGAGCAGGCCGACGCGCACACGCGGATTGCGGAGGTCGACGGTGAGCAGATGGGCGTGCGCGGTGCCCGCCGCCGCCCGGAGGTCGAACTGCCGGTAGGTGACGCCCGGCGCGATGGTGGTGCCCGCCGAAACGGCACCGGCCGGCGCCGCCCCCGCGAGGGCCGCGCCGGCCAGTAGACCGAACGCCGTGACAACCGTGAGAACCGCTCTGCCCGTTGCCGAACGCCCGTGACGTCTGGTCACCGTGCCCCCTGATGTCTCGTCGACTTCCCCTGTGTGCACGGGAAGTGCAGCAGACGGGAGCGGCCGACGGGAGGACTAGGCGTCGACTACGCGAGAACGGGTGAGAAAACGCACTCCCTCGGGTGCTTCCAGGGAGAATCCGCTGCCCCGGCCCGGAACGACGTCCACGATGAGCCGGGTGTGGCTCCACGCCTCGTACTGGCTGCGCGACATCCAGAAGGTGACCGGTTCCGCCACCCCCGCCACCTCCAGCTCGGCGAGCAGCACGTCCGAGCCGCCGGTGCGGAACTCGCCGTCCGGATAGCACATGGGCGCGCTGCCGTCGCAGCAGCCGCCGGACTGGTGGAACATCAGCGGTCCGTGCACGGCGCGCAGTCGGCGCACCATTTCCTGGGCGCGCTCGGTGAGTTGCACGCGCGGGACTTCCTCTTCCATGGCACCGTCCTGGAATCCGGGGCGTCCGACCCGGCCAGTGTCACGGATGCGCCCGGCGCGGTCCAGAGTGCGCGCCGGCAGGCAACAGCAGCGCGTAGGCGACGGCGGACACGACGAGGCCCGCCGGGAGGGCGAGGTCCACTCCGCCGAGGGCGGTGGCCAGCGGGCCGGTGTAGACCGTGTCGACGCACAGCGCGGAGGCGGCCACGCCCAGACAGAGGGCAAGTGCGCCACGCCAGTTGACGCCGCCGGTGAACCAGAAGGGGCCCGCCGGGGACTCGTCGGCGAGCGCAGGACCGTCGTACCGGTTGCGGCGCAGCAGGATGTCGACGGCGAAGACGGCCGTGCTGGGGCCGAGCAGGATCACGGTCAGCTGGAGCACATCGCCGACCGTGTCCAGGAAGTCGGAGACCAGCAGCGCGTACAGGGTGAGCGCGACGGACACCGTGCCGTCGATCAGGACGCTGACCTGGCGGCGGATGCGCAGGCCGACCGCCTGGAGGGCGAGTCCGGCGCTGTAGGCGGTCAGCGCGTTGAGGGCGATGGTGCCGAGGACCAGCGCGAACAGGAAGACCGGCCGGAACCAGGCGGGCAGCAGCGGCTGGAGGGAGGACTCCGGGTCGTTCATGTCGACGGTGGTCGCGGCACACGCGCCGAGCCCGCACACCGCCACGCCGGGCAGGAACCCGCCGAACGCCGTCCACCCGGCCACCGCACGCGCCGGGGTGGCGCGCGGCAGATAGCGGGAGAAGTCGGCGCTGGTGGTGTACGACAGGGGGTTCGACGCGATCAGGGCGACACCGGCCAGGACGGTCGCCCACAGCGCGTTGCCGGTCAGCGGACGCGGCGGGACGTACCCGAACTCCGTGTGCCGCAGCACCACGACGCCGAGGACCGCGAACACGGCCGTCAGGGCGAGGGTGATCGGCAGGTAGAGCCGGACGATCGCGGCATGGCCGTAGACGCTGATGGCGAGGGTGATCGCGGCGATGAGCACCACCACGAGCGCCTTCACCGCCGTGTCCACCGGCAGCCCGGTGTCGCCCACCAGCGAGAAGGCGGCGGTGGCCGCGGCGGCGAGGTTGAGCGCGAAGTAGCAGACCGAGATCAGCCAGCCGGTCACCGCGTTGTTGACCCGGTTGCCGCGCACCCCGTACAGCGTCCGCGTGATCACCTCGCTCGGCGCGCCCGCCGCGGGCCCCGGTATCGCGAGCAGCCCGGTGAGCAGCCAGAACAGGTTGCCCACGACGATCACCGCGAGCGCCTGCCACAGGCTCAGGCCCATCAGCACCAGGGCCCCGCCCACCACCAGGCTCAGGTAGTTGACATTGGCGGCGGCCCACACCGAGAACAACTCCCGTGGCCTGCCCCGGCGTTCGGCGTCCGGGATGTGGTCGATGCCGTGCGCCTCCATGCCGCCGGAGACTTCGGACGCGGGAGCGGTCCGCGCGGCGGACGTGGTCCGCGCGTCGGGACTCGGGTCGGGGAGCGTGGACGCCATGGGGCCCTCCGGGAGCGGCGGGAAGGGAGGCCGGCCGCTTATTGGGCAAGCGACCAGTTGCTTATTGGTCGGTCACTCAATAGCATCGCCGTCATGTCGTCAAGCGTTCAGCGCAAGCGAATCCGCAAGGATCCGGCTGCCCGGCGGGCCGAGATCGTGGACACGGCCGCCGCGATCGCGCTGGCCGAGGGGCTGGAGTGCATCACCCTGCGCCGGGTCGCCGAGGAACTGGCGGTGCGGCCGGGGCTGATCAGCCACTACTTCCCCTCGGCCGAGGAACTGGTGGCGGAGGCGTTCGGCAGCGCGGCCACGGGAGAACTGGACCGCCTGCTGCCCGCCGGGCCGCACGACGGCCGCCCGGTGCAGCGGCTGGCGCGCTTCCTGGACCACACCTCGGGGGAGGCGTACGACGCGATCAGTCGGCTCTGGCTCAACGCCCGCCACCTCAGCCGCTACCGGCCCCCGCTGCGCGACCGGGTCGCCCTCCAGGAGGCCGACTGGCGCGGCCGCCTCGAAGGGCTGATCCAGGACGGCGTGGCCGCAGGTGAGTTCCGTACCGAAGATCCCCTCGCGGTCGCGCTCCAGATCCTCGTCGTCCTCGACGGGCTCAGCGTCGGCGTGAACACCGTCAGCCCGGACCCACCGGTCGCGGTGGTCCGCATGGCGCACCGCACCGCGGAGCACGAACTCGGGCTGACGGAAGGCGCGTTGACCCGCGCCGGGACCGCCGGCTGACGTCCTCCACCTGTCCCCGAGCCCCAAGCCCGAAGTTCGAAACCCGACATCCGAAGGAGCCCCGTGCCCGCCGACCTCGTCCTGCTCTCCGCCCGGCTGCTCGACCCGGCCACCGGCGGCCTCCTTCCGCACACGGCGCTCGCCGCGCAAGACGGGCACATCGTCCTGCTCGGCGACGACCGGGAGGCCCGCGCGCTCGCCGGGCCGCGCAGCACCGTGCTGGACCTGCGCGGCGCGGTGGTCGTACCGGGCCTGACCGACGGGCATCTGCACCCGGTCTCCGGCGCCGAGCGCACCATGGGCGTGGACCTCACCGGCTGCCGCGACCTGGACGCCGTACGGGAGGCGCTCGCCGGGGCCGTGCGGAAGCTGCCGCCCGGCGCCTGGCTGCGCGGCTGGGGCCTGGACCCCAACGCCTTCGGCACCGCCCCGGTCGGCTACGCGGCCCTCGGCCCCGTCCTCGACGGCATCCCCGCCCTCCTCGACCTCTTCGACGGCCACTCGCTGCTCGCCGGCGAGCGCGCCCTGGAACTGGCGGGCATCGACGGACCGCGCACGTTCGAACAGGGCTCGGAGATCGTGTGCGACGCCGAGGGCCGGCCCACCGGGCTGCTCCTGGAGGACGCCGCCTGCGCGCTGGTCGAGGCCGCCGCGCCCAAGCCGACCGAGGCCCGGATCCGGGCGCGGACCGCCGAGGTGCTGGGCGCCATGGCCGCGGCCGGCCTCACCGGCGGGCACGCCATGGACGGCACCGGCCTCGACGTCTACGCCGCACTGGAGGACGAGGACGCGCTGCCCCTGCGACTGCGGGTGCACCCCTGGTGCCGCCCGGAGACCGACGACGACGCCCTCGCCGGGCTGATCGGGCTCCAGGGCAGCGGCGGCGCGCTGTGGCGGGTGGCCGGGGTGAAGCTGTTCATGGACGGCACCATCGACAACGGCACCGCCTGGCTGGAGGACCCCGACCGGCACGGGGAGTCCGCCCGCGCCTTCTGGCCCGACCCGCGGCGCTACAGCCAGGTGATCGCCGCGCTGCACCGCGCCGCGGTGCCCACGGCCACCCACGCCATCGGCGACGCGGCCGTACGGCATGTGCTGGACTCCGTGGCGCAGGCGCAGGCCGGGCATCCGAGCCGCGTCCGGCACCGCGTCGAGCACATCGAGACCGTGCCGGACGACACGGTACTGCGGTTCGGGCCGCTCGGGGTCGCCGCGTCCATGCAGCCCACGCACTGCTGCGAGTTCACCCGCGCCGACCACACCGACAACTGGTCCCGGCGGCTCGGCGAGGAGCGGGCGGCGCGCGCGTTCCGCTGCCGTGATCTGTGGGCCGCCGGGGCCACGGTGGTGCTCGGTTCCGACTGGCCCATCGCGCCGTACCCGCCGCTCCAGGTCATGGCCGGCGCCCGGCACCGCCGCCCCGCCGATCTCTCCCTGCCGCCGCACGGCCCCGAGCAGGCCCTCACCGGCCTCCAGGCGCTGCGGGCGATGACGGTGAACGCCGCGTGGGTCGCGGGGGAGGAGGAGTGCGCGGGCCGGCTCGCCGTCGGGCACCGCGCCGACCTCACGGTGCTCGCGGAGGATCCTCTCGCGGTGGCCGATACCGAGCTGGCGGAGGTGCCGGTGGTGCTGACGGCGGTGGCGGGACGGGTGCGGCACCGGGCGGCGGAGGTGTAGGAGGGGACCGGGGGGCCTTGCTTTTTTCTTTCCGGGGGCTTTCTCTCGTGGGGCTTCGGAGGACCCCGTTCACCGATCGCGCGGCTCCGACCGGTCGTACCGCGTCGGCCGGTCGTCCCGCTCGGGCTCGTCGTCCTGCGCGGACCGGTCCTCCCGCTCGGGCTCGTCGCGCCGCTCCCGGCGGGTCCTGTGCGCCTCCACCAGCAGCGGCAGCATGGAGAGGACGACGACCCCCGCGACCAGCAGCAGCAGGTAGTCGTCCACCCGGGGGACCGACGCGCCCAAGGTGAAACCCGCCAGGGCCAGGGCCTGCGACCAGAGCACCCCGCCCACGGTCTGCCAGAGGGTGAACGGCCGGGCGGGCACCCCGAGCGCCCCCGCCACCGGATGCAGCACCGTGCGCAGCAGCGGCACGAACCGGCCGATCACCAGCGCCTTGCCGTAGCCGTACCGGGCCAGCAGTCGCTCGGCGCGGGCCGCCGCGCCCTTCACCCGTCTGCTGGAGGTACGCGCGAGCAGCGCCCGGCCGCCGTGCCGCCCGATCAGATAGCCGACCTGCCCCCCGGCCACCGCGCCGACCGCCGCGCACAGCAGCACCTGCCACAGCGCGAGCCGCGGCGGCTGCCCGGCGGTGCCCGCGCACAGCACGCCCGCCGGGAACAGCAGCGTGTCCCCCGGCAGGAAGAAGCCGAAGACGAGCAGACCCGACTCCGCGAAGATCACCGCCAGCACCCCGAGCGCGCCGAAGGCGGCCAGCACCGAAGCGCTGTCCAACGGGTTGACGGCGATCACCGGCCGCGCCTCCTGCCTCCCGGCTTCCTCGCGGGCTTCTCGCTCCAGCATCCTGCGCGGAAAGGATTTACGCCCGGTTCGTGCGCACGGACAGGCCGGACGGGACCGGCATCCGGCCAGGAGGCGCAGGCCACCGGGCTCGTCCACGCCATCGGCCACCCGGCGGAGGCGGCTGCCGAGGCGCTCGTGGTGGGACGGTCCGCGTGTCCCCCTTTAAGGTGAGACCTGTGGTGGATTGGTTTCAGCCGTTTCGCCAGTCGGCGGTCGACTCCGCCGGACACGGCTCCGGCACGCCCGCCCCGGAAGCGGGCCCCGTGCCCGCGGGTCCGGCCGAGCTGCGCGCGGTGGCGGCCACGATCGGTACGACCCTCGACGAGGACACGACCTGCGCGGAGCTGACCCGCGCCGCCGTCGCCCGAGTGGGCGGCGCCGCGGCCGTGCTCCGCTGGGGCCGCGAGGCGGGCGTCGGCTACGAGGCGGTCGGCGGGAACCCGGCCCTGCTGCCCGCGGCCCGGCGGGTCGCCGCGGCCGCCCGTGTCGCCGCCGACCCGGAGGAGGCCCTGGACGTCGCCGCGGAACCCGGCGACGAACGCTCCGCGCTCTGCGTGCCGCTGGCCACCGGCGGCCGGGACTACGGCGTGCTGGTCTGCGCCCGCGACAGCGCGCCCCACACGGCAGCCGAGGCGGAGTTCCTGCGCTTCCTCACCGAGCGCGCCGCCGCCCACATCCGGCACGCCCGCGAGCACGACGCGGTCAGCGGCATCGTCGGCAAGCTCCAGCGGGCCCTGCTGGCCGAACCCGGCCGCCCGCACCCGAACCTGGACGTCGCCATCCGCTACCTGCCCACCGGGCACAGCGCGCTGGTCGGCGGCGACTGGTGCGAGACCGTGCGCCTGCACTTCGGCCGCACCCTGCTGGTCGTCGGCGACGTCATGGGGCACGGCCTGGAAGCCGCCGTCGACATGACCGCCTACCGCTCCTCGCTGCGCTACATCGCCTCCGCCGACCTGCCCCCGCACCGGGTGCTGCGCCAGCTCGACGACATGGCCGACGACGAACCCGAACGCAGGCCCGCCACCTGCCTGCTGGCGCAGATCGACCCCAACCGGGGCCTGGTGACGCTGGCCAGCGCCGGGCATCTGCCGCCGTTCGTGATCGACGCGGACGGCCGGGCGACCCCGCTGCCGGTGCCCGTCGGACCGCCGCTCGGCACCGGACTCGGCGGCTATGAGCCGGCTACTTTCCGGATGGCGCCGGGGCAGACCCTGATCCTGTTCACCGACGGGCTGGTCGAGCGGCGCGGCGAGGACATCGACCGTTCCCTGGACCGGCTCGGCGCGATCGACTTCGGGGCCGCGCCGGGTCTGGAGGACATCCTCGACACCGTGGTCGCCCGGCTGGACGCCCGCACCACCGAGGACGACGTCGCCGCCCTGGCCGCCCGGCTGCGGCCGCGGGAACCGCAACCGGGCTCGGAGCGTCGACTCCCCTGATCCAGGGCGGGGTTCAGCTCCGCTGGAAGAACTCCACCTCCGCGAGCGCGACATGGCGGCCGGCCGTCAGCCCGGTGACCGAGTGCAGCACCAGGCGCACCCGCACCACGTCGTCGATCCCGGTCTGCACCGTCTGCGAACCCGCCTTGTCGCTCAGCGAGATGGACTTGTGGTGCACGGTGCCGTCCGAGGACGTGACCTCCATGTCCATCTGGAGCGCGCGGGCCTCGGTCGCGTACTGCTCCGGCGAGTCGGAGGCGCCGTTGGTGATGAGGACATCCACCAGCCGGAACGGCTTGCCGAAGGTGTACGTCACCGAGGCGCCCGGCCCCGGCGCGCCCCAATAGCGGTTGCTCAGGCCGTCCTTGGTGTTCGACGCCGGGTGGCCGGGTACGGCCGCGCTCGCCGTGACACGGGTCGCGGTGACGGCCTTGGTGCCGGCGAGCTTGTCGCGGGTGTCCTCGAACAGGGCGCGCCCGGCGGGCAGCAGCAGGAAACCGCCCACGCACAGCGCGAGCACCACCAGCAGGATCACCAGCACCCGCACCCACCGCCCGGACCCGGCCCGCACCCGGCGCCGGAACGGCCACACCGTCCGCCACCACGGCAGCGGCGCGGGGGCCGCCTGCGGGTCCAGCGGGGTGGCACAGCGCCGGCAGAACTTCCGCCCCGGCGGATTCGGTGTCCCGCACGCGGGGCACGGCGGTCCGACCACCTCGTCCCGCTGCTCCACCGGCCGTACGACGGGCCGCGGCGCGACCGGCTTTCCGGGCAGCACGGGAGCGGGCTGCCGGACCTCCGGCTCGACGGGCTCGGGAGCGCGGGGTGCCCGCGGGGCCGGGGCGGCGGGGGGAGTGCGGGGCGGGGGCGCGGCAGCGGCGGAGGGCGGCGCGGTGCGTGGTTCCGGGGAGGCCGGTGGCGCCGGTGGGGCCGGAGGTGTGCGCGGGGTCGTGGACGCCGACCGCTCGGGAGCGCTGCGCGGCGCCGGGGGCGCGGTGGGCGTGCTGCGCGCAGTGGGCGCGCCGGACTCGCCGGACGCGGTGGGTGCCGTATCGCGAACCGGCGGAGTCCGGGGCGGCCCGGCATCGGCGTCGGCACGCGTCGTCCGGCGTTCCTCCGCTCGCCGGGCCGTCCGCGCGTCCTGCGCACCGGAGCGGGCGCCGGCCGCCGGTGAACTCGAACTCACCTCGCGCGCAGGGTCGTTCGGACGCGGATCGGCTTCCGGCATCGGGGCGGGTGGACTCCCCTCGTCCGCGGGGGCGTTGCCGCCGCCCGCCGGTGTCCGCGCGGCCCCTTCCGAGGACCAGCCCAGATACGCACCGCAGTTTCCGCAGAAGTCGTCGTCGGAGCCGTTGGACGCTCCGCACGCGGGACAGGCGCGCATGGCGTCACCTCCCTTCGTCGGCGGGCGGTCCGGACAGGATCTCGACCCGGCAGGGGACATGGACGGGACAGTGGGCGCGGACGATCTCGCGGACGCGGTCCGCGTCCACCACCGGCTCCCGGCCCGGCCACACCCGGACCAGCACCTCACCGGAGGGCGCGGGCGGCAGCGGGGACCCCGGCGTGCCGGACCACACCGCGCCCCCGTCGCCGGTGACCTCGGCGTCCACCCCGAGCGTGAGCCGCAGCCGCTCTACAAGACCGCGCCGGGTGCCGCGCCAGCGGTGCAGCTCGACCGCCCGTACCACCGCCTCGCGGCGCAGCTCCTCGGGCCACTGGGGGTCGTCGGCCGCGCCCACCCAGGACGCCAGCCAGGCCACGAAGTCGGCCGGCGCGACACGCGGGTCGAGATAGGCGGTCAGATTGTCGAGCGTGGCGAACACGGGGGCGAGGACGGTGTCCAGGCCCGCCGTGAACCGCTGCGCGAAGTCGTCGTCGGCGTACAGCGCGGGCAGCAGCCCGCCGATCGGATGCCGGCTCGGCAGACCGGGAACGGCGGCACGGCTCATGCGCGCCCCTCCGGCTCGATGGGCTGCACGACGACCTGGTGCTGGTAGGAGAAGACCAGCGCGCCCGGACCGACGTCGATACGGTCCACCGGCGCGCCGCGCCGCCCGGTGATCGGGTCGGCGGCGAACAGCCGGATGTCCTCCACCAGCGCGTTGCCGGTGGCCCGCTGGAGCACCCCGAACACCTCGCCGTACTGCACCGGACGCCCGAACGGCCAGCCGGTGCCGTCCGGGCCGCCGCGCAGCGGATTGAGGTACCGGAACAGCGCGGCCAGCGCCGCGTCCCGCACCCGGTCGGTGTCGGCCGGCGCGGTGGCCAGCCGGGCGACCACGGTGACGCCCTGGTAGACCGGAGGCTCCACCACCAGCCGGGTGCCGATCAGACGCCGTTCGTCCAGGCTGTCGGTGATCGCGGTCAGCACCTGGTCGGACGGAATGAGCTGCTCGAAGCGGAGCCGGTCGTCGCCCTCGTCGGCGACCGCGTCCGGCACCACCAGCACCCGCACCGCGCCCGGCCCGGCCCCGGCGTCCCCGGCGGGCAGACAGCGCACCCGGCGCACCGAGGGCGCCGCCTGCCGGGCGATGATCTCGTGGTCCTCCGCCGTGACCGCCCGCTCCTGCATGCGCAGCGCGTCCGGGGCACGCAGCTTGGCGTTGGCCACGGTCTCCCCGTCCACGCCGCCGCGTGCCGCCTCCCGGTTGACGACCCGCGCGATGTACGGCACCGAGCTGCGCAGCACCGAGATCGCGCCGCGGGCCACATTGCCGGCCGGACCGCCGCCGGTGCGGTAGCGGGACACCCGGATGTGGGCGCCCTTCTCCGGCACCGCCCCGCACAGCCGCAGCGTGCCGTCCGGTTCGCGCAGCGCCGGCGGGAAGCTGAACTCGCCGGTGGTGGCGTCCACCCGCACATGCCGGTCGCCGGGGCCCGAGCGGCCGAAGTGCTCGACCACCTCCCAGCGCTGCCAGCCGTCGGCCGAGGAGACCTCCACCAGCGGCGGCCCGCCGTCCAGCAGCACCGGTGGGCGGCCGAGCCGGAACGTCTGGCCCGCGACCCCCTCCGAGGTGCCGAGCGGCACGTCCGTGACGGTCTCGGCGTGCTCGACCGCGGTGGTCCCGCCGACCGTGAACACCGTCGCCTCGCGCACCGTCGGGGACTCCGAGTAGAACGGCTGACCCGGCTCCGGCTCGGTGACCCGGCAGCGCAGCCAGCCCGCGCGGGTGCCGCCGATCACCGACGCCGTGTGCCCGACGGGTACATACACGATCACCTCGCCGGGCCGGTTCAGACCGCCCGTGGTGTCCGCGCCGGTCTCGCACAGCCGCCAGCGGCCGCCGTCCCACGCCTCCCACACCAGCGGCGGCTGGCGCGGGTCCACACCGACGCCCTCCACCCGGCTGTCCAGCCGGACCGCCACGATGCACCGCGGCACCGCCGTGGGCAGCCCGAACAGCAGCGCGTCACCCGGCTGCGGGGCCGCCTGGAAGCAGCGCACATCGCGGCCCTCGGCCAGCTCGCGCGTCCGGTCCGTCTGCTCACCGCCCCGCGGCGCGCTCACCAGACGGGTCAACTCGCTGGGCACGATCCGCAGTTCGTCCTTGGTGGCGAACACCACGGGCTCCTCGGCCTCGCCGTCCGCGGTGGTCACCTCGGTGCCCGCGGGCAGCGTCACCGCGTCCTGCTGCGGCGCCGACAGCCAGAAGTCGACCTCGGCGCAGGCCGCGGCGGGCGGGAACAGCCGGATGCCCAACAGGTCCAGGAACGCGGTGTAGTTCTTGTCCGGCACCCGGTTCAGCCGGTACAGCAACTGGTCCACGATGTACGCGAACGTCTCGATCAGGGTGACGCCCGGATCGGAGACGTTGTGATCGGTCCACTCCGGGGCGCGCTGCTGCACATAGCGCTTCGCCTCGTCGACGAGCTGCTGGAAGCGCCGGTCGTCCAGATTGGGGGAGGGCAGGGCCATCAGTCCGCGACCGCTTCCTCGGTCCCCTCCTCGGAGGGGATCGTGTAGAAGGGAAACACCAGGTTGCGCCGGTCGTTGGTGGAACGGATCGTGTAGCGCACATCGATGTAGAGGGTGCCGTCGTCCACGGCGTCGAAGGCGACGACCACCTCGTCCACGCCGATCCGCGGCTCCCAGCGCTCCAGCGCCTCGCGCACCTGCTGCGCGATCCGGCCCGCGGTGGCGCCGTCGCCGGGCGCGAAGACGTAGTCGTGGATGCCGCAGCCGAACTCCGGCCGCATCGGCCGCTCGCCGGGCGCGGTGCCGAGGACCAGCCGGATGGCCTCCTCGATCTCCCGCTCCCGCTCCACCAGCGCGATCCCGCCGGTCGGGCCGACCCGCAGCGGGAACGCCCAGCCCCGGCCGATGAACCGCTCGCTCATCACACCCCTCCGATCTGCACGTTCAGGGCGCCGAGCAGGACGTTCGCGCCGCACGCGGTCTTGTCGCCCGCCCGCGCGGCCGGCAGCCCGCCGATCAGGACCAGGCCCGAGGTCAGCGCGGCCGGGTCGGGCATGATCACATTGCCGGGGCCGAGGGCCGCGTGCGGGGGGATCGGGCAGGTGTGCAGGCTGCCCACCACGGCGGCGGGTTTGCCGCCGATCAGCACCCGCGCCACCGTCGCGGCGGCGCCGGGCGGCGGGGTGGCGACCACCCCGCCGTGGCTGGTGGAATCGCCGGTACGGGCTGCGCCGGGCATGTGGGGCTCCTCCTGGGAAGTGTCGTGGGGCTGGTAGGTCAGTTGATGCGGACGAGGTCGGCCCTCAGCACCCCCAGCAGACCGCCGTCCAGCGTGAGATCGGTCTGCCCGGAGACCGTCGCCGAACGGCCCTTCATGGTCACCGAGTTGGTGCCGTCGATGTCCACCGAGGCGCCCTTCACCGTGACCTTGCCGGTGCCCGCGTCGAGGGTGATGCCGTGCTCGTCCAGGCGCACCGAGGACAGCGCCCGCCGCCCGCCGGCCGCGTACACGGTCAGCGTGATCCGGTCCTGGCGGTCGTCGAGCAGCACCTCCATGCGCTCGTCGCCGGTGCGCAGCCGTACCCCGGAGGGTCCCGTCCTCGGGTCCAGCAACTCCACCCGGTGCCCCGAACGGGACACGATGGAACGCCGGTTGACCTTGCCGCTGGTTCCGTCGATCAGCGGAACGTCGTGCTTGGACGGGGTGTCGACGCCGTTGTACAGGCCGCCGATGACATACGGGCTGTCCAGCAGGCCCTGTTCGAAGCCGACCAGCACCTCGTCGTTGACCTCGGGGCTGACCACGCCTCCGCCGCCCTTGCCGCCCCACTGCACCGTGCGCACCCAGTCGGACACGTACGTGTCGTCCAGCCAGGGGAACTTGAGCCGCACCGCGCCGCTCTGCGCGCCGCCCGGCTCCCGCACATCCGTCACCACACCGATGGCCAGGCCCGGAATGCGCGGACCCCGGCCGGGCGCGTTGGCCCCGGTCGCCAGGCCCGCCAGCGACCGGTCCGGGCTCGCGCTGACCCACACCGTGGTCCGGTAGCCGCCGTGCGGATCCAGGCTGTGGTGCACGGCGGTCGCCGTGTACCGGCCGGAGAACGCGGGCCCCACATTGCCGAGCGCCACCGGCACCCCGGCCCGCAGCCGCGGACTGCCCTCCACCACCACTTCCAACTCGGCGAAACCCGAGGCGACCTGTGCGGAGATCGCCGAGGCCGCCGCCGTCGTCTCGGCCTGCGTACGGTACGGGGTGTCGGTCACCGTCAGCTTGGCGCTCGCCCCGAACGCGGACGCCAGCGACGGGGAGAGCCCCGGCTGCACCGACCGGCTGGTCACCGACGGCTGCCGGGCCACCAGCGGCGTCTTGGTGGTGACGTCCCAGCCGCGCACCTCCACCTGGGACGCGCCGTCCGCGCCCGACAGGGCCGCCCGCAGCGCCAGCAGATTGCGCCCGTACTCCAGCACCATCGGGCTCTGCGTCGCCGGGGTCGACGGCGCGGGCGCCCCCGACGCCGGCTCGGGCCGGGTGAACTGGAGCACCCCCTTGTCGTCCACCCGCACCTGCGCACCGCTCTCGCCCGCCAGGTACTGGAGGAAGTCCCAGTCGGAGACGTTGGCCTGCGACAACTGCTTGTAGGTGACCGGCGCGGCCTCCACCTTCCCCACGGGCAGACCGGCGCCCGCGGCCACCTTGCGCACGATGGCGGCGGCCGTCATGTTCCGGTACGCCACCACCTTCCGGCCGCGCTGGAGCCGGTGCGCCTTGGAGTAGGCGCGAACCACCGTGAACGAGCCGGTGCCGTCCCGGTCGATCTCCACCGCCGTGACCTCGCCGTTGAACAGCTGCTCGCGCGCCTGCCCGGCGACCGTCACCACCGAGACCTTCAGCGGCGTGCCGAGCGTGACTCCGGTCGACTGAAGGAACTCGTTGTCCGGGTCGCGGTAGGTGAGCACCGCCGTGTCCGGCAGCCCCACGTTCTCGTCCACCACACAACTCACCAGCTGTGCCGCCCAGATCTGCGGCAGCTCACCGGGCGCCTCCACGACGGGGTCCGCCGCGAACGACCGGCCGCCCCGCGCCTCGGGTGTCGTCACCGCTCCTCCTCACCGCCCGTGTCCCCGAGCGCCGGCACCACCAGTTCGGTGCCGGGCGCCAGGTCCATCGGGTCGTCGATCCCGTTCGCCTCCGCGATCACCCGCCAGGCCGTCGGATTGCCGTACTCCCGCCAGGCCAGCAGCGCCAGGCTGTCCCCGGCCACGATCGTGTGCGTGCTGCGGGCGGTGCGCGCGCCCGAGGTGGGGTTCTGCCCCGCCGGGTCGACGCTCGCCTCCTCGATCGAGAGCGAACAGGTCGCCCGCAGCGGCTTGCCGTCCACGTCGAACAGCGTGTACGTCACGGAGAGCCCCGACATCACCCCGTCGAACGAGGTCGTGCGGGCCGTTCCCCACTCGAACCGCACCCAGGGGCTCGCGGGCTTCTTGCGGGCGAGGCTCGCCGGGCTCGGCACACAGGCCTTCATCAGCTTCTCCACCGCCTGCTCGACCGAGTCGTCGTGCGTCGAGGTCGCGTCGAGGAACACGTCCAGGCTCAGCTCGCGCGGCCCGCTGCCCACGAACTCCGGCAGCGCCGACTGGCCGGCCATCCGCGAGGGGGTGCGCCGCCAGGTGGTGGACTTGCGCAGTTGCAGGGTGGACGGGTTGAACTGGAGGTTGAGCCGCGCGATGGTCCCGCCGGGCTTCGCGCCGACCGCCGAAGGGGGTTCCTTCAGGGTCAGTTGGGCACGGGCACGGCTGGTGCGGGGGGCGGCGGGCATACCGGGAACTCCTCTCGTACGGGTCGGGGTGACAGGGGTGGAGCGGCGGGGTCAGGAGGGCCGCAGTCCCTCGTGGGCGATCTCCAGGGTCTCCACCGCCGCCTGCGAGTTGGCCGGGTCGAAGGACGGCCCCTCCCAGCGCACCGGCACGATGCCGAGCACCTGCCAGCTGATGATCCGCGACAGATCCGGTTTCAGCGCCACGATCTCCCCGTCCTTCGGCTCCACGCGGCGCAGCGTCTGGTCCAGCCAGCGGCTGATCTTCATCGTGTCGGCGGTGACCGGCCGGGTGAGCGTGATGTTCGACCAGGTGACCCGGCCGGGCAGCTGCCAGGTGAAGCCGTTGTTGCCGCCCTCCGCGTAGCTCTCCATCTCCACCTGCGCGCCCATGCCGGAGCACGTGTGGAAGGCGCCCAGATCGTTGCCGCCGATCTGGAGCCGGAAGAACACGCTCGTCGCGAAGATGTTGTCCGTCATCCGTGGGCCATCCGTTCCATGTCCGCTAGCGCCGTCCGTCGTAGGGGCGTCCGGCGCGTTCCCGTCCCCGCCGCATGTCGGCCCGCAGCAGCCGGGCCAACGGATCCAGCAGCCGCCGTGCCAGGTCCTCCAGGTCGATGCCCGGATCCTGCGGCGCGGCCTCCTTCCCGCCGGACGTCGTGCGCGGCGCCGGGAAGGAGGCGGGGGCGGAGGCCGAACGGGGGCGGTGGGGCGCGGACTGCCCCGCGGCGGCGACCTTCGCGTCCCGCTGGACGACGTCGACCTGAACGCCGCCCGGAAGCACGGGAGCCGGCTCCACCGGCCGGGCCACGCGCACGACGGGCACGGGGAGCCCGCCGGGCGGCGTGGGCGACGCCGGTGCCGGGGACGCCTGGAGCGGGGGCGCCTGCGCCTCGGTCAGCGGCAGGGCGGCACCGGTTCCCGCCCGCTGGACGGGGATGTCCGGGCGTACGACGGGGAGTGCGGGCCGCGTCGAGGCGGGCGCCCGCTGCACCCCCTGGGGCGCGGTCTGCCGGGCCTCGGGCGCCGGCTCCCGGCGCCAGGAGGCGGCCACCACGGGGGCCTTGGCGGGCGTGCCGGGGGCGTCGGGGTGCGGCATGCCTTCGGGGGCACGGGTGCTGAGGGTGAGGGGGCGGCCGGAGAGGAGCGAGCGGGCGGTGGCGCGCACGGCCCGGCGGGGCTCGTCGAGGGCGCGGGCCACGACGACGGGCGAAGGCCCGCCGGGTACCGCGCGCTGTACGACGCCGGGCGCGCTCGCGGCCGAGGGGGCGCGCTGGGCCACGGCACGGGTCACCAGGGGAGTGGCGGGTGCGGGCCCTTCGAGGGGCGGCGAAAGGGGCGGCCGGGCGGGGGAGTCGGCAGCTGTTCCGCGTGCCCCGGTGCTCGCCGCCGTTCCCAGGAGGGGGGCATCCTGCCCGGCGGCCGCGCGCTGGACGGAGGGCTGGGCAGGACGGCCACCGGCATCGAGGGGCCCACGCGGGGCGGCGGTCGGCGGCAGCGCGGGAAGGGGCGCGCCCAGGCCACCACGGGCACGGGCCCCGGACGGGCCGGGCCGCTCGGTACGGCGCGTGGGCGCGGGTCCTTCGGCGGCCGGTCCGGCGCCGGGCCGCGTTGCCGGGTCGGCCGTGGCGCCGGGCCGCGCGGAGGCGTCCGGCTGGCGTTGCACGACGGGCAGCACCGGACCGGACGCTTGCTCGGCGGCGGCAGTAGTCGGCCGGGGAGCGGTGGCGGGGAGTTCCCCGCCGGTGGCGGTGGCAGCCTCCGCGGGGGGCCGTACTCCGGGGAGCAACGGCTTGGCGGGTGCCTCGGTGCCGGGGGCATCCGCCTGACGCTGGACGACGGGCAACACCGGCCCGGCGGCGGCACCGGAAGCGGGGGAGCCGTCGGCGGCGGGCAGACCGGACGCGTCAGGAGCGTCCATCCGGCGCTGGACTCCGGTGAGGAGAGGCTTGGTTGCCGGCTCGGCGGCCTCGGAGGCGTCCGGCCCGCGCCGGTTGACGGGCGGCTGCGGCCCGGAGTCCGGGCGTGCGTCGGCCGGGGTGGGGTCACCGGCGTCCGGCCGGCGCTGTACGACCGGCAGCACCGGCCCCGCCGCGGGCTGAGCGCCGCCCGTGCGGGGAGCCTCGGCGGCACCGCCCGACGGCAGGTCCGCCGCGGCAGGCCGCGTGTCCCCAGCGGAGCCGGGAGTGTCCGCCGGCCGCTGCACGCCGGGGAGTACCGGCCGGGAGGGCGCCGGAGCGTCGGCCGTGGCGGCGCTCGCGGGCTTGGGTGCCTCGGTGGCCGCGCGGGCGGGCCTGGGTACCTCCGTGGCCGGCCGCTCGTGCCCGGCGGAGACAGGAGCCTGCGCCTGACGCTGTACGACGGGCAGCACCGGGTCGGCCGACGGCCGGCCCTCGGCGGCGCGGGGTGTCTCGGGGCCCTTGGCGCCACCGGCGTCCGCCTGGCGCCGCGCCTCGGGCAGCAGCGGCCTGGACACCGCCCGAGCATCGGCCGTCCCGGTACCGGAGCCGTCCGCCCTGCGCTGTACGGCGGGGCTCTGCGCACCGGCGCCGGTCCGCGGGTCGCCCGCGACGGCACGCGGCGCCGCGAGGGCCTCCCCGGCAGCGGCCTCGGGAGCAGTGGGAGCATCCGCCCTGCGCTGCACGACCGGCAGCACCGGACCGCCCACCGGCCGCGCCTCGGGCGTGCCGGGACCGGACGGGCCGTCGGCGGCCAACGGGGTCGCGGTGGGCGGGAGTTCCGTCATCGGTGCACCCAGCGGAGCCCGCCCGGCCGCTCGACCGGGAGCGGACGCGCGCTGGACGACACCGGCACCGGAACCCGAACCGGCAACCCCGGAACCGGCCGTGCCAGTCCCGCCGTCCACACCGGCCCCCGGCACCGGCCGTACCGCCGTGACCCGGCGTACCGGCCCGGCCGCCACCCGTCGGGCGGCGGTCAAGGAGGGGCCCAGCGGTCGCGGGCGTACGGCTTTCGCCCCGTCCGGCTCGACTGCGCTGCCGCGCGGCGTGGTTCCGGCGACCGGAGCATTCGGCACCACGGCGACCCGCCGTACCACCGGAAGCTCCGGTCCGCTCGCCCGCACCGCACGGTCGGCGGCAGCGGGCTCGGGACCGGCCGACGGGGCCCCCGGACGAGCCGAGCCGGCCCGGCGCCGTACCTCTCCACCCGTCCGGCCCCCGGCCCGTACCACCCGCTGGACCTGCGCGGGCCCGGAGCCGGTGGCCTCGTCGGGCCCCGTCTCCTCGCCACCGGGCTCCGGCAGCGAGCGCAGCAGCAGCGGGCCGCCGCCCCCGTACTCGGACCGCTGGACGGCGGGACGCGTCACGCCGTGCACCAGGCCCATCGGCGCCGAGGGCAGCAGCCCGTGGCCGAGGCCCGAGTCGAAGACGGGGTTCTGCCAGGAGGTGAGGCCGTCGCGGAAGGCCAGGCCGTCGCTGACGCCGAGCGGCGCGCGCGCCACGGTCAGCGACGGCGGCGCGACCCGGCGCCAGCCGCCGTCCCAGCCCTCGGGCACGGACGAGGAAGCCCGCGCCGGCTCGGGGCCGGACGGACCCGCAGCGGACGGACCCGACGGGGCCGCCGACGCGGTGTCGGCGGCCAGGTCCCCGCGGCGGCGTACCGCATTCCACCACGCCATGACCTCAACCACCCTCGTTCATGCGGGCGTTGATACGGGCGATCTCGCCCACCCACTGCCGGCGCTCGGCGTGGGTGAGATCGAGGATCTCCTCGCGCTGCCAGTGGAAGTGATAGGCGATGTACGCGACTTCCTCCCGGAGCCGGGGAAGCGCGTACGTCACGATTCCCCCAGGCGCCCACCCGAGAGGTCGACCTCGAAGCCGCCCTCGCAGTGCGGACAGGTCACCGCCGCGCGGGTGTGACCCTCGCTGTTGACCCGGCGGTAGAAGTCCTGGAGGAAGGCGACGTCGGTGGCGTACATCCGTTCCACGATGCCCGCGTGCACATCGGTGATGGTGCCGAGCCGGGTGATCACCTGGCTCAGCAGCACCACACTGAGGTACGCGGGGTTCTCCTTGACCCGGAGGTCGATCTGCGGCCGCAACTCGTCGCGGGCCGTGGCGAGCCGCATCGACCCGCTGCGGTGCAGCGTGCCCGACTCGTCCACGTACCCGCGCGGCAACTCGAACTCGAACTCGGTGCGCAGCCCGTGCTCGCGCGTGGCCGCGGGGCCGGACGGTGGCGCGGGGGCCTGCGACTGCTCGGGGGCCGGGGCGGGCGCCGTCGCGTCGAGGATCTCCTCCAGGCTGCCCGCCGTCACCGTACGGCGCCTCATTCGACGACGATCTCCTCGAACACGATGGTCACCGTCTCGGTCGCCGCCGCGGACTCGCCCGCCTTCAGCGAGGGACCCTCCCAGCGGGAGGCCCAGCCCTGCATCAGCTGGATCCGGCGCACCGTCTCGCCCTTGGAGTCCTTGATCTCGATGGTCAGGTTCTGCCGAGCGGTGTCGACGGCCCCGTTGTTCAGGGTCTCCTTGATCCACTTGGTGAACTCGCTGGACTTGTCGAGTCCGCGGGTGATCGTGATCTCGCCCGCCTGCCGGGCGCCCGGCTGCTTGCGGATGATCTGCTTGCCCTCCGAGGTGACCTGTCGTACCTCGACGACCTCTTCCTCGACGGTCAGGCCGCTGATCTCCTGGATGGACTCCACCATGTAGCCGCCGAGCTGCACGCCGAAGACATGGGTGGAAAGAGCATCGCCCTCTGCCATGACTGTTTCGTCACCTTTCCTAGACCGACCCGCGGGTCACTGGTCTCACTCGTCGATGAGGCTGGTGCTGTCCGAGAACTGGGCCAGCCGGAAGACCACGAACTCGGCGGGCTTGACCGGTGCGACACCGATCTCACACACGACCCGGCCCTGGTCGATGGACTCCTGCGGGTTGTTGCCGCGGTCGCACTTGACGTAGAACGCCTCCTCGGCGGTGCGCCCGAACAGCGCGCCCCGCCGCCACTCCTCGGTGAGGAACGCGGTGACATTGCGCCGGATGCTGGACCACAGCCGGTCGTCGTTCGGCTCGAAGACCACCCACTGGGTGCCCAACAGGATGGACTCTTCGAGGTAGTTGAACAGCCGGCGCACGTTCAGGTAGCGCCAGGCCGGGTCGGAGGACAGGGTGCGGGCGCCCCAGATCCGGATGCCGCGGCCGGGGAAGGCCCGTACGCAGTTCACGCCGATCGGGTTCAGCAGGTCCTGCTCGCCCTTGCTCAGGCGCAGTTCGAGGTCGACCGCGCCGCGGATCACCTCGTTGGCGGGCGCCTTGTGCACGCCGCGCTCGGCGTCGCTGCGCGCCCACACGCCCGCGATGTGACCGCTCGGCGGAACCGTGGTGTTGCGGCCGGCCGCCGGGTCGAAGACCCGCACCCAGGGGTAGTAGAGGGTGGCGTACCGGGAGTCGTAACCGGCCTCGTCGTTGCGCCAGGTGCGCACCTGCTGGGCGTTGAGGCCCGGCGGGGTGTCCAGGACGGCCACCCGGTCGCCCATCTGCTCGCAGTGCGAGATCACCGCGAGCTGGACCGTGCGCACGCCCTCGGCATCGATGTCGCCGCGCTGGTAGGCGCCCATCAGGTCCGGGACCGCCACCATGGTGATCTCGTCGATGGCCTCCAGACCGCCGAAGCCGGTGCGGGCGGCGGAGTCGCCGACGTACTCGGCGGGGTCGAGCCGGGACACCTCGCCGGCGGCGGGTGCCGCGGGGACACCCGGCGCGTCGGGCACGGCCACCGTCTGGGCGGCGGGCCGCGCCTGGGCGGCGTCGCGCTGCTCGGTGACCTCGATCAGCTTGGAGGCCCGGACCTGGTTGACCACATAGCCCTTGACGTTCTTGCGGGTGGAGACGTCGTAGTTCTCCACCACCTGCTCGCCGCGCCGCACCAGCAGCCGGAAGCGGTCCTCGGGGTTGCCGTCGCCCTCCGGGTCGGCGATCTCCACCGACACCCCGGAGACGCCGGGCTTGGCCGCGACGAGGAAGCCGCCGACCGCCACCGGCTCGGGCGCCGGAGCCTGCCGGGGCACCGAACCGGCCGCCGGGGCGGCGGAGTCACGGCCGGAGCCGCCGATGCGGACCACATAGGCCGCGCCGCCGCCGTTGGCGAAGTAGCCGTACACGGCGTGCGGGAGATAGGTGCCCTCGGTGAAGCCGCCGAACAGCTGGGTGTACTGGTCCCAGTTGGTCACCAGGGTGGGCTCGTGGAAGGGTCCGGTCTGGGCGAAGCCGACGAACGCGGCGACGGCGGTGCCGACCCCTTCGATCGGTCGCGCACCGGACTGCACCTCCTCCACGTACACGCCCGGGGTGAGGTACGTCGGCATACTCGCTCCTTCGTGTGCCAAGGGTGTCACCTGCGTCGATACCGAGTCTCGGAGGCGGGTGCGGCATGGCGACAGGGGCGCGCGGACCTGGGCGAGGGCAAGTCCGCTGCCTTTCCGGGCGACCGCGACCGGCGCCGCCTTCCCTTTCGGGCAACGCCCCCTGCCGAGAAGCCCCAGGAACGGTAAAAACCGCTGGCCGGCGGCCGGTTCAGGAGTCCGTCAGCATGTCCTTCGTCCATGTCCCGAACTCGCTCTCCAGGACCAGCCGGCCGAGCTTGCGGTACTCCTGGGCGACCGCCGTCATCAACTGCCGCATGCTCAGCGGAAGTCCGGCCTCGGCAGCCAGATACGCGGCCGTCACCGCGCACGCCCGGATGGAGCCGCCGGCCAGCTCGAAGCGGTCCGCGCAGAAGCCGAGATCGAGGTCGTCGGCCCGCGGCAGCCGTCCGCCCAGGCACCGCTCCCACAGCGCGCGCCGCTGACCGGCGTCCGGCACCGGGAAGTCCGCGATCACATCGAGCCGCCGGGTGAACGCCTCGTCCAGGTTCGCCCGGAGATTGGTGGTCAGTACGGCGATGCCGTCGAAGGACTCCATGCGCTGGAGCAGGTACGCCGACTCGATGTTGGCGTGCCGGTCGTGCGCGTCCTTGACCTGCGAGCGCTTGCCGAAGATCGCGTCGGCCTCGTCGAACAGCAGCACCGCGTTGACCGCGGACGCCTCGGTGAAGATCCGCTCCAGGTTCTTCTCGGTCTCGCCGACGTACTTGTCGACCACCGTGGACAGGTCCACCACGTAGAGATCCATGCCCAGGTCGGCCGCGACCACCTCGGCGGACATGGTCTTGCCGGTGCCCGACTCGCCGGCGAACAGCGCGATCACGCCCCGCCCCCGGCCGCCGCCCGGCCGCATCCGCCACTGCCCGAGCACCTGCTCGCGATGCCGGGCGCGCACCGCAAGCTCCCGCAGCCGGCGGTAGGTCGGCGCGGGCAGCACCAGGTCGTCCCAGCCGACGGCCGGCTCCACCCGGCGGGCCAGCCGCGCGAGTCCCGCGCCGTTCTGCGCCCGGACGGCGGCCCGCAGATCGTCGGGCCGCACCGCACGGTCGGCCAGCGCGGCCGTGCGCACCGCGGCGCCAGCGGCCCGGCGCAGCTGTCCGCCGTCCAGCCGGTGCGCCGCGACCGCCGAGGCGAGCGCCTCGGCGTCGGCCGGGGCGATGCCGTCGCAGCCCGCCCCTTCGAGCGCGTGCCGCCAGCGCGCGGCCTGCCGGTCGGGGGAGGGCGGGGTCACCGGCAGGACCACCGGGGTGTCGGCCGCCCAGGCCGGGTCCCAGCCGTCCGTGCCGTACACGAACAGCGGGAGGCCGCGCAGCGCGCTGGTCAAGTCCCGTGTGACCCGGTCGCGTTGCGCGGGCTCGGGGGGCAGCGCCTCCAGCGGGCCGAGGACGACGCCCGCGCCGGACAGCCGGGCCTCCAGGGCGGCCACGCGGGCGAGCGCGGGCACGTCGGCGGGGCGCCGGGCGAGCGCCGCCGCGTCGAGCACCAGCGGTCGCAGCCCGGCCGCGTGCAGGGCCGCCACCGCGAGACCGGGCGCGTCGCCGCCGCGGTCCGGCAACTGCACCAGACCGGGACCGGAGCGCGCCGCGGCCGCGGCGCGGGCCACGTCGGCGGGGTCGGCCGTGGGGTCGGCGGCGGCCTCGCCGAGCACACCGGAGAGCCGCGCGTCCGGTTCCGTGCCGCCCAGCAGGTGCGCGCTCACCCGGTCCGGGACCGCCAGCACGCGGGACAGCGGCGGCCGTTCGGGCTCGGTGACCTCGATCAGGCCGCCCGCGAGCAGCGGCGCGCCGGGGGAGAGCCGGAAGCGGGCCGCCGACCCGGCGGGCAGTCCGCACAGCTCCAGAGCGAGGGCGACGGTCGGCCTGCGACGCGTCAGGTCGTCGTTGAGGTAGCCGTACAGCCGCTCGAACCGCGGGTCCAGATCCGGGGCCAGGGCGACCAGGAGGAGATCCGTGTCCAGCGGCGAGAGCCCGAACCGCTCGGCCAGCAGGCCCAGTCCGGCCGCCGGCGGCACCGGCGGCGGCTCGTGGTCGGGCAGCGCGAGGCCGCCCTCCCCGTCGAGGATGCGCTCCACCGCCTCCGGGGTCAGATACTGGCCCCGGTAGGGGTCGTCGGGATCCGGGTCGACGGCGCGCCGCGCGGCCACCGCGTACCGCACCCGCTCCTCGACCAGCCGCAGCCGCGCCCACAGGACGTCCACCTCGGCCTCGGTGGCGTACATCAGGGCTGCCGCCTTCCCCTGCGGCGCCGGGCCGGCACCGCGGGCCGCGCGCGGGGGCCGGCGAAGCCCTCCGCACCGGGGTCGCCCACCTCCTCGTACCGCAGCCGCCGTCCCGGTACGGGCTCCTCGCCGGGTCCGAGCCCGCCCGTGCGCACCACGAGCCCTTCGGTCACCGGCGGCGCGGCCGGGCGGGCCACGGCGGCCAGCGGCGCGCGCACCCGGACCCCGAGCGAGGGCTTGAGCTCGCCGTCCAGCGCCGACCACACATCGGACGCGGACGGCGCGTCGATGCCGCCCCCGGCGGTGTCCAGGGAGACGGTCAGCCCCAGCTCGGCGAGCGTGCCGGTGAGCAGGTCCTCCGGCAGCGCGTCCGTGCTCACCAGCGTGCCCAACACCTGCGACAGCAGCCGGTGTTCGTCCTGCGGGCGGCTCGCCCACGCCGTGACCAGATACGTCAGCTCGAACCAGCGGGGCGGGGTGCGCCGCGCCACCACATAGCCCTCGGCGTCGTGCACCTCACCGGCGCCGCTGCCGCGCCGGGTGGCGTCCTCCTGGATGTGGTAGAGGAACACGCACACCGTGGGCGCGTTGCGGCGGGCCGCCCACTCGCGGGTCGGCGCGTCGAAGACCACCTCGACCCCGGACGCCTCCAGACCGGACCCGGCGAGCAGCCCGCGCAGCGCCTCGTCGACCTCGTGGATCACCGGCGGGTCACCTCGTCCGGCGGCTGCACACTGCCCAGCACCACCAGGAAGTCCGTCTTCACCGGGGAGAATCCGGGCCCTCGCGCGGTGATGGTGCGCGGTCCCGTCTGGTCCTTGGTGAGGATGAGCAACTGGCCGATGAAGGTGCCGTCCGGTTTGGGCACGGTCGGCGCGGCGGCCGCGGTGATCCCCGGCTTCCAGGCGAACCGCACCGGCACGCCGGGCGGGAAGTCCTTGCCGCGCACCGAGGTGACGAAGCCGGGCTTGCCGATCGGCGGTACCGCGATGATCTTCGGTTGGAGGATCCGCAGCTTCGTACTGGCCTTGTTGTCACGGGGATCGGCGTCCGTGCCGGTGGTGGTCAGCACGCCGGTGGCCCGGCCGGTCAGCGCGTGGTCGGGTGCGAGCACCACCCGTACGACGGTGCTCGCACCCGGCGACAGGTCCGGCAGCGCGCACAGCCAGGAGCTGTCGCAGCCCGGCGGCGGACCGCCGTTCGGGATTCCGGCGGGCAGCGAGATGCGCAGCCGCAGCCCGGTGGCCAGCGCGTTGCGGCCGTTGCGCACGGTGTACGTGACCACGACCCGGCCGCCGACATAGCCCGGATCGGGCTGGGCGGTCACGGTGACCCCCGGCCCCGCCTTGGGCGCGGGCGGCGTGGGCGGGACGGGCGGCGGGGCGGGCGTGTGGGTGGGGGTCGGTGTGGGGGTGGGCGTCGGGGGCGGGGTCGGCGGCGCGGGCGGCTGCACCGGCACCACGGTCCGGGCGGAGTTGTCGCCGGGCTGCGGGTCGATCACGCTGCCGCTGACCGACCAGTCGATCGGCTGGTCGCCGGTCACGTTCCCGGTGACGGTCACGGTGACCGGGACCGTCGTACCGGGTGGCACCACCCCGAGGTCGCACTGGAGCGTGGCGGCGTCGCAACTGCCGCCGGGATAGGTCACCTTGGTGACGGTCACCCCGGCCGGCGGTGCCATGGTCAGCCTGGTGCCGGGCGAGGCGGCCGGGCCGTTGTCGACCACGTCCACCTTCAGGTCCGTGGACTTGCCGACGGTCACCGGGGGCGTCGTACCCGGAGCGTGCACCGCCAGGTCCACCGACTGCTCGACACTGGGCTCCTTCTGACGGCCCGGCAGCTCGGTGGTGAGCGGCGAGACACGGCCGGTCGCCACGGTCAGCACGTACAGGTTCTCCGGGCAGTTGACGGGCGCGTCGTCCCGCGCGCTGAACACGATCCGGGTGCCGTCCGCCGTCCAGGCCGCGTCGCGCGGCTGGTGCGGTCCGGTGACCGTGGTGTCGGGCAGCTGCTGCCGGCAGGCGTCCGCGGTGCCCCGCGCGGCCGCGGGCAGCAGCACCTGGCAGCTGTCGCCGGACACGGAGGTCAGCACCAGGCCGTTGCGCTCGTCGACGAGGCCGCCGCCGTTCTTGCGGTTGAAGGCGATCGAGCGCCCGTCGGGGGAGAACGCGGGGCTGTCGTCGATGACCGAGCAGGTGCCGGGGCAGTTCGCGGCGCTGAGGTCCTTCTGCGCGTTCAGGTCGTCGACCGGCACGGTCCAGATGTGCTTGTTGCCGCCGTTGCCGTCGATCACCTCGTTGCGGGTGAAGGCGAGCATCGTGCCGTCCGGGGACCAGGTGAGCTGCGCGTCGCTGCCGCTCTGCTGACCGGCCGGCGGGACCACCTCGTGCACGATCGCGCCCGTGGTGGCGTCGGCGATCAGGATGCGGCCGGGGCCGGACGCGGAGCCGACCCCGCCGGGCGAAGTCCGGGTGAACGCGAGGTACTTGCCGTCCGGTGAGAACGTCGGGTCGGTGTCCCAGTCCTGCGGCCCCCGCCCGGCCAGCGGCATCGCCCGCGGGTTGAGGCCGTCGGCGTCCGTCGTCCAGATCCGCTCGATCCGCCCCTGGCCGCTCGGTGCGTTCTCGAACCGGGTCACCACGATCCCGCGGCCGTCCGGTGTGTAGTTCTGCCGCTCGGTCCAGGGGTCGTACCCGGCCGCAGGCTGGAACAACGGGTCCTTCGCCGGATCGGTGTTGGTGCCGGCCGCCGGGTCCTCCTGGAGGACGGTCACCCCGAGATCGCGCGGGTCGGAGCCGTCCATCCGCACGTCCTGCAAGGTCGCCACCCGCTGGTCCGGCGTCGCGTTCTGGCCGTTCACCTGCGGTGCGGGTGCCGAGAGCCGGTCCACCACCGGGTAGCCGCCGGTCAGCGGGCCGACCCAGGTCACCGAGGAGACGTCGCGGTTCTCGCTCAGCACCAGATCCGGGTCGGGGTGCTGGTCCGGGTTCTCCGGGGCCCGCCACACATGGTTCCAGTCGCCCTCGCAGCTGCAGGTGTGGTTGGTGCTGAGGAACAGCACACCGTTGCCGTCGGGCAGCCAGGCCGCGCCGTGCGTCTGCCACTGTGCCGCCGTGCCCGCGAGCAGCGGCTGGTCCCCGTCCGGGCGGCCGAGCTCGCGCAGCTTCGGCCCGGTCTTGGAGTCGGCGGTGTACGTGTACGCGAGCAGGTTCCGGTGCGCGTCGTCGTTCACCGGGTTGAACACCGGCTCGGTCGCCTTGCCGCCGAGGGTCCCGGTGAGCGCGGTCGCGTTGCCCCCGGCCAGCGGGCGCACATAGATCTGCGGCCCGGCGCCCGCGTCCGGGTTCGCGCTGTACGCCAGCCGCTGCCCGTCCGCCGACACGGTCGGGCTCTGCTCGTCGTACGGCGTGTCGGTCAGCCGGGTCAGACCGGTGCCGTCGGTGCGCACCAGCCACAGATCGCGCTGCTTCTTGCCGTCCGGACCACCCGGCTCCGCCGAGTCGAACACCACCGAAGCGCCGTCCGGGGTCAGCCGGGGATGCGCCGCGTCCCGGCCGCTGGTCAGCTTGCGCACCGAACCGTCCGGCGCCCGCAGATAGATCTGCGGACGCTTGTCGTCACGGCGGCTCGCGAACACGATCGTGTCCCCCAGCGCCGTGGCCTGTACGTCGTAGTGCGCCGGGCCCGAGCCGAACAGGGGGTCGCTGGAGTCGGTCTTCGTGACCCGGCCCAGGCTGCGGTGGTCGGTGCCCGCGTACGCCACGCGGGCGGGCGCGGTGGTGGCGGCCGTCGGCCGGACGGGGTCCGCGCCGCTCGGTCCCGAGGCCGCGGTCACCGCCAGAAGCGGGACCAGCAGCAGCGACGAGGCGCCGAATCTCCCCAGCCGGCGCTGCCCGCCGGGTCCAGCGGTGCCGTTCACGGTCCACCTCGCAGTATCGGTACACATGGGTGCGCCCCGTCACTGTGCGGCACGTGCGGGCCCTGCGGCAGGGCGCCGGGGACCCTTCCGGGGGAAGGGCCCGTTGCGCTTTCGGGCAGCGCCGGGTGTCCGGGGCACTCGGCCCGCGCGCTCTGCGGCCGAGCCGCCGTCAGATCAGCCCGTTGCGCAGCGCGTATCCCACCGCGTGCGCCCGGTTGCGCAGTTGGAGCCGCGTGGTCACCTCGTGCAGCACGTTCTTGACGGTCCGTTCGGAGTACGAGGTCTTCTCCGCGATCTCCGAGGTGTCGAGGCCCTCCGCCACCAGGCGCAGCATGTCCGCCTCGCGCGCGGTCAGCGTGGACAGGGAGAGCCCGCGCGGGTCGAGCGCCGCCCGCTGGAGGCTGCCGACATGGCTGAGCAGCTTGCCGAGCAGATCGCCGGGAAGCACGCCCTCGCCCTTGGCCAGCGCCAGCACCAGGTGCAGCAGCCGGTCCTGGTCGGCATCCGAGCGGCGCAGCACCGCGCCCACCCCGCACTCGATCACCCGTTGCAGCGCCGCCGATTCGAAGGTGCCCACCACCAGGCCGGTGCGGGTGGCGGTGTTGCGCTGGAGCCGTTGCAGCAGGGCCGTCACCTCGTCGTCCACGGTGTCGACGACCACGAGCGAGATCTGCGCCCCGTCCGCGTCGCCATCCGGCAGCAACTCCAACTCCGGTCGCTGGCGCAGCTGCTGGACGGTGCCGATGTGCAGGACGAGATCCTGGGCGTAGACGGCCACGGTCACCCGGTCCGGGCGGCCGACGGAGGCGGGCGGGGTCCCGCCGGGCATCTGGACGATCATGAAAAGTACTTTCTTTCGCAAGGCCGGAGATGGTGGCGTTGTTCAGGACGCGAGCCGGGCGGCGACGGTGGCGCCCGGAGCGGTGGGATGGCGCACACGCCGCCTTCGGCGTGTCAGCTCGACTCCCGTTCAATGGAGTTGATGTTGTCCGCTGCGGGCACGTGGGCTGCCCGGAAGTTGCCCCCGCATCTCTCGTCGTCGTGCGGGTACGGCTCTACCGTCGTGGCGTGACGCCATCTGCACCCTCTTCCGGACCCGGCGCCCCCGGCCTCGACATCCCGGCCGTGACGGTGACGCCGGGCGGCACCGCCACGACCAGCCTGACCGTGCGCAACGACAGCGACATCGTCGAGGCGTACACGCTGGACGTGGTGGGCGACTGTGCGCCCTGGGCGACCGTGGAACCCGCGCGCATCTCGCTCTATCCCGGCACCTCCGAGACGGTCACCATCACCCTGGCCCCACCCCGCTCGCCCGAGGTCCGGGCCGGCGATGTGCCGCTGGGCGTACGGGTGTTGCCGGCCGAGCACCCCGAGTCGGTCACCGTGCCCGAGACCACGGTGCACATCGAGGCGTTCCACGAGCTGCGCACCGAGATTCTCCCACGGCGTCGGCGCGGCTGGCTGCGCGGCCGCTACCGGGTGGCGGTGCGCAACGAGGGCAACACCCCGACACAGGTCTCCTTCCGGCCCGAACAGGCCGGTGAGGAACTGCGGTTCGGGTTCGTCCCGGCCGGCCTGGAGCTGGCGCCCGGCGAGTCGGCGGAGACCCGGCTGCGGGTGCGCACCGGCAAACCGGTGTGGTTCGGCAAGCCCGCCGTATGGCCCTTCACGGTGCATCCCACCGACAGTGCGGCCGAGGCGGAGGCGGAGGGCAGCGCACGCCCAGCGGCGTATGTACGGCCCCCGCTGGAGGCCGAGTTCGTCCAGATCCCCATCTTCCCGAAGTGGCTGCTGGCCCTGCTCGCGGCCATCCTCGCCCTGCTGCTCGCCTGGTTCGCGCTGGTGCGCCCCGCGGTGCGCAGCGCGGCCCGGCAGGCCGCGGACGAGGTGGTCCAGCCGCGCCCCACCCCCGGCGGCGACAAGAACGGGCAGTCGCCGGGCACCGGCAACGGCACCGGGACGGGCAACGGCACGGGCAGGGAACAGGGCGGCACGGGGACCGGCGTGCCCGGCGGCGGCAGCCCCGGCGGCACCGGTCCCGGAACCTCGGTCGGCGGCGGCGAGCAGAGTTCGACCACCATCGACGTGGAGACGGCCGGCGGGCAGGACAAGACCGGCAGCTACACGGTGCCCAAGGGCAAGGTGTTCGGCATCACGGACATCGTGGTCGCCAACTTCCAGGGCGACGAGGGGGTCATGACCATCACGTTCGGCGACCGGAAGATCACCACGATCGCGCTGGAGACCTTCCGCAACCAGGATTACCACTGGGTCACCCCCATCGAGATCCCCGCGAACGCCACCGTCACCGCGAAAGTCACCTGCGCGAAGCCGGGCACACCGGCCACGGGCCGGCAGGCACAGCAGTGCCATGAGGTCCTGAACGTGAGCGGTGAACTCGCGAACGTCGCCCAATGAGGTGGCTTTTCTGAAAATAGTTCGCCTGGTGTGGCCTATGAGGGAAGGGGCGACTTTCACTCCGTCCGAAAACCGATATCGGGCCGAACTGTGCAGGAAATGTGCAGGTCAACGCCGATGGCCAGGGAATTCAAGGCCGGGCGGAAGCGGCACCGGGGCGCACGGCGCGGCACGGTCCGAACGGAATGGCCTGTTCCCTACCGTTCATGTGGGGGACGCCGGCCGCAGGACACACACGTGAGTACCCCGAGCACCCGCGTCCATGCCCCCCGTACCGGGCGGAGCTGCCCCCTCGTACCCGGCGGGCGTGCCCTCGCGTACGGCGTGACGCTGCCCTTCGCGGCACCCCAAAGCCGCCCTCCCACACCTGCCGAAGGGCGCCTACCGGGGCGACTTCCCCGGTCAGGCGCCCTTCCTTGGTGGAGGCGCTACGAGCGGCGCCTGCGCTCCGGCGTCCGGGGCGCGGACTCGACCTCCTCCGTCACGGAGTCCATCCCCGTGTCCTCCAGGACGTGATCGCCGTACAGGTCCTGGAGCCAGTTGGTCTGGTAGACGGTGTCGAGGTAGCGCTCGCCCATGTCGGGCGCGATGGCGACCGCGGACAGGCCGCGGGCGTCATGCCGGGCCAGCCAGTCGGTGGCGCCGCTGACGACGGTCCCGGTGGAGCCGCCGAACAGGAAGCCGCGGCGGGCCATGCGGTGGCACATGCGGATGGTGTCCGCCTCCTCCACCCGGATCACCTCGTCCACGACGGACTCGTCCAGCAGCGGCGGGCGCATGCTCATGCCCAGGCCCGGAATCATCCGGCGGCCCGGCTCGCCGCCGAAGGCCACCGAGCCCACGCTGTCCACGGCGACGATCCGCACCGGCCGGTGCCACTGCCGGAACCAGCGGGCGCAGCCCATCAGGGTGCCGGTGGTGCCGGCCCCGATGAACACCACGTCCAGGTCGGGGAACTCCTGGGCGATCTCCGGGGCCGTGGTGCGGTAGTGCGCCCGCCAGTTGCCCGCGTTGGTGTACTGGCTCAGCCAGACGTACCGGTCGTCGGAGGCGCACAGCTGGCGCACGTACTCGATCCGCGTGCCCAGGAATCCGCCGTTGGAGTCCTGGTCGGCGATGACGTGCACCTCGCTGCCGAGCGCCTCCATCAGCAGTCTGGTCGACAGGTTGCAACGGGAGTCCGTCACACACAGGAACTGGTAGCCCTTGCTGGCGGCGATCATGCTGAGCGCCACGCCGAGGTTCCCGGAGGAGGACTCGACGAGGATGGACTCCGGCGTCAGGAGTCCGTCCCGCTCGGCGCTCTCCACCATCTCGTTCGCGGCCTTCAGTTTGATGGAGCCGGCGAAGTTGAAGCCCTCGCACTTGAGATGGAGGGGTTGTCCGCAGATCGACTCGAGGTCGACGAAGAGATGGCCCTCGTTGAAGGCATAGGGAGCGGTAATGACAGGCACGGCGGACCTCCTGGTGCCGGGCCGAGGACGGGCCTCAGCCGTACCGGCGCAGGTCGTGGAAGAAGTCGTCGATGAGGCGGAGGCTGCCCGCCCGGAGTACCTCGTCGTAGACGTACTTGCCGACGGCGAGATCGAGGACACCGAGTCCGAAGGGCGAGAAGATCACCGGACGGTCGGCCGGCGGCGCGGCCCGCCCGCACAGCACGTCGTCGAGCGTGCCGTTGAGGAAGCCGCGGTTCCCGGTGAGCTGTTCGACCAGGTGCGGTGAGGTGTCGGCCTTCAGGCAGTGCTCGACGTCGTCGACGAAGTTGGCGGCGTCCAGCAGGACTTCGGGGGCCAGGTCCCGCAAGGACACGTGCAGGACGAGGGGGTTGTGGTCGAACCACGCCGGATCGGTGACGTGCGGCTTGCCGGCGACGGTGGCGAAGACCACGAGATCGCTGCCGCGGATCAGGTCCTCGGCACGCTCGTGCACGGTGACCTGCCCGCCCGCGCCGCTCTGGCGCAGATAGCCGCGGAACCCCTCGGCGCTGTCGGCGGACACGTCGTGCACGCCGATCGCGTCGAACTCCCAGCCGGTGCCGGCCAGGAAGGTGTGGATGTACCGGGCGATCAGCCCCGTGCCGAAGAACCCGATCCGCGTGGGCCGGACGTTCCGGCCGCGGCTGAGGCAGTCGGCGGCGAGCGCCGCGGACGCGGCGGTCCGGGTGGCGCTGATGATGGAGCTCTCCAGACAGGCGAACGGATAGCCGGTCTCGGGGTCGTTGAGGATCAGCACCGCGGAGGCCCGCGGCAGCCCGGAGCGCACGTTGTCCGGGAAACTGGAGATCCACTTCAGGCCGTCCACGTGCACCGAACCGCCGATGGAGGCCGGCAGCGCGATGATCCGCGAGTTCGGACGGTCCGGGAAACGCAGGAAGTACGACGGCGGGTTCACCGAGTCCCCGGCCCCGTGCAGCCGGTAGGTGGCCTCCACCAGCGCCACCAGTTCCCGCTCGCGCCCCGTCAGGGCCTGCTGCACCTGCTGCCCGGAGATCACCGAGAATGTGGGTACCGAGGGCTCGCCCGCCGCCTGTTCGGCGGTCGTCGTCAGCAGATCGGTCATCGCTCGCTCGCCTCCAGGGCCGGGCGGCCGTCGGCGAGCCGGCGCGGCTCGGCCATGCCCACCAGCACCTGCCGTTCGCCGCTGAACGGCTCCCGGCTGTGCGCGGTGGAGATGTTGTCCACGAGCAGCAGATCCCCGGCCTGCCAGGGCTCGCGCCGGGTGTGCGCCGCATAGGCGGAGTTGAGTAGTTCGACCACCTCCTCGCCGATCGGAGTGCCGTCCCCGTAGCGGGTGTTGAACGGCAGCCCGTCCTCGCCGTACATGTCCACGAGGTACTCGCGCACCTCCGGGGACAGCGTCCACTCGTTGAGGAACGCGATCTGGTTGAACCAGCAGCGCCGGCCGGTGACCGGGTGCCGTACCACCGCGCTGCGCCGCTGCCGGGTGCGGAGCGAGCCGTCCGGGTGCCAGGTGTACTCGATGGCGTGCTCCCGGCAGTAGCGCTCGATCTCCTCGCGGTCCTCGGTGCCGAACGACTCCGCCAGCGAGGCCCCGATCTCGTCGTTGTAGCTGCGGGTCAGCAGCCAGCCCTCGCGCTCGAACCGCTCGGTCAGCGAGGCGGGCAGCGCGTTCAGCACCTCCTCGGCGTCGGCCACCGCCGTCGCCCCGCCCTCCGGGGCCGCGGTCAGGCACGCGAACAGCATCAGGGACGGCACGTCCAGCGTGTAGCTCAGCTCGTGGTGCATGCACATCGGCTGGTTGGCCGGCCACGGAGTGGAGGAGTACACACCGGACGCGACGGCCTCGCGTGGCGCGAACGCCTCACGCTCCTGCATGAGTTCACCGGTGATCCGGGCGAAGACGGCACCGACCTGGTCCGCGTCCCGCAGTCCCAGACCACGGACCAGCAGCGCCCCGTGCTCGGTCACCAGGGCGCGCAGCGCCTCGCGGTGCTCGCCCGCCCAGGCCGGGGCGTCGCCCGGCGAGTCGACGCGCAGCAGCGCCGGTCTGTGCGGGCGCAGCTCCACCTCGAGCGGCGCTGCCAGGGATGAGAACGGCATCTCGGTTTCCTTTCGGTTGCCCGTCTGGAGGGTCCGCGTGGCTCAGGACGTGGCCAGGGGTACGGCGGCCCGCAGCACGGCACGCGCCGCCTCGGCCGGCCGGGTGCGGGGGAAGTAGTGGCCTCCGTCGGTGAGTTCGTGCAGCTCCACCCGGCCGGCCAGCAGCAGCCAGTCCCGGTGGCGTTCGGTGGCGCCCGCGGTGTGCGGGTCGTCGGCCGCGACGACCACCGTGAGCGGGGCGGCCAGCTTGGGGGGCGAGGGGGACTGGAGGGCCGCGCGGAAGTAGCGGTGGGCGGCGACGCAGTCGTGCCGGTAGGCGGCGCCGATGTGCTCGGCGTGCGCCTCGTTCAGCTCCGCCAGCTCGGTGTAGCCGCTGTCCGCGGTGAGCCGCGCCGCGATCTCGGCGTCCCCGAGCGCGGTCAACTCGGTGGCCGCGGCGCCTCGTTCGTCCGCGGTGCCGAGGAGCTGGGCGCCGATGAACACCCGGCCGACCCGCACCCCCCGCTCGGCGAGCCGCCGGGCCGTCTCGATCGCGGGCGCCGCCCCCGAGGAGTGGCCCCACAGCATCACCCGCGTCAGCCCGCGCGCCACGATCTCCGCGGCGACCTGCTCGGCCACCTGCGCGATGGAGACGAACGGCTCCTGGTGCGCGGCCAGATCGTGTCCGGGCAGATCCACCGCGAGGACCGTGAGCCCGCTGTCGGCCAGCGCGCTCGCCATCGGCTGGAAGTTGACCGCGTTGCCCCCCGCGTACGGGAAGCAGACCAGCGCGCCCGCGTCCGCACCGCTCCCCTCCGCGAGCGGCTGGAGCAGCTCCCCGTGCTGCGTGCCCGTGCCGTCCAGCAGCGCGGCCAGGTCGGCGAGGACCGGGTGCCGGGTGATGTCCTTGAGGGACACCGCCCGCTCCAGCGCGATGCTGAGCTTGACGGCGGTCAGCGAGGTGCCGCCGGAGTCGAAGAACTGGTCCGAGCGGCGCACCCGGTCGACCGGTACGCCCAGCACCTCGGCCCAGGCCGCGGCGAGCCGCCGTTCGGCGGGCCCGGCCGGGACATCCGCCGCCGGGGTCTCCTCCGTGGCCGGCGTGGTCCGAGCCGCCAGCGCGGTCAGCGCCTTGCGGTCGATCTTCCCGTTGGCGGTCAGTGGCAGGGCCTCCTGCCAGTGGAAGGCGGAGGGGACCATATAGGCGGGCAGTACCGCGCCGAGCGCCTCGCGCAGCGCCGCCACCGGCCGCGGCGCGCCCGCGCAGAAGGCGATCAGATGTCTGCTGCCGCCGCCCCGCTCGGTGACCACCACCGCCGCGTCCCGCACCCCGGCCACCCGCAGCAGCGCGTTCTCGATCTCGCCGATCTCGATGCGGAAGCCGCGGATCTTCACCTGGTTGTCCCGGCGGCCCAGGAACTCCAGCTTGCCGTCCGGGTGCCAGCGCCCCCAGTCACCGCCCAAGTACAGCCGCTCACCGGGCCGGTACGGGTCCGTGCGGTACGCCTCACGGGTGCGCTCCGGATCGTTGACGTACCCCCGGCCCACACAGACACCGGAGAAGGCGATCAGACCGGGCGCGCCCAGCGGCACCAGCGACAGCCGCTCGTCCACCACGTAGACGCGTACGTTGTTCACCGCGCGCCCCAGCAGCACCCGCTCCGGCACCCGGTCCAGGACCTCGTGGTTGGTGTCGTCCGAGGTCTCCGTCAGGCCGTACGCGTTGAGCAGTCTGATGTCCGGCTCGATGGCGAACCAGCGCTGCACCAGCTCCCGCTTGAGCGCCTCGCCGGTCACCGACACACAGCGCAGGTCCGGCAGTTCACGCGGCCGCTGCTCCAGGTACGAGACGACGACCTCCAGATAGGAGGGCACCAGCTGCGCCACCGTGACCCGGCCGTCGACCAGCGTGCCGACGAAGCGCTCCACGTCCGTGATCTCGTCCTGTCCGACCAGCAGGGTCCGCCCGCCGACCATGAGCGCGGACACCAGCTGCCACAGCGAGATGTCGAAGCACTGCGGTGCCGTCTGCGCCACCACCGAGTCCTCGCCGATGCCCAGATCGTCGATCTTCGCGAAGAGGTGATTGAGCAGGCCCGCGTGCTCGCACATCGCCCCCTTCGGCTCGCCGGTGGAGCCGGAGGTGAAGTAGATGTACGCCAACTGGTCCTCGTCGACGCGCAGTCGCAGGTCGTCCTCGGCGTGCGGCTGCGCGTACGCCTCCTCGACCAGCAGCCGCCGCGCCCCCGGCACCGAGGCCAGCGCCTCGTCCAGGGTGGCGGTGCTGCCGGACTCGGTCAGCACCAGCCGGCAGCCCGCCCGCGACAACGTCGCCGCGATCCGCCCGGCCGGGAAGTGCGGCTCGATCGGCAGGTAGACGGCGCCCGCCTTGAGCACCGCGAGCGTCGCCGCCGGCCAGTCGAGGCCGCGCTCCATGACGACGGCGACCACGTCCTCCCGGCCGACGCCCCGCTCGACGAGCGCCCGCGCCAGCCGGTTGGCCCGCCGGTTCAGCTCGTCGTACGTCCACGCCCGCTCGCCCTGGACGACCGCCACCGCGTCCGGACGGGTCCGCACCCGCTGCTCGAACAGCTCGTGCGCCCGCGCCTTCGGCAGCGGCCGGTGCGGTCCGGCCAGCCCCTCCGTCTGCTCGCGCACCTCGTCGTCGGAGAGCAGGCTCTGCGCGCCGTGGTCGGCGTCCGGGTCGGCCGCCAGCAGCTGGAGGGCTCTCAGGTGGTAGCCGCCGATCCGGGCCGCGGCCGCGGAGTCCAGCACGTCCGTGCGGTAGCCGAAATGCAGCAGCAGCCGGCCGCCCCGCTCCGACCAGCGCACCTGGAGTACCCCGTCGTCGGCGTGGTTCTCGTCGGCCCCGATGGGCCCGAACACCACCTCGTACGGCGGCTCGGTCAGCCCGAGTTCGCGGCGCAGCTTCTCCACCGGGAACTCCCGGTGCGCCAGCACCTGCGCCTCCGCGTGCTCGGCCGCCGCCGCCAGCTCCCGCCAGGAGCCGGGGCGGACGGTCAGCCGGCAGGGCAGGGGTTCGCCGCGCACGCCGGTGGTGTAGCCGGTGACCACGTCCGGCTCGCCGGACAGCGCGGCCAGCACCTTGGCATGCGCCGCGAGCAGCAGCGCGCTGACGGGCACCCCCTGGCGCCCGACCAGTTCGCGCACCGCCCGCGCCACCTCCTCAGGCACCGGCATCTCGTGCTCGGCCGAGCCGGGAGCCGGCTCCCGCACCCAGCGCGGCACCGCGGTGACACCGCCGGTGGTCAGCACCCGCTGCCAGAACTCCCGGTCCGCTTCCACGCGCGTTCCCATCGAATGGCCTTCCTCAACTCACGGTCGCCGCAGGGGCGTTGGCTGTAGACGCGATCGGCAGGGGGGTGTCGGGCGGAGCTTCGGCCGCCGGCATCTCCACCGCCGGGTTGCCGCCCCACCGCGCGTGCGGGGGCACTTCCTCGCCCTTCATGAGGAAGGAGTCGGCGACCAGCTCCGAGCCCTCGCCCATCGTCACGCCGTAGTGGACGTGGGCGGAGACGCCCAGCGTGGTGCCGGCGCCGAGCCTGATGAAGTCGGACTTGAAGGTGCCGTCCTCCTGCGAGTGGCACTGGACCTTGCTGCCCGCGTTGAGGGTGCAGCCGTCGCCGATGACCGCGAGGGTCCGGTCGGTGATGTAGCAGCCGTCGTCGAACACCATGCGGCCCACGCGCACGCCCATCAGCCGCCAGACCAGGCTCTTGAAGGGGGTCCCGTTGAAGAGGTTCAGCCACTGCGACGGGACCTTCCACAGGCGCTCGATCCGCCAGAAGTCCCGGTCGTAGATGGAGCACAACTGGGGCCGCAGCCCGCGGAACCGGGTCATGCAGCGCTCCAGCACGACGTAGTACGCGGTGGAGAAGGCGAGGGTCAGCGCCAGATAGGCCGCTATCACCACATGGCCCGCCATGCCGTACAGATCGACCGTGGCGAGCGCGAACAGGGTGAGCACGAAGACGTGCAGCCAGCGGGCGAGCAGCCACCAGCCCATCGAGCGCAGGTTGTAGCGGTTCTTCGCGCGCAACCGGGTGCTCAGTTCCTCGCCCTCGCGCAGATGGTCGAAGCGGGCGTCGCGGTCGACCGAGCGCGGGATCTCGAAGCACGGCGAGCCGAGCAGTCCCACGCCCGACCGGACCTCGCCGTCCAGCGGGATCATCACCTTGGTCGCGAGCAGGCAGTTCTCGCCCGTCCTGCCGCCCACCGGGTAGGCGATGTTGTTGCCGAGGAAGTTGCGCGGCCCGATCGACACCCTCGACAGCCGGAACGACGTGCTCGAATAGTCCGCGTTGAGCAGGGACAACCCGTCCGCGATCATGGTGCCGCTGCCGACCGACACCAACAGCGGTGTCTCGTGCTGCACTTCGGTGCCGAAGTTCGAGCCGGTCTGCTCGACGTGCGACAGGTCGTACCCGAGGCCGCGCAGATAGTGCACGACGTACGAGCTGTCACCGAACAGCCAGGCGAAGAACTTGACGTTGGTCAGGCGGGCCGTCGTACGGTGCAGCGCGTAGTGGACGCCGTAGAGCGGGTAGACCCGGTCGGGCCGGACGACCAGCCGCAGCAGCCTGGGCAGCGTGTACAGGACGGCGAGTCCCACGACGACGAACCCGGCGAACAGCACCAGGGAGAGCAGCAGCGAGTCGGTGAGCAGCTGGCCGGGCGCCAGGTCGTCGGTGTCCGGGTCGAGGCGGTCGCCGATCGCCGGTACCGCGGTGAACAGCATGTACATCCCGCCGATGGCCAAGGGGATGTAGATGAAGAGGAGTTGGGCCAGAGTGCCGAGGCCGAACCAGGCCCGCCGCAGGGTGCCGCACCGGGCGGGCGGCACCCGCAGGTAGTCCGTCGACGCCGGTTCGGCGGGGGAGCCGTGCCAGCGCTCGCCGGCCGGGACCGCCTGACCGCGGTGCAGCGCGGAGGCGTGGCCGAGCTGTGCTCCGTCGCCCATCGAGGTGTCGATGTCCAGGGTGGTCTTCTCCCCGATGAACACGCCCTCGCCCAGGGTGATCCGGCCGGTCTGGATGCGTCCCGCGTACGCCCGGTAGCCGAGGATGAAGGAGTCCTTGCGGATCACCGTCCCGGCGCCGATCGTCACCAGGTCGGGGCAGGCCGGCAGGGTGTGCGACAGGATCGTCACCCCCTTGCCGATCCGCGCGCCCAGGGCCCGCAGGTACAGCACGTACAGCGGGGTCCCGGCGAGGAAGACCATCGGGTTCGCGTGCAGCAGCACCTTCACGAGCCAGAAGCGCGCGTACGCGAGGCCCCAGACGGGGAACTCGACCGGCTTCCAGCGGCCGACCAGCAGCCACTTGGCGATGACCGGGAACACGCACAGCGCGACGAAGCCGGTGCCACCGAAGACCAGCGACCGTACGTAGATGTCGGCGACCCCGTTGCCGTCGGCGACCCACTCGTAGCCGGTGCCGGTGACCAGACCGGAGACGAGCGAGTAGGCGAGGAAGGCCAGCAACTGGAAGGTCCCGCACAGGAAGTGGGTCAGCCGGCTGGTCTGCGGCAGGGGCGCAGGGGGTGCGGCGGGTGCCGGTGCCGCGGGTGCCGCCGGGGCGGCGGGGGCCTCGTCCGGGAGGGTCGCCGGGGCGAGGGCCGCGGCCAGTTCACGGACGGTGGGGTACCGGTAGATGTCCCGCATCGAGGGGGACGGCAGGTCGGACCGCTTTCGCACGCGTGCGCAGAACTGGGCCATGACCAGGGAGTTGGCGCCGAGGTCGGTGAAGAAGTGGCCGTCCACCGGCACCTGCTCGGTGCCCACGACCTCGGCCAGCACGTCCGCGAGTCCGCTCTCGGTCTCTGTTCTGTCCGGGCCGGTGCCGCTCACGGGGAGGGCGGATGCGTCCGGCCCGCTTATATCGATCTCGGAGGACTGCTCCACCATTCGATCTCCTCGAGAACGTTCTGGATCGTTGATGCACATTCCTGATCACGAACCGCCAATTCAGTGTGGACAGGGCACCGTAAGCCTGTCACTTCGAACCAATCGCCCGACTCGCCGGAAATGCCCGTTGGGCCCCTGATCCTTGGGCGGGCGGGGCTGGCGGCCGCTGCGGATCACCCGTTTGGCGGTTCACTCGTGCGGCAGCGTCGGGGGTCCGGGCGGGGCGATGGGGCTTCGTGAAAAGGGGGAGGCGGGGCGTCAGTAGCGCAGAGCCGTACCCACGTTCGCCCGCAGCTCGCCGTGCAGCCTCCGGTTGCTGCGCGCGGTGCCGTGGCCAATGGCGTGCGCGGCCACGTTCTTGACCGTCAGTACGACGACGTCGAGCAGATTGCCGTTGCCGTCCGTGAAGTCGACCTGCACGGCGAAGGACTTGGCGGAGGAGGCGGTGTTCCGCGCGGTCACCGTGGCGGTGGCCCGGCCGTCGCCGCCGACGGCGACGCCGCCGAGGCTCACCTGATCCTTGGCGTTCACGCCGCCCTTGGCCTCGTCGAGCCTGCGGCCGGCCTCCGCCGAGGCCGAGGAGAGCGCGTCGCCGCCGCGGGCCGCCAGCGAGGCGGCGGCGGAGGCGGCCGAGGCGGCCTGCTCGGCGGGGGTGGGGGAGTTCGCGGAGCCGTTGCCGCAGCCGGCGGCCGGCAGCATGACCAGGGCCAGCACCGCGCCCGCCGTGCCCCTTCTCCAGTGCCCTGCCATGGGTGGCTCCCGTGCCTCGCAGCGAATCGTTCCCCTCAGTGAAGGGTGGGCGGCCGTACCCCGCACACCGGGTGCGACAGCCGGGCCACTCAGGCACCCGAAAGGAGCCCTGGGCGCCGCTGAACAGGCGATGTCCCCGGCATGGGCGCCCTCGCCGGGCGGCCCGGCGCACTCTGACGGATAGTGGTGGGGGGACCAGGTCCCCCGGCAGCACCCGCCTTGGCACAGGAGGCCCGATGCGCGCTTCACGGTCACTGGCCGCGCTCACCGGTTTCGCGTTGCTCGGCATCGCGCTCACCGCCTGCCAGGACCAGGCGTCCGGTCAGATCGTGGCACGGAACAACGGACGGATCGTCCAGACCCTCACCAATCCCCCGGTCAAGGGCTGCCACCGCTTCCCCGAGGGCATCACCCGGATCACCAACCAGACCCAGAGCAGCCTGCTCCTCTACACGACCCCCGACTGCACCGTCCCCGCGGGCGGGGCATACGACTTCCTCGACATCGGCGCGACGGACCAGGTAGTCCGCTCCACGGGACTGTGGAACAGCTTCGCGTTCGCACCGGAGTGAGGGCGGGGGGCGGCTGCGGCGGTGAGTGGGGGGCCTTGGAGGCGGGGTGGCTCTGACGGTAAGCGCGGGCGGCGGCGTGTGAATCGGGCCGGCGCCCGCTTCCGGACCCTGCCCGGCGGCGCCGACCGCTACAACGAGGGTCGCGTCTACATGAGCCTCGGCGAGGCCCGCCTCGGCGCGGGCGAGTTCGAACTCGCCCTGGTCTGCCTGGACAAGGCAGCCGAGATCATGACGAGGGAAGGCGCGGGGCTCCAGCTGGCCGATGTGCTGGAGCAGCGCGCCGAGTGCCACGACCGCGCGGGCCACCCGGCGCGGGCCGCCGGGGATCTCCGGTCCGCCGCCGCGCACTACGAGCAGCACGAGGACACCGCCGGCGCCCAACGGGCCCGCGCGCGCCTCGCCGCGCTGGAGTCCTGAGACAGGCAACCAAACCGGCGGCCCTAGGCCGTGGACAGTCGCTCGACCGTCACCCGGCGCGCCACCGGGCCGGTGCGCACCAGGAGTTCGGGGACGGCCTCGGAGACCTTCCGTCCGCTCGCGACCCAGGTATGGAGCGCGGAGGCGTAGGCGGCCGGGTCGCACAGGTCCGGCCGGCCGTCCGGTCCCAGGGCCGCGGACAGGCGCAGCAGGTCGCCCTGGCGGGTGCGGACGACGCAGCGGTCCGGTCCATCGGCGTAGACCGCGAGCGCGCAGTACGGGTAGCGGGTCAGCGCCTCCGCCGTCCAGGCGGCGGGCGGCCCGAGCCGGGGATCGTCCGCGGGCGCGTGCCGCAGGATGACGTCCGCGACGCGCAGCCTGACGGTGTCCCGAGTCTCCTCGTCCACCGCCGTGTGCGCGAACTCGGCCCGCGCCGCCAGCCCCTCCGCCGGATCCGGTGCGTCACCGGACACGGGATGCCGGGCGAGCGCGACCTCGGGCGGGTGCCCGTCGGTCACCGTGGCGAAGACCCGCACCGGCGTGGTACGGCGGGCCGGTCGGTGGGGCGGCAGCGGCAGCGGGTCGAGCAGCGCGGCGTGGCCGTCGGGCTCCGGCAGGCCCAGGAGCCGGTAGAACAGCCGGCGCAGCAACCCGGCCGACTCGCCCGGCGACGAACTGGCCTGCTCGGCGAAGTGCACGTAACGGCCCGGCTCGTGGCCGGCGATCGCCGCGTCGATCTGCGCCCGCAGGCTGCCCCGCCGGACCAGCCGGGGTGCCGTACGCCCGAGCGCGGCCACCGGGGAGTGCGGGTCGAGCGCGTCCTGCGGGAACGCCCCGAGCAGTACGGGGGCGCCGATGGCCGCCGCGTAGTACGTGACGCTGGAGTGGTCCCCGAGCACGCAGTCCGCCGCGATCAGAGCCTGCCGCCACCAGTCGAGCGGCGGTACGGCGTCCAGGCCGGCCCGGCGGGCGTGGTCGAGCCAGGATCTGACCTGCCCCGGACCGTGGCCGTACCAGATGTTCGGGTGCAGCACGGCGACGGAGCGGTACTCGTCGGCCGGCAGCTCCGTGGACAGCCGGGACAGCAGCCAGGGCAGCAGATCGTCCACGTCGTCCGCCGCACCCGATCCGGCCTCCGAGGCGCCGAAGAGGGACCGCGACGACCAGGTCGAGCTGAGGACGACCAGCTTCTGCCCCGGCGCCACCCCGAGGGCGCGGCGGAAGAGTTCACGCTGAGGGAGCGCGCCGAGGAGCCGGTCGTAGCAGGGGTCCCCGGCGAGTACGGCGGTGGGCGCGGCCTGCGGACAAGAGGCGCGCAGCCGCGCCAGCTGTTCGGGGTGGGACAGGACGGTGGCGGCGGCGAGGGGGCGGCCGCGGTGCAGCAGCCAGTCCGGGGAGAGCCCGAAGACCGGTGCGCGCGAGCGCCGTTCGGCGCCGGTGGGGGTGGCGAGCCGCTTGTTGTAGCCCATCCCATGGGACAGGATCACCAACTCGGCGCGGATCTTGTCCAGTTCACCGCCGTAACTCGCCGAGACGGCGAGGTCGAACGTGGTCTCCTTCGCCTGTTCCCACGGCAGCACGGGCAGTCCCACCCCCGTCAGCAGCTCGGGCACGCCCGCGAGGAACGGCGAGGAACCCGTGCACGTGGCGAACAGCTGCAAGCGCACATCGCCGCCGAACAGCGGCAGCACGTCCAACAGGCGGGTCGCGGAGGTCACGTTGTGCACCACGAGGAGGACACGACGGCATCCCGCCCGCGTGACCCAGCGTTCCGCGTCCGCCCCCACCGGCACCCGCAGCCGTGCTGCCCCACCCATCACCACTGGCGCGTATCCCCGTCCGGGCCTGATCGATTCGGCGTTCTCCGGCTGTCGGCCCGATGCTATCGAGCCGTAACTCCGGGGACACGCACAGGGATCGGATGGACCGGTGCCGATGAGGACGGAATCCGGTCCCTTTTCCGCCTCCGTCCGCCTTCGGCACGCCCTCCAGGAACCGCCCGAGATCGGCACCGGCGGTCCCGTCGGCTTCCTCGCACATCCCATGCGCCCCCGCGCCGGCCCTCTTCGACGCCTTCGCCTCGACGGAGAAGACGCTGACGGACATCCGGCCACCTCCGATAATGCTTCACCCCGGCAGCCGGAAGACGGAGGGAGCCCAGGTGGCCGACACGTTCAAGCGCCGCGCCCCGAGCCAGTGGGGCGAGGGCGGCGCCCTGAAAGAGGAGATCCTCGCGGCCGCGGCCCGGCTGCTGGCCGAGTCGGGCCGCGAGGAGGCGCTGTCGCTGCGCGCGGTCGCCCGCGAGGTCGGCATCTCCGCGCCCAGCGTCTATCTGCACTTCAAGGACCGCTCCGAACTGGTCGCGACGGTGACCCACCGGGCCTACGGGAAACTGGTCGCCGAACTGGGGGAGGCGCGCGACACCCGTATCCCGCTCAGCCCCGGCTCCGCCCTGCGGGCCATGGCCCACCGCTATTGCGCCTTTGCGCTGGAGAACCCCCGCCGCTACCGGCTGATGTTCGGCGTCGAGCGCATCGTCGGCCCCCGCGAGGACTCGCCCCGCCACCCGGTCTGGCTGGTCCTCGGCGCCTGGGAGGAGGCACTGGCCGCGCTGCCCGCCGCCCGCTCGGCCCAGGTGGACGGCGCACGGGACGCCCTGCTGCTGTGGTCGGCGCTGCACGGCATCGTCACCATCGCGATGGCGCTGCCCTTCGAGGTCGACCGGCGTGGCCTGGAGCGGCGCGCGGACGAGCTGCTCGATCGCATCGTGGCCGGATAGCGACGGCGAATCCTCCGGCACCGTTGACGCACCCACCACGATCCCTAAAGTTGCCTGAAGCACCTAACGCCGTTAGGGGTGTTGGATGCGCCCTCTTGCCGAGGAGGCAGCGATGACCGAGACAGTCGTGGACACGCCGACCGGGCTCCCCGAGCACCCCATGCCCCGCGCCACCGGGTGCCCGTTCGATCCGCCCCCCGCCCTGAAGGACATCCAGAGCGAGCGGCCCGTGTCGCGGGTACGCATCTGGGACGGCAGCAGCCCCTGGGTGATCACCCGGCACGAGGATGTGCGCGCCCTGCTCGGCGATCCGCGCATCAGCGCCGACCCCCGGCGCCCCGGCTACCCCCACCGCAGCGCCGCCACGCGGGAGCGGGACCAGACCCGCAACACCCTCCTCACCCTGGACGACCCCGAACACGCCCGCCTGCGCCGCATGGTGACGGCTCCCTTCACGATCAGGAAGGTCGAGGCCCTGCGGCCGGCCGTGCAGCGGATCGTGGACGACCTGATCGAGGAGATGCTGGCCGGCCCCAACCCCGCCGATCTGGTGGAGTCGTTCGCGCTGCCCCTGCCCAGCCTGGTGATCTGCGCGCTGCTCGGTGTGCCGTACGAGCAGCACGACTTCTTCCAGCGCCACAGCCGCGTCCTGGTGCGCCGCACCTCCACCCGTGAGGAACTGCTCGCGGCGTCCGAGGCGCTCACCGGCTATCTGGACGACCTGCTGACCGCCAAACTCGCCAACCCCGAGGACGACGTGCTCTCCACGCTCGCCGTCCAGCGTGTGGCAACCGGTGAGTTGACTAGGCGTCAGGCCGCCGAGCTGGGCGTCCTGCTGTTGGTGGCCGGGCACGAGACCACCGCCAACATGATCGCGCTCGGCACCGTGGCCCTGCTGCGCAACCCGGACCAACTCGCCCTGCTCCGCGACGCCGACGACCCCAAGACGGTCGCCTCGGCCGTCGAGGAACTGCTGCGCTACCTGACCATCGTCCACTCCGGACGGCGGCGCGTGGCGCTGGAGGACATCGAGATCGGCGGCGAGGTGATCCGCGCGGGCGACGGCGTCATCCTCGCCGGCGAAATCGCCAACCGGGACCCCGACGCCTTCGCCGACCCCGACCGGCTGGACCTCACCCGCGACGCCCGCCGCCATGTCGCCTTCGGCTACGGCATCCACCAATGCCTCGGGCAGCCGCTCGCTCGTGTCGAGCTCCAGGTCGCCTACAGCACGCTGTACTCCCGCATCCCTACGCTGGCGTTGGCCACCGACATCGACCGACTGGAGTTCAAGCACGACGGCTTCGTCTACGGCGTCTACGAACTGCCGGTCACCTGGTAGCACTTCACAGCACAAGCACAGGCACAGGCACAGGCACACAGCCCACAACACGCAGCGCACACGCTCACAGCACCACCGCGAACGAGGAAACGAGGAACCCATGCGCGTGGAAGTCGACCAGCCCAAATGCGTCGCCTCCGGACAGTGCGTCCTGGTGGCCCCCCAGGTCTTCGACCAGGACGACGAGGGGGTCGTACAGCTGCTGGACGCCACCCCCGGACCCGAACTCGCCGATGACGTGAGGGAGTCGGCCGCGATCTGCCCTGCCGCCGCTATCCGGCTGGTGGAGGTGTGACGAGCACTCCGCCGCGCCGCATCGTGGTGGTGGGTGCCTCGGCGGCCGGTCTGACCGCCGCCGAGGCCCTGCGCCGCGCGGGTTACGACGGCTCGCTCACCCTCGTCGGCGGCGAACCGCACCCGCCCTACGACCGGCCCCCGCTGTCCAAGCAGGTCCTCACCGGCGCCTGGGAGCCCGAGCGGGTGCACCTGCGCCGCCCGGCGGACCTCGACGCCCTCGCCCTCGACCTGCGCCTCGGCGTGCCCGCCGCCGCCCTCGCCCCGGCGACCCGCACCGTGACCCTCGCCGACGGCACGAGCCTGGCGTACGACGGACTGGTCATCGCCACCGGGGTCCGGCCGCGCCGGCTGCCCGAGTGCGAGACGCCCGGCGTCCATGTCCTGCGGGAACTCGGCGACGCCCTCGCCCTGCGCGAGCGGCTGACGGCCGGGGGCCGGCTGGTCGTGGTCGGCGCCGGGTTCCTCGGGGCCGAGGTCGCCGCCGCGGCCCGTACCCTCGGCGCCACCGTCACCCTCGTGGAACCCGCCCCCGTGCCGCTCGCGCACGCCGTCGGACAGCGGGTCGGTGCGCATCTGGCGCAGGTCCACCGCGACCACGGCGTGGACCTGCGGACCGGGACCAAGGTCGCCGGGATCACCACCGGGGCGGGCCGGGCCACCGGCGTGCTGCTCAGCGACGGCACGACGATCCCGGCCGACGACGTGCTGATCGCCATCGGCTCCGTACCCAACACCGACTGGCTCGACGGCAGCGGTCTGCGGCTGGCCGACGGAGTCGTCTGCGACCAGTACAGCGCCGCCGCGCCCGGCATCTACGCCGCGGGCGACGTCGCCCGCTGGCACAACCCCCTCTTCGGCACCGACATGCGCGTGGAACACCGCACGAACGCGGCCGAGCAGGGCATGGCCGCCGCCCGCAATCTCCTCGCCCCCGAGCAGGCCGAGCCGTTCGCCCCGGTGCCCTCCTTCTGGTCCGACCAGTACGACCTCAGGATCCAGGCGTTCGGACACCTGCGCGATCACGACGAGGCCCGAGTGGTGGACGGCGACCCGGCGGACGGCCGCTTCCTCGTCGCCTACCGCAGGGGAACGGCGCTCACCGGAGCGCTCGCCCTGGGCATGCCGCCCCGCGTCCTGCGCCCCTGGCGCGCGGCGATCGCGGCCGGAACCGAATGGACGCGCGCGCTGGACGGCCCACCGGAAGCGGACCAGACTTGACATGGGGTAGCTCAAGTTTTATCCCCCGCGGTGGCCCCTGGAGATGCTCCGGGGACGGCCCCGATAGCCGGGGAGGGCCGCGGGAACCCGGTGGGGGAGCAGCCGGCAAGGGAGGATTCACCATGGCGCGTTCGGTCGGAATCGACCTCGGGACGACGAACTCGGTGGTCTCGGTCCTGGAGGGCGGCGAACCCACCGTCATCACCAACACGGAGGGCGCGCGGACCACGCCGTCGGTCGTGGCGTTCGCCAAGAACGGCGAGGTGCTGGTCGGCGAGGTCGCCAAGCGGCAGGCCGTGACCAACGTGGAGCGCACCGCGCGCTCGGTCAAGCGGTACATGGGCGATCACTCCTGGCGCTTCCCCGACCAGGGCGACATCGACGGCAAGCGCTACACCGCCCAGGAGATCTCCGCGCGGGTGCTCCAGAAGCTGAAGCGGGACGCGGAGGCGTACCTCGGCGAGGACGTGACGGACGCGGTGATCACCGTTCCGGCCTACTTCGACGACTCCCAGCGGCAGGCGACGAAGGAGGCCGGGGAGATCGCCGGCCTGAACGTCATGCGGATCATCAACGAGCCGACCGCCGCCGCGCTCGCGTACGGCCTGGACAAGGAGAACGACCAGACGGTCCTCGTCTTCGACCTCGGCGGCGGCACCTTCGACGTGTCCCTGCTGGAGATGGGCGACGGCGTCATCGAGGTCAAGGCCACCAACGGCGACACCCATCTGGGCGGCGACGACTGGGACCAGCGCGTCGTCGACCACCTGGTGCGGCAGTTCAAGAACAACCACGGCATCGACCTGGGCAAGGACAAGATGGCCGTGCAGCGGCTGCGGGAGGCGGCCGAGAGGGCGAAGATCGAGCTGTCCAGCTCCTCGGAGACCTCGATCAACCTGCCCTACATCACGGCCTCCGCCGAGGGCCCGCTGCACCTGGACGAGAAACTGACCCGCGCCCAGTTCGAGCAGCTGACCGCGGATCTGCTGGAGCGCTGCAAGGCGCCGTTCCACAACGCGATCAAGGACGCCGGGATCAAGGTGTCCGGCATCGACCACGTGGTGCTGGTGGGCGGCTCCACCCGGATGCCCGCCGTGACCGGGCTGGTGAAGGAGCTGACCGGCAAGGAACCGCACAAGGGCGTCAACCCCGACGAGGTCGTCGCCATCGGCGCCTCGCTCCAGGCCGGTGTCCTCAAGGGCGAGGTCAAGGACGTCCTGCTGCTCGACGTCACCCCGCTGTCCCTCGGCATCGAGACCAAGGGCGGCATCATGACCAAGCTGATCGAGCGCAACACCACGATCCCCACCCGCCGCGCGGAGATCTTCACCACCGCCGAGGACAACCAGCCCTCGGTGTCCATCCAGGTCTTCCAGGGCGAGCGCGAGATCGCGGCCTACAACAAGAAGCTCGGCATGTTCGAGCTGACCGGCCTGCCGCCCGCGCCGCGCGGGATTCCGCAGATCGAGGTCGCCTTCGACATCGACGCCAACGGGATCATGCATGTGTCCGCCAAGGACCTCGGCACCGGCAGGGAACAGAAGATGACCGTCACCGGCGGCTCCGCGCTGCCGAAGAACGACATCGACCGCATGGTCCGCGAGGCCGAGCAGCACGCCGAGGAGGACCGGCAGCGCCGCGAGGCCGCCGAGACCCGCAACCAGGCCGAACAACTCGTCTACCAGACCGAGAAGCTGATCGGCGACAACCCCGAACGGATCCCCGCCGAGGCGCGGCACGAGACGGAGGCCGCGCTCACCGAGCTGAAGGCGAGGCTCAAGGACGAGAACACGGACACCGCCGCCCTCCGCCAGGCGACCGAGCAAGTGGCCAGGTCCGCCCAGAAGATCGGCACTGCCCTGTACGAGCAGCCGAACGCCCGGGGCGAGCAGGCCGCGGGTACGGCCGGCTCCGGGGGAGCGGCGTCCGGCGGCTCCGCCCCTCAGGACGACGAGGTGGTGGACGCGGAGATCGTCGACGACGACCGGCCGGAGGCGGGCTGACCATGGACGAGGGCCGGCTCCCCGAGGCGGTGGACCCCGCGCGGCTGCGGTGCCTGGTCCAGGAGCGCACGGCCGACCTCCAGCGGGTGAAAGCCGAGTACGACAACTACCGCAAGCGGGTGCGCAGGGACCGGATGGCCGTACGGGAGATCGCCGCCGCGAACATCCTGCGCACCCTTCTGCCGGTCGTGGACGCCGTCGAGCGCGCCTGCGTCCATGAGCCCCTGACGCCCGGCCTCGCGGACATCGCCGGCACCCTGCGCACCCAGCTCGGCGCCCTGGGCCTGGAGCCCCTCGGACAGCAGGGCGAGCCGTTCGACCCCGATCTGCACGAGGCACTGGTCCACCATGTCACCCCAGAAGCAGACGAGTTGACCTGCACCAGGATCCTGCGCCTCGGCTACCGCGCGGGCCCGCACCTGCTGCGCCCGGCGACCGTGGAGGTGACCGGCCCGCCGCCGAACTGACCAGGGCGCCGGTCACGGCCCCCGGCCCGCTGGCGCCGGGGGCCGCTGTTCGCGGCCGGCCCGCGCGCGCCGCCTGGTGGAACGGGCACGCCGACGGACCGGCGTCCGAGGAGGCACTATCCTCAACTCCGCCTTCTGCGCGGGGCATCGAGGACAGGGGGCCGCGACCCAGCCCGTCGCGCACCCGGTGCCCGCGGCCCCACCCTGGAGAGACGTGTTCGCCCCGTACCGCAGGTTGTTCTCCGCCAAGGGGAGCGTCGCTTTCACCGCCGCCGGCTTCCTGGCCCGGCTCGCCCTGTCGATGTCCGGTGTCGGCACCGTGGTGATGGTCGCCTCGATGCGCCACTCCTACGCGCTGGCCGGCGCCGTGGGCGGGTCCTCGCTCGCCGCCACCCTGATCACCATCCCGCTCCTCGGCCGGCTGGTGGACCGCTACGGCCAGTCCCGTACGGCCATCCCCGCGGCCATCTGGTCGGCTGCCATGTCGGCGGCCCTGGTCGTCTGCCTCGCCACCCGTGCGCCGACCTGGACCCTGTTCGTCACCAACGTACTGTCCGCCACCGTGCCGAACGTCGGCGGCATGGCCCGCGCCCGCTGGGCCGCGATCCACGGCGCCGACGAGGAACGCATGCATGTGGCCAACTCCTTCGAACAGGTCCTGGACGAGATGTGCTTCGTCCTCGGCCCCCTCGTCGTGGTGGGTCTGGCCACCGGCGTCGCCCCCGAGGCGGGCCGGGCGGTGCCGCTGGTCCTGACCCTGGCCGGCACGGTCCTCTTCTCCCTCCAGCGCGGCACCGAACCCCCGGTCCAGCCCGCCGACCCCGCGGCCTCCCGGACCCCGCTCACCAACCGGGGCCTCCAGGTGATGATGCTCGTCTTCCTCTTCACCGGCGCCCTGTTCGGCTCCCTCGAAGTGGTCACGATCGCCTTCACCGACTCCCTGCACCACAGGTCCTGGGCCGGTCCCGTCCTGGCTCTCCAGGCGGTCGGCTCAGCGCTCGCGGGCCTGGCCTTCGGGATGCTCACCCCGCGCGGCTCCAGCACCGCGCGCTTCCTGGCGGGCGTCGGAGGCATGGCCGTACTGATGCTCCCGCTGACCCTCGCCGATGGCCTGTGGTCGCTCGTCCCGCTGATGTTCGTCGCCGGCACGGCCACCTCACCGACCATGATCACCGGCATGGGCCTGGTCCAGGAACTGATCCCGCGCGCCCAGCTCAACGAGGGCATGACCCTGGCCGTGACCAGTCTCCTCGGCGGCTCCTCCCTCGGCAGCGTGCTCGCGGGCTGGTCGGTGGAGCGCTTCGACGCCGGGAACGGCTATCTGCTCCCGGCCGGCGCCAGCGCCCTGGCCCTGCTGACGGCGACCGCCGGCCTCGGCCGCCTCCGCACCAGCGTGTCCGCGGCCGGGGCCCCGGCCCCGCCCGCGAACGCGCCGGAACTCGGGCGGCAGCCCTCGTAAGGGAAGGACCTGCCCGTCGGCGACACGGGCGCCGCGGCGCAGATTCTCCCGAGTCACCGCCCTCGCTGCCGAAAAAACTTCCGCCAAGTGCCCTGTGGACGCGTAATCTTGCTGCGTCGAATCGCCCTTGAAGGACGGAGACTCCTCATGCCCGGTGCGCCGTTGCCGACGAGCGACCGCAGCGGACCGCTGCCCGACGACGTAGCCCGCACAGGCCACGGCGCCGCCCGGACGACGACCGCTCGGGGACCGGCACGGCCGACGCGCACGCTCCTCATCGACAACTACGACTCCTTCACCTACAACCTCCACCAGCTGCTGACCGAGGTGAACGGACGCGAACCGGTGGTCGTCCGCAACGACGCCGACTGGTCCGCGCTCGACCCGCGGGACTTCGACAACGTCGTGATCTCCCCCGGACCCGGCCGCCCGGAACGGCACCAGGACTTCGGCATCGGCAGCCGGGCGATCCTGGAGTGGGACCTGCCGCTCCTCGGGGTGTGCCTGGGCCACCAGGGCCTCTGCCATCTCCTGGGCGCCGAGGTACGGCACGCGCCCGAGCCCCGGCACGGCCGCCTGTCGCGGGTCACCCACACCGGCCGCGACCTCTTCGCCGGGCTGCCCTCGCCGTTCGGAGTGGTGCGCTACCACTCGCTCGCCGTCACCGGGCTGCCCGCGGAACTGGAGGCGCTCGCCTGGTCCGAGGACGGCGTCCTGATGGGCGTCCGGCATCGCACCAGACCGCTGTGGGGAGTCCAGTTCCACCCGGAGTCCATCAGCACGGAGTACGGCCACGAGCTGCTCGCCAACTTCCGCGACCTCACGCACGCCTGGCACCGCCGCACGCCCCGGCCGGCGCCGGACGGCGAGCCGCCGTACCGGCTGCATGTCCGCCGTCTGCCCTGGGCGCCGGACCCGGAGGCCGCCTACGGTGAACTCTTCGCCGCCGCCCGGCACAGCTTCTGGCTGGACAGCGGCAGCGCACCGCGGCAGGGGCGGTTCTCCCTCATGGGCGACGGGGCCGGCCCGCTCGGCGAGTACGTCACCTACCGGGCGGCGGAACAGGTCATCAGGGTGGAGCCGGGCGGGCGGCGGATCCAGGGCACCTTCCTGGAATACCTCGACGCCGAGCTGGCCGCGCGCCGCGTCGACGGCGGCACCGACCTGCCCTTCGGATTCCGCCTCGGCTACGTGGGTTATCTCGGCTACGAACTCAAGGCCGACAGCGGTTCGTTGACCACACATACCGCCGAAACCCCCGACGCGGCCCTGGTCTTCGCCGACCGGGCCCTGGTGATCGACCACGCCGAGGACACCTGCTACCTGCTCCGGCTCAGCCGGCATCAGGACGACCCGGAGGTCACCGCCTGGCTCGAATCGGCCGGCGCGCGCCTGTGCGCGCTGCCCCGGACTCCCCTGGACCCGCCGGAAGCCGAGGTGCCGGAAACACCCCCCGTACCGATCGAGCTGCGCCACACCAGGAACGCCTACCTCCACATGGTCGGCGAGTGCCTGGAGGAGCTGCGCCAGGGGGAGTCGTACGAGATCTGCCTGTCCAACACGGCGGTCGCCGGGACCGATATCGATCCGCTGACCACCTACTCCACCCTCAGACGCGTCAGCCCGGTCCCCTATGGGGCACTGCTCGACTTTCCCGGCGTGGCCGTGCTCAGCGCATCCCCGGAACAGTTCCTGGCGGTCGGCCCCGGCGGAGCCGTCACCTCGAAGCCGATCAAGGGCACCCGGCCGCGCGGCGCCACCGACACCGAGGACGCGCGGCTGCGGGACTCCCTGGCGGGCAGTGAGAAGGACCGGGCCGAGAACCTGATGATCGTGGACCTCGTCCGCAACGACCTGAACGTCGTCTGCCGGCCCGGCTCGGTCCACGTACCAGTGCTGTGCGGGGTGGAAACCTTCCCCCAGGTCCATCACCTCGTCTCCACCGTCCGCGGCACCCTGCGCGAGCGGCGCTCGGCCGTCGACTGCGTACGGGCGGCCTTTCCCCCCGGCTCCATGACCGGCGCGCCCAAACTGCGCACCATGGAGATCATCGACCGCCTCGAACAGGGCCCGCGCGGCGTCTACTCGGGGGCGCTCGGCTGGTTCTCCCTCGGCGGCGGCTGCGAACTCAGCGTCGTCAACCGCACCATCGTGGCCACGCCCGGCTCCGTCGGCTACGGCGTCGGCGGTGCGGTCGTCGCCCTGTCCGACCCGGTGGAGGAGTTCACCGAGACCATGGTGAAGGCCCGCGCGATGGCGACGGCACTCGCCCTGAGCCGCCCCCGACCGGGTCGCACCCTCACCCCGGCGTGCCGGAAGTAGACGTCCAGCAGACTGTGGAGGGGTCCGGCAGCCTGATGATGGCGCTCGTCGCAGGCGTGGCACGGCGTCGGGAACGAGCGCCGCGGCTCCGGGCGGCCTCCTGCACGGTTTCCGGCGGCGGTCACGTGCGTCCGGAAGGCGGGTGTTCCCCGCTCCGGCGATCCGATTCCGCCGGAAGCCGCGCCTGTTCGTCCTCCCAGACCTTCAGCAGGATCTGCGCGTCGGCCCCGCAGGCGCGGGCGTACCGGAGGATGAAGCGGCGTTGCGGGAAGCGGGCGCCGCCGAGGACGCCGGTGAGGTAGTCGACGCCGACTCCGGTCCGGTGCGCCAGGATCTCGTGCCGGATGCCCGCCTGTCGGCGCACTTGTTCGAGAACGACGCCGATATGGGCCGGACCCGTCAGCGGGCGATTGCGTGTATCGGACATTGCTGGGCTCCGCTGGGCTCTGGGGACGTGCTCGTTCTTGCCTGGAGCTCGGCCAGGGGAGTTGTTCGGTCTGCTGCGGAAATGACGCTAGGCGCGCGCAGGCGCCGCATCTCCCTCTTTCCGAACGCGGGGTCGGCGCAGCACCTCGTCAACGCCCCTTTCACGGCACGCAGTCGGGACCTCCCTCATGCCTGCCGTTCGATTCGGCCGGCAGGGGCGCGGGCACCGCGGGTTGGTCGATCATCCCTGTTGAAGGGCTTATCAAGGCCGCTGGACGACACTCGCCCGGCACTTCGCGTACGAATTCCCACCGCCGACGCGCGCCCCTGTCCGGGACGTATTCCGGCGGTGCGGTCAACCCGTGGGCCGCAGACTGCACTTGCATGAGCGAGCAACGGTTGAATCAAGACATTGTTGCCTTAAGCACGCATACATCACCGGCGGCGCGGTGATCCTGACCTGGCCGGGCGAGATGCACATGCATCTCGACGACGGGGAGTTCGTTCACCGCAGGAGGTCGTTCGGTGAGGAAGCCGATGTACAGGACACGGCAGGACGCGGACAGCGCCGGCGTGGTGTGGCGCAAGAGTTCGCACAGTTACCCGGAGGGAGAGTGCGTCGAGGTCGCACAACCGGCGGGCGCGCAGGTGCTCTTTGACGACTCGAAGGTCCGCGAGGGCCGTTTAGTGGAGGTCTCCACGGCCGCCGCGGTCGCTTTCGTGGCCGCCGTGCGCCGCGGTGACATCTGAGGCGGCGATGGCCGCCGCCGGGCGCGCCGTGCGCATCCGCGAACGGCGCGCCCGGCCGGCCCGGATTCTCGCGGCCCCCGGCACCCGGACCGGTCGACGCGTCCAGGCGTGAAAGCTTTCTGACGTCCCATCAAAGAAATCGGGCAGCTCTGGACATCGCCGGTACCCGGCCAGTATGGATAGGGATAATGCAAGTGCATTCCGTCCCTCACGCGGGCGGATGAGCAGCGGATACCTGGGGGTGTGCCGTGGGAGAGCAGCCTGTGCCTGCGCAAGGACAGGACGGTACGGACACGGACTTAGGGCAGGACAAAGCCCACAGTGCGCGTATGTACGACTACTACCTCGGCGGAAAGACGAATTACCTCGTGGACCGGGAGGCCGCCCAGGAGGTGATCCGGGTCTTCCCCGCGATCGAGACCGTCGCCAGGGTCAACCGGGCCTATATGCACCGAGCCGTCCGCTACCTCGCGCAACAGGGCATCCGGCAGTTCATCGACGTGGGCACCGGCATCCCCACGGCGCCCAACGTCCACGACGTGGCACAGGGCATCGCCCCCGACTGCCGGGTCGTCTACGTCGACAACGACCCCATCGTCCTCGTCTACGCCGACGAACTGCTCGACGGCACCCCGGAGGGACGGACGGTTTACGTCCAGGCCAACGCCACCAGGCCCGAGGAGGTCTGGGCCGCCGTGCGGGAAAGGAACATCCTCGACCTGGAACGCCCGGTCGCCCTCAGCCTGCACGCCCTGCTGCACTTCGTCACCGACGAGCAGCAGCCGTACGAGATCGTCAGAAGCCTCCTGGACCCGCTGCCGTCGGGCTCCTACCTGAGCCTGAGCCACTGCACCGGGGAATTCGACCCCGACGCCTGGCAGGCCATCATCGACACCTACGCGGCGGCGGGCACCTCCGTCCAGGTGCGCGGCCGGACGGAGGTGGAGCGCTTCTTCGAGGATCTCGAACCGGTCGACCCCGGCGTGGTCCTGGCCCACCAGTGGCATCCGCAGCCCGGCAGCGGGCCCGGTGTCCTCAGCGAACGCCAGGTGTCCCTCTACGCGGGAGTCGCCCGCAAGCCGTGACGGACGCGGCGCGCGCACTCAGGGGTTCTGGTGATTGCGGTAGATGCGCGCCAGGTCGTTGAGCTTGCGCCGCGCCGCGTCCGGTCCCAGCCCCTTGTAGCGCAACTCGTCGAAGACGACCTCCCGGTGGTCCACCAGGTCCTCGTCCTGGATGAACAGGCAGCCGTCCAGGTTCTCGGCGTAGGCGACCTTGGGCACCCGGCCCTCGAAGTCGAAGATCGTCGTGGTGCCCAGCTCGACCGGCAGGTTGAAGTGCCGCGCCGGATCGACCAGCCGCAGCTGGTAGTTGCGTCGTTCGGACAGGCCGGCCAGATGCTCCATCTGGTCGGCCATGATCTCCGGGGAGCCCACGCGGTTGAGCAGCGCCGCCACATGGACCACGAGGATCAGCTTCTTGCCCGGTGCGGCCTCGAACCGCGCCCGCCGTTCGTTGCGCAGCGCCAGCAGCGCGTCGTGGGTGCCGCGCTCGCCGCGGCCACGCCTGATCAGCGCCTCGGCGTACGCCGGTGTCTGCGCCAGGCCGTGCAGCAGATCACTGCTGTACGCCTTGATGCGCGTCGCCATGTCCTCGAAGCTGATCACCGCTTGGAGGTACGGCTGCGCCACGGTCGACCATTCCTGCCACCACGTGGGCTGGTTGGCGATCTCGGCGAGTTCGAGCAGGACGGTCTGCTCCTCCTCGTCCGCGATCTCGTACACCACGAACAGCCCCAGCAGGTCCTTCTCCTTGAAGTGGTGCATGCCGCTCTCGATCCGGCTGAGCTTCGAGGGGGAACAGTCCAGCCGCCGCGCCACCTCGTCCTGCTTCAGACCGAGTTGGTGGCGCCGGCTGCGCAGCGTGTGCCCGAGCAGCATCCGGGGCGCGGACGGCACGGCCTCGTCCTTGAGATAGCGCACGGTGCCCCGGCGGCCCGCCATGTCACCACCGCTCCCGCCCTCGTCCGGCCCCGGAACCCCTGCTATCCGCCTGGTCAACGTCTGCTCCTCACCTCTGCGCATGGGACTGCCCGCACCCCCTCCGCGGGGACCCATAGTGCACAACCTCACGCCGCCCGGAGACCGAATCACCGGAAAACCGGAATCGATACGGAAGCCCGGCCGCGGACATCCCTTGCATACACCCCACCAGAAGAAGCCGAGCACGTCCGGGCGGTCAATGTGGCGACCCCTGGCGGGAGTTGGCGCGATGGCGGATCGGCCGCCCGCGCGGTGGCGAAGGCCCGCGAACAGCCACCGAAGCCGTCCCTCGCCGATATGCGCGGGAGCAGGCAGGGAACCGGGGGCAGCCTCCCGCGGTGACCTCACCCGCCCAGCCCCTCGTGGCCGCCGTGCTCACGCCGGGACCTGGGCGTCATCGACGTCCGCTCCTGGGCCCGCGCCGACCACGCCTTCCTCGACGCCGGCCTCCGTCGCGTCGTCGGTGACTGGCCGGCCCGCGCGTGGCCCTTCGAGCGGGTGGCCTACGCCCCTCGCTGAGCCACCGGGCCCTCTTCCCCAACTCCCCGTTCAGCGCGCCGATTTCGGGCCCACCGGAAGGCCGCGGTGCCCGCCGCGGCGGCGAGGAAGCCGCCGCCCGCGATCCAGGCCACCATGCCGGTGCGGGATCCCCCGGCGGGGCGGGCGGCCACCTGGTCGGTGGGGCAGGCATTGCCGGGCGCGGCGGGTGTGCCGGGTGCGGCGGAGGTGCTGGTTCCGGTGGTTCCGGCGGTCGCGGCGGGGGCGACGCGCAGGCGCGCCCAGGGCTTGCCCGGACCGCTCTGCCCGGCGTCGTGCCGGTAGACGACGTACAGGCCGGGCGCCGTCCCGCACCTGAGGGTGGTGGTGGCGGTCAGGACGGCTCGGGCGCCGCGCAGGACGGGGCGGTCGGCGAACGCGCGGGAGGTGAGGCTGATCTCCCCGTCCGCCCCCTCGTCGTCGTTGTCGGTGATGGTGATCCGGCTGCCGGCCCGGAAGGTCCGCACGTCCCATTCCGACTGGGGCCAGGTGTCGCCCGGAGCCCAGCGCTCCTCCGGGTCGGGCGCGGGCAGCCGCTTCACCTTGTCGCGGCAGGCCCGGCGCGCGGCCTCGTCGGCAGGCTGGACATGCACCCGCGCCCAGCGCAAGGGGTGTTCGTCCGGGCCCACGTCTCCGGCGCCGCGCCGCAGGACCGGGTAGGTGCCGGGCCGGGTGTCGCAGGCGATGGTGACGGTGGCGGTCAGGAGCGGGTCCATCATGCGCAGCCTGCCCGTCGCGACGAACGCGGACGAGCGCAGGGTGTCGCCGTACGCGGCCTCGCCGTGCCGGGCCTCGACCGTCAGCGTGTCGCCGGGCCGCACCGACCTGACACCTTCGTACGTGAGCGAGGGCGTCGACGGCGAGGCCGAAGCCGGCCCGGCCGCCAGCAGGGGCAGGAGGAGAGGGAGCGCCACCCGCGCGCTCCTGCGGAGACTGTCCATCGCCTGTGCCCTGTCTGCCTTTTCACGCGGTGTCAGATGGCGTCGCCGCCCGCTCGATATGCTGATCTTCCTCATGGCGAACGTGTGTGCGACCTTGGTGATCGGGTAGCGCGTACCGTTCGGCTTCCTCCAAGACGGAAAGAAACCGTGTTGCGTTCCAGGTACAGATGGGTTCCGGCTCTCACGCTCGGACTGTGCGCGGGCATACCCGGCGCCGTGCCGGCATCCGCGGCCCCCGGCACGGCTCTCCCGGCGGCGTCGGCGCCGCACCCGCCCGCAATCCCGGCCGCGCACGCACCCGCACCCTCGGCGTCATCGGCTGCCACCCCCTCGGACGCACCGGATCTCGGTGCCGAGGAGCGGTACTGGACGGCGGACCGCATGGCCGACGCGGTCCCGTTCGGCGCCCCCTCGGCCCCGGCCGCTCCCCGGCGCGGCGCCCGCGCACAGGGCGCCGCCGGCCACGCCTCACCGCCGCCCGGCACGCCCCAGCCCCAGCACTTCGGCGGCCACCCGATGATCGGCACCTTCTTCTTCGACGGCAAGCCGCTCGGCGGCAACACCTACTGCACGGGCAGCGTGGTGCACACGGCCGCCAAGGACATCGTGCTGACCGCCGGACACTGCGGCATCGGCCTGAGCAAGGCCACGCACCGCGTCTTCGTCCCGCAGTACCGCAGTGGCCAGGCCGCCGCCCAGCAGCCGTTCGGCGTCTTCCCGGTCCTCCAGGTCTACACGGACCCCCGCTACACGGCGAACACCAAGTCGGCGGCCTCCGACCTCGACCTGGCCTTCGCGCAGGTCGACGCCAACAGCCGCGGCAAGGTGGAGGACGTCACGGGCGCCCTCACCTTCACCCCCACCAGCGGCTACCGCCACAAGGTCACCGTCATCGGCTATCCCGGCTCCGGCAGTGTCAACCCCGGCCACACACCGATCCGCTGCCCGGTCAGCACCTCCCAGCTGCCCGGATTCCGGCAGCTGAGGATGACCTGCAAGGGCTTCTACGGCGGCGTCTCCGGCGGCCCGTGGATCGAGGGCTACGACAGCGCCACGGGCAAGGGCAACGTCATCGGCAGCACCGGCGGATACAACGGCGGCGGCAACGACGCCAACGACGACTGGGTGACGTACGCCCCGGTCTACGGCGAGGACGCCCAGGACCTGTTCCAGCACGCCGCCGCCCACCAGCAGTTGGACAAGAAGCCGCCCTACGCGGGGACGGCGGACCCTCGGCTGCCCGGATCGGCGAGCACCTGGAAGAACGCCCGGCTGACGGCATCCGGCGACTTCCGCGGCACCGGCCACAGCGACTTGCTCGTGGTCTGGACCGACGGCGAGGTCTCGCTCTACCCCGGCAACGGGCACGGCGGTTACGACGCCGAGCAGCAGCTTCTGGCCCCCAACAGCACCTGGAGGAACGCCAGGACCGTCACCGCGGGCGACTTCACCGGCACCGACCGGTTCGACCTGCTGGTCCGCTGGGCGGACGGCGAGGTCACGCTGTACGGCGACGTCGGCTCCAAGGGGCTGAAATGGGCCGGCACCCGGATGATCAAACCCAACGCCACCTGGAAGAACGCGACCCAGATCAGCGCCGGCCGCTTCGGCGGCACGCGCTACGTCACCGACCTGATCGTGCGCTGGGCCGACGGCAGCCTCACCCTCTACACCAACGTCGGCGCCGGCACCTTCGGGCAGAAGCACAAGCTCAAGGCTCCCAACGGCACGTGGAAGAACGCCACCCTGCTCACCAGCGGTGAGTTCTCCGGCCGGCAGAAGTGGGACCTCATGGTCCGCTGGACCGACGGCGAACTCGACAACTACGCCGGCACCGGCACGTCCGGCCTCGGCGCCGAGCGGCGCATCCAGAACCCCAACGGGCGCTGGACCCAGGTCGCCACCATGACGACCGGCGACTTCACCGAGAACGGCCGCACCGACGACCTCGTCATCCGCCGCTCCGACGGCGAGACCACCATGTACACCGACACCCCGGCCGACAGCCTGGGCACCGAACACGTGCTCGTCGCCTCGACCTCCTGACCGTGAACCCTCCGGGGGTTGATCAGGCAGCCGGGGCGACGGAGGAAGCCAGGCCCTCCACTACCGGTGCGCGCGGAGTCCGTCGAGGATGAGCGCGAGCATGTGGGGGGCCCGGTCTTCGGGGCTGGACGCGGCACGCCACAACGCGCCGGTCAGCTGGAGGAAGTCCCCCGGCACGGCGTCCACACGGATGCTTCCGTCCTCCTTGCCGGCGTCGAGGAGTTCCGTGATCGCGGCGATGACCGGCCCGTAGGTCTGCTCGCTGATCGCCTGGTGCGCGCCGGGGCTGAGCGCGTCGCCGAGGCCGTGCTTCCTGCGCATCGCCTCGACGAGGTCGGTCGTCCAGTGACGCAGCGCTTCGAGCGGGGACATCTCGGCCAGCAGGCCGGGCACGGTGCCGACGATGCGGGCGACCTCGTCCTCGTAGACGGCCAGGACCAGCGCCTCGCGGGTGGGGAAGTTGCGGTACAGCGTGCCCGCGCCGACGCCGGCGCGCTGGGCGATCTGGTTCATCGACGTGCTGCCGTCCGCGGTGAGCGCTTCGCGCGCGGCGGCGAGGATGCGTGCCCTGTTCTCACGGGCGTCTGCACGGACCACGGGACCTCACGTCGCTAAGTGGAGAAGTCTCCACCACAATATGCGGAGGACTCTCCGCATACCTTAAGAAGCGTCATGCGTTACATCAAGCTGGGCATGACCGGCGCGCATCCTCCGTAACCACCGGGGAGAACGCGCCGCCAAGGCCCCGGACCGGGAACTGCCCGTGCGGCTCGCCCGACATACCCAAAGTTCGATTCTCCGACTTGTTCGCAAGCGCTACGCTGGCAGGGTGAGTCAGAAATGCGAATCGACCAATCTGGGGGCGCCCCGGGTCTGCTCCATCGCCGACGCTCTCGACATCGTCGGCGAGCGCTGGAGTCTGCTCGTACTCCGGGAGCTGGGCTTCGGTGTGCACCGGTTCAAGGACATCCAGGTCAACACCGGCGCCCCGCGGGAGACCCTCGCGGTGCGACTGCGCAAGCTGGAGGAGGCCGGGGTCATCGAGCGGCAGCGCTACTGCGAGCATCCGCCGCGTGACGAGTACGTGCTCACCGAAGCCGGACAGGCGCTTGCGCCGACGCTCCTGGCGTTGCGTCAGTGGGGCGAACGGTACGTGACGCCGGCGCGTCGGCAACCCGCGGGGGCCGACGCGTAGCCGTACCCGCTGTCCGTATCACCGCCCGAAGTGGTCAACGGGGCGCTCAGGTGTTCCCGTAGATCCGCTCGGGCCGCACCAGGACGGCCGCACGGCGCTGGGCCGCCATCGTGGCGTCGTACTCCTCCCAGTTGTCGTGGGCACCGCCGGCCGCGGAGAAGATCTCCCGCAGGAGCAGGCGCACGCCCTCGGCGTCGAACGAGGGATGCGGGTCGTCCGGTCCGATGATCTCCGCCGCGCCTTCGACCGTCGCCCATCGCCATCCGGCGCGTACGGTGAGGGTCAGGCGGGGGCGTGCCCGCAGGTTGGCGAGCTTGACCTTGCCGTACGTCACGAACGCGATGCCGTCCGCACCTGTGGCCGGGTGGCGCAAGGTGCCGAGGTTGACCACGGACGATTGGATGCTCAGATCGGGCCGCAGCGTGGACACCACACCGAGTCCGCGTTCCGAGCGGGCGAGGGTTTCGAAGTCGTGCAGCGTGGTCATGCGGCGCTCCGTTCGGCTGGGGGGTACGGCGGTGGCCGGCGCGGGTCGTCGGAGGTGGCTTCGGGGCTGGATGCAGTGCCTGGCACGTGGCTGGCAACCTAGCAGGCAGAGTCCGGAGACCGAATCGACCGCACCGGGCCCTGCGGCCTGAGATCCCGCGCGTACGGCGCCGGGATCAGAAGGGCAGGAAGGGCTTGTCGTAGGGGGCGCTGTCGCGACTGCCGAGGATGTGTTCGGCGACGGGGCCGACCGGTACCCGCAGCGGGACTTCGGGCGCCTCGACGAGGTCGGCAACCGCTGCGGCGACCTGCTCGGGGCTGATCATCATCTCGGCGGGTATGCCATCGCCGGCGAAGAGAGACGCATAGGGGTCGTCGGGCAGCCGGTAGGTGAGGATGTCGTCCAGCGCGCCGGAGCTGACCGGGCCGGGTTGCGCGAGGGTGACGTCGATGCCGAAGCCACCCACTTCCACGGCGAGGGTCTCGGCGAAGGCTTCCAGTGCCCATTTGCTCGCCGCGTACGCCGACGCGCCGGGGAGGATGGTGCGCCCGGCGGCACTGGAGACGTAGAGCAGGCGGCCCTTGCCGCGCCGGCGCAGTTGCGGCAGGACGGCCTGGGTGACGCGGATGGCGCCGACGGTGTTCTGCGCGTACAGGCGCTCGATCTCGTCCAGCGGGCTGGCCTCGACCGCGGCGTTGAAGATGACGCCGGCGTTGGAGACCAGCGTGTCGATCTCCCCGGCCCGCTCGATGGCCGTGTCGACGCTGGCCTGGTCGGTCACGTCCAGCCGCAGCCGCTCTGCGACATCCAGGCCCTCCAGGGCGCGGGGGTCACGCGCGGTGGCAACCACACGGTGATCGCGTTTGGCCAGTTCCACGGCGATGGCTCGGCCGATGCCCTTGGAGGCGCCGGTGATCAGAATCGAGGACATAGCGGTACTGCTCCTTGAGGCGGGATCCAGGCCGGGCAAACGGCCCTGACGTGCCGAGTTCGATTGTCGAACTCACTCACGTGCACCACCATAGCAAAGTGAGTCAGAAAAACGAATCGACTGATGTCTGGTGCGATGCAACCGCGACGTCTATCGCGCGCAGGTCCACACCTCCGCCTGGCCCTGTGGCTTCCGACGCTCGCGCATCCGCCGGCAATGCGGGGCTGACCGCCACGGGGCTTTCCTGTGCCTCGCATCCTGTCCATCGGCGAGGCGGCAGCGATCGGGTTCAAACGGCCGATCAAACGGCTGATCACCATCCGGGCCATCCGGGCTTGACTCTGACGCGGCTGGAGGCTTGACGATCGCGTCGTAGGCGACAGGCGAGTTCTCATCGGAGGCGCAAGGCATGCGAGGCAAAGGCATCCACTACGACACCGGCACCTTCCCCAACGGCGACACCTCCCGCCCCGTCTTCGACTCCGACGTCGTCGCACGGGACATGCGGATCATCGCCGAAGATCTGCACTGCACCGCGATCCGCATCACGGGCGGCGACCCGGACCGGATCGAGACCACCGCGCGCCACGCGGCCGCCGCCGGACTGGAGGTCTGGTTCTCGCCGTTCCCCTGCGAGATGACCGACGAACAGATGCTGCCGTACTTCGCCGACTGCGCCGAGCGAGCCGAACGCCTCCGCCTTGACGGCGCCGATGTCGTCCTTGTCACCGGCTGTGAACTGAGCCTGTTCGCACGGGGGTACCTGCCCGGCGACACCTTCAACGAGCGCATCCCGGTCCTGGCCGGCCCCGGTCGCGAAGCCGCACTGCGGCCCCTCCCCGGCAAGGTCAACGCCTTCCTCGGCGACGTCGTCCGCACCGTGCGCCCTCTCTTCGCCGGCCCGGTCAGCTACGCCTCGTGCCCCCTGGACGGCGTGGACTGGAGCCCGTTCGACATCGTCGGCCTGGACGCCTTCCGGAGTGTGCGCAACGCCGCCACATACCGCGAGGACCTGCGCAAGGAGTTCACCCACGGCAAGCCGGTGGCCATCATGGAAGTCGGCTGCTGCACCTTCCGCGGGGCGGGTGACTACGGCGGCTCGGGCTGGTACGTGGCCATGGAACCGGACGGCGTCACCCCCAAGCCGCACCTGGTGCGCGACGAGAGCGAGCAGGTCCGCTACCTCGACGAACTCATGCCCGTCTTCGAAGACGAAGGTGTGGACTCCGTCTTCTGGTTCAGCTTCGCCGGCTACGGCACTCCCCACCGTCTGTCCGGACCGGACCCCGACCTCGCCTCCTACGGCATCGTCAAGATCCTCGACGAGTACAGCGGCTACCCCGCGAACGCGCGCACGTACCCGGACGTGCCCTGGGAACCCAAGGAGGCCTTCCACGCCCTGGCGAACCGCTACCAGTCCCGCCACCAGCAGGGAACGTCCCACCTCTTCGGACGTCCACATCAGTCCAGGGGAACCGTGTGAGGCCGACTCAGAGCGTTCCGGTCCGGGGGCGTCGACGCAGACGGTGACAGGCGTGTGACAGTGCCGTGCAGGCCCGGCCCGTCCGGCCGAGGTGTGATCTGGCCAAGTGGTGTGGTTCCGGCCGCTTTGAGCGCCTCCCGGTGCGGAATCCGGCATTCCCCACTTGAGCGATACGCGCTGCCCTTAGCGTGATCGCATGAGCGAAGATCGCACTCCTCTGGTGCTGCCATTTCGTGCGCTGGTGTCGCGCGCAGAGTGGGACAGACTGACGGCGGATCGATTGCAGACGTACCTGCCGGGCACCCCCCTGCTGACTCAGGGGGATCGGGGAACTCATGTGCTCGCCCTGGAAAGTGGGTTGGTCAAAGTCGTCCGGGTCGATCGTGACGGGCGCCGCCGGTTGCTCGCCTTCCGGGGGGCGGGCGAGATCCTCGGTGAAATGGCGGTTCATAGCGGCGGCACCCGGACGGCCAGTGTGTGGGCCATGAGCATATGCAAAGCATCCGTGGTCCTCGCGATGGATTTCCGGCGACTTGTGCAACGCCCGGAACTGGCCCACCGTCTCGCCGTGATGGCCTCCCACCGTCTGTGGGAGCAGACGGAGATCCATGACGGAGCCGTGCACGAACGCCTGGCTCTCGCCCTGCTGCGCCTCGTGGACAGCTCCGACGGGCGAGACCCCTCCGGCAGGCAGCCACCCACCTTCTCCCTTACGCGGGACGACTTGGCACAGCACCTGAACGTGGGCCGCAAGGCCGTCAGCAAGGCACTGGAGGAACTGGGCGCGGACACGGTGAAGGTCGGCAAGTGCCGGATCACCGTGGTCAATGAGGACAACCTGCGGTGTCTGGTCCGCGGCCGGGACAGCGCGTGACCGCCATGTGACTCACGCCACCCTCCGTTGGGGCCTGCGGAACGGAACGCCCGCTCCCTCCCTGTGAAGCTCCCTCGTGCACGTCATCGCACGCATCAGCGTCCCCGCCCGGACCCCTCGCGGAACGGGCGGACTTCACCGAGGAGCATCATGCGCGAGTTGAGCAGTGACCTGCCCGAGCGGCCCACCCGTCCCTACACCCACAGTCGCCCACTGCCGCACTACCGGGGCATCCTGGCCGTGGACGCCAAGGACTTCACGGGGCGCCCCGGCATCGAGCACGAAGGCGTCAGCCGTGCCGTACCCGCACTTCTCAAGACGGCCCTGGCCAGGGCGGAGCTGCGGGACCTCTGGGATGACCGCAGGTTTCCCGCCTCGACCGGCGACGGCTACGTCTTCGGATTCGATCCCGCGCGGATGCCGTTCGTGATCCACCCCCTGCTGTTCACGCTGCAGGAGGTACTGACCGACTACAACGTGCTGTCCCACGGAGCATTGCCCATCAGGCTGCGGGCCAGTCTGCACATCGGCCCGCTGGCCGACACGGGAGACGAGTTCGGCGGTAACGGCACAGCACGCAACGACACGCATCGTCTGCTGGACTCCCGCCCGGTCAAGGCTGTGCTCGCCTCCCACAAGGAGAACGTCACGCATGTGGCGGCCATCCTCTCCGAGCGCTGCTTCGAGGACGTGGTCGCCAGCGGCTACACCGGGCGCCACCCCGACCACTTCGTCGAAGTGGCCGCGACCGTCGACGGCAAGCCGTTCTCCCAGCGGGCGTGGCTCTACGTACCGCAGCCGTCAGGGCCCCTGTACGAGGAGCCCGCGAACGACGAGGCCACCGCGCCGGCGGCGCCCGACGCCGCGCCCGCATTGGTGAACGAGATCGGGGAGGACCGGCACATGAGCAACAGCGCCCCCAACGGGAACATCAACACCGGCACCCTCCACGGCGGGCAGAGCGTGGGCAATTACCACGTCGCCGGTGATCATGTCGAAGGTAACAAGGCCGGCCGTGTCCGGGGCTTCCAGGGGGACCAGGTCCGCGGCGACAAGTATCAGGGGCGGCGGTGACACCCGGAGAGGGCATCCCGCCGGACGGGACGAAAGGGCCCGCTCCGGGCGTCCCGCTGGAGGGGCCGCCCTGCGGTGATGAGGCCGAACGGGAACTGTCCGAGCTGATCGATGCCATCGGAGGCGCCGCGCGGGTGGGCGGCCCGTTCGTGTACGCCCCGAACGGAAACGTCAACGCCGGTTCTGTACACGGCGGGCAACGCATCCACAACGCGTCCGTGAGCGGTGGACGCCCGCCACGGGAAGGGAGGGTACGCGAAGGGCCCATTCCGGAAGCGGAGGCGCTGGCAGCCGAGTTCGGGTTCGCACGACCCGGCTGGTTCGACGAAGCGCTGCTGATGCTGGAGCGGGGGCCGCTCTTCCTCGCCGGACGCGCCGGGACCGGCCGCCGCACCACAGCCCTCAACCTGCTGCGCGCGAGCTGCGGAAAGGAGGCTCCGCTGCGGGCGCTGGACAGCGTCGTCGAACTGGACCGCTGGCAGCCCACCGACGCGTCGGCGCGCGGATACCTCATGGACGGACTGTTCCCGTCCCGGCCGCTCGGCCCCGGTGTACTGGGGCATGTACGCGCGCTGCTGGAAGAGGTCCGGGCGCGCATGGTGATCGTCCTGCCCGATGACACGGACCTGCTGCGCCGACTCGAACAGGACTTGCACGTGACGCCCATGATGTGCGTACCGCCGCCGCCCGCCATGGTGTTCGGCACCTACTTCGAGGCGGTGGTGGAGGACCGGTGGGAGAGGGAACGTCTGCTGTCGGCGCTGGAGGGACGCCACGATCTGGGCGACCTGCTGGCTCCCGAGTTGGTTCCGGCCGACGTGGTGGAACTCGTGACGGCCATCGTGGCGGCGGACGGAGACCCGGAGGCTCTCGGTGATCTGGAGGCGCGGTTGGGCTACCGGGCCGAGCAAGAGGTCCCGGACCTCGTGACACGACTGCGCGATGATCCGGACGCCCTGGCGTTCCTGCTGGCCGCCTGTGTCTTCGAAGGGCTGGACCACCGGCTCGTCCGGGAGGAAGCGGACAGGCTGTTGACGCTGTCGCAGGGCCGTCTGGCCGCGATGCTGCCGGGAACTGGTGCTGAAGGGGGTGAGGCCGGACGCCCCAACCCGCTATTCGTCTTCCGGCACTCCCTCACCGAACTGCTGCACGCCGTCCGCGCCGTCCGGCAGGAGCGCCGGATCCACACGGCCGGGGCGTACGCGCACAGCGTGGAAGCGATCGCGTTCGTCGGACACCGGCAGGCGGAGGCCGTGCTCAGGTACGTGTGGCGCGAGTACGGACGGCTGTCGGAGCTGCTGGTGGAGTGGCTGCGGCAGGTGGACCGGACCAACGAACTCACCTTCGCCGCCGGCAGGTTCATGGGCAACGCGGCGAAATGGGGAGGCGGGCGGCGCGCGCTGCGCCACATTCAGGCGCTCGCCGGGTCGGAGCGCGTGAACAGCCGTCTCATCGCGGCGAACGCGCTGGGCATCGCGGCCCAGGACCCTGTTCTCGTCGCGGAGGTGCGCTATCGCCTCGACGGCTGGAGCCGGGCTGCCGACTCCCAGCGCCGGACGACCGTCGCCTACGCGTGCGGCTCGGAGTTCGGCATTTCACGTCCGGACCTCGCACTGCGTCTCCTGCGCACACTCCTCCTCGGCGTCCGGGACCGGTCGGCGAGCGAAAGAGCGGACGGAAACGATCAGGTCCTGGCCGCTGTGCGGGTCGCGACTATGAGCCTGTTCCAGGCCGGTCACGAGGCCCAGGTGTTCGGCTGCCTCGTCGCATGGCTGGAAGAGGATCGATGCGACAGGGACCAGGTGCTCGCACTGTTCGGGCACCTGCTTCGGTCCCCGCAGTGGTTCGTACGCCGGCTTGCCGCGTGGGGGCCTGACGCGACCGCGATCGTCGACATGACACGCCACGCGTTGAATTCCGACGAGGTGTTCGAAGCGACGTGCCCGGAATTACTCGGCTGGGCCGAACGGGGTCAGTGGGACGACGTGTCGCGCCGGGCTGTGGAAAACCTGTTCGAGGAATTGGCCGGTGCCATGCACAGGGGCGAGTTCCGGCTTTTCGTCGAATTGCAGGAAAGAGGGACGGGCGGCTGGGCCGGGCAGTACGTGGCACGGACCGCGCTGGACAGATGGCGCTCCGGCGCACGGTGGGAGGCAGCGTGAGCGACGAATCGACCGAACCCCTGTACCACCGGGTCACCAGGCCGCCCTGGCGGGAGATCCTCAGCTATCGCTGGTCCACGGCACAGGACTGGGCACTGGTGCTGAGGGACACGGACGGGGTCTACTACGTCCTCGGACGCCGTGGCGATCCCGACGGCAGCGCGGCTGATCTGCCCGTGCCGGACGAGGCGGCGCCACCCACACTGGGCGGTGACTACGCGGAAGCGTTCCGGGTGGATACGACCGAACACGTGGAGACCAGGGCGGTCGGCCTTCCCACGGTCTACGGCACGGAATCGGTCGACCTGTGGGTGTCCTGGTGGGTGCACGACCCCGTGCGGCTGGTCCGCACGAGGACCATGCACGGCTGGCACGTGGTGCGTGGCCACCTCACCGGCGCACTGCACCAGCTGGCCGACATACAGGCGGCCGCAGGCAGCGGACTCGGAGCGCCCGAGATCATGCAGCACCTGGGAGCGCCACAGCGGCTGGAGGAGACGGGCCTGACCTTCCGGGTGTTCGACGTCCGGCTCCGGGAAACGGGTGAGGAGCTTCTCCTCGGCCAAGAGGAAGGCCTGGGCGTCCGCTACTCGTGGACGACCAGTCGGCGAGGGGAGTACGAATTCTGTCTTCAGGCGCTTCACGCCGGACCGGTGTCCTTGGCGGCACTCTGGCTCCTGAGGCACCCTGACCAGGTACGCCAGGTGCTCGACTGGGCAGTCGACCACCCGGACCTGCTCAGCCCTCCGCGCACGGACTGGCAGGAGGAACTGGCCGCACTGCTGGGCGCACTGACCGAACAGGAGAGGAAGGAGCTCTCCTGCCTCCTGCGCGATCGGATCGCCTCCCTCGGACGCCCGGTCCCCGGCGGGGGGTTCTGATCTCACGACCGCGGCCGACGAGTGAAGCGAAAGGGCGAGGCGCTGCCGTCAAGGCAGCGCCTCGCTTTTTTGGCGTGCTTTCCGGAATGCTTCAGCAATGTGACTGCGCTCACTCGTTTTCCGGTCCTTGGGAACCGATCCGCGGACCGTTGTGCGGGAATCTCGATGTGTCCACGAGGCGAACGCCCGATCACCAAGGGCGCTCAGTTCACCGAAGGTCGACATGCGAACAGAAGAAGACCGCAACACGAATAATCTCGTTGATTTTCGTGCACCAGGAAACGCCGTCGCGTCTGCGGTGCCCCGTCCGACGGCGCCCAGGGCCTGCCGTACGACGGAGAGCGAGCCCGCGACGGTGCTGAACGCCGAACATGGAATCATCAACACGGGCGTCGTCCACGGCGGCCAGCACGTCACCACCGTCGAGTTCGCCGGCCTGTCGGACGCCGGAGCGGACGATGACGACTGAACTGTTCCGGAGCGACGACCTCACCGCCGTCCTCGCGGCCTTGGCCGGTCGCGAGATGGTCGTGGTGGCTCCCCACGGCACCGTCAACACGGGTGTGGTGGCGGGCGGTCAACGGCAGACCACCGTCGGCCCGCCCGAAGGCGGCGGGTCCGCGGCACCGATGCGACAGGGCCCCGTCCGGGCCGGCCGCCTGAAGTCGGCCCGACGGTGCTTCGTGCCGCCTCCCGGATTCGAAGAGGCCCTGACCGCGCTCGACTCGGGCATCGCCGTACTCGTCGGGGAACCGGGGAGCGGGCGGGAGACACATGCCCTCAACCTGCTGGCGCACGGCAGCGAGGAGCCCTTGCTCGTCCAGGTGGACGGAGCGGTCAACCTCTCCAAATGGGGACCGCGGGGGAACGGTGTGCACGGATACCTCGTGATGGAGCCCCCGGAGCCCCTCGCGCTCCGGGCATGGGACATATCCCGCCTCGAAGGGCGTCTGGCCGAGGCGGGGGCCCGTCTGGTCCTCGTCCTGGCGAGCGCTCCGGGGCTGGTCGCCTCCCTGGAGGACAACCTGGGCATGCCCGTCGTCTGCCATCTGCCGCCGGACCCGCGGCAAGTGTTCAGCACGCATCTGTCGGACGGCTGTTCCGATGGTGAGGCGTGCGCGGCGTGGCTGCGGTCGCTGGAGCCGGGGCACCACGACGAACTGCTGCCGGAGGGTCTGCCGCCGCGCCAAGCTGTGCAGGCGGCCCGAGCCGTACTGCGTCTGGGCGTCGCGAGCGGAGTTTCCGGCGCCGAGGTCGCGCGGCACCTCGCCCGGACCGAGGGGCCCGAGATCCTCTCACGGGCCCAGGCGGATCCCACCCTTCTCGCCCACCTCCTCTCCCTCTGCGTCTACGGAGGAATGTCCCCTGGTGTGGTGCAGGAGCGCGCAGAGGATCTGCTGCGGCTGCTGGCACCGTCGGACAAGCGGGAACCCGACGCGCACGGCCCGGGCGGATTTGCGGCAGGCGGCCCGGTCCGTCCCCTGTCGGCCGAGACGCTGCGCGCTCTCGGCGCGCACCGCGTCCGGCGCCCCGGCACGGAGAACGCGGACACGGTCTCCTTCTTCTGGCCCGCGGTGACGGAGACCGTCTGGGAGGCCTTGTGCCGCGACCGTACGGACCTCCTGCCCCTGCTGCACCTCTGGCTCGCGCACCCCGGCCACGAGGCGGAGCAGGTCGAACGGGCGGGACGGGGTGCCGCGGCCATGGCGGCGGCCACCGCGGGACGATCCCTGGAGCACCTGCCTGACCTGGCGTCGGCCGCGTCGTTGGCGGCACCCTTCGTGGCGGCGTGGTGCCTGGGAACGGCCGCCGGCGACCCGGTGGCCGGACAGAGGGCCGCCGGACTTCTGGATCGGTGGAGCGTCGCGGCCGAGGAACCGTGGCGCAGCGTGGCCGCGTACGCCTGCCACCCCGACTGCGGACGGATCACGGGAGCGCAGGCCCTGCCCTTGCTGCGCCAACTCGTCGAGACGCAGCGCCACGACGCGGACATGTCCCTCATCGGTGTCGTCATGGCAGCGCTGGTGCGGCATTTCGAGATCGGCGACTCCGCGGCCAGGGCAGACGTGCTGCGCCGGATGTTCGAATGGGCCCGGTCTGACGGCCCCCTCGGACCGGTGGCCGCCTTCGTCTGCCCCGACATGGCGGGCACGGACCTCGCGTGGTGGAGCGAACTGGTGCTCTCCGGCGCGGAGCCGGCGTCGTGTGCCGCCGAGTTGGTGGGGCACGCCCTCAACGAACCGGCTGCCTTCCCCGCCATGCGCGACGCACTCATCAACTGGGCTGCCGAAGCGGACGGTGCGGAGGACCATGCACGGGCGCTCAGCCGACTGCTCGATGCTCTGGTGGCGGCCCGGCAGCCCGGATTCCTTCGCTGGCTGCTCGCCATGGGGCGGGGGCCCGACGGCCTGCCCGGCAAGGACTTGGCGGCCCGTGCCCTGGCGGAACTGCGCGGCGATGCCGCGGCCTCGAACACCGACTGATCAGGAGGATCGATGACCTTCCCGCCTGTCAAAGGCATCTTCGCCGCCGTCGAACGCCGGTGTGCGGACGGCGCCCCGAATCCTCCGCTGTGCCTGTCCGACGGATTTCAGCCGTCCGGCACTCCCTTGACTCCGGCACAGGCCCGGCGCCTGCTCTATGACCGCTCCACCTGCCCCGAGACCCGGACGGTCCTGTGGCGTCAGATCGCCGAGCGCGTCCACATGGACTCCGATGGGCGGCACGACTGGCCCACCATGGTGCTGTGGCTTGGGCTGCCCGGACTTCGCCGCGCTGCCTTCAAGATCACCTCGCACTTCGGTGCCGAGCGAGAGGACGTCGAAGCCGAACTCGCTACCTGCTACCTCGAGGCGCTGGCGGCAGTCGACCCGCACGACGCCGATCCCGGCGGTACGGTGCTGCGCTCGGCGTGCACACGGGCCTGGACCGTATGGCGCACCACGTACCTCGAAAGGGCCGTCGACGACGTGGACAGTGCCGGAGGCACCCCCGTCGCGGCGGACGGCGACGACTTCTGGCAAGCGGACTACGACCCGGCGCCCGGCACCCACGGCCTCGCGGCGACCCTGCGGATCACCGTCCCCGCCCACCGGGTCGAGGGCGTACGGCTCGGCGCGCTGGCGCGGGCTTGGGGCCTGGCTGACACGGCCGCCGGCGTCGGATACTCGGGCCGGGGCCGCCAAGTCGCCGCGCTTTCCCTGCGCCGCGCCGGGAGGGCCCGATGACCGGTCGGGATGACACCGCCCTCACCTTCCGTGAGATCTTCGACCTTCCCGTGAGCGTCGATCTGCGCACGGCGGCCAGGGCCTTCGGGATGTGCCTGGCCACCGCCTACCGACTCGTCGGCGAAGGGGCGTTCCCCTGCCACACGATCCGGGTCGGACATCGCCACCGAGTCCGCACCGTGGACCTCCTCGCCGCCCTGGGCATCGAGGAGCGCCCGGTCTTCGCCGACGAGGTCGCCGACGGAGTGGCGCTCACCCTCTTCGACTGACCGCTTCCCCCTGCCGACGCGCCGTTCGCCGGCAGGGCCACCCCCGTTCCGCCCTCCGCGAAGGAGCCTGCGATGCCCACCTGCCTCGCCGTCTGCACCACCGTGACCAGCACCGACCCTCCCGGCACATCCCTCCCGGACCAACGGGACCGGTCCACCGTCATCTACGAGGACATCGTCCGCCCCGCGTGTGAACAGCTCGGTCTCGACTTCCTGCGAGCAGACCGCCTCACAGACGCCGGTCTGCCCAGGGACCAGTTGCTGCGGATGCTCACCGAGGTGGACTTCGTCGTCGCGGAGCTCGGCGAATCCGACGGCGACCTGTCCTTCGGGCTCGGCATGCGGCACGCGCTCGGCCGGCCCACCGTCCACGTCACCGAAGGAGCCGACGGACTCCGGGCCGCCGGACCGGTGACGTGCGTCCCCTTTCCCCCGCACCACGGCGATCCCGTCGCCGCGCGGCAGCGTTTGACGGAGCTGCTGGCGACGGAGAACGGGGTACCGGGGGAGAGCGTGCCGCCGTCCTCGCCTGTGCCGTCACTCCTCCAGCCTCCCGTGCAGAGCACCACGGACGACATGGAGGAAGGCCCCGGATTCTTCGATCTGATCGTCGACGCCGAGGCGCACGTGGAGGCCCTCGCGGCTGATATGGCCGATGTGGAAGCCGCCATCGAGGACCTGCAGGAGGTGACCGCGCTGATCCTGGCGGACTCGGACCGTACCAATCGTCCGGGGGCGCCTCCGAGTACGCATATGGCCGTGCTGAACCGCCTGGCCAAGGCCATCGACGGGCCGGCGGACGAACTCGGGGCCGCGACCGAGCGCCTCGCGGAGCATCTGGAGGCCGGCCTCGGGGCGCTCAGGGTGTTCTTGGAATGGACCGCCGGCATGCCGCGCACCGACTGGCCGGACGGGGCGGAGGAACTGCTGGACCAGATTGCGTCAGCCCACTGGGAGGCGGAGTCCTCGGCGGTCTCCTACCAGGAGGGCATCGCCCTGGTCGGCATGCTGGGTTCCGCCAGCCGCACGCTCCGCCGGCCCACCAGGCGCATCATCGAATCCTTCCGGAAGTTCTTCCGGATCCTGGCCGTGCTGGAGGAACTGCAGAGGACGGCAGCGGCACTGAAGCAGTCCTGAGCCGTCAGGGCCACTCCCTGCACGGGCCGCCAGAACTGCCCGACTCTGGCCGCTCCCCTTTCCCGGTCGCCGTAGCCCGGCCACCCTGTCGGTCCGTATCGTTCGAGGAGTCCAGATGCGTCTGCGCAAGCGCGTGACAGCCGCGATGTTCATGAGCGCCGCGGTCCTCACCGTCCTCTTCTCCCAGGTCATGGCTGTCCCCATGCCCTGGGAGACCAGCAAGGCCCCCACGACCGCCACCTACCGCACCCCCTCCACAGCGGCCGGCGGCACCGCCACCGTGCTGTGCGGGCCGCCCTGCTACCAATAGGTCGCCACCAGGCGGTCAGTCCCGCCCTTCGTGCCCTGCGCGGGATGCCGGGTCCGAGGCGGCGCGTAACGTCCCTCGCCGCATTCCGGGTGCCCGCGGTCGGCGTTCTCGTCTGACCGCGGGCACCCGGCGAGTTGGTGGACCTCTGGCGCCCGTCAGCCGCGCGGGACGACCATCGACTGGGCGTCCGGCAGGGCCCTCCAGTCATTGGACGCCACCGTGGCGTGTGCCTTGGCCAGTTGGGTGATCCGGGCCTGCGCGTCGGCCGTCGACGGGTTGACGTCGTCCAGCGCCGGCGGCACGTTCTGCGCGTCGGTCATGAACAGCAGGTAGTGGTGGGTGTCGTACCATCCGGTGTCGATGCTGCCGTTGAGGTAGGTGGCCGCGTCACCGTCGAAGGCCACGAACCAAGGGCGCAGCGACGTGTCGGAGTAGCGCGAACGGGGGTCTCCCGCCTGGGCGTTGTGCACCGAAGGGAAGACGTTCGCCTGTGACGCCCTGCCCTGGGCGTTCAGGTCGCGCAGGTAGCCCGCGTACTCCTGGTCGGTCCACAGAGAGTCGGTCGGGTTGCTCTCCTCGACCGTGCCGGGAATGACCTCGAGGATGACCTTGCCGGCCAGTTGCTGCCGAGTGGGCCAGTTACCGGCGGAAGCGGCCGCGTCGAGCGTGGCGTACTGCCCGCCGCCTGGCTTGGCGAGCAGGTCGGACGGCTTGAACACCAGTCCGCCGAGGTGCGCGCTGATGGACTGGTCGAGTTTGGCCGGACTCATGCCGAACGTGGCCTGGAAGCCCGCCTTCATCTCCAGCTTGATATACAGTGGGCCGTGACCGGGGTGCGCCCCGAGCCACAGCCGGACGTCGTCCAGGCAGCTCTCCAGGTCCTTGTTCGCCCCGCCGGTGTAGAGCTGGGAGGCCGAGGACGCGTCGACGCAGTTGTTCGAGTTGCCCGTCGGGTTGGAGTGGCTCACCTTCCACTCCTGGGTGAAGAAGTCGTCCCAGACGTCGAGTTCGATCATCGAGGTGCCTGTGTCGAGAGCCTGGGCCAGATACGTGAAGGAGGCAGGGTCGTAGCTGTTGTGCAGGCCCGACGTCGTGGCGCCGGACAGTGGCAGCGCGTCCGTGCTTGCGGCGGAGGCGGTGACGCCCCACGGTCCGCCCATCGTGAACGCCAGGCACGCGGTGAGTGCCCCGAGCAGCGCGGCGCGCACGGCGGCGCGTGGTCGGAGCAGAGCTCGACGGGTGAACGGTCCGGGCACGTGTCCTCCTGTGATTGTGGCTCTCCGTCAAGGACGGTGACGGCCATGTGTGAATCGACGGGGGCATGACACATAACAGGACCTGGAATCCCCCTGTCAGCTCCACTTCGAGTCGAACTGGCCCAGAGGCTACGGCTGTCGACACCGTTGCTCGCCAGCGGGGGCGGGGTCCTCGAACGGTTCGGAGTGGCACCTGACGGACGACATCTCCGGAACCAGGCTGGCAACTACATGAACAAGCGGTCTTACGATCTCCGTCACGCCGGGATCTCGTCGTGCGAGGAATCCGGAGTCAGCGCGAAAGCCGGGCCCGGTCGAGAGCGCGTTGCACGAAGGGCGCCTGACGAGTGAAAACCCCGGTCAGACGCCCTTTCGCATGTGTCTAGAAGAAGCCCAGCTTCTTCGGCGAGTACGACACCAGAAGCTTCTTCGGGCGCCAGCACGGATCTGTCCTGGCCGTCTACGCGGCATGGACCTTGCTGGTATCGGTGACTGTGCTGATCGCGGGCACGGGCCAGGTCTCGGGCTTGGTGAACCGGAACTCCGCGCCGTGATGCGTCGTGAGGAACGTGCCTTGCGCTGCCGCTCGTACATCTCCTCGTACCAGTCCGGAGCGTTCCTCTTGAGCGTGCGGTGCGGCGGTGTCACCACCCGGCCGCCGGTCTGCGCGCCCAAGTCCCGGTAGCCGGAATCGGCGAGAATTTCCACGGGGGCCCGCCGACCAGAAGCTTGACCAGCCCTGACTGGCGAGCGTGGGTGATGTCCGCGCAGCTTCGGGGCTTGGTCGGGCTGCGGAACAGCTCCCGGCCGTCCCCATCCGTGAGCACCATGGTCTTGACGGCGTTCTGCTCGCTCTTGCCGGAGATGAACTTGTCCCGGTCCTTGCGCCCGGCGGCCGGCCCGTCGGACCCGGATCTCGGTGCCGTCGACGATCCCGGTCCTGCCCGCGGAGCCGAGGTGGTCGACGACCTCGGCCAGCTCCCGCAACCGCACGCCGGGACTGACGGTGCAGCCTCGCTCGGCGAGCAGGGGCCGCACCTCGCCGACGGCGCGGGTCATGGTGGAGCGGTCCACGCCGAACCAGCGGGCGAGCACGTCGTGGTGTGGCCCCATGACGGAGGTGCACGAGGGTGGCCAGGAGCCGGTCGACGCAGAGGAGCCGGTGCTTCGCGCCGGCGCCTACGGCCCGCTTCCGCTGCCTGGACGCCAGCCTGGCCTGATGCCGTTCATGCCACAACGGGCCCAGCTCGACGCCTCACCGCCTACCGTGCACGAGCTCGTTAGCGGTCGGCGGTGAATACCTGCTTGCTCAGCAGCACATCGACCTTCTGCACGTGAGCGGGCGCGGCGAGGATGTCGTTCATGCGCTCGACGTCGCGGAAGATATCCCCGCCGCCGCCTTCGATGTGGGCCTGCCGCCCCGCCAGGTCGGGAAATACTTCGAAAATGGCGAAGGTCGTCGGCGAATGCTGCACCGCGTACCACGGTCCGGTGGCCGGTTCACCTTCGACGCATCCCAGGATGTCCGCGAGCATGGCGCGTACCTCGTCGGATTTGCCCGGTCGCGCCTCGATGAGGATGTAGAACGCCTTGGTGCCGTTTTCCCCGTCATCACCTGTCATCACCACGCCACGGTGTGGTTCGTTCGTCATCGTGGCCGTGTCGGCGTCGTGTCCGGGATCGCTGGAATCGAGTCGTGTCATGGGAGGTCCCTCCTGGCCTGTCAATCCTGGAACTGGTTCGGCGAGAACCGTCCTGGCGGCTGCATGGGATGAGGCCAGATGCCGTCGCGGGCTTCCGGGGCAGCCCAGCTCTCCAGCAGTTGCAAGCGCTCTCGAGCCGGCTCGTCGGCCGGGTAGTAGACGAACAGGCTCAGCGTCGGGGAGTCGGGCAGCGCAAGCGCCTCGAACCCGAGGTCGAGATCCCCGACGACCCGGTGATGGAGGACCTTGCGGCCGGTGCGGTGGTACTTCACGTCGTAGGCTGCCCACCGGCGAGCGAAGTCGTCGCTGCGTGTGGCGAGTTCGCCCACGAGATGGGAAAGGCATCGATCTGCCGGATTCGCACCGACGTAGCCGCGCAGGACGGCGACGACGTCGTTGGCGGTCTGCTCCCAGTCGACGTAGAAGTCGCGGGCGAGCGGGTCCAGGAACGTGAACCGTGCATTGTTCCCGTCTGCGATCCGGCTCTGCAGGAGGTCGGAGTAGAGGGCTTGTGCGAGCGAGTTAGTCGCAATGATCTCGAAACGGTGGTTGCGCACCCACGCCGGAAGTCCCTGAATCGAGTCGATGATGGTTCGCAGTCCGGGGCGCAGAGTGGGTCGCGTTGCGCGGGTGTCAGATCCGTACGTCGAGCTGCGCGCCGCCCGCGCCAGGTCGTGCAGGTGAGCGGCTTCGGCGTCGTCAAGTTGCAGCGCGGCCGCGAGGGCATTGAGAACCTCGTCGGAGACGCCTGCGAGGTTGCCGCGCTCGATGCGGACGTACCAATCCACGGAGATGGACGCGAGAACCGCGACCTCTTCGCGCCGGAGCCCGGGCACGCGTCGGCCGCCGCCTGTACCGAGCCCGGCTCGCTCGGGCGTGATCCGGGCCCTGCGTGTGCGCAGGAACTCGGAGATCTCGGTCCGCAGGTCCATATCAACATCGTACGCGGCGCCTCCTCTTTCTGGGGGGTAGCGCCAGTACCCCGATCAACAGCCACTCCCGCACCAATCCACACACGGGTCCAATGGACACATGGAAACGATCACTCTCAATAACGGCGTCATCCTCCCGGCTCTGGGCCTGGGCGTTTATCAGAGCTCACCGGAGGAGACCGCCGATGCGGTCGCGACCGCGCTCGAACTGGGCTACCGCCACGTCGATACGGCCGCCGCGTACTTCAACGAGAAGGAGGTCGGAGAAGGCTTGCGTCGAGCCGGCCTCGGCCGGGATGAGGTATTTGTCGAAACCAAGGTGTTCCCGAGCGACTACGGGTTCGATGAGACCCTGCACGCGTTCGAGAAGTCGACCCGCAAGCTCGGTATCGACCACCTGGATCTGTTCATCCTGCACCAGCCCCGACCCAGCCAGTTCGACCGCACTCTCGCGGCCTATCGAGCGCTGGAGAAGCTGTTGGCCGACGGAGCAGTGCGCGCGATCGGCGTGAGCAACTTCAAGCCCGACCACCTCAGGCGACTCCTTGCGGAGGTTGACGTGGTCCCGGCGGTCAACCAGATCGAGCTGCACCCCTACTTCCAGCAGCCCGACGTTCAACGCGCCGACGCCGAGCTCGGCATCCTCACCCAGGCATGGTCGCCGATCGGCGGCATCACTTTCTACCCCGGTCCGTGGCGGGAGGACCGCAAGAACGTGATGCAGGATCCGACCATTGCAGCCATCGCCGAGACCCACGCCAAGTCGCCCGCCCAGGTCATGCTCCGCTGGGGCATCCAGCAGGGACGTTCCGTGATTCCCAAGTCGACCAACCCCGGCCGGATCGCCCAGAACCTCGACGTCTTCGACTTCACCCTGGACGACGACGAGATGACCCGGATCGACGCGCTCGACACGGGCAAGCGAACCGGTGTCGACCCGGATGAGCCTCGCGGCGACTTCTACGACCGCCCGATTCCGGAAGCCTGAGGCTCGTCATAAGGTCCGTACAGTTGCCCAGCTACGGCGGGTCTGTGGAGCAAACGGTGGAACTCGGTCGGCTTTCTTCAGCGTCGTCCGGCGCTGAGCCGGCCGTCAAAGGTGATGTCGAAGGCTTGGAGTGCGGCCTGGTCGGTTGGGGGGGGTCCCAGGCTGGACGGCGCCCAAGGCGTCGGCTGGTTCGAAAGCCTCGCCGGCACCGAGCAGTTCGAAGTCCTGCGCGACCTGGCAGGGTTCTGCATCCAGGCCCGTGCAGCCAGCGAGGACGGGCCGGAGAGCATCCGCAGAGCTGGCATCCGGCCCACCCACACCCCGGCCGTGCTGGTCACGCGCGGACGCCTCACCGAGCAACTGGCAAAGATCATCAACCTTCCGCAGGGCGAGCGGGGCAAGGCATTTCGGCTGCTGGTCGCACTCCTTGGCGTCGCTGATGATCGACGACGGCTCCGCTTGTGTGCTGACGGGTGCGGACATGCCTGGCACCACTTGAGGACCGGAGCGGGCACCGAAACGGCCACCGCGTGATCATCGGGGGTTGTGTGGACTCCTGAAGATCGCGCGATGGCCGCGGGCCACAGCATGGACACCGCCCATTGGCGGGCGATGTTCGACCAGGCCATGGCCCAAATCACGGGCCGGTTCAGGTGCGTTGAGTTGCGCACCACTGCCCGTGCGTTCGTGCTCGGGCTGCTGTCCGGCGTCGAGCGGAAGAACTGCTGGCGGCTGGCCGAGCAGGTCGGCCATGACCGCGCCGGGGCCGATGCGGCGGCTGCCGCGAACCGCCCGGTGGGGCGCCGACGCCCTCCGTGACGACGTGCGCACCTACGTCCAGGAGTACCTCGGCGCCGACAACGGTGTGCTGATCGCCGACGAGAAACGCATCACCGCCCCCATCGCCCTGCTGAACGACCCGGTCGGTGCGGCCGCCGGGCGCCGCCCCATGTGACGCGGCGGCGCGGGCAAGAACCACGGACCCTGCACGGCCGGTAGCCGCATGCCGCCATGGGCACCCGTCCGCAGCTGACCCGCTTTCGCGGTACTTGACCAGGGCGGCGAGGAGTCCGTCCGTGCGAGCATCCCGGTGATCAGCCGGGCGCCCAAGAGGGTTCCGGCCTTGCGTCGTGTCGCCACCACGAGTAGGGCGCGCCTTAAATCAAGATGAAAGAAAAGGGTGTCGAAGTGCTTGACCGGGACATGCGGGACGGGCATGGTGCGGGAGAGGGCTCTCTCGCGTCGCCTGGCGGCAACTCCCCTGTAAAGGAAGCGACTTCATGCCCGTTACTGGTATCCCCCGAGCTCGACCATCCGGCGACGACGCCTCGCCGCCCGCGCCGTGCTCCGGCCGGTACCCGAAGCCCACGAGAAGGGCGGCGGTGAACCGGCGGGCCGCCGAGGCCTGTTGCATCGCACCGTCGAACAACGTCCCGGACCGGACCGGGACCCGTTCCACGACGAGCGCTGCCGACGGAACTACGGCGCTGAGCCTCACCGGCGCCGCCCGCACGTCCGCACCTATGGTGTGAGCCGCGCGACGCACGGCGGCTGCTCACTGCCTACGACAGCAACGCCAGAGGATGTCAACGACACCGTCGGTCAACGAGCCGACAGCAGCACCGTAACCGCTACGTCGACAGCCGTCTCCCACCCCTGACTCCGCGCCGGCGACCGTACCGCTCCCGCGCGGCCCCGGTGACGGCTCCCTCCCCGGCCGGTCCGAGCCTGCCCAGCGCTCCGGCCGGTGGGGCCACACCCCCCACCGAACCGACTGTCAGGAGCACACCCGTGTCCAGACCGCTCTCCGTGACCGTCCCTGCCGCACACCGGGCCGCTGCGTCTATCGTCGCCCTCTTCGCCCTCCTTGCATGCTCGATCACCGTCGCGTTCGCACCTAGCGCTCACGCTGCGGACACCCTGCTGTCCCAGGGCAAGACTGCCACTGCCTCCTCCCAGGAGGGGGAGGGCTACTCGGCGGCCGCCGCGGTGGACGGCGACCTCACCGGCACCCGGTGGGCCAGTCAGTGGAGCGACCAGCAGTGGCTCCAGGTCGACCTGGGTCAGGAGGCCGACCTCAGTCATGTCGTACTGACATGGGAGACGGCCTACGGCAAGGACTACGAGGTCCAGGCGTCCGACAACGGCATCGACTGGCACGTCCTGAAGACGGTGACCGGTGGCGACGGCGGCACCGATGATCTTGCGGTGGCCGGCACCGGCCGCTATGTCCGGATGCAGGGGCTGGCCCGTTCCAGCGGGTACGGGTACTCGCTGTGGGAGTTCCAGGTCTACGGTTCCCCGACCGACACCACGCCCCCACCCGCCTCCGGCGCCGTCAAAGTCGAGGGAACCCAGGGCAACTGGCGCCTGACCGTGGGCGGCCAGCCGTACACGGTCAAGGGGGTCACCTGGGGCCCGTCGGCTTCCGACGCGCCCACCTACCTGCCGGGTGTCAAGGCCATGGGCGCCAACACGATCCGCACCTGGGGGACCGACGGTTCCAGCAGGGCTCTGCTGGACGCTGCGGCGGCCAGCGGCATCCGCGTGATCAACGGATTCTGGCTCCAGCCAGGAGGCGGGCCGGGAGCCGGCGGCTGTGTCGACTACGTCACCGACACCACCTACAAGAACGCCATGCTCGCCGAGTTCGCCCAGTGGGTGGACGCCTACAAGAGCCATCCGGCGACGCTGATGTGGAACGTGGGCAACGAGTCGGTGCTCGGTCTGCAGAACTGCTACAACGGCAGCCAGTTGGAGGCGGAGCGCAACGCCTACACCAGCTTCGTCAACGATGTCGCCAAGAAGATCCACAGCATCGATCCCGACCACCCGGTCACCTCCACGGATGCCTGGACCGGAGCGTGGCCGTACTACAAGCGCAACGCCCCCGACCTCGACCTGTACGCGGTGAACTCGTACAGCAACGTGTGCAAGGTCCGCCAGGACTGGCTCGACGGCGGCTACACCAAGCCGTACATCATCACCGAGACCGGTCCGGCCGGCGAGTGGGAGGTGCCCGACGACGTCAACGGCATTCCCGACGAGCCGACCGACATCCAGAAGGCGGACGCGTACACCAAGGCGTGGAACTGTGTGACCGGCCACCAAGGCGTGGCCCTGGGCGCCACTCTCTTTCACTACGGCACCGAACACGACTTCGGCGGGGTGTGGTTCAACCTCGTGCCCGACGGCTTGAAGCGACTGTCGTACTACGCAGTCAAGAAGGCGTACACGGGCTCGACAGCGGGTGACGACACGCCCCCGGTCATCAGCAACATGACCGCCGACCCCGCCTCCTCCACGCCGGCCGGCGGCGAGTTCACCGTGCACGCCGACGTCCGTGACCCCGACGGCGACCCGATCACGTACAAGGTGTTCCTCAGCGGCAACTACGCCAGCGGCGACAAGCGACTCGTCGAGGCGCAGTGGCGCTCGATGGGGAACGGCACCTTCGTCGTCACCGCACCGCAGAAGCTCGGTGTGTGGAAGGTCTACCTCCAGGCGGAGGACGGGCACGGCAACGCCGGCATCGAGACCAAGTCCGTCAAGGTCGTCGCCCTGCGGGTGAGCGGGACCAACGTCGCGCTGAACCGGCCCGCGACCGCCTCCTCCTCCCAGCAGACCTACGGCGACTGCCCCTGCACCCCGCAGTTGGCCGTCGACGGTGACACCGACACCCGGTGGGCCAGCGACTGGAGCGACCCGCAGTGGTTCCAGGTGGACCTCGGCGCGTCGAAGGCCCTGCACAAGCTCCAGCTCGTCTGGGACCCCGCCTACGCCAAGTCCTACGAGGTGCAGGTCTCGGACGACGGCAGCACCTGGCGCTCGGTGTACTCCACGACCGCAGGCGACGGCGACGTGGACCTCATCGACGTGTCGGCCACCGCGCGGTACGTGCGTCTGCAACTGACCGCACGCGGCACCAGTTGGGGCTACTCGCTCCACGAGCTGGGGGTCTACAGCTGACCGCTGTGCCCCACACGACGATGGCGGAGCCCGAAGCGGCGCCCATCTACCGGGCCGCGGAGAAACACACGAGGAAGGAACCCGCGGAGGGCAAGCCGCCACCGCACCACCCGCGTCACAGACACGTGCGCGGGCCCTCTTCCCCCACAGGCAGGAGACCCCATGAGATCGAGTCCGAAAAGGCTCCCCGCACTCCTCCTCGGCACCGCCCTCCTGGCCGGCGTGCTCGGTGTCGGCACCATCGCCTCCGCCGCCGCCGACACCACCGGCAGCGCACCGGCCGCAGCGAGCGCCGTCCGCTCGGGACACACGATGGCCGTGTCCACCCAGGCATCCGCCGACGACCCGGACGGCGACGGCTACATACCGGCCGTGCCACAGGTCACCGGCGTCACGCCGTCCTCAGCCGACCCGCCACACCGCTACTTCCACGAGTTCCAGGCCAACTGCTCGGTCACGCACACCGCTCCGGACGACCCGATCGTCTTCCCCGGTCAGCCCGGCAAGTCCCACGACCACACGTTCATGGGCAACACCTCGACCAACGCCTACAGCACCACCGCTTCCCTCGACGGCGGCGCCACCACCTGCAAGGCGCCCGGTGACGCCTCGGCGTATTGGATGCCCTCGCTGTTCAACGGCGAGGAGAAGATCCTCCCGGTCGGTCCGCAGACGATCTACTACAAGGCCGGCGTCACCGACTACACGAGCGTCCGCCCCTTCCCCAAAGGGCTGCGGTTCGTCGTGGGCGACCCCATGCAGAGCGCCGACCAGTTCCGCCACCACCCCGGCTTCGTGGAGGGCTGGGAGTGCGGCGACAGCTACTTCAACGTCGACTTCCCCGCCAGCTGCCCGACAGATGCCTCCGTACAGCTCAACATCCGCTTCCAGGCGCCCAGTTGCTGGGACGGCAAGTACCTCGACACACCGGACCACCACAGCCACATGGCCTATCCGGTGGTCAAGCCGGGCACCAACGACAACGTCTGTCCCGCCGACCATCCGGTGGCGGTGCCGATGATCGAGTTCAAGATGGCGTTTCCGGTGAACGGCGACATGTCCCGGGTGCGCCTGGCCAGTGGCCGCGGATTCTCCTTCCACTACGACTTCTTCAACGGCTGGGACGATGCCACGCTCAAGGCCCTGGTCGACCACTGCATCGTGGGCGGGCTCCAGTGCGACGCCCGCGGGTACGACCAGACGCACCCAGAGGCAGGCGCAGCCCTGAACGAGGACTACCGCCTGCCCTGACACGGCGCGTCCCACTCGGCCCGGTCGGCCTCGCACACCCTGCACAGCGCCGACCGGGCCCTCAACTGGTCCAGTCAAGGACGACAAGTTCGACGGGTAGCCGTCGGCCGGGCCCGGAGTGGGTGGAGTCGTCCCTGACCGCGAACGAACTGCCCGCCTGGACGCGGCTGCTGCTGGACGGCGAACTGACCACCGCTGAACCGAAGAAGCTGCGTTACCGGCTGCCGCACGTCGCCGCCCGGCATCACCCCAGACAGGCCGATCCCAAGCCGAAAGGCGGAGCTAACCCATGGTCTTGGCGCCGTCCAGGGACTCGCGGATGATGTCGGCGTGGCCGGCGTGCTGGGCGGTTTCGGCGATGATGTGCATCAGCACTCGGCGTGCCGACCATCGCGCGCCCGGCTTGGACCACGGGGACTTCGGTAGTGGTTGTGTGGCGTCCAGGTCGGGAAGTGTGGCGAGCACTTCGTCGGTTCGGCGGGCTACCTCGGCGTAGTCGGCGAGCACGCCGGCCAGCGTCTCGCCGGGCAGCATGCGGAACTCGTCGGCGCGTCGGGCCCAGTCGGCCTCGGTCATGGTGGTGAAGTCGGGCATCGCCGACGGGCCGTCCAGGATGAACTGCGCCCAGGCTCGCTCGACCGCGGTGACATGTTTGATCAGGCCGCCCAGGCACAGCTGGCTGGCGGTCGTCCGACGCCCGGCCTGCTCGTCGGTGAGGTCACGGGTGGTGAAACGCAGGAAGTGCCGATGCTTGGCCAGGGCCTCCAGCAAGTCGGCGCGCTCGCCGGTGGTGGTCGGCTCAAGGGCCGCGTCGTGGGTGGCTGGTTCGTTGACAGTCACGGTCTCGCTCATGGTCGCTGCCTTCCGTGGTTTGTTCCGCCGGGTAGGAGGACGCTAAGGGGCGTGTAGGTCAGGTTCCGACCTAATTGACCGGAGGGCCTCTCCCGCTACCGCACCGGCAACGGCGGCCGCCGGCGCTGGTAGTCGCCCCCCTGGTCGGGCAGCGGGCGGCTGACTGGTCGGGCGGCCTGGTCCAGCTGGGCCGTACTCAGTAGGGGCCGATGCTGAGAGCGACGGCGTGGCTTCTTCCTCGATGGCGTCGTCAACATGAGGCTCCGATATGCGGGGGGCTGCCATGAGGGGCCGGGTACTGGGCGAGACCTGCGAGTCACTTTGGCCGGCCCCTGGGCGATGCCGAAATCGCCGGGGGCCGTCAGGGTCCCGGCTATGTGCGCTGGACCGCCTGCCGCGTGGAGCAGGCGGCGAGCGTTTGTCGCCGGCGCCGCCGGCGGACGGCCACCGCGTCCGTGCAGGCCAGGCCTTCCATGCGCTCCTCGACGAGCTGGCGCCCCCGGGTGGCACGTGGAACGCGCGGGCGGGTAGGCGCTCAGACCTGGCGAGTGGGGGCGATGGCGGCGGAGCCGGGCGTGGTCTGTGCGGCGGGCCCGGCTCCATGTCCAGCCCTCGTCGCCGGCGTCGGCCAGCCGCAGCCGAACGCGGCCTCCACGAAGCACTGGTGGTACGCCGCCTCCGCGCCCTGCCGCAGGGCCTCCCGCAGGGCCGCCGGGGCCGGTGGCACCCGCCGGGACCATCCGTCGCGCAGCAGTGACACGGCGAACCCGGCGAGAAAGGCGTCTCCGCAGCCCATCGTGTCGCAGACGCGGTCGGGATCCGCGGCGCGGGCCGGCGCGACCGCCGTGGTCCGGCCGTCGTACGCGATCGCCCCGTGCAGCCCGCGGGTGGCCAGCGCCATCCCGGCCCCCCGGTCCACGGCCTCGGCGAGCAGGGCACGGGTGGCGGCCTCGTCCAGGTGTGAGCACGACAGCAGCGCGAGGTCCAGGTGCCGGCAGACGCGGTCGAGATAGGCGGGTGTACGGAACTCCTCCTCGTCGGAGAAGTCGAAGCTGAGCAGGGGACCGGCCGTCGCGAGCAGCGGGAGTCCGGCCTCGGTGCCGGAGTAGACGCTGGAGTGCACCAGGTCGAAGGAGGCCGCGTACGCGAGCAGGCCGGGGGTGACGGGGAGAGGGGCGTGGACGGCTGCACCGCCGGGTTCGTAGCCGAGGAAGACCCGGTCACCGTCCCGCACGTGCAGGGTGGAGACCGAGGTCGCGCCGTGGCGCACGACGCTGTGGTCCACGGCGACGCCCTGCGCCGCCACGGCCGCGCGCAGCCTGGTGCCGAGGTCGTCGTCACCGAAGACCCCCGCATAGGCGGCGTCCAGGCCGAGCCGGTGGGTGTAGACGGCGACGTTGACGCAGTTGCCGCCGGGGTAGTCGGTGCCGCGGTCCACGAAGCGGTCGATGGTGTTGTCGCCGAAACCGAGGACTTTCATCAGGGTCTCCCGAGGCGCGGGCGCGGTGCGCGGGGCACAGCGCCTGCCGTGGGCGCGCCGGTGCAGGGGCACCGGCGCGCGGGGCGGATGGACGAGGGGGAACCGGTCGGCGGGTTCAGTAGTCCATGACGCGGTAGTAGCGGCGCAGGTCGAGTGAGTGGTCGCGGACCCGTTCGAGGTGCTTGCTGACCCGGTCCATCACGGTGTCGAGCACCAGCGGGGCGAGCAGTCCGCGGAACTCGGGGCTGATGCCCTCCAGGGGATAGTCGCGGGTGTCGAAGACGGTGACGTCCTTGGAGACGCGCCTGGCGAACGCCTCGGCCCGGTCGGTCAGCGGCCGGGTCTCGTCCTCGCCCTGGAAGACGATGACGCTGGTGTGCTCCTCCAGCAGCTCCAGCGAGCCGTGGAAGAACTCCGCGCTGTGCACACGAGTCGTGCGCAGCCACTGCATCTCCTCGAGAATGCACATGGAGTACAGGTAGGTGAATCCCCACAGGTTCCCGCCGCCGATGAGGAAGTGGTAGTCGGTGTCCTTGTGGCTCTCGGCGAAGTCGGACGCCACCGGCTCGGCCTGCCGGGCGACGTCGACCAGGACACGGGGCAGGACGCCGAGTTCGTCGGCGAGGCGCTCGTAGCCCTCGAACTCGCCCCGGCGGGAGAGCAGCCGGCCCAGGAACAGCAGCAACTGGATGTCGAACGGCCAGGCCTTGGGTTCGGAGATCAGCGCTGTGTCGACGCTCTGGGCGACGGGGGAGTCGGGGTAACCGGTGAAGCCGATCGTGTGGGCGCCGCGCGCCCTGCAGTAGTCGATGGCGCGGAGGGTGTCATCGGTGGTGCCGGAGACGGACGTGAAGACGGCGATGGTGCGCTCGCCGAGGCGGGCGTCGCCGGAGACGACGAGTTCGGCGGCGACGGCGGCCCGGACCGGCAGGACCGAGGTGCGCCGGGCGAGGTGCTCGTAGGGCCACATCTGCGCGTACGTGCCGCCGGCGCCCACGAGGAGGACGTTGTCGTAGCCCTCGGCGGCCAGGCGGTCGACGAGCTTCTCGATCTGGGGACGCAGCGCCAGCAGGCTTTTCGTCTGGGAGACGAACTCGGCTTCGTTGAACTTGAGCACGGTGATGACTTCCTCAAGGGTTGTTCCGCACCGGCCGGCGTGTGCCGGTGAGCCGGTGTTTCGGGGGGGCGCGGGGACCGGAGCGGGTCAGGCCGCGCGACGCCGGGAGAACAGCACGTTCGCCCCGGCGATGATCAGACCGCCGACGAAGATCAGCGTTCCCATGACGTTGACCTGCGGGGGCACGCCGGTACGGCTGGCGCTGTACACCCACAGCGGGAACGTGACCGTACGGCCGGCGTTGAAGCTGGTGATGACGTAGTCGTCGACGGAGAGGGCGAAGCAGAGCAGGGCGCCGGATGCCACGCCGGGCAGCAGCATCGGCAGGGTGACCAGCCGGAATGCTGCCCACGGGCCGGCTCCCAGGTCGCGGGCGGCCTCCTCGAGCGTCGGGTCGTGCCCTGCCATGCGCGCGCGTACGGTGATGGCGACGTAGGGGATGCAGAAGGCCACGTGCGCGATGACGATCGTCCAGTAGCCGCGGGGCACGCCCAGCACGATGAACAGCGACAGCAGCGCGGCGCCGAGGGCGATCTCGGGAGCCGCGATGGCGGCGAACATCAGCAGGTCGACCGAGCCCCGGCCGCGGAAGCGGTGCCGGCCGAGCGCCAGCCCGATCGGGGTGCCCAGGAGGGTGGCGACGACGGCGACGACCAGGGCGATGGTGAGGCTGTTGACCAGGGCGGAGGTCAGGTTGGGGATGGCGAACAGGTGCCGGTACCAGTTCAGGGTGAAGCCCTGCCAGGTGAAGTTCACCTTGCTGCCGGTGTCGTTGAACCCGAACAGGATCATGACCGCGATCGGCAGGAGCAGCCAGGCCAGCACCAGCACGGTGTACAGGGTCAGCGTGGGGCGGCGCGGGCGGCGGGTGGGCCGGGTGCGCGGCGCGGCGGGTGCGTCGGCCACGGGGGCGGCGGTCGTGGTCGTCATCGCGCTGCCGCCTCCAGGACGTCGTCGGTGCCCAGGGTCCGGGCGTAGGTGAACACGGCCAGCAGCAGTGCGCCCATGAGGACGAAGGACAGGGCGGAGGCGCCGGGGTAGTCGAGGTTGGTGAAGTACTCGGTCTGGATGATGTTGCCGATCATCGTGGTCGAGGGGCCGCCGAGGATGCCGGCGTTGACGTAGTCGGCGCACGCCGGTACGAACGTCAGCAAGACGCCGGCGAAGACGCCGGGCAGCGACAGCGGCAGCACCACGCGCAGGAAGGTCTGCGTCCGGGAGGCGTACAGGTCGGTGGAGGCCTCGATCACCTTGGGATCGACCCGTTCCAGGGCCACATACACGGGCAGCACCATGAACGGCAGGAAGTTGTAGGTCAGGCCGCCGATCACCGCGTAGGGCGTCGCCAGCAGGTGGAAGTCGGGTGGGAGCAGGCCGATGTCCTTCAGCGGTCCGAGCAGGACGCCGTGGTCGGCGAGCACCACGTTCCAGGACTGGGTGCGGATGACGAAGGACACGAAGAACGGCAGCAGCAGCAGGAAGAGGAACACCGACTTGTGCCGGCCGGCCCGGAAGGCGATCCAGTAGGCCACCGGGTAGCCGACGGCGGCGCAGGCGGCGGTCGCCGCGACACCGTAGACCAGGGACCGGACCAGCTGCACGTGGTAGGTGCGGACCATGTCGGCGTAGGTGCCGAAGTGGAACGTCTGGCGGAAGCCGTCGATGAAGTTGCCGGTCTGCAGCGACAGCGACACCATCACGATCACCGGGGTGACGAAGAAGGCCGCCAGCCACAGCCAGCCCGGAAGGATCATCAGATAGGGGCCCAGTGTCTCCCCGGTGCGACGGCGCCGCCTGGTCAGGCCTGGTAGATCGGTTCGAACAGCGCGTTCCACTGCTTCTCCTCCTCTTCGTCGAGCACCCGCAGACGGCGCAGCTTCGACTGATCGGCCTTGGTCGGGAAGACCAGGGGGCTGGTGCTCAGGGCGTCCAGCACGGTGCGCCGCTTGCCGGTGGCGGCGTCCGCGTCGCGTGCGACGACCCGTTGCGCGGCGGGCACGGGGCAGACGAACTGCACGGTCTCGCTGATCTTCGCGGCGACCTCGGGCCGGTAGACGTAGTTCATGTAGGTGAGTGCGTCGACGGGGTGGGCGGCCGTCGACGGGATGCAGAGGTTGTCGGTCCAGAGCAGACCGCCCTCGTCCGGGATGACGAACTCCAGACGCGAACCGCTCTGGTCGGCCTGGAAGATGTCACCCGAGTACACGAGCGAGGCCGCGAGGTCGCCGCGCTGGAGGGAGGACTGGTAGGTCGAGGTGGAGTAGGAGCGGACCATGCCGGCGTCGCGCTGCTTGCGCAGCCAGGCCGCCGCCTTGCGCCAGTCGGCATGGGTGGACGTCTCCGGGTCCACCCCGACCGCCAGCAGCGCGATGTTGCCCATCTGCACGGCGTCGTTCCACATGCCGACTCTGCCGCGCAGCTTGGGGTCGAGCAGGTCCTGCCAACTGGTGATCTTCCGGCCCACCCGGGCCGGGTCGTAGCCGATGCCGGTCATGCCTGACTGCCAGGGGACGGTGTAGACGTTGCCGTGGTCGAAGGGCGTGTTCTTGAACGCGGCTCCGCCGTACCGCGCGAAGTTGGGCAGGCGGCTGTGGTCGAGCGGGGCCAGGTAGCCGAGTTCGATGTACTTGCCGAGGTAGCTGTCGCCGCCGACGACCATCAGGTCGTAGCCGATGCCCTGGCCGGAGGCGAACTCCGGCTGGGTCTTGCCGAACCAGGAGGCGCTGTCGTCGATCAGTTCGTCGTACGTGACCTCGATGCCGCTCTCGCGGGTGAAGGCGTCGAGGGTGGGGTGCTTGCTCTGGTCGGCCGGGTCGACGTCGATGTACTGCGTGTAGTTGACGAAGTCCAGCTTCCCGGACCGCTTCTTCCCGGTCCAGAAGTCGGTGACGGCGGCGGCGATCTCCGCCTTGCCGGTGGGGACGTGCACACGGGCGCCGGGGACGCTGCAGGCGGCGAGCGGGGCCAGCGCGGCGGCGCCGGCCGCGGCGCGCAGCAGGCGGCGCCGTGTCCAGCCTTGCGGAGCGAGCGCGCGCGGCCGGGGTGCGAAGGGTGTGAAGTGCTCGGGCATGGTGGTTGGTCCGCCTGTCGTCAGCGCGAGGTGAGGGAAACCGGGTCGGCGACGGCCGTCGCCGCGGGGGCGGGGGCGGTGGTGAGCAGGTAGGAGTGGTCGGTGGCCCAGGACAGCCAGACGGTGTCGCCGCGAGACGGGGACGCGCAGGCGGTGCCGTCGTTGGGCTGGAAGACCGTCATCTCCGCGCCGGTGCTGGTGTCCACCGTGTAGCTGGTGGAGGTGCCGAGGTAGACCACCTCCCGGACGGTTCCGCGGACCCGGCTGGCGACGTCGGCCGGCCCGTTGGTCAGGGTGATCTTCTCCGGCCGTACGGTGAGTTCGACGGCCTCGCCGACGGCGCGGGAGCCGCGCAGCGGGACCGTGACGCGCTGGCCGTCGCCGAGGTCGAGCACCCCGGTCCCGGCCGCCACGGAGGTCAGCCGGCCGCCGATCAGGTTGGAGGTGCCGATGAACCCGGCGACGAACGCGGTGGCGGGCCGTTCGTACACCTCCTGGGGCGGGCCCACCTGTTCGACCAGGCCCTGGTTCATCACCGCGATCCGGTCGGACATGGTCAGCGCCTCGGCCTGGTCGTGCGTGACGTAGACGAAGGTGATGCCGACCTCGCGCTGGATGCGCTTGAGTTCCAGCTGCATGGTCTGGCGGAGCTTGAGGTCCAGGGCGCCGAGGGGTTCGTCCAGGAGCAGCGCGCGCGGGCGGTTGACCAGGGCGCGGGCCAGGGCGACGCGCTGCTGCTGGCCGCCGGAGAGCTGGCGGGGGCGGCGGTCGGCCTTGTCGGAGAGTTCGACGGTGCGCAGGATCTTCTCGACCCTGTCGCGGAGTTCCTCCTTGGGCACGCGCTTGCGGCGCAGTCCGAACGCCACGTTGTCGGCGACGCTCAGGTGCGGGAAGAGGGCGTACGACTGGAACACCATGTTGATGTCACGCCTGTTGGCGGGCACCCCGACCATGTCGCGTCCGTGCAGCAGGATCTGTCCGGAGGTCGGCTCCTCGAAGCCGGCGATCATCCGCAGGGTGGTGGTCTTGCCGCAGCCGGAGGGGCCGAGGAGCGAGAAGAACTCGCCCTCGCCGATGGCGAGGCTGACGCCGCGGACGACCGCCGCGTCCGGGGTGCCGGCGCCGCCGAAGTCCTTGACCACATCGACGAGGCTGATGGCAGGGCCAGCGGATGTCGGCGGCGAGAGGGGGTCGGTTGCCATCCGTGGTACCTCCGGTGTTCGGGGCGTGGAATCGGGGCGGCCGCGGGCGGGGGCGCGCTGCGGCGGCCGGCCGGGGAAACGGCGGGCGGGGGTGGCGTCGGCGCAGTTTGATAACGTTACCAACGAGCCAGACCAGACCTTACCCACGGACGGGCGTCACCCGTCAATGGTTGAATGGCCTCGAATTTTCACCGGCCGGTTCCCCGGCCTCCGCCGAGCCGTCACCCACGAGAGAACCCCCATGCCCAACACCCCACGGCCGCCGCGTCGCGTCACCATCCCCGACGTCGCCCGGCACGCCGGCGTGGGACAGGCCACCGCCGCCCGGGTTCTGGGCGGGTACGGCTCGTCCAGCGCGGCCACCCGGGAACGGGTGCTGGCCGCCGCCGCGGAACTGGGCTACAGCACCAACGCGGTGGCCCGGAGCATGATCAGCGGACGCACCCACACCCTGGGCGTGGTCGTCGCGGACGTGGAGAACGCCTACTTCGCCCGCGCGGTGCGCGGCGTCACCGACGTCGCGGCCAAGGCCGGCCTCCAGGTCGTCCTCGCCAACAGCGACGAGAAGGGCGACATCGAGAAGTCCGCGGTGCAGATGTTCATCGAGCGGCGGGTGGACGGTCTGGTCGTGGCCCCTGCCGCGGCCGACCACGAACACCTCGACAAGGCCGTCGCCGCGGGCATCCCCGTGGTCCTGCTGGACCGTGCGCTCAGCGGCGCCACGCTGGACACGGTCGTCGTGGACAACCGCGGCGCCGCCGAGGCCGCGGTGTCCCGGTTCACCGAAGCGGGGCACACTCGCATCGCCGTGATCACCTCGGCCTCCTCCGACGAGAACGCCACGCAGCTCGCGCCCGGCGCGGACATCTGGACCACCACCGAGCGGCTCACCGGATACCGGCAGGCCCTGCGCGCCGCGGGCATCCCGCGCGGCGCGGAGCTGGTTCGGCACACCGGATACGACCGGACCTGGGCCCGCTCGGCCGTACTGGAGCTGATGAGCTCGCCCGACCGGCCCACCGCGCTGTTCACCACCGACAACGTGGCCACCCTCGGCACCCTGGACGCCCTGCTCGACCTCGGCGCCCGCATTCCCGGCGATGTCTCGGTCATCGGTTTCGACGACGCCGAGTGGGCCACCCTCGTCCGGCCGAGGCTGAGTGTGGTCAGCCAGCCGGTGCAGGAGCTGGGCGGGCTCGCGGCCGACATCCTGGTACGCCGCATCAACGGCTCGACGGCCCGCCCCCGCAGGCACACCCTGCGCGCCACCTACGTCTCTCGCGAGTCCACCGGCCCCGTGCCCGAGCGGGTCCGGCCACTGCGGTTCCCGGGGAACTGACGGGCCCGCGAGCCCGGCCCCTGGTCACCGGCCATCTCCTTGACGGCTCGGCGAACTTCGCGACGTGGAGCTGGGCAAACACCCACTGCGCTGATGGGAGGCGGCCATGGACGATGGCGGTGCGGAGAGCGCCTCAGCGGGAACCTGGCCCGGAGATGCCCCGGAACTGCTGGTCGGGGCTGGGATTCACACCGAGCCGACCCGACCGGACAACCGGGAGGGGGGATCCAAGGTCAGGCGAGGAAGGCGGTCACCTTCTTGGTGAACCAGTCGGGGTCTTCCTCTGCGACGAAGTGACCGGTCGGGGCGACCGCGCCCTGGACGTTGTCGGCGTAGGGGGCCAGGACGTGGGCGGTGGCGGTGCCGGAGTGGGTGGAGCCGACGGCGAGGACGGGCATGGGCAGCTTCCGCTCGGCGAGCAGGGCGCGGTTCTCGCGGCCGTCGGCCAGCAGGGTGCGGTAGTGCTCGAAGCCGCCGCGCAGCCGTTCGCGGCCCGTGTATGCCTGGGCGTAGGCGAAGAGGTCGTGGTCGCTGAAGGTGCCGGGGTTGGACATGGCGGTGAAGGTGGCGGTGACGAACTCCAGTTCGTGGCCGTCGAAGAGCATTTCAGGAATGTGGGGGCTCATGAAGAAGCCGAAGTGCCACATGCCGCCCTTGGCGACGTTCATCGCCTCCTCCAGGCCGAGGCCGGGCAGGAGGGAGTCGATGAGGATCAGGTGGGAGACGTCTTCGGGGTGGGCGGCGGCCCAGGCGAAGGCGACCATGGCGCCGATGTCGTGGCCGGCCACGGCCACGGGGCCGGTGAGGCTCAGGGCGGTGAGGATGCCTCGTATGTCGTCGGCCTGGTTGGTCTTGGCGTAGCCGTCCTCGGGTCGATCACTGTCGCCGGTGCCGCGCAGATCGGGTACGACGACGGTGTGGTTCCGGGCGAGGTCGGGCATGACGCGGGCCCAGGCGCGTGAGGTCTGGGGCCAGCCGTGGAGCAGGATCAGGACCGGTCCGCTGCCGCCGACAGCGACCGAGAGGCGGGTGCGGTTGGTGTCGATCTGCTGCACGGTAAAGCCGTCGGGAAGCCAGTCGGCAGTGCTCATGACAGGGGCCTTTCGTCGAAGAAATGGTCGAGCAGGTGTGCTGAGGGAAAGGCTGTATCGAGGCGCTTCGGGGTGAAGGGCTGCGCCACCTCAGGAGAGGCGTAGCGGTGGCGAAGCCGTGGTCACCCTGCGGGGGTGGCCAGGCGGCGCAGGCGTTCTTCACCGATCATGGTCAGCATGTCGGTGTGCTGGGGCTGCCAGCCGAGGTCCTGCTGCGCGCGGACGGCGCGGATGCGGCCTGAGACGGCCATGATGAGGGCGCCGAATTCGCCCCACACGTCGGCGGCCTCCCGGGGGGTGAGGCTGCGTGCCTCGACGCCGAGGTCGGCGGCGACGCGTTCGGCGATCCAGCGGTTGGGGGTCTCTCCGGCCACGGCGTGGTACAGCCCGCCGGGCCGGCCCTTTTCCTGGGCGAGGGAGAACAGGCGGGTCACGTCGTCGATGTGGACGTGGCTGTAGGTGTTCAGCCCTTCGCCGATGTAGCAGGCCGCCCCTGTCGCGGCGACCGACTGGTAGACCATCGACACGTGGCCGTGATCGCCGGGCCCCCAGATCAGACCGGGCCGGATGACCATCGCGCGCAGACCGTCCTGGGCGGCGGCCCGGACGGTGTCCTCGGCGGCCTTGCGGTAGGCGGCCAGGGGTTCGGGCGTGACCGGGTCGTCCTCGGCGAAGACGTCCGGGCTCCAGGCGCCCGCGGTGCGCTGTGCCAGCACTCCAATGCCGGACAGGAAGATCAGCGTCTTGTCCGTGCCGGTCAGGGCCCGGATGAGGTCCTGGACGGTCGCGGTCTCCTGCTCCGGTCCCGCCTGGGCGGCGTAGATGACCGTGTCGGCGGCCCGGGCCGCCTCGATGACGGTGGGGCGGTGCTCGTCCAGGTCACCTGACACGGGGGTGATGCCCTGGGAGGCGAGGGTGGCGGCGGCGCTCTTGGTGCGGGCCAGGCCGGTGACCGTGTGGCCTTCGGAGGACAGGTGCCGGGCGAGGGCGCCGCCCACGAAGCCGCTGGCGCCGATGATGAATATGTTCATGGTGAGGCCGCTTCAGGAGGGCAGGGCGCTGAGCTCGCCGCCGTCGGCGAACAACACGGCGCCGTTGACGTAGGAGCTGGCCGGGCTCACCAGGAAGGAGACGATCTCGGCGATCTCGCTGGGGTCTCCGGCACGGCCGCGGGCGGTGGTCTTGTCCAGCATCGCGGTGTGCTCGCCGAGCATGGCCTTGGTGCCCTCGGTGTGCACGGGGCCGGGCGAGACGGTGTTGATCCGCACGCCGGACGGGCCGAACTCGGTCGCCCAGTAGCGGGTGAGGATCTCGGCACCCGCCTTGGAGGCGCCGTAGGCGGCGCCGATGGGGGCGGGCATGCGGGCCGCGCTGGAGCCGACGATCACGATCGAGCCCTGGCCACGCTCGGCCATACCGGGCGCCAGCGCGGCGACCAGCAGGAACGGGGCGCGCGTGTTGACCGCGACCTGCCGGTCGAAGCTCGCGGCGTCGGTCAGCGCGGTCGGGGCGAACTCGTACAGGCCGGCGCTGTTGACCAGGATGTCCACCGCTCCGGCCGCGGCGGCCAGGCGCAGCGTGTCCTCGGCGTCGGTGAGGTCCGCGGCGACGAAACGAGCACTGCCGCCCTCCGCCGCGATCTGCTCGACCAGGGCTTCGCCCCGAACCTGATCGCGGCCGTGCAGGACGATGTCCGCGCCTTGGGCGGCCAGGTTCTGCGCGATGGCCTTGCCGATGCCCGAAGTCGCTCCGGTCACGAGTGCGGTGCGGCCCTGCAAAGCGATGCTGGCGCTCATGGTGATCTTCCTTGCCGTGATGCGTTCGGCGCGCGGCATGGATCTCGTCGGCGCCCTTCCGAGATCTACTATGCATCGCAGATGTTCTGTAGACAAGAACATCTGTCGTTACGCGTATGTAGTAGGATGTGTGGGTGAGTGCATCCGCGTCCGAGAACGACAAGCCGCGCGCCGAGACGGAATCCCTGGCGCTGGACACCGACCTGGGCTGGGCGATCCGCATGGTCTCCGCGGCGTTCCGCCGCGTCGCCACCGACTCCGTCGCAGACCTGCCCGGCGGAGCCCGCGGCTACCTGGTCCTGGTCGCACTGGCCGGCGGCAGCGAGCCGCCGTCACAGCTCGCCCTGGCCAAAGAGGTGAGTCTCGACCGCACCGTGATGACCTACCTCCTCGACGACCTCGAAGCCCACGATCTGGTGACCCGCAAGCCGGACCCCCGCGACCGGCGCGCCCGCCAGGTCCTCATCACCGACACCGGACGCGCCCGCCTCGCCCAGGTACGCGAAAGCCTCGGCGCCGCCGAAGCGCGCCTCCTCACAGACCTCAATCCCAAGGACACCGAGCAACTGCGGACGTTGCTCGCCCGCGTCGCACAGACCGCGCAGCGCGAAGTCGTCGCCCCCGACGAAGCAGAGTGCTAGCCAACCCTCGCGGCGCAGCGGTCGGGCACAGTGGCGAGCCGCCGACCGGTGGGAGAACGCTGAGGCCGAGCAGGCGGCTGAAGGCGAACGCGGCTCGGCGGCGAGGCCCATAAGCGAGGCGTTTCGGTGGGCCGGGGCCGGGGCCGGATGCCGAGTGCCTTGAGTCTGCGTGACGGACTGACCGGCTCCATCGACCGGCCGGTACGGGAGCCGGGGAACAGCCAGGGGCTGGGGACGGGATCGAGGCGGTGGGCCTTGCCGAACGGATGGTGCACCAGCTCGCGGATCATGCCGTCGAGCGGCGGCGGGATCTCCACCGGGCGTGTGCCCAGGCGCAGTTGCAGCGTTGTGCCGTCCTCGAGGACGTTGTCTCGGGGCAGTGCGCAGATCAGGGACGGGGGCTGCGCGAACAGCAGCAGGAGCAGTCCGGCCCAGTGGTCGCGGACGGCGATGTCAGGCTCGTGGACAAGCCGGTGCTCACGTTCGAGACCCCGCGCGCGGGGGTGGCCGCCCGGCGTTCCGTGCAGGCTCACGTGTGGCCAATCTGCGGATGCGGGAGTGGCAAGCGGCTTCTGTTTGACCGGGTTTGGGTAATTTAGGGTGGCTCGTTTCCTTAAACGAAGGCCGCTCGCGTCAAAGGACCGCGGCTCAATGACACATAAAACACACCCCTGATCCACGTGGATCGACTAAGCTCGTGGGCGCACGGAAAGCCATAAGAGTCACCGTCCGCCAGCGGCTGACTCGACTGGAGCCCCGTCCTCCACTGGCTCTGGTTCTCGTTGCCCAGCACCTGAAGACACCCCGACGCGCATAGCGGAGCCCTGCCCCGCATTCGCGGGGCAGGGCTCTTGGTGCATGGCCCTTTAGCGGCCGGTGACCATGACGTCGACAGCGTCATGGTCACCGGCTAGGTCGTTGCGTTGAACACCCAGATCGCCGCATCCGCGATGGCGTCCACCACCTTGGTGGCGAAAGCCGATACGAACGCGGCAAGGGTGATCAGGGTAAGTTCACGCCGGCCGAGCCTGCGGGCCAGTTCCCGTAAGTGCCTCAACGGGTTGTCACCTCCTCGTCGCCCCGAACCCGTTGCCCGGGGACAGAGTGGTGGAGGTGCCACGCCGTGCTGGCGTGAGCAAGGTTACGCGCGCTACACGTACGACGTGGCCCGTTCGTGGAAATTGTGTCTCGGCCGCTCTGAAGGGGGACGGCCCACCTGACTACGCTCGCGGACAGCGCGGGGGCGCGCTCTGGAGGAGATGTATGGTCCGGCTCCTGCCGTCTCGCCACCGTCCTGTCGGCGAACGAGTGGCAGCGCGTCAGTCGAGGTGACGTGCCCGAGGGCCGAAGCGGGGGTTTGGTCCGTGACTGGTCCGGAAGCACTGGTCAGGAGGGGTGCAGTCGTGGGAAGAATTGGGAATTAGCGCGCAAGCTGGGCCCGGTTGAGAGCGGGTTGCATGAAGGGCGCCTGACCGGTGAAACCCCAGGTCAGGCGCCCTTTCGCATGTGTCTAGAAGAAGCCCAGCTTCTTCGGCGAGTACGACACGAGGAGGTTCTTCGTCTGCTGGTAGTGCTCCAGCATCATCTTGTGCGTCTCGCGGCCGATGCCCGACTGCTTGTAGCCGCCGAATGCCGCGTGCGCGGGGTAGGCGTGGTAGCAGTTGGTCCAGACGCGGCCCGCCTGGATCGCGCGGCCCGCGCGGTAGGCCGTGTTGGCGTCGCGCGTCCACACACCCGCGCCAAGCCCGTACAGCGTGTCGTTGGCGATCTTGATGGCGTCGTCGAAGTCGTCGAAGGAGGCCACCGAGACGACCGGGCCGAAGATCTCCTCCTGGAAGACCCGCATCCGGTTGTCACCTTCGAAGATGGTCGGCTGCACGTAGTAGCCGCCCTTCAACTCGCCGTCGTACTCGATGCGTTCCCCGCCCGTGAGGACCTTCGCGCCCTCCTGCCGGCCGATGTCCAGGTAGGAGAGGATCTTCTCCAGCTGGTCGTTGGACGCCTGGGCGCCGATCATCGTGTCGGTGTCGAGCGGGTGCCCCGGCTTGATCTGCCGGGTGCGCTCGACCGCGGCCGCCAGGAACTCCGCGTAGTGGCCGCGCTGGACGAGCGCCCGTGACGGGCACGTGCACACCTCGCCCTGGTTGAGCGCGAACATCGTGAAGCCTTCCAGCGCCTTGTCGCGGAAGTCGTCGTCGTGCGCCCACACGTCGTCGAAGAAGATGTTCGGCGACTTGCCGCCCAGTTCGAGCGTGACCGGCTTGATGTTCTCCGAGGCGTACTGCATGATCAGCCGCCCCGTCGTGGTCTCCCCGGTGAACGCCACCTTCGCGACCCGCGGGCTCGACGCCAGCGGCTTGCCCGCCTCGACACCGAAGCCGTTGACGATGTTCAGCACGCCCGGCGGCAGCAGGTCCGCGATCAGGCTCACCCAGTAGTGGATGGAGGCCGGGGTCTGCTCGGCCGGCTTGAGCACCACCGCGTTGCCCGCGGCGAGCGCCGGCGCGAGCTTCCACGTGGCCATCAGGATCGGGAAGTTCCACGGGATGATCTGCGCGACGACTCCGAGCGGCTCGTGGAAGTGGTACGCCACCGTGTCGTCGTCGATCTCGCCCAGCGACCCCTCCTGCGCACGGATCGCCCCCGCGAAGTACCGGAAGTGGTCGATCGCCAGCGGGATGTCCGCCGCCAGCGTCTCCCGCACCGGCTTGCCGTTCTCCCAGCTCTCCGCCACCGCGAGGGCCTCGAGGTTGGCCTCCATCCGGTCGGCGATCTTCCGCAGGATGTCCGAGCGCTCCGTCACCGACGTGCGGCCCCAGCCGGGAGCGGCCTCGTGCGCCGCGTCCAGCGCTCGCTCCACGTCCTCCGCGGTGCCCCGCGCGATCTCGGTGAACGGCTGCCCGTTGACCGGCGACGGGTTCTCGAAGTACTGCCCGCGTACCGGCGGCACGTACTCGCCGCCGATGAAATGGTCGTAGCGCGACTGGTAGGAGACGATCGCGCCCTCGGTGCCCGGCGCCGCGTAACGAGTCATCCTGGTGTGCCTCCCGGTGCAGCGCTGCCCGCCGTTGGGCAGCTCTGGGCGCGAGGCTAGGCGGGCGGACGTTGCAAGTACGTTGCGCCGCGGGCCCACCCCTCTGCGCGCCCCACCGGCACCGCCAACTCCGCCTCCAGCGACGCCAGCCGGGCCCGCACCGATGCCGTCGGCCGCACCGTCGCGAGCGCCCGCCACACCTCGATGTCGTCCTCCCCCCAAGGGGCGTGCGCCCACTCCGCCAGCAGATCGGGATCGCGGTGCGCGACCAGCGCCGTCCGCAGCCCCCGCGCGAGCCGGTCCCGCAGCCGTACGATGGCCGGTGCCTGCGAACCGGGCAGCAGCGGACCGGCGTACGCCTCGGTCGCCGCGGTGATCGCCCCCGACGCCAGCCGCCGCTCCACCACGGTCGCGTCCGCGTCGACCGACGCGGTCAGCCGGTACGGCCGCGACGCCAGCATCCCCGGCCCCAGCAACCGCCGCAGGCGTGCCAGTTCCGCGCGCAGCGTCACCGGGGTCACCGACTCGTCCGCGTACAGCGCGCACAGCAACGCGTCACCCGTCAGCCCCTCGGGATGCCGCGACAGCAGCAGCACGATCTCGCTGTGCCGACGACTCAGCCTCATCCGGCGCCCCTGAACAACGAGTTCGGCTTCGTCCCGGCCGAGCGCACGCAGCATCGGCGCGTCCGCGGTACATCGCGCCGGAGTGAGCAGTGCCAACTGGGCCTCCGCCGCCCGCGCCACGGCCTGCACGAACCCCAGGCTGTGCGGGTGCGCCAGACCGTCCCCGCCGGTGACGTCCACGGCACCCAGCACCCGTCCCGTGCGCGGATCGTGTACCGGAGCGGCCGCACACGTCCAGGGCTGCACCCGCCGGGTGAAGTGCTCCGCGGCGAACACCTGCACCGGCCGGTCAAGCGCTACGGCGGTCCCCGGCGCGTTGGTGCCCACGGCGGTCTCCGACCAGCGCGCGCCCGGCACGAAGTTCATCGCGTCGGCCCGCCGCCGCGCCGCCGGGTGCCCCTCGACCCACAGCAGCCTGCCCTGCGCGTCGCACACCGCGAGCAACTGCTCGTCCTCGGCGGCGAAGGTGCCCAGGAGCTCCCGGAACAGTGGCATCACCCGTGCCAGCGGATGTTCGGCCCGGTAGGCTCCGAGGTCGCCGTCGGACAGCTCCACGCTGGCCGTGCCGTCCGGTACGACGCCGGCCCGTGCGCTGCGCCGCCACGACTCCGCCACCACCGACCGCACCGGGCGCGGCACCGCGCCCACCGTGGTGAACGTCTCGTGCGCGCGGCGCAGCACCCGGACCCGCTCGGCGGGATCGGCCCCCGGCTCCAGGGCCACCCACGGATCGGTCAACTCGGCCTCCCCGGACGGTGTGACGGTGATGATCCGGCTGGAACCATCGTCACGTGCCGTGTCCGCGCAGACAACCGGTGTGACGCCGGTTCGGGACCGGTGCTAGGCGAAGTTGACGAGTCTGATGTAGCGGACCCAGTCCCAGTTGGGTCCCGGATCGGTGTGGTCGGTGCCGGGTACCTGGTAGTGGCCGATGATGTGCTCCCTGTCCTTGGGGATGCCGTATCTGTCGCAGATGGAGGCCGTGACCTTCGCCGACTGCTCGTAGAGGGCGTTGGTGAAGTAGGAGGGCTGGTCCACCCAGCCCTCGTGCTCGATGCCGATACTGCGGGTGTTGTAGCTCCAGTTGCCCGCGTGCCAGGCGATGTCGTGCTCGCGTACGCACTGGGCGATGTGCCCGTCCGCCGACCGCACCAGATAGTGCGCGGTCACCTGTTTCTCCGGGTTCTGGAAGATGGCCAGGGTGTTGGCGTACGTCTCCTGTGTCACATGGATGATGACCCGGTCGATGGCATAGCTGCCGGGCCGGCTGGAAGCCGTGTAGTTGGCGGTGCTGGCGGGCACCCACTCGGCGGCCGGGTAGTCGACGGAGCCGCTCGCACCGGCTCGCGCTTCCGGCAGCAACGCGTACGGAACGGCGGCGAGTGCCGCGCCCTTCAGGATCCATCGTCTGCTCAGACACGGTCTTTCCCGGTCCATGTCCATCGCGGGTGCCTTTCTGGTGCGGGGGAGTCGGGGAGTGATGGGAGTACGGGGGAGGGTGGTGCGTCCTGCGTGTTCGGAAAGGGTGGCTCAGGGGGGCGGATGAGAGCGGCGCCAGTGGCACTGACGGGTCGGAGGCGGGAGCGCGGGGGGAGGGGGCGGGGCGCCGGTTGACGCAGCCGTGCGCTGCCGTGACCAGCCGTCAGCCGCGCGGAGGCTGTGCGGCCTCCCGGTGACGCGCGTGCGCATCGCGGTAGGTCCCCCGCACGGCCGGCCACTCCTTGAGGGGTTTGGCCGCGGATGTGTGGTTCGTGCCCCAGGCGTTCGCCAGCCACCGCGCAGGACCCGCCTGCGATATCCGGAACGTGTCCGCCGGCGAGCGCGCCCGGCCGGTCGAGGCGATGGGCGTATCCGACTCCAGCCGGGGACGCGGGGTCGCGACGCCCTTGAGGAGGTCCTCGATCAGCACGGATTTCCTTGCGCACTCCACCGTCACCCCCATCCCTTTGTTGCCGCCCGATCTGTGTGAATGGCGCTCAGACCACGAGGTCTACGCGGGATCTGACGCGCCGGCAGCGCGTGCCTCGTGCGATTCACGGTACGGCGCGGGCGGGCCCGGCAGAAGGCTCCGCCACGGTTCCGTGGACAAGCGGAAGCCTGTGGATAACTTCGCCACTCCTTCGAGTGAGGACAATGCGCCGAAGGGCGGTGCGGCCGCGCCTGATCCGTCGGCGGACCCGAGCCCGCCGGTGCTTGACCAAGCGTCAGGAACGTTTCGCCGCTGACGCCGGGTCATCGAGCACGGCGCGGGCGACGGAGTGCGCCGCGCCCAGCAGCGGTCCCTCGGGGCCGAGCGGCGACACCGCCACCGGGCAGGTCGGACCTGCCGTGCGGCCGGCCAGTTCCGCCTCCAGCGAGGGCAGCAGCCAGGGGGAGAGCCCCGCCAGTGCGCCGCCCAGGACCACCGTCTCGGGGTCGAGCAGATTCACCGCCCCAGTCAGTGCGATGCCCAGCGCCGTGCCCGCGTCCCGCAGCGCCGCCCGCACCCCTTCCTCACCCTTCCCGGCATGCTCCGCGAGCAGGCCGACGAGATCCTCGCGCGGCCGCAGCCCCGCCGCGCGCAGCACCGCCTCCTGACCCGCGTACTGCTCCAGACAGCCGCGCCCGCCGCACGCGCAGGACGGCCCGTCCGGTCGTACCGGCACATGGCCCAGCTCACCCGCGAACCCGCGCGTGCCGCGCAGCAGCCGCCCGTCCACGACGATCGCCGCGCCGATGCCGATCTCGGCCGACACATGCAGGAACTCGCGCGAGGTGCCGGCACCGAGCCACAGTTCGGCCAGCGCGCCGAAGTTGGCCTCGTTGTCCACGGTGAGCGGCCAGTCGCCGGGCAGCAGGTCGCCGAGGTCGGTGTCGCGCCATTCGAGGTTGGGCGCGCGGACGACCGTACGGCCGTCACGCGCCACCAGTCCGGGTACGGCGACCGCGAGCCCGGCGGCCCACAGCTCCTCCCGTTCGGCCTCGGCGACCACCTGGCGGACCAGCGCCGTCAGTTCCGCGATCACCGGTGCGGGCGCCCGGCCGCGGTTGGTACCGCGGCGCACGGCCCGCGCCCGGACCGTGCCACGCAGGTCGACGGCGCACACCGCGAGGTGATCCACGCCGATCTCGGCCCCGATGCCGGCCGGGCCACGGCTGCTCACCGCCAACGCCGATCCGGGTCGGCCCACGCGCCCCGGCCGCTCGGGGCCCAGTTCCTCCAGCAACCCCCAGCGGATCAGATCGTCCACCAGGGTCGACACCGCGGCCCGCGTCAGGCCGATGCGCGAGGCCACCGCCGCCCGTGACAGCGAGCCCTCGGCGCTGACCGCGTGCAGCACCCGCGCGAGGTTGCGCCGGCGCATGCCCTGCTGGGTGTCCGGCAGGGCCCGGCCGACCCCCGAGGGTCGGGCCTCGTGCAGCGGTGCGGTCATGCCTGCGTCAATCCTCGTTCCGGGGCCGGGCGGCGCGGTTCAGCGGTTTTCCGTGCCCCGTGCCAGCAGCGGGGCCGCGTCGGAGAGTACCCCGCCGATCCGGGCCAGCGTCTCCTCGTCCCGGTGCACCGGCTCCAGCACCGGCCCGGCCGCGGTGTTCCAGCGGCGGGCCACCGCCGCCGGGTCCTCACCGGTCAGCAGCCCGGCGGCCTGGGCCGCCGCGCCCAGGGCGACCAACTCCTTGGCCGCGGGGATCTGGACCGGCCGCCCGGACAGCCGCCGCACGGTCTGCTGCCAGGCCCGGCCCCGCGCGCCGCCGCCGATCAGCAGCAGCGGGCCGTCCCGGTCCGCCTCCTCGTCGAGGACCAGGTCGAGGGCGTCGAGCAGCGAGTGCACCGCGCCGTCGTACGCCGCCTGGAGCAGTTGGCCCGGCGTCGTGTCGTGGCGCAGCCCGTGCAGCAGTCCGGAGGCGTTCGGCAGGTCGGGGGTGCGCTCGCCGTCCAGGAACGGCAGCAGGGTCACGGAGCCGCCGGGAGCCACGGCCTCGCGGTCCAGGCCCAGCAGGGTCGCGACGCGGTCCACGGCGAGTGTGCAGTTCAGAGTGCAGGCCAGGGGCAGCCAGTCCCCGCGCGCGTCGGCGAATCCCGCCACCGTGCCGGTGGGGTCGGCCGGGCGGTACCGGGAGACGGCGTACACCGTGCCGGACGTGCCGAGGCTCAGCACCGGGGTGCCGGGCAGCAGACCGAGGCCCAGCGCGGCCGCCGCGTTGTCGCCGGTACCAGGGGCCACCAAGGTGCCCTTGGAGAAGGGCAGTCCATGGCCATCGCGCACGGTCCCGGCCACCTCGCCCGGACGTGCCACCCGAGGCAGCAGCGCCGGGTCGAGCCCGATGTGCGCCAGGGTCTGCTCGTCGTACCGCTCCGCGCCGGACGCCCACCAGCCGGTGCCGGAGACATCACCGCGATCGGTGACGGCCTGCCCGGTCAGGCGCTCGGTGAGGTAGTCGTGGGGGAGCCGTACGGCCGTGGTGGCGCGCGCCGCCTCCGGTTCGTGCTCGGCGAGCCACGCCCACTTGGTCACGGTGAACGACGCGCCGGGCACGCTGCCGGTGCGCTCCGCCCATGCCTTCGGGCCGCCCAGCTCCTCCACCAGCCGACGGGCCTGCGGCGCGGAACGGACGTCGTTCCAGAGCAGCGCCGGACGCACCGGCTCACCGTGCTCGTCCAGCGTGACCAGGCCGTGCTGCTGGCCGCCGATCGACACCGCGGCCGCCTCGTGCGCCGCGTCACCGCACTGGCGCAGCGCTTCGCCCAGGGCGTCCCACCACTGGCGCGGATCGCTCTCCCGGCCCGCGCCGCCGGTGACGGTGTGCGGTGCCTGGCCGCTCGCCACCACCCGGCCGGTGGCCGCGTCGACGACCAGGGCCTTCGTGGACTGGGTGGACGTGTCCACGCCGACGACGAGCGGTCCATCCGCTGCTGACATGGGGTTCTCCCTCTTCCGCGGCTCAGCGGGATGTGCTGTGGGGCGCTCCCGAAGGACGCCCCCGAGGGCGCCCTGTGGAAGCCATCTTCCGAAGACACCTTGTGGTTGAAGACACCTTGTCTCTTCCCAGAGGCGTGGTCGCATACTAATTTGTAAACGGCCATGACGAAATAGTCGTACGGAACAAGGAGCCGCGACATGAGCTTCCAGCCCACCCCCGAGGACAGGTTCACCTTCGGTCTGTGGACCGTCGGCTGGCAGGGGAAGGACCCGTTCGGCGACGCCACCCGCCCTGCCCTCGACCCGGTCGAGACCGTGCAGCGCCTGGCCGAACTGGGCGCCTACGGTGTGACCTTCCACGACGACGACCTGATCCCCTTCGGGTCCTCCGACACCGAGCGCGAGTCGCACATCAAGCGGTTCCGCCAGGCCCTGGACGCCACCGGCATGAAGGTGCCCATGGCGACCACGAACCTCTTCACACACCCTGTCTTCAAGGACGGCGGCTTCACCGCCAACGACCGCGATGTACGCCGGTACGCGCTGCGCAAGACGATCCGCAACATCGACCTGGCGGTCGAGCTGGGCGCCGAGACGTACGTCGCCTGGGGCGGCCGGGAGGGCGCCGAGTCCGGTGGCGCCAAGGACGTGCGCGACGCCCTCGACCGCATGAAGGAGGCGTTCGACCTCCTCGGCGAGTACGTCACCGCCCAGGGCTACGACATCCGTTTCGCCATCGAGCCCAAGCCCAACGAGCCCCGCGGCGACATCCTGCTGCCCACCGTCGGCCACGCGCTGGCCTTCATCGAGCGACTGGAGCGCCCGGAGCTGTACGGCGTCAACCCGGAGGTCGGCCACGAGCAGATGGCCGGCCTGAACTTCCCCCACGGCATCGCGCAGGCCCTGTGGGCGGGCAAGCTCTTTCACATCGACCTCAACGGCCAGTCCGGCATCAAGTACGACCAGGACCTGCGGTTCGGCGCCGGCGACCTACGGGCGGCGTTCTGGCTGGTCGACCTTCTGGAGAGCGCCGGCTACGAGGGTCCGCGGCACTTCGACTTCAAGCCGCCGCGCACCGAGGACTTCGACGGCGTGTGGGCCTCGGCCGCGGGCTGCATGCGCAACTACCTGATCCTCAAGGACCGCGCGGCCGCCTTCCGCGCCGACCCGGAGGTGCAGGAGGCGCTGCGTGCCGCGCGTCTGGACCAGCTGGCCCAGCCGACCGCGGCCGACGGCCTGGACGCCCTGCTCGCCGACCGCACCGCGTTCGAGGACTTCGACGTCGACGCCGTCGCCGCACGCGGAATGGCCTTCGAACACCTCGACCAGCTGGCGATGGACCACCTGCTGGGCGCCCGCGGCTGACAGCCGCACGCGCGGAGCGGGGCCGCAAGGACACCGGGGAGCATGGCACCTACGCGCGCCGGGCTCCCCGGCTGTTCCGCCGCGGACGGCATGGGTGACTTCGCGGTGATCCCCCGGTCGGCCCTAGGACGTGTCTGATAATCGATCTTGTGGTGGGTCGTGGTGAGCTGACGGATGCGGCGTGGGAGCGGATAGCGCCACTGTTGCCGGGTGTTGACGGGCGAGGCCGTCCGTGGCGGGATCACCGGCAGGTGATCAATGGGGTGTTGTGGCGGTTGCGGACGGGTGCTCCGTGGCGTGACCTGCCAGAGCGCTTCGGGCCGTGGCAGACGGTCTACGAGCGGTTCGCCCGCTGGGAGACGGACGGGACCTGGGCCCGCCTGCTCGAAGAGGTTCAGGTCCGCGACGACTCCGTCGGGGCCGTGGAATGGACGGTCTCGGTCGACTCCACGATCAACCGGGCCCACCAGCACGCCGCCGGCGCTCGCAAAAAGGGGCGTCGACGGGGGACGAACTGGAAGATCCGGAACGCACGGCGGCTGGTCAGGCGCTCGGCCGGTCCCGCGGCGGGCTGACCACCAAGGTCCACCTCGCCTGTGACGGCCGGGGCCTGCCCCTGGCCGTCGTCCTCACGCCGGGCAACGTCAACGACTCCACCGCCTTCGACGCGGTCTTGGACGCGGTTAGAGTGCCCCGGACGGGCGTCGGGCGGCCGCGCCGCAGACCCGATGCGGTCATCGCCGACAAGGCGTATTCATCACGGGCGATCCGCCAGACGCTACGGCACCGGGGCATCCGGGCGGTGATCCCGGAAAGGGCTGATCAGAAGGCCAACCGGATGCGGCGCGGCCGGGCCGGCGGCAGGCCACCGGCCTTCGACCGTGAGCTCTACAAGGCCCGCAACGTCGTCGAACGCTGCTTCAACCGGCTCAAGCAGTTCCGCGCCATCGCGACCCGCTTCGACAAACTCGCCGCCCGCTACCGGGCCGGACTTCACCTCGCAGCACTCATCCTCTGGCTCCGCGAACCGAGCCAAGATCATTTGTCAGACAGGTCCTAGGGGCGCACATCAGGGATGTCTCAGAAGCGAGGCCCGGAACCGCGGGGGGCGGGGGGCCGTTCTCACAGCAGAGAACGGCAGTGGCCGTGAAGGAGGCGACGCTCATGTCGAGAAACGCGAAGATCGCCACAGGGGGTGTGGCGGTCGGTCTGATACTGCTGCTCCTGGGGCTGCCCTGGTGGGTGGTGCTCCTGGTCGTGGTGGGAGTCCCGGCCGCCGCCTACCTGGCGCTGGACCCCTCCCAGCGGCGCAGGCTCCGCAGGATCACCCGCAAGGAACTCGGCCGCTGAGACGGACACCGCGCCGCCCCTGATCACAGGGGCCGCACGGCCATCTTGTCGAGGGCATCCAGCAGTCCGGGCAGCTCCGGACCGCGGCCGACCGGCAGGACCTCCCCAGGCTCGTCGTCGAGCAGGACGAAGGCGATGTCGTCGGTGCGCGCCACCATCGACCAGCCGGGGCCGTCCGCGCGCAGTGTGCGGGCGTCGCCGGGCGCGAAGGTGGAGCGCACCCGGCCCAGCGGCGGCGGCGAGTCGACGTAGGCGCGCGCTTCCGCGAGGACCCGCCGTATCCCCTGGTGGCCGCCCTGCGGCGGTCCCGCGTCCTCCTGCCCGTCGCCCTCGGCCTGCGCCGGGGGCTCCGCTGCGGAGGACTGGCCGGCCGGGGCGGCGAACTCGGCGTCGTTGATCTGCTGCCGCCAGGCCGCCCACTGCAACGCGATCTCGTCGGCGCCCAGGCGCCGCTGAGCCGGGCCCCAGACACTGGTGTCCGGCGGGCTCAGCGGGGGCCGCTCGCCCGTCTCGGGCGCGGGATCGTGCGGCGCGGGGACGCCGGGCGCCGCGACGGCGACCGCCAGCGGCCAGCCGGGCAGCGCGGTCACGATGGCGTGCTCCTCCGGGGACAGCTCGTACTCCAGGCCGCAGTCCCAGGACGCGATCGCCACCGCGACCAACGAGACATCGTCGATGACGACCGTCCAGCGGGCGCCGTCGCCGTCCTGCCCGAGCACCAGGCCGTACCCGTCGGCGCGCGGCGCGAGTCCCAGCGCCGCGCACGATTCCGGATAGTCGTCGCCCAGCACGCTCGGGAACTGCGCCGGCGTCAGCAGCACCGCCGTCAGCACATACAGCGCATCGTCCGCGGCGGCGACGGCCCCATCGTCCGTCCCGGCCATGCCTGCCTCCCAGTGGCTCGTCCAACCGCGCGCACCCTAATGCGGACGGAAGGCCCTTGTCACGACTCCTCACACCACGCGGACCTGCAACTTTCCCCCTGGACGGGGGCGAAACGACCACGGTCTCCACGGGACTTCCCCAGACCGCCCCCGCCCTGGGGCCGCCAGGGCGGGCATCCCGCCGCACAAGGGCGCTCGCCCCGCCTCCGGAACGGGATATCGGTTATGGTTCATCTCCCCCCGCTCCGCATAAAGTTGGTTTCCGGCGACAGAAGGGGGACGACGCGGTGAAGCGCTTCGAACGGCTGGAGCGGATCCGCCGGCTGGACCCGGTGGCGGACGCCCCGGAGATCTACCGGCTCAGCACCGCCTACGAATTCCCCTGGGACTACACACGCGCCCTTGAACTGGCCCTCTACCGCACCTACGCCGTCCCGAGCATCGGCCGGCTCCTGGCGCAGACCGCCGAGCTGACCGACCGCACCCAGAAGCGGTACGACGACACCGCGCTGCTTCTCGACACCGTCGTGGAGCACGGCTTCGCCGCCGAACAGGGGCGTACGGCCATCCGCCGCATCAACCAGATGCACCGCAGCTACGACATCAGCGACGATGACATGCGGTACGTGCTCAGCACCTTCGTCGTGGTGCCCAAACGCTGGATCGACAGCTACGGCTGGCGCCGGTTGTCCCGGCACGAGATTGTCGCCGCCACCGAGTACTACCGGACCCTCGGCCGGCACATGGGTATCCCCGACCTGCCTGAGAGCTACGAAGAGTTCGAGACCCTTCTCGACACCTACGAGGAGGCGCATTTCGGCTGGGACGAGGGAGGCCGGCGAGTCTCGGACGCCACCCTCGACCTGATGGCCTCCTGGTACCCGCGCCCCTTGGCTCCTCTGCTGCGCACGGGCGTGCTCGCCCTGCTCGACGAGCCGCTGCTGAACGCGTTCCGCTATGAACGGCCCGGCGCGGCCACCGTCGCCCTGGTGCGCCGCGCCGTGCGGGCGCGCAGCCGGATCGTGCGGTTGCTGCCGCCGCGCCGGACGCCCCACTTTGCGCGCCAGAACCGGGAGATCAAGGGCTACCCGGACGGCTATCGCGTGGCCGACCTCGGCACCCGCCCGGTCCCAGGACTGCGCGGCTGCCCGGTGCGGCACCTGGACACCTCAGGCTCCCCCGAGTAAGGCGAGGGTCTCACGAGCCCGGCCGAGTCCGGCCCGGCTCGTGGCGCGCGCGATGGTGAGGATGCCCTGCCGGAAGGGTCGTTCACTTCCTCGGCCCGGACCGACCGGTCGCCGTCGTAGAAGAAGCTTGTCGGCTCCTCCCGGAAGGCGAGCCGTCGCCGCAGCACCGCCGCCTGCGCGGCGGGGTCCGTGGAAGCGGCCGGCGTACGGCTGCTGACGGTGCCCGGCGCCGGGCACAACGTCATGTTCGACAACCCCGACGCCTTGGCCGCCGAGGTCGCCCTGGACATCCGACCCTTCAGACCTCGCGCACGGCGAGGGCGAGGAAGCGGGCGTCCTCGTCGACGTACGACGTCATGCGCCATCCCGAAGCGGACAGCAGGGGGCGGAGATGGGGCTCGGCGCGCAGATCGTCCGGTGTGATCTGCCGGCCCTGGCGCGCCGCCAGGGCCGCGCGGCCGATGGGGTGGAAGAGGGCGAGCCGCCCGCCGGGGCGTACCACTCGGGCGAGTTCCCGCAGGTTGTCCACCGGATGGGGCAGGTGGGCGATCAGCCCCGCCGCGAACACCGCGTCCAGGCATGCCGAGCGCAGCGGCAGGGCGGCGACGTCCGCGAGCAGCAGTGTTCCTTCCCGGTCCCGGCCCGCCGTCACGGCGGCCGCGAGCATTGCCGGGGTCAGGTCGGCTCCGAGCACCACCCCGGTGGGGCCCACAGCGGTCCGCAGCGGGGGCAGTGCGCGCCCTGTACCGCAGCCCGCGTCCAGCACGCGGTCGCCCGCCCGCAGACCGAGGTCGGCCACAGCGGCCGCGTACGCGGGGCCGTCGTCGGGGAACTTGCGGTCCCAGTCGGCGGCCCGTGCGGTGAAGAACTCCTGGACATGTGCGTGGTCGTCGCTCATGACCCGCATGATGCCCTGCTTCCGCGGTCCTGTGCTGTGCGCGTCCCGGTGCGCTGGCGGGCGCCTCGCGGCCGCCGGGCGGCCGGGGCTGCGGCTCAGGCCGCCAGGTCCCGCTCCGCCGCCACCTGCTCGACGGGGACACGCACCAGCAGCTCACCGGGAACTCCGTTGCGGGCACCGAACTCCTCGGCGCGGTCCTCGCCCATGTACCGGGCGGCGACCCGTGCTGCCCAGTGGCGCAGTTGCGCCGGATCCTCCGACAGCCGGGCGCGGCCGCTGAGCACCACGAAATGGAACGGCGGCCGGTCGTCGTCCACGCACAGGGCGACACGCCCGTCACGGACGAGATTGCGCCCTTTCACGGTCTCCCGGCCGGTCAGAAAGACCAGTTCGTCCCCGTCCAGCAGGAACCAGACCGGGGCCACATGCGGGCTCCCATCGGCGCGAACAGTGGACAGTTTGCCGGTGCGGGTGCCTTTTGAGACGAACGCCCGCCATTCCTCGTCGGTCATCTTCTGTGCCATGCGCCCATCCTGCTTGCCCGTACGCCGCACGTGGGGAAGGCTTGCGGAGGGTTCCTCCGGCCAGGGGGGAGAGATCACACGGGGAGACGGAAATGCCGCAGAACCAGGGACTCGGCTGGCTCCTGGACGACCTGACGGAACGTGTGGACGATGTACGGCACGCGCTGGTCCTGTCCAACGACGGACTGGTCACCGGCGCGAGCACCGGCCTGCGCCGCGAGGACGCCGAACACCTCGCCGCTGTGGCGTCCGGACTGCACAGCCTGGCAAAGGGCTCGGGCCGCCACTTCGGCGCGGGCACGGTGCGCCAGACGATGATCGAGTACGACGACGCCGTGCTGTTCGTGACCGCGGCCGGCCCCGGCAGCTGCCTGTGCGTGCTCAGCGGGGCGGAGACCGACATCGGGCAGATCGCCTACGAGATGACCCTGCTCGTCAACCGGGTCGGCGAACACCTCGGCGTCGATGCCCGCAAACCCGAACGGGCACCTGGCACAGAGTTCTGACCTGGGGTTTCTTGAAGTCCCGCGGAGTTATCCACAGGCTGAACACGCGCTGCCCCGACCCGGCTACGGTGTGTGCACGGCGAACGCACCGGGCGTGAGCCACCGACTCCACGGGGGAGTACGACCATGTCGGCACACACCTTCGAACCAGTACGCACGGACACCTGCACACCGAGCCGGGCCGCTCGTGAACTGAACATCCTGCGCGGCGAGTTCGATCTCGCCGTCCAGCTCGGCCATGTGCGGACCGTGCCCGACGAAGACGGGGGCGGGGGCCGGCTGGTGGAGCGCGCGGAGATCGACCGGCTTCGGGCGCAGGAAGGGTTCCCGGACACGCTCAAGGACCGGGTGCGCGTCGTGGGCACCACCGAGGGCGCCGGGCTGATGGCAATCTCGGCCGGCCGCTTCACCCGGCTCGCCCGTCTCGGCCTGCTCGTACCCGCGAAGGTCTACGTCAACCGGTACGGCGCCGTGGTCTGGCTCTATCTCACCGAGGAGCTGAAGCACTTCGCGGCCGTCGCCGAGAACGAGCAACTACTCAAGGGGCGCACACCCGAGACGCTGCGCGGACAGCTCGCGGAGGGCGTGGACCTGCGCGCCCGCAACTGGCGCATGCGGCAGCTCGGATGCCTGCTGCGGCAGGCCGAGAACCCGTGGGCCCGAGCCGGCGCCCTGGCCGCCCTGCTCCCTCCTGTCGAGATCGCCGACGTCGTCGAGGACCCCTACGAGCGCGCCTGGGTCAACCGATTGCGGCCCGCGCTCCCCGGCCAGAGCCTGGCCGGAACCTCCTTCGCCCACCTCGCCGAGCGGATCACGACCGCGCAGGACACGGACGAGATCGACTGGCTGCGCAGCGACCTCGCCCACTCGGTCGAGGAAGCACGGGCTTTCTCACCGGCCCCGCGTCCCGCCGTCCGCCGTGCCGGGCCGACGAAGCGTCCGACGCCGCGGCCGATCCCGCCCATGGCGCGCACGGTCACGGCACCGGTGGCGCCGATGCCGACCCCGGTGGGGCCGACGGGGGCCATGGCCGAGTCGAGGCCGGCTGCGTCCGGGCCGATGGCGGAAGTCGCGGAGTCGACGGCGCGGAACGTCGAGCCGCCTCGAAACACCGGAGGGTGCGTGCCCGAGCCACGACACGCACTCGAGCGGCGAAACCCCCGCGAGCCGGGATACGCGCCCGAGCGGCGACACGTGCCGCGTGTGCGGACGGCTCCGGCCCCCGCACCCCGGTTCCCCGGACCGGGACACACACCACCGCGCTCCACGCGCCGTCTGCGCGCCTGGCTGCGACGCGGGCCGGCTCGGCCCGTGGCAGAGATCCGAGTGCCCGCGGTCGAGGCCGGGCGGCAACCGGCTACAGGGACCTGAACAGTCCCTCCTGGACGACCGAGACGAGCAGTCGCCCCTCGATGTCGTAGATACGCCCGCGCGCGAGGCCCCGCCCGCCCGTGGCGATCGGCGACTCCTGGTCGTACAGGAACCACTCGTCGGCGCGGAACGGCCGGTGGAACCACATGGCGTGGTCCAGCGAGGCCATGTCGAAGCTACGGCGGCCCCACAGGGGTTCGATGGGGATGCGCACCGCGTCCAGGAGCGTCATGTCGCTGGCGTAGGTCAGCGCGCAGGTGTGGACCAGCGGGTCGTCGCCCAGCGGGCCGACCGCGCGCATCCACGCCGCGCTGCGCGGCTCGGCGCCCCTGATCTCCTCGTCGTTCCAGCGCAGCGGTTCGGCGTACCGGAGGTCGAACGGCTGACGGCGCGCCATCCGCTCCAACTGCTCCGGCAGTGAGCCCAGGTGCTTGCGTATCTCCTCGGCCACCGTCGGCAGCGACTCGGGATGCACCAGCTCACGGGCAGGCGGCAGCTGGTGTTCGAACGGTCCTTCCTCGGGCTTGTGAAAGGAGGCGGTCAGGTTGAAGATCGTGCGGCCCTGCTGCACCGCGGTGACGCGGCGCGTGGTGAACGAACGCCCGTCGCGGATCCGCTCCACCTGGTACACGATCGGCACCCCCGGTCGACCGGGGCGCAGGAAGTACGCGTGCAGTGAGTGCACCGGGCGGTCGCCGTCCGTGGTGCGGCCGGCGGCGACGAGCGCCTGGCCCGCCACTTGGCCGCCGAAGACCCGCTGCAAGGACTCCTGCGGGCTTCGGCCACGGAAGATGTTGACCTCGATCTGCTCCAGGTCGAGCAGATCGACCAGTCTTTCGGCCGGGTTCGTCGTCATGGGTGTGATTCTCCTGTGGTCACAGCTGGCCGACATCGGTGACGCGGACGACCGCACGGCCCTCGGCGTCCGAGGCCGCGAGATCGACTTCCGCGCTGATACCCCAGTCGTGGTCACCGCTCGGGTCGTCGAAGATCTGGCGGACCCGCCACAGCCCGTTCTCCGGCTCCTCCTTGATGACCAGCAGCTTGGGGCCGCGGGCGTCGGGGCCGGTGCCGAGATCCTCGTACTCGTCCCAGTACTTGTCCATCGCCTCGCCCCAGGCGTCGGCGTCCCAGCCGGACTCCGCGTCCATCTCGCCCAATTCCTCGACCTGGTCCAGCGCGGCCAGTTCCACCCGGCGGAACAGCGCGTTGCGGACCAGCACCCGGAAGGCGCGCGCGTTGGTGGTGACGGGCTTGACCTCGTCGGCCTTCTCCTGGGCCTGCTCGGCGGTCATCTCCTCGGGGTTCGCGAGCTGCTCCCACTCGTCCAGCAGGCTGGAGTCCACCTGGCGCACCATCTCGCCGAGCCACTCGATCAGGTCCTGGAGGTCCTCGGACTTCAGGTCGTCCGGGATGGTGTGGTCGAGGGTCTTGTAGGCGCTGGCGAGGTAGCGCAGCACGATGCCCTCGGTGCGGGCCAGCTCGTAGAAGGACACCAACTCGGTGAAGGACATCGCCCGTTCGTACATGTCGCGGACGACCGACTTCGGCGACAGCGGATGGTCGCCGACCCAGGGGTGGCTCTTGCGGTAGGTGTTGTACGCGTGGAACAGCAGTTCTTCCAGCGGCTTCGGGTAGGAGACGTCCTGGAGGCGCTCCATGCGCTCCTCGTACTCGACACCGTCGGCCTTCATCGCCGCCACCGCCTCGCCGCGCGCCTTGTTCTGCTGGGCGACGAGGATCTGCCGCGGATCGTCCAGGGTGGACTCGACCACGGAGACCATGTCGAGGGCGTAGGAGGGCGACTCGGGGTCGAGCAGTTCGAACGAGGCGAGGGCGAAGGTGGACAGCGGCTGGTTGAGCGCGAAGTCCTGCTGGAGGTCGACCGTGAGCCGTACGATGCGGCCCTCCGCATCGGGCTTGTCGAGCTTCTCCACGATGCCGCCGTCGAGCAGCGAACGGTAGATCGCGATCGCCCGGCGGATGTGCCGCAGCTGCTGCTTGCGCGGCTCGTGGTTGTCCTCCAGGAGATGGCGCATCGCCTCGAAGGCGTTGCCCGGCCGGGCGATCACCGACAGCAGCATGGTGTGCGTCACCCGGAAACGGGACGTCAGCGGCTCCGGCTCCGAGTCGATCAGCTTCTGGAAGGTGTTCTCCGTCCAGCCGACAAAGCCCTCCGGCGCCTTCTTGCGCACTACCTTGCGCCGCTTCTTCGGATCGTCTCCCGCCTTCGCCAGCGCCTTCTCGTTCTCGATGACGTGCTCTGGCGCCTGGGCGACGACGAGGCCGGCCGTGTCGAAGCCGGCCCGGCCGGCCCGGCCCGCGATCTGGTGGAACTCACGCGCCCGCAGGGTCCGTACCCGGCTGCCGTCGTATTTGGTCAGCGCGGTGAACAGCACGGTGCGGATGGGCACGTTGACGCCGACGCCGAGCGTGTCCGTGCCGCAGATGACCTTCAGCAGGCCGGCCTGGGCGAGCTTCTCCACCAGCCGCCGGTACTTGGGCAGCATGCCGGCGTGGTGCACACCGATGCCGTGCCGGACGTAACGGGAGAGGTTGCGGCCGAATTTGGTGGTGAAGCGGAAGTTGCCGATCAGCTCGGCGATCTGGTCCTTCTCCTCGCGCGAGCACATGTTGATGCTCATCAGCGCCTGGGCCCGCTCCACGGCCTGCGCCTGGGTGAAGTGGACGATGTACACCGGCGCCTGCTTGGTCTCCAGCAGTTCGGTGAGCGTCTCGGTGAGCGGCGTCAGCTTGTATTCGTAGGAGAGCGGCACCGGGCGGGTCGCCGAGCGGACCACCGCGGTCGGGCGACCGGTGCGGCGGGTGAGATCCTTCTCGAAGAACGACACATCGCCCAAAGTGGCCGACATCAGGATGAACTGCGCCTGGGGCAGCTCCAGCAGCGGAATCTGCCAGGCCCAGCCGCGGTCTCCCTCCGCGTAGAAGTGGAACTCGTCCATGACGACCTGGCCCACGTCCGCGTTCCTGCCGTCGCGCAGCGCGATCGAGGCCAGCACCTCGGCGGTGCAGCAGATCACGGGCGCGTCGGCGTTCACGGAGGCGTCGCCGGTGAGCATGCCGACGTTCTCGGTGCCGAACAGCTTGCACAGCTCGAAGAACTTCTCCGACACCAGTGCCTTGATCGGTGCCGTGTAGAAGGTGACCTCGTCTCGGGCCAGCGCCGCGAAGTGCGCGCCCGCGGCGATCATGCTCTTGCCGGAGCCGGTCGGGGTGGAGACGATCACGTTCGCTCCGGACACCGCTTCGATCAGCGCCTCTTCCTGGTGGGGGTAGAGGGTGAGGCCGCGCTCCTGGGTCCACGCCTCGAAGGCTTCGTACAGGGCGTCGGGGTCGGCGGTCGGCGGCAGCTGATCGATGAGGGTCACGCTCCCATCTTGCCTGTCCTCCTCCCTGATCGGGGAATCGGCTGGGGCCGGGAAGATCACGGCAGCTACGCTGTGTCGCCGACGGAGCATCAGCGCACCGCGTCAACTGGACAGCGGAATCTGAGGAATGGGGCGGGAAGCGGCCATGATGGGACCAGCACACTCACTGTCGGGAGCCGCGGCCTGGCTCGGCGTCGGGGCGGCCGCCGCCGCGGCCGGGCACCCGATGCCCTGGCCGGTCCTGCTGGTCGGCGCCCTGATCTGCGCGGGCGCCGCGCTCGCACCGGACCTCGACCACAAGGCCGCCACCATTTCGCACGCCTTCGGACCGATCTCCCACTGGCTCTGCGAGATCGTGGACAAGCTGTCCTACGCCGTCTACAAGGCGACCAGGAAGAAGGGCGACCCGCGCCGCTCCGGCGGCCACCGCACGCTGACGCACACCTGGGTGTGGGCGGTCCTGATCGGCGCCGGCGCCTCGGCGGCGGCGATCAACGGGGGCCGCTGGGCGGTCCTGGCGATCCTGTTCGTGCACATGGTGCTGGCGATCGAGGGCCTGCTGTGGCGGGCGGCCCGCGGCTCCAGCAGCGACATACTCGTCTGGCTCCTGGCGGCGGCCTCCGCGTGGATACTCGCGGGCGTGCTCGACAAGCCCGGCAACGGCTCGGACTGGCTGTTCACCGAGCCCGGACAGCAGTACCTGTGGCTGGGGCTGCCGATCGTGCTGGGCGCGCTGGTGCACGACATCGGGGACGCGCTGACGGTCTCGGGCTGCCCGATCCTGTGGCCGATCCCGCTGGGCCGCAAGCGCTGGTACCCGGTAGGGCCGCCGAAGGCGATCCGGTTCCGGGCGGGCAGCTGGGTCGAGCTGAAGGTGCTCATGCCCGTGTTCATGGTGCTCGGTGGAGTGGGCTGCGCGGCGGCCCTCAACGTGATCTGAGGCCGCACCGCCGCTCAGGTGGCGTCGCCCGTGCCCGCCGCGCCGTAGCGGCGCTCGAAGCGCGCGATGCGGCCCTCGGTGTCGACCTGGCGGGCCTTGCCGGTGTAAAAGGGGTGGCTTTCCGAAGAGATCTCCACGTCGATCACCGGGTAGGTCTGGCCGTCGTCCCAGTCGATGGTCTGCTCGCTCCGCGCCGTGGACCGAGTGAGGAACGCGTAGCCGGCGGCGCGATCGCGGAAGACCACGGCGTGGTAATCGGGGTGCTTGTCCTGCTGCATGGCGGCTCCTTGTTCGGGGCGGTCGGGCAGGGCGCGGGCGGGACTGCGGAGGCGCGGGAGTCAGCCCGAGACGGAGTCGTCGTCCACGATGTGCATCGCGGCCTCCTCCGCGGATGCGGCGGCGCCGTCGATGCCGACATCGCTGGCGACGAGTGCGGCCTCTTCGTCCTCGTGCGCCCCCTCGTCGGGCGCGACCAGGCGGCCGGAGCGCATATCGCCGACCTCGTTGTCGAGGAGTTCCCCGTCGGTGCCCGCGCAATCTCCGATGCCGTCGCCGTCAGGCGGGTCCCGGTCGGGGATCTCCTCGGCGAGGCGCTGGTCGAGGGTCTCGCCCGCTCGCCGCTCCGCCGCGGTCACGCCGTCGTGTTCCACCGCCCAGGGGCGCTCCGGAGGCGACCAGCCGCGGTCGAGGGGGTCGTCGACACCGTCGAAGTCCAGAGTGTCCTCGACGTCGAGCACCCCCGAGTCCTCCCGGACCTCCGAGGGGTCGGGATCGGGCTGGTAGACGTCGTCCCCCCAGCTGTCGGCGCTGTCCACGACTACCTCCAGGTGGTGAGGACGGCCGGATGCCGCCGAAGCGGGCGGCGGGCCGCCGGGACACGCGGCACGGATGTCACAGGGTGCGAACCGGGAGGTTCTCGGAGGAAATCCGGGCCGGTACCGTTTTCCAGCCTTCCACTGCTGCTCACCACCGCGCAACGGCACGGAGCCCCGGCAGCCTCCGAGGAGACCGCCCGAGCGGGACGCTCAGCCGTGCCAGGACCGCCACAGGGCCGCGTACGCGCCGCCCGCCGCGACCAGCTCGTCATGGCTGCCCAGCTCGCTGATCCGGCCGCTCTCCACCACGGCGATCACATCCGCGTCGTGGGCGGTGTGCAGCCGGTGGGCGATGGCGACGACCGTGCGGCCGTCGAGGACACGGGCCAGGGACCGCTCCAGATGACGGGCGGCGCGCGGGTCCAGGAGCGAGGTCGCCTCGTCCAGCACCAGCGTGTGCGGATCGGCCAGCACCAGCCGGGCCAGCGCGATCTGCTGGGCCTGCGCCGGGGTCAGCGTCAGGCCGCCGGACCCGACCTCGGTGTCCAGCCCGGCGGCCAGCGCCCGAGCCCAGCCGTCGGCGTCCACGGCGGCCAGGGCCGCCCACAGTTCCGCGTCGTCGGCGCCGTCGCGGGCCAGCAGGAGGTTGTCCCGCAGCGAGCCGACGAAGACGTGGTGCTCCTGGTTGACCAGGGCGACGTGCGAGCGGACGCGTTCGGCCGGCATCCGGGACAGCTCGGCCCCGCCGAGGGTGATCCGCCCGGCACGGGGCGCGTAGATCCCGGCGAGCAGCCGGCCCAGGGTGGACTTGCCCGCACCCGAGGGGCCGACCAGGGCGAGCCGGGTGCCGGGGGCGAGCCGGAGGGACACCTCGCGCAGCACGTCGACGCCTTCCCGGTAGCCGAAGCGCACCCGGTCGGCGTGCACGTCCCGGCCCTCGGGCGCCACCGACGCGTCCCCGGCGCCCGGCTCGATCTCCCGGACCCCGACGAGGCGGGCGAGCGAGACCTGGGCCACCTGCACCTCGTCGTACCAGCGCAGGATGAGGTTCACCGGGTCGACGAGCATCTGCGCCACCAGCGCGCCCGTGATCAGCCGGCCCACCCCGAGCCAGCCGTGCAGGACGAGCGTTCCGCCCACCATCAGGACCGAGCCGAGGACGATGAGGTGGGTGGCGTTGATGACCGGGAAAAGCACGGACCGCAACCAGAGCGTGTACCTTTCCCACGCGGTCCAGGAGGTGATCCGCTGCTCGGACAGGGCGACCCGGCGGGCGCCCAGTCGGTGCGCCTCGATGGTGTGGCCCGCGTCCACGGTCTCGGCGAGCGCGGCGGCGACGGCCGCGTACCCGGCGGCCTCCGAGCGGTAGCCGGCGGGCGCCCGCTTGAAGTACCAGCGGCACCCGGCCACCAGCACCGGCAGGGCGAGCAGCACGGCGGCCGCGAGCGGCGGAGCCGTCACCACCAGCCCGCCGAGGAGCAGGAGAGCCCATACGACACCGATCGCGAGCTGCGGTACGGCCTCGCGCATGGCGTTGGCCAGGCGGTCGATGTCCGTGGTGATACGGGAGAGCAGGTCGCCGGTGCCCGCGCGTTCCAGCACGCCCGGCGGCAGGCCGACCGAGCGGACGAGGAAGTCCTCGCGCAGGTCGGCGAGCATCCGTTCGCCGAGCATGGCGCCGCGCAGCCGCACCTGCCGGACGAACACCGCCTGCACGGCGAGCGCCAGCAGGAACAGCCCGGTGGTGAGGCCGAGACGCAGCTCCCGATTCCCGTCCGACACCCGCTGGACCAGGTCGCCGAGCAGGTAGGGGCCGGCCATGGAGGCGATCACGGCCACCGTGTTCACGGTGATCAGCAGCAGGAAGGCCCGGCGGTGGCGGCGGAACAGCTCGGCGACGTAGGCCCGTACGGTCGCGGACGTGCCGACGGGCAGGGTGGTGGCGGTCGTCGGGGCCGCCGGGTCGTACTCCGGTGGTGCGACGCCGATCATGCGCTTTCCTCGATCTCTTCCAGCTTCCCGAGGGCGTCCAGCAGCGTGCCCTCGGCGGCCGTGGCCGGTTCGTCGTCCGTCTCCCGTGTCACCACGGCCCGGTACCGGGGCTCGCTCTCGAACAGCTCCCGGTGCGTGCCGGTCGCCAGGACCGTGTCCCCGTGGACCAGGACCACCCGGTCGGTGCGGTCCAGGAGCAGCGGTGAGGAGGTGAACACCACCGTCGTGCGCCCCGAGCGCAGCAGGCGCAGTCCGTCGGCGATGCGGGCCTCGGTGTGCGAGTCGACCGCGGAGGTCGGTTCGTCCAGCACCAGGACCTCCGGATCGGTGACCAGGGACCGGGCCAGGGCGAGTCGTTGGCGCTGGCCGCCGGAGAGGGACCGGCCGCGCTCGGTGATGCGGGCGTCCATCGGGTCGGCGGCGCCCAGGGAGCCCTGCACCAGGGAGTCCAGGACGTCCTCGCACCGAGCGGCCGCGAGCGCGTCGGCGGCCGTGACGGCACCGGAGGCGGGCACGTCGAGGAGTTCGCGCAGGGTGCCGGAGAGCAGCACCGGGTCCTTGTCCTGGACGAGGACGGCGGTCCGGGCGAGGTCCAGGGGGAGTTCGTCCAGGGGCGTTCCGCCAAGCAGCACCGAGCGGCCCGGCTCCGTGGGATGGCCGCCGAGCCGCTCCGCGAGCCGTCCGGCGGCGTCCGGGTCGCCGCACACCACCGCGGTGAGCCGTCCGGCGGGGGCGGTGAGACCCGTGGCGGGGTCGTACAGATCGCCGCGGGGCACCGCCGACCGGTCGCCGCCCGCCGCCTCGCGAGCGCCGCCGCCTGTCGTCGCCGGCCGTTCCAACGACAGCACCCGCGCGGCGCGCTCGGCCGACGGGCGGGAGAAGGAGTAGGACATCGCGATCTCCTCGAAGTGCTGCAAGGGATAGCTGAGGACCATCACGGAGCTGTAGACGGTGACCAGTTCGCCGACGGCGATGCGGCCCTCGCGGACCAGGTGGACGCCGTACCAGACGACCGCGATCAGCAGCAGACCCGGCAGCAGCACCTGTACGGCCGAGATCAGCGACCACATCCGTGCGCTGCGCACGGCCGTGTGCCGCACCTCCTGGGAGGCGTGGCGGTAGCGGGCGAGGAAGAGTTCCTCGCCGCCGATGCCGCGCAGCACCCGCAGTCCGGCGACGGTGTCCGAGGCCAGTTCGGTGGCGCGGCCCGCCTTCTCGCGCTGGAGGTCGGCGCGGCGGGTCGCGTGCGGCAGCAGCGGCAGTACGGCGAGTGCCACGACGGGCAGTCCGGCGGCCACGACGGTGCCGAGCGCGGGCTGGTAGGCGAGGAGGCCGACGCAGACGACGACCACGGTCAGCGCGGCGGCGGTGAAACGGGACACCGCCTCCACGAACCAGCCGATCTTCTCCACGTCGCCGGTGGACACGGCGACCACCTCGCCGGCCGCCACCCGCCGGGTCAGCGCCGAGCCGAGTGCGGCCGCCTTGCGGGCGAGGAGTTGCTGGACGCGGGCGGCCGCGGTGATCCAGTTGGTGACGGCGGCCCGATGCAGGAGGGTGTCGCCCACCGCCATGGCCGTACCGCACAGCAGCATCGAAGCGCCCGTCAGGGCCAGCCGGGTGCCGGACCGGTCCACGACGGCCTGTACGGCGGAACCGACGCAGAAGGGGAGCGCGGAGACGGCGACGAAGTGAAGCAGGCCCCAGGCGAGCGCTCTGAGCTGGCCGCCGAGCTGATTGCGCCAGAGCCACCACAGGAATCGGGGCCCCGAGCGTGCGTCGGGCACGCCGGGGTCGGGATAGGGAAGGTCGTGAATCTGCATGACGTCCAGACGGCTCGTGACAGCGTGTCAGGGAACGGCGGCAGCCGAGGGCGGCGGGCCGGGACAAGCCGTGACAGGGTCGCTTCGCGGAGCGGGGAATTTCAAACGGTTTTCGCGTCAATGGGGCGTCATGTCAGCATGGCCCGGTGCGGATAGACAGTGTGCGGTGCTCGACGCGCTGGGCGGCGGCCCTCGGAACCCTGCTCCTGACGACCCTTCCGGCCTGTGGCACGGGCTCGTCCGGCTCCCCGCCCGGCCACCACGGCCCGGCCGCGCCGACCGCCTCCGGTTCCGCCGCCGTCCCGGACCCGGCCCGTATTCCGGGCGTCGGAAGACGTCTGTACGCACGGATACCGGGCCGGTCCCGCCAGGTCGTGGCCGTGTACGGCAAGGGCCTGAACTCGGCCGAATCCGAAGTGGTGCTCTACGCGAGGCAGGGCGGACGCTGGCACCGGGAGGGGAGCTGGGCGGCGCACAACGGGCGCCGCGGCTGGACCCTCGATCACCACGAGGGCGACAAGCGCAGCCCGGTGGGCGTGTTCACGCTGTCCGCCGCGGGCGGCACGTACGCCGATCCGGGGAGCAAACTGCCGTACGACCACAACGCCTACGCCTACGCCTCCCCGAAGGAGTGGCCCAAGGCGTACCAGCACGACTTCGGTTACGTCATCGCCATCGACTACAACCGTGTGCCGGGCACCCCGCCGCGCGATGCCACCCGGCCGTGGGGCGCGGCCAAGGGCGGCGGTATCTGGCTGCACCTGGACCACGGGAGCGGCACCTCGGCCTGCGTGAGCATGCCCAGGAGTGCCATGGAGACACTGCTGCGCACGCTCGACCCGGCCCGGCACCCCGTGGTGGTGATGGGGGACCGGGCCGATCTGGGCGCCTGACGGCCGTTCGGCCGTCAGTTGACCGCCGAGCCGCTCCGGGGTGCCGAGGAAGGTCCCGCCGTGACGGCCGAGCCGATCACGTCCACATCGCTCGAGCGGACGTAGGCGATCCGGTGGTCGAACTGGATCTGGTAGTAGGTCTCGTCGCCCTTGACCACGGGCTCGGGCGTGTCGACGAAGGCCGAGCGCGGCACGAAGGAGCTGTCGATGGTGCCCTCGGTGACGTACCGCTGGCCCGCGCGGAAGTGGTAGGGGAGCGGCGCCTCGGGCTCCTCCTCCACGCCCTCCGGGTAGGCGTCCTCCTCGGGCAGGGCGCGGCCGAAGACCGGGATCTCGTCCAGGCCCTCCTTGGGCGTCACCATCTTGCCGGCCGCACCGACCGCCGTCGCCTGCTTCTTCGGGTTCTTGAACCAGGCCTTGCGGCCCTGGTACCAGACCGCCGTCCAGTCGCCGCGGCGTTCGGCGACGGCGAAGGTCTGGCCGGCCGAGGCGCGCGCCCCGAGGTCGTCGACGTCCAGCGTGGAGACCCCGCCGTCCGGATGGCGGCCCGGATCCTGGATCAGCGGTGCCTTCTCGTCCGGACGGGTGTACATGCGCACGGCGCTGGAGCCGTGCTTCGGGCACGGCGCGCCGGGCTTGAGGCAGCCCGTGAACGTGGGCGAGTGGGTGGCGTAGTCCGGCAGGATCCTCACCATGTCGCTGTCCGGCCCGGCGGTGGCCTTCAGGGGCGCGCCGAGCAGGTCGAAGTAGTGGCGCCAGTCCCAGAAGGGACCCGGATCGTCGTGCATGTCGGGAATGGAGTCGCCGGTCGGCGAGGGCACGTTGTCGTGGCCGAAGATGTGCTGCCGGTCGAGCGGGACGTCGTACTTCTTGGCCAGATAGCGGACCAGGCGCGCCGAGGTCCTGTACATCTGTTCGGTGAACCATGTGCCCGGCTGCCGCAGGAAGCCCTCGTGCTCGATGCCGATGGAGCGGGCGTTGACGTACTGGTTGCCGGAGTGCCAGGCCTCGTCCTTGGTCTGCACGTGCTGGGTGACGTGGCCGTCGCTGGAGCGGATCGAGTAGTGCCAGGACGCCTCGGTCGGGTCCTGCACCGTCTGGAACATGCTCGACAGCTTCGCCTCGGTGTCGTGGATGACGATGTACTCGATCTTCTGGTCGCGCGGCCGGTCGGCGAGATCGTGGTTGCCGTAGTCGCCGTCGTCGTCGATCTCCTCGTACGGCGCCGCGAGCCAGTCGCAGGACACCTCGGCGGGGCACTCCGTCCCCTTGGCGTGCCGCGCCTTCGCCGTGCGTACGGTGTGGGGGCGCACGGAGGGGCTCGCGGGCAGGGTGACCTCCTGGCCCTCGGCGGTGGTGCGGTGGGCGCCCTTGCGGATCACCGCGAAGACGTCGTTCGCGTAAGTCGCCGCCGACGTGACGTCAGGAGTGCCGGGGAAGCGCTCCACCGTCTCCCACCAGTCCGCGGGATCATCGCTCAGCGGCTTGCCCAGCTGCTGCTGCGTGGCCGCGAGCAGGGCGGCGCCGCCGCGCACATTGGCGGTGGCGTCGGTGCGCAGGCGCCCGGCGGGGGCGCCGGTCAGCCGGGCGGCGCGCTGGAGGTCGGCCGGCTTCACGGACCGGCCTGCCAGCACACCGTCCGGCCGCGCGGCGGGGGCGCCGGCCGCCCCCGCGCTCGGCTGGAGCGCGCCACCGACCTGGCCCGGCGAGGGCGACGCGGCCGGGAACTGACTGGTGTCCACCAGATGCATGGGCCCGTAGCCGCCCGCGACGCTCGGGGAGCCAGGATGGGCGTCCCAGCGGGTCTGCACATACGACACGCTCATCAGCACGCTGCGCGGCACATGGAAGTCGTGGGCGGCATCGGTGAAGGCGACCTGGAGGCGCTGCTCCGGCGCGTCGTCGTCGGTCATCGGGGTGAGCAGCAGCGGCGCCAGCAGGGCCGCCGATCCGATGGCACATGCGGTCAGGCGGCACACGCGACCATGGGGGACACGTGGGGAGGCGGGTCTTTTCATGGCACGGGTCTCCAAACATGTTCATCGCGCGCTTCGCAGCCAGGACAAAGGAGTTGCCCCTGACAACCACCCCTTGTACGTTTCCGTGCCCCGCGTGTCCCGTCGCGCCAACCGTCACCGGGGTGGACCAGCGGCCCGGCAGAGGCCACCCGGTCGGCGGCAGCGGCATCGCTCCGACGGCCCGTCAGCGCGGGTGCCCCCGCGGGCCGGTGACGGGAGGCGTCCGGGTCAGTCTTCGACCGGGTCGACCCGCCAGTCGGGATGGCCCGGCATGGGCGGGGTGTGCGGCCCGTAGAGCCAGGCGGTCAGAAAGGGTTTCAGGTCCTGTTTCGCGACCCGTGAGGCCAGGGCGACGAAGTCCCGCGTGCCCGCCGCGCGGCCCCGGTACGCGCTCACCCAGGACTTCTCGATCCGCTCGAACGCCGCGGCGCCGACCTTCTCCCGCAGGGCGTACAGCACCAGGGCCGAGCCGTCGTAGCGCATCACCTTGAACAGCGTGTCGGCGCCGGGCTCGGCGGGCGCGCCGTCGTCGTGGCGCCACTGGTCGTGCTGGGCGTAGGCGTCGCGCATCGCGTCGTCCAGACCGACGCCACCGTGCGAGGCGGAGTACAGCCGTTCGTAGAACCGGGCGTGACCCTCGCTCAGCCACAGGTCGGACCAGCGCCGGATGGCGACGCTGTCCCCGGTCCAATGGTGTGTCAGCTCGTGCACGAGATTGCGTTCGGCGTCGACCCGGTCACCGAGCAGATCGTCCTTCGGTACGACGGACAGCGACTGGGTCTCCAGCGCCACCGGCAGCTCGGTGTCCCCGACCAGTACGCCGTAGCGGCGGAACGGATACGGTCCGAGCCGCTGTTCCAGCCAGGCCAGGTGTTCCGGGGTGAGCGAGCGGTACTCCTCGGTGTCGCCGATCAGATCATCCGGCACCACGTCGCGGACCGGCAGCCCGTGCGGGCCGCTGCTGTCCACGACGCGGAATCTCCCGATCGCCAGCTGGACCAGTTGGGCCGCGATCGGCTGCTCGGAGTCGTAGGTCCGTTCGACGCGACCGCCGGGCCGGGCGACCGTGCTGACGAGGCGTCCGTTGGCCACCGCGCCGATGTCCGCCGGGGTGGTCACATGAAAGGTGATCGGTGCGCGCAGGCTCGGATGGTCGTCCGCCGGGAAGATCATCTTGGCGCCGTCCGGCTGGGCGCAGACCACGGTGCCGTCGGGCGTGGGCACCCAGCCGTAGTCCCGGATCGCGTCGTCGCGGTGGCGCTGCTGGGTGGGGTCGGCGGTGTAGGCGACGTGGACGGTGAAGGCGTGGCCGCGGGGGATCGGCCGGGCGGGTGTGACGACGAGTTCGTCGCCGTCGCGTACGGCCCTGGCCGGTGCCCCGTCGACCGTGACCCGGTGCAGCGTGTTGCCCGCGAAGTCGAGGTCGAAGCGGGACAGGGCCTGGGTGGCGGTGGCGCTGATGGCGGCGCCCGCCTCGAACGGCGTCAGGGGCGCCCGCCAGTCGAAGTCCAGGGTGTAACGGCGGACCGTGTAGCCGCCGTTTCCGGCGAGCGGCATCAGCGGGTCGCCGATGCCGGGGGCGCCGGGGGACGGGGGCGCGCCTCCGGCCCGGCCCGAGGCGGCGGTTCGCCCCGGTGCGGCGGCCGGTCCGGGCGCGGGTGAGCCGTGGTTCTCACGCGGGAACAGGTCGATGCAGAGGGCGGTGCCGGTGAGGGTGAGGGCACCGGCGAGGACGAGGGCCGTGCGGCGGGGGCGCCGTGTCCCGCGCCCCTTCCCGGCCTCTTCGCTCGGGGGCCCTGCCGGGCTGTCCGCGGGCATGATCTCCATGGACGCACTATGCCAGCATGATCCGTTTATAGCACTAAATGTCCGTCAGGGTGACGATGCGCCAGACGTGCGCCGCGGTGCCGCTTCTCTCCTCGACGCCTCATTGCGGCCTCGCCCAACTCCCCGTAGAACACCGCCCATGAGACAACGGATAGTCATGTCCATGCTTGCCGTCGCGGCCCTCCTGGCCGGCGCCCTCTTCGGCGCCGGGACCGCCACCGCGCGGGCCGCCGCCGTCCCGGCCGAGTTCGGCACCGACTGGCACGACCCGGTCACCGCCGCCCCGCCGGTCGCCCGGCCGCACGCCAAGTCCTGTCAGGTCACCCTGGCCGACGCGCAGTTCCGCGACTTCACCCCCTACCGGGGCGCGTACACCCCGCCCAAGGGCTGCGGCGAGCGCTGGAGCAAGGTCGTGCTCCGCCTGGACGGCACGGTGAAGGGCCGGCAGTACGACCGGCTCGGCTATCTGCACGTCGGCGGGGTCGAGATCCTTCGCACCTCCACCCCCGAGCCCTCGCCGGACGGCATCGCCTGGCACGTCGAGAAGGACGTCACCCGCTACAGCGACACCTTCCGCAGCCCGCGGGACGTCGAGATGCTGATCGGCAACGTGGTCGACGACACCTACACCGGCGTCATCGACGTCCACGTCACCCTGACGTTCTACGCGGGCCGCCCCGCCGAACGGACCCCGGACCGCGTGCTCACCCTCGCCGACGCGCCCGGCGGCACGACGCTCACCACCCCGCGCAACAGCGAGCGGATCGTCGCCGAGGTCTACGCGACCGGATCCGGCGGCGGCTGCGAGGAGTTCTGGTACCTGACGGTGGCGGACCCGGCGTCCTACTCCTGCAAGGCCGATCACGGCCCCTACCGCGAGGTGCAGATCAAGATCGACGGGCGCCCGGCGGGCATCGCCGCGCCCTATCCGAACGTGTGGACCGGCGGCTGGTCCGATCCCTTCCTCTGGTACGTCATCCCGGCGCCGGGCGCCTTCGACGTGCGGCCCATCGAGTACGACCTCACACCCTTCGCCGGGGTGCTCGACGACGGCCGCCCGCACCGCGTCGAGGTCTCCGTCCTGGGCGTGCCGGCGGGTCAGGCCGGCTGGAGCACTCCGGTGAACGTGCTGGTCTGGCAGGACGCGCACCGCGACCACCTCACCGGCGCGGTCACCGAGGACACGGCGACCGACCCGGTCAACTCCTCGACCTACACACCGGGTTCGGAGAACCGGGTGGACACGCGGGCCGGACACCGGCTCACCGTCAGCGGATACCTCGACACGTCCCACGGACGGGTGACCACCACCGTCACCCGGACCCTCGGCGACACCTCCGCTCACCGCTGGACCGACGGCGAGAACACCGACGGACTGGACGCGACCTGGACCGACGACCAGACCGTCACCACCGCCGGGGCCGGTCCCGCGCGGTCGGCGCACACGCTGCGGACGTACACCCTCGACGGCGTCACCACCATCGGCTCCGACAACCGGCTGCGCACGGTGCTGACACTCGGCGACCGCGCCTCGGTGACCGAACTGCGCGGCGGCCGGCGCACCGCGTGGTCGCGGCTGGACGACACCTACCGCGGTGACGCCTCGTACACCCTCGACGCCCCGCGTGAGCAGCGGCACGCGGTCGGCACCTCCTCGGAGCGCTACCGGTCCTACGGCTCGGCCGGCTGCTACGACCACACGCTGGCCACCGCTCAGGGGGTGCTGACGCTGGACCGCCGGGACTGCTAGCCCGGCGGGTGCCCGGTGCGACGGGGTCAGCAGGGCCTGGCCGCGTCCCCGTCGACCAGGGTGTCCAGCAGTACGCCGAGCACCTCGCGCTCCTTCTCCGTCAGCGGCGCGAGTATCTCCTCGGCCGCCGAGCGGCGCGCGCCGCGCAGTTCGCCCAAGGTCGCGCGCCCCTCGTCGGTCAGCTCGATCCGGGTCACACGCCGGTTCGCCGGATCCGCCGCCCGGCGCACCTTGCCGCTCGCCTCGAGCCCGTCGACCAGCGTCGTCACCGCGCGCGGCACGACCTCCAGGCGCTCGGCGAGGTCGGCCATGCGCGGTGGCGAGGGGTAGTGCGCGAGGGTGCGCAGCAGCCGGGACTGGGCGGGGGTGACGCCCAGTTCGCGCCGTTCCAGATGGTGCTTCTGGATGCGGTGCACCCGGCGGGTGAGCCGCAGCAGCTGCTCGGCGAGCAGTCCGTCGGGATCGGGGGTGGTCATGCGGGAACAATATCAGGATGCGGTTCATTGTGAGTATAGGTAACAATGAGCTACGATCCGTTCCGTCATCGTCGGCCGACCCCGGCCGGCGCCCGCTCACCTCCGTAGGAGCCCATGCATCCCGACCGTGAAACCTCCTGGACCGCACCAGCCGACGCCAAGGACCGGCCCCGGCAGTGGCGGCGGATCCTCGCGCTGTTCCACCCCTACCGCGGGCGGCTCGCGATCGTCGGCCTGCTGGTCGGCGCCTCCTCGCTGGTCTCGGTGGCCACACCGTTCCTGCTCAAGGAGACCCTCGACGTCGCCATCCCGCGCGGCCGCACCGGCCTGCTGAGCCTGCTCGCGCTCGGCATGATCCTCAGCGCGGTCCTCTCCAGCGTCTTCGGCGTACTCCAGACGCTGATCTCGACCACCGTCGGCCAGCGCGTCATGCACGACCTGCGCACCGCCGTGTACGGCCGGCTCCAGCGCATGTCGCTCGCCTTCTTCACCCGCACCCGCACCGGCGAGGTGCAGTCCCGCATAGCCAATGACATCGGCGGCATGCAGGCGACGGTCACCTCCACCGCCACCTCCCTGGTCTCCAACGTCACCAGCGTGGTCGCCACCATCGTCGCGATGATCGCCCTCGACTGGCGGCTCACCATCGTCTCGCTGCTCCTGCTGCCGGCCTTCGTCTGGATCAGCCGCCGCGTCGGCAACGAGCGCAAGAGGATCACCACCGAGCGCCAGAAGCAGATGGCCGCGATGGCCGCCACGGTCACCGAGTCCCTCTCGGTCGGCGGCATCCTGCTCGGCCGCACCATGGGCCGCGCCGACTCGCTGACCGGGGCCTTCGCCGGGGAGTCCGAGCGGCTGGTCGATCTGGAGGTCCGGTCGAACATGGCGGGTCGTTGGCGCATGGCCGTGATCACCATCGTCATGGCCGCCATGCCCGCCATCATCTACTGGACGGCCGGTCTGGCCATCCAGTTCGGCGGCCCGCGGGTCTCCCTCGGCACCATCGTCGCCTTCGTCTCGCTCCAGCAGGGCCTGTTCCGTCCGGCCGTGAGCCTGCTCGCCACCGGCGTCCAGATCCAGACCTCCCTCGCGCTTTTCCAGCGCATCTTCGAGTACCTGGACCTGCCGATCGACATCACCGAGCGCCCGCGCCCGGTCCATCTCGACCGGGTCAAGGGCGAAGTCCGCTTCGAAGACGTCGAGTTCCGCTACGACGACAAGGGTGGCCCCGTCCTGGACGGCATCGACGTCACCGTCCCCGCCGGCGGCAGCCTCGCGGTCGTCGGCCCCACCGGCGCGGGCAAGTCGACGCTGGGCTACCTGGTGCCCCGGCTCTACGACGTCACCGGCGGCCGGGTCACCCTCGACGGGGTCGACGTCCGAGACCTGGACTTCGACACCCTGGCCCGCGCGGTCGGCGTGGTCTCGCAGGAGACGTACCTCTTCCACGCCTCCGTCGCCGAGAATCTGCGCTTCGCCAAGCCGGACGCCACCGACGAGGAGCTGCACGCCGCGGCGCGGGCGGCGCAGATCCACGACCACATAGCGGCGCTGCCCGACGGCTACGACACGGTGGTGGGCGAGCGCGGCCACCGTTTCTCCGGCGGCGAGAAGCAGCGCCTCGCCATCGCCCGCACCATCCTGCGCGATCCGCCGGTCCTCGTCCTGGACGAGGCGACCAGTGCCCTCGACACCCGGACCGAGGCCGCCGTGCAGGAGGCCATCGACGCCCTCTCGGCGAACCGTACGACGATCACCATCGCCCACCGGCTGTCCACCGTCCGCGGCGCCGACCAGATCGTGGTGCTGGACTCCGGGCAGGTCGCCGAACGGGGCACGCACGAGGAACTGCTGGAGCGCGACGGGCGGTACGCGGCCCTGGTGCGCCGGGACGCACAGCTGGAGCCGGCCGGGTGAGGACGGCGGCCTGAAGGCGCCGGTCGCGGACGGGTGGCCGGTGCGGCGGAGCGGAACGGGCGACTGGGCCGACAAGCTGAATATATGTCGTGGTTGCGGTGATTCGCGTATTACGGTTCCCGCATGCTGACGCACATTCCGTCACGGAGCAGGATCCGACTGACGCGCCGGGGCAGACTCGTCCTCGCCGCGGCCGGCGCCGTCATGGCCGGCACCGCCGTGGCGGTGCCGGCCATGACGGCGGCCGACCACCATGAGGCGCCCCGGCCCGCCGCACTCGTCGTCCCGGAGGGCTGGCGCGCGAGCCAGGTCTACGAGGCGATCGACAAGGCGCTGGCCCTGCCCTCGGGCAGCACCCGCACCTCGCTCGGCAAGGCCCGGCTGACCCTGCCCAAGGACGCCGGGGGAAACCCGGAGGGCTACCTCTTCCCGGCCTCCTACCCCCTGGGCAAGGGCGCGACCCCGGAGTCCGTACTGCGCTCCATGGTGGACACCGCCCATCGGAAGTTCGACGGCGCACCGGTCGCGGCCGGGGCCCAGCGCAACTCGATGAACGTCTACCAGGCCCTCACCATCGCCAGCATCATCCAGGCCCAGGCGGTGCAGAAGGAGGACATGGGCAAGGTCGCCCGTGTCATCCTCAACCGGCTGGAACGCGGGATGCCGCTGCAACTGGACTCCACCCTCAGCTACGCGCTGGGCCGCGCGCGCACCACCGAGGACGACACCAGGAGCGACAGCCCCTACAACACCTATCAGCGCATGGGCCTGCCGCCGACGCCGATCGGCAATCCCGGCGAGGACGCGATGCGCGCCGCCCTCAATCCGACGCCGGGCGACTGGCTGTACTTCGTGACGGTCAAGCCCGGCGACACGCGCTTCACCGCCGACTACGACACGCACCTGCGCAATGTGGCCGAGTACAACTCCCTTCAGCAGCAGGCCGGGCAGCAGCCGGGCCAGAGCCAAGACCCGTCGCCGGTCCGCTCCGCTCCCTCCGCGACACGGTCCGGAAAGGCCGGCTGAGCGGAACGACCGGGCCAACGAGGCGCGACGGCAAGGCGGTTCAGGGGTCCGTCACGCGGCGGCCGGCTGCCCCTCGGCCAGCAGTCGCCTGATGTCCCGCACGGCCGCGCGGCCGGCCCGGTTGGCGCCGATGGTGCTGGCCGAGGGGCCGTAGCCGACGAGATGGATCCGGGGGTCGGCCACCGCGCGCGTCCCCTCCACCCGGATTCCGCCGCCCGGCGTGCGCAGCCGCAGCGGGGCGAGATGGCCGAGCGCCGTCCGGAAACCGGTCGCCCAGAGGATCACGTCGGCGTCCACACGGCTGCCGTCGCGCCACTGCACGCCGTCGGGGGTGATCCGGTCGAACATCGGTCGCCGGCGCAGGACCCCCTCCGCAAGTCCCCGGCGGATCGCGTCGTTCAGCGGCAGCCCGGTGACCGAGACCACGCTGCGCGGCGGCAGTCCCTCGCGCACCCGTTCCTCCACCCGTGCGACGGCGGCCCGCCCCGCCTCCGCGTCGAACGGCCCCTCACGGAAGACGGGCGGACGCCGGGTGACCCAGGTGGTCGCGGCGGCGTACGGGGCGAGTTCCAGCAGATGCTGGGTGCCGGAGGCGCCACCGCCCACGACCACCACCCGCCGGCCGGCGAACTCCTCGGGTCCCGCGTACTGCGCGGTGTGCAACTGCCGCCCGCCGAAGGTCTCCTGACCCGGATAACGCGGCCAGAACGGGTGGTCCCAGGTGCCGGTCGCGTTGATCAGGGCGCGGGTCGACCAGATGCCGTCGGACGTCTCCACGAGCAGCCGCCCACCGCCTGCCTCGCGCACCGCCCGCACCTCCACCGGGCGCCGTACCCGCAGGTCGAAGACGCGCTCGTAGCGGGCGAAGTACGCGCCGATCACCTCCGCCGAGGGGCGCGCCGGGTCGGCGTCCGTGAGCTCCATACCGGGCAGCGCGTGCATCCCGTGCACCTTGCCGTACGTCAGCGAGGGCCAGCGGAACTGCCAGGCGCCACCCGGCGCGGGGGAGTGGTCGAGGACCACGAAGTCGCGGTCCGGCTCGAATCCGGCGCGGCGCAGATGATAGGCGCCGGACAGTCCGGCCTGTCCGGCGCCCGCGACGACCACTTCGACCTCGCGCAATTCGTTCACGCTTCTACCAACAGCGTTCCGTGCGCGGATCATCCCGCGCGGTGTCCTACCCCTGCGCAGGGCTCGTTGTCGTACCCATGCGTCAGGATGGGAGGCATGCCAGAAGCTTTCACCACCCGAATCCTGAACGTCTCCACCGGTTCCCGGGAACGCGTGGCCGACCTCACCGGGGACTGCGCGGACTTCCTGCGGGAGGTGGCGGGCGGCCGCGACGGCCTGCTGAACATCTTCGTCCCGCACGCCACCGCCGGGATCGCCGTCATCGAGACCGGCGCCGGCAGCGACGACGACCTCCTCGCCGCGCTGCACACCCTGCTCCCGGCCGACGACCGCTGGCAGCACCGTCACGGCAGCCCCGGCCACGGCCGCGACCATGTGCTCCCGGCGCTGGTCCCGCCCCACGCCACCCTGCCGGTGATCGCCGGCCGGCTGGAACTCGGCACCTGGCAGTCGGTGTGCCTGGTGGACACCAACAGGGACAACCCGGACCGGCAGGTGCGGCTGTCGTTCCTCGGGTAGGTCCCGGCGACGCTCCGGTTCCGTCCTGGAGCGGCCGTTTCCGTCGTGGGGCGAACAAATGCTCAATCACGTACGGTGTGGTGGACGCAGCAAGCCGGGCTCGCCGCGACAGGAGTGGTTGCGCAGTTCGCGGCAGTCCCGGTCCGTCCAGGCCGGGAGAGGAAGTATGAGCATACGCGTCCGGCAGCGGCCCAGGAGCCGCCGCACAGCCCTCCGCACCGGGGTCCCACTGGCCACGCTGGCACTCGCCGTCGCCGGCTGCGGCGCATCGGTGACGCCCGGCACGGAGACGACCTCCCTCCGGTCCTCCGCCGCCACCCAAGGCACCCGGACTCCGGGCACGCAGACCCCGGACACCCCGAGCGCGACGCCGAGCCGCACCGGCACCGATGCCGCCACGGCCACCGCGCCCACCACCCCGATGGCGACCGCCGCCACCTGCACCGACCGGACCCTGTCCGGCATGACCACGGCCCAGCGGGTCGGGCAGCTTTTCATGGGCGGGATCTCCGCCGCCCACCCGGACCAGGCGCAGTTGCGCATCCTGCGCGACAACCACGTGGGCTCCGTGATGCTGACCGGCCGCAGCTCCGCCGGTACGGCGGCGACGCGGAAGATCGTCGACGGGTTCCGGGGCCAGGCGGACCGGGTCGGCGGCCGGCAGGTCGGCCTGCTGGTCGCGACCGACCAGGAGGGCGGCCGGGTACAGGTGCTCAACGGCCCCGGCTTCTCGGCCATGCCCAGCGGGGTGACGCAGGGCGGCAAGTCGACCGCGATGCTGCGGGCCGAGGCGACCATCTGGGCCCAGCAGCTCAAGCGAGCCGGGGTCGACCTGAACCTGGCACCGGTCGCCGACGTGGTCCCCGCCTCGCTGGGCACCCGCAACATCCCCATCGGCTCCTTCCAGCGCGAGTACGGCAACACCCCGGACGCCGTGACCTCCCACACCGGTGCCTTCGCCGCCGGCTTCAAGCAGGCAGGCGTGCTGACCACGCTCAAGCACTTCCCCGGACTGGGCCAGGTGATCGGCAACACCGACACCACCGCCAATGTCGTGGACTCGGTGACGACCAGCACCAGCGCGAGCCTCGGCCCGTTCAAGGCCGGAATCCAGGCCGGGTCGCCCTTCGTGATGGTCTCGTCGGCCACCTACACCAAGATCGACGCCAAGCACATCGCGGCCTTCTCGCCGACCGTCATCGGCCAACTGCTGCGCGGCCAGATGGGCTTCAAGGGCGTGGTCATCTCCGACGACATCGGGAACGCGGTCGCCGTACGGTCCTTCACCCCCGCCCAGCGGGCCCTCGACTTCACCACGGCGGGCGGCGACATGATCCTCACCGTGCGGCCGGACGTCATACCCGCGATGGCGCAGGCCATCCAGACCCGGATGGGGCAGGACGCCTCGTACCGCGCCAAGGTGGACGACAGCGTGCGCCGGATACTCGACGCCAAGCAGAACGCGGGCCTGCTGGCCTGCGGTTGAGGCCCTGAGGGGGTACGAGAACGGCGTCCAGGCGCCCTGGCACAGCGCGCAGCCCGCCCCGTACGCCTCTCCCGCACCCCCGGTGATCAAGTGACGGGAGAACCCCCGAGACGACCACTGGCAGCGCCCTCCGGCGGACGGAGGGCGCTGCGGGCAAGGCTGCGGAAGGGGGTCAGCTCTGGGCGGAGCCCTTGGCCGACTCCTTCTGCTGCTTCAGGTTCTTGACCCGCGCCGCTTCCTTGCGGACCTCGACCTGGGTGGCCTGCTCCTTGACGAGCCACTCGGGCCGCTCCTGCTTGAGCGCGTCGATCTGCTCCGTGGTCAGCGCCTCGGTGACGCCGCCGCGCGCCAGACCGGCGATGGACACGCCGAGCTTGGAGGCGACCACCGGACGCGGGTGCGGACCGTTGAGACGCAGCTCGCGCAGCCACTCGGGCGGATTGGCCTGGAGCTCGTTCAGCTCGGCACGCGAGACCACACCCTCCTGGAAGGAGGCGGGGGTGGCGGGGAGGTACACACCCAGCTTCTTCGCCGCGGTCGCGGGCTTCATCGTCTGGGTGCTCTGCTGCGACTTCATGAGGACAAGGGTATCGGCCGTGCGTACGGGAGCCGACCACGAGCCGGGCGGCGGACCGGGCGGAATCACGGCCGGTGACCATGGGGGCCGCCGCGGCCGGTAACCTGGCCTGGTGACAGGCTCGGAGGAATCACCGTCGTTCCGGCTCGCGTACGTCCCCGGAGTGACGCCCGCCAAATGGGTGAAGGTCTGGCACGAACGCCTGCCCGACATCCCGCTCACCCTCTTGCAGGTCCCCGCCGCCGCGGCGCCGGAGCTGCTGCGCACGGGTGAGGCCGACGCGGGTCTCGTACGGCTGCCCGTCGACCGTGACTTCTTCAGCGCGATCCCGCTCTACACCGAGACCAGTGTGGTCGTCGTCCCCAAGGACCACGTGATCACCGCCGCCGACGAGGTCACCCTGGCCGACCTCGCCGACGAGGTGGTCTTCCATCCCCTGGACGACGTCTTCGACTGGGACCGGCCGCCCGGTGAGGCCGCGTTCGAGCGGCCCGCGACGACTCAGGACGCGATCGAGCTGGTCGCGGCCAACGTCGGCCTCCTCGTCGTACCGCAGTCGCTCGCCCGCCTCTATCACCGCCGCGACCTCACCTACCGCCCGGTCACCGACGCGCCCCAGTCCGGCGTCGCGCTGTCCTGGCCGGAGGAGGCCACCACGGACCTGGTCGAGGAGTTCATCGGCATCGTCCGGGGCCGCACCGTCAACAGCACGCGGGGACGAGGGGCGGCGGGGCGCCCGGCGGACGGCGGTACGGCGGAAGGCCGTACGACCAAGGCGGGAGCCAAGGCGGCGGGCAAGCCCCAGGCCGACAAGAAGGCCCGAGGCGCGGGGCAGCCGGGCGCCCGGCAGAAGCCCGGCGCCGCCAAGTCGTCGGGCGGGCGGGGTCAGCGGGCCCGCGCGGGCGGGGCCAAGCCGGCGGCGAAGCGCGGGAAGCCGCGCAAGCGTTCATAGCCACAGAAGCGGCGCGGAGACGGCGCGGAAGCGGCACCGGGCAGCCGTGGGAAAGCGGCACAGGAGCGCGGAAAGGCGTCGCAGGGTGCGGGAGCGTGCCCCTCGAACCCCTTTCAAACCGCCCGATCGTGTTCCTCCGGCCGTGCCGCCCCGCGCGCCGCGTCCACCGGCTCGGTCTGCCGCACCCGCAGGTCGGCCACCGCGAGGACCAGGGCGAGGGCGACGATGCCCACAGCCGTCAGCAGGCCCAGCTGGAGCGCGGTCGCTGGGTTGCCGTGGTTGGCCAGATGGGCGAAGTACACGGCGCCCACGGCCGCGATCCCGGCCGCGGAGCCGATGCGCTGGGCGGTCACCAGCACCCCGCCCGCCGCCCCCGCCCGCTGCACGGGCACGGTCGCCAGGGTGAGCGTGGTGTTGGGGGAGATGGTGACGCCCGAGCCGAGGCCCGCGATCAGCAGGGGCACGGCCGCCGCCCAGGCCACGCCCTGACCCGGTACCAGCTGCACCGTCGCGATCACCGTGAGCAGGCCCAGTGCCACCACCGCCAGACCGGCGACGACCAGCTTGCGCCCGTGCCGTACGACGAGCCGGCCGCTCACGCTCGCGCCGATCGCCGAACCGCAGGCGAACGGCAGGGAGGAGAACCCGGCCGCGAGCGCGGTGTAGCCGACGCCGTTCTGGAGGAACAGCGTGTAGACGAAGAAAAGCGTGGTGAAACCCGCGAAGTAGACCAGATTCAGCAGCACCCCGAGCGAGAAGGACCGCTGGGCGAACAGCCGCAGGTCCAGCAGCGGCGCCTGCCCCCACCAGCTCTGCCACCGCTCCCACGCCCAGAAGCCCGCCAGCAGCAGCGCGGCCACCGGAAGCAGCGCCCACTTCAGCCGGCCCGTCCACTGCTGCTCCTGCACCAGGGGCAGCATCAGCGCGAGCACGCCGGTGCCGAGGAGCAGCACTCCGGTCAGGTCGATGTTCTCCCGCTTGCCGGTCGCGGGCGGGGTGCGCGGCAGCAGCCGCAGTGCCGCGCAGAAGGCGGCGACGCCGATCGGCAGGTTGACGTAGAACACCCAGCGCCAGCCGTCGTCGGTGCCGAACAGATGGATCAGCAGTCCGCCGGCGGGCGGGCCGATCGCCGTGGACAGCCCGACGACGCTGCCCAGCATGCCGAACGCCCGCGCCCGCTCGGTGCCCCGGAACATCTGCTGGATCAGCCCCGTGGTCTGCGGCGCCAGGATGCCTGCGGCCACGCCCTGCGACAGCCGGAAGAACACCAGCCAGCCGGCGTCGGAGGCCAGCCCGCACGCCGCCGAGGCCAGCGTGAAAAGGGCGAGCCCGTAGAGGAAGACCGTCCGCCGCCCGCGCAGGTCCCCGAGCCGGCCGGCGGGCACGAGCGCGAGCCCGAAGGTGAGCGCGTAACCCGAGACGACCCAGGACAGGGCGGCCGTGTCGGCGCCGAGGCCGCGTTCCATCGAGGGGAGGGCGACGTTCACGATCGAGCTGTCGAGCAGCGTCATGAAGCCCGCCGTCAGACAGACCCAGAGCGCCTGCCAGCGGCGCCGGTCGTCGGCCGGCCGGGCCGTGTCCATGGTCATGGGGCCACGCTAAGCAGCGGCCGGGCCCTGAGCGCGGAAGAAGGGAACATCCGGCGCGTCGGTGTTTGTCCTGGTATAAGGCGGCATAGGGCGCGTCATGCGTGCGGTGGCTCAGGTGCGGACGGTCCCCCGGAGCCACGCGTACGCCGAGCGCGCCGTGAACTCCTGCTGCCCGCCGCGCAGCAGCAGGCTCGCCGTGCGGAAGCCGGGATCGTCGGCCTGTCCGGCGACATACGGGATGGCGATGCAGCGCATCCCCGCCGCGTGGGCGGCCGCCGCGCCCGGTGCGGCGTCCTCCAGGACCACGCAGTCGCGCGGCTCCGCGCCGAGCCGCCGGGCGGCCTCCAGGAAGGTGTCCGGCGCCGGCTTGCCGCGCGGGACGTCGGCCGACGACACCACCACGCGGACGAGGTCCCGCAGCCCGGTGCCGGTGAGGACCGCGTCCATGGCCTCGGGGGAGGAACCCGAGGCCACCGCGGTCGGTACGCCGTCGGCGGCCAGCAGCTCCAGCAGCGCGCGCATCTCGGGATACACGCGCGTGTGGGCGCGGGCCAGCTCCAGATAGCGCCGGTCCGTCGCCGCCAGCAGTTCCTCGGGCGGGACGCGCAGCCCGTAGCGCTCCCGCCAGAGCAGGACCGTGTCCCGAGTGCTGACACCGACGTAGCTCACGTGGTCCGCCCAGCTGTAGTCCGGCACGCCGTACTCGGCCAGGGCCTGGCGGCTCGCCTCGTAGTAGTTCGGCTCGCTGTCCACCAGCGTTCCGTCGAGATCGAAGACGACCGCGAGGGCGCCGGGATCGCTCATGCGCTCCAGCATGCCGGGATCAGGCGCGGGCGGCGCGGCCCACCGACTCCACCAGGGGGCCCAGCCGGTAGGGAACGCGTTCGCGCAGCGCCACCTCGGTGCGGGTGCGCACCACGCCCGGCAGGCTGATCAGCTTCTGGATGACGTCCTCCAGGTGGGCGTTGTGCCGGGCCGCCACGCGGGCGAGCAGGTCCCCGCCGCCCGTGATCGAGAACGCCTCCACGATCTCCGGCACCGCCGCCAGCGCGTCCCCCACGTCGTCCAGGTGGCCCTGGGTCACCTCGATGTGCACGAACGCCAGCACCGGGTGGTCCAGCGCGGCGGGGGAGAGGGTCGGGCCCGTACCGGTGATCACACCGTCCCGCTCCATGCGGTCGAGGCGGGCCTGGAGGGTGCCGCGGGCGATGCCGAGGATGCGGGCGTATTCGCGCACGCTGGTGCGCGGCTGCTCCAGGAGCAGTCGCAGGATGCGGGTGTCGAGCTCGTCCACGGCCATGATGGACGACTGTACCAATGGCCCGGTGCCTGGAGGGCCCCGGTCTCGCCCGACCTGCGCCGTTGGTGTCACCCAAGGCCCCGCACGAGGCTGCAAGGTGGACCATTGGCCCATTGAATCCGGCATCACTTGAGCCACTGCGGCCGAGGATGCTCTTATGGACATGTCGATGGCGCTGCGGATCCCCGCGGCGCCTTTTGTTTTCCGGTCTTCCTTGGTCTTCCAAGGTGTCCCTGGGGAGGACAGCAGTGCTGAAGAAGATGTTCGTGGCTCCGGATCCGGGTCGGGCGCGACTGCGCTGGGCGTCTCGGGCCGTCCTCGGCATCGGGCTCGCCGTGGTGGTCTGCCTGCTCGTCGGGCAGTCCGTCGCCGGCGCGGTGGCCGGCGGTCTCGCCGCGCTGCTCGCGCTGTTCACCGTCGCCGACCCCACCGTGCGCGGGCAGGCGGTCACCACCGCGCTGCTGCCGGCCGTGGGCCTGCCGGTGCTCGGCGCCGCGGCGGCACTGCACCCGTACCCGGTGGCACGGGACCTCGCCTTCCTCGCCGTCGTCGGCGCCGGGGTGTACGCCCGCCGCTGGGGGCCGCGCGGGCACAGCCTCGGCGTGTTCGCCTTCATGATGTTCTTCGCCGCCCAGTTCCTGCACACCACCCCCGACGGGCTGCCCGAACTGTCCGCCGCCGTGCTGCTGTCGGTGCTCAGCGCGGCCGCGGTCCGCTTCGGGCTGTGGTGCTACGAGCGCCGGCTGCCCCCGGCCTCCGCTCCCGCCGCCCTGTCCGCGGCCGCGGGGCTGGCCCGCGTGACCACGCGCCAGGCGGTCCAGGCGCTGGTGGGCGCGGGCTTCGCGCTGGTCGTGGGCGAACTGGTGTCCGGCCAGCGGTGGTACTGGGCGGTCGGTGCCACCTGGTGGGTCTTCGTCAACACCACCTCGCGCGGCGAGACCCTGGTACGGGGCTTCCGCCGGGTCCTCGGCACGCTGATCGGCGGCGGCCTGGGCTTCCTCGTCGCCGTCCCGCTGCACGGCGCGCCGGTGCCGACGGCCGTCCTGCTCGCGGTCGCCGTCTTCGGGATCTTCTACTCGGCCGCCGTCTCCTACACCTGGATGATGCTCTGGGTGACGGTCCTCGCCGAACTCCTGTACGGCCTGCTCGGTGTCCTCACCCCCGGACTGCTGGCGCTGCGGCTCGGGGAGACGGCGGTGGGGGCGCTCGGGGCGGTGCTCGCGGTGCTGGTGCTGCTGCCGGTGACCACGCACGCCACGACGGACGCGTGGATCCAGCGGGCCCTGCGGTGCGTGCACGCCTGCACGGCGGAGGCGGCGGCGCGGCTCGGGGGCTCGCCGACGGCCGATCCCGCGCCGCGCGTGGCCGAGCTGGAGCTGCTGCTCGGCCGGGTACGGCTGTCCGTGGCGCCGCTGGTGCACCCGCTGAACCCCTCGGCCGCCCGCAAGCTGCGGGCCCGCAGGGTGCTGGCGCTGCTCGACGACTGCGCGCGCGAGATCCGTGGCCTCGTCGCTGTCGCGGCGGATCCGGAGGCGTCGCACGACGCGCGTCTCGCGGCGGCGTGCGGTCGGGTGGAGAAGGCGGTCGAGGCGCTCACAGGGGGCTCCGCGGAACCGGCGGCCGCCGCGGCCGAGGCCCCGGTGTCGCCCGCGCTGGCCCATCTGCACGGCCTTGAGCATGCGCTGGCCGCGCTCGCGGAGCCGCTGCGGGGGGCGGCGGGGGCGAGGCTGGCCGGGGCGTGACGTCCTCGGCGGCGAGGGTGCGGGGCGGCCGGTGAGAGGGGATGGCCGCGGGGAGGCATGCGGATGCCGGTTCGCTGGGGCTGGTCGCGCCCGCAGGGAGCTGCCGTCCCCTCGGCCGAGAGGCGGATGCGGCTCGTCCTCGCGCCGCACGGAACCGCCGTCCCGCCGGTCGGGAAGCCGATGTGCCTCAGCGGGGCGCCGCCGGAGGATGCCGCACCGGAGTGAAGAACTCCGGCCCCACGCCGTCTCCTTGGTCTAGACCGAAGTGGGTCGGCTGCTACCGTCGGCGCGTGACGGGCTCGACCGAGAGGGGACAGCGGTGGCGCAGGGCGATGGCAGGTCGGGCGGACGGCGGGCGTTCATCGGCTCGTTCACGGCGGCGGGCGGACCGGGTCTGGTGACCGCGCGCGTCGAGGCGGAGGGCGGCGCCCTGACCCTCGTCGCCGCCGTCAGCGACGTACCGGATCCCTCCTACCTGGCCCTCTCCCCGGACGGCGGCACCCTCTACGCGGTCGGCGAGACCGCCGAGGGCGTCGTCGCCGCCTACCGGGTCGACGGCGCCCGTCCGGAGCTCGCGGGGCCGCCCGTGTCCGTGGACGGCAGCGGCCCCACCCATCTGAGCCTGTACGCCGGGCACGTGCTCACCGCCAACTACGGCTGCGGCAGCGTCACGGCCGTACCGCTGCGCCCGGACGGCACCCTCGCCGCGAAACCCTCCGGCCGGCTCCAGCACACCGGCTCCGGGCCCCACGACCGCCGGCAGCGCGGCCCGCACGCCCACCAGGTGCAGCCGGACCCGAGCGGTCGCTGGGCGGTGAGCGTCGACCTCGGCACCGACTCGGTGCGGGTCTGCACCCTGGAGGCCGGCGCCCCGACCCTGCACCGCGAGTGCGCCCTGCGCCCCGGCTCCGGGCCCCGCCATCTGGCCTTCCACCCCGACGGCGAACGCGCCTACGTCGTCAACGAACTCACCCCGACGGTGACCGTGTGCCGCTGGGACGCCTCGGCCGGCTCCCTGAAACCGCTCACCGAAGTGCCCCTGCTGCCGGGCGCCCCGGCCGGTGACGCCTACCCCTCGGGGATCGTGGTCGCCCCCGACGGCCGCTTCGTGTGGGCCGCGACCCGCGGCGAGGACGTCCTGTCGGTGCTCGCCGTCGAGGGCGACGGCCTCAGGCCGCTCGGCACCGTGCCCTGCGGCGGCCACTGGCCCCGCGCCCTGGCCGAGCGCGACGGCTTTCTGTACGTGGCCAACGAGCGCTCCGGCGACGTCAGCTGGTTCGCCGTGGACGAGACCACGGGCATGCCGCGCTACGACGGCTCGGTGCAGGTCGCCGCGGCCTCCTGCGTCGTCTTCGGGTAGCCGGCGCCCGACACCTGATCCGGCGCGGCACAGGGCCCGCCCCCCGAGGGGAGCGAGCCCTGCACGTTCGATGCGGGTGCGATCAGCGGACCGGGGCACCCTGCGCCTGCTGCGGCGCGATCCCCAGGGCCGTCGTGTACTTGGCGAGGGCCAGCTTGCCGATCGCCGGGTAGGCGCCCAGCGGCTCGGCCATCGAGCAGCCCGCCTCCTCGGCCGCGGCGGCCAGCAGCGTCGCGTCGATCTCCGGGCCGACCAGGTACGGCGCGAGCGCCAGCTGCTGCGAGCCGGAGGAACGCAGCTGCTCGGCGATCGAGGAGATGGAACCCTCCTGGTCCAGGGCCGCCGCCATCACCGGCACGGCCAGGCGCGCGGCGAGCAGCATGCCGGTGATCCCGGCCGCCTGCACGGCCTCCTCGCCGCCCACGGAGGCCAGGACGATGCCGTCGGCGGCCGTGGCCACGGTGAACAGCCTGGCGCGGTCGGCGCGGGCCAGGCCCGCCTCGGACAGCCGTACGTGCAGCGCCTCGGCGAGCAGCGGGTGCGGGCCGAGGACATCCGTCAGCTCGGCCGCGACCCGGCTGTCGTTCACCGACTGGCGGATCTGCCGCAGCAGCGCGCTGTCCGGACCGGCCAGCAGCGGTACGACCACGGCGGCCGGGCCGTCGGGCTCCCGCAGGCCCTCGACACCGGCGGCGAGAGCCTGCTCGTAACGGGCCGTGCGCTCCTCGGCGGCGTGCGCCAGCACCCCGCGCAGCGAGGGGAACTCGGTGTCGTCACCGTCCAGGTAGCCGATCCGGGCGTCCAGGCCGGGCAGCTCGGAACGGGCGATGCTCACGACCTCCTCGGCGAGGCCACGCGTGGCAGCGCTGGGCACACCGGGCACCGCGAGGACGAGCGCGGGCGCGCCCTCGGGAGCCACCAGCGGTTCGGGCCGGCGGTGCCGTCCGGGCTGGCGGGGTCGCGGCATTCGTACTGGGAGGCCGGACTCGGGTCCAGTGGAGGAGCTCATGGCGCCGCATGTTACTGGTTTCCCGGATGGTCCTGTTCGGGGAGGGGGCAGGTGAGCGGTATCCGTCCGGTTTTGTCTGCTCGCTTACGGGTGGCGGCTGTGACGTGCAGCATCGTCGGATCACCCGGCAGCGTGAGCCGTCCGGCCGCGAGGTCGGCCGCGATCCGCACCGCGCCGTGCAACGGGTCGCCCTCGGGCGGCACCTGGCGGGCGTGCGGCAGCCTGCGCGCCAACTCCTCGCGCAGCGGCACGAGCAGCGGATCGCCCATCCTGGACAGGCCACCGGTGAGCGCCACTTCGGGCGACCCGTCCGCCGGGCACACGGCCGCAGCGGAGTCGGCCATGTGCCGTGCCGCCGCCCGCAGGATGTCCGCCGCGACGGGGTCGTCCGCGGCGCAATCGGCGACGCGGGGCGCGAACGAGGCGAGTACGGCGGCCCGGTCGGTCCGCGGATAGAGCCTGCCCGGCAGTTGGCGTACCGGCCCGAACTGCTCCTGCGCGCACCTCAGCAGCGCGCCCGAACCGCCCTCGCGGCCGTCGTGGGCCCGCAGCGCCGCCTCCAGGCCGGCCCGGCCGATCCACGCGCCACCGCCGCAGTCGCCCAGCAGATGACCCCAACCGTCGGCTCGCCGCCAGGCGGTGAGGTCGGTGCCGATCGCGATCAGCCCGGTGCCCGCCGCGAGCACCGTGCCCGGCCGGGAGCCGAGGGCCCCGGCGTACCCGGTGACGGCGTCGGCGGCGAGCGCGACCCGTCGTACGCCCAGTTCGCGGGCGAGGGCCTCCGGCAGTTCGGCGCGCAGGGCGTCGCCCAGGGTGGCGAGACCGGCGGCGCCGACGACGGCCGTACCCAGCTCGCCCACCCCCGTCTCTGCCGTCAATTCTCCGACCAGCGGAGTCAGTTGGGACATCAGATGGGCCGGGTCGATGCCCCGCGGGCCGGTGCGGACCGGCTTCCGGGTCTCCCGCTGTGCCGAGGGCGCCCGCCCCGGCACGCCGACGGCGACCCGGAGGCCGGAACCGCCCGAGTCCACGGCGAGATACCCGGCGGCGGTCATGGCAGGCGCCAGTCCACGGGCTGTCCGCCCTGCTGGATCAGCAGGTCGTTGGCCCGGCTGAAGGGGCGCGAGCCGAAGAACCCGCGGTCGGCCGACATCGGCGAGGGATGCGCGGACTCCACGGCCGGCAGGCTCCCCAGCAGCGGGCGCAGATTGCGCGCGTCACGGCCCCACAGGATGGACACCAGGGGCTTGCCGCGCGCCGCGAGCGCCCGGATCGCCTGCTCGGTGACCTCTTCCCAGCCCTTGCCGCGATGGGCGCCCGGACTGCGCGGCGCGGTGGTCAGCGCCCTGTTGAGCAGCAGCACGCCCTGCTGGGTCCAGGGGGTGAGGTCGCCGCTGGACGGCTGGGGCAGCCCCAGGTCGCTGTTCAGCTCGCGGTAGATGTTGATCAGGCTCGGCGGCAGCGGCCGTACCTCGGGGGCCACCGAGAACGACAGGCCCACCGCGTGCCCCGGAGTCGGATAGGGGTCCTGACCGACGATCAGGACCCGCACCTCGTCGAAGGGTTGCTGGAAGGCCCGCAGGACGTTGCTTCCGGCCGGGAGGTACGTGCGTCCCGCGGCGATCTCCGCGCGCAGGAAGTCTCCCATCCCGGCGATCCGTCCGGCGACGGGTTCCAGGGCCTTCGCCCAGCCCGCTTCGACGATTTCATGCAAGGGTCGTGGTGCCACGGGCGTCACCCTACTGCCGTACGGCCACCGGTGATCAACCGGCGGCCCGGACCCGGCCGGACGCCCCGCGCCCCCGGCCCCCAGGAATGCTGTTCCCCCGACACTCGTGCCCCCCTCTTTCCGTTCCGTCTCTCAGCTCACGACCGCGGCGCGCACGCACAGCACGTCCGGCAGATGCGCGGCCACCTGCCGCCAGCTGTCGCCGTCGTCCGCCGAGGCGAACACCTCTCCGTTGCGATTGCCGAAGTACACGCCCGCCGGGTCGGCGTCGTCGGTGCACAGGGCGTCCCGCAGCACCGTGCCGTAGTGGTCCCCGGCCGGCAGGCCGCGGGACAGGGGCTCCCAGGACTTGCCCGCGTCGGCGGTACGGAAGACGCGGCAGCGGCGGTCGGCGGGGACCCGGTCGATGTCCGCGGTGATCGGGAAGACGTACGCCGTGTCGCCGCGGTGCGGGTGGGCGGCGACCGCGAAGCCGAAGGTGGACGGCAGGTCCGCGCCGATGTCGCTCCAGTGCGCGCCCGCGTCGTCGCTGCGGTACACCCCCCAGTGGTTCTGGAGGTACAGCCGGTCCGGCACGGCCGCGTCACGGGCGACCTTGTGCACGCACTGGCCGAACTCCGGGTTCGGGTCCGGCAGGAACACCGCGGCCACCCCGGAGTTGGACGGCGCCCAGCTCGCCCCGCCGTCGGTGGTGCGGAACACCCCGGCGGTGGAGACGGCCACCGTCAGCGCCGCCTTGTCGCGCGCGTCCGTGAGCACCGTGTGCAGCCCCTCACCGCCGCCGCCCGGCACCCAGCGGGAGCGGGTGGGGTGCTCCCACAGCGGCCGCACCAGCTCGAAACTCTCGCCGCGGTCCACCGAGCGGTACAGCGCGGCCGGTTCCGTGCCCGCGTACACCACGTCGGGCTCGGCGGCGGCCGGGTGCAGTTGCCAGACGCGCTCCAGGGAAGCCCCGGTGTCCTTGGGGAATCTGACGGCCGGCCGGGGCGGCTCTGTCCAGGTGCGGCCCAGGTCGTCGGAGTGGAACACCGAGGGCCCCCAGTGCGCGCTGTCGCCGCCCGCGAGCAGCCGCGGCCGGGGGCCGCGGACGTCGATCGCGACCGAGTACACCGCCTGCGCGTTGAAGTACGGATTCTCGTCGAACTCCCACGGGCCCTGCCCCCGCCGCCGCCCGATGAACAGGCCCTTGCGGGTGCCCACCGCCAGCAGTACCTCGGTCATGCCGATCACCTCCGGGGCGCCATCGCCCAGGGTCGCCGTCAGATATCGGCCAGTGTGCACCCCACCACTGACAGTCTCCCCTGGAGCGGCCACCGCCCCAGCTCAGCGCGGGTGTCGTCGACCTTCGGCGGGGATCGGAGGGGCGCGTTCCCCGATGCGCCTGCGCGAGGCGGCCCTCTCGTGCGAACGTCGGGGGACGGCTTGTCATGAGCAACGGAACGATCCCTCCCCGCGGGGAGGGCGGTCCGGCCGGTCTTTGCGGTCGCGAGGAGGATGCCCTTGATGGCGTTCCGGGGTCCGAAGGTGTGGCTGTGGCGCTGGCGGCGCAATCCGCTCAGGCGGCGGGCGGACGTGGTGGAGGGCTGGGTGGTGCTCGGCGTCTGGCTGCTGACGTTGCTGGCCGGGGTGCTCGCCGGGCTCGTGACCGCCCGGTCGGTGGCGCAGGGGCTGGCCCGCGAGCGTGCCGACTGGCGTCCGGCCGTCGCCCGGATCGTCGCCGGGGTCCCGGAGGCGTCCGCCGGGCACCGGCACATACGCGGCGGCGACCGGGGCTGGGCCGAGGTGCGCTGGAGGGTGGCAGACGGTTCCGTGCACACCGGCCGGGTGCGGGCGGTGCCCGGCGGCGGGCCCGGCACCAGGGTCACCGTGTGGACCGATTCGCGGGGCCATCTCGTCGGCAGTCCCGTCACGCCCGGCCAGGCCGCCTTCCGGGCCGACCTCATCGGAGCCCTGGCGGGGCTCGGCGCCGCGCTCGTCCCCTTCACCGGCGGCTCCCTGCTGCGCGTCCGGCTGGAGCGTCGCCGGATGGCAGCCTGGGACACGGAATGGGCCCGGCTTGGGCCGCAGTGGGGAAGCGCAGTATGAACGGCCCTTGTTCGACGCAGGGTTGCGCAACGTGGGGACCAACCGGGTGTCGACGGGGAGCAGTTCGACACCCTGGACCGGTCCCGGCGGGAACGACTCGGGCAGGGTGACCGGCGAGGGCGAATGACGCCGGAGCACGTGGAGGTGTCCGGGAGCGAGCGGGTCCGCCCGGCTCAGCCGCGGTCGGGCAGGGCCCGGTCCAGGATGGCGGTCAGGTCCGTGCCGGAGGGGAGGGTCCCGAAGGAGTGGCCCCAGTCGCCGGCCAGGCGGGTGGCGCAGAAGGCGTCCGCGACCGGGTGCGGGGCGTGGCGGACCAGGAGAGACGCCTGGAGGGCGAGGGCCATGCGCTCGACCAGGCGGCGGGCGCCGAACTGATCGGCGCCCGGCAGCTCGGCCTTGAGGGCGGCCACGGTGGCGTCCAGGCGGGAGTCCGCGCCCCGTGCGAGGGCGAGTTCGCCGAACAGGGCGTCGGCGGCGCCCGGTTCACGGCCGAGGGCGCGCAGCACGTCCAGCGCGTTGACGTTGCCCGAGCCCTCCCAGATCGACAGCAGCGGGGCCTCCCGGTAGTGCCGGGGCATGCCGGAGTCCTCCACGTACCCGTTGCCGCCCAGGCACTCCAGGGCCTCGGCGGTGAACGCGGGCCCCCGCTTGGTGACCCAGTACTTGCCGACGGCCGTGGCGATCCGCCGGAAGGCGTGCTCCCCGGCGTCCCCGCGCACCGCGCGGTCCGCGGCCCCGGCCAGCCGCAGCGTCAGGGCGGTCGCCGCCTCCGACTCCAGCGCGAGATCCGCCAGCACATTGCGCATCAGCGGCTGTTCGAGCAGCCGGGCGCCGAACGCGCTGCGGTGGCGGGCGTGATGGCCGGCCTCGACCAGCGTCTTGCGCATCAGCGTCGCGGTGGCCATCACGCAGTCCAGCCGCGTGCAGTTGACCATCTCGATGATGGTCTTCACGCCCCGCCCCTCGGGCCCCACCAGCCAGGCGACGGTCCGGTCGAACTCCGGCTCGCAGGAGGCGTTGGAACGGTTGCCCAGCTTGTTCTTCAGACGCTGGATGAGGAAGGTGTTGCGAGCGCCGTCCGGCAGCACCCGCGGCACCAGGAAGCAGGACAGCCCGCCGGGGGCCTGGGCCAGGACGAGGAAGAGGTCGGACATGGGCGCCGACGTGAACCACTTGTGCCCGCGCAGGGTGTAGACACCCGGCTCGCCGGTGGGCGTGGCCGCCGTGGTGTTCGTCCGCACGTCCGAGCCGCCCTGCTTCTCGGTCATGCCCATACCGGCGATCAGTCCGGGCTTCCCGGTCGGCACCCGCAGTCCGGGCTCGTACTCCCGGCTGGTGAGCAACGGCTCGTAGACCTTGGCCAGTTCGGGCTCCGCGCGCAGGGCGGGTACGGCGGCGTACGTCATCGACGTCGGACAGCCGTGCCCCGCCTCGGTGTGCCCCCACACCAACCCGCCCGCGGTGCGGGCCACATGGGCGCCGGGCCGCTCGTCCGCCCAGGCCGAACCGGCGAGGCCCGCCTCGACCGCGGCCCGCATCAGATGGTGCCAGCCGGGGTGGAACTCCACCTCGTCGACGCGGTTGCCGTAGCGGTCGTGGGTGTGCAGCACCGGCTCGTGCGCGTTCGCCTGCTCGGCCCACTCCTGTGCCTGCGCGCTGCCCGCGCGGACGCCGAGCCGCCGGATCTCCTCCTCGGCCCAGCCGGCGCCCTCGCGCCGCAGGCCCTCCAGGAGGGCGGTGTCGTGGGAGGAGTCGTAGGGGGCGAGGGGTGGGGGCTGGTTGGTGACGTCGTGGGTCGCGACCGGCGTCTGCGTCTCTGTCCGCGTGGGGGTCATACTCGTCATGTTGCGCTTTCCCTGCGGTTGTAGCAATAGTGCAACATGGTGGCGTGCGTAGAGTACGTGCCCATGCGCGTGAACGTGTCGGCCGGGCCGGAGGCCGGCCTGCGGCCCCTGTCCGCCCGGTCGGTCGTCCTGAGCATGCTCCTGGCCGTGCACCCGCCCGAGCTGCCGGTGAAGGACCTCATACGGCTGGTCGAACCCTTCGGTGTCGGCGGCTCCACCCTGCGGGCCGCGCTGAGCCGGATGGTGGCCGCGGGCGACCTGTGGCGCACCGACGCGGTCTACGGGCTCAGCGACCGGCTGCTGGCGCGGCAGCGCCGTCAGGACGACGCGGTCCACCCCCGCACCCGCGCGTGGGCCGGCGACTGGGAGATGGTGGTGGTCACGGCGACGGGGCGCGGCGCCGCCGAACGCGCCGCGCTGCGCGCCCGGCTGACCGCCCTGCGCCTGGCCGAACTGCGCGAGGGCGTATGGCTGCGCCCCGCCAACCTCGACCGGCCCCTGCCGGACGGACTCCGCCAGGTGGCGGCGACGTACACCGCGCACCCGGACGAACCCGCGCACGACCTCGTCGCCCGCCTGTGGCCCCTGGACACCTGGGCGGCCACCGCCCGCGCCCTGCTCGCCCACGCCTCGGCCGCGCCCGGCCCCGCCGACCGCCTCACCGCCTTCGCCGCCATCGTCCGCCACCTCCTCGGCGACCCCGTCCTCCCGCCGGCCCTCCTCCCCCCGGCGTGGCCGGGCCCCGAACTGCGCACGGTGTACGCCGGGTACCAGCGGGAGGTGGCGGCGTCCGCGGGATGGCGGGAGGGCTGAGCGGCCGCTGACGGGGCAGGCCCGCCGTGCCGCCGCCGGGACGGCCGTACGGAGGACACCCCTGCGACGGGTGACGCCCGCGCCGGCCGCGGCCCGAGTGCGTCCGCAGTGGTGCGCCGGGGCGGGCCGGGCCCCTGAGCGGGTGGCGCCCGCGACGTACCGGGCGTTCCCTGGGAGACAGGAGGGTGACCCGCACGGTCGCGGGCACTCGGCGGGCAGTGGAGGACGATCTCACCCGAGGAGAGTCATGGCTGAGCAGAATGCGTCGTCGGCCCTCACGGCACCCCTGCGCGGTGCCGCCTCGGTACTGCGCAAGGTGCCGGGTGCCACGGCGATGGGCCGCGTCGCTGAGGAAACCCTGGACAAGGTGGGCGCCGTCTCCCCGCGCGGGCGGCGCATCGCGGTGTACGCCGGAGCGGGCGTGCTCGGCGCGGCGGGCGTCGTGGAGTGGCCCGTGGCCCTGACCGGCGCGGCGGTGGCCTGGCTCACCCAGCCACGCCCCGGCCACCAGGGCGACGGGACGGCGAAGGACCCGGCGACTCCGCACGATCTGGGCACCGCCGCCCTCCGGTCCGGCGCGGACCCGCACTCCCACGGACCGCAGGAGGAACCCCACCGGCACCACGGCGAACGCGGACACGGACACAAGCACGGTCATAAGCACGGGCCCGGACCCGTCCCCGCCGACGAGGCCGGGGACCCCACCCCGAAGACGGCGACCGGCCCCCTCGGGCCCACCGCCCGCCCGGACCGCACCACCCGCTGAGGAGGGCCCCTTGCCAGGTCTGCTCACCGTGCCGCGGGCCACCCTCCGGCTGCTGCCCGCGGCACCACGGCTGCTCGCCCGCGCCACCGCGCCTGCGGTAGGGATGGCCGCCGGCGCGGCCGCGGGGACGGCGCGCGCCGGCGTGCGCGGCGCGGACGCCGCCCTACGGGTCGCCCGCGTCGCCCGCAACGCCCTCCCCGGCTCCGGCGATCACTGGCGCGCGGGCAGCCGCGCCCACCTCGCCCTGCGCCCCGCCCCGCCCGCGAGCGACGCGACCGGCACACAGGGCGCGCCCCCTGAGCCGCCGGCAGCCGCGACCGAACCGCCGGCCGGCCCCCAGCCCGCACCCCGCGCGGAATCCGCCAAGCCCCCCGGCCACCCCGAGCGCATCGCCCCCATCGCCCGCCGCATCGCCCAGATACTCGCCGACCGGCCCGACGTCCTCTTCGCCTACTGGGACGAGGGCCTCGCCCGGCTGGTCGTGAGCGCGACCGAGGACGCGGTCACCGACGAGGTGGTCGAGCACGCCGCGCGACTCGCCGCGCGGCACGGGTTCGAACTGGCCGTCGGCGACGTGGAGGAGACCACCCACCCGGCCGACCCCGCCGGGGTGCGCACCGCCGTGGCCACGCTCGGGGCCGATGTGCTGGGCACCGCCGTCGCGGTCACCGGGTACGCGCTGCGGCTGCCGCCCTCGCCCCGGCTGGTGACCGCCGTGGTGACGCTGCTGCGGGAGAACCCGAGGTTCCGCGGCTGGCTGCGCGCCCGCCTCGGCCCCGACCGGATGGACCTGGTGCTGGCCTGCGCCAACGCCGCCGCGCACGGGGCCGGGCAGACCCCCTCCTCCCTGCTGCTCGACGGCACCCTGCGCGCCTGCCAGGTCGCCGAGACGGTGGCCCGCGCGGTCGCCTTCGACACGGTGCACGACGACCTGTGCGCCCCCGGCCGCGTCAGCCTCGCCCCCGGCACCGAGCCGCGGCCTCCGCTGCGCGAGTCGCCCGCCCAGGAATACGCCGCCCACGCCTCCGCGGGCAGCCTGCTGGGCGCCGCGGCCACCCTGCTGGTCAAGCACGACGGCACCGAGGCGGCCGAGGCGGTGCTCGCCGGTTCGCCCAAGGCGGCCCGCTACGGCCCCGCCGCCTTCCACGCCGTCCTCGGCGCCGCCCTGTCCCGCACCGGAGTCCTGGTGCGCGACCCGGAGCGGCTGCGCCGGCTGGACATGGCCGGGACCGTCGTCCTGCACGCCGGAGCGCTGCGCGGCGCGGACGGCGAGGCGGACCCGTGGGCCGAGCCCGTGCTGGACGCCGCCCGCCGGGCCGGGCTGCGGGTGGTGCTGGTGGACGATCCGGCCCTGGAGGACTTCACCGGCCTCGCCGACCAGGTCGTGGACGCCCGCCGGCCGCTGGACGACGTCGTCTACGAGGCGCGCGGCGAGACGGAGACCGTGCTCACCGTCGCCCGCGTCCGCTCGGCCGAGGAGAGCGACGTCCTGGCCGCGCTGCGCGCCAGCGATGTCGCCGTCGCCCTCACCGACCGGGACGGCGCCGTGATGTGGAGCGCGGACCTGCTGGCCCTGAACGGGCTGCCCGACGTGTGGCGGGTGCTGATCGCGATCCCGGCCGCCCGCGCGGTCGGCGGGCGGTCCCAGACCCTCGCCCGCTCCGGCGCGGCGCTGTCCGGGCTGATGGTGGCCGTCGGCGAGGCCAAGGGCGGCCGGGGGCGGCTCGCGATGCTGCCGGGGCTGCGGCACGCGCCCGTCGACGCGGGCGCCGCCATGGCCCTGCTGTCCGGGATGCGCGCCGCGCTCGGCGTGGCGGCGGCCCGCGCCCCGCACCCCCGGCCGCGGGTGCACTGGCACGAGCTGGACCCGGACCAGACCAGGGACCGGCTGGAACACCGACCCGGCGACGCGGAAACCCCGTTGGGCGCGCTGGCCGACGGGCTGCGCAAGGCCGCCGACGGGGTCTACCGGCATCCGCTCGTCGCCCCCGTGCGCTGGTCCTACCAGCTCGGCCAGGCCGTCCGCGGCGAACTCCACGATCCGCTCACCCCGGTCCTCGCGGTCGGCTCGGCCGCGTCCGCGATCCTCGGCTCGGCGGTGGACGCCCTGCTCGTCGTCGGCGCCCTCGACCTGAACGCGCTCGTCGGTGGGATCCAACGGCTGCGTGCCGAACGGGCGTTGTCCGGTCTGGTCGCGGACCAGAAGCGCAAGGCGCGCCTGGTGCCGGAGGACGAGGAGGCACCGGCCGGCGGCACCCGCACCGTGGAGGCCGGCAAGCTCGCGCCCGGCGACGTGATCCAGCTCAAGGGCGACGACGTGGTGCCCGCCGACGCGCGGCTGCTGTGGCAGGAGGGCCTGGAGGTGGACGAGTCCGCGCTGACCGGCGAGTCCCTGCCGGTGGAGAAGGACACCGATCCCACCCCGCACGCCCCGGTCGCCGACCGCAGCTGCATGGTCTTCGAGGGGACGACCGTGGTGGCGGGCGAGGCCCGCGCCGTCGTGGTCGACACCGGGGAGCACACCGAGGCCGCCCGCGCCGTGCACCTGGCCGCGCGCACGCCGCCGGCGGCCGGTGTCCAGGCCCGCCTCCAGGAACTCACCCGCAAGGCACTGCCGTTGACCCTGGCGGGCGGCGCCGCGGTGACCGGCCTCGCGCTGCTGCGCGGCACCCCGATCCGGGAGGCGGTCAGCGGTGGCGTGGCGGTCGCGGTGGCCGCGGTGCCGGAGGGGCTGCCGCTGGTGGCCACCGTCGCCCAGCTCGCCGCGGCCCGCCGGCTCAGCCGCGGCGGCGTCCTGGTGCGCACCCCGCGCACCCTGGAGGCGCTCGGCCGGATGGACACCATCTGCTTCGACAAGACCGGCACCCTCACCGAGAACCGGCTGCGCCTGGTGCGGGTCTCCGATGCCCAGGGCGTTGTACGCGCCGTGGCCGACCCCCGGTCCGCGGACACCGTGCGGGTCGCCGCACGCGCCTGCCCCCGCTCCAACGGCGGCTCCGAGCGCCCGGTGCACGCCACCGACGAGGCCGTCCTGGACGCGGCCCGCCCCGATCCCGAGTGGACGCAGCTCGCCGGGCTGCCCTTCGAAGCCGGGCGTGGTTACGCGGCCGCCGTCGGACGGGCCGGGGACGGCTCCCGCGTCCTCGTGGTCAAGGGCGCCCCCGAGACCGTCCTGCCCGCCTGTGCCAGGCTGCCCGAGAGGGCGGCCAACACCGCTCAGGAGCTGGCCGGTTCGGGGTTGCGCGTCCTGGCGGTGGCCGAACGGCGCCTCGCCGACGGGGAGGACGAGTCCGCCGTACTCGAACAGCCCCTGCAGGGGCTGGAGTTCACCGGAGTGCTGGCACTGTCCGACGTACCGCGCGACACCTCCACGGCGCTGGTGAAGGGGCTGCTGGAGGCGGGCGTACGGCCCGTCGTGCTCACCGGCGACCATCCGCAGACCGCGCGCGCCATCGCCGCCGAACTGGGCTGGCCGGAGGACACCGTGGTGGTCACCGGTGACGACCTGGCCGCCGCGGACCGGTCGGCGCGGGCCCGGATGCTGCGCGACGCCGGCGTGGTGGCCCGCGTCGCGCCCGAGCAGAAGCTCCAGGTGGTGGAGGCGCTGCGGGACGCGGGCCGGGTGGTCGGCATGGTCGGCGACGGCGCCAACGACGCCGCGGCCATCCGCGCCGCCGACATCGGGGTCGGCATCAGCGCCCGCGGCTCGGCCGCCGCGCGCAACGCCGCCGACATCGTGCTCACCGCCGACGACCTCACGGTGCTGATCGACGCGGTCGGCGAGGGCCGCGCCCTGTGGCACAGCGTCGCCGACGCCATCGCCATCCTCATCGGCGGCAACGCGGGCGAGGTCGGCTTCGGCCTGATCGGCACCCTGGTGTCCGGGCGGGCGCCGCTGTCCACCCGGCAGATGCTCATGGTGAACCTGTTCACCGACCTGTTCCCGTCGATGGCCGTCGCCGTCACGGAGAAGGAGGGCGAGGCGGATCTCGCCCATGTGGAGGAGGCCGCCGGGGTGCTGGGCGATCCGCTGCTGCGGCAGATCAGGCACCGGGCGCTGACCACCTGCCTGGGCGCGCTCACCGCCTGGCTGATCGGCCGCTTCACGCCGGGCACCGCCCGCCGCTCCAGCACCATGGCGCTGTGCGGGGTGGTCGGCACCCAGCTGGTGCAGACCCTCCTCGACCGGCGTGACAGCCGGCTGGTGCAGGTCACCTCGCTGGGTTCGGCCGCGGTGCTCGTCGCCGTGGTGCAGACCCCGGTGCTCAGCCGCGCCTTCGGCTGCACCCCGCTCGGCCCGTTCGCCTGGGCCGGTGTGGCCGCCGCCATCGCCCTCGCCCTGGCGGGACAGCGCGCGCTGCCCCGCCTGGAGGAGACGGTCGTACGACTCCTGCCGGACTGAGGCTCACACCGAGCGCAGGTACTGATCCGGCACCCGCACGTCGCCGCCCAGCTCCCGTGCGGTGTGCCGGGCCCAGGAGGGGTTGCGCAGCAGTTCGCGGCCGAGCAGGACGGCGTCGGCCTCGCCGTTCGCCACGATCTTCTGGGCCTGCTCGGCCTCGGTGATCAGCCCGACCGCCGCGACCGGGAGGCCGGTCTCGGCCTTCACCCGAGCGGCGAACGGGACCTGGTAGCCGGGCCCGACCGGGATGCGCACACCGGAGGCGTTGCCACCGGTGGAGACGTCGAGGAGGTCGACGCCGTGGGCGCGCAGATCGCGGGCGAGACGGACCGTGTCGTCCGCGCTCCAGCCGCCCTCCTCCAGCCAGTCGGTGGCCGAGACGCGGAAGAACAGCGGCTTGTCCTCGGGCCACACCTCCCGTACGGCGTCCACGACTTCGAGAGCGAACCGGGCCCGGTTCTCGTACGAACCGCCATAGGCGTCGGTGCGGTGGTTGGAGTGCGGGGAGAGGAACTCGTGGATCAGGTAGCCGTGGGCGCCGTGGAGCTCCACGATCTCGAAGCCCGCCGCCAGCGCCCGGCGCGCGGCCTGTGCGAACTGGCCGACGATTTCCTGGATCTGACCGACCGTCAATTCGGTGGGGACCGGGTGGCCCTCGGCGAAGGGCAGCGGGCTCGGGGCGAGCGGCTGCCAGCCGTGCCGCTCCGGGCCGATCGGCTCGCCGCCCTTCCAGGGGCGCTCGGTGGATGCCTTGCGGCCACTGTGCGCGAGCTGGACGGCCGGGACCGTGCCCTGGGCGGCGAGGAGGCGCGTGATCCGGCGGAAGGCCTCCACCTGCGCGTCGTTCCACAGGCCGAGGTCAAAGGGGGAGATCCGGCCCTCCGGGGAGACCGCGGTGGCCTCGACCACGATCAGACCGGTGCCGCCGGTCGCCCGCGCCCCGTAGTGCGCGACATGCCAGTCGTTCGGGGCGCCGGCGAGCGGTCCCTCCGGCTCGGCGGAGTACTGGCACATCGGGGGCATCCACACCCGGTTGGGGATGGTCACTTCGCGCAGGGTGACGGGCTCGAACAGCACACTCACGGGGACTCCATTCGTCACGGACCGCAGGACTACTCGTACGATAGACCTCGTAGTACGAGAGATGTCAAACTACGATGCCTCTCGTACAATGTGGTGACGTGAACGTTCCGTGACTCCCGTGACGAGGTGGGCCGCCGTGACCGAGACCGCTGCTCCCGGCCGGGTGCTGCCGCACCCCGACCGGGCGGAGATCCGACTGGAGGGCGTGCTGCACGCGCTGTCCGACCCGGTGCGGCTGCGCATCGTGCGCGAACTGTCCACGGCCGACGACGCGTTGGCCTGCTCCCGCTTCGACCTGCCGGTGACCAAGTCCACCACCACGCACCACTTCCGGGTGCTGCGCGAGAGCGGCGTCATCCGCCAGTGCTACCGGGGCACGGCCAAGGTGAGCGGCCTGCGCCGGGACGACCTCGACGACCTCTTTCCGGGCCTGCTCGACGCCCTCCTCGCCGCCGCGCGCCGCCAGCACGCCCGCCGCGGCGACGACGCCTGAGCGCGCGCTCCGGGGGCTACGAGGACCCGGCCACCGCCAGCAGGGTGTCCCAGTCGGCCAGCTTGACCACGCCCCGGCCGAGCCGCGCGCCCAGCTCGGCCTCCGCCCGCTCGATCGCGCGCCAGCCGTCCCAGACCACAGGCTCCGTCCCGGCCGCCAGCAGCGCCGGGACCGCGTCCCGCGGCACCTCGGCGCGCGCCAGCTCGGGGGCGTCCGCGAGCAGGGAGGCCACCGTCTCCTTGGCGCAGGGCCGGTTGGTGCCGATCACCCCCGAAGGACCCCGCTTGATCCACCCGGCGACGTACTCACCGGACGAGGCCGCGCCGCCGCGCACCACCCGCCCCGCCGCGTGCGGGACGGTGCCGCTCGCCTCGTCGAACGGCAGCCCCTCCAGCGGCACCCCGCGATAGCCCACCGAGCGCAGCACCAGCTGCGCGGGCATCTCCTCGTACCGCCCCGTCCCCGTCACCCCGCCCCGCCCGTCCGGCGCCGTGCGCTCGAAGCGGACCGCGCCCACCCGGCCGCCGTCCGCCAGCAGCTCCACGGGCCGCAGGAAGAACCGCAGCCGGATGTGCCGGCCGGCTCTCGAAAAGGGCTGCTCCGCCCAGCCGCGCAGCACATCGAGATTGCGCCGCTGCACCGCGGGCAGCGTCTCGGGATCGGCCGGATCGAGCGCCAAATCGCCCGGTTCCACGACGACTCGGGTGCCGGGCAGGGTACCCAGCTCCCGCAGCTCCTTGGTGGTGAAGCGGGCCTGCGCGGGGCCGCGCCGCGCCACCATCCGCACCTCGCCGACCCCGCTCGCCTCCAGCGCCTCCAGCGCTCCCTGCGGCATGTCCGTCGGCCGCAGCTCGGCCGCGCCGCGCATCAGCATCCGGGTGACGTCCACCGCCACATTGCCCGCGCCGATCACCACCGCCGAGCGCACGCCCCGCAGAAAGCCCGCGTCGGCCGCGTCCGGGTGCGCGCTGTACCAGGCCACGAACTCGGTCGCCGACCAGCTGCCCGGCAGCTCCTCGCCGGGAATGCCGAGGTGGCGGTCGGTGGCGGCGCCCACGCAGTACACCACCGCGTGGTACAGCCCGCGGAGCACCTTCACCGGCACCCCGCCGGGCCCGCCCACCCGCACCCCGCCGAGGAACCGCACCCGCTCGTGCTCCAGCACCGTACGCAGGCTGGACTGAAGCGACTTGATCTTCTCGTGGTCCGGGGCGACGCCGTACCGGACCAGTCCGTACGGACACGGCAGCCGGTCCAGCACGTCCACGCGCACCTCGGGGTCCTGCTGCACGAGGTGCTGGGCGGTATAGCACCCGCTCGGTCCGGATCCGACGACGGCGACTCGCAGCACGGTGTACTCCTGACGGCGAGAGGAGAGTGCGCGGACGCCTCCAGGATCCCACCGGCGGGCTCACGAAGGCAGGGCCCGCCGGGTGACGCGGGCGCGTGTCCCACCGGATGGCGGGCGGGCGCGCCGATACGTTGCGCAGGTGCTCGAAGCATCCTTTCTTGATCTTTCCGAGCGGAACGCGGAGGACGGCGCGCTGTCGGTGTGGCCCGCGTGGGAGGTGCGCGAGCACGGCGGCACCCTGTCCTGGCTGTACGCCCGGCTGGAGTTCCCCGACGGCGCCGTGGTGGACGCCCTGGCCGTCGTGCGCGACGGGGGCAGCGTCTGCGTCGAGGAGGTCCGGGCCCGCCCCGCGCTCTCCCTGGACGACCTGACCGTGCTCGCGGACTGGCTGGAGGAGCCGCTGCTGGAGGCGTTCTGGGCGGGGGAGCGGGCCGCGGGCCGGGCGGGGGCACCGGCGGCCGACCACGACGCCCTCGCCCCCGGCCCCGCGCTCGCGCTCCGGCGGCGGGCCCGCCCCGTCTGGCCGCGCGGTGCCGAGGGCCGGCTGCTGCTCGCCCGTGAGTACCGCGCCGCGCAGGAGGCGGGCGCCGACCCGGTGCTCGCCGTGATGCGGGCCACCGGCCACGGCCGCCGCCGTGCCCTCGGCCTGATCGCCCGCGCCCGCGACGCGGGCCTGCTGACTCCGCGGCACGTCCGCCGCTAGCGTCCTTCGTTCGGACCAGCCTGGATCAGGCCGGATCAGGGCGGATCAAGCCGGACCAGGCCGGATCTGGGCGGAGCCTGGCGCGGTGCCAGAGCCCGCGAGCCCGGCGTGATCCAAACGAGAGGCGCCGGGAACGCCGCCCAGCCCGCGCCCCGAGCCCGCTACGACTCCTCCGCGCGCTCCCCGGTCGCGAAGAACCGCGACAGATCGCGCCCCGCGGCCCCGTGCCCAGTGTCCTGCTCCGGTGGCACCCCCAGCTCCCAGTCGAGCCCGTAGCGCCGGAACAGTTCGGCGCGCAGGGCCGGGACCGGCATGGGCACCCCCGGAACCAGGGCCGCGTACACCGCGCCCATCAGCAGGGCCCGCAGCATCGGATAGTCGGCCCGCACGTCCGCGGAGCCGTACCGGGCCACGGTGTCGCCGAGCAGTTCGGACAGCCGCCGCTGCTCCGGGCACTCCACGAAGCCCTCGGCCTGGAGCAGCCCCGCCATGTGCTGGCGCATCAGCACGGGATGGTCGCGGGTCAGCCCGAGGATCGCGTCGACGGCGCGGGCCAGCCGCTCCCGGCCGTCCTCGCTGCGCGGCTCCCGCTCCAGCGCCTCCTCCAGCGTGCGGTGCATCAGCCGGTGCACGGCGGACTGCACGAGCTGGCGCTTGCCGGGGAAGTAGTACGACACCAGGCCGCGGGCGGAGCCGGCGCGGTCCGCGATGTCGCCGAGCGTCGTGGCCTCGAAGCCCCGCTCCGCCACCAGTTCCACGGCGGCCTGGAGCAGCCGCTCGCGGGAACGCCTTCGCAACTCTTCATTGACCGAGGCGCTTCGCGGGGACATGCTGGACTCCTGCATTGACTGGCTGCCAGCCAACTATACTCAACGCGTCCGGAACCCATGGTTCGCGTTCCGGGCTGCCGTCTGCCGGGGTGACGCGGGGGATCACCTCGGCAGACGGTGCCGTTCTCCCGCAACTCCCTTACCGCTCCTTGCAGTTCCTTGCAGTTCGGACTCCGGCGGCCGAGGACGGTCGGATGGCGGGTCGAGGAGCGGCCGGGGGCGAGCCGAGGGCGGCGGGGGGCGAGCCGCGCCGCTGTCAGCCCAGCGCCCGCAGCCCCGGCACCAGGGCCAGCAGCACCGGGAGCGCCGGCACCAGCGCGGCGGTCGCCGTCAGGCGCAGCCGGTGCAAGGCGGGGAGCCGGTCGGGCGGGGTGAGCAACCGGTCGACCCGCTGCGGCACATGTGCCTCGGGGGTCGGGCCGGGGCCGAACACGCCCCGCTCCTCGTTGAGTCCGACCAGCGCGAGCGCGGTCGTCAGCCGGCCGAAGCGCCGTGAGGCCGTGTCGTCGGCGGCCAGCTCCACCAGCCGGTGCATCTCGTCCCGGAACGCGGCGAACACCGGCACCTGGGGAAACCCGCCCGCGAGCGCGGCCGAGCAGTGCAGCAGCCAGTCGTGCCGCGCCTGCGCGTGCCCCCTCTCGTGGGCCAGCAGCGCGTCCAGCTGATGCCCCTTCAGGCGCCGCAGCGCGGCCGTGGTGACCACCAGCCGGGGCGTCGTACCGGCCAGCCACCAGGCGTCGGGGCGCAGGTCCTCCAGCACCACGAGCCGGCCCCCTCCTGACTCCTCGCCCGGCAACAGCGGTGCGCGCACGAGGAGTTCGGCCCGCTGCGCCCGCCGCCGCGCGCGGGACCGCACGACCTCCCGCACCAGCATGGCCGCGCTCCACAGCCCCGCGCAGGCCAGCAGCACGGCGGTGGCGGCCGCCCACGGGCTGGCGGAGCCGAGGGCGTACGCGTCCACGACCGCGCGCGGTGCCCGCGCGAACATCTGCCCGCGCACCGGCGCCCAGGCCGCGGCGGCGCTCAGCGTCATGGACAGCGCGCAGCACAGCAGCACGGCCGCCACGACGCACTGCCACGCCCACAGGGCGACGACCGGTTCGCGGTCCGGCCAGTCGGCGCGCGCGAGCAGTCGCGGGCCGAGGACGGCGGTGAGGACGCCGAGCACCAACAGGGCCACCGGGACCATCATGGGCAGCACCTTATGAGCGCCGGGCCGCCCGGCGGTACGGTCGTTCACGCCGAAGTGACGCAGGCAACGCGCCGGGCCCGACCCGCGGACGCCCTTGCGGGCGACTCCCCGTCGCGGTGGACCTTCCCGGCGTCACATCGCCAGGAGCATCGCCACCATCCCGATCGCCATCGACAGCCGGCACGCGCGGGCCAGTTCCGGGCGGTCGCCCCAGTGGGCGGGCGGCGGGGGGCCGCCGGGGGAGGCGGTGGCCGGGATCAGGCGGGCACCGGACAGCAGGGCGTACCCCGTGAAGTACAGGAGCAGCGCGCCGGTCACCGCGGGGACCCCGGTGCCGCCGTGCATGCCCTCCATGGACATGCCCTCCATGGAGTGGGCGGCGGGCGGGGCCAGGGCCATCGCGGCCGCCATGTAGACCATCGCCGCGGTGCCCACCAGGTGGTGCAGATGATGCCGGTCGCGGCGCGCGGCCCACAGGGCGCGCAGGGCGGCCAGGCCGAAGACGGCCGCGTACACCGGCCAGGCCCACCCCGGCGGGGAGAAGGCCGCCGCCGGTACGGCCATCGCGGCCATGCCGAAGCCCATCAGCGCCTCTCCGCCGGCCGACCGGCGCTGCTCCTCGACGGCGCTGCGCATCCGCAGCAGGCAGTAGGCCCCGGTCGCCGCGCAGAGCGCGACCAGCAACCAGGCGGCCGACACGGGTCCGTGCACGGGTACCTCCCCCGCTCGACGGTCGGTCGAGGGATGCGATGCCCAGCCGGGACGGGGCGCATGCGGACACACGGGGGAGCACGGGAGCGCGGGTGGGAGCACGACCGTAAATCTTTCACGGGTAAAACACATGCTAAATTTGAAGGATGAGCAGCGCGCCCCGTCCCCGTCTCCCCCTCTCCGGGCTCCTCCGCCTCGGCCGCCCCTCGGACATCTGGTTCAAGCCCGCCCTGAGCGTGGTCGTCGCGGTCGCCCCGCCCAACCTGATCCTGCTGGCGCTCGGCCGCCTCGACCTCGCCATGTACACGATGGCCGGTTCGCTGTGCGCCCTCTACGGCCACAACCGGCCCTACGCCGCGCGGGCCCGGCTCCTGGTGTGGGTGGTGCTCGGCATGGCCGCCGGCGTCGCCGTCGCCCTGGTCACGGCCTCGCTCACCTCCGACGCCGTCCTTCTCGTGACCGTCGGCGCCGTGCTCGCGGCGATCCAGAAGGCCGTGTGCGACGCCACCCGGATCGGCCCGCCGGCCAACGTGGTCTTCGCCTTCATCAGCTCGGCCTCCCTGTTCGCCCCGCAGACCCTCGGCCAGGTGCCGGGCCACCTCGGACTCGTGTTCGCGGCCGGCGCCTGGTCCTGGCTGGTCGGCATGGCGCCCGGCCTGGTCCGACCGCACGGCCCCGAGCGCCGGGCCACCGCGGGGGCCCTGAGCGCCACCGCCGCCTACGCCGACACCCGCGGCACCGGCGCGGGGCACGCCGCCGCCCGCGCCGCGAGCGCCGCCGCCATCCACGCAGCCTGGCAGTCGCTGCTCGCCGTCGGCGACCGCACCGACTCCACGCGGCGCGCCCTGGAACGGCTCCTCGTCCGTGCCGAGGTCGCCCTCGCCGCCCCCGCCGACACCGACCCGGCACGGCTGCGCGCCTGGGCCCGGCAGCTGCGCGGTCCGCGCCGCACCCTGAGCCTCGACATCCCCGGCGACCACGCCGGCGAACTCCTCGGCCTGGACACCGAGCTGGCCCTGCCGCGCCCCTCGCTGCGGCACCGCCTCGCGCCGCTCGCCCCGCTCGCCACCCGCACCGCCATCGGCTGCGCCCTCGCCGGGTACGCCTCCCTCGCCCTCGGCGTCGGCCGCCCCTACTGGGCGCTGGTCACCGCGGCCTCGCTCTACCAGGCCAACGTCACCCTGACCTGGCGCCGGGGCGTGCAGCGCGTCGTCGGCAACGTCCTCGGCGTCCTCGTCTTCGCCGTCCTCGCCCCGCTCGCCCACCTCAACGGGGTGGCCCTGGTGCTGTGCTGCGCCGCCCTGAACTTCGGCGCGGAGGCGCTGATGGCCCGCAACTACTGGCTCGGCAGCATCTGCGTCACTCCGATGGCGCTGCTCGTCACCGAGTTCGCGCGCGGCCAGAACGCCACTGAGCTGATGACCGACCGGGTCGTGGACACCCTCATCGGTGCCCTCGTCGGTATCGTCGCGGCCGTCGCCGTCACCAACCGGCGCGCGGGCGACCGCCTGGAACACGCGCTGACCGAGGCGGAACGCGCCCGCGAGCACGCCGCCCGGCTGCTCGCCGAGGCGCACCCTCAGCCGCGCGCCCTGGACGGCGCCCGCCGCGGGCTCGCCGCCGCCCTGGTGGAGCTGCGCGCCACCGCCGACGCGGCGGCCGGCGAGTGGTGGCAGCGTGCCCTGCCCGAGGACCGGGTGGTGCTCGCCGAACAGTCCGGACACCGTACGCTCGCGGCGACAGTACGGCGCCAGGGGCTCGCCCCGCGCCGGCGTGACGCGGGTACGACGACGGAGGACATACGGCCATGACGGCGAGGAACGGCACACCGGCAGCCGGGGACGCGAGCGGCACGGCGGCGCGGCGCGAGGCGTCCGCGGCCGACACGGTCGCCGCGGTCGTACGGCAGTGGCGGGCCGTCCATCCCGAGCTGGACACCGGGCCGATGGAGGTCATCGGGCGGATCAACAGGTGCGCGGCGCTGCTCCAGCAGGCCGAGGACGCGCCGCTGCGCCGGGCGGGGCTCAACCGCGCCGAGTTCGACCTGCTCGGCGCGCTGCGGCGCACCGGGCACGAGCTGACACCGGGGGAGCTGGCGCGGGAGACGTTCTCCTCCGGGGCCGCGGTCACGAAGCGGATCAAGCAGCTGACCGAGCGGGGGCTCGTGGAACGGCGCGGCGACACCCGTGACCGGCGGGTGGCCCACGTCCGCCTCACCGACGCGGGCCGGGACCTGGTGGACGGAGTGCTGCCCGACCAGCTCGCCTACGAGACCGCGGTCCTGTCGGTGCTGGACCCGGCCGGCCGCGGGGACCTGGCCGGTCTGCTGGCGGAGCTGCTGGGCCGGCTGGAGGGCCGCATGGGGGCGCTGCGGGCCGGGGGCGCGGGGTAGGGCGCCGCACGTCGTAGGCCGGGTGCGGGCGCGCCGTGGCCGGTCGCGCGGTTCCCCGTGCCCCTGGGGAACCGCGGTTGCCCCAGGGGCTGGGAGGTCCGCCTTCGTGGCCCCGCCCCGCGTCCGGCATGATCCGGACGAGAGACCCTAGATCCCGGCCCGGTGCCGCAGGGGATGGTCCGCCGGGACCTCCACCAGGACGATGCGTGTGCCGTCCGGATCCGCGAGCCACATCTCGATCAGGCCCCACGGCTCCTTCACCGGCGGCCGGGTGATCTCGACGCCCTTCGCACGGAGTTCCTCGTGCGCCGCCGTCACGTCCTCGACCTGCATCCACAGCACGACGGACGGCGACGGGGGAGCCGTACCCCGGCCCGAGAGCTCCAGGAAGCCACCGCCGAGGAAGTACACCGTCCCCCGCTCCGGCCCCGTGCCGAACTCGCGGTAGACGGGCAGGCCCAGCCGCTCGCCGTAGAAGTCGCGGCTGCGCTCGGGGTCGGTGGGTCGCAGAAGTGTCCGGCTGCTCAGCACATGCACCATGCCCGCGCAGCCTAGTGGCACAGATACCCTCGACCCAGCCCCGGCCACACCCGAGATCGGAGAACCGCCCCCATGCACAGCGCCGCCGCCCCCGGCCTCACCTTCCGAGACGCCACCGACGCCGACGTCGACGCGCTGGTCGTGCTGATCGAGTCGGCGTACCGCGGTGACGCCAGCCGGGCCGGGTGGACCACGGAGGCGGACATCCTGGAGGGGCAGCGCACCGACCCCGAGGGCGTCCTCGAAGTGATCAAGTCGCCGGACAGCCGGCTGCTCACCGTCGAGCGCGACGGCCGTATCGTCGCCTGCTGCCAGCTCGAACACCGCGGTGAGCACGCCTACTTCGGCATGTTCGCGGTCAGCCCCACGCTCCAGGGGGCGGGTCTCGGCAAGACCGTCATCGCGGAGGCCGAGCGCCAGGCCCGTGCGGCCTGGGGCGTCACCGAGATGCACATGACCGTGATCTCCGTGCGGGAGGACCTCATCGCCTGGTACGAGCGCCGCGGCTACCGCCGTACGGGAAAGATGTCCCCGTTCCCGTACGGCGACGAGCGCTTCGGCATCCCGCAGCGCGCCGACCTGGAGTTCGAGCTGCTGGTCAAGAAGCTCGGCTGAGCGCGGCCGGGGAGCGCACCGCCTACGCCGTGAACCGGCCGGTGCGCTTGATCTCCGGGAAGTCCGTGGTCGCCCCGTCGAGCCCGAGCGCGCGGACCAGCCGCAGATGGTCCTGCGTGTTGACCGTCCAGCCGATGATCCGCAGCCCCGCCGCCCGCGCGTGCTCGACCGTCTCCAGGGTGAGCCGGCGGATGTCCAGACACAGGGTCGGCGCGCCCACGGCGACCGCGCGCTCGACCACCTCGGGGCCGTAGCGCCCGGCGATCAGCGCGGTGCGCACTCCGGGGACCAGCCGGGCGATCTCGGCGACCGCCTCGTCGTGGAACGAGGACACCTCCACCCGCCCCACCAGGTCGCGCTCCAGCATCACCCGCGCCAGCTCCCGCGCCGCCGCCGCGTCCTTGATCTCGGCCTGGAGCGGAGTGTCCACCGCGTCCAGCACCTCCTCGAACACCGGCACCCGCTCCCCGCGCCCCGCGTCCAGCGCGCGCAGCTCGGAGAGGGTCTTCTCGGCGATCGGCCCGGAGCCGTCGGTCGTGCGGTCCACCTCGGCGTCGTGCATGACGACCAGGGCGCCGTCCTTGCTGAGGTGCAGATCCAGTTCGATCAGGTCGAGGCCGGCCCGCTGCGCGGCGACGAAGGAGCGAAGGGTGTTCTCGGGCTCCACGCCCATGACCCCGCGGTGACCGATGGTAAGGAAGTTCAAGGTTCGACTCGCTTCCGTCGACGGCGGCTCGGCACGCGCGGCGACGGGCGGACGCCGTCGTCCGTGCGGGCAGGTGGCAGCCTAACGGCCCCGACCCGTGATGAACCCGCATGCGCGCGGACGAACTGGGCGCGCCCCGGACGGTGACTGGCTGCTACCCCCGCGCGGCTTCACCCACGCGTGGGCGAGTCCCCGCGCGCTTGACAGGCCGGATATCACCCCTCCCGAGTCCCCGGCCCGACGGTCGAAAGTGAGCGCTGTCACGGTTTACGGCAGGAAAAATGTCGGTGACCATGTCTCTGGACAGCAAAATCTCCTGCGTCGCCTCTTGATGGGGGAATCAGGGTATGCATACGGTGTCCATACGCGAGGTTCTGCCGTGGAGGATGGGAAATGACGGAAATTCTTGTGCAGCCGGGTGCGGAGGGGCATGTTTCTTCGCAGGCCAGGGTGGTTGAGCACCCCGCCTGGCCCATGCTCAAGGATGCCGTGGAGCAGATCCGGCCATGGCAGTCGGCGGACGGTTCGATCGACTTCGACGCCGAGGGCGCGCCCGCCAGGGGCGACGCGGAGGCCGCCGTGCGCCGTGTCGCCGAGGCCGTCGAGCAGCTCTCGCCGCTCCTGCCGCACGACGCCGCCTACCACGAGGCCGTGGTCGAGGACCTCCGCCGCTGGGCCGAGGGCGGCTTCGGGGTGCCGGACTTCCTGGACTCCCTGCTGGCCTTCCACCCCGCGGCGCGGCGCGTGGACGGCCTCCAGCACCTGGTCGTCTTCCCGATGTACACGCAGAACGGCAACCTGGACCGCAACCTGGAGGCGGTCGTGCTGCGCATGGTCTGGCCCGAGTGGCTGGCCGAGCTGGAGCGCACCCGGTACGACAACCCGCTGTTCTGCGGCATCACCTTCGAGGACTTCACCTCGGGCTACGACACCAACTCGGCCGTCCTCTTCCCGGAGACCATCGCCGTCCGTGAGGCGCCGGAACGTTTCTCCTGGGGTGGCATCTTCTGCGACCGCGAGGCCGCGCGCTTCCGCCGCGTCACCGACGCCGCCGTCGGCATCCTGGGGCTGGAGCTGCCCGAGGACATCGCCGCGATGGTCCACGACCAGAAGCGCTGCGAAGAGGCGTTCGTGCTCTGGGACATGATCCACGACCGCACCCACAGCCACGGCGACCTGCCGTTCGACCCGTTCATGATCAAGCAGCGCCAGCCGTTCTGGATGTACGGCCTGGAGGAGCTGCGCTGCGACCTCACCGCCTTCAAGGAGGCCGTGAAACTGGCGGCCGACGGTGTTCCGCAGGCCCGTGACGTGCAGTACGCGGTGCTGTTCGACCGCATGTTCCGCTTCCCCGTCACCGGTGACCGGGTGCGCAACTACGACGGTCTCGGCGGCCAGCTGCTCTTTGCCTACCTGCACAAGCACGACGTCGTGCGCTGGACCGACAACAAGCTCTCCATCGACTGGGAGCGCGCCCCGCAGGTCACCAACCAGCTGTGCGCCGACATAGAGAAGCTGTACCGGGACGGCATCGACCGCCCCAAGCTCGTGCACTGGTTCGCGGGCTACCAGCTGGTGTCCGAGTACCTCGCCCCGCACCCCGGCTCCAAGTGGGCCAAGGGTCCCGACGCCCTGGACCTGACCCTGCCGCCGCGCAAGCTGGTCGACGACGTGCTTCCGGACGAGTTTCCGCTGAGCATGTTCTTCGAGGCCCTGTCCAAGAAGCTGAAGAACGTGATCGCCTCCACCAAGGGCATCACGGCGGACAGCACCGAGCGGCTCGCCGCGTGACGGACGACGCGGCGACCACACACATCACTGCCACTGCCGAAGAGGGGAAGAACATGGGGAACGGGTCGAACGGGGCGCTCAGCGGTGCGGTGATCGCGGTGGCCGGCGCGGGCGGACCCGCCGGCCGGGCGACGCTGCTGCGCCTGGCCGAGGCCGGGGCGACCGTCGTCGGAGCGGACAACGACCCGCAGCGGCTGTCGGAGGCCGTGGACGCGGCCCGCTACGCCTCCGGCGGGGCCACGGTCACGGGCGACACCGTGGACCTGCTCGACCTCCAGTCCACCCGTGAGTGGGCCGAGCACGTCGAGAAGGACTTCGGGCGCGTCGACGGCCTGGTGCACCTGGTCGGCGGCTGGCGCGGCAGCGAGACCTTCACCAAGACCAGTCTCGACGACTGGGACTTCCTGGAAATGCTGCTGGTGCGCACCGTGCAGCACACCTCGCTCGCCTTCCACGAGGCCCTCCAGCGCAGCGACCGCGGCCGCTACGTGCTGATCAGCGCGTCCGGCGCGTCCAAGCCCACCGCGGGCAACGCCGCCTACTCCGCGGCCAAGGCCGCGGCCGAGGCATGGACGCTGGCCATGGCCGACTACTTCCGCAAGGCGGGCAAGGCGGAGGGCGCCGAGGGCCCGACGTCGGCGGCTACGATTTTGGTGGTCAAGGCGCTGGTGCACGACGCGATGCGCGCCGAACGCCCCAACGCGAAGTTCGCGGGCTTCACGGACGTCAAGGACCTGGCCGAGGCCATCGAGGGCGTCTGGAGCAAGTCCGCCGCCGAGTTGAACGGAAACCGTCTGTGGCTGACCGAGAAGCCGTGAACCCTCCCAAGACCGACGCGCGTCGCCATCACGACCCGGAGGTCCGCGGTTTCGCCAGTGACAACTACGCCGGGGCGCACCCGGAGGTGCTGGCCGCCCTGGCCCTGGCCAACGGCGGCCACCAGGTGGCCTACGGCGAGGACCAGTACACCGAGAACCTCCAGCGGATCATCCGCAGCCACTTCGGCGCCACCGCGGAGGCCTTCCCGGTCTTCAACGGCACCGGCGCGAACGTGGTCGCGCTCCAGGCGGTCACCGACCGCTGGGGCGCGGTGATCTGCGCCGAGAGCGCGCACATCAACGTGGACGAGGGCGGGGCGCCCGAGCGGATGGGCGGGCTCAAGCTGCTCACCGTGCCCACGCCGGACGGCAAGCTCACCCCCGAGCTGATCGACCGGCAGGCCTGGGGCTTCGAGGACGAGCACCGGGCGATGCCCCAGGTCGTCTCGATCACCCAGTCCACCGAGCTGGGCACGCTCTACACGCCCGACGAGATCCGCGCGATCTGCGAGCACGCCCACGCGCACGGCATGACGGTGCATCTGGACGGCTCCCGGATAGCCAACGCGGCCGCCTCCCTGGACGTGCCGATGCGCACGTTCACCAGCGCGGCCGGCGTCGACATCCTCTCGCTCGGCGGGACGAAGAACGGCGCCGTCTTCGGCGAGGCGGTCGTGGTCCTCAACCAGGACGCGGTGCGGAAGATGAAGCACCTGCGCAAGCTGTCCATGCAGCTCGCCTCCAAGATGCGCTTCGTCTCGGTGCAGTTGGAGGCCCTGCTGGCCAAGGACCTGTGGCTGCGCAACGCCCGGCACGCCAACGAGATGGCCCAGCGGCTCGCCGAGGGCGTGCGCGCGGTGCACGGCGTGGAGATCCTCTACCCGGTGCAGGCCAACGGCGTCTTCGCCCGGCTTCCGCACGACGTGAGCGAGCGGCTCCAGAAGCGCTTCCGCTTCTACTTCTGGGACGAGGCCGCGGGCACGGTGCGCTGGATGTGCTCCTTCGACACCACGGAGGAGGACGTCGACGCCTTCGTTGCGGCGGTCAAGGAGGAGATGGCGCGCTGAACCAGGCGCCCGAAGAAATGCATAGGTATGCGGTCACCTGAAAAGTCATTGACGCTCAGGCGGCCGCATTCCTATGCTCTGCGGTCATGCAGCCGATCCAGGAAACCGCGGACCTCTCCGCCTACTTGGCCGCCGACGAGGTCGTCGACCATCACCATCCGGTGGTCAGGGAGACGGCCGCCCGGCTAGCGACCGACGCGACCGACTCGTATGCCTATGCGCGCCTCGCTTACGAGTTCGTGCGCGACACCGTCCCGCACTCCGCGGACACCGGCGACCCCCGTGTCACCTGGCGCGCCTCCGACGTGCTCACGCGACGCACCGGCATCTGCCACGCCAAGGCACACGCGCTGACGGCCTTGCTGCGCGCCGAGGACATCCCGACGGCCCTGTGCTACCAGCGCCTGCGCGACGGCGACGGCCACGTGCTGCACGGTCTGGTCGCCGTCCGCTTCCACGGTGCCTGGCACCGCCAGGACCCGCGTGGCGGCAGACCCGGCGCCGGCGCGCGGTTCTCGCTGACCGGCGAACGGCTCGTGTGGACCCCCGACCCCGCCGCGGGCGAACTGGACCATCCGCTGCTGTACGCAGCCGCGCACCCGGCCGTCCTCGCCGCCTTGCGCACCGCCCCCGACCGCGCGGCCCTGAGCCGGGCACTGCCGAGCGCCCCGTGACGCCCTGGTGAAGTGGCGAACCTCCGCGCCGAGTTGCCCTACGGCGGGCCGCCGCACATCGGCGGCACCGGCGCGCGCCTCAGTGCGCGTCGGCCATCCGCAGCGCGTCCGCCGTCGGTGCCGTACCCCCCAGGTGGGCCGGAAGCCACCAGGAGTCCTCGGGGCCCTTCGGGCGGCCCGGATAGGCGCGCTGCGCCGCGTCCAGCAGCTCCTGCACACGCTCGCGCAGCCGGCGGGTGATCACCCCGGCGTACTGGTCGCGCGCCGCCTCCATGGCCTCGCCCACGCGGATGGTGACGGGCAGGTGGCTGCGCTTGAAGTCGCGCGGATGCCCCTTGGTCCACAGCCGCTGCGTGCCCCACACCGCCATCGGGACCAGCGGCACTCCGGCTTCCTGGGCGAGCCTGGCCGCACCCGACTTGAAGCTCTTGAGGGTGAACGACTGCGAGATGGTGGCCTCGGGGAAGACGCCGATGACCTCACCGGAACGCAGCGAGTCCAGCGCGTGCGCGTAGGCGGCCTCGCCCTGCCCGCGGTCCACCGGGATGTGCTTCATGCCGCGCATCAGCGGACCCGAGATCCGGTGGCGGAAGACGGACTCCTTCGCCATGAACCGCACCAGGCGCTTCTGCGGCAGGGCGGCCAGACCGTTGAAGATGAAGTCCAGGTAGCTGATGTGATTGCTCACCAGCACGGCGCCGCCGGAGCGCGGGATGTTCGCGGACCCCTGGCAGTCGATCTTCAGGTCCCAGGCTTTGAACAGCGTCTTGGCGAATCCGATGACGGGACGGTAGACCAGCTCTGCCATGAGTGGGGTGAACCCTTTCTGCTCTGCTCGGGAAAGGGGCTCCCGGCGGACAAGTTACGCGGCCGTAGGTTTACGGCGTCTCGCAGATCGTGCCCCAAGAACGTACGGGTGGCCAGTTCTGGTGCCCGGCCGCGGCGAGATCCTCGTCACGTCCGCCCGGATTCACCCGGACGCCGGGAATCCTGACGGCGCGCCGGTTGTTTGAATCCGCACGCCCGCAGAAGCGGGCGCCCCTGAAGTGCCGCACCCGCGGCGGAGCGGAGGGCACGGTGAACGGGCGCGACGACGCCGAAGCAGGCGGACGCGAAGCCGGACGGGGCGCGGCCGGGCTGGACGAGTCCCGGCTCGGTGGCCCGCTCGGCGAACGGGCCACCCTCGTCCAGTTCTCCAGCGCCTTCTGCGCGCCCTGCCGCGCCACCCGGCGCGTCCTGGGCGAGGTGGCCGCGATGGTGCCCGGCGTCACCCACGTCGAGATCGACGCCGAGGCCCGCCTCGACCTCGTACGCGCCCTCGGGGTCCTGAAGACCCCCACCGTCCTGGTGCTGGACGCGCACGGCAGGGAAGTCCGCCGCGCCGCCGGGCAGCCCCGCAAGGCCGATGTCATCGCGGCGCTGGGGGAGGCGGTGTGAGGGGTACTCAGCACCGGGTGAGAGACATCCCAGTTCCCGGACCGCACTTGACTGTGCGCGCCACCTATCGTCAGCCTGACCGTATGCCGACCGAACTCCTTCTCCACGGGCGGGCCCACGTCGACCTCGCGCGCACCGCGAGCGCCCGCTGTCCGGGCCGCTGAGCAGCCACGGTCCCGCTCGCCCTCCCGAACAGAAGGACAACTCCATGACGGCCCTGCCCCAACTCGGCACCCCCCGGCTCGCCTCTCCCGATCTGCTGCGCTCCACCTTCCGCCGGCACGCCGCCGGTGTCGCGGTGATCACCGCGCGCGGTGCCGCCGGACCGGTCGGCTTCACCGCCACCTCCCTCACCTCGGTCTCCGCCGAGCCCCCGATGATCTCCTTCGGCATCGGCACCGGCGCCTCCAGCTGGCCCGCGATAGCCGAGGCCGACCACATCGGCGTCCACATACTCGGCGAGCACCAGGGCGAACTGGCCGCCACCTTCGCGCGCAGCGGCGCCGACCGGTTCGGCGCGCCCACCGTCTGGCACGACGGCCCCGAGGGGGTGCCCGTGCTCGACGACGTGCTCGCCTGGCTGGTCTGCCGGATCGTCGCCCGCGTTCCCGCGGGCGACCACCGGATCGTGCTCGCCGAGGTCGTCCTCGGCGACCCCAGCGGCGGTGGCCGCCCCCTCCTCTACCACCAGGGCCGCTTCACCGCGCTGCGCGACTGAGTGCGGCGCGGATCACGTCCCGTTCCTCCGCACGGCCGTCGAGTTCCGATTACGCTGCGTTGCGAAGGTCACAGTTCAAAGCGCTTGCTTAGCGGGGATGAACTGAGTGTACTGACGAGTAATATTCCGGTCGGAGCGCGCTGACGCCCCGACCGGGATCGGCCGCTTCAGGCGCCTATGCTGCCTGCAAGAGGCAGCCAGGAAATCACGATGCAGTAGGAGAGCCGGCGTGAGCTTGAGGATCGTTGTCACTGTGAAGTACGTGCCCGACGCCACTGGCGACCGGCACTTCGCCGATGACCTGACCGTCGACCGCGACGACGTGGACGGTCTGCTCTCCGAGCTGGACGAGTACGCGGTCGAGCAGGCGCTCCAGATCGCCGAGGACGCGGACGACGCCGAGGTCACCGTGCTGACGGTCGGCCCCGAGGACGCCAAGGACGCGCTCCGCAAGGCCCTGTCGATGGGTGCCGACAAGGCCATCCACGTCGAGGACGACGATCTGCACGGCACGGACGCCATCGGCACCTCCCTGGTGCTGGCCAAGGCCATCGAGAAGGCCGGCTTCGACCTGGTCGTCTCCGGCATGGCCTCCACCGACGGCACCATGGGCGTCGTCCCGGCGCTGGTCGCCGAGCGCCTCGGTGTCCCGCAGGTCACCCTGCTGTCCGAGGTCTCGGTCGAGGACGGCACCGTCAAGGGACGCCGCGACGGCGACGCCGCCTCCGAGCAGCTGGAGGCGCAGCTTCCGGCCCTGGTCTCCGTGACCGACCAGTCCGGCGAGGCCCGCTACCCGTCCTTCAAGGGCATCATGGCGGCCAAGAAGAAGCCGGTGGAGTCCTGGGACCTGTCGGACCTCGACATCGAGGCGGAAGAGGTCGGCCTGGAGGGCGCGTTCACCAAGGTCGAGACCGCGGCCGCGCGTCCGGCCCGCACGGCCGGCACCATCGTCAAGGACGAGGGCGAGGGCGGCAAGCAGCTCGCTGAGTTCCTCGCGGGCCAGAAGTTCATCTAAGGGTTCGCGCCCGCCGACCGCCCCTCAACTTCGTTACGCAGGAGAGCAATCCCATGGCTGAAGTCCTCGTCTACGTCGACCACGTGGACGGTGCCGTCCGCAAGCCGACCCTCGAGCTGCTGACCCTGGCCCGCCGCCTCGGCGAGCCCGTCGCCGTCGCACTGGGCAACGGCGCCGCCGACACCGCCGCCACCCTCGCCGAGCACGGCGCGGTGAAGGTCCTCACCCACGACGCGTCCGAGTACGCCGACTACCTGGTCGTGCCGAAGGTGGACGCCCTCCAGGCCGCCTACGAGGCCGTCTCCCCGGCCGCCGTGCTGGTCCCGTCCTCCGCCGAGGGCAAGGAGATCGCCGCCCGCCTGGCGCTGCGCATCGGTTCCGGCATCATCACCGACGCCGTCGACCTGGAGTCCGGCGACGAGGGGCCGGTGGCCACCCAGTCGGTGTTCGCCGCGTCCTTCACCACCAAGTCCCGTGTCGTCAAGGGCACCCCGGTCATCACGGTCAAGCCGAACTCGGCCGCCGTGGAGGCCGCCCCGGCCGCGGGCGCGGTCGAGGCCCTCGCCGTGACCTTCTCCGACAAGGCCACCGGCACCAAGGTCACCGCGCGCACCCCGCGCGAGTCCACGGGCCGCCCGGAGCTGACCGAGGCCGCGATCGTGGTCTCCGGTGGCCGCGGTGTCAACGGCGCCGAGAACTTCGCGATCATCGAGGCCCTCGCCGACCAGCTCGGCGCGGCCGTCGGCGCCTCGCGTGCCGCCGTGGACGCCGGCTGGTACCCGCACACCAACCAGGTCGGCCAGACCGGCAAGTCGGTCTCGCCCCAGCTGTACATCGCCAACGGCATCTCCGGCGCGATCCAGCACCGCGCCGGCATGCAGACCTCGAAGACCATCGTGGCCGTCAACAAGGACGCCGAGGCCCCGATCTTCGAGCTGGTCGACTACGGCGTCGTCGGCGACCTGTTCGACGTGGTGCCCCAGCTCACCGAGGAGGTCAAGGCCCGCAAGGGCTGATCGCCGGGAAGCTGTCCGAGGCCCCCGTGACCCGCGCGGTCACGGGGGCCTCGGTGCATCCTGAAGGCGGTGCGGGGGTGTTGACCAGCCGGAAGGGCGCCGGATAACTTCATTCTACGGATTGTTGATTCCGTACAGCGGAATTTCAAGGGAACCTTGGAGGGTGTGGGATGGGTCAGCAGGAGAAGGTGGCGACCAGCCTCGCGGGCGCCGTCGGCGAGGAGATCAGCGCCTCGCTCGCACCGGTCGACGCGGAACTGGCCCGCCGCTACCCCGGAGACCCCGGCACCCGGCAGCCCGTCCACACCGTCTACGTCCCTGGTGACGCCTTCACCGCCGGCACCGTCCGCTCCTGGGGCGACCAGGCCCTGGCCGCGCTGGACGAACACGCCCCCGACGCCGCCTCCTTCGCCGCCGTCCTCGGTCTCGCCGACGAGCTGGCCGAACCGGTGTACTCCCGCGTCCGCGCCAAGCTGGAGCGCGAGCCCATCGAAGACCTGCGGGTGGACTTCGAGGACGGCTACGGCCCCCGCCCCGACGCCGAGGAGGACGCCACCGCGGCTCGCGCGGCCCGGCTGATCGCCGAGGCGTACGAGAAGGGCACCGCGGCGCCGTACATGGGCATCCGCATGAAGTGCATGGAGGCTCCGGTGCGCGCGCGGGGCATCCGCACCCTCGACGTCTTCCTCACCGGCCTGATGGCGGCGGGCGGGCTGCCCGAGGGGCTGGTGCTGACCCTGCCGAAGGTCACCTACCCCGAGCAGGTCACCGCCTTCGTACGGCTCCTGGAGGCCTTCGAGAAGGCGCACGGCCTGGACGCGGGACGGCTCGGCTTCGAGATACAGATCGAGACCAGCCAGGCCATCCTGGCGACCGACGGCACCGCGACCGTCGCCCGGATGATCCAGGCCGCCGAGGGCCGCGCCACCGGGCTGCACTACGGCACCTTCGACTACAGCGCCTGCCTCGGCGTCTCCGCCGCCCACCAGGCAAGCGACCACCCGGCCGCCGACCACGCCAAGGCGGTCATGCAGGTCGCCGCCGCGGGCACCGGTGTCCGCGTCTCGGACGGCTCCACCAACGTGCTCCCGGTCGGCCCCGCCGAGCAGGTCCACGCCGCCTGGCGGCTGCACTACGGCCTCACCCGGCGCGCCCTCGCCCGCGCCTACTACCAGGGCTGGGACATGCACCCGGCGCACATCCCGACCCGCTACGCGGCCGTCTTCGCCTTCTACCGCGAGGGCTTCGAGCAGGCCGCCGCCCGCCTCGCCCGCTACGCCAACCGCGCCGGCGGCGACGTCATGGACGAACCCGCCACCGCCAAGGCCCTCGGCGGCTATCTGCTGCGCGGCCTGGACTGCGGCGCCCTCGACCCCGCCGAGGTGACCGAGCGCACGGGGCTCGGCCGCACGGAGCTGGAGGGATACGCGGGCCCCCGGCGCGGCGATCTCACCGCGTCCGCGCAGTAAGTAGCCCGCGCGTCCGGGGTTCCGGGGCGGCCTGCGGTGTCGAGGCCGCCCTGTCGCCGCAGCGGGGCCCCCGCCCCGCAACACCCGTGCGCCGCGCACCCGTTCACCGCATTCCTGCGAAGCGGCCCCGAAGGCTCCCGCGACGGCGGTGGGCGAGGAGTTTGGTGCGCGGCGGACGCCCGGCCACGGGCGGGCGTCTCAGCCGGCCGGCGGCAGTTCGCCCGAGCCGCGGGCAATCAGGCGGGTGGGCAGCTCGATCCGCTCCGGTGCGACCAGGCCGCCGTCCAGCTGCCGGAACAGCCGCTCCGCCGCCGTACGGCCGAGGGCCGCCGCGTCCTGGGCGACCACCGTGACGCCCGGCCGCAGCAGATCGGCCAGCTCGAAATCGTCGAACCCGGCGAGGGCGACCTGCCGCGTCTGCTCGGCGAGGACCCGGACCACGGTGACCGTCACCCGGTTGTTGCCCGCGAAGACCGCCGTGACCGGGTCGGGCCCGTACAGCATCTCCTGCGCCGCCCGGCGCACCCGTTCCGGGGTCGTCACCCCGAGGGCCATCCAGCGGTCCTCGACCGGTATCCCCGCGTCCTCCATCGCCGCCCGGTAGCCGCGCAGCCGCTCCGCCGCGGTGTGGATGCGGGGCATGTCCCCGATGAAACCGATCCTGCGGTGGCCGTGCGCGATCAGATGGGCCACGCCGTCGCGGGCCCCGCCGAAGTTGTCGGACAGCACCACGTCGGCGTCGATCCGCCCGGCCGGACGGTCCACGAACACGGTCGCCACGCCGGCCCGGATCTCCGGTTCCAGATAGCGGTGGTCGTCCCCGGCCGGGATCACCACCAGGCCGTCCACCCGGCGCGCGCACAGCGCCAGCGCCAACTCCCGCTCCCGCTCCGGGTCCTCGGCGCTGGAGCCGTTGATCAGCAGGGCGCCGTGCGCGCGGGCGACCTCCTCCACCGCGCGGCTCAGCGGGCCGTAGAAGGGGTCGGCGAGGTCCTCCAGGACGAGGCCGATGCTCGCCGTGCGGCCCTTGCGCAGCACCCGCGCACTGTCGTTGCGGCGGAAGCCCAGCGCGTCGATCGCCTCCCGCACCCGGCGCTCGGTGTCCGGGGTGACTCCCGGCTCGCCGTTGACCACGCGGGAGACCGTCTTCAGCCCGACCCCGGCCCGCGCCGCCACGTCCTTCATCGTCGGCCGGTTGCCGTACCGGTTTGCGGAATGGCGTTCCGCGCGGCGGGTGGTTTCGGGCACGATGCGCTGTCCTGTCCTGTCGTCCGTGGCCCCACGGGGTGTGCTGCGGGCGGCCCATGGGCTTGTATGAGGATGTGGCGTCGAGCATAGAGCCTGGACAACGTTGTCAGGTGCGCGAGAGACTGACGACCGCTCCGCGCGGGACCGCGCCTCCAGCACCCGGCCGGCTCGCCCCGGCCCATGGATTTCGATCGTTCGACGGGGAGATCAGACTCTGATGCGCACCGACCTCGTGGCAGCCCTGGACATCGGCGGCACCAAGATCGCCGGCGGTCTGGTGGACGGCTGCGGACTGATCCTGGAGCGGGCCCAGCGCGCCACGCCCGCCCGGCAGGACGGCGAGACGGTCATGCGCGCCGTCGAGGAGGTGCTCGGCGAACTCGCCGCCTCGTCCCGGTGGGGACATGTCCGCTCGGTCGGCATCGGCAGCGCGGGCCCGGTCGACGCGTCCGCGGGCACCGTCAGCCCGGTGAACGTGCCCGGCTGGCGGGACTTCCCGCTGGTCGAGCGGGTACGGGCGGCGACCGGGGGACTGCCCGTCGAGCTGATCGGCGACGGCGTGGCGATCACCGCGGCCGAGCACTGGATGGGCGCCGCCCGAGGCCACGACAACGCGCTGTGCATGGTGGTCTCCACGGGCGTCGGCGGCGGCCTGGTCCTGAACGGCCGGCTGCACCCCGGCCCGACCGGCAACGCCGGGCACATCGGGCACATCAGCGTCGACCTCGACGGCGACCCCTGCCCGTGCGGCGCGCGCGGCTGCGTGGAGCGGATCGCCAGCGGCCCGAACCTTGCCCGCCGCGCCCTGGAACAGGGGTGGCGGCCGGGCCCGGACGGCGACGCCTCGGCCGCGGCGGTGGCCGAGGCGGCACGGGCGGGCGACCCGGTCGCCGCGGCCTCCTTCCGACGGGCCGCACGGGCGCTCGCCGCGGGGATCGCGGCCACCGCGACCCTGGTCGAGATCGACATCGCGGTGATCGGGGGCGGCGTCGGCAAGGCGGGGGACGTCCTCTTCACACCCCTGCGCGAGGCGCTCGCGGACTACGCCACGCTGTCCTTCGTACGGCGGCTGACGGTGGTGCCCGCGCAGATGGGCACGGACGCGGGGCTGGTGGGGGCCGCGGCGGCGGCGCTGATCAGGGGGCCGGGGCTGGTGCGGCTCTAGGGGTGCTGTCCAGGTTGGCCAACTCCTCGGTGTGCGCCCACAGTTCCAGGATCGTTTCGCCGCCCGCCCGCCCGCCGGACCGGGTAGCGGCGGACGAAGTCGGTGCCGACCTCGAAGCGGGTCACGAAACCGGCGCCGTGACGTCGGTCCTCCGGGTGCCGCCCCGGCCACGGAATTTCGCTGTTCCGGCGGTACCCGCGTGACCCCGGAGCCTCTCGCGGAGTTGATCCGCGCATGAAGAAGCGCAGCATTCTCGCCCTCGCCTCCCTGGCCACCGGTTTCGTCGTGGCCGCCGTCACCCCGTCCCACGCCGCGGACAAGGGGCCCCTGGACGGCCTCAACGTCTCCGGCACCCTGCACTCGGCCGGCGACCTGGTCAGCCACGACAGCCTGGCCCCCGCCGACGCCCCGGCCGACGGCCAGGACTAGGGCTTCTCGTCAGACCACCTGCGTGCCGGTGCCCCGCGACGAGGGGCACCGGCACCGTGCTTTACCGCACCCTCACCGCGGCGGGGTTTCCGTGGCAGGGTGGAGCGGGCAAGCCTCAGGGGGCCAACAGAAGAGGGGGAAGTCCGTGACCGTCGTCTGGATCAACGGCGCGTTCGGTGCGGGAAAGACCACGACCGCACGGGAACTGATCGAACTGATCCCGCACAGCACGATCTTCGACCCCGAGATCATCGGCGGGTCGCTCACGCACCTGCTGCCGCCCAAGCACCTCGCCGAGGCCGGCGACTTCCAGGATCTGCCGATCTGGCGCCGGCTCGTGGTCGACACCGCCGCCGCCATGCTCGCCGAGCTGGGCGGCACCCTCGTCGTGCCGATGACCCTGCTGCGCCAGGAGTACCGCGACGAGATCTTCGGCGGCCTCGCCGCCCGCCGGATTCCCGTACGGCATGTCGTCCTCGCTCCGGCCGAAACGATCCTGCGTGCCCGAATAGCCGGGCGTGAGGTGCCGCCCGACCTGCCCGACGGGGAGTTGCGGGTGCGGCAGTGGTCGTACGACCATATCGAGCCGTACCACGCCGCCCTCGCGTCCTGGCTCACCGCCGACGCCCACCTGATCGACACCAGCGGGCTGACCCCGTACGAGACCGCCGTGCGGATCGCGGAGTCGGTCGGCAGCGGCGACTTCGCCCCCTGCGACATCGTGCAGACCCCCGAGCCCACCGCCGAGACCCTCGCCGCCGGGGTGCTCCTCTTCGACGAGCAGGACCGCGTGCTGCTCGTGGACCCCACCTACAAGCCCGGCTGGGAGTTCCCCGGCGGTGTGGTGGAACGGGGCGAGGCACCGGCCCGCGCGGGGATGCGGGAGGTCGCCGAGGAGACCGGGATACGGCTGCGGGAGGTGCCCCGGTTGCTGGTGGTGGACTGGGAGCGGCCCGTGCCGCCCGGCTACGGCGGGCTCCGGCTCCTCTTCGACGGCGGCCGGCTCCCCTCCGACGAGGCCGCCAAAGTGGTGCTTCCGGGGCCGGAGTTGCGCGGCTGGCGGTTCGCCACCGAGCAGGAGGCCGCCGGAATGCTGCCCCCGGTCCGCTACGAGCGCCTGCGCTGGGCCCTGCGTGCCCGCGAGCGCGGCACCGCGCTGTATCTGGAGGCCGGCGTGCCGCTCGGCTGACGTCACCCCGCGGCAGCCCGGCGCAGTTCGGCGGCGGCGCCGTGCAGCACCGGGTCGCCATGGCCGAAGCACGCCACCTCGGCGCCGAGGTCCGCCAGTCGCCGTACGGATTCGAGGAGCCGGACCCTGTCGAGGTTGAACACGCCCGGCACCAGCGTGTGTTCGGCGGGGGCCGCCGGCACCGGGTCGCCGGGGGACAGCACGCCCTCGACGGGCAGCGACGCCACGGTGTCCCCGGTGAACAGCACGCCTTCGGCGGGCAGGAAGACCGCGATGCTGCCGTCCGTGTGACCGGGCACGTGCACCACGTGCGCGCCGCCGCCGAAGCCGAGCACCTGGCCGCCGGTCACGTCGGTGACGGACGGCGGCGGCAGCGGGGTGCCCTCGGGCAGCCGGGCGACGGCCGCCTGGATCGGCAGCTCCCATTCGGCGAGCCGCGGCGCCGGACCGGGAGCCTCGCCCCGTACGAACGGCGCGTCGAGCCGATGGGCGAGTACCTCCGCCCCGCTCAGCGCGGCGAACTCGCCGGCCCCGCCCGCGTGGTCCTCGTGGAAGTGGGTCAGTACGACGCGCCGCACATCCTCGGGCGCGCGCCCCAGCGCCCTGATCGCCTCGGCGATCACCGCTCCCGATCCGATCGTCCCGGCGTCGATCAGCGTCAACTCCTCGTCGTCCCGCCAGAGATACGCCTGACCGACCGGGAAGCGCAGCAGGTGCAGCCGGGGAAGAAGCTCGATGACGTCCATGCCCCGACCGTAGGCCGGAGCACGGACGTGGCGCGAGCGTGCTCCGCCCACGGCGGAACCCCTCCGCCCAGAGCGGAACCGGCCCGGTACCGCTCGCCTGTACGCGGCAGGTTGGACAGGGCGGAGGCGAGCGGGGACGCCCTGGCTAGCCCGCGTAATTCCGCAGGAACAGCGCCTCCGCCACCGACAGGCGCTCCAGTTCTTCCGGTGACACGCTCTCGTTCAGCGCGTGGATCTGGGCCTCCGGCTCGCTGAGGCCGATCAGCAGGATCTCCGCGTCCGGGTAGAGGCCGGCGAGGGTGTTGCACAGCGGGATGGAGCCGCCCTGGCCGGCGTACTGCATGGTCTCGCCCGGATAGGCGATCGCCATCGCGTCGGCCATCGCCTGGTAGGCCGGACTGGAGACGTCCGCGCGGAACGGCTGGCCCTGGCCGACCTGCTCCACGGTGACCCGTGCGCCCCACGGGGTGTGCGTCTCGATGTGGGTCTGGAGCAGCTTGCCCGCCTCCGTGGCGTCCACGCCCGGCGGCACCCGCAGGCTGACCAGCGCGCGCGCACTGGCGTGCACCGAGGGGGTGGCGCCGACGACCGGCGGGCAGTCGATGCCGAGCACGGTGACCGCGGGACGCGCCCACAGGCGGTCGGCGACCGAGCCGGAGCCGGTCAGCTCCACGCCGTCCAGCACCTTGGCGTCCGAGCGGAACTGCTCCTCGGTGTACTCCAGGCCGTCCCACCCGGCCGACGCGTCCAGACCGTCCACCGTCGTGGAGCCGTCCTGCGCGCGCAGCGAGTCCAGCACCCGGATCAGCGCGGCCAGCGCGTCCGGCGCCGCGCCGCCGAACTGGCCCGAGTGCAGATTGCCCGCGAGGGTCTCGACACCCACCCGGACCAGCGTCATGCCGCGCAGGATCGTGGTCACCGTCGGCAGGCCCACCCGGAAGTTGCCCGCGTCGCCGATGACGATGGTGTCCGCGGTCAGCAGCTCCGGGTGCTGCTCGGCGTACCGCTCCAGGCCGCCCGTGCCCTGCTCCTCGGAGCCCTCCACGATGATCTTGACGTTGACCGGGACGCCGCCGTTCGCCTTCAGCGCGCGCAGCGCGAGCAGGTGCATGATCACACCGCCCTTGCAGTCCGCGCTGCCGCGGCCGTACCAGCGGCCGTCACGCTCGGTCAGCTCGAACGGCGGGGTGGTCCAGCCGGCCTCGTCCAGCGGCGGCTGCACGTCGTAGTGGGCGTAGAGCAGAACCGTTTTGGCGCCCTGCGGGCCCGGCAGGAAGCCGTACACCGACTGGGTGCCGTCGGGGGTGTCGAGCAGGGCGACGTCGGTGAATCCCTCGGCGCGCAGTGCGTCGGCGATCCAGTTCGCGGCGGCCTCGCTCTCACTCTTCGGGAACTGCGCGAAGTCCGCCACGGACCGGAAGGCGACGAGCTCGGCGAGCTCCGCCTTGGCCCTCGGCATCAGAGAGGCGACGGTCTCGGCGACCGGATTCGACGACATGGGCACGCTCCTCGTAGGTGCGACGTTCTCCTGCTGGGTGGGTCGATCCTCCCACAGCGGCGCACACGGCTCGCGGCCGTAGGATGCGTGATACATCGGTTACCCCCTGCTCGCGGGAAGTCGCGGGTGCGGGAGCGGCAGCGGCTTGATCGGAGCAGTAGACCATCGTGAGCGGCGAGAACTCTTCGGCGGACGACGACGTGCAGCGAGTGTGGGACGTCGTCGTGGTGGGCGCGGGACCGGCGGGGGCCTCGGCGGCCTACGCGGCGGCGGTCGCGGGGCGCCGCGTCCTTTTGCTGGAGAAGGCCGAGTTGCCCCGGTACAAAACCTGCGGCGGCGGCATCATCGGGCCCTCGCGCGACTGTCTGCCGCCGGGCTTCGAACTGCCCCTGCGGGACCGGGTGCACGCGGTCACCTTCTCCCACAACGGGCGCTTCGCCCGCACCCGCCGTTCCCGGCAGATGCTGTTCGGGCTGATCAACCGGCCCGAGTTCGACCAGCAGCTGGTCGAGCACGCCCAGAAGGCGGGCGCCGAACTGCGTACGGGTGTGACCGTGCAGCGTGTCGAGCAGCACGGCTCGGCGGTCCCCGACCGGCGCACGGTCGCCGTCGTCCTCCAGGGTGGCGAGACGGTGCTGGCCCGCGCGGTCGTCGGCGCCGACGGCAGCGCCAGCCGGATAGGCGCCCACGTGGGTGTGAAGATGGCCCAGGTGGACCTCGGCCTGGAGGCGGAGATCCCGGTCCCGGAGCCGGTCGCCGAGGACTGGAAGGGCCGGGTGCTCATCGACTGGGGCCCGCTTCCGGGCAGTTACGGCTGGGTGTTCCCCAAGGGCGACACGCTGACGGTCGGGGTGATCTCCGCCCGCGGCGAGGGCGCGGCGACCAAGCGCTACCTGGAGGACTTCATCGCCCGCCTCGGTCTCGCCGGTTTCGAACCGGCCGTGTCCTCCGGGCACTTGACCCGCTGCCGGGCCGACGACTCGCCGCTCTCCCGCGGCCGGGTCCTGGTCTGCGGCGACGCCGCAGGGCTTCTGGAGCCCTGGACCCGCGAGGGCATCTCCTTCGCGCTGCGCTCGGGCCGGCTGGCCGGCGAGTGGGCGGTGCGCATAGCGGAGGCGCACGACGCCGTCGACACCCGCCGTCAGGCCCTGAACTACGCTTTCGCGGTCAAGGCGGGGCTCGGCGTCGAGATGGGCGTCGGCAGGCGCCTGCTCGCGGCGTTCGAGCGCCGCCCCGGCCTCTTCCACGCCGCCCTCACCGGCTTCCGTCCCGCCTGGAACGCGTTCCGCAACATCACTCGGGGTGCCACCACCCTCGGCGAACTGGTCCGCTCCCACCCGCTGGCCCAGCGCGCCCTGACCCTGCTGGACCCGGCTCCGGCGAGGGCCGCCGACCCCGCGGAGCCCGCCACGGCGCAGGAGGAGCCCGTCACTTCGTGACGGTGATCCGGAAGACGGGGTGGTCGGCGGCGCACGCGATGATCTCCTCGTCCGAGGAGGCGGCGGTCACCCCGGCGAAGTACTGGTTCACCTCCCAGCCCCACTTCTCCAGGTAGGTCCGCAGGACGGGGAGCTTCTCGGCGTCGGGAAGCTCCACCGCGGTGAAGGCGCGCACCGTGCGCCCAACGCGCAGCTCACCGCCGTTCGCGGCACGCATGTTGCGCACCCACTGCGAGTGGCCGCGCGCCGAGACCAGGTACTGCGCGCCCTCGTAGGTGTGCGGGTTGACCGGGATGCGCTGCATCGCGCCGCTCTTGCGGCCCTTCACGGACAGCTCGGCGGTGCCCGCGAGGCTGAGCCCGTGCCGGGCGAGCCAGCCGATCACGCCGTTCAGACGCACGTTCAGCGGGCTGCCCTTGAGGTAGTACGGCGCGGACGACGACATGGTGGACCCCCATGGTTCGGGAGAGCAGTGCTCTCGGTTGACATCAGCATGGGGGAGATCGGTGCTCCCATGCAAGAGCAGCGCTCTTTTTTGTGTGCACTGCTCTCGCGTGTGACAGAATGACGGGCATGACCACCGCACAGGGCGCACGCGCACGGGCCAGGGGCGAGGTAACCGCGGCCATCAAGGAAGAGGCCCGCAGACAGCTGGCGGCCGAGGGCGCGGCCAAGCTCTCCCTGCGGGCCGTCGCCCGCGAACTGGGCATGGTCTCCTCCGCCCTCTACCGCTACTTCCCCAGCCGCGACGACCTGCTGACGGCCCTGATCATCGACGCGTACGACGCCGTGGGCGCGGCCGCGGAGAAGGCGCGGGACGCCGTCGGCGCCGCCGCGCCCGTGGCCCGCTTCACCGCGGTGTGCGAGGCGGTACGGGCCTGGGCGCTCGCCCATCCGCACGAGTACGCGCTGATCTACGGCTCGCCCGTGCCCGGCTACGCCGCCCCCGAGACCACCATCCCGGCCGCCGCCCGCGCCGCCATGGTCCTCGTCGGCATCTTCCGCGACGCCGCGCGGGGTCCCGGCCTGGCGCCGGCCGAACCCCCGCTGCCCAGCGAACTGCGCCCGGAGCTGGAGCGGTTGACCGCGGAGATCGCTCCCGACCTGCCCCCCGAGGTGACCGCCGCCATGGTCGCCGCCTGGGCCCAGCTGTTCGGGCTGGTGAGCTTCGAGCTGTTCGGTCAGTTCAACAACGTGATCGAGGACCGGGAGCGGTTTTTCCGGCACGCGGTGACGCGACTCGCGCACGGGGCCGGACTGCGCTGACAAGCCGGAGCGCCCGACTCCGGCTTTCTTTACCCGCCCATGGGACTGCTACGGTGCGTCGATGACGTCGACGACGGACGAGCGGGCGCTCGTGGCGCAGTGGCGGGGCATCCTGGCCCTGCATGCCCGTACCCAGTGCGAACTGGACCGGACCCTGGGCGCCCACGGCCTGTGCGCCAGCGACTTCGAGGTCCTGGATCTGCTGGCCGAGCGGCGGGGGCCGCACGGCTGCGCCTACCGCGTCCAGGAGATCTCCGAGCGCGTCCATCTCACCCAGAGCGCGCTTTCCCGGCTCATCGGCCGCCTGGAGAGGGAGGGCCTGGTCGAGCGGGGCGCCTGCGCGGAGGACCGCCGGGGGCGTCCGGGTCGCCCTCACCCCGAAGGGCCGGGCGCTGCACACCGAGGTGCGGCCGGTGCAGCGCGCGGTGCTGGCCAGGATGCTGCGCGGCGAAGAAGGGGAGTGAGGGGCCGGAGACGCTCGACTGGGCGTCAGACGGCCGAAGTCCGCTGCCACAAGGCGGCGAGCGACCGGTCGCCGGAAACCCGCGGGACGGGCGTGCGGTTCCACAGGGCCAGGTACAACTGGTCCGCCGGGCCGGAGAGTTCGGCATCGGCCTCGCCGTCCGCCTGACGTGACGTCACCGGGGGCCGGTCCGCATCGAGTTGTACGGTCCACACCGCGTCCTCGCCCGCGTCCGTCGCCCGTACCCGCAGCGTCCTCGGCTCCGCCGTCCGCACCCGGCTCCTGGACCGCGCGTGGAAGCCGCGCAGCAACTCGTCGATGCCGTCCACCGCGAGGCCGGCGGCGATCGGGGCGGGTGATCCGCCGCGGGCGGCCTCGGCGTCGTACCGGTGCACGGTCGTCTCGTGGGCCTGCCGCCGTGTCCAGAACGCCAGCGGCGAGAGTTCGGACAGCGGGAGGAAGGTCCAGCACTCCAGGTCGGCGGGGGCGGCGGACAGGACCTCGACCAGCAGGCGGTGGCTGTCCCGGTACCAGGCCACCAGCTCGGCGCCGGAGAGGTCCGGCGCCTCGCCGATCGGCCGGGGCCCGGTGTGTCTCCCGGCGACGAAGCCCGCGGCCCACCGGTGGACCGCGCCGGTGTGCCGCAGCAGGTCCCGCACCCGCCACTCGGGGCAGGTCGGCACCTCGGCGCCGGTGCCGGCCCGCTCGGCGGCCGCGGCCAGCGACTGGCCCTCGCGGTGGAGGGCATGGAGGAATTCGGCGGTCTGCATGGGGCGATCCTGCCGGACCCGCCCGCGCGCCGCACCGGAGATTCAGTAGTCGCTGTTCATCGCGGCCCGCACCTCGGCGAGGGTGGCGTCGGCCACGGCGTTGGCCCGCTCGTTGCCCGCGCGCAGGATGCGCCGCAGTTCGCCGCGGTCCCGCGCGTACTCGGCGCGGCGGGCCCGGACCGGGGCCAGGTATTCGTTGACCGCCTCCGTCACGGTCTTCTTCAGCGCCGCCGCGCCCGCGGAGCCGATGCCGTCGGCCACCTCCTCGGGGGTCCGGCCCTGGCACAGCGCGGCCAGCAGGAGCAGCGAGGAGACCTCGGGGCGGGTGGCCGGGTCGTAGGTGATGTGGCGCTCGGAGTCGGTCTTCGCGCCCTTGAGGAGCCGCGCCGTCTCGTCGGCGGTGGCGGCCAGGACGATGGAGTTGCCCCGGCTCTTGCTCATCTTGCTGCCGTCGGTGCCCAGCAGCAGCGGCACCTCGGACAGCAGTGCCTCGGGCCGGGGGAAGACCGAACTGCCGTTTCCGTAGCGGTCGTTGAAGCGGCGGGCGATGGTCCGGGTGATCTCCAGGTGGGGCAGCTGGTCCTGGCCGACGGGGACCAGGTTGGCCTTGCAGAAGAGGATGTCGGCGGCCTGGTGCACGGGGTAGGTGAACATCAGCCCGCTGACGGCGGACTGGCGGGAGTGCGCGATCTCGTCCTTGACCGTGGGGTTGCGGTTCAGCTCGGCGACGGAGACCAGGCTGAGGAAGGGCAGCATCAGCTGGTTGAGGGCGGGGACGGCGCTGTGCGTGAAGATCGTGCTGCGCGCGGGGTCCACGCCGATGGCGAGGTAGTCGAGGACCAGCTCGTCGACGTAGGACTGGAGGTCGTCCGCGACGTCGCGGTCGGTCAGGACCTGGTAGTCCGCGATGACCACGAACAGTTCCACGCCGAGGTTCTGGAGCCGGACGCGGTTGTGGAGGGTGCCGAAGTAGTGGCCGAGGTGCAGTCTTCCGGTGGGCCGGTCGCCGGTGAGGACGCGGAACTTCCCCGGATCCCCGGCGATCAGCTTCTCCAGCTCCGCGCTGCGGGCCCGCGCGGCGGAGGTGCCGAGCGCGTCGGAAGCGTCGGCGGCGGACGGGGCCACGGACGGCGCGGGCTGCGGGGTGGGGTTCATCTCGGTCTCCTGGTGGTGGGTCGGGCGGGCCGTCGGGACGCCCCGCGCCCCTCGTACCAGGGACACAGAAAAAGGGCCGTCCATCCGAACGGCCCGGTTCATGCCTGCGCGGCGGCCGCTCCTACGAGGAGCGCCACCAGCACGGACACGACGAAAGATGCATACGGCAATGATAGCGGGGCGGGGCGGTGAGCGGCCAGCGGTCAGGGTCGGCCCCGCGCCCGCCGGCCTCGCGGCGGTGCCGGAAGCCGTCAGCCGTTGAGGGCCCGGCGCGTGGCCACCCCGATCAGGGCGGCCACGGCGGCCAGCGCGGCCACGCTGGTGAGCGCGGTGGGCAGGGAGAACCAGTCGGTCATGAACCCGATCATGGGCGGGCCGAGGAGCATGCCGCCGTACCCGAGGGTGGAGGCGATCGCGACGCCGGACGCCCCGGCCAGTGCGCCCGCCCGCTCGATGGCGACCGGGAAGATGTTGGCGAGCCCGAGTCCGGTGATCGCGAAACCGGCCAGCGCCGCCCAGAGCGACGGCGCGAGCGAGCCGAGCAGCATGCCCGCCGCCGCGACCGAGCCGCCGGCGATCACTGTGCGGGCCCGGCCGAGGCGGCCCAGCAGGGCCGTACCGGAGAGCCGTCCCGCGGTCATGGCGAGCGCGAAGCAGGCATAGCCGGTGGCCGCCGTGCCCGCGGACGCCGTGAGGTCCTGCTTGAGGTGCAGCGCACCCCAGTCGGCCATGGCGCCCTCGCCGTACGCGTCGCACAGCGCGACCAGTCCGAAGCCCACGACGAGCCAGCGCCCGGCGACGCGGGGCGCCCGGCCTTCCCTCGTCGCCGCGGGCCCCCGGTCGTCCGGGGGCGGCAGAGGGGGCTCGTGCCGCAGCAGGCTCCGCCCGGCGACGGCGGTCACGAGCAGCCCGATCACGGTGATCCCGAGCAGATGACGGGTGGGCGAGAGGAAACCGGCGACCAGCCCGCCGACGCCCGCGCCGACCATCCCGCCGAGGCTGAACGCGGCATGGAAACTGGGCATGATCGGCCGCCGTACGGCGGCGACGAGGTCGACGGCGGCAGCGTTGAAGGCGACATTCACGCCTCCGTACGCCGCGCCGAAGATCAGCAGGACGGTGCCGAGCGCGGGTGCGGAATGGGTGAGCGCGGGCAGGGTGACGCTGAGGGCGAGGACGACCATCCAGACCACGGTCACCGGGTGGCTGCCGTAGCGGCGGCACAGGCGTCCGGTGAGCATCATGGTCAGCACGGCCCCGGCGGACACGCCGAGCAACGCGAGCCCGAGGGCTCCGGCGGAGGCGTGGGTCTGGTGCTTGATGTCCGGGATGCGCACGACCCATCCCGAGAAGATGAACCCGTCCAGCGCGAAGAACGCGGTGATCGCGACCCGCAGCCCCACGAGGTCCCGGCCCGGCACGACGGTGTGCGTTCGGGTTTTGTTTATTAGCGGCACAAATTCAGCGTAGGGGGCGGCGGAGGGAGGGAGCAAGGGGGTTGCGGAGGGGGGCCCGGGCGCCGGGGGTGATGAGGTCCTTGCCCTCGGGGGGCAGGTGTGCGGCGGTGGTGCTGGGCGTGAGTGCCGAGTATGGCGAGTCGGCGGATCCGTGACGCGGACGCGATCCTGGTGGCCGCGCCCCCCTGGGCACAACAACAGGGACTACTTCCAGGCCGACGGTCACTGTCACCGACTCGCGGAAGGGCTGACCGGTGAAGGCGTCCAGGGTGTGACCGGCTCTTGGGGCGGCGGGTCGTGGACGGCCCTACGACACTCAGCTCTTGACTCGGAAGTATGCGAATTCGTGGATATTGGGAAGTACCGAGGCGTAGTCATGCAGCCAGCGACTGCTGTCGACTCCGTAGGTGATGTAGTTGCCACCGGGGTCGCGCAGCAGGAAGCCGTCATTGGTGGCGACGGGAGTGTAGACCGTGGCTTCGTTGCGGGTGTTGAGCCGGATGCCGTCGCTGACGGCCTGCCAGTAGGTGTAGCCACCCCAGTGGGAGAAGGTGCTCTGGACGGTGTAGCCGTCGCCGGAGCGGTGGAGGATCACCGCGTAGCCCGGGTTGCCCTCCTGGCTCGCGAAGCGCAGGTAGTCCCAGTTGGCGTACACCTCAGGCGAGGGGCCGCGGTTGATGCGCGTTTCCACCAGGTGAATGCGGGTTTCGACGGGCAGGTCCGGTGCGGCCGTGCGGGTGCTCACCGTCGCGGGAGCCATACGGGTGCCGAGTGCGGGCTGGGCGTCCGCGCTACCGGAGGTCAGCGTAGCCAGACAGGCGATAGAAGCCAGCGCGAAACCCACTGCGGCGATGCGGCCTCGACGGGCAGTACGCATACGGGATCCTTTCGGTGCAGGGTTGGGCCAGGTGGTCCCCGCCAACGGGACAGCCGAGGCGGCGATCCAACCCGCAAGCCCGACACCACTCTGCCGCGAAAGAAGTGACGTACCGACTGTTGCGCCCCGAAACAGCCCATTCGAGGTAATTAGCGTCCAGTCACCTTGCCGAACGATCTACTGCACAGACTGCCGCCGGCCACCAGCACGAGTACCTGGACTGACCGGCACGCCAGCTATATGACCATCAACTTCAGGTTGGCGAAGGCTCAGTGAACAACACGGAAGGCCCCGCCCGTTCGTCTCGGGGTGACAGGCGAGCGGGGCCGGCTTGGGGATCTACCGTTCTGATGTGCCAGGGCGGTAGAAGCGCTGTGTAGGACGCCAGGGCGCGGGCGTGGGTGGCAGCTTGTCGAATTCCGGCAGCGGAACGCGCTCGGCGCGGGCGTTCGCTTCCTTCCCGGCCTCAGCAGCCGCGGCGTCCTGGCCCTCGGCGACACCGGTGGGTGTCCACTGACATCCGTCCCACTCCTGGATGACGCGCGGCGTGTCCGGGCCTACATGCGTCCCTTGGTCTGACCGGTCGCCGAGCGGGGTGGCCCGCCGCTCCCCGCGCGCCGGGCGGCGCCGCTCTCGGCGTTCTGCCCGTTGCTCCCCCGTCGTCTACCAGGGCATCGGGCCCGTCGCGCCGAAGTAGCCGCCGGTTGGGCCGTCCGGGCCCAGTTGGGCCATCCGGACGATGATGTCGGCGCCCTCCTCGACGGTCTGCGTGCCCTCGTGCCGGTTCAGGTCGGTCGCGGTGTAGCCGGGCTCCACGGCGTTGATCCGCAGCCGCGGGAACGCCTTGGCGTACTGCACGGTGAGCATGTTGACCGTGGTCTTGGAGGCCGGGTAGGCGGCCCCCGGATAGCCCTTGCCGGCCAGGGCCAGTGAGGCCACACCGCTGCTGACATTGACCACCACCGGCGCCTCGGAGCGTTCCAGCAGCGGCAGGAAGGCGTGGGTCACCCGGACCAGGCCGAAGACGTTGGTCTCGAACACCTCCCGCATCACATCGGCGGTCAGCTCCGCCGCGCCGATGATGTCGCCGCCGGGTGACCGCACCTCGATCCCGGCGTTGTTGACCAGGACGTCCAGGCCGCCGTCGGCCTCGATGGTGGCCGCCGCGGCGGTGACCGACGCGTCGTCGGTGACGTCGAGTCGCACGAAGCGGGCGCCGAGCTCGGCCGCGGCCGCCGCGCCCCGCTCGGGGTCGCGCGCTCCCAGGTAGACGGTGTGGCCCGCGGCGATCAGGCGGCGGGCGGTCTCATGGCCGAGGCCCTTGTTGGCCCCGGTGACTAACGTTGTCGTCATGGGGCACAGCTTCCCTCCGGTCGCTGCGATCGACCACTGGTTTACGACGCGGTCCGCGCGGTCGCCCCGGACGAGGGCGATCGCGTCCTGCTGTGCCGGTTCGCCATGACGGAACCCGCGGTATGACGGAACCCGCCGGCCCGATCGTCGTGTGGCGGTGCCCGGCGGCGCTGCGCTCCCCGGCACCCGTCGCGGCGCAGCGGCTCGCCGTGGCGGTGCTCCCGGTGGTCACCCGCTCGACGTCCGCCACGTCGGCACCGACCGCGGCCGGGTCACCCGGATCACCGTGTCCGAGGGCGGCAACCCCCTCCGGACACAGGTCGGTTAATGCTTGCTCACGCGCTGGTTGCAACGGGGTGAGCGCGTCATGATGGGCCCATGACGTTGGCCTCGCGCGCGTTCGCGCAATTGGCGACCTGGCCGGACCTGAGACAGGCCGTGCCGAGCTGCGGTCAGGGACAGGCGGTGGTTTCCGCCAAGGGTGAGATCGTCCATTTCCACTCCGGCCGCGATGTCGATCTGCGGCTGACCGACCGGGCCATCCAGCGGTTCGCCAGGGATCTCAAACGCTCCGGCGCGATCAGGATCGTGCCGGGCTCGCCATGGGTGACCCTGCGCCTCGACGCCGCGAGCGACGTCGATCTGCTGCTGACCCTGGTGAGCGTGGCGCTCCAGGCGCAGCAGTTCCCGCCCGGTCCGGTCGACCGCCCCCTGATGAGCTGCAACGACCAGCGCGGCGCGGGATTCGTGAAGGCGGATCTCGGCGCCTTCTGGTAGGCGGGCGGCTTCCCCGTCATACGGCGATGACGCGGATCCCGGCCTCCTCGAAGCGCTGGACCGTCTCCGGGTCCACCGCCGTGTCCGTCACCAGGGTGTCCACCAGGTGCGCCGGGCAGATCCGGGCGAACGCCCGCTGGCCCAGTTTGCTGGAGTCCGCGGCGACCACGACCCGTTCGGCGCGCTCGCACAGCAGCCGGTTGATCGCCGCCTCGGCCTCGTCGTGCGCCGCCGCGCCGTGCACCACGTCGAAGGCGACCACCCCGAGCACCGCCACGTCCAGCCTGATCTGCCCGAGCACCCCGTCCGCGAGCGGCCCGACCAACTCGTACGACTGCGGGCGGGCCACCCCACCGGTGACCACGATCTTGAACTGGGGCCGCACCGCCAGCTCGTTGGCGATGTTGAGCGCGTTGGTGACCACGGTCAGCGCCGGGGAGCCGGTGGCCAGGTCGGCGCGGACGGCGAGGGCGCGGGCCACCTCCGTGGTCGTCGTGCCCCCGGTCAGCCCCACCGCCTCGCCCGGCGCGACGAGATCGGCCACCGCGGTGGCGATCCGCTGCTTCTCGGAGGCGCGGCGAGCCGTCTTGTAGCGCAGGGGGAGTTCGTACGACACCCCGTGCACCACCGCGCCGCCACGGGTGCGGACCAGCATCTGCTGCTCGGCGAGCCGGTCGAAGTCCCGGCGGATCGTCGCCGCCGACACCGCCAGCTCGGCCGCCGCCTCCTCGACGTCCAGCCGGCCCCGCTCCACGAGCAGTTCCAGCAGCGCCTTCCAGCGGGCGTCCCGCGACATCCGCCGCCTCCGATCCTCGGTCGTTCTCAGATCGGTGACCCTAGCGCACCCCCGGAGTGCGCCCCTCGTCCGCCAAGAATGCTTGATTGTGCTCGAAAGCTCGCTATATCTTGCAGGAACAATCAGCAAGGTCAGGGGAGGGTGTGGGCATGACCCATGTCGAGGACGAGCTGAACAGCCAGCCGGCGTGCTGGACGCGGGCAGCCGAGGAGGCGGGGCGGCACCAGGAGGCGCTGCCGGCGGCGGGCGAGCGGGTCGCCGTGGTGGGCTGCGGGACCTCGTACTTCATGGCGCAGGCGGTGGCCGCGCTGCGCGAAGGCGCCGGGCAGGGCGAGACCGACGCCTTCGCCGCTTCGGAGTTCCCGTACGGACGCGCGTACGACCGGGTGGTCGCCCTCACCCGCTCCGGCACCACCACCGAAGTACTGGAACTGCTGGGCCGGTTGCGCGGTACGGCGACCCGCACCACGGCCGTCACCGCCGACCCGGCGACGCCCGTGATGGGCGCCGCCGACGATGCCGTGGTGCTGGACTTCGCCGACGAACGCTCCGTCGTCCAGACCCGGTTCGCCACCACCGCCCTCACCCTCCTGCGCGCCCACCTCGGCCTGCACACGGACTCCGTCGTCGCCGACGGCCACGCCGCGCTCACCACCCCTCTGCCCCAAAGCCTTGTCGAGTGCACCCAGTTCACCTTCCTGGGGCGCGGCTGGACGGTCGGGCTCGCGAACGAGGCGGGGCTGAAGATGCGCGAGGCATCCCTGTCCTGGACCGAGGCGTACCCGGCGATGGAGTACCGGCACGGCCCGATCAGCATCACCACGAAGGGCACCGCCACCTGGATGTTCGGCGAGGCGCCCGAGGGGCTCGCCGAACAGGTGCGGAGCACCGGCGGGCAGTGGATCGCGGGCGGCCTCGACCCGCTCGCCGAACTCGTCCGCGCCCAGCGGCTCGCGGTCGCCGTCGCCGCCGCGCGCGGCCTCGACCCGGACCGGCCGCGCCACCTCACCCGCTCGGTGATCCTCGCGGCGGAAGCGGACGCCCCCGACCACGAGGCCCCCGACGAGGCCGGGGCCGGGATTCCCGGCCCCCGTGACCCCTGGGCGCCCCGCGATGCCTCGGAGAGCACCGGTTCCGCCGACTCCGTCTGACACTTCCCGCCGTACCGCGCCCCGGAAGGACACCCGAAGTGCCTCTCGCGCCCACCGGCGAGCTGGTCGCCCGTGCCGTCGAAGCCCGCTCGGCCGTCGCCGCGTTCAACGTCATCACACTGGAACACATCGAGGCCGTCATCGCCGGCGCCGAGGCGGCCGACGCGCCCGTCATCCTCCAAGTCAGCGAGAACGCGGTCAAGTTCCGCTACGGACGGCTGCTGCCGCTCGCCCGCGCGGCCCGTGTCACCGCCGAACGGGCCGCCGTACCCGTCGCGTTGCACCTGGACCATGTGCAGAGCGACGACCTGCTGCGCCAGGCGCCCGGCGCCGGGTTCAGCTCGGTGATGTACGACGCGGCCCGACTGCCGTACACCGAGAACCTCGCCGCCACGCGGGCGGCCGCCGACTGGGCGCACTCCCAAGGGCTGTACATCGAAGCCGAGTTGGGGCAGATCGGCGGCAAGGACGGGCGGCCCCCGCTGGACGCGCACGCGCCCGGCGCCCGTACCGACCCCGCGCAGGCGCGGGACTTCGTCGGCGGTACCGGGGTCGACGCCCTGGCCGTCGCCGTCGGCAGTGTGCACGCCATGACCACGCGCACCGCCGCCCTCGACCACGCCCTGCTCAAACGGCTCTCCGCCGCGCTGTCCGTCCCGCTGGTGCTGCACGGCTCCTCCGGCGTACCGGACGACGGGCTGGCCGAGGCGGTCGCGGGCGGTATCGCCAAGGTCAACGTCGGCACCGCGCTCAACATCGCCATGACCGGTGCGATCCGGAAGTTCCTCGCCACCCACCCGGAGGCCGTCGACTCCCGCACGTACCTCACCATCGGCAGGGAGGCGATGGCGCGGGAGGTGCGGCACCTGATCTCGATCGTCACCGGCGCCGCCGGGCCCGCTACGCCGTCCTGACCGCCTTCAGCAGCACGAACTTCGGTTCGCTGGCGACGAGTTCGCAGTTGCCGAACACCCGCTTCAGGGCGACGTGATAGCCCAGGTGCCGGTTGCCGATCACCCACAGCTCGCCGCCCGGCCGCAGGGCGCGCCGCGCGCCGGTGAACATCCGCCGCGCGGTCGCGTCCGTGGTCGCCTGGTGGGAGTGGAACGGCGGGTTGTTCAGGACGAGGTCCACGCTCTCCGGTGCCACCCCGGCGAGCCCGTCGCCGACCCGGAACTCGGCATGCCCCGGTACCCCGTTGGCCTTGAAGGTGGCCTCGGCGGAGGCCACCGCCTGGAACGACTCGTCCACGAACAGCACTTCGGCCGCCGGGTCGGCCAGCGCCACCGCCGTACCGACCACACCGTTGCCGCAGCCGAGGTCCACCACACGGGCCGGTCCCGGTCCGGGAAGGTGCTGGAGGAGGAAGCGGGTGCCGATGTCGAGCCGGTCGGCGCAGAAGACGCCCGCGTGGTTGACGACCGGGTGGCCGGAGATCGCGCCGACGCCGGCCGGGAGGTCGTAGCGGTACGGCCACGGGTTCGCGGGCCGCTCCATCGCCGGGTCCGGGGTGCAGAAGATCAGCCGGGCCTTCTGCCGGGCCAGGGAGGTCCGGGTCGGGCCGAGGATCCGCTCGAAGGTCCGGAGCGTGGAGGTGTGGATCTCCTTCACCATGCCGGTGCCGATCACCACCGTCTCCGGGTGCACGGCGGGCGCGAGCCGCAGCAACTGGTCCTCCAGCAGCGCCAGGCTTTTCGGCACCCGTACCAGCAGCACGTCCACCCGCTCGGGCGGCTCGTCCCGCGTGGTCAGCAGCGGTACCGCGCCCGGTTCGGCACCGGCCCGCGCCAGGTTGGCACGGCTCGCCTCCTGACCCAGGAACGAGTCGGTGATCTGCGTCGGCTGGTGTTCCGCCAGCGCCGTCACCAGCGCTCCCCAGCGGTCCCCGAGCACCACGACCTGCCCGGTCAGCGGCACGTTCTCGGCCGCCAGATGGTCCAGGAGATACGCGTCGGAGGCGTCCCAGGCACGCAGCCGGTCGCGGGGATCCTCGGGGAAGCGGGCCAGCTCGACCTCGCCCCACGGTGTCGTCATACGGTCGCTCATCGCGCTCCAGGCTAGCGGAACCGCAGATCAGGGCCCGTACGACCGCGGACCCGCAGGGGGCCGGGCCCAGGACCCGCAAGGGTCCGGCCCTGACCGGACCGGATCCCCGGCCGGCTGCGGGAGCCGTGCGGCAGGATGGAGGACGTGGACGCGGAACTGTTCCCCCGTGAGCGCGCGCGGATCGCGCCCGGTGCCGCGCACGTCCCGGACTGGCTGCCGGCCGGGCGGCAGCGCGAACTCCTCGCCGCCTGCCGTGACTGGGCGCGGCCCCCGGCCGGGCTGCGTACCGTGCGCACACCGGGCGGCGGCACCATGACCGCGCGCCAGGTCTGCCTCGGCCTGCACTGGGGCGTCGTACGCGCCTGCCCCGCCTGCGGACGGCCCGTACGGGACAACCCCGACTGCCCCGGCCCGCATCAGTACCCCTACGCGTACACCCCCACGGCCGCCGACGGCGACGGCGCCCCGGTCAAACCCTTCCCCGAGTGGCTGGACGGGGTGGCCCGGCGTGCCGTGGCCGACGCACTCGGACCGGAGGCCGTACCCGGCCCGTCGTACGACGTCGCGCTGATCAACTTCTACGACGGCGCCGCCCGCATGGGCATGCACCGCGACAGCGAGGAGCGGGCCGACGCCCCGGTGGTCTCGCTGAGCCTCGGCGACACCTGCGTCTTCCGGTTCGGCAACGCGCGGACGCGGACCCGGCCGTACACCGATGTCGAACTGCGCAGCGGCGACCTGTTCGTCTTCGGCGGCCCCGCCCGCGCCGCCTACCACGGCGTGCCCCGCGTCCACCCCGGCACGGCACCGCCCTGGCTGGGGCTGGCCGGACGGCTCAACATCACGCTGCGGGTGAGCGGGCTGTGACGGCGGCACGGGCCACCGGCGATGCGGATCATGGGAGACTCGCCCTCATGAGCGGCAAGGCGGAACCCCGGACGGCGGGGGAGAGGACCCCCACGAGGGCGCGGCTGGACCGGGGGCGGGGCGCGCTCGGGCCCGCACTGGAACTGGTGCACACCGGACGGGCGCCGACCCGAGCCGTGCTCACCGCCGAACTCGGCGTCACCCGCGCGACGGCCGGCGCGGTCGCCGCCGAACTGGAGGCGCTCGGCCTGATCCGGGTGGACGCCCGCCCCGCCGCGGCGGCCGGCTCCCAGGGCCGCCCCTCGCACCGGCTCGACGTCGCCGAGGAGGGACCGGTGGCGCTCGCCGCACAGGTGCACGCCGACGGCTTCCGGGCCGCGCTGGTCGGCCTCGGCGGCCGCATCGTGGCCACCGCGCCCGGCTGCGAGACCGTGGCCGCCGATCCGGCGAAGGTGCTCGGCTCGGTGGTCGAGGCGGGCGCGGAACTGCTGCGCACCACCGGCCGCCGCTGCGTCGGCGCCGGACTCGCCGTGCCTTCCGCCGTCGCCCAGCCCGAGGGCCTCGCCCTCAACCCGCTGCACCTCGCCTGGCCGGTCGGTGCGCCGGTCCGCCGGCTGTTCGAGGAGTGCGTGCGCGCCGCGGGCATCGACGGGCCCGCGTTCACCGGGAACGACGTCAACCTCGCGGCGCTCGCCGAACACCGGCACGGCGCGGGCCGGGGCGCCCGTGATCTGCTGTGCGTGGCCACCGGGCACCGGGGCGTCGGCGGCGCCCTCGTCCTCGACGGCCGTCTGCACACCGGCAGTTCGGGGCTCGCCCTGGAAGTCGGCCACCTCACCGTCAACCCCGAGGGGCGCCCCTGCCACTGCGGCGGCCGGGGCTGTCTGGACGTCGAGGCCGACCCGCTGGCGCTGCTCGTGGAGGCCGGCCGCGAGCCGGGTCCCGAGGTCTCGCTCCTGAAGCAGGCCGACGACCTGCTGCGCACCCAGTACGAGGATCCCGCGGTACGCCGGGCCGCCGAGGCCCTGATCGACCGGCTCGGCCTCGGACTCGCCGGGCTCGTCAACATCCTCAACCCCGACCGGATCATCCTCGGCGGTCTGCACCGCAGCCTTCTGGACGCCGATCCGAGCAGGCTGCGCGCGGTCGTCGCCGACCGCAGCCTGTGGGGGCAGAGCGGCGGTGTCCCCATCCTGCCGTGCACCCTCGACCACAACAGCCTGGTCGGCGCCGCCGAACTGGCCTGGCAGCCGGTCCTGGACGACCCGCTGGCCGCACTGCGCTGAGCCCCTTGGCGAGGCCACGCCCGGCCGCACGCCGACGATCGTGCCCATGCGGCTTGTCGACGGTCGACGGCCGCCGACCGGTCGGGGCGCAGGCCGGCGCGGCGCCCCGCGGTCACGCCCAGGCGACGGAGAACGCCTGCCGGGGATGTTCGGTGAGGATCCGGTCGACCAGTTCCGGGCCCAGCTCCGCCGCCAGGCGCGGGCGCAGGCGGCGCAGCAGGTACGGCATTCCGGGCCCGCCGTCGACCGAGCGCGCACCGGCGGTCACCGTGTCGCCGCCGAGCAGCAACCGGTCGCCGAAGCCGGCCTCCGCGAGGGCGCGGGCGCCGGCCGGCATCTGCCAGTCGGTCGCGTGATGGGCGCGGGAGGGGCCGTCGAAGGCGAGCCAGCAGCCGGCGGTGGCGGCCTGCCGCTGCGTCACCGGATCGGGGAAGCGGTTCAGATGGCCGAGGATCACCCGGTCACCGGGCACCCCCAACTCGCCGCAGAGCAGGTCGAGTACGTCCAGGGCGCCGGTGCCCAGCTCCAGGTGCACGGCGATGGGCGCATCGGTCGCGTGGTGCGCCTCGGCCGCCGCCGCCATGGTCCAGCGGGCGTGCGCGTCGAGCGTGTGGAAACCGCCCGCCACCTTGATCAGCCCGGCCCGCACCCCGGTCGTGCCGATGCCCTCGGTCAGCTCGGTGACGAAGACCTCGGCCAGCCGGCCGCGCAGACCCGTCAGCAACTCCGGTGCCACATGCGGGGCTTGGTGCAGGCCCGTCGCGCAGACCAGGTGCACTCCGGTGGCGCGGGACAGGGCCGCGAGGTCGGCCGCGCGGCGGCCCATGCCGTGCGGCGTCCACTGCACGACGGCGGCCCCGCCCGCCGCCCGGAACGCCTCCAGCTCGGCCCGTGCGGCGGCCACGTCGTCCAGTTCCCTGCCCGGCAACTGCCTGCTGCGCAGGAAGAGATGGTCGTGCGCGTCGCACACTCCCAGCTCCTGCGGGCGGATGTCGCCGAGGACGGTACGGATCACCGGTGCCGCCCGCGCAACAGCCGGTCGCGGCCGGGGGCGGACAGACGCGGCACCCGGAGGAGGCCGCCCCACTGGTTCACCGGCGAGCCGTGGACGCCGCGTTCTCGCGGCAGATGCAGCGTCACCTCGTACTGCATGGCATGCATCGAATGGCTCTTTCCCTCAGGCGGTGCGGGGCGCGAGGAGGGCCAGCAGCCCGTCGACGGCCGCATCGAAGGCGGCGGGGGAGCCGGCGGCACGGGCCAGCACATAGCCGCCCTGCACGGTCGCGAGGATCGTCGCGGCGATCCGTCCGGCGTCCAGCTCGGGCGCGAACTGCCCCTGCCGCCTGCCCTCTTCGACGACCCCGGCGAGTCGCTCCCGGATCCAGGCGAGGGTCTCGTCCACCGGGGCGCGCAGCTCGTCATTGGCGATCACGTCCGGGTCCATCGTCAACCGGCCGACCGGGCAACCGCGCAGCACCTCGCGCTCGCGGCGCAGATACGCCTCGACGCGCTCGTACGGCGTGCCGGGGCCGTCCAACGAGCGCTCGGCCGCCGCCCGTAGCTGCTCGGCGGTCCGGCGGATCGCCGCCAGGGCGAGGTCCGGCTTGCCCTTGAAGTGGTGGTACATGCTGCCCTGGCCCGCGCCCGCGCGCTCCAGGATCGCCTTGGGGCTGGTGCCCACGTATCCGCGCTCCCAGAGCAGGTCGCGCGTCGACTCGATGAGTCGTTCGGAGGTGCTCATGGAGGCAGTGTACATACTGGTAGATACAGGAGTGCTCATTCTGCGGGGCGGCGGGAGTACGGCGGACGGTTCGCCGCTGCTCGCCGTACCCCACTCGCCGTACGCCTGCCCGCCGCTGCCGGTCAGCCCGCCGCGACCGGGTGATTGGCGGCCAGTTCCTGCCCGCCGGGGGCGGGCCTGACCGCTGCCGGGACGGGTGTCCGTGCGGGGCTCGCGGGGACCGCCGTACCGATGACTCCCGCCGCGACCGGGGTGGGGGTGGGCTGGTGTTCCGGGGCGGGGCACGGCGTGCGGGCCGGGTGGCCGGGCGTCGCGGGCAGGGTGAACCAGACCACCTTGCCGTTGTCGCCGTTCGGCCGCGCGCCCCAGCTCTCGCTGACGGCGGCGACCATGGCGAGGCCCCGGCCGCAGGTGGCGAGCGGTGTCGTCTCCTCTGCGTCCGTGTCCGCGTCGTCGGACGGCACCGGCAGGCGCGGATCGTGATCGTGTACGGAGACCGTGAGCCGGTCCGGCTGGAGTTCCAGCTCCACGGTGCACGACTTGTCGGGCCTGGCATGCCGGTGGACGTTGCTGAGCAGCTCCGTCACGCCGAGCGCGGCCCGGTCTATCAAGGGGTCCAGATGCCAGTAGCGCAGTTGCGCAGAGACGATTCTGCGGACCTGGCCGATCCGCGACGGCAGGGCTTGGAGCTCCACCGTGCAGTGCCTGCTTGGGTGACTGATCACGGCTGCGACTCCCCGATGTGAGGTCCGGAAGGAACCGGAAAAACACGGAGAACAACGGATCCAGCAGGCCCCCCGGAAATGCGGCCGCCTGCTGTCGTGGCCGGCGGGCTGGTTCGCAGCGTTATCGCCGGTAAACCCAGAGTGACGTGAGACCAGCGTGGCGCAGGGGGCGGAGTGTTGCAACTCGCCGCGTCCGGATGGAAACCGGACCCGGAGTGGGAGACCTGGAGTGAGGTGCGGGTGGAGGTACGGCGGGTGGGGGCGTCGGTGCCGGCCGGACGCGAGGCGGTGTGCGGGCACCCCGTGCCGCCCGTACACGACGTGCCGCGTGGGCGGTTCGTGCCGGCCCGCACCCGCATCCGCGTGTCGCTCGGGAAGTCGGCACCACTGGACACGACATGTCGATCGGGCACCAGGTGCCACCCCGGCACCGCGAGACCGCCGCGCCCCTTCAGTCGCCGCGTCCCGCCGCCCGGCGGACCGCCTCGATGAAGCGGCGGGCCGCGGGGGTGCCCGGTTCGCCCGGAGGGGGGTCCTGTTCGGCCAGCGTCAGCAGGTACCGCTGGCCGTTGATGTCGGCCAGGGCCTTGTCGTCCGGTGCGAACCACGGTTTGGAGGCGCGCACCGCCTGCACCGGTGCGCTGTCGATCTCACTGCCGTGGCTGTTGAGCAACTCCACCCTGCCGTCGTTGATCCGGACCTGCCCGGCCCGTGTGAGCGAGCGCATGCGTTTCCCGATCCGCACGCCCTTGGCCGTGAACTCCGGCTCCGCCATCCCTCTCCGCCCCCTTGCGCGCGTGTTCCCGTGTTCCGGTGTGCGCCCCCGTTCGCGTGCGGGACCATCGTCCCGACGCGTGCAGTCTGCCGCGCCACGGCACGGAGCACCAGTGCGCGCGGGGGCGCGCACGACAGCGGCCCGGAGCACACACGGCGGCGCACCGGGTCCTCTCGTACGCCCGTGCCCCAGGGTGTCTTTGGGCCGCCCAAAGATGCGTTTATGCAGGTGGGAAGCAGTGTGAAAGGTGCTTATGCTCGAAAGTGCCGGCCCGCCCCAGGCGCCGTCGGCGCACAGCCTAAGGAGCACCGACGTGAGCATCACCCACCAGGCCAGGACCGGCGCCACCCTCGATGTCGACCGTACCGACCCCGCCTACCGCGACTGGCTGAAAGAGGCCGTGCGCAAGGTGCAGGCCGATGCCAACCGGTCGGCCGACACCCACCTGCTGCGCTTCCCGCTGCCCGAGCGCTGGGGCATCGACCTCTATCTGAAGGACGAGTCGACGCACCCCACCGGCAGCCTCAAGCACCGCCTCGCCCGCTCGCTGTTCCTGTACGGCCTCTGCAACGGCTGGATCCGGCCCGGCCGCCCGGTGATCGAGGCGTCCAGCGGTTCCACCGCCGTCTCCGAGGCGTACTTCGCCAAGCTGATCGGGGTGCCCTTCATCGCGGTCATGCCGCGCACGACCAGCGCCGAGAAGTGCCGCCTCATCGAGTTCCACGGCGGTCGCTGCCACTTCGTGGACGACTCACGCAAGATGTACGAGGAGTCCGCCCGCCTCGCGGTGGAGACCGGCGGCCACTACATGGACCAGTTCACCTACGCCGAGCGGGCCACCGACTGGCGCGGCAACAACAACATCGCCGAATCGATCTTCCGCCAGCTGGAGTTGGAGCGGTTCCCGGAGCCGGCGTGGATCGTCGCCACGGCGGGCACCGGCGGCACCTCGGCGACGCTCGCCCGCTATGTGCACTACATGCAGTACGACACCCGCATCTGCGTCGCCGACCCGGACAACTCCTGTTTCTTCCAGGGCTGGACCTCCGGCGACCCGGACGTCACCTGCGACTGCGGCTCCCGGATCGAGGGCATCGGCCGGCCGCGCATGGAGCCGAGCTTCGTGCCCGGCGCGATCGACCGGATGATGAAGGTCCCGGACGCGGCCAGCGTCGCCGCCGTACGGGCCCTGGAAGGGGTGATCGGCCGCAAGGCGGGCGGCTCCACCGGGACCGGGCTGTGGAGCGCGCTGAAGATCGTCTCCGAGATGGTGGCCGAGGGCCGTACCGGCAGCGTCGTCACCCTGCTGTGCGATCCGGGCGACCGGTACCTCGACAAGTACTACTCGGACGCGTGGCTCGCGGAACAGGGCCTGGACATCGCGCCGTACACGGCGGCGATCGAGACGCTGCTGGCCACGGGGATGTGGCCGCAGTCCTGACCGGCGCCGGCGGCGGCCGGCGGAAGCGGCGGTCGCCCGTGTCCTCGCGGACCGCGGCTCGCCCCGGCCACGGGGGTAGCGCACCATGCGAACAACCGAAGGACTGGGCAGGGCGAGCGGGTCGTGTCGAGCCGGGCCGCGGTGGACCGGGCCGGCTGCCGCTCCGGCGCGCCGGCCGCCTGCGGGAAGGCGCGGCCCACGCCCGGCCGGGCGCCCGGAGTGCCGGTCACATCCACGCGGTACGTGTACGACTCGGGCTTCCTGGCGACCGGGACCGTCCCCCTGAGGCGACGGCCGAGAAGCACCGCGGGGTGTCGCGGTGTCAGTCGTCTTCGTCTGCGGCGCCGGGTTCCGCGGTGTCGCCGTCCGGTTCCTCGTCGTCACCGGCCGTGTCCTCGGGGTCCGGTTCCCCGGCCACGATCAGCCGCCGCAGATGCTCGGACGCCTCGGCGCGCGTCTTGTGCGGCAGCCCCGCGTCCGTCACCACGGTGTCCACCTGGTCCAGCGTGGCGAACGAACTCAGGCCGACGGTGCCCCACTTGGTGTGGTCGGCGACCACGACCACGCGGCGCGCCGAGTGCACCAGACGGCGGTTGGTCTCGGCCTCCGCCAGGTTCGGCGTGGACAGACCCGCCTCCACCGATATGCCGTGCACGCCGAGAAAGAGCAGATCGAAGTGGAGCGCGGCGATCGCCTGGTCCGCCACGGGACCCACCAGCGAGTCGGACGGCGTGCGCACCCCGCCGGTCAGCACCACCGTGGCCGCGCCCTGCCGCTGCCCCGAGGTGCGCTGTGCCGCGTGGAACACGTCCGCGACCCGCACCGAGTTCGTCACCACGGTCAGGTCCGGCACCTCCAGCAGGTGCTGGGCGAGCGCGTAGGTCGTCGTACCGCCGGACAGGGCGATCGCGGTGCCGGGGGCGACCAGGGCGGCGGCGGCCCGCGCGATGTCCTCCTTGGCCGACAGCTCCAGGCCCGACTTGGCCTCGAACCCCGGCTCATGGGTGCTCGCCTCGACCACCGGGACCGCGCCGCCGTGCACCTTCTCCAGCACACCCTGCCGGGCCAGCGCGTCCAGGTCGCGGCGCACGGTCATGTCCGACACCCCGAGCCGGCGGGTCAGTTCGTTGACCCGCGCGCCGCCGCGGCGCCGGACCTCGTCCAGGATCAGGGCGCGGCGCTGCTCCGCGAGGAGGTGCTGATTCTCGCTCACGTACGCTCCGGTCCTTTCGCCGCCAGCCGTTCCGCACACCCGGCGCACCCGCCGCGAGCAGCGCGTCCGTCCGTCCCGTGGGTGCGCGGGCGTCCCATCTTTTCACGGGACGGTGCGGGGTGCGCCACCGCCCGGTCCACGCAGCCGGCCCGCCCGGTGACGCGGCCGCCGCCCCCTCGATCGGGGAGATTCCGTGACGGGCGGTGTGCACCCTGCCGGAACCGGACATCAAGCGCACACGGACACAGGCCGCACGACGTCGCGGGGGAAGTGTGGAACGCGCTCAGGGACACCCCGCAGGACAGGAACAGCGGGCCGGGGGACGTGCACCCGAGCCGGCCGACCTGGAGCTGCTGGTGCACGGGGTCGGCGGCACGACCCCGCAGGAGATGCTCGGCGACGCGCGCACCGTGCGGGTCGCCGGGGACGGCACGGCGGCCCTCTTCCGGCGTGCCGAGGACGTCTCGCGGGGCGGGCCGGAGCACCGGGGCGAACCGGTGCGGGAGGCGTACGTCTGGTGCAACCTCACCTCCGGGGACGCGGGCCGCGCCCTGTGGCTGTTGCTGCTGCCGTTCATGGTGGTCAATCTCGCCCACTGGATGCGCCCCGCCGCCCGTCCGCCCGCCGTCCGGCTCTACGGCGTGCTGGTGCGGCTGGCCGCCCTCACCCTCACGGTGCTGCTGGTGGCGGCCGCCTGCGAGGTGGCCCTGGACCTGGTGGCCTGGCAGTGCGCCGGCGCCCGAGCCTGCGCCGGGCGGCACTTCTGGCTGGCCTTCCTCACCCCGGACACGACTGGGGGTCCCGGCGTACGGCGCTGGGCGGCGCTGCTCGGCACGTCCGGCGGCTGGTGGTCCCAGCCGGGCCGGCGGCTCGCGCTCGCGGCGCTGGTGCCGGGCGGACTGGTGCTGCTGCTCTGGTACCTCTCGCACCGTACATGGGGCGCGTACGAGTCCCACCGCCCACTGCTCCGGGGCCCGGACCCTGCGGACGCCGACGGCAGCGCGTTGGCGCGGCCGGGCTTCTGGTACGGGCGCCGGCTGGTGGCCCGGCTGCGTGCCGCCCACACGGCGGCCGGGTTGCTGACCATCGCCGCCGCCCTCGCCACCCCGGCGGTCCGCTTCGACCACCGGCCCGGCGGGTCCGGAGCGCTGGACGCCTTCGGCTGGCTGCTCACCGTCCTGCTGCCGGCCGGGGCAGGCACGGTGGTGGCCGTGGTGTGCCGCAGAGGCCGCGAGGAACACCGCGTCGACCAGGAACTCGACCGGCACCTGGTACGACTCCTCCCGCTGGCCGCGCTCGCCCTGCTCCTCCTCGCCGCCCTCTACACCGGCTGGTCCCGCCCCACCTGGCACTCGACCGGCCGCCTGCCGGGCGACCCCGCCTTCGGCGGGTTGATGCTGGCCCAGGGGGCGCTGGTGGTGGTGCTCGGGGTGGTGGCGTGGGGGATGGAGCACAGGGGAGCGGGGGAGCGCCGCGGGGCACAGAGGAGCCGGGGGAGGGAGGAGCACCAGGGGGCGGACGAATGCCGGGGGAGTGCGGGGCGCGGGGCGTCCGAGGAGCACCGTGACGGCTGCGGCCTCGCCGATCCCCACCGGCGTCCCGATCCCCACCGGCGTCCCGACTCTCAGCGGTCTCCCGACCCACCTCGACCGCCCGCCCCCCGCCTCGGTACCCATGGTCTCGGTGGGCCGGCCACCGTGTTGCTCGCCTGTGCGCTGGGCGGGGTGATGTCCGGCGGGGTGGCTCAGCGAATGGCCGATTGGCTGGGCGGGGGCGTCATCGCCGGGCCGCCGGTGTCGCTGACCTGGCAGGCGTCCATGATCCCGCCGCTGCTCGCGGTGCTGCTGGTGCCGGCGCTCCGGCTCGCCGCGGGCACCGCCCGGCTCGCCCGTGCCGAACGCGCCCGCGTACGCCAAGAGCATCCGGGGGAGCCCGAGGATCCGGCCCGTACCCGCGCCATCGCCCACGCCCGTGCCATGGCCGCGCTCACCGACCACGCCCCGCTCGTCCTCACCGTGCTCTGTGCCGCCACCCTGGTGCTGGGCTGCGGGGCGCTGGCCGGAGCCCTGGCCAGCGGAAGGACGCCGGACAACGCGGCGCGTGGCGCGGTCGCCGCCGTACGGATCGCCGCCGGGGTCTCGCAGGGTCTCGGCTCCTGGCTGGTCGGGCTCGGTTTCCTGCTGTTCGTCACCTGGGGGCGGCGCGCCTACAAGGACCGCGGCGCCCGGCGCACCGTCGGCATCCTGTGGGACATCGGCACATTCTGGCCGCGCGCCGCACACCCCTTCGCGCCCCCGTGCTACGCCGAGCGCGCGGTGCCCGATCTGACCTGGCGGATGGCGACCTGGACCGGGGCGACCGGGGGCCGACTGGTGCTCTCCGGCCACTCCCAGGGCAGCGTGCTCGCCGCCGCGGCGGCCTGGCAGCTGCCCCCGGCCGCCCGGTCGCGGGTCGCGCTGCTGACGTACGGCTCACCGCTGGAGCGGCTGTACGGCCGCTGGTTCCCGGCCCATTTCGGGCCCGCCGCGCTCGCCGGACTGCACCGCGACATCGCCTGCTGGAACAACCTCTACCGCCGCACCGACCCGATCGGCGGCCCGGTCCGCCTGCCCGCCGACGGCCGGCCTCCCGTCGACCAGCCGCCGCTGCGGGACCCCCTCGCCTACGGGCGCACCCCCGAGCACCCGCTCCCGGCCCCGATCCTCGGCCACTCCGACTACCAGGACGACCCGGCCTTCGCCCGCGTAAGGGCACTGCTGCTGACCCGACTGCGCGCGCAACTCCCCGCCCCGCGCGAAGAGTCGGCGACCTGAGGCCCGCGCCGCGAGCGCGGGGCTCAGGGCAGTTCCGGAAGGTCCTCCGGGTACAGGAGGGTCAGGTCGTCGGTGGTCGGGTCGGGGAGCTGGGCGACGCGGCTCGCGTGCCGTTCGACCATGGCCTCGAAGGTCTGGCGGGCGGTGCGGCCGTTGCCGAACGCGGGGCCCTTCGGGAGGGTGGTGAAGTAGGCGAGCAGGGCCTCGGCGGTGCCGGGCGCGAGACGGTACTCGTGCTCGTCGGCCTGCTGTTCCACGATCCGCAGCAGCTCCTCCGGACCGTAGTCGCCGAACGTGATGGTGCGGGAGAAACGGGAGGCCACGCCGGGGTTGACGGACAGGAAGCGCTCCATCTCCGCCGTGTACCCGGCGACGATCACCACCACCGCGTCCCGCTGGTCCTCCATCAGCTTCACCAGCGTGTCGATGGCCTCCTTGCCGAAGTCACGCCCGGCGTCCTCCGGCGACAGTGCGTACGCCTCGTCGATGAACAGCACCCCGCCGTGCGCCCGCTGGAACGCCTCCTGGGTGCGGATCGCGGTGGAGCCGATGTGCTCGCCGACCAGATCGACGCGGGACACCTCGACCAGATGACCCTTCTCCAGCACACCGAGGGAGGCGAGGATCTCGCCGTACAGCCGGGCGACCGTCGTCTTGCCGGTGCCGGGGGAGCCGGTGAAGACCAGGTGCCGCTTGACGGAGGCCGCCTTGAGCCCCGCCCGCTGCCGCCGCCGGCCCACCTCGATCATGTCGGTCAGCGCCCGCACCTCGCGCTTGACGCTCTCCAGGCCCACCAGCGCGTCGAGTTCACCGAGCACGTCCTTCGACGTACGCGGCGGCTCCACCGGCTGCGGCGCGGTGGCCGGCGGCTCCGGCTCGGTGCTGCGCTGGCCGGGGATCGAGCCGAGCAACCCGGTGGAGTGCGACACCGTCTGCACGGCCGTCTCCCGCGGCGCCGGGGGCCGCAGGCTGCCGCTCTCGTCGCTGGTGCAGTCCTCCACGACCGGACCCGAGCCGGACCCGGCGTCGGGGCCGCCCTCGGCGAACTCGTAACCCCCGCGCGCACAGCGCTCGGTGCGGCACTTGCGCAGCGTGGTGCGGCAGCCGTCGATCACATGGAAGCCGTACCCCCCGCTCCCGCTGACCCGGCAGTTCAGGAAGCTGCCCCGGCCGCCTGCGGAGACGTAGAAACCGGCCTCGGCGGGGGAGTCGACGGTGCAGCGCTCGATCGTCGGATCGGCGCCCTTGGTGACGATCACCCCGGTCTGGGTGCCGTCCACGGTGCAGTTGTTCAGGGTGCCGCCGCTGCCGTGGTCCCGGAACCAGGCGCCGGTCGCCGCGTCCCTGATCCGGCAGTCGTCCAGCTGCGCGGTCGCGCCGTCGCTCACCGACACGGCCGTGTTGCGCACCTGGGACAGGTCGCTGTCCACCACGTCCGCGCGGGAACCGCGGTCCAGCACGAACAGCGCGTCCGGCACGTCGTGCACCCGGCAGGAGTCCAGCACCGCGGTGGCGCCGTCGCTCACCCACACCGCCGGATAGTCACCGGTGCTGTCGAAGATCTCGCACTGGTTGGCGTCCACGCGGGTGCCGGGGTCCCACACCGACAGCCCGTTGCGCCCGAACTGCCGGACGGTGGTCCGGGTCAGCGTGAGCACCGAACGCGAGCGCAGGTCCACCGCGTTCTCCGGGATGTCGTGGAGCCGGCAGTCCTCCAGCGTGAGCACCGCGTCCGTGTCCAGGGTGACGCCGTCGGCGGTGGTGCGATGCACATCGCAGTCGGTCAGCTGCGCGGTGGCCCGCTGGGTGACCTGGACGCCGGAGCCGCGGACCTCGTAGATCTCGCAACCGACCGCCTCCAGCGAGGAGTTCTCGCCGGTCACGGTGAGCCCGGTGCCCGAGGCGTGGTGCACCCGGCAGCGCTCCAGTCGCGGATGGCCGCCGCCGCGCACCGCCACGCCCGCCTGTCCGGCCGCCACGATCTCGCACTCCTCGAACACCCCGCCGCCGCCGTCGAGTACGGCGATGCCGATGCCGGCCGGGTTGTCCACGGTCACCCGGCGCACGGTCGGCCGGGCCGCGCCGCGCACCTCCACGCCGACGGCCGAGCGGGTCACGATCCGCACGTCCATCAGCTCGGGCGTGCCCTCCTCGACCAGCAGCGCGGGCGCCGCCGCGTCCTGGCCCTCCACATGCAGGTCCTGCACCACGGCCGAGGCCCGTACGGTCAGCGGCACCCCGTCCACCGGCACGATCCGCACCGAGCCGGGGGAGCCGTCCGGTCCGCGCAGCGTCACCGCCCGCTGGATCACGAGGTTCTCCCGGTAGGTGCCGGGGGCGACGGTGAGGACATCGCCGTCGGCGGCGGCCTCCAGGGCGGCGGCGAGCGATGCGTACTCACCCGTGCGGCGCCGCCACCGCGAGGTGCCGGTGTGCGTCACCTGGACCGTGCCCTGTGCCATGGCGTTGCTCTGCCCCCACCTCGTCGTACTGATGGCCGCTGATGGCCGACGCCCCGTCCGGGCGGCGCTGCCGGTGCCGGGTCCGTGAGCGTGCCCGGCCGCCGGGCCTGCCCGTTCGCGTCCCCGCCTGCCCGCGAGTCCCGATGTGCGCCCGCCTGCGGGTTGTCGCCGAAAGCGCTTCGGCCGGTCCACCGTAGCGTGTGCGTCCGGGGTGGGTTGACCACAGGCCGCCCCCGGTCAGCTGCCGGTGCCCGCCTTGCCCCAGTCCGGGCCGGCCCGGTCCCATGCCTGGTCCCAGCGGGCGTACCGGCGGCGGACCATGCGCCAGACGGTGAGCCGCCGGGCGGCCTCGATCAGGGCGGCGGCCAGCAGGGCGGCGCCGAATCCGGCCAGGACGGCGTGGGCCGTCGCCGTGACGGTGTCCAGCGGGCGGGTCGTTATTCGGCCCTGCGGATCCGTCCACAGCCCGAAGTGGTCGCCAGAGTGCGGGGACTTGAGATCGGCGAGGACCGGGCCGTGGTGCGCGGTGCCGTCCGGCGCGGACCAGTCGGCGACGACACGGCTGCGGGTCTCGTGCACGCCGGTGCTGTCGGGGTCGCTCTCGGGTGCCCGGCCCAGCGGTCGCACCACGGTGGCGGTGACCAGGTGGTGGGTGTGCTGCTCCGTCCGCGCGGCACGCTGGAGCGAGTCCCCGGTGACGAAGCCGACCAGCGCGCCGGTCAGGGGCGCCACCACGGTGATCAGGACCAGAGCCGTCAGAGCCACCCACGCCTCGGCCAGATCGGTCGCGCGGCACAGCGGATTGCGTCTCCAGCGCCACAGACCCGTGACTGCCCGCATCTCCCCACCCCCCACGTCCCCCGCGGCCGGTCGCGACCGCGACGTCTCACGCATTTCTCATGTCACCCCAACGACCGGCGACGCCACCAGGGTTCCCCGATCGCGAAAGCCGACCCCCGGACCACCGACCCTGGAGCCACCGGCTGCCGGCTACCGGCTCACGCTCCGCTCCAGCACCCGCACCGGGTCGCCGACCCGCACGGTGCCTCGGGTGAGCGGCACGACGTACTGCCCGAAGACGAGACTGCCGCCGAAGCGGCGATGCCGGGCCAGTGTGTACAGCGGCTCCCGGCCGCGCGCGGTGGTTGCCTGGTCCGTGGTGGTCACCACGCAGCGCCCGCAGGTGCGCGCCACGCGGAAGACGACCTCGCCGATGGAGACGCGGGCCCATGCGTCCTCCGCCCATGCCTCGGTCCCGGACACCACGACGCTGGGCCGGAACCGGTTCATGGGCAGCGGCCCCTCCTCGGTGTGACGGCCCCTGGCTATCAGGGAGTTGAGGGCGTCGAGCGAGGCTGACGCGGTGACGAGCACGGGGTAGCCGTCGGCGAAGCTGACCGTCTCGCCCGGCAGCGCGTAGTCCGGGTCGACGGGGCGGCGGGTGGCCGGGTCGTCCAGGTGGACCAGACGCACGTCCTGGTCGAGGTAGGCGCTGCACCAGGCGTGCGCGGCGGCGGTGGCCGGCACCGCCTCCACCTTCTGCCCGAAGATGTTCACCGGCACGGTGCCCTCGGGCTCCGGCACCTCGACGGTGATCGCCGCCCGGCCGGCCGCCGACAGACGCAGACCGCCGCCGGCCAGGGGCTCGGCGGCGGCGAGGGCGAGACGCGGCTGCTCCCGCTGGGTGACGACCTTCCCCCCGGCGTCGATCAGCGCCCAGCGGCGGTCTCCGGCCAGCCCCCAGGGCTCCACCGCGGCCGCGTCGGCCGCCACGCCCTGGAACGCCTTGACCGGGTAGAGGTGGATCGACTGCACTTCGGCGATGTCCATACCGCCATCGTGCCAGGTGCCACCGACAGCGGGGGCGCTTCGATCAGTATCCCCGCTGCTGGGGATGGTTGTACGGGTCCTGGTACGGCGCCTGCACGGGGCGCGGTGCGGCCGGCCGCATCGCCTCGTAGCCGGTGCCGGGCGCCATCGGGCGCTGCTGCTGCGGGGCCTGCGGGCCGGGATAGCCGCGCGGGGCGCTCGCCTGCTGCGGGATGTACGCCGTGGGCGCCTGCTGGAACGGGGCGGGCTGCTGCTGCTGGGGATAGCCGTAGCCGGGGGCCGGGGGCTGCGCGGAGGGCGCGGCCGGGAGTGCGGGGAGGGCCGACGGCAGGGCGGGCAGGCTGCTGCCCATGTCGTAGGCGGCGGGGACCCGGATCGGGGCGATCTGCGGGGTTCCCCGCTCGGCCACGAGGGAGTCGTAGATCGGAGTGTCCCGGAAGGAGGCGGAGTAATAGCCGCCGCCATAGGTGGAGCGGGGGGAGGTCATGGCACATAAGTTAAGCCCACGATGTGCTGGTTGGGGAGACCGATAAGAGGGTTGTTTTCCGTGTCGGTGGTGACCGGGGATCCTCAATACGAGCGAAGTTGTCGAAAAAGGGCAGCGGTTCACGTATAGATCATGTAAGGAACAGGTTTCCGGGCGGGGTTACCGGCGGTCGACCAGCGATCTTCACGGGTCTTCGCGTGCGCGGCCCATGGGAGTCCGGCGGCGCCGGGCATAGATTGGGCATGCGTGGATGAACCGGACGCCGCGGGCACGCGGGCGGGAAGGCGAGGGGGTCGACATGTCAATGCCGAAGGGATCGAACACACCGGTTCCGGCCACCGCGCTGCGGGTCGAACTGGGCCGGCGCCAGGGGCCCGGAGTGCCCGACGCGGACGCCTCCGCGCTGCTGCTCGCCGCCGGAAAGGTCCGCTTTGACGCGGACTTCGTCTTCTGCGACCGTCCCGCCCACCCCTCGGGGGCCGTGCGGCACGAGGGCAAGCGGACCGAGGGCGCGCTCGTCGTCGACACCCTGTCCGTCGATCTCGCGCGCGTGGAGGGCGCGGTCGAGCGGATCGTCCTCGCCGCCTCGGTGCACGGCGGCACGTTCGGGCAGGTCCCGGACCTGTACATCGAGGTGACCGACCCCGCGACCGGGCGGCTCGTCGCCCGCTTCGACAGCCCCGGCGCGAGTGTCGAGACCGCCTTCCTGCTCGGCGAGTTCTACCGCCGTCAGGGCGGCTGGAAGTTCCGCGCCGTCGGCCAGGGCTACGACAGCGGACTGGCGGGCCTCGCCGCGGAGTTCGGCATCACCGTGGAGGAGCCGCCACCCGCGCCCGCGCCGGTGCCGCCGGCGTACGTACCGCACTCCACGCCGACCCCTCCGGCGGACGCTCCGGCCCCCGGCCGGCCCCGCCTGACCGCCGCGCCACCGCCCCCCGCACCGGCCGCGCCGCCCGTCCGCCTCGCCAAGATCACCCTCACCAGGACCGCTCCCTCCGTCTCGCTGGCGAAGCAGGGCGGCACCTCGGGCGTCATGCGGGTGAACCTCAACTGGCGGACGCGCGAACAGTTTTCGGGTTGGGGCGCCCGCTGGGGCGGCGGTGGTCCCGGAAACCTCGACCTCGACCTGTGCGCCCTGTACGAACTCGCGGACGGCCGCAGAGGGGTCGTCCAGGCGCTCGGCAACTCCTTCGGCTCGCTGCACCGGCCGCCGTACATCCAGCTCGACGGCGACGACCGCACCGGCGCGGTGGCGAGCGGCGAGAACCTCACCGTCAACCTGGACCACCTGGCGGAGCTGCGCCGCGTCCTCGTCTTCGTGACCGTCTACGAGGGCGCGTCGTCCTTCGCCGGACTGCACGCCACCGTCACCCTCCAGCCGCAGTACGGCGCCCCCGTCGACTTCTCGCTGGACGAGTGCACGGTCCCCTCCACCGTGTGCGCGCTCGCGCTGCTCACCAACACGGGCGGCGATCTCGTCGTCCGGCGCGAGGCCCGCTACCTCGTGCCGGAGCGCGGGGTGAGCCCGCAGCGGACCATCGACCGCGCCTACGGCTGGGGCATGAACTGGACGCCGGGCCGCAAGTGACTCAGCCCTCGTCGGGCACCGCGCCGGGACGGGCGTACGTACGGCCCTTCCAGGCGGCCCCGCGCCCCCGGTAGTGCTGCACGGCCGAGTCCACGGTCATCAGCAGGTAGAGGAACGCGGTGTACGGCAGCAAGGGGGCCAGCCATGGCGGCTGCCGGTAGTACCGCAGCATCGGCAGGTAGGTGCCCGCCATCACCGCCCACGCCAGCGCCCCGGCGGCGGTCACCGGCGCGCTGCCCGCCGCCGCGCCCGCGACCACGGCCACCGGCGGCACCAGATACACCAGCGCGAGCCCGGCCACCGTGCCGAGCAGCACCAGCGGGTTGTGCCGCAGCTGGGCGTAGGCGCTGCGCGAGACCATCCGCCACAGGTCGTGCAGCCGCGGGTACGGCCGGACGCTGTCCACCCGGTCGGCCAGGCCCAGCCAGACCCGGCCGCCCGCGCCCTTGACCGCGCGGGCGAGGGCGACGTCGTCGATGACCGCGTGCCGGATGGCGTCCGGGATCCGCGCCTTCCCGGCCATGTCGGCGCGCAGCAGGACGCAGCCGCCCGCCGCGGCCGCCGTGCGCGAACCCTCGCGGCCGATCCGGCGGAAGGGGTACAGCTGCGCGAAGAAGTACACGAACGCCGGGACCACCAGCCGCTCCCAGCGGCTCTCCACCCGCAGCCGCGCCATCTGCGAGACCACGTCGAAGCCGCCGCCCCCGGCCGCCGCGACCAGTTCCCGCAGGCTGTCCGGGGCGTGCGCGATGTCCGCGTCCGTCAGCAGCAGGTACTCCGGCTCGCGCGCGCGGGCCAGCGAGATGCCGTGCCGCACCGCCCACAGCTTGCCGGTCCAGCCCGCGGGCGGCTCGCCCGGCGAACCCACCGTGAGCGGCAGCCCGCCGTGCCGCGCGGACAGCGCGCGGGCCAGCTCCCCGGTGCCGTCCGTGCTGCCGTCGTCCACCAGGAAGACCTCGGCCCGCCCCGGATAGTCCTGCGCGAGCAGCGACGGCAGGCTCGCGGGCAGCACGGCGGCCTCGTCGCGGGCCGGTACGACCACGCAGACCGACGGCCACACCTCCGGTTCCCGGCGGCGCGGCAACCGGACGTCGGTGCGCCAGAAGAAGCCCTGGCACAGCAGCAGCCAGCACCAGGCGGCCAGCGAGACGACGGTGATCCACAGGAAGGCGCTCACGGGCGCAGTCTGCCCCACCCGAGCCGTTCACATGAGCGGATCGTCTATCGTGGCCGGGTGAAGATCGCGCTCATGGACTCCGGAATCGGCTTGCTCGCGGCCACCGCCGCGGTACGGCGCCTGCGGCCCGACGCGGATCTCGTCCTCTCCCTGGACCCCGACGGCATGCCCTGGGGGCCGCGCACCCCCGAGGACCTCACCCGGCGCGCGCTCGACGTCGCCGAGGCCGCCGCGGCCCACCGGCCCGACGCGCTGATCGTCGGCTGCAACACGGCCAGTGTGCACGCCCTGCCCGCGCTGCGCGCCCGCCTGGAGCCCGGCGTCCCGGTGATCGGCACCGTCCCGGCGATCAAGCCGGCCGCGGCCGGCGGCGGGCCCTTCGCGATCTGGGCGACCCCCGCCACCACCGGCAGCGCCTACCAGCGCGGACTCATCGCGGACTTCGCGGACGGCGTGCCGGTGACCGAGGTGCCGTGCTGGGGTCTCGCCGAGGCCATCGAACACGCGGACGAGGCGGCGATCGAGGCGGCCGTCACCGCGGCGGCCGCGCTCACGCCGGCCGAGGTGACGACCGTCGTCCTGGGCTGCACCCATTACGAGCTGGTCGCCGAGCGCATCCGCGCCGCCGTGCAGCGCCCCGGCGCGGCCCCGCTGGTCCTGCACGGCTCCGCGGGCGCGGTGGCCGCCCAGGCACTGCGCCGCCTGGGTGAGCCGCCCGCCTCCGACGCGCCCGCGGACGGCACCCTCACCGTGCTGCTCAGCGGCCGGGAGGGCGAGCTGCCGGCGGCGGCGCTGCACTACGCCGAGGGGCGGCTGCTGCCCGCGGTGGGACCCTTCGCCGACCGCACCTGACCCGCGCCTTTCCGCCGGCCAGGGCCGCGCGGGGGGTGGACGCGGCCCGAGAGGCGGTACTCGCACGGGGATTCCTGAGTAACCTCGTACTCATGAGGGACCAGCCCCGTACCGAGGACGATTTCACCCCCGAGGTCTGGACCGGACGCGCCACCAACCGGGTGCAGTGGCTGCTGGCCCTGGCCGGGGCGGCCTGCCTGGCCCTGGGGATCAAGCTGGCCGTGGACTCCGCGTGGACGTCCGGGATCACCGCCCTGGCGATGTCCGTGGTCGGCTGCATCGCGGCCGGACTGCTGGTCATCTTCGGCACCCTCGCCTTCGTCCACGTCGACCTCAGGCTCGACCGGGAGTGCGTCGAAGTGCGCTGCGGCCACGCGGGACTGCCGCGCCGGCGCATCCCGCTCTCCCATGTCGCGGGCGCCGACTTCACCGCCCTGGTGACCCCCCGGCAATGGGGCGGCTGGGGCTACCGCTGGCGCCCGGAGAAGGGCACCGCGGTCGTCGTCCGACGGGGCGAGGGCATCGTGCTCAGCCTCTGGGACGGACACACCTTCACCGTCACCGTCGACAACGCGGAATCCGCGGTCCGGGTGATCAGGGCACGGCTGCGGTCGATCACACCGGGGACGGCGGCCTGATCCGAACGTGGGGCCCTGGAGGTTCCGGATCGGCCCCCGGCAGCGAGCCCGCGCGTGCAAGCGAGGTCTCCGCGGCGGGGCCCGGCGAGGCGGCGGGCGGCCGCTGACCGCGGCTGTCGATGCCGAGGTCAGCGGCCGTACACTCACCCGCGTGACCGTCACCGCAACTTCCGTGGACCAGCCGGACCAGCTCCGGCCGTCCCCCGCGCCCGGTGCGCTGCGCCGCCGGCTGCCGCGCCTGGTCCCGGCCGTCGCCTCCGCCCTGTGCGGAGTGCTGCTCTACGTCAGCTTCCCGCCGCGGCCCCTGTGGTGGCTGGCGCTGCCCGCGTTCGCCGGGTTCGGGTGGGTGCTGCGGGGGCGCCGCTGGAAGGCGGCGCTCGGGCTCGGCTATCTCTTCGGGCTCGGTTTCCTGCTGCCCCTGCTGGTGTGGACCGGCGTGGAGGTCGGCCGCCTGCCCTGGCTCGCCCTGGTCGCGGTGGAGGCCGTCTTCATCGCCCTGGTCGGCGTGGGCGTCGCCGCGGTCTCCCGGCTGCCCGGCTGGCCGGTGTGGGCCGCGGCGGTCTGGATCACCGGCGAGGCCGTACGGGCGCGCGTGCCCTTCGGGGGCTTCCCCTGGGGGAAGATCGCGTTCGGCCAGGCGGACGGCGTCTTCCTGCCGCTCGCCGCGGTCGGCGGCACCCCCGTGCTGGGCTTCGCGGTCGTCCTGTGCGGCTTCGGCCTGTACGAGGCGGCCCGGCTGATCGCCGAGCGGCGCCGCTCGCGCACCGTGCGCCGCGCCGCGGCCGCCGCCGCGCTGCTCAGCGTGGCCGTGCCGGTGGCCGGCGCCCTCGCCGCGCGCGGCCTGGTCAGCGACAAGGCCGAGGACGGCACCAGGACGGTCGCCGTGATCCAGGGCAATGTGCCGCGCGAGGGCCTGGAGTTCAGCGCCCAGCGCCGCGCCGTGCTCGACCGCCATGTGAAGGAGACCCTCAAGCTCGCCGCCGACGTCGAGGCGGGCAAGGTCCCCAAACCCGACCTCGTGCTCTGGCCGGAGAACTCCTCCGACCTGGACCCCTTCAACGACCCTGACGCCGCCGCCGTCATCGACGAGGCCTCGCAGGCGATCGGCGTGCCCATCTCGGTGGGCGCCGTCGTCGACCGGGACGGCAAGCAGCTCAACGAGCAGGTCCTGTGGGACCCGGCCAAGGGCCCGACACAGACGTACGACAAACGGCAGATCCAGCCGTTCGGCGAGTACATGCCGCTGCGCGGGCTCGTGGGGGCCATCAACAAGAACTGGACCACCATGCTCCGCCAGGACTTCAGCCGGGGCACCAAGCCGGGCGTGTTCGACATGGACGGCGCCAAGGTCGGGCTCGCCACCTGCTATGAGGCCGCCTTCGACTGGGACGTGCGGGACACCGTCACACACGGCGCCGAGATGATCTCCGTGCCCAGCAACAACGCGACCTTCGACCGCAGCGAGATGACCTACCAGCAGCTCGCCATGTCCCGGATCCGCGCCGTCGAGCACAGCCGCACCGTGACCGTCCCGGTGACCAGCGGCGTCAGCGCGATCATCATGCCGGACGGGAAGATCACCCAGAAGACCGGCATGTTCGTGCCCGCCTACCTGGAGCAGAAGGTGCCGCTGCGCACCTCCACCACGCCCGCGACCGAGCTGGGCATCCTGCCGGAGATGGCGCTCGTGCTCGTCGCCGCGGGCGGCATCGGGTGGGCCGTCGGCTCCGGACTGCGGGCGCGGCGCACCACCGAGGCGTAGGCGCCGTACCCAGCTGGTCGACGTACCCGGTCGCCGTACCCACCGGACCGGCCGCCGAAGCCGCTCCGGACCCGCGCCGGGGCGGGGGAGCGGCCGGTTAGGGTCGGTCCCATGGCTACACCTGACTTCATCCGCGCCCTGCGTGCCTCGGCCGGCCACCAGCTGCTCTGGCTGCCCGGAGTGACGGCCATCGTCTTCGACGACGAGGACAGGGTGCTGCTCGGCCGCCGCACCGACACCCGGAAATGGTCGGTGATCGGCGGCATCCCGGAGCCGGGAGAGCAGCCCGCGGACTGCGCGGTACGGGAGGTCTTCGAGGAGACGGCGGTACGGTGCCGACCCGAGCGGATCGTCCTGGTCCAGGCGCTCCGGCCGGTCACGTACGGCAACGGGGACGTGTGCCAGTACATGGACATCACCTTCCGCTGCCGGGCGGTGGGCGGCGAGGCGCGGGTCAACGACGACGAGTCGCTGGAGGTCGGCTGGTTCGCCGTGGACGCGCTGCCCGACCTGAACGAGTTCGCGCTCACCCGGATCAAGCAGGCCCTGACCGAGGAGCCCACCTGGTTCGAGCCGGCCACGCTCGGCTGAGACCGGACTCGGCCGGGGCCCCTCCCCGACGCCGGCCGCCTTCGTTAGGGTCGGCCCATGACCTCCCCCATCCAGCCCCTCGCCCTCGATCTGGCCGGCCGCACCGCCCTCGTCACCGGTGCCGCGAGCGGTATCGGCCGCGCCTGCGCCCTGCGTCTCGCGGCCGCCGGGGCGCGGGTCAGAGCCGTCGACCGCGACGAGGCGGGGCTCGCCGCGCTCGCCGAGGAGGCGCGGCGGTCCCCGGACCTCGCGGGCACCGTCGTCCCGCATCCGCTCGACCTGACCGACCTGGACGCGGCCGAGGCGGCGGCCGCCGGCACCGATGTGCTGGTCAACAACGCGGGGCTGCAACTGGTGCGCCCCATCGAGGAGTTCCCGCCGGACGTCTTCCACACGGTGCTGACCGTGATGCTGGAGGCGCCCTTCCGCCTGGTGCGCGGCGCGCTGCCGCACATGTACGCGCGGGGCTGGGGCCGGATCGTCAACGTCTCCTCGGTGCACGGGCTGCGCGCCTCGGCGTTCAAGTCCGCGTACGTCGCCGCCAAGCACGGGCTGGAGGGACTGTCCAAGACGGCCGCGCTGGAGGGCGCCGCGCACGGCGTCACCTCCAACTGCGTGAACCCGGCCTACGTCCGCACCCCCCTGGTGGAGAAGCAGATCGCCGACCAGGCGAAGGCCCACGGCATCCCCGAGGAGCGGGTGCTGTCCGAAGTGCTCCTGAAGGACAGCGCGTTGCGCCGGCTGATCGAACCGGAGGAGGTCGCCGAGGCCGTGGCCTATCTGTGCAGCCCCCAGGCGTCCTTCGTCACCGGTACGTCCCTGGTCCTGGACGGCGGCTGGACGGCCCACTGAGGGCGCTCACGCACCGGTCAGCTCACGCCCGGTGACGACCTCGGACGCGATCCGCACGAGCATGTCGTCGCGGACCGGCATCCAGGAGTCCGGGCGGCCGGGGAGGTCCCGGCCTTCGGTGCCGGGCAGCAGCACGGCGCGGCCGGTGACGACCACGCTCCAGCCGGAGCGGGTCGCCGCGTCGAACTCGTCCGCCTCGAAGGCGACCACGGCACCGTCGACGGCGCGTGCCAGGTCCGAGCCGGCGGAGGTGCGCAGCAGCACGGAGGAGTCCGCGTCGAGGCAGAAGTTGACGGGGAGGACCGCGGGGAGCGCCTGCCTGGTGTACACGACCCGGCCGACCGGCACTCCTGCCAGCAGGCGCAGGCAGGCCTCCCGGTCGAGCGCGAGAATGCCGTCGTTGTGTTGCACCAGGCCATCGTCCCCGTGCGGGCCCGGCTGGGATAGGGCCGGTCGGCCCTCGTCGGGACCACGGGTCGGCCACGCGGATCTGGCGGTCGAAGCCGAACGGCTCGTCGTGGGCGCCGGTTGCCGTTCGGCACGCGCCCCGGTGACGAGCAAGACGGGCGTTCACAGCTTCAGCGTGAACCAGGTCGTCTTGCCCTCGTCGGTGGGCCGTACCCCCAGCCGTCCGCGAGGGTGCGGACCAGGAACAGGCCTCGTGGGAGTGCCCGGCACCGGCCGACGACGCGCTCCTGCTGCTGTCGGAGACCTGTGTCCGGCGCAGGAAGGCCCGGCCCTCGGGGACCGAGGAGGGGGCGGCGGGCAGTTCGGTGGTGAGTTCGCCGACCCGCGCCTCGATGTCGCTGCCCGGTGTCTCGATCAGCCCGTCGGTGTACAGCACGAGCGTGGCGCCCGGCGCGATGTCGAACGCCGCACGACTGAGGCCGACGGACCGGAACTGCGGCCCATCGGATCGGCGCTCCCGAACCGGACAACGTCCCCTGCCTGTAGGTCAGTTGACGACCGTGCCCGCGTGAGCCCTGTACGCGCCCCCGCGCACGCGAGCAGACTGCGGTCCCCCGAGGAAGGCAGGTCGGTCACCATGCTGTTGCGGCTGCCCACGTCCGTGTCCGAAGCCCAGGCGTGCCTGGCCGAGGGCGCCGTCCCGGTCGGCGGGGCGACCCTGGTGTGGGCCACCTGGCAGCGTGAGGGGTTCCCCGAACTGGCCATGTCGCTGAGGCGGTTGCCGCAGGCCAATGTCATCGGGCCCGAGACGCTGGGCGCCGCCGTGCTGCTCGGGCAGATCGACGGCCGGGTGCCGGACGTGCTGCGCCTCGCGGCGGCCACGGTCGGCACCGGGGCGGTGCGCCGCACGGCGACGGTCGGCGGCAACCTCGTGGGCAGCACACTGCGCTGCCTCCTCCCGGCCGCGCTGGTCCTCGACGCACGGGCCACGGTGCTGGAGTCCGACGGCCCCCGCGAGACCGACCTGGCCGAAGTCGTCGCCAAACGGCCCCTGTTGCTCAGCCTGCGCTGGCGCGCCCCGCTCGCCTGCGCCTACCGCAAACTCCCGGCCGACGCGGGCGGCCCGCCACCCCTCGTGGTGGCCTCCGCCCTGTACGCCCGCGACAGCGCGGGGCATGGCATCCGGGTCGCCGTACGGGACGGCTACGAGGTGCTCGCCGGCACCGCCGTGCGCAGCGCCGACCCCGAGGAGACCCTCCGGTCCCTGCGCGCGACCGCCCTCGGCGATCTGCCCGCCGCCGCGTGGGCGGTCGTACGACCGCAGGTGCTGGACCTGCCGGCGCACGGACGGTGATCAGGCCCGGCAGGTGTCGACCACGCTCGTGATCCATACACCTAGGGCCCCAGCGGCAGCACCCGCGCGATGAGGAGGGCCACGTCGTCGTGGCCCGCCGGGTGGCGCAGTTCCCGCAGCAGCCGGTCGCAGGTGTCCTCCGGGGAGGGGGACGGCACGGAGAGCAGCCGGACCAGTTCGGCCAGACGGGCGTCGATCGGGTCGTCGCGGGTCTCCACCAGGCCGTCGGTGTACAGGACCAGTTGGTCACCGGGGCGCAGCCCGAGCGTGCTGGACTCGAAGGACACCGCGCCGACGCCCAGTGGGGTGCCGGTCGGCAGGTCGAGGAGGCGCGGAGGCCCGTCGAACGGGATCAGGACCGGCGGCAGATGCCCGGCGGAGGCCGCCTCCAGGCGGCCGAGGCGCGGATCGTGCACGGCGTAGACGCAGGTGGCGATGTAGGGGTCGAGGCCGAGGGTGATCCGGTCGAGATGGGTGAGCACCCGCGCCGGACCGAGATCGAGATCGGCCAGCGTGGAGGTGGCGGTGCGCAACCGGCCCATGGTGGCCGCCGCCGCGATCCCGCTGCCCATGACGTCGCCCACTGCGAGGGCGGTGCGGTCGCCGTCCAGCGGGATGACGTCGTACCAGTCGCCGCCGACCTCGCCGGTCGCCTGCGCGGGCCGGTAGCGCGCGGCGATCTCCAGCCCCGGATGGTGAGGGGAGAGCCGGGGCAGCAGGCTGCGCTGAAGGGCCTCGGCGGTGCTGCGGGTGTGCTGGTGCAGGACCGCGTTGTCGATGCTCAGCGCGGCGCGCGAGGCGAGTTCGCAGGCCAGTTCCAGGTCGTCGGCGTCGAACGGCGCGGGGTTGCGGGCGCGGGCCAGGCCCATGACGCCGATGCACTGGCCGCGGGCGATCAGCGGGACCGCCATGTCGGTGTGCACTCCGGCGCGGGCGAGCAGCCGGGCGGCCTCGGGCCCGGCGGCGACCCGGCCCACGTCGCCCTTGTCCAGATGGCTGATCAGCACGGGCTTCCCGGTGCGCACACTCTGCGCCGCCGGGTGGCCGGCGTGGTACACGGTGAGCCGGCCGGGCGGCACCAGCGCCCCGGCCGCGTCGGTGGCGTAGGCCGTCTTCACCGCCAGTGCGCGGAACAGCGGCGGGCCGTCCCCCGGATCCGTACGGCCATTACGCAGCATGCCGTCCAGCAGGTCCACCGTGGCCATGTCGGCGAGGTCGGGCACCAGGACGTCGGCCAGCTCCCGCGCCGTGCGCTCCACCTCCAGGGTGGTGCCGATCCTGGCCGAGCCGCGGGCCATCAGCCGCAGTCGCCGCTGGGCCCGCTCCGCCTCCTGGGCCGCGCGGTGGCGGTCGGTCACCTCCACCGCCACCGTGGCGAGGCCCAGGGTGTGCCCCTGGTGGTCCTCCAGCCGGTACAGCGAGGTCATCCAGGCGTGGTCGTTGCCCGGATCGGCGGCGGTACGGCCCACCACCTGCTGGTTCACCACCGGGACGCCGGTCTCCAGGACCCGGCGCATGGACGCCTCGACCGCGTGGAACGCCGTGTCCGGGAACAGCTCGTCGTAGCGTCGGCCGAGGTGGTCGGCCGCGGGCAGGCCGTGCATGGCCGCGAGGGCGGGGTTGACGGCCACGTAACGCAGCTCGGTGTCGAGCACGGACAGCCCGATCGGGGCCTGGGTGACCAGCCGGGCGGACAGGGCGGTGCCGCGCTCCACCTGGCGCAGGGTGGAGCGGTCGGTGGCCAGCCCCAGCGCGTAGTGATCACCGAGGTGGTCGGTCAGCCGCATGTTGCGGAACTCGACGATCTTCGTGCTGCCGTCCTTGCGGCGCACCGGGAACGCCCCCGCCCAGCCCTGGCCGGTCTCCATCACGTCGGCGAACAGCCGGATCGCCGCGTCCCGGTCCTCGGGGCGCAGCAGCAGGAGCGCCGCGTACTGCCCGACGGCCTCCTCGCGGTCGTAGCCGAACAGCTTCTCGGCCTGGGGACTCCACATGTCGATCCGGCCGTCGGCCTCCAGGAGCACGGCGGCCACGCCCAGGAGATCGAACAGGCTGGTCGGCTCGGACGCGGGGTCGTTCTCGGGTTCGGCGGTGCTGTCCGCGCGGGGCTCCGCCGGGGCCGTCGCGGACCGATCCGGGTCCGGGTGCCGCGTCCCTCCGCACATCCGACTCGCTCCTTCCGCCGGCCCGCCGGGCCGGCCCCGCACGGGTGAGACCGGGGCGGCCCTCACCTCACGCCTACCCCATGGACGGCTGATCCGCAGCTGTCCGGACGGGTCAGTCGGGTCGGTGCGGGGAACCGCCCCGGTGCACGCCCGGATCATCGGTCGGCTCACGGTCCGGGCCCGCGGGTTCCCCCGCACCGCCTCCGCTTTCGTCCCCGTCCGGCCCGGCTTCCCCGCCCCCGCGCGCGATCCTGGACAGATCGGCCATGAGGGAGTCCAGCCAGGACACGGTGGCGTAGTACAGCCGGGGCGCACCCGGCGGCTCCGCGTCGGCGCCCGCGAGGGAGCGCGCGAGGCGGGGCACCGGGGCCGCCGGGGTGTCGCCGCCGGGATCCAGGGCCGCCGAGATCAGGAGCATGCGCCCGGCGACCCGGTCCCCGAGGCTGCTGACCGTGGCCGCGGCCGGGCCGAGACCGGCGCGCGGCGGTTCCAGCAGCCGCTCCGAGCCCCACAGGGTGTGGTGCGCGGCCATCAGCGCCGCCTGCCAGTCCACCGCGGGCGGACCGGACACGCGCCCCCGGCCGCCGAACGGCGTCGCCTCGCTCTGGAACTGCCCGTACGCCGACTCCGCCAGGATCACGGCCCGCTGGAGCGAACGGTGTCCGGGCATCCCCGCCGGGACGGCCGCCCGCCCCTCCAGGGCCACCGAGGCACTGGTCGCCACCACGATCTCGGCCGCCCTGCGCAGCAGCTCCGCCCCCGCGTGCCGCAGTTCGTCATGGGCGCCGCGGGGCCAGGCCAGCAGCCCGAACACCGCGCCGATCGCGCTGCCGACCAGCACATCGAGCAGTCGTACCTCCGCCAGCCGCCAGGTCGGCGGCGCGAGCTGGGCGAAGACCAGGGCCACGAGCACCGTGAACAGGCCCTGCGCCCAGCCGACCCCCTTGACCGGCCCGACCGTGAAGGCGAACAGCATCCACAGCGGGAGGATGGCGGCGTAGACGACCGTGTGCGGGCCGACCAGGGCCAGCGTCCCGCCGGACAGCAGGGCGCCGGCCAGGGTTCCGGCGAGCGCGGCGCGGACGGTGCTCCAGGTCTCGTCCACGGTGGTGCGGGTGAGGGTCAGCGTGGCCAGCGTCGCCCAGAAGCCGTGCGGCAGTGTGTCCACGCCCGCCACGAGCCGCGCCGCCGTCAGCGCCAGGGCGATGCGCACGGCGTTCTGGAAGAACACCGAGCGCCGTCCGGCGTGCCCGCACACCCGGTGCCACCACAACCGCGGGGCGCGGGCGGTGGCGTACCAGAAGCGCTCCGGCGGCCCCATCACCGTGGCCCGCCGGCCGTGCACCGCCAGATCGGCTGCCGCCCCCATCGCCAGCGCGGCATCGGCGACCTCCAGCACGGCCGCGTGCCGCCGCAGCACGTCCGGCGCCGGCGTCCCGGCTTCCCCCGCGGGCACCGCGGACCGGGCGGACAGGACGGAGCGGACCGCGGCCAGCTCCTGGTAGGCGGCCAGCGGCGAGGAGCCGTCGCGGAGGCAGTCCGCACCGGCGGTGGCCAGCCGCGCGACCGCGTCGAGTACGGCGGTCACGGTGGCGTCGGGCGGATCGCCGGGCGGGGTCCGGACATCCCCGTCCGGAACGACCGCCGGGCCGGACAGGGCGGACAGCCGGGGCAGCCTGCTGAGCAATGTCCGGGTCGCCAGACCGGTGTGGGACAGGGCCCGGTCCCGTACGCCCGGACCCGCCGGGCGGTCCGCCTCGGGCACGGTCAGGGAGCGCAGCCGGTGGCCGGCCCCGCGGGCGCCGCGGATGTCGTCCGGGGAGAGGGTGTACGGCGGGGCGGCGAGCAGGGCGGCGCAGCGGGCCGCGACGGCGGCGGCGTGCGCGGCGCGTTCCCGGTACGGCGGCGGGGCGGGCTCGGGGAAGATCAGGGCCTCGGCGAGGACGAGCAGGGCCATGCCGGTGGTGGTGCCGAGCAGCCGGTCGTCGAGCTGACCGGGATCGTAGGGCGGGAACGACGGAAGGATGTAGAGGAGTTGCAGACCCGGCGCCGCGCCGGCCGGGCGCGGTCCGCCGATGGCGGAGAAGGCCAGCGCGAAGCCGACGACCAGCATCCCGGCGACGGCGCTCCAGGTCCGCACCGACAGATACGTCCCGACGGCGACCAGCAGCCAGCCCACCGGGATCAGCCGCAGCACCACCACGGCGCGCTGCCGCCCGGTGCCCGGAATCCTGGCCAGCCCGCCCAGCGCCACCGTGGCGAACAGGGCGTAGGTGGCGGCGACGGGGCGGTCCAGGCCGTAGCGGAAGAAGTAGAAGCCGGCCGAGGCGACCAGCGCCACCTGGAGCGCCCGGCGCGCCGGGGCGGCGTACGGCGCCGGGATCCGGCCGGCGGGAACACCAGACATCCCACCAGGCTCACCCATCATCGCGCGCCCGGCACCTGCGGACAGGCACCGGGCGCGCGATCGGGGCGACGATCAGCCGAGGGCGAGATCGTCGGCGTACACGTTGCCCTGGCCGTACCACCCGTGGACGTACACGGTCACGGTGCCGCTGCTGCCGGTCGTGAAGGCGACCTTCAGCTGGTTCCAGCTCGAACTGTTCGACCAGGTGCTGGCGGTGGCGCCGCCGCTGACGCCGAGGTAGGCGTAGGGGCCCTGGACCCAGCCGGTGAGCGTGTAGCTGTGGTTGGGGGAGAGGGTCACGGTCTGGTCGCACTCGCCGGTGCCGCCGGAGTCGGGAGTGACCTGGAGGGCGTGGCTGCCGGAGTGCACCGGGGTGGAGACCAGCGTGCTGGCGCCGGTGCAGGTCCAGGGGCCGAGGGAACCGGTCTCGAACCCGGCGTTGGTCAGCGAGCCCCCGCCGCCCCCGCCGCCGCTGCTCGTGACGGTGAGCGTGTAGGTCGCGCTGTGGGTGCCGCCGGTGCCCGTGCCGGTGACCGTGATCGGGTAGGTGCCCGCGGCCACGGACGAGCCGACCGCCGCCGTCAGGGTCGAGGCGCTGCCGGAGGTCACCGAGGCCGGGCTGAAGGAGACGGTGACGCCGGAGGGCGCGCCGGAGGCACTGAGGGCCACGGACTCGGCGCTGCCCGAGGTGGTGGCCGTGGCGACGCTCGCGGTCGCGGAACCGCCCTGTGCGACCGAGGCGGAACCGGGGGAGAGGGACAGCGAGAAGTCGCTGCTCGTACCACCGCCCCCGCCACCACCGCCCGAACTGCCCTCGTACGGCACGAACGCGTCCGTGAACGCCAGACTGCTCTGGCCGATCTCGCTGCACGTGGGCAGGGAGTTGGCGCTTCCGCTGCACGGCTGGTCCCGGTTGACGGACCAGAAGGCGAGCCGCCCCACACCGTTCTGCGCGGCGAAGTTCTCGACGGTCTGGGCGTCGGCCAGGGTGAACGTGGAGCCGTCGTCGTTCTTGCCGATCATCGGGGTGATACCGAGATCGGCGTAGCCGTACCCGGAGTCGACGGACTGCATCTGCGCCAGCGTGGCCTTCGCGGCGTCGATCGCGCCCTGGCCCATCTCGGTGCCCGTGCCGGCGTAGTAGTCCATGGTCATGATGTTGACCACGTCGATCTTCACGCCCGCGTTCTTGGCAGCCTTGAGGATGTTGACGCCGTCATTGGTCAGCCCGCTCGTCAGTACCGGCAGGGTGACGGAGAACCGGAGGTTCGGGTTGGCCGCCTTCAGGTCCTTCATGGCCTGCATCTGGCGGGCCGCGGCGGCGGTGTCCGCGATGGCGGCGCCCTCGATGTCGAAGTCCAGCTGGGTGACGCCGTAGTCGTCGATGAGGGCCTGGTACCCGGCGTCGATGCTGCTCTGGGTGGTGCAGGTCCAGGCGAGCGGCAGACCGCTGGCGCCGCCCGAGGAGATGATCACGGAGGCGCCCTCGGACTTGGCCTTCGCGATCTCGGGGTCGGTGTAGGAGTCGTTGCCGATGGGAAGTGTGTCGCCCCAGACCTGGTTGCAGCCCTCGCCGAGGACGAAGGCGGCGGTGTAGGCCTTTAGGTGGTGCCCGGTGATCGCCGTGTCGAGCAGGCCCTCCTGGCCGTTCGACATGTCGACGTAGGGCGCGACGGAGTAGACACTGCTTCCCGCGGCATCGCTCGTCGCCGCGGTGTGCGCCGCCGCGCTGCTCGCGGGGGCGACGGCGACGGCCGCGCCGGTGGCCGCGAGCGCGAACGCGCAGGCGGAGGCGGCGAGTCCGCCCAGTCTTGCCAGGTGCATGACAGTATGCCCCTCTCGGGGATGCCCTCAGGGCGTGGGGTGGTGGGGTGGTGGTGCCGTGCACGGCGGGGGTGTTGGTACATACCAAACCGCCGCCGACGCACCCCGTCAAGAGGACTAGACCAACTTCGATCCTGTGAACCGGGCGGCTGGCGGCCGGAGTTGGCCCGCGCGGCGCCGCCGGCTCCGCGGACCGTGGCGCCGGACGCCCGAGCCCCCCGCGCCGGAAACCCGACGCCGGAAGCGGCCGGAAATCGGCCCCGGAGAACCGTTATCCGAGCCGCCTCGAACCGTCTCCCAGTCGTCGGGAACAATCGTTCGGCGTCGAGGACGGGAAACATCTGATGAGCACACGGCACACGGACGCGGCGGAGACGGCGGCTCTGGTGATCGCGGCCCGCCAGGGCGACGCGGCGGCCCAGGACGCTCTGGTCAGCGCCTACCTTCCGCTGGTCTACAACATCGTGGGGCGGGCGCTGAACGGCTCGGTGGACGTCGACGACGTGGTGCAGGAGACCATGCTGCGCGCCCTCGACGGACTCGGCGGGCTGCGCGCCCCCGAGCGCTTCCGCTCCTGGCTCGTCGCGATCGCGATGAACCAGGTCCGCGACCACTGGCAGGACCGGCAGTCCGCGCCCGCCGCCGTGGAGGAGGCATACGATCTGGCCGACCCCGGCGCCGACTTCGTGGACCTGACGGTGGTGCAGCTGCAACTGTCGGGCCAGCGCCAGGAGACCGCGCACGCCACACGCTGGCTGGAGCCCGACGACCGGGGGCTGCTCTCGCTGTGGTGGCTGGAGTGCGCGGGCGAGCTGACCCGTGCCGAGGTCGCCGCCGCCCTGGAGCTGACGCCGGAGCACACCGCGGTCCGGGTGCAGCGGATGAAGGCCCAGCTGGAGGCGGCGCGGGTGGTGGTACGGGCGCTCGACGCCCGGCCGCGCTGCGAGGAGCTGCGGGGCGTGCTGGCCGCCTGGGACGGCAAGCCCTCGGCGCTGTGGCGCAAGCGCATCGCCCGGCACGCCCGCGGCTGTTCGCGCTGCTCCGGGCTGTGGAGCGGGCTGATGCCCGCGGAGGGGCTGCTGGCCGGCCTCGCGCTGGTCGCCGCGGCGCCCGCGCTGTACGCCGCGCTGCGCTGCGCCCCCGGCGGGATGGCACCGGTCGCGGCGGCGACCCCGTACGACGCCCCGGCCGGGCCCGGCGGCTCGGGTCCCGGTGCGGGTTCGGGCTCCCTCACAGGCTCCGGGACCGGACGACGGGCCGCGCGGGGTCGCTCGGGCGGGCGCGGTGACGGACGCGACGGCACACGCAGCGCGTCCCGCCGGCGCCGGCGCATGCGGCGCCGGGTCGTCGGGGGCGTCGTCGTGGCCTGTGTCGCGGGCGGCGGCCTCTGGTACTTCGGCATGGACTCCGGGCCCGGCGCCGGCAAGCAGGCCGCCGACCGGAACACGAACGCCTCCGTGGCCGACCTCTCCGCGCCGAGCGCCGTACCCACCCCGGCGTCGCCCTCGCCGTCCCCGTCGAAGTCCGCGCGGCCGAAGAAGCCGGAGAAGAAGGCGACCAAGCGTCCGAGTCCGAGTCCGACGCGGAAGAGTACGCCGACGCCCCGCCCGTCCACCCCGCCGGCCCCGGTGCGCACCACCGCGCCGGCGCCGGCCGGTGACACCGTCAGCCAGGTGGTCGCGCTCGTCAACCAGGAGCGCGCAGCCGCCGGTTGCTCCCCGCTGACCGAGGACCCGCAGCTCCAGCAGGCGGCGCAGGCGCACTCCGACGACATGGCCGCGCGGCACTTCTTCGACCACGTCAACCCGGACGGCGCCGACCCCGGTCAGCGCATCACCGCCGCGGGGTACCGGTGGTCCACCTACGGCGAGAACATAGCCATGGGCCAGCAGAGCCCGGCCTCGGTGATGGACGCGTGGATGAACAGTCCCGGCCACCGGGCCAACATCCTCAACTGCGCCTTCAAGAACATCGGCGTCGGCGTGCACAAGGGCACGGGCGGCCCCTGGTGGACCCAGGACTTCGGCACGAAGATGTGACCCGGCCCGCACGACGCCCCCTGGGCGCGGACTGGTGGACACCGCGCCGCCTCGACCCGCCGTTGCCCGCGTGCCCGCGACCGCACCGCCCGTGACCAGGCCGGTGGCCCTTCGCCGTTCGCACGCGGGCGGTATTACGCTGGATGACCGTGCCCCCGGCACGTCAACAGGGGTGCGGGGCCGGACGAACCAGGGAGCGACCGATGACAGCGGGAACCGAGCGAGCCGTACTTGCGGGCGGTTGTTTCTGGGGCATGCAGGGTCTGATCCGCAAGCAGCCCGGCGTGGTCTCCACCCGCGTCGGCTACAGCGGCGGCGACACCCCGAACGCCACCTACCGCGACCACGGCGACCACGCCGAGGCCATCGAGATCCTGTACGACCCCGCGGTGACCAGCTACCGCGACATCCTGGAGTTCTTCTTCCAGATCCACGACCCGACCACCCGCGACCGCCAGGGCAACGACGTCGGCCGCAGCTACCGCTCCGCGATCTTCTACGACGGCGAGGAGCAGCACCGCGTCGCCGCCGACACCATCGGGGACGTCGAGGCCAGCGGACTGTGGCCTGGCAAGGTGGTCACCGAGCTGGCGCCGGTCGGCGACTTCTGGGAGGCCGAGCCCGAGCACCAGGACTACCTGGAGCGCTACCCCGACGGCTACACCTGCCACTTCCCGCGGCCGAACTGGAAGCTGCCGCGCCGGGCCGCGTCCACCACCGACTGAGCCGCCCCGCGCCGGGCACCACCCGCTCGTGTGGCGCGTCGTCCCCCAGGGGAGATCCTGGGGGGAGGAGCGGAGCACGCTGTCCGCGACCCGACGACGATGGTGGTGACCACCATGGGCGTGCCGGACGAGACCGGAGCGGACCCTTACGGGCCCGCCGATCCCTGCGGGGATCCGTTCCTGCGGGCCAGGTTCGCGATCCCCGCCCTCCCGGTGACCTATCTGCGCCGCGACCGGCTGCTCGGACACCTGGACCTGGCCCCGCGCACCCCGCTGACCGTGGTAGGCGGGGCCGCCGGAGCGGGCAAGACGCTGCTGGTCGCCGACTGGGCCGCGACCCGCGGACCACGCGTCGCCTGGCTCACCGCCCAGATGGCCGACAAGGGCACCGGCACCTTCTGGGCCTACCTCCTCCAGGCGCTGCGACTGGCCGGGGTGAGCCTCTCCGCCGAGGTCGGCCTGCCCGCCGAGGCCGGCCGCGTGGACGAAGCGCTGCTCACCCGGCTCGCCGCCGAACTCGGCGCCCGCGCGCGACCGGTGACCGCGGTCATCGACGAGTACGACCGCGTCACCGACCCGGAGATCGCCGACCAGCTGGAGTTCGTGCTCCGGCACGCGCAGACCGGTATCCGCCTGGTCCTGGTCACCCGCACCGAACCGCTGCTGCCCCTGCACCGCTACCGGGCGGCCGGCGCGATCACCGAGATCCGCAACGACGAACTGGCCTTCACCCCCGAGGAGGCCGCCGGCCTGCTGGCCCTGCACGGCCTGCGGCTGCCGCCCGACGAGGTGGGCGCGCTGCTGGCCCGCACCCGCGGCTGGGCGGCGGGTCTGCGGCTCAGCGCGCTGGCCGCACAGGGGGAGCGCGACCCGAGGTCGTACCTGAGGGAGTTCGAGGCCGACCGCACCACCATCGGGGACTACCTGATCGCCGAGGTCCTCAAGCGGCAGCGCGCCGAGACCCAGGACCTGCTGCTGCGGATCAGCGTCCTCGACCGGTTCTGCCCCGCCCTCGCCGACGCGCTCACCGGGCGCGCCGACGCCGAACTGATCCTCACCGCGCTGCACCGCGAGAACGCCTTCGTGGAGGACCTCGGGCACTCCTGGTTCCGGCTCCATCCGCTGTTCCGGGAGATCCTGCGCGCCCATCTGCGGGCCCGGCTCCCCGGCCTGGAGACCGAGCTGCACCGCCGGGCGGCGGGCTGGCTGCGCCGCCACGGGCCGCTCGCCGAGACCCTGGAGCACGCCGCCGCCGCGGGCGACTGGACGGCCGCCGCCGGCGCCCTCGTCGGCGACCTCGCCCTCGGCGAACTGCTCGGCGGCCCGCGCGCCGGCCCCCTGGCCGCGATCTTCTCCGCCCTGGGGCCCGAGCCGCGGACCCCGGCCGCCGACCTCGTGCGCGCGGCCCGCGAGCTGTCCCTCGGCGACCTCGACCGGGGCCTGCCGCACCTGCGCCGGGCCGCGCGCGAGCTGGACCGGGCCCAGACCACACCAGGAGCGGCGGACACCCCGGAACAGCTCGCCGCCGCCCGCCTCGGCTGCACCCTCCTCGACGTCCTCGCCGCCCGGCTGGCCGGCTCCCCCTCGCGCGCCGAGGCAGCCGCCCGCCGCGCCGAGGAGCTGCGGCGGGAGGTGCCCGGCCGGCTGCTGGACCGGCACCCCGAACTGACCGCCCTGCTGCGCGCCCACCTCGGCGCCGCCCGCCTGTGGGCCGGCCGGTTCGCGCAGGCGCGGGCGGCCCTGACCGCGGTGGCCGACCCCGGCCCTACGACCCAGGCGGCACCGGCGTCCGCGGAGGAACCGGCGGTCACGGCGCCGGCCGCGGCGACCGCCCGCCTCCGCGCGGAGTGCCTCGCCCACCTCGCCCTGCTCGACCACCTCGACGGCCGCCCCGGCCGCGCCGAGCGCAAGGCCCTCGCCGCGCTCGCCGCCGATCCCGCGGACCCCTGCGCACCCTGCGGGGCCGGACCGGCCACCCTCGTGCTGGCCGCCGTCGCCACCGACCGCGACGAACTGGACCGAGCCGAGGCGCTGCTCGCCCCGCCGCCCGACCCGGCCGACGCCCGCCACCCGGTGCGCGACCCGGCGACCCGGTCGCTGCACGCCCTGGTCACCGCGCGTCTGCTGCTCGCCCGCGGCGACACCGAGGGCGCGCTGGAGGCGGCCGACCGGGCCGTCGTCGCCGAGGAGCCCTCCCCCTGGGCCGAGGCCCACGCGGCGCTGGTGGCCGCCGGTGCCCATCTCGCCGACGGGCGCCCCGAGCTGGCCGTCAAGCTGCTGGCGGAACTGCCCGGCGAGGACCCGCTGTGCCTGGCGGGCGCGGCACAGGCCGAACTGGCCGCGGACCGCCTCCCGTACGCCCGGTCCCTGCTCGACCGGATCCACCCGCAGCAGGCCACCGCCCCGCTGATCGCCGTACGGACGGCCCTGGTCAGGGCGCGGCTCGCCGGTGCCGAGGGCGACCGCGAGGCACGGCTCCGACTGGTGGCGCAGGCGCTGCGCGAAGCCCGGCGGGACCGGCTGCGGCGCCCCTTCAGGGAGGCGGGGCCCTGGTTGCGGCCGCTGCTCGCCACACCCTCGCTGCGCCCGCTCGCCGAGGGCTGGCTGCTGCCCGGCGCAGCCGGTCCGGACGGCACCACCTCCGAGACCGAACCGCCGCCCGTGATCGAGGAGTTGAGTGGCCGGGAACACGATGTGCTGGTCCGGCTCGCCGAGATGATGTCCACCGAGGAGATCGCCGCCGACCTCTACGTCTCCGTCAACACGGTCAAGACCCACCTCAAGAGCGCCTACCGCAAGCTGGGCGTGAACCGCCGCCACGACGCCGTGCACCGCGCCCGCGAACTCGGCCTGCTGTGACCGCCCGCGTCAGCCGCGAGCGGGCCCACATCACCTGCGACGGGTGAGGCCCGGTTGCCGGAGCGGGGCGCAGGATCGCAGGAGAGGGCCGGGTACTGCCCGTCCGCGGCACGCGGGGAAGGCAGCTCATGCGCTACGAGATTCGCGTCGACGGCGAGCTGACGGAGACGCTGGCCAAGGCGTTCCCCGAGCTGGACCACGTGGTGGTGTCCGGCCACACCATCCTGTTCGGCCGCGTCCTGGACGAGACGCACCTGTACGGACTGCTGGCCCGCTGCCAGTCCCTCGGCCTGCGCGTGCTGGAGATGCGCCAGGCACCGCAGTGAGCCCTGCCGGGCCGGGCCCTCAGGGCTCGCGCTGCTTGCGGCTCAGCCCGGCGTTCACCGCCGCGGCGAGCAGTCGTACGGCCACGCCCACCAGCAGCAGGCCGCCCACCATCTGGCACATCACCGCCACCCGGCCCGCCTCCGAACGCGCCGTGATGTCGCCGAACCCCACGGTGGTGAACGTGGTCAGCGTGAAGTACAGGGCGTCGGTCCTGGTCAGTGGTTCGGAGAAGGAGCCGGGGGTGTCGCGCTCGATGATGTGGTAGACGCTGGCGAAGACGACCAGGTAGAGGCCCACCGTGGCGACCAGTGCCTCAACCGCCTTCAGCCGCGGATACGGCGCGTGCATGATGTGCCAGGCCTCCCAGCCGAAGACCACCGCGACCCCGAGCAGCCCGCACAGCAGCAGAAGGGCCGTCGCCAGGGTGGTGCGCGTGTCCAGCGGCACCAGGTAGTAGGCGAGGACCAGGCCGGTCAGGATGACCGCCGCCCGCGCGAAGGACGCGGCCGCGGCCCGGCGGTCCGACCCGCTGCCCAGGGGGTGCCGGGCTTCCTTCGCCGGTGCGCGCCTCGCCCGCTCGGTCATCGTGTCCGCCTCCCGCCGCTGCACCACAGGCCGGACCGCCTGTGCCCGCTACCCACCTCAGCGCCCCGGCCCCCGTACGGGATCACCCGCCAGGGGTGATCCCGTACGGGGCGTCAGGGGCGACGCTGTCGTGGTGAGGTCCCCGCACCAGGCCCCGCCGGCCGGCCGGGAGCGGCCTCGGGCACGGGACGGAGGAGCCATGACCTCCCTCCCGCGATCCGGGTCCGCACGGCCCCCGCGGCCGTTTCCCGGACCGGAGCACACCCCGGCGGGGCCGCCCCCGGCGACGGCCGCCGTTCACCCGCGCCGGGTGAGGCGTCCCGCGCGCGTCGGAGCGCAGCCTGAGGACGGTGGACGACCGACTACCGGGCGCGGACCCGGAACGGAGGCGGCGACATGAGCGTCCAGACCTACCTCGCGTACGACTATCCGGCGCTGAGCGTCTTCTGGTCCATGCTGGTGTTCTTCCTGTGGATCATGTGGTTCGTGCTGCTGTTCCGGGTGGTCATGGACATCTTCCGCGACGACTCCCTCGGCGGGGTGGCCAAGGCCGCCTGGCTGGTGTGCGTCGTCGTCCTGCCCTTCCTCGGCGTCTTCGTCTACCTGATCGCCCGCGGCAAGGGCATGGGCCGCCGCGAGGTGGAACAGGCCCGCGCCCAGCAGCGCGCGTTCGACAGCTACGTCCGCGAGACCGCGCGGGGCGGCGGCTCCAGCGCCGACGAACTCGCCCGGCTCGCCGAGATGAAGGCCCGCGGGGACATCACCGAGGACGAGTTCCGCAAGGCGAAGGACATGGTGTTCGCCGCCCACGGACCGGCCGCGGGACCATCCGCAGCCGCGGGCACCCCCGGAGGCACGGGGCCGGAGTCCACCGGATCCGGCCGTTCGGGAACCGTCTCCTCCCACTCCCCGCACTGACCCACCGCACACCGGAGAGAAACGAGGTGGCACGATGACCGCGCCCCACGCACACCACAACACCGGCCCCACCGGACCCGGAGCCGGCACCACACGCGAGCCCACCACCAAGGAACTGTGGGCCACCGGCCTGACCGCGTTCGCCGCGGTGATGCTGCTGCTCACCGGCGTCCTGGACATCTTCCGCGGCATCATGGGGATCGCCCGTGACGACGTCTTCCTCGCGACCCGCAGCTACGTGTTCCAGTTCAGCCTCACCGGCTGGGGCTGGGTCCATCTGGTCCTGGGCGCCGTCGCCGTCATCGTCGGCCTGGGCCTGATGAAGGTGTCGACCTGGGCGCGGGTGGCCGGTGTGGTCATCGCCGCGCTGATCATCATCGCCAACTTCCTGTCCCTGCCGTACTACCCGGTCTGGTCGATCGTGATGATCGCGCTCGCCGCGTTCACCATCTGGGCGCTGTGCGTGGTGCGCAAGGAAGGCGACCGGGGCCTGTTCGACTGACCGCCGCCCACCGCGGCGACCGGGTTCACACCGGCGGGGGCGCGCCTCCCGGAGGGGGATCGCCCGCCGCGCCCGGCAGGGCCAGGTGGGCGAGGTCGGCCGGGGGCGGCGAGGACACCGGCCACAGCGGGGTGGCCCGGCCGTCGGCGAGCGCCGCCGGGGCGTCGGTGAGGTTCATGCGCTCCCGCAGCCGTCCGTAGAAGTCCGTCGGACCCAGCCGCACCGCCTTCAGCCGGCGGGGTGCCGCGTACACGCCGATCCAGTCGCCGGGGCTCAGCACCCCGCGCACCTGTCCGTCGATGCTCACCGCTGCCTGGCCCGAGCGCTCCAGCACCCGCAGCGCCACGGGCTCGTCCGGGGCGGCCACGACCGAGCGGTTGAACACCATGTGCGGGGCCACCGGCGTGAAGACCAGCGCCTCCGCCCGCGGCGAGACCACCGGGCCGCCGGCGGCGAAGCTGTACGCCGTGGAACCGGTGGGCGTGGCGACCAGCAGCGCGTCCGCCGAGTAGCAGGCGAGGAGCCGGCCCGCCAGATACACCGCGACCGACACCTGCCGGTCACGCGACAGCTTCTCCAGGACGACGTCGTTGAGCGCGGTGACGTTCAGCGCGACACCCCAGTCGCCGCCCGCCGCGCAGTCCATCCGCACGCGGGGCGGCGGCAGCATGGGCCCGCGGCCGTACCGCATCAGGTCCTCCATCTGCGCGGGCATCTCCAGCCGGCACGACGCCCGCATGGTGAGCAGCATCCGGCTCTCCACGGTGATCCGCTCCTCGCGCACCGCGTCCAGGGCCGCCCGTACCGCGGGGGCCGGCACCTCGGTCAGGAAGCCGACCCGCCCGAGGTCCACACCGAGCACCAGGGCGTCGTTCTCCGCCGCGAGCCGGGCGCCGCGCAGAAAGGTGCCGTCCCCGCCGAGCGTGACGATCAGATCCGGGTCGCCCGCCGCGTCCACTTCCGCCCGCGCGCTGTGCCGGGCGCCCTCCTGCCACACGTCGATGTCGGTGCACACCACCGCGTGCTCCGCGCACCAGTCGCGCACCGCCCCCGCGGCCGCCTGCGCCTCGGCGCGCCCGCCGTGCACGACCAGGCCGACACGGTTCACCGTCATACCCGCACCACCCGCCTGAGAGCCGGCTTCTGCCGAGCGCCATCCTCGCCGGGGAGGGCACGGGCCCGCGCACGCCACGCCGCCGGGGGGCACCGGCGTACCCCTCCCACCGCCCCGCGGGGGCCGGGCGCCGCGCCGGACGGTTCACCCGCCCCACCCTCATGGCATCCACCCCCTACGGGTACTCGGGGGCGTGCCCACAGACGTACGGATGCCGGGGGAGGCCCCGATGAGCGAATACACCACCCCGTCCCAGGCCGAGGGCGAACGGGAGCCCGAGGACGTGGGAGCGGTGCAGCCGGTCCGCACCACCCCGTCCCAGGCGGAGGGCCCCGCCGAGGAGAGCCCCGAGCAGAACCCCGAGGAGGGCCGCGACTGACGAGGACCCCGACCGCCGCCTGCGTTGCGGCCCCCGCGGCGCCGCCCTAGCGTGATCTCGACACGTCAGACAGGTAGGCCGTGATGACGCATCCGCACGACCCCCTCGGCATCACCGAGCACAGAGCCGCCGCCCGTCCGATCCAGTTGGAGACGCACGGGCTCGACGTGATCGGGGACGCGGACCGCAGGGGTACCCCGCGCATGCTGTTCTGGCCCTGGTTCGGGGCGAACGTCTCCGTGCTCGGGCTCAGCTACGGCGCCTTCGCGTTCGGCTTCGGCATCTCCTTCTGGCAGGCGCTCGTCGCGGGCACCATCGGCATCGTCGTCTCGTTCCTGCTGTGCGGCTTCGTCTCGGTCGCCGGCAAGCGCGGCTCGGCGCCCACCATGGTGCTCAGCCGCGCCGCCTACGGGGTGCGCGGCAACCGGCTGCCGTCGGTGGTCTCCTGGATGCTCACCGTCGGCTGGGAGACCGCGCTGATCTCGCTCGCCACCCTGGCCACCGCGACCGTCTTCACCAGCCTCGGCTGGGGCGGCGGCACCGAGACCAAGGTGGTCGCCCTCATGGTGGTGGCCGCGCTGACCGTCGTCGCCGGTGTCATCGGCTTCGACCTGATCATGCGGCTCCAGACCGTCATCACCGTGATCACCGGCGTGCTGACCATCGTCTACGTCGGCCTCGTCGCCCACCAGGTCGACTGGGACGCCGTCAAGGCGGTACCGGGCGGATCCGCGCAGCAGATGATCGGCGCGCTGGTGTTCATGATGGCGGGCTTCGGGCTCGGCTGGATCAATGCCGCCGCCGACTACTCCCGCTACCTGCCGCGCGGCTCCTCCAGCCGGGGCGTGATCGGCTGGACCACCTTCGGCGGCTCGCTCGCCCCCGTGCTGCTGCTGGTCTTCGGCGTGCTGCTGGCCGGGTCCTCGCCGCAGCTGAGCCGGGCCATCGCCGACGACCCGATCGGCGCCCTCGCCACGATCCTGCCCACCTGGTTCCTGGTGCCGTTCGCCGTGGTCGCCGTGCTCAGCCTGGTCGGCGGCGCCGTCCTCGACATCTACTCCTCCGGCCTCGCCCTGCTCTCCGCCGGACTGCGCGTGCCCCGCTATCTGGCCGCGCTCTGGGACGGCTGCCTGATGATCGCCGGGTCGGTCTACATCGTGTTCTTCGCCGACGGCTTCCTCGGCCAGTTCATGGGCTTCCTCACCACGCTCGGCGTGCCCGTCGCCGCCTGGTCCGGTGTCATGCTGGCCGACCTCGCGCTGCGCCGCCGCGATTACGACGACGGCGACCTGTTCCGCCCGCACGGCCGCTACGGCGACGTCCCGCTGCTGCCCCCGCTGCTCACTCTCGCCGCCACGGCCGTCGGCTGGGGCCTGGTCACCAACACCGCCGCGCACTGGCTGGGCTGGCAGGGCTACCTCCTCGGGCCGCTCGGCCTCGGCGGCCGTACCGGCGCGTGGGCGTACGCCAACCTGGGCGTGGTGGTCGCCCTCGCCCTGTCCTTCCTCGGCACCCTCCTCCTCGGCCGGCGCCGGGTGCGCGCCCAGGAGGCCCTGGCCCCGAGCCCCGCGCCGGGCGAGGAGGTCCTCAGGGCCTGAGCGGTATCCCGTCCGGCACTGGTCCGTCCTCTTGCCGTTCGCACGCATGCCCCGGCCGCGCACCGGGTACGCGAGGCGGGAGCCCGTCCGGGCAGTCCGTCCGGACGGCCCGTACCACCACCGCTACCTGGGGATCTGCCATGGAGACACCCGCACACGACGCCCTTCCGACGCCGGCCCAGCAGGCGCTGGACGCCCTGGTCGCCAACGCCGAGGACCAGAGGGCCCTGGACACCCTGGCCCACAGCGACGTGCTCGTCCCCGTGCCGGACGACGCGATCGACGGCGAGGGCGCCGACGCCACGACGGTGGCCCTGCCCATCCTGGAACAGCCCGACGGAGACCCCGTCGTCCCCGTCTTCACCACGGAGAACGAGATGGCCGAGCTGCTGCCCTTCGTCTCCCGCTACCGCCTCATCCCACTGGGCGCGCTGGCCGCGCAGTGGCCCGACGAGGAGATCTCCCTGGCGATAGACGGCAGCTCGGAGCACGCGCTCACGCTGACGTCCCAGGGAGTGCGGACGCTGCTGGCCCGCTGAGCGCGGGCCCGTGGAAGGGCCGCGGGACGCGGAGAACCGCGAAAGTGATCACCACCCTCCCGCGGGCGGCAAAATACCCTCATGGAATACATCGCCGGCACGGCAGGCGCCCTGCTGCTCCTCGCCGTGCTGAGCAGCATCCTGCGCACCCTCGTCGTCCCGAGGGGCCTCTACTCCGCGCTGGTCTTCCGCCTGTGGTGGCTGCTGCGCAGAGTGCTGCGGCTGACCACCCCCCGTGGTGACTACGAGGCCATCGACCGCGCCCAGACCTGGCTGGCCCCGCTCATGCTGATCGGCATGCTCGCCTGCTGGCTCGTCGGCGCCCTGTTCGGCTTCGGGCTGCTGCTGTACGCGCTGTCCCCGCTGGCGTGGACCACCGCGTTCCGGGAGGCCGGCTCCAGCCTGTTCACGCTGGGCTTCGCCAGCGGTGCCCGGTGGAAGCTGTCGGTCCTCGACTTCGTCGCGGCGGCCACCGGACCGGTCCTGATCGCGCTCCAGATCGCCTACCTGCCCACGCTGTACGCCGCCTACAACCGACGGGAGGTCGAGGTCACCCTCCTCCAGGCGCGGGCGGGCGAGCCTTCCTGGGGCCCGGAGATCCTGGCCCGGCAGTGGCTGGTCGACACCGAGACCGCGCTGCCCGAGCTGTACCGGGCCTGGGAGCGGCTGGCCTCGGACATGGGCGAGAGCCACTCCACCTACCCGGTGCTGCTGACGTTCCGCTCCCCGCGCCCGTACCGCAGCTGGCTGGTGGGCCTGGTCGCCGTGATGGACGCGGCGGCGCTCCAGCTCGCGCTGGACCCGAAGACCGCGCCGCCGGAGGCCCGCCTGGTGCTGCGGGCCGGGTTCAGCGCCCTGCGCGACATCGCCCGCGCGGTGCGCGCCCCCTTCGAGGACGACCCCTCGCCCAGCGCACCCATCCGGCTCACCTACGCTGAGTTCGACGCGGCCGTGGCGATGCTGGACTCGACCGGCTTCCGGGCCGAGCGCACCCCCGAGGAGGCATGGCCGCACTTCCGCGGCTGGCGGGTCAACTACGAGGCCGTCGCCTATGAACTGTGCCGCCGCTGCGACGCCGTACCCGCCCTGTGGACCGGCCCCCGCGACTTCCCGACCACCCCGGTCCCGCCGCGCCGCCCGGTGGACCGGCGCCCGGACGACCCGCCGCCGGGCGTCTAGGGACTTCGACTTCCGTTCGGATCAGGCCGGATCAGGGCGCGGCGCCGGCGCCCGCGAGCCCGCCTTGCATCTGCACGCACCAGCCCCCGCTCGGCTCGGCCGTAAGACACCGCCAACCCGAGCCGACCTGATCCGGAAGAAAGGCCCTAGGACGTGTCTGATAATCGATCTTGTGGTGGGTCGTGGTGAGCTGACGGATGCGGCGTGGGAGCGGATAGCGCCACTGTTGCCGGGTGTTGACGGGCGAGGCCGTCCGTGGCGGGATCACCGGCAGGTGATCAATGGGGTGTTGTGGCGGTTGCGGACGGGTGCTCCGTGGCGTGACCTGCCAGAGCGCTTCGGGCCGTGGCAGACGGTCTACGAGCGGTTCGCCCGCTGGGAGACGGACGGGACCTGGGCCCGCCTGCTCGAAGAGGTTCAGGTCCGCGACGACTCCGTCGGGGCCGTGGAATGGACGGTCTCGGTCGACTCCACGATCAACCGGGCCCACCAGCACGCCGCCGGCGCTCGCAAAAAGGGGCGTCGACGGGGGACGAACTGGAAGATCCGGAACGCACGGCGGCTGGTCAGGCGCTCGGCCGGTCCCGCGGCGGGCTGACCACCAAGGTCCACCTCGCCTGTGACGGCCGGGGCCTGCCCCTGGCCGTCGTCCTCACGCCGGGCAACGTCAACGACTCCACCGCCTTCGACGCGGTCTTGGACGCGGTTAGAGTGCCCCGGACGGGCGTCGGGCGGCCGCGCCGCAGACCCGATGCGGTCATCGCCGACAAGGCGTATTCATCACGGGCGATCCGCCAGACGCTACGGCACCGGGGCATCCGGGCGGTGATCCCGGAAAGGGCTGATCAGAAGGCCAACCGGATGCGGCGCGGCCGGGCCGGCGGCAGGCCACCGGCCTTCGACCGTGAGCTCTACAAGGCCCGCAACGTCGTCGAACGCTGCTTCAACCGGCTCAAGCAGTTCCGCGCCATCGCGACCCGCTTCGACAAACTCGCCGCCCGCTACCGGGCCGGACTTCACCTCGCAGCACTCATCCTCTGGCTCCGCGAACCGAGCCAAGATCATTTGTCAGACAGGTCCTAGCGGTCCTGGCCCCCCTCGGGCAGCATCCGCTCCAGGACGGCCCGTTGCACCGGCAGCACCCGAGTGTGCAGGGCGCGGCCCCTGGTGGTGAGGGCGACCCAGACGCCGCGGCGGTCCTCGGCGCACACCGAGCGCTCCACCAGGCCGTCCTTCTCCAGCCGGCCGATCAGCCGGGACAGGGCGCTCTGGCTGAGATGCACCCGCCCGACCAGGTTCTGCACCCGGCAGTGGTCGCCCTCACGGGGCGACTCGGCGGACAGGATGTCCAGCACCTCGAAGTCGCTGGCGCCCAGCCCGTAGGGGTGCAGCGCACGGTCTATCTCGCACATCGTGCGCGCGTGCACAGCGAGGATGTCCCGCCAGCGTTCCTCGAGCCGGGCATCGGCCGTTTTCACTGCCATACCGGCACCGTAGCACCGTTCCAGCCACTCGTTGAGTGTGCAACTACTGTTCGGTGGCGGGATCCTGGAGCAGGCCCACCATGTTGCCGTCGGCGTCCTTGACGCTCGCCACGAGCCGCCCGTTGCCGACGTCCCGGACGTCCTGGACGATCTCCGCGCCCGCCGCCACCAGCGCCGCCAGGCGCTCCCGCAGATCGGTGACGTGCCAGAACGGCACCGGCCCGGTCAGGCCCTGCGCGTGCCCGTTCGGGTCCAGGCCGACGTCCTGCCCGGCGGCCTTGAATCCGATGTAGTACGGCTCGTCGGCGTACGGCTCGACGCCCAGCAGCGCGCCGAACAGGGCCTTGGCCCGCTCCGCGTCCTTGACGGGGTAGATGATGGTCTGCACACCGGTGGTCATGGGAACTCGCTCCTCACAGGGCAATGGATTCGGGGCGGCCCGGCCGGCCCCGTCGATGCAGCCACGCTAGACCGGGGGACCCCGCCACGGCTTCTCCGATCCTGACCGCTTCGACGCCCCCGGCCCCGCACACCGAGCGGCGCCTCCGTGACGGCGCATCCGCCGGCCCGGCACAGCCGGTGAGGCCGCGTCCACCCGGTCGTCCGGCAGAAGAAGAGTGGGTGAACGGTTCGCCCGCGCGGGCCGCAACGTGGGCGGGGTGCCGCCGATCCGGCGGTAGTCTGGTGCCGGCCGTGATCACCCACCGGGGGACGGCCGAGCAGGAGACGTAGGAACCATGACAACCCCCGAAGCCGGCACCCTCCGCGCCCGCATCTCACCGCGCCGGCGTCCGCGGTGGCGAGCCCAGGGCCCCGTCGTCGCGGTGGTCGCCGCCGGCGGCGCCCTCGGCGCCTGCGCCCGCTACGGGCTCAGCCTCGCCTGGCCCACCCCGCCCGGCGGCTTCCCCTGGGCGACCTTCTGCACCAACCTCATCGGCTGCGCCGTGATGGGCGTGTTCATGGTGTTCCTCACCGAGGTGTGGGCCGCCCACCGCCTCGTCCGCCCCTTCTTCGGCACCGGCGTCCTCGGCGGCTTCACCACTTTCTCCACCTACACGGTCGACATCCGCAGGCTGGTCGAGGCGGGCCGCCCCGGCGTCGGCCTCGTCTATCTGGTGGCGACGCCCTGCGCGGCCCTCGGCGCGGTGTGGCTCGCCTCGGCCACCGTCCGCCGGGTGCTGACCCGGAGGGAGCGGGCATGACCGCGCTCACCGGTCGCGCGCTGCGGCTGACCGTCTGCGTCGGCGAGGACGACACCTGGCACCACAAGCCCCTCTACAGCGAGATCGTGCACCGCGCCCACGCCGCCGGGCTCGCGGGCGCCAGCGTCTTCCGGGGCATCGAGGGCTTCGGCGCCTCCTCCCGCATCCACACCTCCCGGCTGCTCTCGCTCGCCGAGGACCTGCCGGTCGCGGTGGTCGTCGTGGACACCGAGGAGCGGGTGCGGGCCTTCCTGCCCCAGCTTGCCGAACTGGTCCACGGGGGACTGGTCACGCTGGACGAGTGCGAGGTCGTACGGTACGCCGGCCGCGCACCCGCGCCGGAAGGTGAGGAACCGTTGTGAACCGGCCGCCCGGCGCGGCCGGCGCGGGGCGCTGACCACGTCCTCGCACCGCCTGCTGTGAGAATTCCTGCTGCGAGACCCTGCGGCCGACCGGGGCCGGCTCGGGCCTCTACGCTTCGGTGAGCGTCATCGCCGGCCTGGCGGGCCGACCCGGCCGCGGCCTTCGCGCCCGGCGCGGCACGTACTGCCTACAACACTGTCGACCTACTCTCCTCAGAACTGGATCCCATGAGCGCCATCTCTGTCGGTCAGGCCGTCATCCTCGGAGTCGTCGAGGGGGTGACCGAGTTCCTCCCCGTGTCCTCCACCGGCCACCTCAAGATCGCCGAGGGGCTCATGCACATCCCCGTCGACGACAAGTCCGTCGTCGGATTCTCCGCCGTCATCCAGGTCGGCGCCATCGCCGCCGTGCTCGTGTACTTCTTCAAGGACATCAAGCGGATCGTTTCCGCCTGGTTCCGCGGTCTGGTCAACCGCGAGGAGCGCTACCACCACGACTACAAGTTCGCCTGGTGGGTCGTCGCCGCGACCATCCCGATCGTCCTGGTGGGCCTTGCCGCGAAGCCGCTGATCGACGGGCCGCTGGCCTCGCTGTGGGTGGTGGCCGGTTCGCTGATCGTCGGCTCCGGCGCGATGTGGTGCGCGGACCAGATGGGCCGCCACAAGCGCGGCGAGGACGACACGTCCTTCAAGGACGCGATGTGGGTGGGCTGCTCGCAGATCCTCGCCCTCCTCTTCCCCGGCTTCTCCCGCTCCGGCGCCACCATGTCCACCGCGCTCGTCCTGGACCTGGACCGCGTCGCCGCGACCCGCCTCTCCTTCTTCCTGGGCATCCCCGCGCTCACCGGCGCCGGTATCTACGAGCTGAAGGACGCCCTCGGCGCGGGCGTGGGCGCCGCCCCGCTGGCCGTCGGCACCCTCGTCTCCTTCGTCGTGGCCTACGCCTCGATCGCCTGGCTGCTGAAGTTCGTCGCCAAGCACTCCTTCAACGCCTTCGTGATCTACCGGATCATCATCGGCGTCGGCCTGCTCGGCCTGCTCGGCACCGGTGTGCTCAACGCCTGAGCCGTGCTCTCCCGGCACCTCACGGGGTGCGGCGGCCCGAACGCGGGCGCCGCACCCCGTGCGCGTTCGTGAAGCCTCGGGTCCGGACCGGCCGCCTTGACAGAGCGGGCGGGCAGCGCGCAGGATCGCCCCGTGAACCTGTCAGACAGCCAGACAGGTGGCGTGGGTCCGCGGCGCGTCAGCGCGATGGAAGCGGTCCTCGGCCACCTCCGCGGCGCCATCGAACGCGGCGACTACGCCATCGGCGACAAGCTGCCCTCCGAGGCCGAGCTGGGCCGCACCCTGGAGGTCTCCCGGCCCGTGCTGCGCGAGGCGCTGCGCGCGCTCCAGGCGATGGGCCTCACGGTCTCCCGGACCGGCAAGGGCACCTTCGTCGTCGCCAACGCCGTGGAGGACCCCACCTTCGGCGACTACGCGGCCAGCGACCTGCTGGAGGTCCGCCGGCACATCGAGATCCCGGTCGCCGGCTACGCGGCCCTGCGCCGCACCCCCGACCATCTGGACCGGCTGGCCCACCTGCTGGACCGCATGGAGCGGGAGACGGACACCACCGCCTGGGTCGCGATGGACACCCTTTTCCACCTCACCGTGGCCGAGGCCGCCCAGAACCCGGTCTTCCGCCGGGTCATCGAGGAGATCCGCGACGCCCTGGCCCGCCAGTCGGCCTTCCTCAACGAACTCGGCGGCCGGCGCGAGCAGTCCAACCGCGAGCACCGCGCGATCGTGGAGGCGCTCACCGACGGCTGCGAACAGGACGCCCTCGCGGCGATGAGCCACCACCTGGACCGCGTCGAACGCACCCTCACCGACATCGTGCGCCCCAGAAACCCGGACCCGGCCGCGAGCGGCACGCCCGAGGCGTGAGCGCCGCCCACCCCTGACTCCCGGCTCACCCCGTTCCCGGACCCCCGCCTGCGCGGCACCGGCGCCGGAGGCACCACCGTGCCCCTGCGCCGCCGCCGCACCGGGCGCGGTCCGTACGACGCCCACGCCCGACCCGTGCGACCCGCACACCCCGCGCCCCGACCGGCGTGCCACCGCGCGACCCGCGGACCGGCCGCCCCGACCTCTTTGATGCAGGAAGAAATGGACCTCAGCCTCCCCGCCGCCGCGCCCGTCGTGCGCGCACCCGGCCACGCCCCCGTCGCCCACCTCGTCCGCGGCGGCGTGGTCGAGGGCATCCACTACGGCTCCGTCGTCGTCCTCGGCGCCGACGGCACCGTCGACTTCCGGCTCGGCGACATCGAGGCCGCCTTCTACCCCCGTTCGGCCGTCAAACCCCTCCAGGCCGTCGCCATGGTGCGGGCCGGGCTGCCGCTGGACGGCGAACTGCTGTCGCTGGCCGCCGCGAGCCACTCCGGCGAGGAGCGCCACCTCGACGGCACCCGGCGCATCCTGGAGCGGGCCGGCCTCGCCGAGGACGACCTGCGCAACGTCCCCGACCTGCCCTTCGCCCCCGCCGTCCGCGACACCTGGATCCGCGAGGGCCGGACGCCCTCCCGGCTCGCCCAGAACTGCTCCGGCAAGCACGCGGCGATGCTGTGGACCGCGCGGCTCAACGGCTGGTCCCTGCCCGACTACCTGGACCCCGCCCACCCCCTGCAGCAGGCGATCCGGGAGACCGTCGAGGACCTCACCGGGCAGCGGGTCGCGCACATCAGTGTGGACGGCTGCGGCGCCCCCTTGTTCGCCATCTCCCTGCACGGGCTCGCCCGCGCCCTGTCCCGGATCACCTCGGCGGCGCCCGGCACCGCGGAGGCGAAGGTCGCCGACGCGATGCGCGACCACGCCGAGATGGCGTCCGGCGCGGGCCGCGACGTCGCCGCGCTGATGCGGGCCGTGCCGGGGCTGCTCGCCAAGGACGGCTTCGAGGGCGTCCAGGTCGCCGCGCTGCCCGACGGGCGGGCGGTGGCCGTGAAGATAGCGGACGGCGCGGACCGTGCGCGGATACCGGTCGCGGCGCGGGCCCTGGAGCGCGCCGGGGTGGACCCGGCGCTGCTGACCGGCTTCGCGGGGCAGGCGCTGCTCGGCGGCGGCGTCCCGGTGGGGGCCGTACGCGTGGTGGACGAGTCCGATCCCGCCTGAGTCCACCCCCTGCCGACGTTTCCCCTCCCGAAGCCCAGAAAGCGGAGCCACTCCTCATGACCACCACCCGGCGCGAACACGACCTCCTCGGCGATCGGGACGTGCCCGCCGACGCCTACTGGGGCATCCACACCCTGCGGGCGACCGAGAACTTCCCCATCACCGGCATGCCGATCTCGGCGTACCCGCATCTGGTCGACGCCCTGGCCGCCGTCAAGGAGGCCGCCGCGCTCGCCAACGAGGAACTCGGGCTGCTCGCACCGGAGAAGGCCCGCGCGATCGTCACCGCCTGCCAGGAGATCCGGCGGGGCGGGCTGCACGAGCAGTTCGTCGTGGACGTCATCCAGGGCGGGGCCGGCACCTCGACCAACATGAACGCCAACGAGGTCGTCGCCAACCGGGCGCTGGAACTGCTCGGCCGTGCCAAGGGCGAGTACACCTGTGTCCACCCCAACGAGGACGTCAACCTGAGTCAGTCGACCAACGACGTCTACCCGACCGCCGTCAAGATAGCGACGGTCTTCGCGGTCCGTGGTCTGCTCAAGGCGATGGCGGTGCTCCAGGACTCCTTCGCGGCGAAGTCCGTCGAGTTCCGCGAGGTGCTCAAGATGGGCCGCACCCAGTTGCAGGACGCGGTGCCGATGACGCTCGGCCAGGAGTTCTCCGCGTTCGCCGTGATGATCGAGGAGGACCGCAGCCGTCTCGCCGAGGCCGTCGAGCTGATCCATGAGATCAACCTGGGCGCCACGGCGATCGGTACCGGACTCAATGCTCCGTCCGGGTACGCCGAGGCCGCCCGCCGGCATCTGTCCGCGATCACCGGGCTGCCGCTGGTCACCGCCGCCAACCTGGTCGAGGCCACCCAGGACTGCGGGGCCTTCGTGCAGATGTCCGGGGTGCTCAAGCGGATCGCGGTCAAGCTCTCCAAGAGCTGCAACGACCTGCGGCTGCTGTCCTCCGGGCCGCGCGCCGGACTCGGCGAGATCAACCTGCCGCCGGTGCAGGCCGGTTCGTCGATCATGCCGGGCAAGGTCAACCCGGTCATCCCCGAGGTCGTCAACCAGGTCGCCTTCGAGGTGATCGGCAACGACGTCGCCATCACCATGGCCGCCGAGGCCGGACAGCTCCAGCTCAACGCCTTCGAGCCGATCATCCTGCACTCCCTGTCGGAGTCCGTCACCCATCTGGAGCGGGCCTGCCTGACGCTGGCCGAGCGCTGCGTCGACGGCATCACCGCCAACACCGAGCGGCTGCGCGCGAGCGTGGAGAACTCCATCGGACTGGTCACCGCGCTCAACCCGCACATCGGCTACACGGCCGCCACCGAGATCGCCAAGGAGGCCCTCGCCACCGGCCGCGGGGTCGCCGAGCTGGTCCTGGAGAAGGGCCTGCTGCCCGCCGGGACGCTGGCCGCTCTGCTGCGCCCGGAGATCGTCGCGGGCAGCGGGGCACCGGCCGCCTGACCTGCGCCGACGAGCGATTCAGGGGCCGGGGCGAGTGGGCCGCGGGACCGGCACGGAGGCACAATGGTGATCATGACGACGACGTCGACCCCCAGCTTCCTGCCGGTCCTGGAGCGCATAGCCGAGGAACTGGAACACACACCGGGCCGCGGCCGTGCCGCCGACTACATACCGGCGCTCGCCGCCTGCGACCCGCGCGCCTTCGGCATGGCCGTCGCCGAGCTGGACGGCACGGTGTACGGGGTGGGGGAGTGGCGGCAGCCGTTCTCCGCGCAGTCCATCACCAAGGTGTTCACGCTCGCCCTGGACCTCGCCCGCGAGGGCGACGAACTCTGGGAGCACGTCGGGCGCGAGCCCTCCGGCAACCCGTTCAACTCCCTGGTCCAGCTGGAATACGAGGACGGCATCCCGCGCAACCCGTTCATCAACGCGGGCGCCCTCGTGGTCACCGACCGCCTCCAGACCCGCACCGGGGACGCGGCCGGGGAACTGCTCGACTTCCTGCGCGCCGAGAGCGGAAACCCCGCGCTGGACTTCGACCAGGAGGTCGCCGCCTCCGAGACCGCGCACGGCGACCGCAACGCCGCCCTCGCCCACTTCATGGCGTCCTACGGCAACATCGACAACGAGATCACGGTCCTGCTCGACCAGTACTTCCGCCAGTGCTCCATCGCCGCCTCCTGCGCCGACCTCGCCCTCGCCACCGGCTTCCTCGCCCGGCACGGCATCCGCGCCGACGGCAGCAGGCTGCTCAGCCGCAGCCAGGCCAAGCAGGTCAACGCGGTGATGCTGACCTGCGGCACATACGACGCCGCGGGCGACTTCGCCTACCGGGTCGGCCTGCCCGGCAAGAGCGGTGTGGGCGGCGGCATCATCGCCGTCGTACCGGGCCGCTGCACCCTGTGCGTGTGGAGCCCCGGCCTGGACGAACGCGGCAACTCCGTGGCCGGCGTGGCCGCCCTGGACCGCTTCACCACCCTGACCGGCCTTTCCGTCTTCTGAGCGCACCGGCCCCGCCCACCGCCGGACACCGCCCCACCGCGCCCCGGCCCCATGCCGGTCGGACCCTCGTCGTCCCGCGGACCTCCGGCGTCGATACGCCGAGCCGGTGTCGGCCGCCCGCTGCGGGGGCTCCCGGCGCCGGCCACCCGGTGCGTCCGGGCGCGGCGGAAGCGCCGGGCCGCGCGTGGGTCGCCCTGGGCCTCTGCCCGGCCCGCCGGTCCGTCAGTCACGCGCCGCCCTGGCCCTGCCCCGTGCCCGCAGTGCCAGTGCCAGCGCGGCCGCGCCCAGCACGGCGAGTCCCGCCCCGACGGCGGTGCCCGACCAGTCGTCGTCCGGTTCCCCGGACGTGGCCGCCGCCACCGGCGCGGCCGACGCGGTCGGCCGGGGGCCGGGGCGCAGCGCGTCCAGCGATCCCACCGGATCCACCTGACCGGCCGCCGCGAAGCCCCAGTCGAGCAGCGCGCGCGCCTCCTCGTACACCTCGAACCCGTCACCGGTCTGCGGGTTCATCACGGTCACCTCCAGCGTGCGCCCGCCCCGCCGGGCCGCGGCCACCAGGGTGTTGCCCGCGTTGGAGGTGTAGCCGTTCTTGACGCCGATCAGGCCCGGATAGGGGGCCACGCCGTCGGCGCCGGTGAGCAGCCGGTTGGTGTTCTCGATGGCGTACGGCGCCCCGTCGCCGGGGAATTCGGCCCGGGCGGTGGAGCAGTACCGGGCGAAGTCCGGGTTGCGCAGCCCCTCCCGGCCGAAGACGGCGAGGTCGTAGGCGGAGGACACCTGGCCGGGGGTGTCGTAGCCGTCCGGGGAGAGCACATGGGTGTCCAGGGCGCCCAGGGCGCGGGCGTTGGTCTGCATCCGCTTGGCGGTGGTCCCCCAGCCGCCGTTCAGGGAGGCGAGCACGTGCACCGCGTCGTTGCCGGAACTGAGGAAGACCCCCCGCCACAGATCCGCCACCCGGTAGCTGTGGCCCTCCTCGACCCCGACCAGGCTGCTGCCCTCGGCGACGTCGGCCAGCTCCTGGTAGCGCACGGTGTGCTGCATCCCGCCGGGCAGTTTCGGCAGCACGGTGAGGGCGAACAGGGTCTTCAGGGTGCTGGCGGGCGGCAGCGGGCGGTGCGCCTCGCTCGCGGCGAGCACCTGCCCGCTGCCCGCGTCGGCGACCAGCCAGGACAGCGCGGAGACGTCCGGCAGACCGGGGGCGCCCCGGTGCGGGCGTACCTGGACGCCCGAGCGGTAGAGCAGGGCCGGGGCCGGGGTGGCCGCGCGCGGCGCGGGCGGCGCGGGCTCGCCGCTGCGGGGCAGCGCGGCGCTCCGGTGCCGTGCGGCGGCCGGTACGGCGCCGGCCGGGGCCGGGGTGAACGCCAGCAGGCCCGCCACACACAGGGAGCAGGCGGGGACGACCGCCCGATATCTGAATCTGGTGATCATATGATCAACGTACGAACGGGGGTGGTGTGTGCGCGTCGGCCGCGCCGTCCGGCCCAGCGGAGCAACCCGGATGCCGTACCCGGTCAGCCGGCGGGCAGTGTCGGCAGGACCTGCCGCAGGAAGGCCGCGTTGCCGGGGGTGCGCCGCATCCGCTCCAGCAGGGTCTCCAGGCCCGCCGGGGCGCCCTCGCGCGAGCGCAGGGCGCGGCGCAGCCGGTGTGCGGCGTCCAACTCGGCCGGGGTGAGCAGGAGTTCCTCGCGCCGGGTGCCGGAGCCCGCCAGGTCCACGGCGGGGAAGACGCGCCGTCCGGCCAGCTCCCGGTCGAGGCGCAGCTCCATGTTGCCCGTGCCCTTCAGCTCCTCGAAGAAGTAGCCGTCGGCCCGCGATCCCGTGTCGATTAGGGCGGTGGCCAGGATGGTCAGCGAGCCGCCCTCCTCGGCCTCGCGGGCGGCACCGAAGAACCGCTTGGGGCCGAGCAGCGCGCCCGCGTCGACACCACCGCTGAGGGTACGGCCGCCCGCGCCGGAGGCGTTGTTGTGCGCCCGGCACAGCCGGGTCAGCGAGTCCAGCAGGACGACGACGTCCTCGCCCGCCTCGACCAGCCGCTTGGCGCGTTCGCCGACGAGTTCGGCGAGGGCGATGTGCTCCTTGGCGGTGCGGTCGAAGGTGGAGGCGTACACCTCGCCGTGCAGCGCCCGGCGCATCTCGGTGACCTCCTCGGGGCGCTCGTCCAGCAGCAGGACCATCAGCCGGCACTCGGGGTGGTTCCCGGCGACGGCCGCGGCCAGTTGCCTCAGCAGTACCGTCTTGCCGCTTTTCGGCGGGGCCACGACGAGGCCGCGCTGGCCCTTGCCGACCGGCGCGAACAGATCGGCGACCCGGCCGGCGAGGCCCGCCTCCGGGTGTTCCAGGCGCAGCCGCCGGCGCGGATGCACCGGGGTGAGGTCGCGGAAGGCCCGGCGGCGGGTGCCGTCGCCGGGCGCACGGCCCTCGACCCGCGCCACCTCGGTCAGCGCGCGCTGAGCGCCCCGGACGCCTTCGACCAGGTCGCCCTTGCGCAGCCCGTACCTGCGGACCAGCGCGGCCGGCACCTGCGGGTCGGCGGGGGTGGGGAGGAGGTCGGCGCGCCGCAGGTACCCCTTCCCGTGCGCGTCGAGGTCGAGAACGCCGGTGACGAGCCGGGCGGCCGGGGCCTGGAGCTGGACCGGAGGGTGTTCGAGTGTGGTGGTCATGGAGGGGTGTCCTTTCGCGGACGGGAAGCGGAGAAAAGCGTGGGAGGGGGAACGGCCGCGAGCGGGAGGCGGATACGACCTGCCTCCGGGCGGCACCGACGACACCCCGGACACGACGGCGTAAGCCCTGGTCACGAGGTTGCGCGGAGAAGAAGCCCTGGGGCCGCGAGAACGGCTTGGCCGAGGGGCTGGGAAGAAGACGGCGACATCGGTGCCGGTACGAGGGGCACGCACATGCGCTGTTCGCACTATACCGGTGCGCTCGGTGTCGTCAACAGATCGGGGTACGGGGGTATTCCCGAGGAAGAGGTGCGGCCCCCTGGTGCGCTCGGCGGGGGCCGCCCCGGTGTCAGGAGCGCGCCCGCGCCTCCTCGGCGATCTGCTCGAACCGCGCCCCCATCGCCTCGGCAAGGGCGTGCGCGCCCGACAGCGGGCGGACCATGACCATGAAGTCGTCGATCAGCCCCTCCTCGTCCACGTGCAGGAAGTCGCAGCCGGTCAGCTCGCGCTCGCCCACACGGGCGGTGAACACCAGCGCGTGGTCGGGGGAGTCCGGGGAACCGAACGCGCGGACGTAGCGGAAGTCCTCGAAGACCTGCGAGACCGCGCGCAGGATCGCAGCGGTGACGGCCTTGCCCGTATACGGTTTGAAGACGACGGGACTGCTGAAGACGACGTCCTCGGCCAGCAGCGCCTCCACGGCATCCAGGTCCCCGGCCTCGACTGCCGAACGGAACGCGTGCATCGGATCACCCCTGTAGGTTGGGTCGGTACGGATGAAACTGATCAACGGGTACGAGAGTTGACGGACTGACGGACATGTTCGGACCCGAAGGCCCCACGCTGCGCGAACTCGCCGCCCAGGCGCTGTCGTCCGTCGAGCACGGCTACGACCTGCTCGCGCCGAAGTTCGACCACACGCCTTTCCGCACCCCCGGCCGGGTGCTCGACGCCGTGGCGCGGGCGCTCGTCCCGCTGGGCCCGTTCGACGACGGGCTCGACCTGTGCTGCGGTACCGGCGCCGGTACGCGGGTGCTGGCCGGGCTGTGCCGCCGCAGCGCCGTCGGCGTCGATTTCAGCGCGGGCATGCTGGACGTCGCCCGGCACCGGGCCGGCCGCGAGGGCGGACCCGCGCTCGGCTGGGTGCGCGCCGACGCGCGGGCGCTGCCGTTCACCGCCGCCTTCGACCTCGTCGTCAGCTTCGGCGCGTTCGGCCACTTCCTGCCCCGCGAGCTGCCGGGCCTGTTCGCGCAGGTGCACTCGGCGCTGCGGCCCGGCGGCAGCTTCGCCTTCCCGCTGGGCGCCCCGGTCCCCGCGAACCACCGCGCGTACTGGACACTGCTCGGCTTCGACGCGGCGATGCGGGTGCGCAACGCCCTGTGGCGGCCGCCGTTCGTCATGTACTACCGGACCTTCCGACTGGGCGCGGTGCTCCCGGAGTTGGCGCGCGCCGGGTTCACGACGGAGCTGCGGCCCCTGCCCGAGTTCGGCCGGCGCGCCGACGGCAGCCCGCGCGCCCGGCTGGTGGTCGCCACCAAGGCCGGTGCAAAGCAGGGGAATTGATCCCGGCGTGGTGATCACAGGGCGCTGTACAGGGCGTCGATCAGTGCCGTCTTCCGGGGGTCGTCCGCGACGCGCGGGCCCATGCGGTTCATGACGTAGCCCAGCGACACCCCGGCCTCCGGATCGGCGAGCCCGCACGAACCGCCGAACCCGTCATGGCCGAACGCCCGCGGATTGGGCCCGTACGCGCCCCGCGGCCCGCTCAGCCACAGGCCGAGCCCGGCCTCGCTCTCGCCCCCGAGGCCCGCGCCGAGCACCAGGTCGACACAGGCGCCCTGCCCCTCGCGCACCCGCTCGGCCGCCGCGGGCGTCAGAATCCGCCGCCCGCCGAAGGAGCCGCGCCCGGCGAAGACGCCGTACAGCGCCGCGACCGCCCGCGCGGTGCCGTGCCCGTTGGCCGCCGGGACCTGAGCCGCCCGCCACTCGGGCGTGTTCGCCTGCGCCGGACCGATCACCGGGTTGGCCAAGGCCGCGAGCATGATCCGGGTCAGGTCCCCGGAGACGGGCGCGGGTCCGCCGTCCGGGCCGGCGGGTGTACGGGTCAGTTCGGCCGCCCGCGCGTACTCCCCGACCGGCAGGCCCACGCCGAAGTCGATGCCGAGCGGCCCGGTCACCTCACGCTCCAGGAAGGCCCCCGGCATCAGCCCGGTGATCCGCCGGACGACCTCGCCGACCAGGAAGCCGTACGTCACCGCGTGGTACCCGGACCGGGTGCCCGGCTCCCACCAGGGCTCCATGGCCGCGAGCCGCGCGGTGGTCAGCTCCCAGTCGTACAGGTCCCGCAGGCTGTGCGGCTCGCGCAGTCCGCACAGCCCCGCGCGGTGCGACAGCAGATGCCGCACCAGCACCTTCTCCTTGCCGCCCGCCGCGAACTCGGGCCAGTAGCGGGCCACCGGCGCGTCCAGGTCGAGCAGTCCCCGGTCGGCGAGCAGATGCGCGCACAGTGCCACCGGGCCCTTGGTGGTCGACCACACGTTCACCAGCGTGTCCCGCTCCCAGGTGCGGGTGCGGGCCGCGTCCGCCCAGCCGCCCCACAGGTCCACCACGGGCCGCCCGCCGAGGGTGACCGCCACCGCCGCACCGAGCTCGTACCGCGTACGGAAGTTCTCCTCGAACGCCTCGCGCACGGCCGTGAACCGGGGATCGCAGAAGCCGTGGACCCCGGCGGCCTCCGGCGGCGGGGACTGCCGGGCGTCGTGCGTGGCGGACATGGACCCTCCGTGCTCGCGGGAAGGCCCGGACCGTGTCGGCCCGGACCGGGCACCCCGAACATACCGACCGGTCGGGGTTCGAGGAAGAGGTGATCTCAGGCGTACGAGCGCAGCCAGCGCAACTTCACCGCGTCGTGGAAGGGTCCGCCGCCCTCGTGGTCGTTGAACTCGTACACCTCGATCGTCTTGTCCGGATGGGCCCAGGAGTTGAAGGCCGCGAACACCGTCGACGGCGGGCAGGTCTCGTCCTCCAGGGCCGTAGAGAAGAGGGCCGGCATCCGGCCGCGTGCCGCGAAGTGCACCCCGTCGAAGTAGGAGAGGGTGCGCAGTACCTGCGGCGCCCGGCCCCGGTGGGTCTTCAGGAACAGGCCGACCTCGCGGTAGGGGTGGCGGTCGGTCAGCGTGATCGCGCGCGGGAAGTCGCACAGGAACGGCACGTCCGGCGCCACCGCGACCAGATCCGGGACCAGCGCGCCGACGGCGAGGGTGATGCCGCCGCCCTGGCTGTGGCCCAGCGCCACCGTGCGCGCCGCGTCGGCCAGCGGATGGGCGCGGGCCGCCTCGACCGCCCGCACCGCGTCCGTGAACACCCGCCGGTAGTAGTGGTTCTCGGGCGCGTCGATGCCACGGGTGAGGAAGCCGGGGTGGGCGGGCCCCGAGCCCACCGGGTCCGCGGTGCCGCCCCCGCCGCCCCAGACGCTGCCCTGCCCTCGGGTGTCCATCACGAAGTGCGCCCGGCCCGTCGACGCCCACAGCAGATCCTCGTGCGCCAGCCCGCGCCCGCCGCCGTAGCCGATGAACTGCACGACGAGCGGCAGGGGTTCGCGGGCGCCCGCGGGCAGCCGCAGCCAGCCCTTGACCGGGTGCCCGCCGAACCCCGCGAACGTGACATCGTACACCTCGACCGTGGCCAGTCCGGACTCCACCGGCTCGAAACGGACGTCCAGTTCGTGTGCGCGCGCCTCGCTCAGGGTGGCGGCCCAGAAGGCGTCGAAGTCATCGGGGGCCGCGGACTCGCCGCGGTAGGCGCGGAGTTCGGACAGGGGCAGGTCGAACAGGGCCATCGGCCACCGCCTTCACCGGGAGAACGGGGAGCCCACCGTACGAGGACGGTGCCCCGGCCGGCCATGGCGGCGTGCTCGTCACCTCCTCGGCCGGGTCCACCGCGGCTCGGTGCGGGCCCACTCGCGCTCCCACTCGGCGAGCCGGTGGCGCAGCGCCGCCCGGCGGGCGGCGGTGTGCCCGAGGAACACCAGGCCCCCGGCGCAGGCCGCCGTGCACACCCCGACGGTCACCGCGTGCTGGAGGACCGCCGCGCCGGACGCCGGCGCGGTGACGACCCGGCCCCGAGAGTCGACCCACACGGAGACCGTCCCGCCCGCGGGGGTACCGGCCGGCACCCGCGCCATGGCGGTCCTGGGCACCTGGCCGGGGTCGGTCCAGCGGACCTCGGCGCGGTGCGGACGGCCGCGATCGGCCCCTGCGGCGGGCGGGTCGCCGACCACCGTGGCCCGCACCTGATGGCGCGCGGCCCGCTGCGCCGCCGCGGTCGCCGCCGCCCGGTCCCGCGTGTACAGGCCCGCGGCCGCCCCGACCAGCGGCGCCACCACGAACAGCAGCACGGCGACCACCAGCGCCGTCCACGCCTCGACGACATCACAGCGGCGCCGCAGCGGATTGCTCCGCCAGCGCCAGCCGCGCACACGCACCCGGTTCCGCATGCCCGCCTCCTCGCCGAAGCCGACCGGCCGCCCGCCCGCCCGCGCCGCCACCCGCTCCCGGTGTGCGCACGGGCGTCCACACCCGACTCGTACCCCGTACGGCGCACCCGGCCCACCCGATGAACCGCGAATTCCGGCCCATTTGAGGCGCATTCGAGCCATATGTCCCGCGAGCGTGCCGGCGGTGCGGCTCAGCCGAAGCGTTCGATGCGGATCCGGTCGGCCGGCTGACCGGCACGCACCAGCAGCCGGGAGACGTGCTCGGCGAACCCGTTGGAGCCGCACACGTACGCCTCCCACCCGCCCGGCGGCCGCTCGGCCAGCAGCGGCGCCAGATGCGCGGCCGACACCCGGCCCACCGGCACCCCGGCGGGGGCGCTGCGTGTGAACACCGGGGTGGTCTCCGCGCCCAGCTCGGCCGCGTAGATCAGCTCCTCGGGGCTCCGCGCCGACACCAGCATCCGCAGTGGCACGCGCAGGCCGCGCCCCCGGTGGTGCCGGACCATCGACATCAGCGGTACGACCCCGGAGCCGGCGCCGAGCAGCAGCGCGGGCCGGTCCCCCGGCCAGGCGAAGAAGCCGCTGAGCGGGCCGCGCACCTCGATGGTGTCACCGGGCCGGGCCACCGTGTGGAACCAGCCGGAGACCTCGCCGCCCGGCACCCGGTCCAGGGTCAGCTCGATGTGTCCGCTGTCGTCGGGAGCGGAGGCGATGGAGTAGTGGCGCTGCGCCGTGTAGCCGTCCTCGGCGGTCAGCCGCAGCATCAGGTGCTGGCCGGGCAGGTGTCCCGGCCACGCGGGCACCGCGAGCCGGAACGTGGCCGCGTGCGGGGTCTCCCGGCGGATCTCGGTCAGGGTGGCCGTCTGCCATGTCGACTCCGCCTGCTCGCTCACCGCGATCCGGCCGGGCACCGCGAACCGGGGCGCGCCGCCGGGCGCGGTCGTCGTCTCAGTCACCGGAGTACCGCTGCTCCTCCCAGGGGTTGCCGCGCGCGTGGTAGCCGTTGCCCTCCCAGAAGCCCGGCTCGTCGTGGTCGAGGAGCGTGATGCCCGCGATCCACTTGGCGCTCTTCCAGAAGTACAGGTGGGGCACCACCAGGCGCGCCGGGCCGCCGTGCTCGGCCGGCAGCGGCGCGCCGCCGTACTCCCAGACGATCCAGGCGCGGCCACCGGTGAGGTCGGCCAGCGGCAGGTTCGCGGTGTAGCCGGTGTGGGAGCGGGCGAGCGCGTGGGTGGCGGCCGGGGCGGGCCGCACCACGTCGAGGAAGGCGTCGAGCGAGACCCCGCCGAAGCGCACCCCGAACTTCGACCACCCGGTGACGCAGTGGATGTCACCCTCGTACGCCGAGGCGGGCAGCGCGTGCGCCGCGTCCCAGTCCCAGGTGTACGGCCGCTCGACCAGTCCGTCGATCCGGAAGGTCCAGTCGGCGGGTGCGAGGTCGGGAGTGACCTCGGCGGACAGGACGGGCCAGTCCTCGCGCGCGTCGTACTGACCGGGCGGCAGCCCCGGATGGTGCTCGCGCGCGCGGCCCGTGAAGCCTCGCGTGACGTTCATGCTTCAACCGTACGCTGTCCGGGCCGGTGCTCCGCTCCTGGTCACCGGCCCGGTGCCCGGGACGCGGGGCCCGATCGTTGCGGTCGTATGAACACCGCCGGGGCGCGGGAATACCGGTCGCGGGCCGCTCCTTGGCGATCGGTACCGGCCCCTGGGCGCGCCGGTCACCGGTACGAGAGAAGCGAGGGATGAGAATGCGCAAGGCGTACGGCTCCGGCACGGTGATCGGGGTGGCCGCGTGAGCGTCGTCGGCCCCCCGCCCCCCACGGACGTCCCGCTCCCCACGGACGCCCCGCGGGCCCCCTCGGACGTCCGGCACGTCCTCGACAACCCCGCCCACGCCTCCCTCACCGGGCCGCACGCCCGCTTCGCCGAGCGGCGCGGCCGGGTGCTGCGCTACCCGGTGGACGTCTCGCCGTGGCTGGCGCTGCCCGACGAGCCGGAGGAGCGGGACTGGGCCGACCTCGCCGCGCTGGCCGGACCCGGCGCCGAGGTCCCGCTGTTCGGCTACTGCGGACAGGCCCCCGCGGACTGGGAGATCACCTTCCACGTGGACGGTGTCCAGCTCGTGGACGACGGCCTGGCCGCGGCGCCGGACGCGGAGGCGGTCCGCCTCGGCCCGGCCGACGTGCCCGAGATGCTGGACCTGGTGGCGCGCACCCGGCCGGGGCCGTTCCTGCCGCGCACCATCGAGATGGGCACCTACCTCGGCATCCGCCGCGAGGGCGCGCTGGTCGCGATGGCGGGGGAGCGGCTGCGTCCGCCGGGCTGGACGGAGATCAGCGCGGTGTGCACCGACGCCGGGGTGCGCGGCCAGGGTCTGGCCGGCCGGCTGATCCGTGCCGTCGCGCACGGCATCCGGGAGCGCGGGGACACCCCGTTCCTGCACACCGGCGCCGGGAACACCAACGCCATCCGGCTCTACGAGTCCCTCGGCTTCCGGCTGCGCCGGACCACGTCGTTCCTGGCGGCGCGGGTCCCGGAGCGGCTGGCGGACGGGCGGCCGGCGGTGCCGGCGGGGTGACCGCCGTACGCCCGGCCGCCGGGGTGTTCAGTCGGTGCCGAAGCCGCCGGCGCTCGCGTTGTAACGCTCCAGATAGGACGCGAACCGCACCAGGTCGTCCTCGGCCCAGTCCGCGAGCCGTTCCTGGAAGGCGGCCCGGCGGCGCCGGGTGACCTGGGCGAGGATCTCCTGCCCGGCCGAGGTCAGCTGGAGCACCTGGACCCGCTGGTCCGCCGGGTCCGGGCAGCGCTCGATCAGGCCCGCGCGCTCCAGCGCGGCCACCTGGCGGCTCACCGTGGACTTGTCCAGGGCGTAGTGCGCCGCGAGATCGGTGGCCCGGCAGCCGCCGCTCTCCTCCAGGTGGCCGAGCAGGGTGTACGACACCAGGGACAGCTCGGGATGCATCCGGCCCGCCGAGGCGCGGGCCCGGCGGGCGAAGACCGTCATCTCGCGCTGGATCGCCTCGACGGCCGACTCGGCTGGGCGCACGGGACCTCCCTGCTGCGGCGCTTCCCGGTGCTCCGGATTCCGGTTGCAGAGTACAACTCTCGATGTCAGGGGGCCGCACCCGGCCGGGCCCGGTGGGGTATGGTGACCGTCCGGTCGCGCAGGTCCGCGGCCCCGAACGCGAGGAGGTGGGACCCATATCCGCTGTGTCAGCCGGGGTGCTCCTCCCTCGTGACGGCGCGGTGCACCGGAAGCGGTGACCGCGGGAGCGCCCTGTGGTCTCGCGCTCCCGAAAGGCCCCCGTCATCCATGCCCCCTCGCCCCTCTCACCCCTCTCTTTCCCCCGCGGCCGTCGTCCGCGCGCTGCGTGCCGCCGGATGCGTGTTCGCCGAGGACGAGGCCGAGTTGATACTCGGCACCGCCCGTGACGCCGCCGAACTCGCCGCCATGGTGGACCGGCGCACCGCCGGGCTGCCGCTCGAACACGTCCTCGGCTGGGCCGGGTTCCACGGGCTGCGCATCGCCGTCGAGCCCGGTGTGTTCGTGCCCCGCCGCCGTACCGAGTTCCTGGTGGACCAGGCGCTGGCCGAAGTCCCGGACGCGTCCGTCGTCGTGGACCTGTGCTGCGGCTCCGGCGCGCTCGGCGCGGCCCTCGCCGCCGCGCTGGACGGGGCGCGGGTGCACGCCGCCGACATCGACCCGGCCGCCGTCCGCTGCGCCCGCCGCAACCTCGCCCCCCATGGCGGCCACGCCCACCAGGGCGACCTCTACGACGCCCTGCCCACCGCACTGCGCGGCCGCGTCGATCTGCTGACGGCCAACGTGCCCTACGTCCCCACCCCCGACCTCCCGCTGCTCCCGGCCGAGGCCCGCGACCACGAGCCGCCCACCGCCCTCGACGGCGGCCCCGACGGCCTCGCCGTCCTGCGCCGCGTCGCCGCCGGGGCCCCCGGCTGGCTCGCCCCCGGCGGCCGGCTGCTGTCCGAGACCAGCGAACGCCAGGCCCCGGCCGCGCTCGCCGCCTTCACCGAGGCGGGCCTGAGCGCACGCGTGGCGGTCTCCGAGGAGTGGTCGGCGCACGTGGTCATCGGGGTGCGGGACGCCCGCCCGGAACCCCGCGGCCCTGTCCGGGACTGACGCCCGGAAGGGCACACTCTGCCGGCGACCCGTCAGCACTCCTTCGCCCGTGCGATGAGCAGCGCCACGTCGTCGTGGTTGTCCGGATGGTGGAGCGTGCGCAGGAGGTGGTCGCAGGTCTCCTCCAGCGGGCGGGTGGGATCGGTCAGCAGGGACAGCATGAGGTCCAGTCGTTCGTCCAGGTCGTGGTGGCGGGTCTCGACCAGGCCGTCGGTGTAGAGGACCAGTTCGTCGCCGGGGGCGAAGTCCACGGTGACGCTGGAGAAGGAGACACCGCCGACGCCGAGGGGGACGCCGGTGGGCAGGTCGAGGAGTTCCGGGGGGTGGCCGGGGCGGACGCGGGCCGGCGGCAGATGCCCGGCGTTGGCGATGCGGCACTGCCGCAGCAGCGGGTCGTGGACGGCGTACACACAGGTCGCGATGGAGTGGTCCAGGGCCGAGGTGGTCTTGTCCAGGTGCGCCAGGAGCACCGCGGGGTCCAGGCCGAGCGCGGCGAGCGTGGCGGTCGCGGTGCGCAGCCGGCCCATCGTCGCCGCCGCCCCGATCCCGCTGCCCATCACATCGCCGACCACCAGCGCGGTCCGCCCGCCCTCCAGCGGGATGACGTCGAACCAGTCCCCGCCGACCTCGCTGGTGGCACCCGCGGGCTGGTAGCGCGAGGCCACCTCCAGCCCGGTGGTGACCGGCGGTTCGCTCGGCAGCAGGCTGCGCTGGAGGGTGAGCGCGGTGTTGCGGGCGTTCTGGTACCAGCGGGCGTTGTCGATCTGCACCGCCGCGCGCGCCGCCAGTTCCCGCGCGAGCAGCACGTCGTCCGCGTCGAACGGCCGCGCGTTGACGGTCCGTTTGAGGTCGAGCGCGCCCAGCACCTCGCCGCGCGCGATGAGCGGCACCGCGAGGTACGAGTGCAGCCCCGCCCGCCCCAGCAGTACGGCCGCCTCGGGGGAGCGGGCGATGCGCGGCAGGTCCTCGTCCTTCACCCGCGGCACCAGCACCGCCTCGCCGGTGCGCACGCACTCGGTGACCAGTCGGTCCGGCGCGTAGCGGGCGATCTCTCCGGGCGTGTCCGCGGCCCGTACGGCGTCCGAGCCGTCCTCCGGGCGCAGCGCCAGGGCCCGGAGCACCGCCGGGTCCGCCGGGCCGAGGGTGCTGGGCCGGCCCTCCACCACCGCCTCCAGCAGGTCCACGGCGGCCACATCGGCCAGCTCCGGCACCGCCACCTCGGCCAGCTCCCGTGCCGTACGGTCCAGTTCGAGCGTCGTGCCGATCCGTGTCCCGGCGTCGGCGATCACCGCGAGGCGGCGCCGCGCCACCTCCGCCTCCACGGCGGCCCGGTGCTGCTCGGTGATGTCGGCCACCGAGCACGCCACGCCCAGCACATGGCCCGCCGCGTCGTCCAGCCGGTACAGCGAGACCGCCCAGGTGTGGTCGGCGTCCGGGTCCGCGGGGGTACGCCCGACGAGGATGTGGTCGATCAGGGGCGTGCCCGTCTCCAGCACCCGGCGGGCGCCGGCCTCCATGTCGGCGACGTCCAGCTCGGGCACCACCTCGGCCATGCGGCGCCCCAGGTGTTCGGCGGCGGGCCGCCCGTTGATCCGCTCCAGGGCGGGGTTGAGCGACACGTACCGCAGCTCCGTGTCGAACACGGCGAGCCCCTCCGGGGACTGCATCACCATCCGCTCGGACAGCGCCACGTCCTGTTCGAGGCGCCGCACGGTCGAGCGGTCGGCGGCGAGACCGAGGGCGTACACCTCGCCGCGGGCGTCCAGCAGCCGCATGTTGCGGAACTCCACCAGACGGGTGGTGCCGTCCTTGTGCCGGATCGGGAAGCCGCCCGCCCAGCTCTGCCCGGTGGCCATGACGTCGGCGAAGAGTTTGCCGACCAGCTGCATGTGCCGCTCGTTCACCATCAGCCGGGCGGCGTACTGGCCGAGCGCCTCCGCCGCCGTGTAGCCGAACAGCTCCTCGGCCTGAGGGCTCCACAGCACGATCCGGCCCGCGGTGTCCAGGACCACCGAGGCCACCGCGAGCACGTCGAGGAGGCCACCCGGCGGCACGGGACCGCGGGCCGGCTCGCCGCCCTCCGTCGCCGCAGCCCCGGCTGCACTCATGCCACGCACCGCCTTCGCCCGTCCGGACGGCACGCCGTCCCCCGTGCCGGTTCCCCCACGTCCTGTCGCGCTCACATCCGACTCTCCGCCGCCGTCGCCGTCAACCTCCACCATCTCTCAACCCGGCGGCGGGCGTCCGCCCGAGCCGTCGCCGGGCCGGGGCACCGGGACCGCTCGCGCGGACCGTACCGCGCGGCCGAAGGCGCCGGGAGAGTTCACGCCCGTGTTGCTGCATTGGCCTGTACATGACGGATCGGGCCACGCCAGACTGTGCGCCGTTCGAGTGTCCCCACCGCCCGTTCGAGGAGATGGTCATGCCCGCGTCCGCCCGGTTACGCCGCAACGGAGCCCTCACCGCGCTCGTCGCCCTCGCCGCCGCCCTGTCCCTCGCCGTGCCGTCGCCCGCCGCCGCGGCCGGCACCTGGAACGAGACCGGCTCGGACCGCGCCGACCCGCTGACCGAGAGCCAGGGGCTGGCCTCGATCGAGGTCCCGGCGGGCAGCCCCAACCGCTACACCGGCATCGGCACCATCCCGCTGAGCGACTCCCTGCGGGGCTGGAACCACGTCGGCGATCCCGACGCCTCGTACGAGGGCTACTACGTCGAGCCCTACCAGGAGGACTCCGGCGGCGCGAAGATGTACCGCGTGCAGGCGCCCGACGGCTCCTGGTCGGAGTACGTGCACCAGCTCGGCCCCGGCGAGGCGCTGAACAACTCCTGGGACGCGATCACGCCCGACGGGCAGTGGATGCTGTCCGGCGAGTGGGGCACCATGAACCGGCTGCTCGTCTTCCCGACGCCGGGCGAGAACCGCAGCACCTCGCCCTCGGCGAACCTCCCGCTGGCCGCCACGGTGCACCTGGACCACGCCGTCAGCGATGTGCAGGGCTGCGACTTCTCCGGCCCCACCACCCTGCTCTGCTCCTCCGACGACTCCGACGGCAGCCTGTTCGGCATCACCAAGCCGCTGCTCCAGATCGACCTGTCGGCCCCGCCGAACGGCTCCGCGGACGTCACCGGGCATGTCACGGCCCTGCGCCAGCTGCCGCTGCGCAGCGCGTGCTCCGGCACCTTCGAGGTGGAGGGCATCGACTACGACCGGCGCAGCGGCACCCTGCGGGTGATCGTGGTCTCGCCGGGCGTCTGCGTGCTCACCGACAGCAAGACGTACAAGTTCACCCTCGGCTGATCCCGCGCAGCGCGTGCGGGCGTCGGGAAGCGGTGTTTTGCCGGGCGGGGGGATGGACGCGGTGCGGCGGGGTACTCCGGGCAGCGCAGCGCGGCCAGGAAAGGAGCGATCAATGGCGAACGAGGACCGGTCCCATCCGGAAACCGTCATGGTGGAGATCAGCGGATGCTCCAAGGACGACGCACGTCTCGTCTTCGAGGCGCTCAACACGTGCTTCGCGTCCGACCGGGGCGAGGACGAGGTGCCCCAGCAGCTCCACGAGTCCCGCCCGATGGTGTGGCTCGGCAGTTACGAGGTCGCGGACACCCAGCGCAAGGGCTGTCCGCCGGTCCATCTCCGCTCGTCCGTCCAGGCGGACGTCCAGGGCGGCTACTGGGCTGTGGACCGCTTCCGCCACGTCCTGGACTCCATGTTCACCGTCGAGGAGACCAGCGCGGCCTCCGGCGACCAGGAGCGCGATCTGCATCTGCGCCTGGAGAGCCGCTGAACCGAGGCGATACCGCCACGACGGCACCACACCGCTACGACGACGCCCCGGCCGGTCCCGCACCGGCCGGGGCGTCCTGCGCCGGGCCGTACCCGAAGGACCAGGCGGCCGACGCCTTCGCGGGGCACATGTTCTGCAACTTGTTGCACAAACGGGTTCGGGTGCTCTACAACAAGAGGCGAACGCATCCGCGCACGGAGGGCCTGACATGAGCCGCTACCCCCACTTGATGACCCCCCTCGACCTGGGGTTCACCACGCTGCCCAACCGGGTGCTCATGGGGTCCATGCACGTGGGCCTGGAGGAGGCCGAGCGGGGGTTCGAGCGGATGGCGGCCTTCTACGCCGCCCGTGCGCGCGGCGGTGTCGGACTCATCGTCACCGGAGGCATCGCGCCGAACGAGGAGGGCCGGGCCTTCGAGGGCGGGGCCATGCTCACCACCGAGGCGGAGGCCGAGCGGCACCGGGTCGTCACCGATGCCGTGCACGGCGCCGGCGGCCGCATCGCGATGCAGATCCTCCACTTCGGGCGGTACGCCTACCACCGCGACCTCGTCGCCCCGAGCCCCGTCCAGGCGCCGATCAACCCCTTCGTGCCCCGCGAGCTGTCCGACGCCGACGTCGAGCGGACGATCGAGGACTATGTGCGCGCCGCCCGCCTCGCCCGGCACGCCGGATACGACGGCGTCGAGATCATGGGCTCCGAGGGCTACCTGATCAACGAGTTCATCGCCGCCCGCACCAACCACCGCACCGACCGCTGGGGCGGCTCCTACGAGAACCGGATGCGCTTCCCGGTCGAGATCGTGCGCCGGGTCCGCGAGGCCGTCGGCACGGACTTCGTCATCGTCTACCGGCTGTCCATGCTCGACCTCGTCCCCGGCGGCTCCTCGCACGCCGAGGTGGTCACCCTCGCCAAGGCCGTCGAGGCCGCGGGCGCCACGATCATCAACACCGGCATCGGCTGGCACGAGGCCCGCATCCCCACCATCGCCACCTCCGTGCCGCGCGGCGCCTACACCTGGGTCACCAAGAAGCTGATGGGCGAGGTGGCGATCCCGCTGGTGACCACCAACCGCATCAACACCCCCGAGCTGGCCGAGGAGCTGCTGGCCGGCGGCTACGCCGACATGGTCTCCATGGCCCGTCCCCTGCTCGCCGACCCCGACTTCGTCGCCAAGGCCGCCGCCGGTACCCCCGAGGCCATCAACACCTGCATCGGCTGCAACCAGGCCTGCCTGGACCACACCTTCGGCGGCAAGCTCACCTCCTGCCTGGTCAACCCGCGCGCCTGCCACGAGACCGAGCTGGTGCTCGCCCCGACCCGCACGAAGAAGCGCGTCGCCGTGGTCGGCGCCGGACCCGCCGGCCTCGCCTGCGCCGTCGGCGCCGCCGAGCGCGGCCACCAGGTCACCCTGTTCGACGCCGCGAGCGAGATCGGCGGACAGCTCAACGTCGCCCGCAAGGTCCCCGGCAAGCAGGAGTTCGACGAGACGCTGCGCTACTTCCGCCACCAGCTCGACGCGCACGGGGTCGACGTGCGACTCGACAGCCGGGTGGGCGTCGCGGACCTGGCCGGCTACGACGAGGTGGTCGTCGCCACCGGCGTCACCCCCCGCACCCCCGACATCCCCGGCGTCGACCACCCCCGTGTGCTCGGCTACCTCGACGTGCTGCGCGACGGCGCCCCCGTGGGCGAGCGCGTCGCCGTCCTGGGCGCCGGCGGCATCGGCTTCGACGTCGCCGAGTTCCTCACCGACACCGGCGACAAGGCGAGCGAGGACCCGCGGACGTACTTCCGCAACTGGGGTGTCGACATGGAGTACACCGCGCCCGGCGGCCTCACCGAGCCGAGCCGCCCGGTCCCGCCCCGCCAGGTGCACCTGCTCCAGCGCAAGACCACCAAGGTCGGCGCCGGACTCGGCAAGACCACCGGCTGGATCCACCGCACCGAGCTGAAGCACCGCGGCGTCACCATGGTTCCGGGCGTGCGCTACGACCGCATCGACGACGCCGGTCTGCACCTGACCGTCGGCGGGCAGAGCACGGTCCTGGAGGTCGACACCGTCGTGCTGTGCACCGGCCAGGAACCGCGCCGCGAGCTGTACGACGCGCTGGTCGCCGCCGGGCGCAGCGCCCATCTGATCGGCGGCGCGGACGTGGCGGCCGAGCTGGACGCCAAGCGCGCGATCAAGCAGGGCACCGAGGTGGCGGCGGCGCTGTAGGCCCCCTGCCGGGCGTCCCTAGGATGGGCCCATGTCACTCCCGCACGCGATCCTCACCGCCCTGCTGGAAAAGCCGTCGTCGGGGCTGGAGCTGACGCGCCGGTTCGACAAGTCGATCGGCTACTTCTGGTCCGCGACGCACCAGCAGATCTACCGCGAGCTGGGGAAGCTGGAGGGCGAGGGGCTCATCCGGGCGCTGCCGGCCGCGCAGCCCGCCCGCGGGCAGAAGAAGAGTTACGAGGTCCTGCCCGCGGGCCGCGCCGAGCTGGCCCGCTGGGCCGCCGCCGGGCAGGAGCCCAAGCCGCCGCGGGACCCGCTGCTGCTGCGGCTGCGCGCCGCCGCGGTGGTCGGCACGGCCGGCATCGAGGCGGACCTGCGCCGCCATCTGGAGCTGCACCAGCGGCAGTTGGCCGAGTACGAGGAGATCGAGCGGCGTGACTTCCCGCCGGACCGGGACGCCCCCGAGGACCGGCTGCGGCACCTCGTGCTGCGAGCGGGCATCGACCTGGAGACCTTCTGGACCCGGTGGCTCGACCATGCCCTCGCGGAGTTCGCGCGACTGCCCGAACCCGAGCCGCCGGAACCCGGACCGCCAGCGGCCGGGCCAGGCGGGGCGGCCCCCGGTTCCGGAGGGGAGTGAGCCGCCGTCAGCGCCGGTGCGGCTTCGTGCGGCGGCGCAGGTAGCAGCCGGCCGTGGCGAGCCCCGCGCTGACCAGCGCCGCGCCGGCTCCGAGCGTCAGCGGGCCGTAGTCGCGGGTGGCGCCGCCGAGGCCGCCGTTCACCCCCCGGTTCGGCGCCGGCCGGGTCGTCGTCGTGGTCGTCCCCGGCCGGGAGGTCGCCGCGAGCGTCGGCGCGGACCCGGCGGACACGATCACCGACTGGCTGCCCGCGGTGCTGCCGCTGGAGCAGACCACCACCACGGTGTAGGTCCCCGGACTCACCTTGGACCAGGCCGCGGACTGGCTGATCGTGGTGCCCGACAGCGCCACCTGCCGGCCCTGCGCGAAGTTCGCCTGGCTGCTGGTGAGCAGGGCCGCGGTGCCCCAGCTGCCGTTGATCTGGGTGCAGGCGCTGGTCACCACGGAGACGCTGGATCCCGTGGTGCTGACGGAGATGCCGGAGACCGCGGCCGAGGGCGCCGCGAGCGCGGCCGGGAGCACGGCGGCGGCCGCCAGGGTCGGAGCGAAGCGGAGCACGGATATGGAGTTGCGCATCGGGGCCTCCGGCGGCACGGCCGGCGGTACGTCCCATGCGCCGCCCTGGGGTCGGGGAACATCCGTGCTGCCTGGTCAGCAGCCAACGCGGCCCCGGCGGCGCGCGCACCCGGACGGCACCCGGCCGGGTGACGGAAACCCACACCCGGAGCAGGGCGGGCCCCCACCGGGATGCGCCGGGCGGCGACCTGTGGCCCGGGCGCGCGGCTCAGCGTCCCGTGGTCACCGTGCGCTGCGCCGACCAGCCGCCCCAGGTGCCGTCCGGCAGCCGGGCCCGCAGCCGCACCCGGTGCTCCTCGCCGGGCGTGCGGCCCAGGTAGAAGCTGTAACGCGCCCGGCCGCGCGGCGGGGTGCCGCCCCACTGAAGCGAGGTCGTCGTGGTGCCGTCCAGCAGGATCGAGTACTCGGTGATCACCCCGCCGGCGTCCGGTGGGTCCCACGCCAGGTCCAGGTAGTAGGCGCCGTCCGCGCGATGGGTGGCGGCGGTGAAACCGGTCGGCGCGGTGGCCCGGCCGTCGTCGGTGCCCGGCGTGGTCAGCCGCACCGGCGCGCTGGCGGGGGAGAGGTTGTCGGCCGCGTCCCGCGCCCGCACCGTGAACACGTACCGGGTGCCCGGCCGCAGCCCGGTGACCACCGTCGAGGTCTGTGCCCCGCCGACGCTGTGGATGCGCACCCCGCCCTGCGCGATGTCGTACGACACCACGCCCCGGTCGTCCCGTGAGGCGCCCCAGGCCAGCTGGACCTCGCGGCTGCCGACGGGGTGCCCGGTGGGCGTGCCGGGGCGGGTCGGCGCCGTGTGGTCGGACGCGATCCGGGCGGGTGTGCGGGCCCGTACCGTCCGGCTCGGCGGTCCCAGGCGCCCGGCCTTGTCGCGGGCGCGCACCGTGAAGGCGTAGCCGGTGGACGGGCTGAGCCCGATCACGTCCACCATGCGTTCCGTGCCCGGCACGTCGGCCGCCTTGGCGCCGCCCCGGTAGACCTCGTAGGAGCGGATGCCGGGGCTGCCGTCGGGCACCGCGTTCCACATCACGTGCACGGTGGTGGCGCTGCCCGCCCGGGCGGTGACGCCGGTCGGGGCACCCGGCATCCGGCCCTCGTCGCCGCCGTCGGCCCGGCTCGGGGCGCAGGACGCGAGGAGGAGCAGGGCCCCGGCGGCCAGCACGAGCGGAAGGGGAACGCGTCGCACGGTTCTGCCTCCACAGCTGTTCGGCATTCGATGATCGGTTCGGCACCGACGGCCCCGGCAATGGTCCGGACCAATATGGCCCGCCCGGTGCGTCCACGACAAGGGGCCGTTGCCGAGCGCGCGCGGAAGGTACGTATGCTGAGACCTCTCGACGGCTGAACTCCGCCTGAGGACAGGGGAGTTCATGCCAGTGGCGCGGAGACGCTGTCGTCGCCGAACCCGCGCCCGCGCGGGTGGCCGGGGGGTCCGGGCCGGGGTCGGTCGGAGCCTCCGGCCCCTGTTGTCAGGTGAACGCACTCCCGTTTATGCGCTTTGTGCACCAAATGCCGAAAATATTCCCTCACGGGTTGTCAGAAGCGTGCTCCATCCGGCCGCTTCGGGGTGGCCCCGGCGGGCGGGCGTCCGGGGCGCGGATCACAGTGGCCTCGACATGTCCCCGAGGAGAGGGTTCCTCATCGTGCGTGTGCGTGTCCCGACGTTGACACTGGCCGCGGCCGGCGTCGCCCTGATCGCCCCCGCCACGCTGCCCGGCGCCGCCGCGGCCCTTCCGCCCGACGCCCGGAGCGCGGCCCATGGCGAGGACGCCACCGCGGCTCCGGGTGCCGGACAGCGCCCCGGACCGGCGCCGATCGCCAGCAGAGACGTTCCTGCCGCCGCGCGCCCCGAGCGGGGCGCCACCGCCCCCAGCCGGGGCAGGGCCACCGTCATGCCGCCCCGCACGCGGGCCCGGACCGCCGGGGGCCGCGCCGAGGGCGCCGTGACCGCCGCCGATCTGCTCGCCAAGGTCGGCACCTGCGCCGAGATCTCCCACGGCCGCTACCGCACCGACGCGGACAGCCCCGCGACCGTACCCGTCTGCGGCGCCTCGGGCGCGGTCTTCTGGAAGGCCGACCTCGACATCGACTGCGACGGCCAGACGACGGCCCACTGCAACGCCCAGGCCGACCCGCTGTACTCGCCCGGCACCGCCTACGTGCAGTCCGACGGGCGGCCGCTGAACGCGGAGACCCTGCCCTACATCGTCGTACCGGCCGCGAGCAGCCGCTGGAGCCCCGCCGGGAGCGGGGTGCGGGGCGGTTCCGTCGCCGCCGTCGTCTACCAGGACCGGGTGCAGTACGCGGTCGTCGGCGACACCGGCCCGAGCGACCTCATCGGCGAGGCCTCCTACGCCACCGCGCGGGGCCTCGGCATCCCCGCCGGACCCAGCGACGGCGGGGTGCCCTCCGGGGTCACCTACATCGTCTTCAAGGACTCCAAGGTGGACCCCATCGAGGACCACCAGGCGGCGGTGACCACGGGTGAGCGGCTGGCCCGGCAGTTCGTGACCGACAACTGACCAGCCGCAGCGTCCCGCCGACGAGCCGTCACACCTTGCGGTAGTCGTACGCCTCCGTCGCCGCCGCCACCACCGCGGCCAGGTCGGCGCCCGCGGCGGCCGTCACCACCGCGGCCACCGCCCCCTCCAGGAACGGGGCGTCCACCAGCCGGGTGTCCTCGGGCAGTTCGTCCTCGGCGAGCAGCGCCTTCACCGTCAGTACGGCGCTGCCGAGGTCGGTGAGGACCGCGACCCCGGCGCCCCGGTCCACCGAGGCGGCCGCGGCGGAGATCAGCTCGGCACTGGTGCCCAGTCCGCCGCCCTCCGTGCCGCCCGCCGGGGCCACCGGCACCGAGGCGGCACCGCCCGCCAGTCCCTTGGCCAGCGCGGCGACCGAGGCGGCCACCTCCGCGCTGTGCGACACCAGCACGATCCCGACCAGCTTCTCCTCGCTCACGTCAGCCCTCCGCCGTCTCGGCCAGCGCGGCCATCAGCAGCGCCGACGACGTCGCCCCCGGATCCTTGTGCCCGACGCTGCGCTCGCCCAGGTAACTCGCCCGGCCCTTGCGGGCCAGCAGTGGGACGGTCTCCTCCGCGCCCCGCTCGGCGGCGGTCCGGGCGGCGGCGAAACCCTCGCCGAGCGCGTCCATGGCCGGCAGCAGGGCATCGACCATGGTCTTGTCGCCCGCGGCCGCCCCGCCGAGCTTCATCACCCCCTGCACTCCCGTCCGCAGCGCCTGCGCCAACTGCTCCTCGGTGACCTCCGGGGCCTCCCCGAGGGCCTTGCCGGTCCGGCGCAGCAACGTGCCGTACAGCGGCCCCGAGGCACCGCCGACCGTCGAGATCAACACACGCCCGGCGAGCATCAGCACGGCGCCCGGCGTGCCCGGCGTCTCCTTGTCCAGCTCCGCCTGCACGGCCGTGAACCCGCGCCGCATGTTGCTGCCGTGATCGGCGTCCCCGATGGTCGCGTCGAGGGCGGTGAGCCGTTCCGCCTCGCGGTCGACGGACGCGGCGGTCGCCGTCATCCAACGGCGGAAGAAGTCGGCGTCGAGCACTGGACCTCCCAAGCATAGTAAGGGCGTTGAGACCTGTACCGCCGTATCACATCCCCCAGCGCAATGCCGGGGTGCGCACCGGCGCGTCCCACAACCCGAGCAGCTCCTCGTCGACCTGGCACAGCGTCACCGAGGCGCCCGCCATGTCCAGGGAGGTGACGTAGTTGCCGACCAGGGTGCGCACCACGGCGACCCCGCGCTCGGCCAGCACCCGCTGCACCTCCGCGTTGAAGCCGTACAGCTCCAGCAGCGGGGTGGCACCCATGCCGTTGACCAGCACGAGCACCGGGTTGTTCGGGGGCATGTCGTCCAGGATCGCGTGCACCGCGAAGTCGGCGATCTCCCCGGAGGTCATCATCGGCCGCCGCTCCCGGCCCGGCTCGCCATGGATGCCGATGCCCAACTCCAGCTCGCCGTCCGGGAGATCGAAGGTGGGGCTGCCCTTGGCCGGGGTGGTGACGGCGCTCAGCGCCACACCGAAGCTGCGGGAGTTCTCGTTCACCCGCCGGGCGATCGCTTCCACCTGCTCCAGCGGCCGGCCCTCGGCCGCGGCGGCGCCCGCGATCTTCTCCACGAACAGCGTCGCCCCGGTGCCGCGCCGGCCGGCCGTGAAGAGGCTGTCGGTGACCGCCACGTCGTCGTTCACCAGCACCTTGGCGACCTGTATGCCCTCGTCCTCGGCCAGCTCCGCCGCCATGTCGAAGTTGAGCACGTCACCGGTGTAGTTCTTCACCACGAACAGCACCCCGGCGCCGCTGTCCACGGCCGCCGCCGCGCGCACCATCTGGTCCGGCACCGGTGAGGTGAACACCTCACCCGGACAGGCGGCGGACAGCATGCCGGGACCGACGAACCCGCCGTGCAGCGGCTCGTGCCCCGACCCGCCGCCGGAGACCAGGGCGACCTGCCCCTGCACCGGGGCGTCCCGACGGATGATCACCCGGTGCTCCACGTCCACCGTCAGATCCGGATGCGCGGCGGCCATCCCGCGCAGCGCGTCCGCCACGACGGTCTCCGGCACGTTGATCAACATCTTCATGCCCGTCTCCCAGAAAGCTCGGCAGCTGGTCCCGGATCGGCGTTCGCCCTGCTCAGGCCGGGTGGGACCGGTTAGGTGGTCGGAGCCTTGCACCTCAGTATCGGCCTTGTGGCCGGGAAGGTCATGTGCGCTGCGGCATTCTGCCCGGCCGGGCACCGCCCGAACCCGCCCCCGCGGGGCGCGTCGTGGCGCCGGCCGGGCGTGCTCACCGAGCGTCATCCGCCCCCGGCCGGGGCAGCTCGACCACGATGAACGCCTGCCGGCGCGCCGCCGCCGCGTCGGCTTGCGCGGGTGTGCCGAGGGGCGGTGCGTTGCCCTCGGAACGGGTGGCGACCTCGATGTCCGCCAGGAGCGTGACGGCCTCCCCGCCGGCCTGGAGCCGCGCCAGGTGGACGGCGAGCGCCGAGCGGAACACCTCCGCCACCCCGTCCGCGCGCTCCTGCCCCCGCCGCAGCGCCTCACCGAAGTGCGGGAGGCCGCCGCGCATCCCGTTGGCGTGGCCGACCACCACGACCCGCGGCGGCGGGAAACCCGCACGCGTGTTCGCCGCCGCGGCCCACGCCACCTCGGCGGCCAGCCGGTGCACGGTCTCCCGCTGCGTGCCGGTCAGCTCCGCCGAGCCGTCCGCGAACGCCACCCCGCCGATGGTGAGGCGTTCGCTGCGGTACGACGGCGGGGGCGGGGCGGCGAGCCGGGGCTCCGGGGCCGGTGCCGTCGGCCGGTGGTCTTCCGGGGACCGCGCCGCCCGCTGGGCCCGTGTTTCCGTCGGCTGGTGCCGCGTCGGGGGTGCCTGGTGGGGCGCTCGGGGTGCTCGAGGTGCCGTCTCGGAGGGGTCCGGGACGGACCGGCGCGGGCTCGTGGGGGTGCCGGTGGAGGTGTCCTCCAGGTGGGGATCGTCCACCGCGACCGTCGTACGGCGGCCCTGCGCCCGGTCGCCGCCCGGCGCGGCGCGCTCGGTGGAGACCTCGACCGGGAAGTCGGCCGCGGTCAGCCGCCGCTGCGAGACGCCGTGCTGGTAGTTGACGAGATACCGGTCGAGCCGGTCCCGCAGCTCCCCGTGCACGGCCTCGGCCCGCTGCCGCGCGGCCTCGGGCAGCACCCCGCCGAGCGTGGGGCGGCGGGCGTTGCCGCGCCCGGTCACGGTGATCCGGGGCAGCGGCAGACCGTTGTGGTGGTTCCACAGCCCGGCGCGGGTCGCCAGCTCGGCCACGTAGTTGAGCTTGCGGCCCTCGTCCCGGCTGATCTGCCGGGAACCCTCGCGGAACTCGATGTCCACCCGAGGGAGCCGGTGGCCGTGCACGATGACCGAGGTCAGCGGATTGGCCTCGGCCGACGGATGGGAGGTCAGCAGGTCCGCGCTGACCTCGTGCATGGTCTCGCCGGGCCGCTGGGAGAACATCCGGAAATGCCACAGGTCGCTGCCCTTGGACAGCTCGGCCGCCTGCTTCATCCGCGCCTCGGCCACCATGACCGCCTTGTCGTACGCGGTGCCGGCCGCCGTGCGCTCGGGGCTGCCCGCGGCGGCCGCGTCGCGGACCTCCCGCGCATCCGCCGCCTTGGCGAGCGCGTCCGCGAGGGCCAGATGGCGCTCCAGCCGCTTGACCCGCGTCGCGTCCGCCGTGCCCGTGCGGGCGCTGTCCAGCTCGTCGGCGATGGCCTCGTGCAGCCGGTGGAAGCCGTCCGGGCCGGTCTGGCGGAGGTTGTGCGCCACGGCCGACTTCACGATGGCGGCGACATGGGCGCGGCGGGCGAAGTTCTCCAGGGTGATCTGGTGCCTGCCGTCCTCGCTGGCGAGCACGACGGCGGCGAAGTGGTAGCCGAAGTGGCTGCCCGGCGGCTCGCCCGGCTTGGCGTAGTTGTGCGCCAGGCTGGGCAGGCCCTCTTCGTCGAGGGCGTTGATCGAATGGACGAGATACGCCTCGCCGACCTTCGCCCAGGCGTGCTCGTTGATGCCGATCTCGCGCGCGGCGGCCGACAGGTTGTCGCGGCGCGGATTGTCCAACGGGTCGTAACTCAGCGCGCTGCCGTACGACTTGCCCGGCGTGGGGCCGTCGCTCTCGGCGATGAACCGGTCGTCCCGGCGCACCTGCCGCGCCGCCCACGTGGGATCCAGCGTGCCGGGCCTTCGGCCGTCGGCCACCAGGCTGAGGGACTCGGCGAGGTGGTGGATGCCGGTGACCTCGGTGCGGCCCAGCGCGTTGATCGGCGCCTTGGCGAGCCCGGTGCCGTCGGGGCTCCGGAAGACCACGTGCGAGGCGGCGACGTTGCCCGAGACCATCTGGGCGAAGTCCCGGCAGATCTCCTCCTCCGACTTTCCGGACCGGGTGAGGAACCGCGGGGTGACGCGCGCCAGTTCGCGATGGCCGCCCTGGCCGTCGCCCACCCGCAGCTTCATCTCTCCGGGCTCCAGTCGCACCAGGCTGCCCGCGAGGGCCAGTTGGTGATTGGCCGACTCGATCGCCCTGGGGGAGGCGAACACCTGCTGCCCGTAACCGCCTTGCCGGTGTGCCAGCGAAAGATCCCCGGAGACGTGGAGCGGCGGATGATCGCTCACCAGGGTCTGCTGATGCCCCTGCGTCGGCACGATCAGCCGCGGTACGTCACCCGAGCCGTCCGGGCCGTAGTCGAAGCCGGTCTGCCGCATGCCGGTCGGCTCCTCGAACAGCACCGTGTCAGGCTCGGCGCCGATCACTTCGTAGTCGCTGGTCGTCAGCGGGCGGGCGCCCAGCCGGTCCAGCAGGTTCGCCGGGGTCAGGGGCGAGGTGTCGCCGCCGGGGTGCGGGAGCAGCTTGGCCGCGTAGTCGGGGCCGCCCGGATCGTGCTCCGGGCCGGGGGAGTCGAACAGGTCCAGCGGTCCGCGCGCATCGCCCATGTGCAGCGTCCAGTCGCCGTCGCCGCCGCTCAGATCGAGGCGTTCGGTGCCGGTGCGCCAGTCGAGCGTGGGGCGCACCTCGCCGTTGGTCGACCACACCGCCGTACCGGCCCGGTCCGCCACGAGCTGCGCGAGGCCCTGGTCCTGCGCGCGCGGGACCAGCAGCAGGATGTCCTGGCCGGGGTCGCGCAGCGGGTCGCGGGCGACGAGCTCGGCGAACTCCGCCGGGCCGGACACCCGGACCGTACGGCCGTCCACCAGCAGCGACAGGCCGTCCCCCGGCGTGCCCAGGGCGGTGACCACGTACGGCCGGCGCCACGGCGCCGGGTGCTCGGTCACCGTCCCGTCCGGCCCGGACACCGTGTAGCTCGACAGGTCCGGCGGCACCGCCCGCGCCCCCGTCCAGTCGCGGCCGGTGGTCTCTCCGGAGGCGTCCACCAGCGCGGTGTGGTGGTCCAGGGCGCCGTGCTCGGTGGCCAGGTAGTGCGCGCCGAGTGCGGCGCCGTCGCGGGTCGACTCGGGCCCGGCGTGCGCGGTGAGGGCCAGCAGATACCGGTAGTCGTCCGGGCTCGGCGGGCCGTCCAGGTGGAGCACCTGCTGGGCCAGCAGCTCCAGATGCGGCTGGTGCTCGGCGTCCGGCACGGGGTGCGCCAGATCCATCGACTGAAGGGTGAGCAGGGCGTCGTGGGCACGGTCGTACGACTGCTGGTCGAGCGTCTCGCCGTACAGTCCGTCCAGCCACGCGTACTCCTGCCGGCGCTCCCGCGTGTACTCCTGGAGGATGTCCGACCAGTCCAGCTCGTCCTCGTCGCCGTGCTCCACCGGGTCCTCGGACTGCGGCATCCGCGGGTTCTGGGCCGTGTGCTCCCCGGCGGAGTCCGCGTCGGGGTCGGTCACCGGGTCCACCCACACATGCCGCCGGGTCACCGGCTCGGCGGCGTCACGGGCCTGCTGCCAGCGCGGGTCCCGCTCCGGGGGGACGGTGTGCGACGGCTCGCCGCCGGTGTGCGCGACGGAGTCGGGTACGTCGCCGACGAGCGCCCCCAGCAGTTGGAGGTGGCGGCCGCGCAGCCCGCCCTGGGCGAGGCCGTGCGGCGCAGGCTGGTGGAAGTCGCCCAGCAGACTGCCCGCCACCTGTGCCCGGCCCGGACCCCCGGTGTCCTCCCGGTACTCGTCGCGCAGCCCGAGCTGATGGCCCAACTCGTGTGCGTAGGCGACGGGTTCGGCATCCGGCCACCAGGTGCGCTGGTCCATCGGACGGTCCCGGTCCGCGAGGTCGACCACCAGATGAGGGTCGGCGTCCACGGGCACGCGCTCCACCGTCACGTGCAGCAGGCTGCCGTTGGGCAGACGGTGGCCGGGCCGGTTGTAGAACTCCTCGGTGCCGCGCTGGAGTTGGCGCCAGGCGGTGTCCGGGTCGTGGCCCGAGCCGTCCCGGAAGGCGATCCGCACGGTGAGATCGGTGACGGGGGTGTCGCCGACCCGGAAGACACGGGCGTCGAAGGCGGAGCGGACCACGAAGCGGGGGGCGCGGTTCAGGGGGCGGCGCGGGGTGGCGCCCGCCGTGGCCTGCGGGGCCTTCGGCGCGACCTCGTCGGCGAGCGGCGGCTCGGTCTTCGGCGGTGCGGTGGCGGCTGTCGGGTGCGTCGGGGTGCGGCTCGCGTCGTAGTGGTTGCGGCCGTTGTAGTAGACGTCGACCGTGTGGTCGCCGTTCTGCGGTCCGACCGTGCGCAGATGGGCCGTGCCGTCGCCGGTCGACTGGAAGGTGCGCAGCCGGATGCCGACGGTGTGGGCCACGAGTGCGGGGAACATCTCGCCCTCGTCGGTGTTCCAGGCGTCGTTGCCCGGCACCCAGTTCCGCACGGCCTGGATCAGCGCCTGGTGTTCGGCCGGGGTGAGCGGCTGGTGCAGCGCGGTGTCCACGACGGCGCCGGTCAGGCGGTCGTGGCTGTCCACGTAGTCGAGGCTCAACGGGCCGGTGCGGCCGGTGACATACGCGAACTGGGCGTGCGGGGCGAGGGCGTCGTCGCGCAGCCTCCAGCGGCCCCGCGCGTCCGTCGTCTCGGGCACCTCGGCGGCCGCGCGGTCGGCCGCGTCCTGCGGGGTGAGCCGGTGGGGAGGGCCCGTCAGCTCCTGGGCGCGCGTGTCGACGTAGAGGGTGCGCAGTGCCTGGGGGCTGAGCCAGTCGGGCGAGGTGACGTGGTCGACGCCGGCGTCGTGCAGACGCTGCTGCAACTGCTCGAAGGATTCGCCCTGGAGCGCTTGCCGCAGCTGGTTCTCCTGGCTGCGGCGGTACAACTCGGTCACGTCGAAGGGCAGATCACCCGGTCGGGAGGACTGCACCCGGTCCAGCACCATCTGGTGCAGATTCCGGGCGGCCCGGCCCAGCGGGCTGTCGGCGCCGACCCGGCCCCGCTGGGTGCGGATCTGGTGCACGACGGCCCCGTGCTGGGCGCGCGCGTGCTCGGTCGTGCCCCCGTGCAGGGCGCTCGGCCAGTGCTCGGGCGGGGTGCTCGCGATGACGGAGTACAGGAGGCAGCGGCCGTCACCGGGGACGGGGACGCGGGGCTGGGGCGGGGTGTCGGCGGTGTGGTCCCCGGCGGCCTCGTGCGACGCGGCCGGCTGGTGCGTTTCGAGGGGCCTGGGGCTCTCAGCCGACTCGTGGCTCTCGTCCGGCTTGTGCGTGCCGACGGGCTTGTGGGTCTCGGCCGGCTTGTCTGTGCCGACGGGCTTGTGGGTCTCGGTCGGCTTGTGCGTCGTGTCCTGCTGCTCGGTCTCCTCGGGCGACTTCACCGGCTTCGTGTCCGTGGCCGGCTTCGTGTCCGTGGTCGTGGTCGTGTCCTTGGACGGGGTGGTCTCCTTGGGCGGGGTGGCGTCCTTGGACGTGGTGGTGTCCGCGGTCGTGGACGTCGGCGCGGTCGTACTCGTGCTCGTGCTCGGGTCCTCGGTCTTCTTCGCCGTCCAGTAGAAGACGTGCCCGTCCGTGTGCGCTGTGTTCCCGTACGTGCCGTTCTCGTCGTACTTCTGCGTGCTCAGCCGCACCGGCTGGCGCATCAGCACCTGGGGGCCCTTGAGCGTGGCCTTGCCCGGCTCCGTGGCGGTCGTGCCATGGGGGAGGGCCGGGGGCGGGAGGGTGCGGGTCGGGACGCCGGGTGCGCGGGTGACCGGGGAGCCGCTCTCGAAGGTCTGGTCGCGGTCCAGCTTCAGGGCGCCGGTGGGCATCGGGACGACGACGCTCGGGTTCTTGGTGGTCACGGGCACGGCCAGCGGCGTCAGGTTCGCGTTGACGCCGTTGCTCGCGCTGGTGGCCGACTCGTGCTCGGTGGCCACGGTGATCTCGTCGCTGCCGTCGTCACGGGTGGAGATCTCCTCCGCGTCCCCGGTCGGCTCCAGCCGGACCTGGATGCCGGTCCTGCCATCGCTGCCGAGCGGCACCGTGCGGTAGCCGTTCGCCGTGTCCTTGAGCTGGTGGAAGACCGTGGGCAGGGTGCTCGCGCCCAGCGCCCGGCGCAGCGAGACCTGCTGTTCCAGCGGCAGACGCTGCTCGCCGACGAGGGGGTGGTCGGCGTCCAGACGGGGATCGGACACGAAGGAGCCGAGCAGCTTGGTCGCCGCCTCGGGCGTCATGGCCCCGGCCCAGTGCCCGATCGTGGTGGCGGCGGAGCCCAAACCCCACGAGATGGCGGCACCCGTCTTGCCCAGCACCCCGTCGCCCCAGGGCCGGGGCGTGGTCAGCACCGTCCGCGCCTGGTCGTACAGACCGGCGTGGTTGTCGAAGCCCACCAGGTCGTGGGCGGAGTCCAGGGACGCCTGCCAGCGCTCCCGGTCCGCCTTGGAGACGACGGGCCGCATCTCGACGCTGCCGCCGCCGTCGAGCACCTGCGGCTGCGCCTCCGGCGGCGTCTGCCCCGGCTGATCCTGATCCTTCGGCCGACCCTGCTGCGTCTGCGGATTCTGCTGGTGGGCGGCGGTCTGCTCGGCGGTCCTCGTCAGGGACTCGGGCACATCCACGTGCACCCGCCAGTCCGGTTCCACGGGGCGCGGCTTGACGAGGTTGACGAAGCGGCCGTACTCGGTGCGCCGGGTCACGGTGACCTCGAAGCGCATACGGTTGCCGAAGCGCACCGTGTCGCCGAACTTCGACGTCTTGTGCTCGACCTTGGTGGTGACCCCGGTCTCGGCGCTCTTGCTCCGGCTGCCCTCCGCGCCCCCGGTCGGCGCCCAGGCGACGTTGCCGAGACCGGGCTTGTTCTCCTCGGCCTTGACGGCGGCGGCGTCCTGGCCGGGCTTGGGCTTGACGACCGGGGCGTAGGAGATGCGGAGGTTGCCGTCGGCGCCCAGCGACCAGTTGTGCCCCGCGCTGCCCTTGACGGTCTCGGCGAGGCCGACCTTGCGGGTGGTGTCCCCGGTGGAGTGGTTGCCCTCGTCGGTCCACTCGTCCCGCGGGACGCCCCGTACCAGGACCTCGGTGATCACGCGCTGGGTGCGGGACTCGTGCACGTGGTAGTCGAGGATGCCCCGGCCCACCAGGTCCTCGTAGTTGGCCGACAGGTTCTCCGGCGAGAAGGTGTCGGCGAACGGCAGCGCGCTCTCGGGTACGTCGGACACCTGGTCGAGTCCGCGGATCTGCCGGTCGATCTCGCCGAGGATCTCGTCGGAGCGGGGGATCTCGGCGGTGGCTCCGCCCAGCAACCCCTGGGAGAGCAGCGGGGCTTGGCGGGTGCCGGTGGTGTCCGGTGCCTTCGCGGGGTCGTCGCCGAGGTGTCGTACGTCGTCGTCGGAGAGCAGCACCAGCACCCGGTGCTTGCTGTGCTGCGGGTCCCCGAGGGTGATGTTCCCCTTGGCGTCGGTGACCCGGCCCTGGACGGTGACGTCGGCGTCGGCCTCGTACAGGTGCCAGGTGCCCTTGTACGCGGCCTTGCGCGAGGTCGTCATCTTCTGCTTGACGTTCTCGCCGCTGTTCGTCCCGGCGCCGCCCTTGCCCTTGACGCCGCCGCGCACCTGGAGGGAGGCGTCGGGGCTGTCCTTGGACGGGAAGCGGGCGGCGTCGAAGCCGAGACCGGCCTTGAACGCGCGGGTGTTCTTGTCCGCGATCGCCGTGGACACGCTGGACTTGGTCTCGATCTCCAGCTTGCCCTCGCCGGGCAGCGTCTCGCGGAAGCGGAACGCGCTCAGGCTGGTACGCGTCGAGAGCCCCACGGTGTCCCGGTTGCGGCCCGAACCGACTTGCTCGTCACCGCTGTTGGCCCAGCCGCCGTGCGAGGCGGAGACCAGGGACCGCAGGTGGTCCTCGTCGGTGAGTCCGTCCAGGGCGTCCTTCAGCTCGGGCACACGGGTGTCCGTCGAGCCGCCGGCCTTCTTCTGGAAGGCGCTGGTCAGGGACTGCTGCGCGGTGTTCCGGAAGTCGTCGGAGGCGGTCACATGGCGGATCGCGTGGCGCTGCGGCAGCACCTCCGCCTTCGGGATGGTGGACGGTGGCGGGTTCTCCGCGGTCGCCTCCGGCGTGCGCGCCACCTCGACGGTGAGCCGGCCGTCCGGCCGTACCTGCTTGATGTGCTGCATGTGCGGGGACGGCGCGTCCGTGGACAGGTGCGTGGTCGGCTGCTTGGGGTCTTCCACGCCGAGCATGACGTGGTACGTCACCGGGTGGGCGTACGTATCGGTGTCGGCCTCCAGGGAGAACTGCCGTTTCACCTCGGTCTCGGCGCCCATGGTGATCCCGTGTGAGGGGTTGTGGGCGGTGATGTCGAGGCTGCCGATGGTGAAACCGCGGGTCACGTCCGGGTGGTCGAGCGAACTGCGTACGTTCCCGCCGAGGTTGACGACGTGCTTGGTGCTGCGGGTGACGGACTTGTCGGCCCCGGTGGTCCGGGTCTGCGCGGCCTTCGTGGTCGACTTCCCCGAGCCCTGGTGGTCGCCCTTGCCGGGCTCGGCCTTGATGAGGATCTCGTGCGTGGTGCCCGAACGCCCCGGCAGGTGGGGGCCCTTGAGGGTGATCCGGTAGGTGCCGTCCAGCAGCTTCGATCCCGCGCCGCGCAGCTGGGAGGGGGCGAGCTGCTGCCGCAGCGCGCGCAGGTTCTCCCACGCCTCGGGGGTCACCCGAGGGTGGTTGCCGGTGCTCGTGCCGGGGCGGATCGCCGCCGGGGGCGGCAGCACACCCGGATGGTCCTGGTGCATCTCCCGCACGATGTGGTCCTCCAGCTCCGTCGAGCCGGGGAGATCGAGGATCGTGGTGCGGGGGGCGGTGACCGGGTCGGTGAGCCGGGCCGGCTCCAGCTGCGGCCGGCTGCCGGTCGTGCTCGGCGGCAGCTCGTGCGGGACGGCGCGCAGCACCTCGCCGTGCTGCGGATCGATGGTGAGGACCACATCGCCGGGCGCGGGTGCCGGCTGCCGCTCGGACGGCGGCGGGCTGTGATCGCCGATCTTCGTGGTGGTGGTGGAGTGCAGGCCGTCCGGCCCCGGCTGGAAGTGGTGCCGGATGAGCTGGACCCGCAGCCGTACCTGCGTGGCGACCAGGTCGGCCTTGCCGGTGTGCTCGCGGCTGGACTCGGTGCCGATGGCGTTCTTGCCCTTGACGCCGTGGGCGAGGCTGCCGGAGCCGGTGTAACCGGCCGTGCCGGTCAGCCAGGTGGACTCCTTGCTGCCGTCCGTGGCCTTCCACACCTCGCCGGTGGCGCCGCCGCTGAGCCCCAGGGACCAGGAGCTGTTCTCGGTACGGCTCTGACCGTGCTCGCCCGTCGCCTTCGAACCCAGCGTCGCCTTGTCGTCCACGGTGTGCAGGGCCTGGGAGCCGTCCGGCTCGACCGTCAGCAGCAGGTGGGCCTTGCCGCCGTCGCTCAGGGTCAGCGGCTTGGACAGCAGGCCGGGGCCCGAGGCGTGCTCGAACTCGTTGACGATGTTGGACGGTTGGAAGAAGTCCTCGATGTCCTGGTGCGCGATGCCGTCGGGGCGCGCCTCGCGCGGCAGCGCCTGGTAGACGGCGTCGCGGGCCGTGTCGAGGCCGGTGATCGACACCGGGTGCCCGGAGGCGGGCCGGTTGGCGCGGTTCCTGGCCTGATCGGAGTCCCAGCCCTGCCAGCTGCGCGGGCGGTCCTTGTCCAGCTCCAGCGGCCGGGGCACGTCGGCGCGGACCTGCCCCTTGATCTCGCCGTCCGCGCCGGGGGCGTGCAGCGGGGTGCCCTGGTGGTCGGTGACCTTCACCTGGTACGTGAAGTCGGAGGTGTAGCTGTCCGTCTTGCCGGTGAAGGCGAACTGGTTCGCCGTCTGGGTGGCGGACTTGACGGTGGTCTCGCGGCCGTGGGTGGCGCCGCCCAGCTTGCCGGACGGGGTGACGAGAGCGGACAGCTGGGGGTTGACGGGCCGGACGATGGTCGGCCCGAACTCCAGGCCCGCCTCGGAGGAGGTCATCTCCGTCTTGCGCGGGTCGGTCTCGTGCGTCGACTCCACGGGCACGTCGAAGCCGTCGCCGTCGTTGTCCTTCGCGGCGTCCTTCGTCGGGTCCAGCCGCCAGGCGGAGGCGGTCGCCTTCACCTCGACCTCGTAGGGCTTGCCGTCCACGGGCACGGTGAACCGCCAGCCGCCGTTGACCATCTGCCCGTGCTGTTTGCGGAAGTTGGCGGGATCGAAGGCCGCGTCCAGACGCTGGGTGACGGAGGTGTCCCCGGCGTGGCCGCCGAGCAGGGTCGCCACGCGGGTGCGTACGGCGTCCGGGCCCGGATCCTCGGTGATCTTCTTCCCGGCGAGCCCCTGGACGTGCCGCCCGTCGAGGACGGCATCGGGCTGCTTCTCCTGGGGCTTCGGCTGCTCCTGCGGCTTTTCCGTCCAGGTGAGTCCGGCGTGCTCATGGCCGGGGACGGGGTGCTGGGAGGGGTGGGCCGGGTCCTCGGCCTCGTGCGGCTGCTCCTTCTGGGCCTGGAGCTGCCCGCCCTCCTGCTGGGCGCCCTCGTGCTGGCGGGCGCCGGGATGCCGGGCGGGCTGCTGCGGCTCGGCGGTGGCCTTCGCGTGCTGGTCGGTGGAGTCGGAGACGGGGGTGTGGCCCGCGGGGGCCTTGAGGGCGTCCGTGGACGCGGTGTCCTCCACGGTCTTCGGGTGCTCGTCGGTCCCGGTGGTGATGCGGTCCAGGTGGCCGGGGGACTCGGGGGCGACGGTGGGCCGGGCGAGCTCCTGCCGCAGCGTGCTGGTGCGCTCGTCGTACGTCAGGTGCGAGGACAACTCCGTGCGTAGGTCCTCGATGCGGCGTGAGGTGTCCTCGGGGGCGCCTTCACGCAGGCCGAGCAGCTGCTCGGCGTGCTGCTCCCGCAACTGCTCCATACGGTCGCCGAGTTCGCGCGCCCGATCCTGGCGGGCCTGCTCGCGATCGCGCAGATGCTGGTCGAGCTTGTCGAGGGCTTCCCTGGCCTCGGGCTCGGTCTGCGCCTCCCGGGCCTGGCGGCGCAGCTCGGCCGCGCGCGGATCGTTCTCTCCGTCGTGCAGGGCGTCGAGACGTTCGCGCAGCTCGCGCTCGGAGGGGCGGTCGGGGGTGTCCGACTTCAGCCGGTCCAGGCGCTGTTGGAGCTGCTGGTCCGTGCGGTACTCGTGCAGGTCGCGCAGCGCCCGGCCGGCGTCCTCCGCGGTGGCCGCCTGGTCGACCCGCTCGCGCAGCTCGCGTTCGTGCTCGTCCGCGCCGTCGTTGAGGGCGTCCAGGCGGCGGCGGAGATCGGCCTCGCTGCCCGGAGCCGGGGGCCGCTCGGGCGTCGGCTCGTCCGACTTCAGGTGATCCAGGCGCTGTTGGAGCCGCTGCTCCTCGCGGTGCTGTTCCAGGTCGTGCAGGGCCCGGTTCGCCTCGTCCGGGGTGCGGGCGTTGTCGAGGTGTCCGTAGAGCGCCGTGGTCTCGGGATCCGGGGTGGACCGCAACTGGACGAGCCGATCGTGCAGTTCGGCGTCCTGGCGCGTCGCGTCCAGCTGGGCACGGAGCCGGTCGGCGGTGGGCTGGTCGGTGGTCAGGGCGAGGCGCTGCCGCAGGTCCTCCACGTCCTGGTGGAAGGGGCGCGGGGTGTCGTTCCCGGTCAGCGACTCGGCGGGGACATGGTGCTCGACGTACGACGAGTACTCGTTGAGCCTGCTGTCCAGCAGCTCGGTGTCGCCGGAGCGATGGGCCTGTTCGACCGCGTCGACCTTGCTCTGCCACTCCTCCCTGGAGCCGGTGAAGTGCGTCAGCCGGTCGAAGCCGCCCTGCGCGTGTGCGTGGAAGGCGTCGTAGCGCTGCTGGGTGGTACGCGTCTCGACATGGTCCCGGAACGCCGACAGGTGCTCCCCGGCGCGCTGCCAGTCACCGGACGCGACGGCCTCGTCCACGGCGCGGGTGTACGCCGTGCGGTCGGCCTCGGACATGCCGGCTCCCCGCGCGGCACGGTCCAGGTCCGACACGCGCTGCCGGATGCCGGCGTCGGGCGCGGCGGGCCGGGCCGTCGGGGCCGCCGGCGCCTGGTGGAGCGGGTTCGGGTCGTGGGTGGGCACCGCGACGGAGTCCAGCCGGTGCAACTGCTCGGTGACGTGCGGATCGGGGGTGGCGGATTCGGCGGCGTCGAGGTGCGGGGTCGTACCGGGCTCGTGCTGGGGGACGTCCGGGAAGGAGGGGGCGTGCTCGGTCGTGGGGTCCTGGTGCGGTTCGGCGGCGGGGGACTGGTGCTGGCCGCCGGTGGTGGGGGGTTGGTTGTGGCTGGTGGTGGTGGGGGTCTGGTGCTGGCTGCCGGTGGTGGGGGTCTGGTCCTGCGCGCTGGTGGTGGGGGTCTGGTGTTGGTTGTTGGTGGTGGGGGGTTGGTTGTGGCTGGTGGTGGTGGGGGTCTCGTGCTGGCCGCCGGTGGTGGGGGACTGGTCCTGCCCGCCGGTGCTGGCGGTCTCGTGCTGGCCGCCGGTTGTCGGTGTCTGGTTCTGGCTGGTGGGCTGCTGGGCGCGGGGTGCGCGGGGGGCGACCTCGTCCGTGCGGTGGTCCGTCGAGGAGGTGTGGCGCGACGCGGTGGACTCGGTGGCGACGTGGGGGACCGTGGCCGTCTTCTGGGCGGCGCCGGTGGCCCGGCCACCGGAGTCGGTGACCGTGGCATGCGGGGCGGTGGTCCGCGGGGCGGCGGTGTGCGCCGTCGCGCCGCTGCTTTCGCCGCCGGTACGACCGGCACCCGTGTCGAGCGTCTTGTGGGAACCGGTGCCGCTCCCGGTGCCCGCGCCCTTGTCGCTCAGCCCCGCATTCGGCCCCCCGGTCTCGAAGTCCTCCGTGCCCGGCAGATGCGGGCCGTCGCCGTCGAAGGAGGACTTCGGGAGGTGGAGATCGGGCTCGGACGGCAGATGGATGTCGGGCGTGTGCACCTCGGTGTGCTCGCCCCCGCCGAACCTCCGCCTGCCCCCGCCGCCGCCCATCGCGCCGATGATGCCCGAGGTCAGCGCGGAGCCCATGTCGTTCTCGCCGCCGAAGATCTGGGACATCACCTCGGTGGTGACGATGCTGGACGCTCCGCCGATGACACCCTTGCCGATCAGCGAGGACGCGAACTTCGGCGCGAAGGCCGAGCCGGCACCGGAGAACAGCCCGCCGATCGCACCGCCGATCGCACCGCCCTCCAGGGCCTGGAGCGTGGCGGCGGTGTCCCACTTGGTGCGGTCGCCCTTGAGGAACTGGATCCCCTGGATCACCGCGTCCATGCTCATCATGAACCCGACACCGGTGGCGATGGAGATCAGCAGCCGCTTCAGCAGCATCTTGACGATCATCCGCACGCCGGTGACCAGGGCCGGGATCGCCTCCGGGGCCCAGAAGGCGAGTTCGGCGATCTCGACCGCCAGCCACACCAGCTGGGCGATGATCATGTACTTGGCGTACTCGACCTGCAACCCCGTGTTCCGGCCCAGCTCGCCCAACTGCCCGGCCGCCTGGGCCATATCGGGGAGGTTGGACTTCAACTGCTGGGTGAAGGCCGTGAACTCGTCGGCGACCTGGCCGCCGACACTGTGCAGCACACCGATGGTCGCCGGGTCGATCTCCCGGCTGATGGCGGTCAGCTGGCGCGCGGCGTCGTCCCACGCCGCGCCCAGGCTGCGCAGCTTGTCCTCGTCGCCCTTGGGCCAGTCCTGTCCGACGGCCAGCTTGGCGACCCAGCCCAGTTCCGGGGGCAGTTCGATGCTCATGACTTGCTGTTCTTCACCCGTGTCTCGGCGGGCCGGGCCTCGGTGGTGTGCAACCGCCGGGTCGCCTCGACGTTCTGGTCCTCCATGCGTTCGAGATTGACGGCCATCGTCCTGATGCCGTCGTGCATGCTGTCGACCAGCTCACCCATCTGCCCGGTGCTGTCGATGATCTGCTTGCGGGGCGTGGCGTACTGCTCGTAGAACTGCCGCCCGGTCGCGTCGTCGCCCCAGCACTCGCCCAGCTCGGACAGCCGCCCCTCCAGGCTTGTGCCGATGTCCCGGAACCGCGCCGCCAGTTGCTGCACATACGGCAGCTGGTTGCGCAGCCCGTCGGTGTCGACGTAGAACTCGCCGTCAGCCATGCGTTCCTCCCTGGTTCCCGTGATCGTGGCGGGGCGTGGTGCCCGGCGTCACCGGCCGTCACCGTGGCGTGCGTCCGGCCGCCCCCCGGCGAGGTACTCGCGCACCTCGCCGGGCATGGCGGGTTCCTCCGCGAGCAGCTCGGTGGCATCGACCCTGCCTTCGAGGAGGTCGGTGATCCGCACCCCGGCCGGCAGCCCGTGCGAGCCGACCTCCGCGACGGCCTCCAGCGCGTTGGCGCGGGCCTGGCGGATGGTCGACAGCAGCGCCTCGGAGAGTTCCTTCGGCGCCATCCGGTGGTAGGCGCCGGTGGGGAACTCGATCGCGGTGACCTCGCCCTGCGCGGTGACGGTCGCCTTGACGGCCTGCCGGGGCGCAGTCGCCGTACCGGTCACCTCGTTGATCCGGCGCCGCGTCTCGATGGCCTCCGTGCGCTGCTTGCGGTACAGCGCCAGCAGGTCTTCTATCTCCTGGTCGTAGGGGCTGCTCATCCGAGTCTCCTTGCGTCGTGCGATGGTGCGGCGGCGCGGCGGCGCCGGGCGGCGGGCGCGTGCCCGATGGCCGGCTGCCGCCGGGTGGCGGGTGCGGTCACAGCACCGCCCCGGAGCCGTCGGAGGCCGCCGAGCCCCAGGTGTCGCCCTCCTGGACCAGCAGGTCCGCGATGCCGCGGGACGGCCGCGCCGGTTCCTCCTCGGCCTCCTCCTCGTCCAACGCAGGGTCGTGCGGGGACAGTTCGGCGGTGAGTTCCGAGGGGTCGCCGGCGAACGAACGCAGCGGGACGGCCGGGATGACCATCTCGCCGGGGCCGGCGGGCCCGGACCGGTTGGGGCGCCAGGTGGACAGCCGGGGCCCGTCGGTCTCCTCCGCCGTGGCCCCGGCCGCACCGGACCAGGTGCCCGCGTCCTCCGTCGCGTAGCCGGGCGCCAGCACCTCCTCCTCGTCCTCGGTCGGCACGGACCACAGCAGCGGCACGAACGAGGCCCCCGCGCTGTCCCACGCCGCCGTGTCCTCCGCCTCGGAACCCTCGGCGGGCGTCAACGCCGCCTGCCCGTCCGGGAGTTCTTGCTCCTCCGGCTCGTCCGTGCCGAGGGGCTCCGCCGCACCGCCGTCGCCCACCGGCAGCACGACCAGCGCCGCCGCGTCGTCCTCGTCCCGGTGCGGGTGCCGCCGTTCGGGGGACTCCTCCGCGGAGCCCGCCGCACCCGCGCCGAATGCCGCCCCGGCCACGGCCGCCCCGGCCACGGCCGCCCCGGCCACGGCCGCCGCGGCCGTGCCCGCCGCCACCCCGAGCAGCGCGGCGGGCAACGTGCCCTCGCCCACGCCCTCTTGGGCCGCCACGACCGGACGCCCACCGTCGGCCTCCGCCTCCGGCGTCCACGCCCGCTCGTCGGGCTCCAGCAGACCGGAGGCGTCCGACCGCTCCTCCCCAGCCCCGGCGGAAGCGGCGCCCGCGCCGGGCATCATGCCGGGCATCGCGGGCCCGGACGCACCCCCCACCGAGGCGCCTGCCGCCCCGGCCTCGCCCGCCAGCGCGGCACCCGCCTCTCCGGCCGCGGCCTCGCCCGCCAGCGCGGCCCCCGTCTCCGCGGGCTCCGCGAGCGGTTCCATGGGAGCCGCCGTCGGCCGCGGTGCGATGGGCAGCCCGTCGGAGCCGATCATCACCCCCTCGGTGGGACCGGGCAGCGCGAGACCCTCGCCGCCCGCTCCGGCGCCCCCGGTGATCTCCTCCGGGACTGAGGGCTCTCCGGTCCACGGCTCGCCGTCCGGCTCCAGCAGCCCCGAGGCATCGCTCGGATCGGCCGCCCCCTGCGCGGCGGGGCCGCCCTGCCCCATGCCCGGCATCATGGGCATGCCGTTCATCCCGGCCGCGCCCAGGACCGGGCCTGCGCCGGCCTCCTCGGCGGCGAGCGCGCCGGGCAGCGCCTCCGCCTCCTCGTCCAGCGGCAGCCCGAGCCCGTCGCCGCCCGCAGGGGCGCCGTTGCCGCCGATCTCCTCGCCCAGCTCGGGGTCGCCGGTCCAGGGTGCGGCCTCGCTGTCGAGCAGGCCGCTGGCATCGCTGGGGTCGAGTGCGCCGCTCTGGGGCATGCCGCCCGAGCCCATGCCGGGCATCATCGGCATGCCGCCCATGCCGGGGGCACCCGTGAGGCCCTCGTCGGTGGAGAGGCCGCCGGGGTAGCGTGCGGCCGCTTCCTCGTCCAGCGGCAGTCCGAGTCCGTCGCCGCCCGCCGGGGCGCCGTTGCCGCCGATCTCGTCGGCCACGCTCGGGTCGCCGGTCCAGGGTGCGGCCTCGCTGTCGAGCAGGCCGCTGGCATCGCTGGGGTCGAGTGCGCCG